>NC_012669.1:0-1200000 GCF_000023105.1 Beutenbergia cavernae DSM 12333
TCGCTGGTTCCGAGGCCCCCGACGCCGGCATCCCGTTCACCTGACGGCGGTCGCCGTGGGAACGCCGCGGCACGACGGGCGAGATCGCTCGCTGTCTCCTACGGTGCTCGGAAGACCACCGGAACCACTCGAGTTCGACCCGCAGGGATGTGTACATGACCGGACAGCCCCCTCTCATGGGCGGGCCGCTCGACGGCGCTACGCCCCTCCTCGGGTCTGGTCCGGTGGCGCGTGTCGTGCCTCTGTGTTACGGGCAGGTCGCGTTGTGCGCACAGTCTGTGGACAACGGTGTGGACAAGCTCCGGATCGAGGGCTGAGACAGTGGCGGCGGCCGACTCCTCCAACGGCGACGTCCCTGGTGAGGACTCCCTCGAGGGCAACTGGGCCCGTACGGTCACCGTGCTCGGAGAGTCCGGCTCGCTCGGCGCGCCGCAGCTGGCGTTCGTCCGGCTGACCCGGCCTCTGGGGCTCATCGACGAGACGCTTCTCCTCGCCGTGCCGAGCGATTTCGCGAAGGAGTTCCTCGAGACCCGGGCACGCGAACAGATCATGCGGGCGCTCGCGGCGTCGTTCGGCCGCACGCTCCGCTTCGCCGTGACCGTCGATCCGAGCCTGCAGGACGCCGTCCCGGCCGAGTCGAGCGCCGAGGAGATGCGCGACGCCGAGGCCGCCGCTCCGGAGCCGATCGAGCGCTCCGCCCGCGCGCAGCAACGCGCCGACGCGCTGGCGTCGCAGGCCCGCACCGCCGGATCGGACGGCGCCCGGCTCAACGCCACCTACACGTTCGACACGTTCGTCATCGGCTCGAGCAACCGGTTCGCGCATGCCGCCGCGACCGCCGTCGCCGAGGCCCCGGCGAAGGCCTACAACCCGCTGTTCATCTACGGGGACTCCGGCCTCGGCAAGACGCACCTCCTGCACGCGATCGGCCACTACGCGCAGCGCCTCTACCCGGGGATCGCCGTCCGCTACGTGAACTCGGAGGAGTTCACCAACGACTTCATCAACTCGATCCGCGACGACAAGGCCGAGGCGTTCCAGCGCCGGTACCGCAGCGTCGAGGTCCTCCTGGTCGACGACATCCAGTTCCTGCAGGGCAAGGAACAGACGATGGAGGAGTTCTTCCACACGTTCAACACCCTGCACAACGCGAACAAGCAGGTCGTCATCACGTCCGATGTCGCACCGAAGTACCTCGAGGGCTTCGCCGACCGCATGCGCTCGAGGTTCGAGTGGGGCCTCATCACCGACATCCAGCCGCCCGACCTCGAGACGCGGATCGCGATCCTGCGCAAGAAGGCCGGCAGCGAGCGACTCTCCGCCCCCGACGACGTGCTCGAGTACATCGCGTCCCGCATCTCGACGAACATCCGCGAGCTCGAGGGCGCGCTCATCCGCGTGACGGCGTTCGCGAACCTCAACGAGCAACAGGTCGATCTCGCGCTCGCCGAGATGGTGCTGAAGGACCTCATCACCGACGACGACACGACCGAGATCACGCCGGCCGTCATCATGGCGCAGACGGCGAACTACTTCGGGGTCTCGATCGACGCGCTGTGCAGCGCCGACCGCACCCGCGTGCTCGTCAACGCCCGCCAGATCGCCATGTACCTGTGCCGCGAGCTCACGGACCTCTCGCTCCCGAAGATCGGGCAGATCTTCGGCGGCCGCGACCACACCACGGTCATGCACGCGAACCGGAAGATCCGCGAGCTCATGGCGAAGCAGCGCTCGACGTTCAACCAGGTCACCGAGCTCACGAACCGCATCAAGCAGCAGAACCGCGCCTGATCGCCGTCGTGGCGGACGACGTCGTCCGCGTCTCCTGTGTCCGCCGACGGTCCGCCCTGCCGCACCCACAGCGGCGACACGCGCCATCCGGCGCGCCCACCTCAACCTTCAGCGTCTCGTTGAGGGTTGAAGTCTTCACAGGTGTGCACAACCCTGTGGATCACCGTGGAAACCTCACGTCCGCTCGTGGACGGCCGCACCTGTTCCGGTGGACGGCCGGCGAACCACAGATGACGATCCACGCACACCCGGCGTCGACGCGCAGGTGACCTCACAGCTCGTCCACACGTCGAAACGCGGCGCGACCTGCGCCGTCGTCGGTCATCCACACGATCCACACTGCCGACAACAACGACGAGTCCTTCCTCGAGATGATGATGTGGATACCGACCAGTGCCGGCCGGTCCGACTCCTCGAATCTCACGCGCCTCTCGCGGGGCAGGACGTCGCCTGCCTCGCGTAGGGTTGGCCCGCTGCCACCGTGACGAGCTCGTCAGGGTGCGCAACCGCCGTCGCGTGAGCAGAGAGGGCCACAGATCGTGAAGTTCAGGGTTGACCGAGACGTCCTGGCCGACGCGGTGACGTGGACCGCCCGGACGTTGCCCACCCGGCCCTCCATCCCGGTGCTCGCCGGCGTGCGGATCGAGGCAGATCCGCAGGGCGCGCTCCGCTTGTCGAGCTTCGACTACGAGGTCTCCGCGCTGTCGGAGATCGCGGCGGACGTCCCCGACGCCGGCACGGTGCTCGTCTCCGGCCGGCTCCTCGCCGAGATCTCGCGGGCGCTGCCCGGCAAGCCGGTGGACGTCGAGCTGGACGGCACGCGGGTCGTGCTGACGTGCGGGTCCAGCCGGTTCACGTTGCTGACGATGCCGCTCGACGACTACCCGTCGCTGCCGGCGATGCCGCCGGCGTCCGGCACCGTCGACGCCGGCACGCTGGCCGAGGCCGTGGCGCAGGTGACGATCGCCGCGAGCCGCGACGAGACGCTCCCGCTGCTCACGGGTGTGCGCGTGGAGATCGAGGGCGACAAGCTCACGCTCCTCGCAACCGACCGGTACCGGCTCGCGATGCGCGAACTTTCCTGGAACCCGGCGTCCCCGGGCCTGGAGGCGACGGCGCTCGTGCGGGCACGGACCCTCTCCGAGGTCGCGAAGTCGCTCACGAGCGCCGGCGCGGTGAGCATCTCGCTGCCGAACGGCGACGGCAAGGATCTCGTCGGGTTCGAGGCCGGCGGCCGCCGGACGACGTCGCTGCTGGTCGAGGGTGACTACCCGCCCGTGCGGCGGCTGTTCCCGGAGGCCACGACGTCGCACGCCGTCGCGTCCACCAACGAGCTCGTCGAGGCGGCGCGGCGCGTGTCGCTCGTCGCCGAGCGCAACACACCGATCCGCCTGACCTTCAGCGAGGGCCAGGTCGTGCTCGAGGCCGGCCAGGGTGACGACGCGCAGGCGTCCGAGGCCATCGAGTCGACGCTGACCGGCGAGCCGATCACGACGGCGTTCAACCCCGGGTACCTGCTCGACGGGCTCGGCGTCGTGGGGACGGAGTTCACGCGCCTGTCGTTCACGCACGGCACGAAGCCGGCCGTGCTCACCGGGCAGCCGAAGCTCGAGGACGACGACGCCGACCGGGACGTGTTCCGCTACCTGATCCAACCCATCCGTTTCGCGAGCTGACGCCCGTCGACGGCGAGCGCCGTCGTCGACGTGCCCACCGACCACCAGGAGGACGGCATGCACATCGGACTCGTCGGGATCGGTCGGATGGGCGCGAACATGCAGGAGCGCCTGCGCGAGCACGGCCACGAGGTGACGGGCTACGACCAGGACCCGGGCGTGTCCGACGTCGCCAGCCTGGAGCAGCTGGTGGCCGCGCTCCCAGCACCGCGGGTGGTGTGGGTGATGGTGCCGGCGGGCGAGATCACGCACGCGGTGATCGGCGACCTCCGAGGCCTCCTCGCCGCCGGTGACCTCGTGATCGACGGCGGCAACTCCAACTTCCGCGAGGACAAGGTGCACGCCGACGACCTCGCGGGTCACGGCATCCGCTACCTCGACGTCGGCGTCTCCGGTGGTGTCTGGGGCCGCGAGAACGGGTACGGGCTCATGGTCGGCGGAGCACCGGACGACGTCGCCGAGGTGATGCCGGTCTTCGACGCGCTCCGCCCGGAGGGCGATCGTGACGAGGGCTTCGTCCACGTGGGGCCGGTGGGCGCGGGGCACTACGCGAAGATGGTGCACAACGGCATCGAGTACGGCCTCATGCAGTCCTACGCCGAGGGCTACGAGATCCTGGCGGCGCGGGACGACCTCGTGGCCGACGTCGGCGGGGTGTTCAAGGCGTGGCAGCGCGGCACGGTGGTGCGGTCCTGGCTCCTCGAGCTCATGGTGCGCGCGCTGGAGCAGGACCCGGACCTGGAGCAGATCTCCGGCTGGACGGCGGACTCCGGCGAGGGCCGGTGGACGGTGCAGGAGGCGGTGGAGCACGCCGTCCCGGCGCCGGTGATCAGCGCGGCCCTGTTCGCCCGGTTCGCGTCCCGGCAGGAGGACTCGCCGGCGATGAAGGCCGTCGCGGCGTTGCGGCAGCAGTTCGGCGGGCACGCCACGAAGCCCGCCGCGGACGGCTGATCCGCCGCACGTGTACGTCTCCGACCTCGCCCTCACGGACTTCCGCTCCTACGCCGACCTCGTCATCGGCCTGGAGCCGGGCATCACGGCGTTCGTCGGACCGAACGGCCAGGGCAAGACGAACCTCGTCGAGGCCATCGGGTACCTGGGCACGTTCTCGAGCCACCGCGTCTCCGGCGACGCCGCCCTGGTGCGGTGGGGCGCGGAGCGCGCCGTGGTCCGGGCGAAGGTGGTGAGGCGTGCCCGCCCGACGTTGGTCGAGCTCGAGATCGTCGCCGGGCGCGCCAACCGCGCCCGGGTGGACCGGTCGCCGGTCTCGCGAGTGCGGGAGGCCGCAGGGATCGCCCGCTCGGTGATCTTCGCCCCCGAGGACCTCGCCCTGGTCAAGGGAGATCCGGACGGCCGCCGCCGGTTCCTCGACGACCTGCTCGTGCAGCTCAGCCCACGGCTGGCCGGGGTGCGGTCGGAGTACGAGCGGGTGCTGCGCCAGCGCACCGCGCTGCTGAAGTCGGCGGGTCCGGCGCGGCGCAGGTCCGGCGACGGTGAGCCGGCGGCGCTGCGCACGCTCGACGTGTGGGACGGTCACCTGGCTCGGGCCGGCGCCGAGCTCGTCGCGGCCCGGGTGCGCCTCGTCCAGGACCTGCGGCCCCATGTCGGCGCCACGTACGAGCAGGTGAGCGCGGCCCAGAGCGAGGCCCGGATCTCCTATCGCGCGAGCGTCGAGGAGGCGCGGCCCGACGACGCCCCCACGGAGGTCGTGGAGTCCGTCGAGACCGAGCTCACCCGCGCGGATCTCGTCGAGGCGCGCCTGCTCGAGGCGATGGCGCGCCTGCGGACGCGGGAGATCGAACGCGGCGTCAGCCTCGTGGGACCGCATCGCGACGACCTCGTGCTCACGCTCGCCGACATGCCCGCGAAGGGATACGCGTCGCACGGCGAGTCCTGGTCGTATGCGCTGGCCTTGCGCCTCGCCTCGTACGCGCTGCTGCGCGACGACGGCGAGGCGGGCGGGGGCGGTGAACCGGTCCTCGTCCTCGACGACGTGTTCGCGGAGCTGGACGCCCGACGTCGCACCCGCCTCGCGTCGATCGTCGCGTCCGCCGAGCAGGTTCTGGTCACGGCCGCGGTCGCGGAGGACGTGCCGGAGGAGCTCGAGGGCGCGAGGATGGACGTCATGGGCGGGGAGGTCCTGCGTGTCCGGTGAGGGAGAGGACGCCGCTCCCGACGACGGCGTGGAGGCGGCAGCGGCGGCTCTCGGCCGCGCGCGCCGGGCGGCCGAGGAGCGCGGCATCCGTCCCGGGACCCGGCCCCGGCCGAGGCGTGGCGGGGCGAGCCTCCCGGGTGCGACGTCCCGCGATGCCCGCGACCCCGAGCTCGTCGCCTCGACGCTGGGACGGGTCCTCGCGGAGCGCGGCTGGACGGCGTCGCTCTCCGTCGGCTCGGTGGTCGGCCGCTGGCGCGAGGTCGTCGGTGACCAGATCGCCGACCACTGCGCACCGGAGACGTTCGACGGCGGCCGGTTGGTCGTCCGGACCACGTCGACGGCGTGGGCCACGCAGCTCAAGCTGCTCCTGCCGCAGCTCGAGCGCCGCCTCGCGGCCGAGGTCGGTGAAGGCGTGGTCGAGGAGATCACGGTGCTCGGGCCGGGCGGACCGTCGTGGCGCCGGGGGCCGCGCTCCGTTCCGGGGCGAGGTCCGCGCGACACCTACGGGTAGCGCCCCCGGGTGTCGGGCGGCCGGGCGAGAGCCCCGCTCGCGGCGCGGAACGCCCCGCCCCACCATGAATGAACCCGTTGTCCACAAACGGGCGCCAGAGACCCGTTTCCGAGCCCGGAAGGGGTAGGATAGAGCGACCAGTCCCGAGGCCGTAGAACGGCGTGTCTCGCCGGGCATGAGGGCGTGCGGTCGAGGGTCAATCCTCCACCGTCGTCGTGCTCGACGTGCGCCTGCCTACGCGCGCGGGACTCCACGTCGGCGCGTGCCGGCACGGGGGCGCACGTCCCCGGGCCGCCCGTGCAGGCCGGAGCACGAGGAGCGCACCCGAGTGGCAGACACGCACGAGACCGTCGAGGACACGATCGACACCACGAACGGTTCGGCATCCGGGTACGACGCCAGCAACATCACCGTCCTCGAGGGTCTCGAGGCGGTGCGCAAACGCCCCGGCATGTACATCGGCTCCACGGGCGAGCGCGGGCTCCACCACCTGGTCTCCGAGGTCGTCGACAACTCCGTGGACGAGGCCCTGGCCGGGTACGCGACGAGGATCGACGTCACGCTCACCGAGGACGGCGGGGTCCGGGTCGTCGACGACGGCCGCGGCATCCCGGTCGACATCGTCGAGTCCGAGGGCAAGCCGGCCGTCGAGGTCGTGCTGACGGTGCTGCACGCGGGCGGGAAGTTCGGCGGCGGCGGGTACGCCGTCTCCGGCGGGCTGCACGGCGTCGGCGTCTCGGTGGTCAACGCGCTCTCGCACCGCCTCGAGGTCGAGGTCCGGGTGCAGGGCAGCGTGTGGCGCCAGTCCTACACCGACGGCGTCCCGGACGCCCCGCTCGAGCGGGGCGAGGCCACCGACGTCACCGGCACCACCGTGACGTTCTGGCCGAACGGCGACATCTTCGAGACCACCGTCTTCGACTTCGAGACCCTGCGTGGCCGCTTCCAGCAGTACGCGTTCCTCAACAAGGGCCTGGAGATCTCGCTGACGGACGAGCGCCGCGAGTCCGGCACCGGTGACGAGGTCGCCGGCGAGCACGCGGACGAGGAGACGTCGGTCCAGCTGCGCGACGAGTCCCACGAGCGCACCGTGACCTACCGCTACGACGACGGTCTCGTGGACTACGTGCGCCACATCAACGCGGCGAAGCGCGCCGACCTCGTGCACCCGGAGATCATCGACTTCGAGGCGGAGGACGTCGAGCGCACGATCTCGCTCGAGATCGCGATGCAGTGGACGAGCGCCTACAGCGAGAGCGTCCACACGTACGCGAACACGATCAACACGTCCGAGGGAGGCACGCACGAGGAGGGGTTCCGGGCGGCGCTGACGACGCTCGTCAACCGGTACGCGCGCGAGAAGAACCTGCTCAAGGAGAAGGACGACAACCTCACGGGCGAGGACGTCCGCGAGGGACTGACCGCCGTCCTGTCCATCAAGCTCGGCGAACCGCAGTTCGAGGGTCAGACCAAGACGAAGCTCGGGAACACCGAGGCGCGGACGTTCACCCAGAAGGTCGTCTTCGACCAGCTCGGCGACTGGCTGGCCTCCCACCCGAACGAGGCGCGGGAGATCGTCCGGAAGGCGATCCAGGCGTCGGCGGCACGGATGGCGGCCCGCAAGGCCCGCGAGGCGACCCGGCGCAAGGGGCTGCTCGAGGGCGTCGGGATGCCCGGCAAGCTCAAGGACTGCTCGAGCCGCGACGCGAGCGTGTCCGAGGTCTTCATCGTCGAGGGTGACTCCGCCGGCGGCTCGGCCGTGCAGGGCCGCAACCCGGAGACGCAGGCGATCCTGCCGATCCGCGGGAAGATCCTCAACGTCGAGAAGGCGCGGCTGGACAAGGCCCTGGGCAACCAGGAGGTCCAGGCGCTCATCACGGCGTTCGGGACCGGCATCGGCGAGGACTTCGACCTCAGCAAGCTCAGGTACCACAAGATCGTGCTGATGGCGGATGCCGACGTCGACGGTCAGCACATCTGCACGCTGCTGCTCACCCTGCTGTTCCGGTACATGCGGCCGCTCGTCGAGCACGGGCACGTCTACCTGGCGATGCCGCCGCTGTACAAGCTCAAGTGGACGAACGGCCCGCACGACTACGTGTATTCCGACCGGGAGCGCGACGCGCTGCTCGAGGCCGGGCGGGCCGCTGGCCGGCGCCTGCCGAAGGACGGCGGGATCCAGCGGTACAAGGGTCTCGGCGAGATGGACTACCGGGAGCTCTGGGAGACCACGATGGACCCTGACACGCGCACGCTCAAGCAGGTGACGATCGGCGAGGCGGCCATGGCCGACGAGATCTTCGCCGTCCTCATGGGTGAGGACGTGGAGTCCCGCCGCTCGTTCATCCAGCGCAACGCCCGCGACGTCCGCTTCCTCGACATCTAGCCCGGCGACGACGGCGCCGCCCACCGCGGCAGGGCGCCGTCGGCTCCGCCCGGAGCGCGGCCCTCACGACCCCCACCCGAAGGCAGGACAGTGACCCAGCCCCCCGAGACCCCCGACGAACGAGACGCCGAGACGACCGACGCCGTCGTCTCCGCAGCCGGGGCGAGCGCCCTGCGGGACCGCGTCGAGCAGGTCGACCTCCAGCTGGAGATGCAGCGCAGCTACCTCGACTACGCGATGAGCGTGATCGTCGGCCGCGCGCTGCCCGAGGTGCGTGACGGCCTCAAGCCCGTGCACCGCCGCGTGCTCTACGCGATGTTCGACGGCGGCTACCGGCCGGACTCCGCGTTCAGCAAGTGCGCGCGCGTCGTCGGCG
This sequence comes from Beutenbergia cavernae DSM 12333, assembly GCF_000023105.1. NCBI lineage: Bacteria > Bacillati > Actinomycetota > Actinomycetes > Micrococcales > Beutenbergiaceae > Beutenbergia > Beutenbergia cavernae. Next base: position 8,896 of record NC_012669.1, read on the forward strand.
ACGTCATGGGCAACTACCACCCGCACGGTGACACGGCGATCTACGACGCGCTGGTCCGCCTCGTGCAGCCGTGGTCGATGCGGTACCCGCTGGTCGCGGGCCAGGGGAACTTCGGCTCGCCCGGCGACGACTCGGCGGCCGCCCCGCGGTACACCGAGTGCAAGATGGCCCCGCTCGCCATGGAGATGGTGCGGGACATCGACAAGGACACCGTCGACTTCGGCGACAACTACGACGGCCGCACGCAGGAGCCGCTGATCCTGCCGGCGCGGTTCCCGAACCTGCTGGTCAACGGCAGCGCCGGCATCGCCGTCGGCATGGCCACGAACATCCCCCCGCATAACCTGCGCGAGGTCGCCGAGGGCGTCGAGTGGTTCCTCGAGCACCCGGACGCGACGAACGAGGAGCTCCTCGGCGCGCTGCTGCTGCGGATCAAGGGCCCGGACTTCCCGACCGGCGCCCAGATCCTGGGCCACCGCGGCATCGAGGACGCGTACCGCACCGGCCGCGGGTCGATCACGATGCGCGCCGTCGTCGAGGTCGAGGAGATCCAGGGGCGGCAGTGCCTCGTGGTCACGGAGCTCCCGTACCAGGTGAACCCGGACCGGCTCGCGGCGAAGATCGGCGAGATGGTGCGCGAGGGCCGCATCTCCGGGATCGCGGACCTGCGTGACGAGACGTCGGGGCGCGCCGGGCAGCGCCTCGTCATCGTGCTGAAGCGGGACGCCGTCGCGAAGGTCGTCCTCAACAACCTGTACAAGCACACCCAGCTGCAGGACACGTTCGGCGCGAACATGCTCGCGCTCGTCGACGGCGTCCCGCGCACCCTGAGCCTCGACGCGTTCGTCCGGCACTGGACGATGCACCAGATCGACGTGATCGTCCGTCGCACCCGGTACCTGCTCGCCGAGGACGAGCGCCGGATCCACATCCTGCGCGGCCTGCTCAAGGCGCTCAACGCCCTCGACGAGGTCATCGCGCTGATCCGGCGCTCGCCGTCGTCGGACGAGGCCCGCACCGGCCTGATGGAGCTGCTCGAGATCGACGAGGTCCAGGCCACGGCGATCCTCGACATGCAGCTGCGCCGGCTCGCCGCCCTCGAGCAGCAGCGGATCATGGACGAGCACGCCGCCATCGAGGCCCGGATCCTCGACTACCAGGACATCCTCGCGAGCGAGGAGCGGCAGCGGAGCATCGTCCGCAGCGAGCTCGGCGCGATCGTCGAGCGGTACGGCGACGAGCGGCGCACCACGATCCTGCCGTTCGACGGGGAGATGAGCGTCGAGGACCTCATCCCCGAGGAGGACGTGGTCGTCACGATCACGCGGGGCGGCTACGCGAAGCGCACGCGGACGGACAACTACCGGGCGCAGCGCCGTGGCGGCAAGGGCGTGCGCGGCGCCCAGCTGCGGGAGGACGACGTCGTCGACCACTTCTTCGTGACGACGACGCACCACTGGCTGCTGTTCTTCACGAACCTCGGGCGCGTGTACCGGGCGAAGGGGTACGAGCTGCCCGAGGGCGGCCGCGACGCGAAGGGCCAGCACGTCGCGAACCTGCTCGCGTTCCAGCCGGGCGAGAAGATCGCGCAGGTGCTCGCGCTGCGCGACTACGACCAGGCCGACTACCTCGTGCTCGCCACGAAGCGCGGGCTGGTGAAGAAGACGCGCCTGGCGGAGTACGACTCGTCCCGCACCGGCGGCGTCATCGCGATCAACCTGCGGACCGACGACGGCGGTGCGGTGGACGAGGTCGTCTCGGCCCGGATCGTGGGGGCGGAGGACGACCTGCTGCTCGTCTCCCGCAAGGGCCAGTCGATCCGGTTCACCGCGACGGACGAGGCGCTGCGCCCCATGGCGCGGGCGACGTCGGGCGTGACGGGCATGAAGTTCCGCGCGGACGACGAGCTGCTCGCCATGGACGTGGTGGAGACCGACGCCGACCTCTTCGTCGTCACCGAGGGCGGCTTCGCCAAGCGGACGGCGCTCGGGGAGTACCGCGTCCAGGGGCGCGGAGGCCTGGGGATCAAGGTCGCGAACCTCGTGGAGGCGCGGGGCGACCTCGTGGGGGCGCTCGTCGTCGACTCCGACGACGAGGTGCTCGTCATCATGGAGCGCGGGAAGATCGTGCGCTCCGCCGTCGACGAGGTCACCCGCACCGGCCGCAACACGCAGGGCGTCACGTTCGCCAAGCCCGACGCCGGCGACCGCATCATCGCCATCGCCCTCGGCGAGGAGCGGGCGGTCGCCGACGCAGGTGAGGAGCCTGTGGAGGAATCGGCCGAAGGCGCCCCGACCACAGACCCGGCGGAGGGTGATGGCGTACCGTCGTCCCCTGAGGCCGCGCCCGAGGCCGAGGAAGGACAGGCATGAGCAGCGAGACGTCCCGGAACGACGCCGCGCGGGCGCAGTCCTACCCGCCGGCGCACCCGCCCGCGCAACGCCCGAGCCAGAACGGGCAGGTCCCCGCCCGGAAGCCGGTCCGTCAGTCGGCGACGGCGCGCGGCGCCGCACCGGCGCCCGTCACCCAGGCTCCCGCCACCCAGGCTCCCGCCACTCGGGCGCCCGCCGCCGCGCCGTCAGCTCAGACCACCACCGACTCCACCCGCGTGCGCGCCACCGAGGCACCGGCCGCCGTGCCACCCGCGGCGGAGACCTCCGCGCCGTCGTCTGCCCGACCGGGGAGGCCGCCCGTGACGAAGCCCGGCACCACGAAGGGCGGCGGCCCGCGGCGCGTCCGCCTGTCGGTGTCGCGCGTCGACCCGTGGTCGACGATGAAGCTCGCGTTCCTGCTCTCCGTGGCCATCGGCATCGGGATCGTCGTCGCCGCCGCCGTGTCGTGGCAGGTGCTCGACTCGATGCAGGTGTTCTCCGACCTGGACAGCCTCGTCACCGACCTCGGTGCGCAGGACCAGTTCGGCGACCTGCTCGAGTACCTGCAGTTCCGGAACGTCATCTCCGCCGCCACGATCATCGCCATCGCCGACGTCGCGATCATCACCGCGCTCGCGACCCTCGGAGCGTTCCTCTACAACATCGTGGCGTCGCTCGTGGGCGGCCTGCACCTCACGCTCACGGACGACTGAGCGGAGGACTCCGGAGCGAGCGCCAGCGAGCCCAGGAGGATCGCGATCGAGGGGCCGGAGCCGCCCGATCCGGTTTGGGAGCGCCGCCTCTCCTGGGGTACTCTCGTGCGGCGCGTGGGGCCGCCCACCCGGGCCTATAGCTCAGTCGGTTAGAGCGCTTCCCTGATAAGGAAGAGGTCGCTGGTTCGAGTCCAGCTAGGCCCACGCAACCCGTCTGACCCGGGAGGTCGGGATGAAGAAGCTGCTCCTGCTCGCCGCGATCGCGGCCGTGGGGTACGTCGTCTGGCGCAAGGCCGCTGAGGAGCGCGCCGAGCGCGATCTCTGGGCCGAGGTGACGGACCCGCTCGAGGGCTGAGCCTCCGCGGTCGGTGCCGGGGACGACGGCGGTTCGCTCGTCCGTCGTCCGGTTCGACAGGTTCGGTGCCCGACGGCGGCACGCACCACCCGCGGGGGTCCGCCTCCGCACGGGGCCATGGCGCAATTGGTAGCGCACCTGCTTTGCAAGCAGGGGGTTGCGGGTTCGAGTCCCGCTGGCTCCACCAGATGGATCCGCCGCGACGGCGCGCGACGTGGAAGATCGCTGCGGTGGCGGCCGGGTCCCGCCCGGCCGCCGTCGCCATGTCAGTCGGGTGATCCGTACGGCTTGAAGCGGCGGACCTCCATCGGCCAGCCGCACCCCTCTGCGATCTTGCCGGCCCACATCCTGGCAGTCGCCTCGTCGGGCACGTCCACGATGGTGAACCCGCCGAGGTACTCCTTGGTCTCGACGTACGGGCCGTCGGTGAACGCCAGCGTGCCGCTGGTGGCATCGGCGCTGAAGGCCTCGTCGAGGTCCTCCTCCAGCCCTCCAGCGAAGACGTACGCGCCGGCGGCCTTGATCTCCTCGATGACGGCCACCGAGGGCTCCACGCGCGAGCGGAACCACTCCGCGCTGTGCTCACCCACCCACTGCTGGTTGAAGAAGATGAGGTACTGGGTCATGTCTGCTCCCTGTGTCAGGTGCGGGCCCGTGCCCACGTCAACCTTTCCACGAACGGGATCGGGCGGATACGACAGCGGCAGGCAGGAAACGTGCGCACCCGGTCCCGGCGGCGTCGGCTCTGCCAGGATCGGTTCGTGGATACACCCGGCGGCCTCGGTGCGCTCCGCTCACTCGACTACACGATGCTCCTCTGCGACGACGTGGCGATGATGCGAGCGTTCTACGCAGACGTGCTCGGGCTCGACGTCCAGCGCGAGGTCCCCGGCCGTTACGTCGAGCTCCGGGTGGGGTCGGCGACGCTGGCGCTGCGGCGACGAGGGCGGCCCTATGACGGTCCTGCGCCGCTGGCCGCCAGCGCCTCCGTCCAGCTCGCGTTCCGGGTTCCACCGAACGACGTCGACATCGCGGCCGCCCAGCTGGTGGCGGGTGGGGCCGAGCTGCTCGAACCGGTGAGGAGCTTCCCAGAGTTCGGACATCGCGCCGTGTTCTTCGCCGACCCCGAGCAGAACGTCATCGAGATCTACGCCGAGGTCTGACGACTCCTCGTCACCGCCTGCCGACGGGTCGCACCGTGGGGCGCAGGACGGTCGGCTCCTTGCGCAGGTGGACCGTCAGGTAGCGGACGCCGTCCGGTCCTGGCACGACGCCGCGCCGGCTACCGCTCGGCAGCCACACGATGGCCCCGGGCAGCATCTCCACGACGGTCGTGCCGGACGTGAGGTGCGCCTCGCCGTCGAGCACCACCCACAGGATGTCGAGGTCGGGGCCAGCGAACTCCTCGATCCGCTCGCCAGGTGGGATCCGGATGACGTTCGCGTCGAGGTCCCGGTCCGGCACGTCCAGGGCCCAGACGGCGCCGACGGCGTCCGGCGGGCGCGTCCACGCGCGTCGTGTGTCGCCCACCAGCCGCGGGACGTCGCGTTCCTGGTCCATCCGTGCCTCCCGGGGTCCGGCTTCGACCGTACGTGATGGCGCGGACCGGCCGCCGGGACCTAGGTCACGTGCGCCGAGTCAGACCCGAGGGGTCGACTCAGACCCGCGGGAAGGTCTGACTCGACCGCTCGAGTCTGAATCGGCGTGGGCTCAGTCCGCGCTCGACGTGCGCCCGGCGAGGAACTCCTCGAGCCCCGGGTCGGCGGACGTGAAGCGCGCCATCTCCTCGCCGTCGTCGCATCGGCACATCGCGACGGTGACGCCGTCGGGCCCGCGTCCGAGCACCCGCCAGACGGCACCGAACGCCTCCCAACGGCGCAGGGCCGCCACCGCGTCGTCGTCGTGCACGCCCACCATCGTCGCACTCCCGCGCCCGGGGCCTACGATCCATCCCCATGACCACCGTGCGGCCGCAGGGCGCCCGTCGAGCCACCGTGAAGGAGGTGGCGGCGCTCGCCGGCGTCTCGCCGAAGACCGTCTCGAACGTCCTCAACGACTTCGAGGGCGTGCGCCCCCAGACGCGGGAGCGCGTCCAGGCGGCGATGGTCGAGCTGGACTTCGTGCCGAACCTCGCCGCGCGTGGCCTGCGGAACGGGCGGTCGGGGATCATCGGGCTCGCGCTCCCCGACCTGTCGACGCCGTACTCGGCGATGGCCCTGCAGCACGTGGTCGAGGCGGCGCGTCGGGCGGGATGGGGTGTCCAGGTCGAGGAGACGGGCGCGGAGCCGTCCCGGGAGCACGAGCTCGTGGCGCGGGCGCGCGACCGGCTCGTCGACGGCCTCATCCTCAACCCGATCGTGCTCGAGCGGAGCATCGTGCGGTTCGGCTCCGACCTGCCGCCGGTGGTGCTCATCGGCGAGGTCGAGGACCAGCACGTCGACCACGTCGGCGTCGACTCGCGCGCGGCGGCAGCTGACGTCACGGCGTTCCTCGTCTCCTCCGGGCACCGGCGGATCCTCGCGCTGGGCACAGCTCCGCGCGCCGAGGCGGCGACGGCGCACCTGCGCCTCGAGGGGTACCGGGACGCGCTCGCGGCCGCCGGCCTCGACGAGGACGTGCGGCTCGAGGTGCACGTGCCGGCCTGGTCGCCGCAGGCGGCCGAGGCGGCCGTCGAGCGGGTGGTGGCCGACGACGTCCGGTTCGACGCCGTGTTCGCCTTCACCGACTCCATGGCGATCGGGGCGCTCCGGGCGCTGACCCGCGCGGGGCTGCGCGTGCCCGACGACGTCAGCCTCGTCGGGTTCGACGACGTCCCGCTGGCGGCGAGCCTCGTGCCGTCGCTGACCACCGTGGCCGGCGACTACGACGACCTCGCGGCGACCTCGGTGCGGTTCCTCGGCGAGCGGGTGGCGGGGGCGACCGTGCCTCCACGGACCCACTTCATCGCGCACCGGATCGTCGATCGCGAGTCGACGCGTTCTCGCCTCTGAGGGCGCTCCGCAACAGCCGCCACCGGCGTCGGCGCACCGTTCGCCGCAGCGGCGCCGTGGCGCGTGGCGGCGGACATCGCGCCGGTCAGAGACGCGGATTGCCACCTCGTGACCCGAGACGGCGGCACGTCGGGTTGTGACCGTTCACATCCGGGTTGACCCTCGCCGATACATCGATGTACTTTGCCGGAACGCGTGCCACGACCAGGGAACGCGACCCCGTCCCTTGACCCGGGCCGGATCGACCCGCGGACCTCAGGACGCGCCGCACGACCGCGAGCCGGGCGATCGAGCCCGACCACGAAGGAGTGGAGCACATGCCCCCACGCAACACCCCGACCGGGCGAGCGGGCGTCGCGCCCGCAGGCCCGAACCCCCACGGAACCGCACCCGAGAGCGCAGGCCGCGCGACGCCGTCGTCCCTCACCCGACGACGTCTGCTGACCGGCGGCGCCGGGCTCCTCGGCGCGGGAGCACTCGCCTCGCTGGCGGCGTGCGGCACGCCGAGCGCCTCGGGCGCCACGCAGCAGAATCTCAGCTTCTGGCACCTGCTCTCGGGTCCCGACGGCGTGACGATGGGCTCGCTCGTCGACGGCTTCAACGGCTCGCAGGACGTCGCGAGCCTCACCCAGACCGTGCTCGCCTGGGGCTCGCCGTACTACACGAAGCTCGCGATGGCCTCGGCCGGTGGCCGCGCGCCCGACGTCGCGATCATGCACGCCGCCCGGGTTCCCGGGTACGCGCCCGGTGGCCTGCTGGACTCCTGGGACATGGACCTCTTCGCCGAGCTGGGCATCCGCGAGGAGGACTTCCCGGAGCGGATCTGGGCCAAGAGCCTGCACGACGGCGAGCTGACCGCCGTCTGTCTCGACTCGCACCCGTTCGTCCTGTACTACAACACCGAGATCGCTGAGGCGGCCGGCGCGCTCGGCTCCGACGGCCTGCTGGAGGAGGCGACGACGCCGGAGCAGTTCCGCGATCTCGCCGCCCGCCTCGGCGACGCCAGCGACGGCGGCCACGGCCTCGCGTTCGGCTACCTCGGCGACGGCTCGAACATGTGGCGCATGTTCTCGACGTACTACACGCAGATGGGCGGCACGGTCGAGCTCCCGATCGGCGGGACGATGCAGTACGACGAGGGCCTCGCCGTCGACACCCTCGAGTGGATCCTCTCCCTCATCGACGGCGACATCGGCAACGCCAGCCACGACGGCGGCACAGCGATCTCCGAGTTCATCACCGGCAAGGCCGGGATGTTCTACGGCGGCGTCTGGGAGACCGGCAACTACAAGGCGCAGGGCGTGCCGTTCGACATCAGCCTCGTGCCCAACGTGTTCGGAACGCCCGCCGCGTACGCCGACTCGCACGCGTTCGTCCTGCCGCACCAGACGAACCCGGACCCTGAGCGGCGTCGCCTCGTGCACGAGTTCGTGGCGTACGTGCTCAAGAACTCGCTCGACTGGGCCGCCGCCGGCCACATCCCGGCCTACAGCCCCGTGGTCGACGACCCGGCGTACGACGACCTCGTCCCCCAGTCGCACTACGCCGACGCCACCGACTACCTCGTCTACGACCCCGAGGCCTGGTTCTCCGGCTCCGGGTCGGACTTCCACCGGTACTTCGGCGACCACATGCAGAACGTGTTCATGCGCACGGTCCCGCCGATCGACGGCCTCAACGGGTTCGTCGAGCGGATCAATGCGCTCCTCGCCAAGCCGAGCCCGGTATGAGGCGCCCCGTGACCACCCACCCTCGGGCCGCCGTCGTCGGCCACGTCCCCAGCGCCGAAGGAGTCGCGCGATGACCGCACAGCTCGGCACGCCCCCGCGTGCCCTCACCGAGGCGGTGCGCCCCGAGCGCACCCGCCGCCGACGCACCGAGAACCTGCGCGGCTGGATCTACTGCGCGCCGTTCGCGCTCGCGTTCATCCTGTTCCTCGTCTGGCCCACGATCTACGGCCTGTGGATGAGCTTCACGGGTCGCAGCCTCACGGGCGCGAACAGCTCGTGGCTCGGCGTCGAGAACTACGTCGAGGCGTTCGCCGACCCCGAGGTGTGGAGCTCGCTCGGCAACACCGTGTGGTTCACGGTGCTCTCGACGATCCCGCTCGTGCTCATCGCCCTCGGCATCGCGGTGCTCGTGAACCTCGGCATCCCGGGCCAGTGGTTCTGGCGGCTGTCGTTCTTCCTGCCGTTCCTGCTGGCGTCGACCGTCGTGTCGCTGTTCTGGAAGTGGTTGTTCAACCCGCAGCTCGGACTCATCAACGACATGCTCGGGAACTTCGGGATCCCGCCCGTCGCCTGGCTGAACGACCCGAACACGGCGATGCACGCCGTCGTCATCACCACCGTGTGGTGGACGATCGGCTTCAACTTCCTGCTGTACCTCGCGGCCCTGCAGAACATCCCCGACCAGCTGTACGAGGCGGCGTCGCTCGACGGCGCCGGATCGTGGCGGAAGTTCGTCTCCATCACGCTGCCGCAGCTCGCGCCGACGACGGTGCTCGTCGGGGTGCTGCAGATCCTCGCCTCGCTCAAGGTCTTCGACCAGATCTACCAGATGACCGGCGGCGGACCCGCGGGCGCGACCCGCCCGATCCTCCAGTACGTGTACGAGGTCGGGTTCACGGGCTACCGGCTCGGATACGCCTCGGCGATCTCCTACATCTTCTTCTTCCTCATCATCGCCGTGTCGATCGTGTACTCGGTGATCGCGGCCCGTCGGACGGTGAAGTGATGACTGCGCAGACCCTCTCCCACCCCGCCGCCACCTCCCAGGCGGGCGCTCCCTCCGGCACGGCTCGACGACGCCGCGGCGTGCGTCCGGCCCGCGTGGTCGCCTTCGCGATCCTCGTGGTGCTCGCTCTCGCCTGGCTCATCCCGGTGCTGTGGGCGGTGCTCACCTCGTTCAAGACCGAGGCGGACGCCGCGGCGTTCCCGATCTCGATCTGGCCGACGCAGGGCTTCACGCTCGAGGCCTTCCGCACCACCCTCGCCGAGGGCATGGTGCCGCGCTGGGCGTGGAACAGCCTGCTCACGTCGACGGCGGTCACGGTGATCACCGTAGTGATCTCGTCGCTCGCCGGCTACGCGATGTCGCGGTTCGACTTCGCCGGCCGGAGGATGCTGCTCGCCGTCACCGTCGCGTCGATCATGATCCCCGGCCAGATCCTCATCGTGCCGCTGTTCCAGCAGATGCTGACGTTCAACCTCGTCGACACCTACTGGGGCATCATCCTCCCGCAGGTCATCGCGGCGCCGATGGTGTTCATCCTCAAGAAGTTCTTCGACCAGATCCCGCGGGAGCTGGAGGAGGCGGCGCTCATGGACGGCGCGAGCCGGCTGCGGATCCTGTGGCAGATCGTGGTGCCGCTGTCGCGCCCGATCCTCGGGGCCGTGTCGATCTTCGTGTTCATCGGCGCATGGAACAACTTCCTGTGGCCGTTCATCGTCGTCAACAAGGCCGAGCTCATGACGCTCCCGGTCGGTCTGCAGACTGTCATCAGCGCCTACGGCATCCAGTACGCGCAGAACATGGCTCAGGCGGTCCTCGCGGCCCTGCCGCTGATCGTGGTGTTCCTGTTCTTCCAGCGGCAGATCATCAAGGGCATCTCCACCACCGGGATCGCCGGCGCCTGACGCGCAGACGGCGCGCGGCGTCGTCGTCCGTGGAGGATCGGTTGCCCGTGCGGCAACCGATCCTCCACGGGACGCGCCGGAGCGGCTGCACTTCACGCACGAGGGCCCGGACCGCTTCGCGCGGTCCGGGCCCTCGTGCGTGTCGGCTCGAGCTCAGCCGGCGTCGTCAGCCTTCTTCGTGGTGCGCCGACGCGTGGGCTTCGCGGCGGCGTCCTTGGCCTCGGCCACGACGTCCTCGACCTCACCGGCCGCGGCGTCGACCTTCTCGGCAGCGGTGTCGGCGGCATCCTTCGCGGTGTCGGCGACGGCGTCGGCCGCGTCCTCGACCTTGTCCTTCGCGGCCCCGGTGGTCTCGGCGGCCGCGTCGGTGACGGTGGACGTGCCGCTGGCGAACGCGTCGTCGACAGCTGCCTGCGCGTCGTCGCCGGCCGCGTCCTCCCAGTACTCCTCGGCCCACGGGTCGTCGAGCGGCTGCGTGCGGCGCCAGACGGCGTAGCCGGCGACGGCGACGGCGCCACCGACGGCGATCCAGCCGATGGTGCGGCCGACGTGGCTCTTCTTCGGGGGCTCGACGAACTCGACGACGGCCGCCGTCGCGGCCTTGGCCTTGTCAGCGGCGCCGTTCGCCCCGGCGGCGGCGGCGTCGGCGGCCTCCTGCATCGCCGCGACGATCTTCGGGATGACGACGTCGACGAGCGTGTCGTGCGCGGAGTCGGTGGCGTCCTTCGCCTTCTCGGCGGCCTGCTCGACCTTCGGGGCCGCGGCGAGGACACCTGCCCGCCACGCCTTCTCGATCCGCGGAGCAGCCCAGTCGATGGCGGCCTCGACGCGCGGCGTGGCCCAGTCCTTGCCCTGCTCCGCGAGGTGCAGCGCCGACTTGCCGGCCTCGGTGGCCTGCTCCTTGATCTGCTCCGGGTCGACGTGCTTCTTCTTGCGCGACATCTGCACTCCCTCTGGCTGGTCGATCCGCCCACTCCGCGATGCCCTCGGGGCCGAGTTCCCTATCGTGCCACTGCGGCCGGACGAGCGCGATCCGCCTCCGGGAGGATTCTGCGTCGCACGGGCCGCCGGGCCGGCATGGGAGGATCGGGCCATGGACGCGATCATCCACACCAGCGCGGGCGACATCCGCGTCGAGCTCCTCCCGAACCACGCCCCGAAGACCGTCGCGAACTTCACCGGTCTCGCGACGGGCACGAAGGAGTGGACCGACCCCGAGACCGGACAGCCGGCGAACCGGCCTCTGTACGACGGCGTCGTCTTCCACCGCGTGATCCCGAACTTCATGATCCAGGGCGGCGACCCGCTCGGCACGGGCCGCGGCGGCCCCGGCTACCAGTTCGACGACGAGATCCACCCCGAGCTGAACTTCACGCAGCCCTACGTGCTCGCGATGGCGAACGCCGGCAAGATCGCCGGCCGCGGTACGAACGGCTCCCAGTTCTTCATCACGACCGGCCCGACCACATGGCTCCAGGGCAAGCACACCATCTTCGGCCGCGTGACCGACGAGGCGAGCGTCGCCGTCGTCGACGCCATCGGCACCACCGCCACCGGCGCGCAGGACCGGCCGCTCGAGGACGTCGTCATCAGCTCGATCGAGATCGTCGAGTAGGCACCTTCGTGAGGGCACGACGGCGTCCGGCGCGTTCCGCGGCCCGGCTCACGTGAGCGGGTTCGGCGGGTACGGCGCCGCGCCGCCGCCCGGTGGCACGCCCCCGCCCGGGGGGTACGGCGCCGTACCCCCGGGCGAACAGCCGCCGGGTCAGGGTGTGCCGTCGTACGGGGTGTCGGCGCCGGTGTGCCCGCGCCACCCCGACCGGATCTCGTACGTCACGTGCCAGCGCTGCGGGCGACCGGTGTGCCCCGAGTGCCAGCGGCCCGCAGCCGTGGGTGTGCAGTGCGTGGACTGCGTGCGCGAGGCGCGGTCCCGGACCCCGCGCACGCGGACCCCTCTCGGCGGGCGGGCGCGCGCGGGGCGGCCGGTGATCACGCTGACGATCATCGTCATCTGCGCGGCGATCGAGCTGCTGCGGTACGTGGCGCCGGGGCTGTACTCCGAGGTGTACCAGGCGATGGCGTTCTCGGCGGCCATCGGCGAGGTGCAGCCGTACCGGTTCCTCTCCGCCGCGTTCCTGCACGGCGGGCTGCTCCACCTGGCGTTCAACATGTACGCGCTCTGGATCGTGGGCGGCTTCCTCGAGCAGATGCTCGGCCGCTGGCGGTACGCGGCCCTGTTCCTGCTGAGCGCGATCGGTGGGTCGGTCGGGTACCTGCTGCTCGCCGACCCCTTGTCCCGTGCGTGGACGATCCCGGTGGTCGGGGCGTCCGGCGCCGTGTTCGGGCTGTTCGCCGCGATCGTGTTCGTGCTGCGCAGCACGGGCCGGAATGCGTCGCAGATCCTCGTGCTCATCGCGATCAACGTGGTCATCGGCTTCGTCGTGCCGGGCATCGCATGGCAGGCGCACCTCGGCGGCATGGTGACGGGCGCGCTGCTCGCCGTCGCGTTCGTGTACGCGCCGCCGCGGATCCGGTCGTGGTCGAGTCCCGCGGCGTGCGTGGCGGTGGCGGTGCTGCTGGTCGTTGCGTCGTTCGCGAAGTACGCCGCCGTCTGAGGGGCCTACCCGCCCGTCTGGGGTTTGGGCTTGAGGCGTGGGGCCCTGAGGCCTAGGAGCCGTGAGCCCTGAGGCCCTGAGGCGCGGGCCCGTCGGCTCGGCGTCGTGGGCGTCCAAGCCCTCAGCTGTGTGCGCTTCCGCCCGGCCGGGCCGTGCCCCCTCCCGCGAGGGCCGAGTCCGGCCGGATGACCTCGAGGTAGTACCGGGCGCGTGAGGTAGTACGCCCGAACCCCTTCTTCGGGCGCTGGGTCCTTCCTCAGCGCCCGCTCGCAGGCTGTCTCGTGGCGACGGCCGAGTTATCCACAGCTGTGGGGAAGTCCTGCGTGTCATCCACAGCCGTGTTCACACGTGTGGAATTACACCCGTGTAGTTTTCCACAGGGCACTCCACACCTGGGGACGAGAGGAGCTCCCGGCGGTGGAAGGTGTCGCAGGTGTCGCGCCGGTGGAAGTCGCGGCCGGTGGAAGGGTGGCGCGCCGACCCTCGCACTCCACGTCGAGGTTCGTACCTCCGGGGTGCGAGGTTCGACGGCTAGTGCGAGGTTCGGCGCGTGCCGCGGGGGTGAAGCAGGGCCGGCGTCAGCGCCAGCGCATCGTCATGACGAACCCGACCAGGATGAAGGCGAAGCCGATGGCCAGGTTGAAGTTGCCGATCCCCGGCACGGGGTAGTTCGACTGCGAGATGTAGGTGACGACCACCCACACGAGGCCGACGATGAGGAGCGTGAGGAAGGTGGGCACGTACCAGGCCGGGTTCGGCTTGGCCTCCGCAGACTTCGGCGGCGGCGTGTAGGCGGGCTTCTTGCGCGACTTCGACTCGGGCACGGGTGACTCCTCGGACGACGGTTCCTGCGCCCAGGGTAGTGGCCGGAACCGTGAGCGGGGTCCCCGACGTAGAATCGGCGGACAGCAGGCGCCGCTCGGCGCACGCCGCCCCGGAGGATCCCCGTGACCGAGAAGCCCGCCCGAGCGCGCACGTCGCTCGCCGTCGGCGTCGTCGCGGCAGTGGCGGGAGTCCTCTTCGCGACGAGCGCGTCGGTGTTCGCCGACGACGGCGAACGTCGACCCCAGGACCTGCGCGGCCTCGTGGCCGAGGAGAACTCCCGACTGGGGGACATCAACGCCGACGTCGAGGCGCTCCGGAGCGAGGTGGCCGAGCTCGAGGCCGAGGTGGGCGCGCCGCCCCAGCCCGCCGACGCCGACACCGCGATGGGCGCGGGGTTCGTCGCGGTGACAGGGCCGGGGCTCGTCGTCGAGCTCTCCGACGCCCCGACCGGCGGCACGCTCCCCCAGGGGGCCCGCGCCGACGACCTCGTGGTCCACCAGCAGGACCTCGAGGCCGTCGTCAACGCGCTGTGGGCCGGTGGCGCCGAGGCCATGACGATCCAGGGTCAACGCGTGACGTCGACGACGGCGGTCCGGTGCGTGGGGAACGTGCTGCTGCTGCAGGGCAAGACGTACTCGCCGCCGTACCGCGTCGCGGCGATCGGCGACCCCGCCGAGCTGCGCGACGCCGTCGACGACTCCCCCACCGTGCAGGTGTACCTGGAGTACGTGGAGGCCTACCACCTCGGGTGGAGCGTCACGCAGCAGGCCGAGATCGAGATGCCGGCGTACGACGGCGATCGCACCCTGACGTACTCGACGGTCCCTGGTGAGGGTGGCGATGGCGACTCCTGAGATCGACTCGTGGGACGCCGTCGTCGGGACCGACGACCGCGCCCGGCCGGCACGACGTGCCCGGCAGGATCCCGCGCGACGCCGACGGCGCCCGGTCAAGCAGTCGTTCGGGTCGCGGCTCGTGGGGTTCGTCGGCGAGCTGCTCATCACGGTGGGTGTGCTGCTCGGCCTGTTCGTGGTGTGGCAGCTGTGGTGGACGGACGTCGAGGCGATCCGCGAGCAAGGACACCTGATCGCCGAGCTCGAGGAGACGTTCACGCCGTCGCCGGAGCAGGCGGGCGAGGTCCGTACCGACGAGCCGCCGGTGATGACGGCGCCGCCGCTGGGCGAGACGTTCGCCGAGCTGTGGGTGCCTCGCTGGGACGCCGACGACCCGTACCGGCGCACGATCGCCGAGGGGGTCGACCGGGCCACGGTGCTCGACGTCATCGGCATCGGCCACTACCCGGACACGGCGATGCCGGGCGACGTCGGGAACTTCGCCACGGCCGGCCACCGCCAGACGTTCGGCAGGCCGTTCTTCGCCGTCGACCAGCTCCAGACGGGCGACTCCCTCATCGTGTCGACCGCTGAGGCGTGGTACGTCTACACAGTCACGGAGACGGCGATCGTGGCGCCGACCCAGGTGAGCGTCATCGCCCCGAACCCCTCCGACCCGAGCGCGGAGCCGACGGAGCGCCTCATCACGCTCACGACGTGCCACCCGCTCTTCTCCACCCGTGAGCGGTTCATCGTGCACGGGGTGCTGGACCACTGGGTGCCGCGCGAGAGCGGTCGCCCCGCCGAGCTCATCGCCGCAGAGGAAGGAACGGGCTGAGGATGTACGGATGGATCTGGCGTGTGCTGCCCGGGCCGGCGTGGTTCAAGGCGGTCGAGGCGCTCGTGCTCGTCGCGGCGGTGGTCGCCGTCCTGTTCCTGTGGGTGTTCCCCGAGATCGCCCCGCACCTGCCGATCAACCAGCAGACGGTCGGGGAGGACGGATGAGTCGCATCCTCGTCATCGACAACTACGACAGCTTCGTCTACACGATCGTCGGCTACCTGCAACAGCTCGGCGCCGAGACGGTCGTGCTCCGCAACGACGCGACGGGCGACGTGCCCGAGGACCTGGCCGGCTACGACGGCGTCCTGGTCTCCCCCGGCCCCGGCACCCCGCACGAGGCCGGCACGAGCATGGAGATCATCCGGCGGTGCGCGTCGAACGGCGTCCCGATGCTCGGCGTGTGCCTCGGCCACCAAGCGCTCGCGGAGGTGTACGGCGGCGTCGTCACGCACGCGGCGGAGCTCATGCACGGCAAGACGTCGCGCGTGGAGCACGACGGCGCCGGGGTCCTCGCGGGGTTGGACTCGCCGTTCACCGCGACCCGGTACCACTCGCTCGCGGTCGTCACCGAGTCGGTGCCCGCAGAGCTGAGCGTCACGGCCTGGACCGGCGCCGGGACGACGCCGATCGTCATGGGTGTACAGCACCGGGAGCTGCCGTTGTACGGCGTCCAGTTCCATCCGGAGTCCGTGCTCACGGAGGGTGGCCACCGGCTTCTCGCGAACTGGCTCGCGATCACCGGCGACGCCGACGCCGTGGACCGCAGCCGTGGTCTGGCGCCGCTCGCGCCCGTCAGCCCTCGCTGACCCGCGCGCCGCTACACACTCTGCGACACGCCGCCCGGCAAAGGCTCGTTGTGAGTGTGAGTTCCGGGCCCTGTGAACGCTCACGGCCCCCGGAACTCACACCCACAACGAGGTCAGGGCTCTTCGTCCGGCGGCTCGGTCGGGCCTTCGGTCGCTGACGGCGTCTCCGTGGGCGTCGGCGTCGGCTCCGGCGGTGCGATCGCGATCGACACCGTGATCGTCGAGAAGCGGGGCACGATGGTGTTCGGCGTCCAGTCGACCACGATGCCCGGGTCGATGTCGCCGGTCGGCTGCTCGACACGAGCGAACACGAGGTTGTTGTCCTGGAGCAGCTGCTGCGCTTCCGCCTCGGTCAGGCCGGTGAGGTCAGGCACCGCCACGTTCCCGGTGGCGATCTGGAGCACGATCGTCGCGTTGGGGGCGACCTCCTGACCGGCTGCCGGATCGGTGCCCGCGGCCTGGTTCTGGGCCAGGTCGGCGTCGTCCACCGGCGCGGTGCTGATGTTGGCCGCGTCGAAGCCCGCCTCGATCAACGTGTCCCGCGCTTGTTGCTGCGTCTGGTTGCGGACCTCCGGCACCGTGATCGTGTCCGGCCCGGCCGAGATGTACACGTACACGGTGGTCCCGGGGTCGACCTGGGTCTCGGCCGCAGGGTCGGACCGGATCGCCAGATCCTGCTCGATGGTGTCGCTCGCCTCGGTGCGGCTGAAGTCAGGTTCGAGCTCGAGCGCTTCGAGCGCCTCCCGGGCGTCGTCCTGCGTCATCCCCTCGACGTTCGGAACGGCCACCTGCGTCGGCGTCGGCGTCTCGTTCCCACCGGGATCGTCGCCACGGTTGAGGAGCGCCCAGATGATCGCGCCGATGAGCAGCACCCCGAGGATCGCGAGGACCCAGATCCACCACTTCCGCGGTCCGCCGCCCTCGTCCTCGCCGGCACCGTCGTCCGCGAGGACAGCCGCCGTCGCCGCCGCGGCAGCCGGCGCGCCGAGCACCTGCGTCGCCTCGGTGGCCGGCCCGGCGTTGGCCGCGCGGATCGCGCCGACGGACGGCGCCCCCACCACACCACCGGCGCGCGCGGCCTCGAGGTCGGAGCGGAACTCGGCGGCGCTCTGGTAGCGCACGTCGCGGTCCTTGGCGAGCGCCGTGAGCACGATGCGGTCGAGCTCCTCCGGCACGTCCGGAGCGATTGACGACGGCGTCGGCGCCTCCTCCCGCACGTGCTGGTACGCGACGGAGACCGGTGAGTCGCCGATGAACGGCGGCCGACCGGTGAGGAGCTCGAACAGGAGCGCGCCGGTCGAGTAGACGTCCGAACGCGCGTCGACGACCTCACCGCGCGCCTGCTCCGGGGAGAGGTACTGCGCGGTGCCGACGACGGCCTGGGTCTGCGTCATCGTGGCCGCGGAGTCGGCCATCGCCCGCGCGATGCCGAAGTCCATGACCTTGACGTCGCCCGT
Source organism: Beutenbergia cavernae DSM 12333 (assembly GCF_000023105.1). NCBI lineage: Bacteria > Bacillati > Actinomycetota > Actinomycetes > Micrococcales > Beutenbergiaceae > Beutenbergia > Beutenbergia cavernae. The sequence goes on from NC_012669.1 coordinate 26,343, forward strand.
CGGCGTGATCATGACGTTGGCGGGCTTGATGTCGCGGTGCACGATCCCCGCGTGGTGGGAGTACTCGAGGGCGGACAGCACACCCGAGACGATGTCGACAGCCTCGTCGATCGGCAGCGCGGCGCCGTCGCGCAGGAGGTCGCGGACGGTGTGCCCCTCGACGTACTCCATGACGATGAACGGCAGGTGGGTCTCGACGCCGGTCGGGGACATGACGATGTCCTCGCCGGTGTCGTAGACGGAGACGATCGCCGGGTGGTTGAGGGCGGCCGCCGACTGGGCCTCGCGGCGGAACCGCGCCTGGAAGGTGGGGTCGCGTGCCAGGTCGGAGCGCAGCACCTTGATCGCGACACGCCTGGACAGGCGGTTGTCGCGGCCGATGTGCACCTCGGCCATGCCGCCGCGCCCGATCAGCTCGCCGACCTCGTAACGGCCCGCGAGGACGCGTGGGAGCTCGTCCACGTCTAGAGACCCTCCACTCTGCTGCCACCCACCGCGTCCGCGGCGAGCTCCGCACCGTGCGCCTCCTCCGCGGCCACGCCCCCGATCGGGCGCACCCCGGTGGCGCCGCTGCCCAGGGACGTCGGCGTGCCAAGAGTACCGATCGCCAGGACCAGCAGTGTCAGCACGGCCACGACGGCGATCACGGCGCCGGCCAGCAGCCACCTGTTCTCGGTCCAGTCCGGCCAGGAGATGCGCCGGAACCACGCCACGACGCGCCCGAGCGGCTCGGCCAGCCACGCGGGTAGCTGCGGCTCGGACGCCGCCCGCCCGCGTCGCGGACCGGCGCGATGCGCCGAGCGCGCCGTCGCCCGCCCGAGGGGACCGGGCGCCGTCGTCCCGGCGGCAGCGGCCGCGGCGGGCACGTCGTGAGCCGGCGGCCGACCCCGCCGAGCCCGCCGCGTCTGCGCTTCCGCTCCCGTTCCCGCGCCGGCCGCGCGCGGGGAGGCTGCGGCGGCGTCGGCGCCTGCGCCGTCGGACCCCGGGGCCTCGCCGTCCGCCGGCAGCTCACGCTGACGACGCCGGTCCGCAGCCGTCGGGCGCCAGCGGCCCTGGACGGCGTCCGGGTTCCACTCCTCGGCGCCGATGGCCGCGGCGATCTCGTCGAGGCGCACGGCGAGCTCCGCCGCGGAGGCCGGCCGCCGGCCCGGCTCCTTCTCGAGCATCGACATGACGAGCTCGCGGAGCTCGGCGTGGACGAACTGCGGGAGCGGCGGCACCGGCTCGCTGACGTGGGCGAACGCGATGTCCACCTGCGTCGTCCCCGTGAACGGGCGCTGGCCGGCGAGCGCCTCGTAGGCGATGATCCCGAGCGCGTAGATGTCCCCGGCGGGGGTGGCGGCCCGCCCCATGGCCTGCTCGGGCGGGAGGTACTGCGCCGTGCCCATGACCATCCCGGCCGCCGTCATGGGCGCCTGGTTCGCGCCGAGCGAGATGCCGAAGTCGGTGATCTTGACCCGCGAGTCGGCGGTGATGAGCAGGTTCGACGGCTTGACGTCGCGGTGCACGACGCCGGCCGCGTGCGCCACCTGCAGCGCCCGGGCGGTCTGGGCGAGGATCGGCAGGAGCTGGTCGGGCGGGAGCGTCCGACGGCGTTCCAGCAGGTCGGAGAGCGGCTCCCCGGCAACCAGCTCCATCACGAGGTACCCGACGCCGTCGACCTCGCCGTAGTCGTGCAGCATCGCGATGTTCGGGTGCGCGAGGTTCGCCGAGTTGCGTGCCTCGGTGCGCAGGCGCTCGAGGAACATCTCGTCGCCGGCGAACTCCTCGCGCAGCACCTTCGCGGCGACCTGCCGGCCGAGGTGCGTGTCGACGGCGGACCACACCTCGCCCATGCCACCCATGGCGATGCGCTCGCGCAGCTCGTACCGGCCGCCGAGCAGCACTCCAGCCTCCGGTCTCACTGGTCGATCACCGCCTGCATGATCGAGCGCGCGATCGGTGCGGCGAGCTGGGCGCCGGTGTACTCGCTGGACAGCGAGCCGCCGTTCTCGACGACGACGGCGACGGCCACCTGCGGGTCGTCGGCCGGCGCGAACGCGGTGAACCACGCGTGCGGGTTGGCCTCGGGTCCGTCACCCTCGATGCCCGACTCCGCGGTTCCGGTCTTGCCGGCGACGGCGACGCCGGGGATCTGCGCCGTCTGCCCGGTGCCGTTCTCGACGACGTTCGTCATCAGCTGCGTCATCGTCTCCGCGACGTCCGCGGACATCGGCTGGGAGAACTCGCTCGGCGTGGTCTGGGACAACACTCCCAGGTCAGGACCGCGCTCCGTGGCGATCGTGTACGGCGTCATGAGCACGCCGTCGTTGGCGATCGCCGCGGACACCATCGCCATCTGCAGCGGCGTCACGCGCACGTCGTACTGCCCGATCGCGGCGAGGGCCAGGAACGCGGGGTCGAGCTCTCCGTCGACGCCCTGCGGGAACCGGCTCGGGGTCACCGTCATCGGGACGTGGAGCTCCTGCCCGAACCCGAACGCCTCGGCCTGCTCGCGCAACGCCTCGTCGCCGAGCTCCTCGACGGCGAGCTGCGCGAACGGCGTGTTGCACGACTCCTGGAGCGCGTACTCGAGCGTGACGGTGTCGCCGCCGCACGTCCCGCCGCCGGGGTTGCGGATGTCCGCGCCCGCGCCGGGGGCGCGGTACGTCGTCGGCGCGGGGACCTGCGTGTCTGGAGCGAAGTCGCCGGTGGCGAGCAGCGCCACGGTGTCGACGAGCTTGAACGTCGAACCCGGCGCGTACTGGTTGCCCGCGATCGCGCGGTTGTCCAGAGGCCGGGCCGGGTCGGCGAGCAGGGCGTCCCACGCCTCGTTCACGGCGGACGAGCTGTGCGCCGCGAGCGTGTTCGGGTCGTAGCTCGGGGTCGACACCATCGCCAGGATGGCCCCGGTGCGCGGGTCGATGGCCACGGCGGCGCCGGCTCGGCCGGCGAGCGCATCCCAGGCCGCCTGCTGCGCGACCGGGTCGATCGTCAGCTCCACGGAGCCGCCGCGGGGCTGGCGACCCGTGACGAGCGACTGGAGCCGCTCGAGCCACAGCGACGACGCCGTCCCGTTGAGGACGTCGTTCGCCGCGTCCTCGATCATCGAGGAGCCGAAGACGATCGAGTGGTACCCCGTGAGCGGCGCGTAGACGTCGCCCTGCACGTACGTGCGCTGGAACCCGAACGGGTCGTCGACGGGCACGGACTCCGCGACGGGGGTGCCCGCGACGACGATGGGCCCGCGGTCGCGACCGTACTCCCGATACGTGGTGCGGACGTTGCGCGGGTCGTCGTTGAGGCCGGGCGCCTGGACGTACTGCACCCACGTCACGCCCACCATGAGCACGAGGAACATCGACATGACGACGGCGGAGAGGCGCCGCAGCGGGGCGTTCACTCGGTCCTCACCACCTCGGTGACGGCCGTGTCGGCGCCGTCGGCGTCATCCGCGGAGCCGGCCCCGCGGGCGGTGACGCGCTCGCCGTCGTCCGCCGCGGCGTCGTCCACGCCGGGAAGGTCGTCCGGGACGGGCTCGGCGGCGACGGCCGGCCGCCGGGCGGCGTCGGAGATCCGCAGCAGCAGCGCGAGCACGATCCAGTTCGACACCAGCGACGACCCGCCGGCCGCGAGGAACGGCATGGTGAGACCGGTGAGCGGGATGAGGCGCGTGACGCCGCCCACGACCACGAAGCACTGGAAGGCGATCGTGAACGCGAGCCCGGAGGCGAGGAGCTTGCCGAACCCGTCGCGCACGCCGATCGCCGTCCGCAGCCCGCGCTGCGCGAGCAGGAGGTAGCACAGCAGCAGGGCCAGCAGGCCGGTGAGGCCGAGCTCCTCCCCGAGCGAGGCCACGATGAAGTCCGAGTTCGCGTACGGCACGAGGATCGGGTGCCCCAGCCCCCAGCCCGTGCCGAACAGCCCGCCGCTCGCCATGCCAAACAGCCCGCGCACGAGCTGTCCCGAGCCGCCTGGGTCCCGGTTGTAGATCTCGGGGTCGAAGGCGTGGAGCCAGACCGTGAAGCGCGCGAGGACGTACGGGGACGCGACGGCTGCTGCGACGGCGCCGCCCCCGAACAGGAGCGCGCCGATGATCACCCAGGAGAGACGCTCGGTGGCGACGTAGAGCATCGCGACGAACATCCCGAACAGCAGCAGCGACGTCCCGAGGTCGCTCTGCTGCACCAGGACCCCGATGCTGACGATCCACGCGAGCACGATCGGGCCCATGTCGCGCAGCCGGGGCAGCTGCAGGCCGAGGACGCGCGGTCCGGCGAGCGTGAGCGTGTCCCGGTTCGTCACGAGGTACCCGGCGAAGAACACGGCGAGGCAGATCTTCGCGAGCTCCGCGGGCTGGAACGTGAACGGCCCGACGCTGATCCAGATCGTGGCGCCGTTGATGTTGAGGCCGAGGCCCGGCACGAGCGGCAGGAGGAGCAGGCCGAGCGCCACCACCATGGCCGTGTACGTGAACCGGCGCAGCGTCCGGTGGTCCCGCAGGAACAGCAGGACGGCCGCCGCCAGCACCATGCCGAGGATCATCCAGACGAGCTGGCGGTTCGCCGCCGTCCCGGCGTTCCCCCGCAGCTGCTCGGCGATGTCGATGCGGGCGATCATCGCGAGGCCGATGCCGCCGAGCGCGACGGCGAGCGGGAGCATGATCGGGTCGGCGTACGGCGCGCGCCAGCGCAGCAGCAGGTGCAGGCCGAGCGTGAGGAGCGTGAACACGACCGAGTCGCGCAACGTGTTCGCCGGGATCACGCCGGACGTGTTCAGCCCGACCTGGACGTAGGCGTAGATCCCGAGCGCCAGCGCGGGCACGAGGAGGGCGAGCTCGGCCCAGCGACGGTTCGGCGCGGCCTCCGGTGCGATCGTCGCCATCAGGCGCTCCCGACGACGGCCGGCACGTCGCCGGTCGGGCCGGCCGGGGCGCCCGTCGTGTCGTCCGGGGGCTCGGTGGGAGCCGGTGAGGCGGGCGGGAGCGACGGCGCCGGCGTGCCGCCCTGGCCCGGCGCCGTGGGCGACGGACTCGGCGTCGGAGTCGGGCTCGCCGTCGGATCCTCGGGGGCGGTGCTCTGCTCCTCGAGCCCGCGGACGATGCCCCGTGCGCTCTCGAACGAACCGGTGACGATCGTCTCGGTGAGCCGGTCCTGGGCGAACGGCGGCAGGTCCTCCACCCGCAGGTCGGTCGTGACGACGACGTGCGAGAGCCGGACCGGGCCGATCTCCTGCGGGATGCCCTGGTAGATCGCCACGTAGTCGCCGGACGCGGCCACGTAGTACTGGGTCTGGGTCCACCGGGAGAAGCCGTATCCCGCGCCGGCAAGGATCGCGAGGACGAGGGCGACGACGAGCACGGGACGCACCCACCGCCGTCGTGCCGGCTTCGGGTCCTCGTCCGGCTCGACGTCGGCCGCCGGGTTCAGGGCGGCCGCCCGCGCCGCCGCGCCCGACCCGCCGCGGGTGGGCCGGTGCCGGTCGGTGGCTGCCGCGCCGACGACCTGCGGCGTCGGATCCGGCGCCGCGCCGTCGGGCAGCGCGTCGACGTCGACCACGTCCGCGACGACGCACGTCACGTTGTCGGGTGCACCGGCACGCAGCGCGAGCTCGATGAGCGCCTCCGCGCACGCCGCGGGGTCGCGCACCTCGCCGACGGTCGTCGTGATCGTGTCCGCGCTGACGTACGACGAGAGGCCGTCGGAGCACAGCAGGTACCGGTCCCCGACCCGGGCCTCGCGGACGGACTCGTCGAGCACGACGTCCGGTCCGGAGTCGCCGAGGACCCGCAGGAGCACCGACCGCTGCGGGTGGTGCTCGGCCTCCTCCTCGGTGAGCCGGCCGATGTCGACCAGGTGCTGGACGAACGTGTGGTCGCTCGTGATGCGCTCGAGCCGCGCGTCGCGGAACACGTACGCGCGGGAGTCCCCGACGTGCACCATCGCCAGCTTGTTGCCGGAGCGGAGCATGGCGATGAGCGTCGTGCCGAGCCCGGCGAGCTCCGGGTCCTCCGCCGCGAGGTCGCGCAGCTCCTCGTGAGCGTCCTGGACGGCCCGGTCGAGGTGGTCGAGCAGGTCGTCGGCCCCGTGCGACTCGCCGTCGAGCCCGGCGAGGTGGGCGATCGCGACCGACGACGCGATGTCGCCGCCGGCCGGGCCGCCCATGCCGTCCGCGAGGACCAGCAGGTGCGGGCCCGCGTACCCCGAGTCCTGGTTGACGGAACGGACCAGGCCCACGTCGGAGCGCGCGGCGTAGCGCAGAGCGATCGTCACGCGGTTACCTCTGCAGCTCGATGACGGTCTGGCCGATCCGCAACGGCATGCCGAGCTCCATCGGCTCGGGGCCGCCGATGCGGTGGTCGGCGAGGTAGGTGCCGTTCGTGGAACCCAGGTCCTCGACGAGCCAGCGGCCGTCGTGCGGGAAGATCCGCGCGTGCCGCCCGGAGGCGTAGTCGTCGTCGAGCACGAGGGTGCACCCCGGCGAGCGCCCGATGAGCACCGCGGAGGAACTCAGGGAGAGCCGGGTGCCGGCGAGCGGGCCGGCGAGCACGGCGAGCGTGACCGGCCGCGCCCGGGCGCCGTGCGGCGGCTCCGCGGGGGCGGCGTCGCGGGCGTCGGCGCCTCGCGAGCGACGGGCGGTGAGGCGGGCCACCACGCGCGTGCCGAAGATGTCCTTGCGCAGCACGGAGATCGCGGAGAGCACGAGCAGCCAGAGGAGCGCGAGGTAGCTCAGGCGCAGCAACGTGACGACGAGCTCGCTCATGGTCCGGCGTTCTCCCCAGGGCTCACGCGGCGCCGTCGGCGTCGCCGGACCAGAAGAGGATGCGCGTGCGGCCGAGCGTGATCGTGTTGCCGTCGACGAGCGTGGCCGCGGTGATCTGGTGCCCCTCGACGTACGTGCCGTTCGTCGAGCCGAGATCCGTCGCGACGACGCCGTCGGGGGTGATCCGGATCTCGAGGTGCCGGCGGGAGACGCCCGTGTCGTCGACGATGATGTCGGACTCCGACCCGCGGCCGATGACGGTCACGGGCCCGGTGAGCAGGTAGCGCTGGCCGTCGATGTCGACGATGGGGTGGCGCTGGCTCGGGGCAGCGGGTGCGGTGGCCGGGGCGACGGCGCCACGGACGGTCTCGGAGCGGACGCGGAAGCGGCCGGTCTCGAGCTCGTCGTCCTGCGAGAACCCGACGGTCACCGGGCCGACGAGCGTGTAGCCCTGGTCGGCGGCGTGGTCGGCGGCGGCGGAGACCATCTCGTCGGCGAGCGCCTCCTCGCCCCAGTCGACCACGCGCTGCAGGTCACCCGGGCTGAGCTCGATCTCGAACTCGTTCGGCACGAGGGTGCGGCCGCGGGCGACGACGGCGGTGCGGTCGTCCATCGCGCGGCGGATCGCGCTCGCGATCTCCACGGGCTTGACCTCGGCACGGAAGGCCTTCGCGAAGGCGCCGGAGACGACGCGCTCGACGCCGCGCTCGAAGCGGTCGATGACGCCCATCCCGCACCTCCTCCCGGCTTCTGCTCGCACCCGCCGTCCGGGTGCGGTGCCCTGCCTCCGCTCTCGGGCGACGGCGGTCGTCACCTCGGGCGCACGCGGCGCCACGTTCATCGTAGCGATGAGGGTTTGTGCAGGTCGTGGACGAGGGTGCGTGCCGTGTGAAACGTTCGCCGGCGACGGCGGCCCGCACCTGCGCGATCCGGTGGACGGAGAGGCTCGCGACGACCGGGCGGCGCCCGAGGGTGGGGTGAGCGTCCGAGTGTGGTGCGTGCCGGCCCGCACTCGGGCGCTCACCCCGCACCCGGCGCCGCGAGGCACGCGCTGGGCGGGCTGACCGAGGGGCCCGGCAGCGCGCCAGGGCGTTCGGTCGGGGCGTCTCCTGCGTGCTAATCTGCATGGCGCCGAGCGGCACGTCCGCGCGGCATGCGCGAGTGGCGGAATAGGCAGACGCGCACGGTTCAGGTCCGTGTGCCCGAAAGGGCGTGGGGGTTCAACTCCCCCCTCGCGCACCACCTCGAAGCGGCGGGATCCCGAGCGGATCCCGCCGCTTCGTGCATGTGGGCCGGCCCCTGCCATCGGGGTCGACTCGCGGGGTGCGGACCTCAGGTGCTCGGGTCGTCCCGAGCTGAGGTGACGGGCGACGGCGGGTCGCCGTTCGTCGTCGCCTCCCAGCGCAGCAGGTCACCCGGCTGGCACTCGAGGACCTCGCACAGCGCCTCGAGCGTGGTGAACCGCACCGCCTTCGCGCGACCGTTCTTCAGCACGGCGAGGTTCGCGGGGGTGATGCCGACGCGCTCGGCCAGCTCCCCGACCGACAGCTTGCGCCGGGCGAGCATCACGTCGACGTCGACGACGATCGGCATCAGATCACCTCGTCGAGCTCGGCGCGCAGCGTCGTCGCCGTCGTGTCGAGCGCGACGGCCTTCGCGAGCAGCACCCGCAGGACCAGGACGAGCAGCGCGATGCCGGCGCACCCGGCGGCTGCGGTTCCGAGCATGAGGACCATGCCTGGCGGGACGGCCTCGCCCGGGGCGAGGATCACTCCCAGAGCGAGTGCCAGCAGGGTCGCGACGACGGCGGTTCCGATGATGACGTCGACGTAGCGGAACGCGGCGCGCGAGAACACGGTGTCGCGGCGCACCATCGTGAGCAGCTGCCAGACGCAGACGAGCGCCACCTCGATCGTGGTGAGCCCCGCGATGCCGATGCCGGCGACCACCCACGGCAAGGCGCCGGCGTCGGGCACCTCCTCGGAGATGTCCACAGCCATCAGCGGCGCGATGACGATCTGCCCGAACAGCAGGCCGGCGAAGAGCCCCACGATCACGACGCGCAGCGCGCGGATCGCCAGAACGCCCATGACGCTACCTCCGCTTCCTATCGATAAACGATAGAAACCTATCGCGGAACGGGCGGACTGACAAGCGGCGTCAGCCTGAGGCTCCGCCGGTCAGCGGCTCCGAGCCCACGAGCGTCGCGTACGTGATCCACCGGAACTCGACCGATCCCTTGGGGTGGCAGGCGACGAGCGTGAGGATCGCCTGGGTGGCCGGCGCGCCGGGGTTCTGCGGGTCGGGTCCGACGACGCGCATCGCGTCGGGCGTCACGATCTCCGAGGAGCTGACGGCGTAGGTGTACCGGCCGGTCTCGGTCGTCACGACGATCTCGTCGCCGACGGCGAGCAGGTCGATGTCGTACAGCGGAGCGAAGCTCAGGGTGCGGTGCCCGGCGAGCGCGAAGTTGCCGACCTCACCGGCGAGCGCGCTGTCGGGGAAGTGCCCGACGCCGTCGCGGTCCAGGATCGGGTCGGTGATGCCCTCGTGGACGGGGACCGACCAGTCGGCGCCGAACCGCGGGACGGTGAGGGTGGCGAACGTCGCGCCCTCCACCTGCGGCGCCTCGGCCGCGAGCTCCGGCGTGGGCTCCTCGGCGGGGAGGGTCGGGAGGGTCTGCGGGGGCGACGACGCCGGGGCGGGGACCGTCGCGAGCTCGCGCGCGGCGGGCGCACATCCCGCGAGCAGCGCACCGGCGACGACGACGCCCGCGGCCGCCGTCAGCCAGCGCCGCGCGCGGGTGCGCCCCGCCGCGGCGGCGTGACCAGGGCGAGGGACGTGGGCGTTCGCGTGCTCACCGTCGGGGACGGCCGGCTCCATGAGGCAACGGTAGATCGCGCCCGGGCGCGCCACCAGGCAGCGCCCGCTCCGAGAGGGGTTCCCGTGCAGCCGTGGATGGTCATCACAGTCGCTGCTCGAGTGCGAACCTGATGGCGCTCAGGCGGCGGGCGGCGCCGTCGACCCGCGCGGCACGAGGTGCGGCTGCGGCGCCGTGTGCGACACGACCGGCCCGCCTGCGAGCACGTTGAGCACGCAGTCCGCCGCGAGCGCGCCCATGCCGTGCACGTCCAGGCTCATCACCGACAGTGGCGGGTTCGCCAGCCGGCACAGGGTCGAGTCGTCCCAGGCCAGCAGCGACAGGTTCGCCGGCACGGCGACGCCCATCTCGGCCGCGACGCCGAGCCCGGCCACGGCCATGACGTCGTTGTCGTAGACGATCGCCGACGGCGTCCCGGCCCGCCCGAGCAGCGACCGGGTGGCCCGCGCGCCGCCCTCCTCCGTGTAGTCGGACTCGACGACGACGCCGGTCAGCCCCCGCTCGGCGCACTCCTGGCGGAACGTCTCGACCCGGGACTGCGTGTGCGCGAGCCCGCTCGGCCCGCTGATCTGCGCGAGCGAGCGGTGGCCGAGACCGGCGAGGTAGGCGACGGCGTCCCGCATCGCGTGCGCGTTGTCGATCCACACGTTCGTGAACGGCAGGTCCCGGCGCGGTCCCCCGACCACGACGGTCGGGAGGCCGATCTCCGCCAGCACCTCGAGCCGGCGGTCGTCGCGGCCGAGGTTCGTGACGATGACGGCGTCGACCAGCTGGCCCTCCGCCCACCGGCGGTACGTGGCGATCTCGGCGTCCGCGTCCGGCACCACGTGCAGCAGCAGGGAGTGGCCTTCGCCCGAGAGGCGGCCTTCGATCCCGGCGATGAGCTCCATGTGGAACGGCTCCACGCCCAGCATCCAGGCCGGGCGCGCCAGGACGAATCCGACGGCCCCAGCGCCTCGCGTCACGTCGCTCACACTAGTGCTGACCCGCTTCTCCCCAGGGCGGCTCCGACGACGTCGTTCGCCGTCCGCAGCACTGGCGCCGACGTGAGCGCGGCGGAGTCGAGCGCGACGGCGGTCCTCACGTGGAACGTGACGGACTCTCCGGCGGGCAGCGTGACGAGCGCGTCGTCGACGCTCGCCGCGGGGTCCAGCCGGTCCACGAGCAACGCCACGTCGCGCGTGAGCGAGCGCGCCCGCACCTCCACCCGGTACCCGCCCTCGACGGGCGTGACCTCGGCGGAGATCGACGCCGGGTCGAGCGCCGCGTCGACGTCCTCGACGAACAGGTGCACCGTGCGCTCGTCGCCGAACCGCACGACCACCGCCTCGGCGGCGGCGTCCAGCGGCGTACGCAGCGCCGTCGGCAACGGCACGAGCGCCACGGACCGCGGGGCGACGACGACGTCGAACGCCTCCTCGGCGAGGACCTCACCGGCGAACGTCTCACGGGTCGCGCGTGCGGCGCCCGACCACGGCGCGGCCGTGTCGTTGACGAGCGCGACGACCGGGACGCCGTCGCGCTCGACGACACGCACGAGCCGGTCGGCGAACGCATGCCGGAGGGCGAACCACAGGGGCTTGACCCGCTCGTCCGAGTCGACGGCCGCCCAGGACGTCACGGGCCAGCAGTCGTTGAGCTGCCACACGATCGCGCCGGCGGTGCGCGGCCACCACGAGCGGTAGTGCTCGATCGCGAACGCGACGGCGCGGGCCTGGTTGAGCTGTGTGGCCCAGTGCCAGTCGGCGAAGTCCTCCGGGACGCCGAGGTGCGGGGCGAGCCCGGCGTCGAGCTTGGCGTTGCCGTCGGCCGCCTTCTGGTGCAGCAGGAACGCGGCGTCCTCCGTCGACCAGACGCCGTCCGCCGGCCGCACGGCCCGCTCCAGCGTGGCCCACGCCGGCGGACCCTGGAACCCGAACTCGGAGCAGAACCGGGGGATCTCGGAGGCGTAGTGGGTGTAGTCGAGGCGGTTCCACACCTCCCACTGGTGGTGCGTGCCGTGGTCGGGGTCGTTGGGGTGCCGCTCGTCGAGCGCGAAGCCGGGTGACGACGGGCTGTTCCACGAGTACGGGCGCGTCGGGTCCAGCTCCGCCACGACGCGCGGCAGCAGCTCCGTCGCGTACCCGTACCCCCACGTGGCGCCGTCGAGCTCCGCACGCCAGCCCCAGTCGAGGAAGCCCCAGACGTTCTCGTTGCCGCCGTTCCAGACGACGAGGCTCGGGTGCGGAGTCAGGCGGGCGACGTTCTCACGGGCCTCCGCCTCGAGCTCTCCAGCCAGCGGCTCCTCCTCCGGGTACGCCGCGCACGCCAGGAGGAAGTCCTGCCAGACGAGCACGCCGCGCTCGTCGCACAGCTCGTAGAAGTCCCGCGACTCGTAGATCCCGCCGCCCCACACGCGCAGCAGGTTGAGGTTCGCGCCGAGCGCCTGGTCGATCCGGCGCTCGAGGCGCTCGCGGGTGATCCGCGTGAGGAGGTGGTCGTCCGGGATCCAGTTCGCGCCCTTGACGAAGATCGGCGTCCCGTTGACGCGGAGCGTCCACGGCGTGCCGTGCTCGTCCGGCGTCTCGTCGACGTCGACGGTGCGGAAGCCGATGCGGCGCTGCCAGGTGTCGCGCACCTCGCCGTCGACCAGCTCGACGTCGAGCTCGTACAGCGGCTGCTCGCCGTGGCCCACCGGCCACCACAGCTCGGCCTCCGGCGCGGCGATCTCGACGACGGCGGTGCTCGCGTCCGCGGGGATCGTCACCTCGCGCGCGGCGCCGGCGACGGCGGCCCGGATCGTCAGCGGACCGGCGTCCGTGAGCCCGGACCGCTCGACGTCGACGTGCACGCGCACGTACGGGACGCCGTCGAGCCGGATCCCGACCAGCGGCCGGACGCTCGCGAGCCGCGCCACGCGCCAGCGCTCGACGTGCACCGGTCGCCAGAGCCCGGCGGTCTGGAGGTCCGGCCCCCAGTCCCACCCGAAGCTGCACGCCATCTTGCGCACCATGTTGAGCGGGTGCGGATAGGCGGCCGGGCGCGCGCCCAGCCGGTCGCGCTCCGCCTCGCCGTAGCTCAGAGCCGAGCGCACGTCGACGACGAGGTCGTGCGCTCCGCCGTCCGCCAGGTCCCGGACGTCGAACCGGTACGACCGGTGCATGTTCGCCGTGCGGCCGAGCTCGCGGCCGCCGAGGCTCACCGTCGCGACCGTGTCGATCCCGGCGAACACGAGGTCCACGCGCTCGTCGGCCGCGGCCCCCGCCTCGTCGAACGTCGTCGTGAAGCGCCAGTCGGCGCGGTGCATCCAGGCGACGTCGAGCTCGTGCGTGCCGATGTACGGGTCCGGGATGAGCCCGGCGTCGAGCAGGGCCGTGTGTGACGTCCCCGGCACGGTGACCGGGATCTCGGCGTCGGCGACGGCGTCGGGCACCTCGGCACCGTGCGCGTGGATCGTCCAGCCGTCGTGCAGGTCGCGAGAGTGCAAGGGTGCTCCAGGATGCGTGGTGTGGCGGCGTCGCCACGGTAGTCGCTGCGGTCGGGCCTGTGCTCGGAGATTCTTAGGGCTCCGAACGAAGCGCGTCAACTCAGAGGCGTGGCCGGGACCAGCGAGCGGCTGCCCCAGACGCGCCGACTCCTGGCCCGCGATCGGGCGATCCGTTGCGGTAGCGCGCTCCGAGCGCGACGGACCCGCACGCCCGGTGGAGGGGTGCTTCGTTCCGGCTCGATCCGCTGACGGCTCTTGACGCGTCTAACTTCGCTCGACTACAAAAGTCCTGCGTCGATCCCGCCAGCGCAGGTGGACGCGCCCCATCGCCATGACGTAGTGGCGATCCGACCGAGGGAAGTCAACGATGAGCTTTCGGACCCGGCGCCGCTATCGGCGTCCAGCACTCCTGGCGGGCGCGGCCGTCGCCGCGATCGCCCTCGGCCTCACGGCCTGCTCCTCCGGCGAGGACCCGGAAGGCGACGCGTCCGGCGACACCGGTGACGACGGCGCCACGACGTCGATCAGCGTCGCCTTCGGCGAGATCATCGAGAACTGGAACCCGTTCTCGCCCACGGCGCTGCAGCCCACGCGCGGCGTCATCTTCGAGACGCTGTACTGGTACAACCTGGCGTCCGAGGCCGACCCGACGGAGATGCTCGGCGCGGGCTTCGAGTGGAACGAGGACGGCACCCAGCTGACCATCACGACGCGTGAGGACGTCCAGTGGTCCGACGGCGCGCCGTTCACCGCGAACGACGTCGCGTTCACGTTCAACCTGATCGCCGAGACGCCGGAGCTCAACACCTCGGGCACGGCCGCCACCGCCGAGGTGGTCGACGACACCACCGTGGTGCTCACGTTCCCCGAGACGTCGTTCATGCAGGAGCCGAGCATCCTCGGCAACACGGCCATCGTGCCGGAGCACATCTGGTCCCAGATCACCGACCCGACCACGAACGTCAACTCCGACGCGATCGGGACCGGTCCGTTCACCCTGTCCGAGTTCTCCACGCAGAGCTTCGTCCTGACGGCCAACGAGAACTACTGGAACGGCGCCCCCGCTGTCGACGAGGTGCGCTACATCCCGCTCGAGTCGGCCGACGCGAACGCCGCCGCGCTCGTGGCCGGCGAGATCGACTGGATGAGCGCCTTCATCCCCGGGCTCGAGCAGCTGCTCACCGACGACGAGACCCTGAGCTACGTCAACACCCCGGCGCTGACGGCGTCGATCTTCACCTGCTCGAACGCCGACCTCGGCTGCACGGGACCGCAGACCGATCCGGCCGTGCGCCAGGCCATCTACTGGGCCATCGACCGTACCCAGCTCAACGAGCTGGCCGGGGGCGGATTCGCCGAGACGGCGTCGCCCACGCTGCTCATCCCCGCGCGTGACGAGTCCTGGATCGCCGACGGCGAGAACGTCACCACCCCCGAGGGCGCTGACGTGGACCAGGCCAACCAGATCCTCGACGACGCCGGCTGGGTGCTCGGCTCCGACGGCATCCGGGAGAAGGACGGCGAGCGGTTGTCGATGACGATCCAGACCGTCTCGGGCTGGAGCGACTTCATCTCGCTCAACGACGCGATGACGCAGCAGCTCGCCGAGGTCGGCATCGAGCTTCAGCCGACGCAGGTCGCGTGGAACGAGTGGAACAACAACCAGACCATGGGGACGTTCCAGCTCTCGCTCGACTCGATCGGGCTCGGCGCCTCGAGCAACCCGTACTTCACCTACAACGGGAAGTACCACACGGCGAACACGCTCCCGGTGGGAGAGGGAGCGATCGGCGGAAACTCCGCCCGGTACTCCAACCCCGTCGTGGACGAGGCGCTGGACGCTGCCGCGCGGACGGCGGACGAGGCCGAGCAGGCCGAGCAGTACGCGATCGTCCAGACCGAGATCGTGCGCGACCTGCCGTACATCCCGATCTACGTGAACTCGATGCTCACGGAGTTCAACACCTCCCGCGCCACGGGCTGGCCGACCGACGACGACCGGTACGCGATGCCGGCCACGTGGAAGGCCTGGGACAACGGGATCGTCCTGCACCGGATCGTCCCCGCCGAGTGACGCACGGCCGAGAGCCCGGACGGCGCCGGCTCGCTCGCACAGCGCGGCGAGCCGGCACCGCCCGGCGGCCGCCGTCGTCCGCCCCTGACGCGACGAGAAGGACTCGCCCGTGAGATATCTCCTGCAGAAGCTCGGCTTCTACGTCATCGCCCTGTGGGCGGCCCTGACGCTCAACTTCTTCCTGCCCCGCTGGATGCCGGGCAACCCGGTCGACATCCTGGTGTCGAAGCTCGCGCAGCGCGGCGAGGTGACGCCCGCAACCCGCCAGGCGATCGCGCTCCTCCTCGGGATGGACGAGGAGAAGCCGCTGTGGGAGCAGTACATCGGGTACCTCCAGCAGGTCTTCAGCGGTGACCTGGGCGTGTCCGTGGCGTTCTTCCCGACGCCGGTGAGCGAGGTGATCGCGCAGACGATCCCCTGGACGATCGGCCTCGTCGGCATCTCGACGTTGCTGTCCTTCATCCTCGGCGTCGGCCTCGGGATGATCGCCGGCTGGAAGCGCGGCTCCTGGATCGACAACCTGATCCCCGCCACCACGCTCCTGCAGTCCGTGCCGTACTTCTGGCTCGCGCTCGTCCTGCTCTTCCTGTTCGGCAGCGTGTGGCAGATCTTCCCGCTCTACGGCGGCTACGACGTCACGTCCACCTCACCCGCGTTCAGCTGGGAGTTCCTCAGCTCGATCGTCTACTACGGGACCCTGCCGGCGCTGACGATCGTCGTCTCGTCGATCGGCGGCTGGATGCTCGGGATGCGCAACATGATGGTCTCGACGATGTCGGAGGACTACATCCTCACCGCCGAGGCCAAAGGGCTGCGGTCGTCCCGGATCCGGTTCACGTACGCGGCGCGCAACGCCGTCCTGCCGTCGGTGGCCGGGTTCGCGATCTCGCTCGGGTTCGTCGTCGCCGGCTCCGTGGTGACGGAGTCGGTGTTCTCCTACCCCGGGATCGGATCCGCCCTCATCTCGTCCGTGAACAACGCGGACTACGCGCTCATGCAGGGCATCTTCCTCGTCATCACGCTCTCGGTGCTCGGCGCGAACCTGCTCGTCGACCTTCTCTACTCCGTCATCGACCCGCGCACGCGGGCGCGCGCCTAGGAGGCCTCCCGTGTCGATCGCCACCCAGGACCCGGAGCTCGCCGCCGCCGAGGCGGCCGCGCTCCCGCGCAAGAAGGCGCGCATCCTTCCGCCGATGACGCCGAAGCTCGCCGTCGGCCTCGTCATCGCCGGCCTCATCACGATCTTCGGGCTCGTCGGGCCGTGGTTCGTGGGCGACCCGTCCACCGTCAACGACGTCGGCCTCGCGCCGCCGTCGTCGGAGTTCTGGCTCGGGACGACGCAGACGGGCCAGGACGTGTTCGCCCAGCTCGCCTACGCCACCCGCGGTTCCCTGATCATCGGCGTGATCGTGGGAGCCCTGACGCTTGTGATGTCGGCGTTCTTCGGCGTGGTCGGAGCGTTCGCCGGCGGCTGGACGGACGAGGCCTTCTCCCTCGTCACCAACGTGATGCTCGTGATCCCCGGCCTGCCGCTCGTCATCGTCATCTCGAGCTACGTGAGCGAGAAGAGCGTGCTGCTCGTCGCCGTCGTCCTCGCACTGACCAGCTGGGCCGGGTCGGCTCGCGTGCTGCGCGGCTTCACGCTCAGCGTGCGGAACCGGGACTACGTGCTCGCCGCCCGCGTCAGCGGCGAACCGTCCTGGCGCATCCTCGCCGTCGAGATCCTGCCCAACCTCATCCCGCTGCTCGCCTCCCAGGTGGTGTTCGCCGTCATCTTCGGGATCCTCGGCGAGGCCGGGCTGTCGTTCCTGGGGCTCGGCGCCACCGGGTCGTTCACGTGGGGGACGATGCTGTACTACGCGCAGAACGGCCTCGCGCTCCGCCTCGGCGCCTGGTGGTGGTTCGTGCCACCGGGCCTCCTGCTCGCCGTGTTCGGCGCGGCCCTGTCGCTCATCAACTTCTCGATCGACACGATCATCAACCCGAAGCTCCGGGACTCGACACGTGAGGTCCGCAAGGGGTGGCGCATGACGCGGCAGCAGCTGCGCAAGGCCGAGGAGGAGGTCGTATGAGCCACCCCGTGCTCGAGATCTCCTCGATGAGCGTCGACTACCTCGTCGACCCCGTCGTGCACGCCGTCCGCGACGTGTCGCTGACCCTGGCGCGCGGCGAGGTGCTCGGCCTCGCGGGCGAGAGCGGGTGCGGCAAGAGCACGCTCGCCTACGCCGTCACCCGCCTGCTCAAGCCGCCGGCCTCGATCGTCGGCGGGCGCGCCCTGTTCCACTCGCGCGAGGGCTACGCCATCGACCTCGGCGAGCTCCACGGCGAGGAGCTGCGCGCGTTCCGCTGGGACAAGGTCGCCATGGTGTTCCAGGGCGCGATGAACTCGCTCAACCCGGTCATCCGCATCCGGGACCAGCTGGAGGACGTGTTCACGACGCACCGCCCGGACGTCGACAAGCGACGGCGTCGCGAGCGCTGCGCGGAGCTCCTCACGCGGGTGGGGGTCGACCCCGGCAGGCTCAACGCGTACCCGCACGAGCTGTCCGGCGGGATGCGGCAGCGCGTGATGATCGCGATGGCGCTCGCGCTCGACCCGCAGGTGCTCATCATGGACGAGCCGACGACGGCGCTCGACGTCGTCGTCCAGCGCGAGATCCTGCAGGAGATCACGAGGCTGCGGGCCGAGCTCGGCTTCGCCGTCGTCTTCATCACGCACGACCTGCCGCTGCTGCTCGAGATCAGCGACCGCATCGCCGTCATGCGCGAGGGCCGGATCGTGGAGCTCGCCGACGCCCGCACGCTGTACACCGCGCCGACGCACGAGTACACCCGGCAGCTGCTCGACTCGTTCCCGAGCCTCACCGGGACGCGCGGCGGGTTCGTGCGCGACGGCTCACAGGCATCGCCGGCAGCCCCGGCCCGGACGGAGGTGGCCTCATGACCACGCTCGACCTGCGCAACGTCGTCAAGACCTATCGGCTGCGGCACGGGCTGCGGCACACGGACCTGCGCGCCGTCGACGACGTCAGCTTCACTCTCGAACCGGGCCGGACGACGGCGCTCGTCGGTCAGTCCGGGAGCGGCAAGTCGACCGTGGCGAAGCTGCTGCTGCAGCTCGAGCGGCCGACGTCGGGCGAGATTCTCGTCGACGGCGTCTCGCTCCACGGGTCACGGGCGGCGACGAAGGCGTACCGCAGCGCCGTGCAGATGGTGTTCCAGGACCCGTTCGCGTCGCTGAACCCGTATCACTCGGTCGCACACCACCTCGCCCGGCCCGTGAAGCTGCACCACCCCGGGCTCACGGGCGCGCAGGTGGAGGAGCGGGTGCTCTCGCTCCTGAGCCGGGTGCGGCTCGACCCGCCGGAGGAGTTCGCGCGGAGACGTCCGCACGAGCTGTCGGGCGGGCAGCGGCAGCGGGTCGCGATCGCGCGGGCGCTCGCACCCGGTCCGGGCATCCTCATCGCGGACGAGCCGGTGTCGATGCTCGACGTGTCGATCCGGCTCGGCATCCTCAACCTGCTGTCCGAGCTGCAGCGCGAGGAGAATCTCGGCGTCCTGTACATCACGCACGACCTCGCGACCGCGCGGCACTTCTCCGACGAGATCCTCGTGATGTACCGCGGGGTGATCGTCGAGCGCGGCCCCGCCGACGACGTCATCCTCAACCCCCAGCACGAGTACACGAAGCTCCTGCGGGAGGCGGCTCCCGACCCGGAGCGACGCCTGCGCGAGCTGGCATAGGCGAGGATGACCCGGGTGAGCACGGAGAGCGCCGGCGCGCAGCAGACGCGGAGCCGGTCGGCGATCCTCGACGTCGTCCGGGCGGCGGGGACGATCAGTCGCGTCGAGCTGACGCGCGCCACCGGGCTCACCGGGGCGACGGTCTCGACGGTCGTGCGGCGCCTCATCGACGAGGGGCTCATCGTCGAGGTCGGCCGCGCGGAGTCGACCGGCGGGAAGCCCCGCACCCTGCTGCGGCTGGAGCCCCGCGCCCGGTTCGCCGTCGGCGTCCATCTCGACGTCGCCGGCATCACCTACGTGCTCGCGAACCTCGGGGGCGGGGTCGTGGCGCGGTGGCGCACGGCCGGGACGGCGGGCGACGGCCCTGAGGACGTCGTCGCGCGCGTCGTGGCCGAGATCGGCGACATGTTCTCGCGCGTCGGGGTGGAGAAGGACCGCCTGCTGGGCGTCGGGCTCGTCGGGCCGGGGCCGCTGTCCGGCGGCACCGCCGTGACGTGGGTGGCGGACCCGGCGTCGTCGGGGATGGCGCCGTTCCCGTTCGGCGAGGCGATCGAGGCCGCGCTCGACATGCCGGTGCTGCTCGACAACGACGCGACGGCGGCCGCGGTCGGCGAGTACTGGGCGGGCGGGATCGAGTCGACGTCGGCGCTCGGTGCGCTCTACATGGGCGCCGGGATCGGCGGCGGCGTGGTCGTGGGGGGCGTCGCGTTCCGCGGGGCGAGCTCCAACGCCGCCGAGATCGGGCACGTGTGCGTGGACCTCGCGGGCCCGGAGTGCTGGTGCGGGGCGCGGGGGTGCGTCGAGGCGGTCGCCGGACCGGCCGCCGTCGTGGCCGCCGCCCGCGCCCGGGGTGTGGACCTCGGGCCGGCCGGCCGCCCCGCCGCCGAGGACTTCGCGACCCTCGCCCGCGCCGCTCTGCGCGGCGACGCCGTCGCCTCCTCCATCCTCGAGTTCTCGGCCCGGTACGTGGCCGTGGCGGCGCAGACGTTCGCGAACCTCATGGACCTCGACCTCATCGTGCTCACCGGCCCGGCGTTCGGGATCGCCGGGTCCCTGTACCTGCCGGTCGTCACCGAGCACCTCGAGCGGGCGTTCTTCGCGCGGGACAGCCACCCCGTCCACGTGCGGATCTCCTCGAGCGCGCACGAGGCGGCGGCCATCGGCGCGGCCGCGCTCGTGCTGCAGAGCGAGCTCGCGCCGCGCCCCACCACCGTGCGGATGCCGGCGGAGCGGCACGTCGCGTCCGTGGCTGTGCCGGCGCCCGGCGCCTGACCTCTGGGGGCGTGTGGAAGACGACGGCCGCGCCGCCGGTCGTCATCCCCGAGATCTGACGGCGACCGCGAGGCGGGCGACGGCGTCCTCCACCCGCGAGTCGGCGAGGTTCCCGTAGCCGAGGACGAGCTGGTCGGACCGGGCGACGCCGCCGTGCCCGGCCACGCCGCCGCCGAGATAGCGCGACATGGGGACGACGCCGACGTCGAGCTCGGCGGCGCGGGCGACGACGTCGGCGGCTCGGACGTCCGCCGGGAGCCGCAGGACGAGATGCATGCCGGCGGCGAGCCCGGAGACCGGGCAGTCGGGGAGACGCCGTCCCAGAGCCGCGACGAGTGCGTCGCGGCGGCGCCGCAGACCCGTCCGCACGGAGCGCAGGTGCCGCTCGTACCAGCCGCGCTCGATCATCTCGGCGACGATCTGCTCGGTCAGGACTCCCGGCGTCGGCGGCGCCCCGCCCGGTTCGGCGACGTCCGCCAGCAGCGCCGTCGGACCGACGAGCCACCCCAGCCCGACCGCCGAGGAGAGCGACTTCGACAGGGAGCCGAGCAGCACCACGTGCTGCGGGTCCAGCGCCTGCAGCGCGGCGACGGGCTTGCGGTCGTAGCGGAACTCGGCGTCGTAGTCGTCCTCGATGACGACGCCGTCGCGCTCGCGCGCCCACGCCGTCACCTCGGCACGGCGCACGGGCGACATCGCGGCCCCCGTGGGGAACTGGTGTGCCGGGGTGAGGAGGACGGCGCGGACGTCGGGGTGCGCGCGGAGGTCGTCGACGCACAGTCCGTCGTCGTCGACGGCGATCGGCACCGTCTCGAGACCCGCCCGCCGCGCGAGGTCCGGCAGCACGGGCCAGCTCGGCTCCTCGACGGCGAGCCGGGTGTGCCCGGCAGCGACGAGGCGCCGGGCGAGCCAGCCCATCGCGCTGCCCGCGCCGGCCGTGACGACGAGCGCAGCCGCCCCCGTGTCGACGGCGCGCGAGCGCCGAAGGTACTCGGCGAGCAGGCGGCGCGTCCGTGGGTGCCCACCCGGGACGGCGCGGGCGAGGTCGTCGGCCGGGAGAGCGCTCAGCACCGTGCGCGTGGCCTCGACCCAGCGGTGACGCGGGAACGCGCGGAGGTCCGCAACACCCGGGGCGAGATCGTACGGCGCGCGGCGGGCGACGTCGTCGAGCATCGCGGCAGGTGGCGAGGCGGGCGGGGCGACGCCGGACCGGACGCGCGTGACCGACCCCGACCGGGCGGTGAGGTACCCCTCGACGGCGAGCTGCGCGTACGCCTCGGTCACCGCCCAGCGCGAGCAGCCGAGGTCGCGGGCGAGCGTGCGGCTCGGTGGGAGCGCCGCCCCGTCGGGGACCACGCCTGACGCGATGAGCGAGCGCAGCGCCGACGTGAGCCGGACGTGCAGGGGCCCGGTGTCACCGCCAGCGGGGGCCAGGTCGACAAGCGTGTCCCAGGCAAGATCGGTCTGGGATGCGCCCATGGAAGTGGACCGTAGCACCAGACCGTTTCGCCCCTAACGTGGTGTCGACACACAGCGAGAGGACCCTCATGCGCGAGCTCACCCTGACCAGCGGCGACACCCACCTGTCCGTGAGTGCACTGTGCCTCGGCACGATGCTCATGGGCACACAGACCGACGCGGAGACGTCGTTCGCGATCCTCGACCGGTACTACGAGGCCGGCGGGCGGTTCCTCGACACCGCCAACAACTACAACCACTGGGGCGACGGGCACGGCCGGGACAGCGAGGAGCTCCTCGGCCGGTGGCTCGCCGCGCGTGGCACTGCCGGCGAGATGGTCGTCGCGACGAAGGCCGGCGCGGCGAAGAAGGATCCGGCGCTGCCGTTGTCCACGACGCCGCCCACGAACTACCAGGGCCTCGAGGCGTCGATCGTGCGGCGCGAGGCGGAGCAGAGCCTGCGCACGCTCGGCGTCGAACGGCTCGACGTGTACTACGGGCACGTCGACGACCGCGACCTCGGCGTCGAGGAGATTGCCCAGACCTTTGGGGAGCTCGCCAAGGCCGGCACGATCGGCGTGCCCGGGCTGAGCAACACCACCACGTGGCGGTTCGCCGAGGCCCGGGCGGCGGCGGCACGGGTCGGGCTGCCGGAGTTCGGCGCGATCCAGCAGGAGAGCACGTACCTGCAGCCGCGTCCCGGCTCCCGGGCGGCGAACTACGTGAACGGGGAGCTGCTCGACTACGCGGACTCGCATCCGGACGTGACGATCCTGGCGTACGCGCCGCAGTCACAGGGCGTGTACGCGAACCCGGCGAAGTCGCTTCGGCCGGAGCTCGACCATCCCGCGACGCCGTCGCGCTGGGCTGTGCTGCGGGACGTCGCCGAGGAGCTCGGCGCGACCCAGAACCAGGTGGTCCTCGCGTGGCTGCTCGGCGGCGACGTGCCACAGCTCCCGGTGTTCGGGGCCAGCAGCGTGGCCCAGCTGGACGAGGCGCTCGGCGCGCTGACGCTGGAGATCCCGGCGGAGCTGCGGGCGCGGCTCGACGCGGCCTAACCCCGGTTCACGAGAGGCTCGTGGCCCGGCTCCGAGAGGTTTGTGGTCGGGCCACGAACCTCTCGCGGTGCGGCCACGAACCTCTCGCGGTGCGGCCACGAACCTCTCGCGACGTGGGTCCCGGGCCTCGGGACGCGCCGCGCACTGCGAGCGCCGGCCCGGGCCGGGCTGCAGGATGGGGGCATGTCCACCCCCACCGAGCCCGCGCCGTCGTCCGACGAGTTCCTCCCTGAGCTGCGCGCGCTGCGCCAGTCACGGTTCTTCACGGACCGTCCGGTGCCGCGCGAGGACCTGGAACGCATCCTCGACATTGCCCGGTGGACCGGCAGCGCGAAGAACAGTCAGCCGTGGCACCTGGTGGTCGTCGAGGACCGCGAGACCAACGCGGAGCTCGCCACCTACGGCGCGTTCACGCAGTTCCTCGCCGGCGTCGCGGCGTCGATCGTCATCGTGCTCGACGGCGACGGGCGCAGCCAGGCGTACGACGAGGGACGGCTGTCGGAGCGGGCCATGCTCGCGGCCGCGCACCTCGGGCTCGGGAGTGGGACGGCGTGGTTCGGTACGTCCGAGGCGCGTGCGCAGGTCCGCGAGCTGCTCGGCATCCCGGAGCACCTGCATCCGTACTCGGCCGTGGGCCTCGGGTACACGGACGCGAGCCGGGCGCAGGCGGCCCCCGCGCTGCGCGGCCGCAAGCCGTTCGAGGAGATCGTCAGCTGGGGCCGGTACTCAGGTCCCGCCACATGACGTGCAGCCCGACGGGTCCGGCGCTCGGGTGATCGAAAGCCCGTGGCACCGTCGCGAGGACGTCGAAGCCCAGGGAACGCCACAGCCGGACCGCCGCGGTGTTCGTCTCGACCACCGCGTTGAACTGCATCGCGCGGTAACCCTCCTGGCACGCCGCTCCCAGGACGTGCTGGGCGAGCGCTCGGCCGATCCCGCGACCGGCGTGCGCCGGGTCGACCATGAAGCCGGCGTTCGCGACGTGGGCGCCGGCGGCCGGCTGGTTGGGGTGCAGCTCCGCCGTGCCGACCACGAGAGGGACCGGGACGTCGTCGTCCACGCGCTCGTCGACGGCGACGAACACCCGGCCGCCCGGCTTGCCCGTCCACCAGGCTCGGGCGGCCTCCTCGCTCGTGTCGCGGGGCCAGCAGTACGCCTCGCCGGCCGCGACGATCTCGCGGAGGAACGGCCAGATCGCCGGCCAGTCGGCGGCCGTCGCGTCGCGGATGATCACGACGCCGACGCTAGCCGCTCGCCGGAGGGTCGTCGGCCCCGATGTGGGTGGCAGGCCGTACGGTGCGGCGGGTGAGCCTGCCGACGCCGATCGCCACCGCCCGCCCGGACGCATCCCTCCTCCCGCGGCGCCTCGTCCCCGGCGACGCCGTCGCCCTCGTCTCGCCGGCGAGCACGCCGTCGGCCGAGTGGATCGACTGGAGCGTCGGCACGCTCGAGTCGTGGGGGCTCGAGGTGCGCGTCGGGGCGCACGCGCTCGACGCCCAGGGCATCCTGGCGGGCGACGACGCGGCCCGGCTGGCGGATCTCAACGCCGCGCTGCGGGACCCGGCGGTGCGCGCCGTGCTGACGACGCGCGGCGGCGTCGGCAGCATGCGGCTGATTCCCGGCGTCGACGTCGACGCGCTCGTCAGCGACCCGAAACTGCTCGTGGGGTTCAGCGACATCACGGCCCTGCA
Source organism: Beutenbergia cavernae DSM 12333 (assembly GCF_000023105.1). Taxonomy (NCBI): domain Bacteria; kingdom Bacillati; phylum Actinomycetota; class Actinomycetes; order Micrococcales; family Beutenbergiaceae; genus Beutenbergia; species Beutenbergia cavernae. Next base: position 50,728 of record NC_012669.1, read on the forward strand.
CCAGGTGTGGCAGGGCGTGGGCGTCCCGTCGCTGCACGGCGCCGTGGCCGGAGCCCACGCGGACGGCGTGCGGCGCCTCCTGATGACCGACGAACCGGCGGTGGTCGGCACCCAGGCGGGGACGCTGACGGCGGAGCTGACGTCCGGCGGCCGGGCGGAGGGGAGCCTCGCGGGTGGCAGCCTCGAACAGCTCGCGCGGTGCGTGGGCGTCGTGGACGTGCCGTGGGACGGGCGGGTGCTGCTGCTCGAGGCGAACCGTGCGTCCGGGCTCGGGATGATCGAGCGTCCCTTGGCGCAGCTCGCACTGTCGGGCGTGCTTTCCCGGGTCGCGGGCGTCGCGCTCGGCAGCTTCGACGAGTTCACTGATCACGTCGACCGCGGCTGGACGGTGCTCGACGTGCTGCGCTCCTGGCTCGACCCGCTCGGCGTCCCGGTGCTCGGTGGGCTCCCGCTCGGGCACCTGGAGGACACACTGACCGTGCCGCTCGGCGTGCCCTGCACGCTGGACGCGGACGCGGGCACGCTCACCGTCTCGCCGGGGGTGCGCTAGCACGCGAGCGGTGCGGGTCACCCTCGACCCAGGGCTACGGTCGTCCGAGTGACCACTCCCCGCTTCTCCGGCGCCCGGTCCGGCGCGGGGCTCCTCCTGCTGGCCGTGCTGCTGTGCGCCCTGAACCTCCGCGCGGCGATCACCGCGCTGCCCCCGGTGGTGGGCGACGTCAGCGCCGAGCTCGGGCTCACCGCCGGACAGGTCGGTCTGCTGACCGGTGTGCCCGTGCTCTGCTTCGCCGTCGCGACGCCGGCCGCGTCGGGCGCGCTCGGCCGGTGGGGCGTCAGCCGCTGCGGCACCGTCGCTCTCGTGGCGATCGCCGTGGGCAGCCTGGTGCGCTCGGTCGACGGCTTCGCGGTCGCGCTCGCCGGCACGGTGCTCATCGGCCTCGGCATCACGATCGGCAACGTCACCCTCCCGTTCCTCATCGGGCGGGACTTTCCGAGCGCCGTCGCCATGGTCACCGGGTTGTACACCGCGGCACTCAACGTCGGTACAACGCTGACGACGTCCCTGACGGCGCCGCTCGCCGGTCTCACCGGGTGGCGGTTCGCGATCGCGTCGTGGTCGCTGCTCGCCGTCGTGGCGCTCGCCGTGTGGTGGCGCGCCTTCGCCCGCCGACCTGCACCCGAGGTGCCGCCACCGCCCGCGGCGGGAACGCCGTCGTCGCCCCCTCCGCAGCAGGGCGAACGATCCGTGCTGCGCCTCGGCATCACATGGCTGCTCGCCGCGACCTTCGCCACCCAGGCGTTCAGCTTCTACGGCGTCACGGCGTGGCTGCCGACGCTGCTGCGCGACACCGTCGGGATCCCGGCCGACTCCGCCGGTGGTGCGGCGGCGGTGTTCCAGGTGTTCGCGATCGTCGGGGGTGTGGGGGTGCCGCTCGCGCTGGCGCGGCGCGCCTCGATCCGAGCCGTGGCGCTGACGATGAGCGCGTTCTGGCTCACCCTGCCGATCGGCCTGCTCCTGCGCCCGGAGTCGTGGGCCTGGTGGGCGTCGATCGCCGGCATCTCGCAGGGCGGCATGTTCGCCGTGATCTTCACGCTCGTGGCCTGGCGCGCGCCGAGCCAGTCCGCGTCGCGGCGCACGTCCGCCACCGTGCAGACGATCGGGTACTCGGTCGCCGCGCTCGCGCCGCCGCTGCTCGGCGTGGTGCACACGGGGACGGATGGCTGGACGGCGCCGCTCGTCGTCGTCCTGTGCGCGCTGCTCGCGATGACGGGGTGTGTCGCCGTCGCCTCCGCTGCACCCTCGGCGCGGGGGCGAGAGAAGCCGGCATGACCGCGCCGGCTAGCCGAGGTCCACGTCCCAGCCGCAGGCCAGCGCGAAGTACTCGCCGAGCGAGCGGCGCGTGGCCTGAGGCAGGTGCACGTAGAACAGGTCCTCGGCGACGCCGTCGACGACGCTGCGGATCGGCACGAACTTGCCGCGCTTGTCGTCCGCGTACGCGTGCTGGTCGCAGCGGACCGCCGTGAACCACAAGGTCACGCGGGCGCCGTCGTCCGGGAGATCGAGCAGCGCCGGGTCGCTCCACACCGGACCTCCGAGCGGCGCCAGCAGCTGTGTGCCGCCCACCTCGGCGACGCTCACCTCCGGCCCGCCGGGCACCGGCACGACGGTCAGCTCGAGGCCCCCGACCAGGTGCCCGTCGCGTTCCTCGATGCGCACGTCGTCACCGAACGTGGCGGTCGCGCCCGCCGCGAACGCCTGCTCGGCGCAGTCCTCGGAGTGGGCGCGGTCGAGGTAGCCGTCGGGGTCGGCGGCCGGCACCTCGACCCGGGCGGCGAGGCCGTCCTCCGTCTCGACGTCGAGAACGGCGTGCGCACCGCCGTCGCCGATCTCCCCGCACAGCGGGACGCCGAGCCGCACGTACATGGCTCGCGTGATACCCGGCCGCAGTGCCACCGTGCGGTCCGCCGTCTTCGGCTCGTTCTGGGCGGTGATCGGCGCCTCGAGGTTCGCACCGGTGACGACGAGCGGGACCTCGCCGTCGTTGGTGATCCGCAGCTCGATCACGCGCTCGCCCCAGTCGATGCGGCCCTGGTACACCTCGACGCTCAGGCCGTCGAGCGCCTCGTGGGGGAACGGCGCCGGCGGCGTGCACGCCGCGGCGGCGAGGCTGGCGGCGAGCGCGCACGCCAGCGCGGCGGCTCGACGTGGGACCACGACACGCGCTCCTTCGCTGACGACGACGTCCCGCACAGTCTCGCCGTGCCCTCCGTGTGCGTCGAGGGGCGGATGCGGTGAAGGTGCCGGCGCGGTGCGGTGAAGCCCGACGACGACGGCGGTGAGTGCGTCTAGCGTGCCGGGGTGCGAGTGCGTCGGGTGGCGGTCGTGGTGCCTCCGGAGGGTGCACCGCCGGCGTGCGATCCGGGCGTCCTCGCGGTGCGGCTGCACGGCGCCGACGCGTTCACCGGGCACCGCCTGCTCGGCCTGGCCGTCCGGAACGCGGGGGACACCGCGTGCTCCCTGTCCGGCTACCCGGACCTGGCCTTCCGGGCAGCCTCGGGGGAGCTCGTCGATGCGTCGGTGCTCGACGGCGACCCGTTCGGCGCACGTGACCTGGGCGCCCGACCGCTCGTGCTCGACCCGGGTGCGGAGGCGTTCGCGGTGGCCGGCTGGGGCGCGATGTCGACGTCGCTCGACCCCGACGTGACGGTCGCCGTGCTGCTCACACCGCCCGGAGGGGCGAACCCCGTGGAGCTCCCGGTGACGTCCATCCCCGGCTACGCGCCCGGTTCCTCCCTCGACGTGCTCGACGGCGGCGAGGTCACGGTCACGGCCTGGGCCGCGCGCTTCGAGGACCTCCTCTGAGCGCTACGGGGCCGGCGCGACCGGCTGCCGGATCACCGTGCGCAGCTTCTCGGGCGCCGTCCGCCGCGGGTCGCCGAGGTAGATCTCGTGGTGGTGACCCGTGGGGACGAGGCCGAGCTGCGGCAGGTAGCGCTCGTGGAGCTCGGCGAGCACGGGTGTCTCGTCGTCGTACGACCCGAGGTGCAGCACCTGCGCGCACAGCCCCTCGTGCATCCGCTCGAGCCGGACGTCGGAGATCGCCGGCAGTCCCTTCTTCGCCTGCGCGGCCGCGGCGGCCTGCGTCACCTGCGCCCCGGTGAGGCGCTCGGGCAGCGTGATGAGCATCCGCCAGTGCCACTTCTCCTTGGCCCGCGCGGTGAACACGGCCGGGTCGGGCGACCACCACAGGCCCTCGAGCGGTCCGACGACGAACTCGAACCCGTCCCGCTTGCTCGCGAACCGGAGCGTGTACGCGACGGCGTAGAGCGCCTCGACCGCGCGCGCGTACGCCTCCGACGTGTTCGGGTCCCCCTCGCCGTCGACCGCGAGGAACTGCTGCGGCGGGACGTCGAGCAGGTCCCAGGCGCGGTTCTTCGGGGCGTAGAGGGCGGGGAGCTCCCGCTTGACGTCGAACGGCACGTCCCCATTCTTGCCCGGCATGCCGGGAGGGGCAGGGTGGTCTCGCGCTGCTACGGCAGTGACCCACGGGGCGGGTCAGTGACGTAGCGCCGCGCTACGGCAGTGACCCACGGGGCGGGTCAGTGACGTAGCTGCGTGAGATGGGGGAAGGCCCTGCGGGTCGTGGACTCGCGGCGTCGCCCGGCGTCGCTCGGAGTCGCCCGGCGTCAGCTCCGCGGCGAGAGGCGGAGCAGGTGCGCGCCGTGGGCCGGGAGGTCGAGCTCGAGCGCGCCGGCGACCGTGGGCACCTGCTCGCCGGACCAGACGTCGACGACGGCGTCCGTCGGGAGTCCGCCGACGTCGCCGAGGGCGAGCCTCACGCGGGTCGGCTCGTCGCCGAGGTGGAACACAGCCGCGTAGCGCACCGGCGCACCCGACGGCACGAGGCGCGTGCCGCCGTCGTCGGCCCCCTCGGCCGTCCACAGCACGAGGTCGCCCTCGCGCAGCACCTCGCGGCTCGCGCGCGAGGTGCGCAGGACGTCGAGGACGGCGTCGTTGGTGAGGAGGGCGATGGTCTCGGGGGACGACGTCGGCAGGTCGCCGCCCATCATGAGCGGCGAGCGGGAGATCACCCACAGGCTGAGGAGCGTGACCTGCTCGGCCGGGGTGAGGCGCGAGTGGCGGTCGTCGCCGCGCTCGGCGCGGATGCCGATCCGGCCGAGGGGGAGCATGTCGGCGTCGGCCCAGCCCTCGGGCGACTGGTGCGGCGCCCAACGCGCCATGCGCGCGAACTGGGCCTCGACGTCGTCCCAGCGGTCCCAGAGGTCGTCGCTGACGCGCCACATCGCCGAGCTCGCGCGCAGGTGGTCCAGGTGCGCGAGCGAGATGTCTCGGCCGGGGGAGAGGCTCAGCTCCATGGGTCGGCCGGACCGCTCGATCGCCCGGGCGTAGGCCTCGATCTCCGCGTGGTGGTAGGGCCAGAGCATGTCGTCGGCCTTGACGAAGTCGACGCCCCACGCGGCGAACTGGGCGACCTGCGCGTCGTAGTACGCCTGCGCGGCGGGATGCGTGTGATCGAGGCCGTAGTTGTCCGGGTTCCAGGGGCAGATCGAGCTGGTGTCGGCGGCGTCGCGGGCCGTCCACCCGGTGCCGGCGATCGGCAGGTCGCGATCGACGGCGAGCCGCGGGATCCCGCGCATGACGTGCAGCCCGAAGCGGAGTCCGAGCTCGTGGACCTTTGCCGCGAGCGGGCCGAAGCCGGCGCCGTCGGCGGCGCTCGGGAAACGGTTCGGGGCGGGGAGCTGGCGGCCGTGGGCGTCCAGCTCGAGCGGGGCGTCGTCGTTGTAGCCGTGGGCCTTCGCGGTGGGGTCGTACCAGGCGATGTCGACGACGACGGTGTCCCAGCCGTGCGCGCGCAGGTGGGTGGCCATGAACTCGGCGTTCGCGACGACCTCGGCCTCCGTGACGGTCGTGCCGTAGCAGTCCCAGCTGTTCCAGCCCATCGGCGGCGTGGTGCGGACCGGCGGCGTGGGCGGCGCGACGGCGGGCTGGTGCGGAACGGATGAGGTCACGACGGCGGACTCCGGTGTCGGTCGGGCGATGTGAGCGTTCACACTAACCCTTGCGGACACGAGCGTGGCGCCAGGGGCGCGGCGGTGCATGGGATCGGCGTGGGTGCGGGGTGGGTGCGGGGTGAGTGCGGGGTGAGCGTCCGAGTGCGGGCCGTGCCGCACCGCACTCGGACGCACGGCCCGCACTCGGACGCCACGCCCGGCACTCGGACGCAGGCTCCGCACCCGGACGCCACGCCCGGCAGCCGGACGCCACGCCCGGCACTCGGACGCCACGGCGGGAACCCGGCGCAGGCTCGCCGCCACCGACGTCGAGGCCGAGTGCACCTAGACGCACACCGTGACGAGGTCGGGAAACGCGAGCCCGATCCACAGCTCCCCGGCGGCGGCGCCCGCGGACACGACGCCGACCCGCGCGAGCCACGCCACCATCACCATGCCGTGCGTGGCGATGACCATGTCCTCGCCCGGGTACGCACGCACGCCCGCGTCGAAGCGTGCGGCGGCCTCGTCCGGCGTCTCCCACCCGGCGTGCCGGACATCGAGCCGGCTCTCGACCCACGCCCGGCGTCGCGCGACCACGGCGTCGTCGAACGGCTCGCCCGGGCGGCTGACCTCGCCGAACCGCGCGTCGGTCGTCGGAGGTCCCGCGGCCAGCGTGATCGTCTCGACGGCCTTGGCCTCGGTGCTGCTCAGCAGCAGCCCCGCAGGGAGCGTGCCGGCCAGGCGCGCAGCTGCCGCCCTGCCCTCGTCGCTCAGCGGCCAGGCACGGGGGTCGGCGTCGGGCCGTGCCGCGGGCATCGCGTGGCGGAGCAGGTGCACCCGCCTCGCCGCCACCTGCCGCACGCTACCCGCGCCTGGCGTCGGGTCCGGCCCGTCCTACCCTGAGCGCATGCCGGTCACGATGCGCGACGTCGCCGCGCTCGCGGGCGTGTCGGTGAAGACCGTCTCGCGCGTGGTGAACCTCGAGCCGCACACGCGGCCCGAGGTCGTCCGACGGGTGCGCGCAGCGATCGCCGAGCTCGACTGGGTGCCCAACGGCAGCGCCCGCACCCTCCGGACGGGCCGCACCGGGCTCGTCGCCGTCGCCGTCACGGAGCTCCGCCGGCCGCATCTCGCGATGCTGGGAGAAGCGCTCGTCGACGAGATCGGGCGGCGTGGGCTTCAGGCCGCCGTCGAACCCACGCACGGTGATCCTGCCCGCCTGCGCGACCTGCTCGACGCCCGCGGCCGGATCTTCGACGGCCTCGTCCTGATCGGGGATCCGGGCGAGGACCTGTTGACCGGGCTGCGGGCCCAGCACCCGGTGGTCCTCGTGCACGGCGGCGGGCGGGGCACCGTCGACGCGGTGGACGCCGACCTCGTCGAGGCCGCCTCCCTCGTGGCCCGCCACCTCGTGGTCATGGGGCGATCGCGTCCCGTGCTCCTCGGGCTCGACCGCGGCGCGGGTGGTGTCGAGGCGATGCGCGCCGCGCTCGCGTCCGCCGGCGTCACGGAGCCTGCCCCCGCCATCGGTGGCGTCCGGACTCGCGCGGACGGGGCCGACGTCGTCGACCGTGCGCGTCGTGAGCGACCCGACCTCGACACCCTCGTCTGCGGCTCCGACGAGGTCGCGCTCGGCGCCCTCGCCGCTCTGGCGCGCGACGGCGTGGCCGTCCCGGACGACGTCGCCGTCATCGGCTTCGACGACCTCGACGACGGCCAGTTCACGACGCCGAGCCTCACCACCGTCGATCCAGGCCCCGGCCGCCTGGCCAGGGCGGCCATCGACCTGCTCGCCGACCGGCTCTCCGGCACCGCACCCGCGGAGCCGCGCCGCGTGATCTCCCCGGTCGAGCTCATCCGCCGGGAGTCGACCTTGGGCGGGATGTCGTGAAGGCGCCCACGCTCGCCGACGTCGCGGCGGTCGCCGGCGTCTCCGCCAAGACCGTCTCGAACGTCCTGCTCGGGCGCCCCGGCGTCTCGGCGCGCACGCGGGAGTCGGTCCGGGAGGCGATCGCGCAGGTGGGCTACGCCGTCAACCCGGCCGGACGGGGGCTCGCATCCGGGCGGACGGGGCGCGTCGCCGTCGTCGTCCCCATGCTCTACCAGCCCTACTTCGCGGAGATGGCCGAGCGGCTCATCCTCGCGCTCGAGGCGCACGGGCTCGCGACGACGCTGCGCATCGCGCCCGACGGACGCTCCGAGCTCGACGCCGTGCTCGGCGTGTCCACGCGCGACGTCGACGCCGTCGTCATCTGCCCGCACCTGCTCTCGGCGGAGCTCATCGGCGACGCCGTGCTGCCGCGGCCGGTGGTGCAGGTCGGGGGTGGCCCGGTCGACCGGATCGACGGCGTCATCATGGGTGAGCGCGCGGGCGCTGAGGCGGTGGCGCGTCACCTGCTCGACGGCGGACGACGGCGGATCGCGCTCGTGTGGAACGCTCCCCGCGGTGAGATGCCGTCCGGCTCGCGCTACGAGGGGTACCGCAGCGTGCTCGCGGAGCACGGCATCGACGTCGACCCCGCGCTGATCGCCCGCGGGTCGGACTGGGACCGACGCGTCTCGGGGTACGAGGCGATGGTGGGGCTGCTGCAGTCCGGTGCCCGGTTCGACGCCGCCATGTGCGTGAACGACGCCGTCGCCGTGGGTGCGCTGCGCGCGCTGCGCGGGCATGGCCGGCGCGTCCCGGAGGACGTCGCCGTCACCGGCTTCGACGACACCGACGAGGGCGAGTTCACGACGCCGTCCCTCACCTCGGTCAGCCCGCACCAGGAGGACATGGTGGCGGCCGCCGTCGCCATGCTCGTCGAGCGCCTCGGTGGGTACGACGGCGCTGCGCGCCACGTGCAGACCAGTGCGCACCTCGTGGTGCGCGACTCCTCGCGGCCGCCGGTGTAGCTCGCGGCCCGCGTCCGCCGAGCTCGAGTCCCGGAGGCGGCCGCGGGCGGCCGTGCTCCGGCGAGCTCGTACCCAGGCGGCGACGTCGTACTCCCGGGAGTACGAGCTCGCCGGGAAGGTACGAACTCGCGCGGGACGGGGGTGGCCGTGCTCCGCCGAGCTCGTACCCAGGCGGCGACGTCGTACTCCGGGGAGTACGAGCTCGCCGGGAGGGTACGAGCTCGGCGCGTGACGGCGCCCCGCGCCCCCGGGGTCACGCCTTGATAACGTTCACATCCAGTTCTTGTCTAGTGGTTGACAACGCTGAACAGTCGGGCGCAAGATCGCCCCCAGCCGACGACGTCCGAGGAGAGAGTCAGAGTTGACCACCACCCCAGCCCCGCCCACGCACGCGCTCGTGGCAGCGCCCGCGACGCCGCGAGCGGCAGTGGCGCAGCACAGGCCGCTCGACGTCCGCGCCGTGCGGCTGAGCTCCGCCGGCCCGCTCGGCGCCTGGCAGGAGCGCAACGCGACGGCGACGATCCCGCACTGCATCGAGCAGCTCGAGGCGTCGGGCGTGCTGGACAACTTCCGCCGGGTGATCGGCGAGTCGGGCGCGCCGTACCGGGGCTTCGTGTTCGCCGACTCCGACCTGTACAAGGTGATCGAGGCCGTCGCCTGGGAGATCGCCCGCTCCGGCACCGGCCGGTGGGACGCGTGGCTCGACGACGTCGTCGGGCTGGTCGCCCGCACTCAGGACGACACCGGCTACGTCATGACCTGGATCCAGGGCCTGCACCCGGAGAAGCGGTTCGCGGAGCTCGAGTGGACCCATGAGATGTACGTGCTCGGGCACCTGGTGCAGGCCGCCGTCGCCCTCGACCGCGCCACCTGCCGCGCCGACCTCCTCCGCATCGCCGAGCGCTTCGTGGCCCTGGTCGACCGGCGCTTCGGCCCCGGGCGCGAGGAGGGGATCTGCGGCCACCCGGAGATCGAGACGGCGCTCGTCGAGCTGTACCGGCACACCGGCGACGAACGCCACCTCGCCCTCGCGCAGCGGATGATCGACCTGCGCGGCCGGGGTCTGCTCAAGGCCGGCTCGTTCGGTCCGCGGTACTTCCAGGACCACGCCCCGGTGCGTGAGGCGCGCACCGCCGTCGGCCACGCCGTCCGGCAGCTGTACCTGGACGCGGGCGTCACCGACGTCTACCTCGAGACCGGCGAGCCAGAGCTGCTGGACGCGATGCGCGCCCAGTGGGTCGACGCGCACGAGCGCAAGATGTACCTGACCGGCGCGTTCGGCTCCCGGCACCGCGACGAGGCCTTCGGTGACGCCTACGAGCTCCCGTCGGAGCGTGCCTACGCGGAGACGTGCGCCACGATCGCCGACCTGCACTGGACCTGGCGTCTCCAGCTCGTCGGCGGCACCGCCGCGCACGCGGACGTCGTCGAGCGCGAGATCCACAACGCGCTCGCGGCGTCCGTCGACGCGACCGGCACGCGGTTCTTCTACTCCAACCCGCTGCAGCTGCGGCCCGACCGGCACTCCGAGGAGAACGCCCCGCGCGAGCGTGCGGCCTGGTACTCCTGCGCCTGCTGCCCGCCGAACATCGCGCGGGTCGTCGCGCAGCTGGCGGCGTACGTGGCGTCGAGCACGGCCGAGACCCTCTGGCTCCACCAGTACGCGGACGCGGAGATCGACCTGCCCGAGCACCTGGGCACCGGCGTCCTCGAGGTCCGCACCGACTACCCGCGCTCCGGCGTCGTCGACCTCGCCGTCCGCGGCACGCCCGCGCCCGGCGCGCACCTCGCTCTGCGCGTCCCGGCGTGGTCCACCCGCACGCTGCTCGACGGCGTCCCGGTCGCCGCCGAGGACGGCTACGTCCGCGTCGACCTCGCCGACGGCGCGGCGTGGCGGCTCGAGCTCGACGTGACGCCGCGCTGGACGCAGGCGCACCCGCGCGTCGACGCCGCCCGCGGCTGCCTCGCGCTCGAGCGCGGCCCGCTCGTGTACTGCGTCGAGCAGGCCGACGTGCCGGACGGCGTCGCCGTCGACGACCTCGTCGTCGACCCCGCCGCCGCTCCCGTCGAACGCACCCGGGACGACGGCGCCCTCGTGCTCGACGTGACCTGCCGCACGAGCGGCACCCCCACTCAGCTGTACCGCACCGCCGCGGCGGGGACGCCGTCGTCGACCACCGGGGACGGCGCGGCGCGCCGCGTCCCCGTCACGGCCGTCCCCTTCGCCACGTGGGGCAACCGCGCCCCGGGAGCGATGCGGGTCTGGCTGCCCGCACCGGAGTCAACGGACTGACCACCGGCACGTGCGTCGGACCGCGCGCACGGCCTGAACTCGAGGAGGAGCTCATGAGCAGAACGACGACGGCTCGGCGCAGGCCGGGCCGCACGAGAGCGGCGACCGGCGCCGCCGCGGGCCTCGCGGCGGCGAGCCTGGTGCTGACCGCCTGCACCGGCGGCGGGGGTGGCGAGGGCGACGGCGGCGGGGAGGCCGACGGCGACAGCGGCGGCGGCGAGACCATCCAGATCCTCGTGCTCAAGCACCCGCTCACGGGGCCGATGGCCGACATGGGCTGGGTGGCCGACCTCGAGGAGGCGGCCGACGTCACGATCGAGTGGGAAGAGGTGTCGGCCGACTGGGACCAGAAGAAGTCCACGATGCTCGCGGCCGGTGACATCCCCGACCTCATCGTCGGGACCAACGCGATCACCAACTCCGACTTCGCGACGTTCCAGGGCCTCTTCGAGGACCTGAGCGACGACCTGGACGCGCTCCCGAACGTGCAGGGCATGTTCGAGGCGCTGCCGGAGACGGAGATCATGGCGACCCAGCCGGACGGCACGATCTACGGCCTCCCCGGGTACCGCCGCTTCTGGCCGCAGACCGCGACGCGGCAGTACGTCAACCAGGAGTGGCTCGACAACCTCGGCCTCGAGACGCCGACCACCCTCGACGAGCTGTTCGACGTGCTCGTCGCGTTCAAGGACGAGGACGCGAACGGGAACGGGGACCCGAACGACGAGATCCCCATGGACTGGTCGCCCACCGGCACCGGCGGCTTCGGCTTCTTCCAGCCGACGGCGTTCCTCGGCAGCTTCGGGCTCCCGATCTCCGGCGGGGGCGGTGCAGGCTACTTCGTCGAGGACGGCGAGGTCGGCAACTTCCTCACCGACGAGCGCTACCGCGACGTCGTCGAGTTCCTGCACGAGTGCTACGCGGCCGGCCTCATCAGCGAGGAGGTCATGACGCAGGACTACTCGGCCTACCAGTCGGTGGGCCGCGGCGACGGCGACACGGCGCGCGTCGGGTTCAGCTGGGGCTGGACGTCGAGCGACCGGTTCGGCGCCCAGCTCGCGCCGCAGTACGCGGCGACGGGCCCCATGGTGGTCGAGGGTGTCGACCCGGTCTGGTCGTTCGACTCCTACGGCCTGAACTACGGCATCAACCAGGTCACGATGTCCGCGAGCACGGACGTGAAGGACGCCGCGCTGCGAGTAATCGACGCGTTCTACGACCAGGACATGTCGCTGCAGGTGCTGTGGGGCGAGTTCGGCCAGAACATCGAGCAGATCGACGACTCCACGTACGAGGTGCTGCCGCCGGCAGACGGGACGTCCGACCCGTCGACGTGGAAGTGGACCACCACGCTCGCCGACAACGGCCCGAGCTGGATCCGTGACGACATCGACGTCACGGCCCCCGCCGACCTGCTGGAGTCCGCCGAGCAGGAGGAGCCGCTCGGCGAGGCGCTCGACAACATCGACATCGAGAACAACGTGTGGCCGGGCGAGCTCATCAAGATGGATCAGGCCGACCTCAGCACGGTCTCGCTCAACAACACGAACGTGCTGAACATCGCCATGCAGAAGTGGGCGGAGTGGATCACCGGCGGCGGTGCGACGGACCAGTGGGACGACTACGTCGCCCAGCTCGAGGGTTCGGGCCTGACGCAGAACATCGAGATCCACCAGCGGTACTACGACGAGTACGTGGAGAACCGTTGAGCGTTCGCCCCGGTCCGCGGGCCCAGGCCCACGGACCGGGGCGCCGACGCGGCCGACCGACGCCGGTGGGGGCCGAGCACGTCCTGGAGCAGGAAGGGTGTGAGTGATGGCAGTGACGCTTCGTGAGGTGGCGCCCCCGTCCGTGCTGAAGGCGCCGCGGAAGCGCGGGCGCCTGTCGCGACACATCGGCAGGTACTGGCAGCTGTGGGCGATGGTGGCTCCGGCGATCGCGTTCATCGCTGTGTTCATGTACGTGCCGATGTACGGGATCCAGCTGGCGTTCCGGGAGTTCAACTTCGCCACCGGTATCACCGGCGGCGCGTGGGTGGGCTTCACGTACTTCATCCAGTTCTTCGAGAGCCCGCTGTTCTGGACGCTCATGCGGAACACGGTCGTCATCAGCGTCTCGACGCTCGTCGTCGGATTCGTGACGCCGATCGTGCTGGCCCTCATCGTGAACCAGGTGATCGGGAGGCGCCGGAAGAAGTTCATGCAGACGGCGACGTACCTGCCGCACTTCATCTCCATCGTCGTCATCGTCGGCATGCTCCAGGTGTTCCTGTCGCCGTCGTCCGGGCTGATCACCCGTTTCCTCGAGGCGCTCGGGATCACCGGGGTGAACTTCCTCGGTGATACGACGGCGTTCGTCCCCGCCTACGTCATCTCGGAGGCGTGGCAGCACACCGGCTGGAACTCGATCATCTACCTCGCGGCGCTCGCCAGCGTCAGTCCCCAGCTGTACGAGGCGGCGAAGATCGACGGCGCGAACCGGATGCAGATCATCCGCCACGTCGACTTCCCGGCGCTCGTGCCCACGATGATCGTCCTGCTGATCCTCAACATGGGCGGCGTGCTCGCCACCGGGTTCGAAAAGATCTTCCTCATGCAGAACCCGCTGAACCTCGGGATCTCCGAGGTGATCGCGACGTACGTCTACAAGATCGGGATCATCGGCAACCAGTTCAGCTACGGCACCGCCATCGGCCTGTTCAACACGCTCATCAACTTCGCCTTCCTGGTCGTCACGAACCAGGTCGCGAAGCGCGTGTCGAACACGAGCCTGTGGTGAGGAGGAGACGGACGATGGCTCTGTTCTCACGACCCGCCGCGACGGCGGGCGCCCCGGGCGGGTCGCTGCTCTCGACGCTCCGGCCGCGGACCGGAGGTGACCTCGCCTTCATGATCGGGCTCGGTCTGGTGTGCGTGGTGATCCTGTTCGCCACGCTGTACCCGATCTACTTCGTGGCGATCGCGTCGGTCAGCGACCCCACGCTCGTCTCGACCGGCCGCGTGTCGTTCTGGCCCCGCGGCATCAACTGGTTCGGCTACGAGCAGATCTTCGCGGACGCCCGCATCTGGACCGGGTACCGCAACACGCTGCTGTACACGGTGGTCGGCACCGCGCTCAACCTCGTGGTGACGCTTCCGGCCGCGTACGCGCTGTCGCGCCGGGAGTTCGCGCCGCGGCGCTTCCTCATGCTGTTCTTCGCGTTCACGATGTTCTTCTCGGGCGGCCTCATCCCGACCTACCTGCTCTACCGCGACCTCAACCTGCTCGACAACTGGCTGGTGTTCGTGCTTCCGTCCGCGGTGAACGTGTACAACCTCATCATCGCCCGGGCCTTCTTCGAGCACTCCCTCCCCGAGGAGCTGTTCGAGGCGGCGACGCTTGACGGCTCGACGTACTTCCAGTTCTTCTTCCGGATGGCCGTGCCGCTGTCGATGGCGATCATCTCGGTGATCGGCCTGTACTACCTCGTCCAGCACTGGAACGACTTCTTCACCGGCCTCGTGTTCGTGCGGGACTACTCCAAGCAACCCCTGCAGATCGTGCTGCGCGACATCCTCATCTCGAACCAGGCGTTCTCCGGCGGCGCGGGAGGGTCCGGCGGATCCGGGGGCGGAAGCTATGCGCAGCAGTACGCCGACCAGATCAAGTACGGGGTCATCATCGTCTCCACGCTGCCGGTGATCCTGCTCTACCCCTTCCTGCAGCGGTACTTCGAGAAGGGCGTGATGATCGGGTCGGTGAAGGGCTGATGGGCGCCGTCCTCACCTGGCACCAGCGGCTCGGCCGGCTCGGCATCCAGCTCCTCGGCGCGCAGCTGCTGTGGTTCGCCTGGACCCTGCGCGGCGGGATCCTGCTCGGCGCGTTCCCCGCGACGGCCGGCGTCCACGCGGCGGCCCGCGACGTCGTCCTCGCCCACCGCCGGGGGGCGGAGCCGCCGTCCTTCCGGGACATGCGGGACCGCGTGCGCCGGACCTGGCACGACGACTTCGCCGTCGCCAACCGGCTCGGGTACGGCCTGGCGCTCGCGTGGGCGTTCCTCGTGCTCGACCGCCGGCTCGTCGAGAGCGTCGACCTCGGCGGGGCGGCTCCCGTGCTCGCGGGGCTCGTGACTGTGCTTGGCATCGCGCTCGGCGTCGTCACGGTGAACGCCTGGGTCCTGCAGGCGCACTTCACGGACGGCGCGCTGGCGCTGCTGCGCCGTGGCGCCGTCCTCGCGGCGGCGCGCCCGGCCGCGGCGCTGCTCGCGAGCCTCGGCGTCGCCGTCGTCCTCTGCCTCTACTACCTGGTGCCCGGACTGATCCCGGTCTTCGGCGTCGTCGCACCGGCCGCCGTCGCCACCGCGTCCGTGTGGGGCAGCGGCGTGCTGACGGCGCCCCAGAGCACGCCGGACGCAACGTCCGGGACGCCGTCGTCCCCGCTCGTCGGCGCCCGCTGACGCCCGTCACCCCCCAAGGAAGGACGACATGACCGCGCCCGAGACCCCGCCGTCGCGCTCCGCCGTCTCCGCCGTGCTGCGCCCGCTCGGCTACACCGGTCGGGTGCGGATCACCGACGGCCCGCTCGCTGACCGCATCGCGGATGCGGCCGAGACGTACCTCGGGATGTCGCCCGACGACGTCGTGCACGGCTTCCGCCTCCAGGCCGGGCTGCCCGCGCCGGGGAACCCGATGACCGGTTGGTCCAGCCGGACGAGCCAGCCGACGTTCGGCCAGTGGGTGAGCGGCCTCGCACGGCTCGGGGTCACGGCCGGCGTCGCGGAGGCGTCCCAGCGGGCCGTCGATCTCGTGGACGCGTTCGCGGCCACCGTGGGCGACGACGGCGACGCGCGGATGGGGCTGTACGGGTACGAGAAGCTCGTGTGCGGGCTGGCCGACACGGCGCTCTACGCCGGCCACGAGGACGCTCTCGCGCTGCTCGGACGGACGGCCGAGTGGGCGTCCCGGACGTTCGAGCGCGCTCGTCCCGCGGCGTCCCCGAACGACTTCGCGGGCGGCCGGATCGGGCCCGCGAGCCACGCCCGCACGATGGAGTGGTACACGTTCGCGGAGAACCTCTACCGAGGCTGGCTGGCGGGGGCGGACGACGCCGTGCGGGAGTTCGCGAGCGAGTGGCACTACGACGCCTACTGGGACAGGTTCCTCACCCCGCCACCGCCCGGGCAGCCGTGGGACGTGCCGACGTGGCTGCACGCGTACTCGCACGTCAACACGTTCGCGTCGGCCGCCGCCGCGTACGAGGTCACGGGCGAGGTGCGGTACCTCGACATCCTGCGCAACGCCCACACCTACCTGACCACGACGCAGACGTACGCGACCGGCGGCTACGGGCCGAGCGAGCTCACCCTGCCCGAGGACGGCTCGCTGGGTCGGAGCATCGAGTGGCGCACGGACACCGCGGAGATCGTGTGCGGGTCGTGGGCCGCGTTCAAGCTGTCGAGCGCGCTGCTCAAGCACACCGGGGAGGCGCGGTACGCCGACTGGGTCGAGCAGCTCGTGTACTCGGGGATCGGCGCGGTGACCCCGGTGCGGCCGGGTGGGCGGACGCCGTACTACCAGGACCTCCGCCTCGGGATCGCGACGAAGCTGCCGCACTGGGACGACTGGCCCTGCTGCTCGGGCACGTACCTCCAGGCGGTGTCGCACCTGCCCGACCTCGTGTACTTCGGCGACGACGACGGCGGGCTCGCCGTCGCGCTGTACGTCCCGTCCACCGTGTCGTGGGAGTCCGCCGGCTCGACCGTCACGCTGACGCAGCGCACGGCCTTCCCGGTCGAGGACACGTCGACGATCACCGTGGGCGGCTCCGGCAGGTTCCGGCTCCGACTCCGGGTGCCGCCGTGGAGCGAGGGCTTCCGGGTCTCCGTCAACGGCGTGGCGGTCGACGGCGTGGCGACGCCGGGGGACTGGTTCGTGCTCGAGCGGGACTGGGCGGACGGCGACGTCGTCACCGTCACGCTCGGCGCCGGGCTGCGGGTGCTGCCCGTGGACCGCTGGCACCCGAACCGGGTCGCGTTCGCCCACGGCCCGGTGGTGCTGGCCCAGAACGCGGACTGGACGATGCCGATGTCGCTGCCGACCCCGTGGGAGATGGTGGATCTCGACGCCGCGTTCGAACGGGGGGAGGGGCTGCGGTACGCGCCGGTCGGCGTCGGGACGGCGCGGCTGCCGCTCGGCGAGCTCCGACCGCTCGCGGACGTCCCGGAGCGGGTCCCGTACCGCGTGTACGCCGACCTCGACGACCCGCGCATCGTCTGAGCGTCCGGGCGCGGTCCGGGCCGTCGCACCTGCACCTCGCCGACGCCGCTCTCCGCCGAGTGCGTGATCCGTCCCGGCGACACGCCGTCGCGCGTGCGAGAGATCACGCACGCGGCCGGGCTGACGCCGGGCGGCGCGCTCGGGTCTGAATCGGTGCCAGGGCGCTCGCGGCGGCTGCCACGATGTGCGGGTGGCGAATCTCCCGGAGGGTTACGAGGCCTCGTTCGACGCCGCTCGCCTGGACGTCGAACGCGTGCACACCTGGCTGTCGGAGGACTCCTACTGGGCCCGCGGGCGCGCTCGCGAGACGCAGGAGGCCGCGATCGCGGGCTCGCTGAACCTCGGCGTGTACGAGAGCGCGACCGGCGAACAGGTCGCGTACGCGCGCATCGTCACGGACGGCGCCACGTTCGGCTGGCTCTGCGACGTGTACGTCGCCCGGCGCGTCCGTGGGCTGGGCATCGGCACGGCGCTGGTGCGGCTCGTGCGGGAAGAGGGTGAGCGGCTCGGCCTGCGGCGGATCGTGCTCGCGACGGCGGACGCGCACGCGGTCTACGCGACGGCGGGCTTCGCGCCCCTGGAGGACCCGTCGATGTGGATGGCGCTCCAGCTGCGCTGACGCTTCTCCTCCGAGAGGGTCGGGCGTCCAGATCTGGTTGAAACGTGCCAAACGGCACGATCGGTCGCTTGGTGTGCCCGGGAGCGACCGATTGAGACATCTCGGCGCGGCGCGGCCCGCCTCGGCGAGTCACGGGCGAGCCGCGCCCCGAGCGACTACCAGTCCGCGGAGGCGGCGATCCGCTCGGCGGCGTCGCGCGGTGAGAGCCGAGTCGTGTCCACGAGCACGTCCTCGAGCTGCGCCGCGTCGAGAATCGCCTCGAGCTCGCCGCGTCGGGCGAGGTGCCAGCGCAGGCCGTCGGGGTCGTCGTCGTGCCGGGCGATGAGCCGGCGCCGAACCACGTGCTCGTCCGCCGTCAGGCGTGCCACGAACAGGCGCTCAGCGCCGAGCGCCTCGGCGTACCGCGCACGGTCCTCGCCGCGCTCGAGGACGCCCGTCACGACGAACCGCTGGGCGCCCGCGCCTCGGTAGTTCGCCGCGACCGCCGCGACGTTCGCGAGCTCGAGCGCGAGGTGGAACGGGTCATCGGCCGGGCTGGGCCACATGCGCCGGACGGCGTCGGTATCGATGAGCGCGTGCGACACCTGGGCGTGTTCCAGGTACGCGCTGAGCGACTCGCCGACGCTCGTCTTTCCGACGCCGACCGTCCCGGTGACGAGCACGGCGTCAGCGGCGGCAGGCATGTCCCACATCCTTCCATCCGGTCACTGTTCCACCGAGCGACGGCGGCCCACCTCACCCTCGAGTGCGTGATGCGTACCGGCGACACGCCGTCGAGCTCGGCAGGAGTCATGCACTCGATGACAGGGATCCGGGAGGTTCCCCGATCGCCGGAACGTCCCCTAGTGTGAACGTTAACAACACGAGCCTCGACGAGGAGTCACTCCCACCATGACCACGACCGCCCGCGCCGTCATCGACCTCGACGTCCCCGGCCCCACGATCAGCCGCCACCTGTACGGGCACTTCGCCGAGCACCTCGGGCGGTGCATCTACGGCGGCTTCTGGGTGGGCGAGGACTCGGACGTCCCGAACGAGGGCGGGATCCGGCTCGACGTCGTCGAGGCCCTCCGCGCGCTGCAGATCCCGAACCTGCGCTGGCCCGGCGGCTGCTTCGCCGACGAGTACCACTGGCGCGACGGCATCGGCCCGCGCTCCGAGCGTCCGCGGATGGTCAACACGCACTGGGGCGACGTCGTCGAGGACAACTCCTTCGGCACGCACGAGTTCATGGCGCTGTGCGAGCTGCTCGGCACCGAGCCGTACGTGAACGGCAACGTCGGCTCCGGCACGGTGCGCGAGATGAGCGAGTGGGTCGAGTACCTGACCCGCCCCGGCACGTCGCCCATGGCGGACCTGCGCCGCGCGAACGGCCGTGACGAGCCGTGGAAGGTTCCGTTCTGGGGCATCGGCAACGAGGCGTGGGGCTGCGGCGGCAACATGCGCGCCGAGGCGTACGCCGACCTCGCCCGCCAGTACGCGACGTTCTGCCGCGACCACGGCGACAACTCGCTGTACCGCATCGCGGCCGGCGCCTCGAACGGCGACTACGCGTGGACCGAGGCCCTCATGAAGGCGATCAGCTGCCTCGGCTGCACGCGCGAGCCGCGCGGCTTCTTCCAGGGCATCTCGTTCCACTACTACACGGTGCCCGGGCCGTGGCACGACAAGGGCAGCGCGCTCGAGTTCGACACCGACGACTACTACACGACCATGGTCAAGGCACGCGGCGTCGAGGAGATCATCCGCGGACACGCCGCCGTCATGGACGTGTACGACCCGGGCAAGACCGTCGGCCTCGTGCTCGACGAGTGGGGCACGTGGTGGAACGTCGAGCCGGGCACGAACCCCGGATTCCTGTACCAGCAGAACACGCTGCGCGACGCGCTCGTGGCGTCCGTGCACTTCGACGCGTTCCACCGCCACGCCGACCGGCTGTTCATGGCGAACATCGCGCAGACGGTGAACGTGCTGCAGGCCATGATCCTCACGGACCCGGAGTCCGGCGCCCTCGTGCTCACGCCGACGTACCACGTTTTCGAGATGAACACCGGTCACCACGACGCCGCCGCGCTGGACGTGCACCTGACGGGCGCCGGCACGAAGGCGGTCGGCGACGGCGAGCTCGAGCTGATCTCGGCCTCCGCGTCCGTCAAGGGCGACACGGCGCTCGTCTCGCTCACGAATCTGGACGCCGACGGCGCCGCGTCCGTCGTGCTGGATCTGCGCGGCCGATCGGTGGTCGCCTCCCGCGGCCGGATCCTCACCGCCGACTCGCTGCAGACGCACAACACGCCCGACGCGGCCGCCGTCGCGCCGTCGTCCTTCGACGCCGTCTCCGTGACGGACGACGCGTTCGGTCACGGCCTGGCCGTGGAGATCCCGGCGCACTCGTACGTGACGCTCGAGCTCGACCTCGCCTGAGGCCCGAGTTCCCCGAACCGTGCCGAGGTAGTACTCCACGGGCGAGGGAGTAGGTCCGGACCTACTCCCTCACCCGCGGAGTACTACCTCGGCGCGAGGCGGCCGCCGCGCCCGGCGCCAGTCCCGCGGCGCGTCCCCCGTGTGGGCGCGGAACCGCCGCGAGAAGTACAGGGGGTCGGGGTAGCCCACCCGCGCGGCGATCTGCGTGACCGACAGGTCCGTGCGCTCGAGCAGCTCGCACGCGGCGTCCATCCGCAGGCGCTGCACGTGCGCCATCACCGGGTCTCCCGTCGCCTCCTTCACGACATGCGCGAGGTGCGAGCCCGAGAGCCCGAGGGCCGCGGCGATCGAGGACACCGAGTGCTGCTCCTCCAGGTGCGCGCTCACGTGCTCGACGAACGCGCGCACGGTGGCGTCGGTGCGCTCGCGGTGGGGGTTCGCCAAGGCGCACCACAGCAGCGCCTCCTCGACGGCGTTCACGGCGAACTCCCGCGCGAGCGGCAGCGCCGCCCGGTGCGCGGCGACGGCGCGCTCCATCGCTGCCGCCGCCCGCTCCGCCTGCACCGGCGACAGGCGGACGACGCCGATGCCCGGCGCGTGCTGCGGCCAGTCCAGCAGGGGCAGCCACGCCATGGGCGGCCGCACGTGGACCCACAGGAGCTCCCAGGTGCCCGGCGCCGGCGCCGTCCCGTACCGCTGCGGCGTGTGCGGGTGCAGGGCGACGGCCGTTCCGGGCGGGACGGCGAGCGACGCCGCCACGTCGGCGCGGCGGGCCTCGGGCAGCACCTCGCCCCGCCCGGTGATCGTCAGCATCACCACCCACTCGGGCAGGCCGTGCGGCCGGTGGGTGGCGTACTCGGCGCCGACGTCGAGGTGACCCGGGAGCACCAGCTCGAAGTCCGGGCCTTGGTCGTCACGCTGCATGCCCATCGCAGGATTATCCATGTTCTCGGTCGTTCAGCGACTCGTGCTCGACGGCGTCCACGGGACAGACTGCCGGCATGAGCACTCTCACCGCGCCCCCTTCGGTGCGCCGCGAACGCTACGAGACCGACGGCATCATCCAGGTGGACGGCCTCATAGGTCAGGACGAGGTCGCGGTGATCCGCGACGCCTTCATGGAGCAGGTCGAGCTCGACCGGACGGCCGTCGGTTCCGTGCACGAGGTCCCCGAGGACGACATCCTGGCCCGCTTCCCGCGCTTCATGCATCCGCACCGGCGTGCGGACCTGGAGGTGGGCCGCCTGGCTCGTCGGTACATGACCGACCGGCGGGTGGTCGACGTCCTGACCGAGCTCGTCGGACCCGTCTGGGGCGCCCAGTCGATGTTCTACTTCAAGCCCCCCACGGCCCGCGGCCAGGCGATGCACCAGGACAACTTCTTCCTGCGCTCCCACCCGGAGACCTGCGTCGCCGCGTGGCTGGCGATCGACGACTGCGACGCCGACAACGGCGGCCTCGCCGTGGTCCCGGGCTCCCACGCGATGGAGGTCGTCTGCCCCGAGGAGGCCGACGCCGAGCTGTCGTTCACGAAGGGGCTCGTCCGCCCGCCGGAGGGCATGGAGGCGGTGCAGAGCGAGATGCGCGCCGGCGACGTGCTGTTCTTCCACGGCAGCCTGGTCCACGGCTCTCTGCCGAACACGACGGCCGACCGCTTCCGCCGGTCCCTGATCTTCCACTACGTGCCGCAGGGCAGCACCGAGATCTCCCGCTCCTACAACCCGCTCGTCGACGTCGAGACCGGCGAGGAGCTGACGATCGCCGACGCCACGGGCGGCGGGCCGTGCGGCGACGCCTGGGAGGGCAGCGCCCACTAGTGCGCTGACCGGGGTGGTCGGTCTATGCTCGCGGTGCGCGGCCGGGGCCGCGCCCGGGTCCGCGGGCAGGGTTCAACCCACTCCGATCGCATCGAGCACGGCCCGACCCCTGTGCAGCCGATCTTGCGGACCGTCGGCGTGACGCACGGAGGTCCCCATGTCCGAGCTGCCCGCTCACCCCGATCTCGACCACCTGCGCAAGCAGGCCAAGCGCCTGCTCCGCGGTTACCGCGCCGGCGACCCCGAGGCGTACGCGCGGCTGCGCCACGCACTTCCCGCGGCCGCCGGGCTCGACGACGCCGCCCTCGCGGCCCGAGGCTTCGCCCTGCACGATGCGCAGTCGTGCGTCGCGCGCGAGCACGGCGCGGCCTCGTGGGTCGAGCTGCGCGACGTCGTCGAGGCGCGCGCCGCGAACGCCGGCGGCGACGCGACGGCACGCTGGCTGCGCCTCGTCTACGCCGGGGACACGCTCGGCGGCACCTACGCCGCGCAGCCGCGCTCCGCGGCCCGCTGGCTGACCGAGCGACCCGACCTGCTGGGCGACGACCCGTGGCTCGCGTGCGCCGTCGGCGACGAGACCACGATCCGGGCCGCGCTGCGTGACCCGGGGTGGGTGAACCGGGCGGGCGGCCCGCTGGGCCTCCCGCCGCTCGTCGCCCTCACGCACTCGTCGCTCGTGCGGCAGCCGGAGTACGCGGACGGGATCCGGCGGTGCGCCCGCCTCCTGCTCGACGCCGGAGCGGACCCGAACCAGTCCACTCTCACTCGGTGGTCGGAGCCGGGCGACGACGAGCCGGGCGAGTACCCGCTGTCCGCCCTGTACGGCGCGGCCGGCCTCACCCACGACCGCGAGCTGACCGCCCAGCTGCTCGCGGCAGGCGCCGACCCCGACGACGGCGAGTCGCTGTACCACTCGCTCGACGACCCCGACTGCGCCCGCCTCCTGCTCGACGCGGGCGCCACGATCACCGGCACGAACGCGATGTATCGCGTCTTCGACGTCGGCGATCGGGACGACGTCGGCCTGCTTCGGCTCCTGCTCGACGCCGGAGGCGACCCGAACGAGCCGTCCGAGGGATGGGGCGCGCCGCTGCTGTTCGCGATCCGCCGACGCCGGTCGGTCGCGCACGTGCGCACGCTGCTCGACGCCGGCGCCGATCCGCGCGCGACGACCCACGGCGTGAGTGCCTACCGACTGGCGCGGCTGTTCGGGCTCGTCGAGGTCGCGGAGCTGCTCCGTGCGGCGGGCGCGGCCGACGACCTGAGCCCGGCGGAGGAGTTCGCCGCGGCGTGCGCCGCCGGCGACCGCCCGACGGTGCGCCGCCTCCTCGGCGAGCGACCCGACGTCGTCGGGACGCTGTCCGCGGAGCAGCTCCGACTCCTGCCGGACCTCGCGGAGGAGGGCGCGGGCGAGGCGGTCCGGGTCATGGTCGAGGCGGGCTGGCCGGTGGACGTCCGCGGCTCCTGGGACGGGACGGCGCTCAACCACGCGGTGTTCCGGGGCGACGCGGCGCTCACCGCGTTCCTGCTGGACCACGGCGCGGACTGGCGCGCTCGCCACGGGTTCGGCGACACGGTGCTCGGCACGCTCTCCTGGGCCTCGCTCAACCGCGAGGACGCCGCCGCCGACTGGCCGGGCTGCGCGCGGGCGCTGCTGCACCACGGCGTCGAGGTGCCGGACGGCTACGTGTTCGCCGACGACGTCGCGGAGGTCGTCGCTGAAGCGCCGGGTCAGGTGCGAGTCGAGTCCGGTCACGCCTGAGCCGCCCGGGACCCGAGGTGTCGTCGGCGCGGTACGGCACTGATCCGCCAGGTGGATCAGTGCCGTATTGCGGCGCACACCGACCTGTCTCCCCGCCGAGGCGAGCCAGCCCGCTCAGCCCCGGGACCGCAGCACGCGCCCCGGCGTGGCCGAGGTGCGGACGCCGTCGTCGAGCACGAACTCCCCGTTCACCATGACGTGGGAGATGCCGACGGCGGGGGTGCGCGGGGCGTCGAACGTGGCGCCGTCGAGCACCGCGTCGGCGTCGAGCAGCACGAGGTCCGCGCGCATCCCCGGGGCGACGACGCCGCGGTCGGTCAGTCCGAGCCGTGCGGCCGGGTTCGACGTCAGGTGCCGCACCATCTCCGGCATCGACAGCACGCCGAGGTCCCGCGCGTAGTGGCCGAGGAACCGCGGGAACGTGCCCCACGCCCGCGGGTGCGGCCGGGCGCCGACGAGGATCGCGTCGCTGCCGCCGCAGTGCCGCGGGTGGCGCATGACGGCGCGCACGTTGTCCTCGTCGCCGACGTGCATGAGGATCCCGGTCCCGAGGCCGTCGGCCACCATGAGCTCCAGCGCTGCGGTCGACGGCGGCAACCCGCGCCGGGAGGCGAGCTCCGCGATCGTCAGCCCGACCGCTCCGGCGAGCGACGCCGTCGTCACCCCCGAGACCTGGATCCCGGCCCAGTCGACCACCTCGCCGTGGTTGCCGTCGGAGCCCGTCACGTCGAGCGCGTCCAGGATCGCGGCGCGCGGTCCCGACGGCGTCGTGTCGCGCAGGCGTGCGAGCGTCGCGTCCGGGCCGCCGGCGGCGGCCCAGCTCGGCAGCAGCGCGGCGAGCGTCGTCGCGCCGGGCGTGTAGGGATAGGTGTCGAGCGTGACGTCGACGCCGTCCGCGAGCGCGGCGTCGACGAGCGCCAGCAGCTCGGCCGCCCGGCCCCGGTTCGGCGGGTAGTTCATCGTCGCGTGCGTGAGGTGGATCGGGCAGCCCGTGCGCCGCCCGACGTCGAGCACCTCCCGGTAGGCGTCGAGCGCGTGGCCGCCGTAGCCGCGGGTGTGCGGCGCCCAGTACCCGCCTCGCTCCGCCACCACGGCGGCGAGCGCCGCGAGCTCGTCCGCGGTCGCGTACATCCCCGGGGTGTACGTGAGCCCGCTCGACATGCCGCGCGCCCCGGCGTCCAGGCCCGCGGCGAGCAGCTCGCGCATCTGGGCGACCTCCGCCGGGCTCGCCGGACGGTCGGTCTGCCCGACGACGAGCATGCGCAGGTTCCCCTGTGGCACGAGGAAAGCAGCGTTGACCGCGGCGCCGTCGACCGCGCGGAGATACTCGGGCACCGTGCGCCACGCGACGTCGCCGGTGCCGTTCCACGCGGCGATCTGGCGGACGACGTCGGACGTCACGTCCGACCCGCCCAGGACGAGCGGTGCGTAGGCGATGCCGTCCTGCCCCACGACCTCCGTCGTCACCCCCTGCGAGACCTTCGCGAGGTGCTCGCGGTCGTGGACGAGCGCCAGGTCGGAGTGCGCGTGCATGTCGATGAACCCGGGGGTGAGGGTCGCCCGGCGACCGTCGGGGAGCGCGCCGTCGACGACGCGGGCGCCGTCGAGCGGGCCGGATCCGGGCGGCACGACGGCGGTGATCGAGTCGCCGTCGACGACGACGTCGGCCGCTCGTGCGGGTGCGCCCGTCCCGTCGATCAGGTCGATGCCGGCGAACACGACGCGGGAGGGCACCCGCCGACCCTCCCACAGCCGGGAGGGTTTCAGACCAGGGCGTCCGGGTCGTCGGCGGGCACCGGCGCACGCCGCCGGTGCTCGTAGCGCAGGTACCACGCCAGCATCAGCACCGCCACGGCCACGTAGAACGAGTGCAGCACCCAGATCGGACCGGCCGGAAGGCTGAACACGTAGAGCGAGTGGACGGCGTTGCCCACGTTGCTGAGCCCGAGGTTGCCCAGGCTGTAGGAGCTCAGGTCCTTGGTCCGCGCGGCCTTCGCGAGCATCGGGAGGGTGCTGACCGCGAAGATGATCGTGGACAGCGCCCCCGCGACGAGGGGGAGGGTGGAGGCCATCGCGACTCATCCCCTCGGTGGCACGCCGGTCAGGCCGGCTCGATGTTCTGGTTGATCCGGAACAGGTTGTGCGGGTCGTAGCGCCGCTTGAGCTCGACGAGACGCTCGTAGTTGTCCCGGTACGCGGCCCGGACGCGCTCCTGGCCCTCGTCTCCCATCATGTTCACGTAGGCACCGCCGGCGGACGTCGGGTGCAGCTCTTCCCAGTACCTCCGGGCCCAGTCGGTGACCTTGGCGAGGTTGGCGGGGTCGGGGTCGATGCCGGCGATGACGCCGTTCCACCCGCCGTGCCGGTAGGCGAAAGCCGTCGCGTCCGCCGGCACGCGGGAGGCGGCGCCGCTGATCGGGTACAGGTGCATCGTGGACAGCGGCGTCGGGATGCTCTCGCCGTACGTCCGGTGCAGGGCGATCGCGGCGTCGGTGATCTCCTCGAAGAAGTCCGCCTTCCAGTACCACTGCAGGCCGGCGGGCAGGAGGCCGTCGAACGCGGACTGGAGCGTGGCGTACGGCATCGGCGCCAGGCCGGTCAGCAGCGGCGACCCGAACTCGCGGACGGGTGCCAGGACCTCGTCGGCCCGGTCGCGAGGACCGGAGTAGCACCACACGATCCCGCAGACCTTGCGAGCCCAGAGCTCCTCGGGGAACGGGGCGGCGGACGGGACCTCGAGGACGCCGATCCACCCGTTGAGCTCGTCCGGCAGCGCGGGCACGAGGTCGCGGTACCACCGGAAGACCTCCTCGGTGTCGGACAGGTCGTAGAGCACCGGTCCGCCGACGATCTCGCCGGCGTCCCCCACGGGGTGGCAGGCGAACGTGAACGACGTGACGACGCCGAAGTTGCCGCCGCCGCCGCGCAGCGCCCAGAACAGGTCGGGGTGCGCCGTGGCGCTCGCCGTGACGACGTCACCGTCGGCCAGGACCACGTTCGCGGACAGGAGGTTGTCGACGGTGAGCCCGTAGTGCCGCGTGAGGTAGCCGGTGCCACCGCCGAGCGTCAGCCCTGCGACACCGGTCGTCGAGACGAAGCCCGACGGTGTGGCCAGCCCGAACTCCCCGGTGGCGCGGTCCACCTCGGCCCAGGTGCACCCGGCGGCCACGCGCACCGTGCCGCCCTGCGGGTCGACGGCGACCGACCGCAGGTCGCCGAGGTCGATGACGAGGGCGTCGTCCCACACGCCGAAACCGGCGCCGTGGTGCCCGCCGCCGCGGACGGCGAGCGGGAGCCCGCGGTCGCGTGCGAGCTCGACGCACCGGATCACGTCGGCGACGTCCGAGACGCGAACCACGGCCGCGGGACGGCGGTCGACGGCCCCGTTGTAGACCCTCCTCGCCGTGTCGTAGTCCGGATCCGTGGGACCGACGGTCCGTCCGTGGATCATCTGACGGAGCTCGGCGACGACGGCGTCCGGTCCCGTGTCGAGTGCGGACATGGCGTCCTCCTTCTTCTCCTCCGCCGGTGGCAGAATGACTCCTCGACGTTAGGGAGCAGTGCGAGGGCGCCGGAATGCCCAGGACCCCGAGGGTCTTGCCCGTTCATCCGGGTCGTCGCGCGGTCGTCGCTGGTCGTCCAGGACGGGTGCCCGAGCGTCCGGGAGGTGTGCCGTGGACGTTCTCTCCGACGTGCTCCTCGCCGTGCGCCTGACCGGTGCCGTGTACTTCGACATCGAGGCTCGGTCGCCGTTCGTCGCCGAGAGCCCGCCGACCGACAAGATCGCCGCCAAGGTCGCCGTCGACGCCGATCACCTGATCGCGTTCCACGTGCTCACGTCCGGTTCCTGCTGGGTCGAGGCAGTGGACGAGCCCGAGCCGGCGGTGCTGCTGCGGGCCGGGGAGATGGTGATCTTCTCGTCGGGGGAGGCGAACATCCTGGCCTCGGCGCCGGGGATGCGGGGACAGCCGGACGCGTCGCGGTACTACCGCCCCGTGAACGAAGCCCTGCCGTTCGTCATCGACATCACCGGCGACGCCGCAGCCGACCGGTGCCGGATCGTCTGCGGCTACCTGGCGTGCGACAAGGGCCCGTTCAACCCGTTGCTCGACTCCCTGCCGAGGATGGTCCACGCTCCCGTGTCGGAGCGGAGCTGGGGGTGGATGACGAGCCTGCTCGACGCGGCCATCGTGGCGAGCGACGAACGGGACGCCGGGCAGGAGGCGATGCTGGCCAAGCTCTCCGAGCTGATGTTCGTGGAGGCGCTCAAGACCCACATCGAGGGGCTGCCGGCGGACACGCGGAACTGGGTGGCCGGTCTCCGCGACCGCGAGATCGGCTCGGCGCTGCGTCTCATGCACGGCCGGTTCGCGGAGCCGTGGACCCTCGAGCACCTGGCGCGCGACGTCGGCATGTCGCGCTCGTCGCTGGCTGAACGATTCACCGCGTACGTCGGCGTCCCTCCGATGACCTACCTCGCGCGCTGGCGCCTGCAGCTGGCCGCGCGCCTGCTCCAGAGCGGTTCGGGGGTCGCGCAGGCCGCGAGCGCCGTCGGGTACCAGTCGGAGTCGGCGTTCAACCGGGCGTTCAAGCGGCAGGTCGGGGAGGCCCCCGGCGTCTGGCGGCGTCGGCTCAGGGCCTGACGACGCGGCGGACAAGCCCCCGAGAAGTCCAGGTGGCGGTGTCGGATCCGGGCGGCCGTGCTCGTAGCAGGGGTGAGGCCGCCCGCGAGGGGCGGCGCCGACGTGAGGAAACCGCGAACATGAAGCTGACGACCATGACCCAGGTCACGCTCGATGGAGTGATGCAAGGGAACGGCGCCGTGTCGGACGACCGCAGAGGCGGGTTCGAGCGCGGCGGATGGGCCCGTGGGGCGGGCGACGACGAGACCAGGGCCTTCATCGCGCAGACCTACCAACGCGCCGCGGCCTTCCTCTTCGGCCGGCGTACCTACGAGATGTTCGCCGGTTCCTGGGGATCGCTCGGATCGATGCGTGCGCATCCCATCGGGGTCGCCCTGAACGAGGCACCCAAGTACGTTGCCTCGACAACTCTCGCTGCAGCGCGTTGGAAGGGCACGGCAGTTCTTCGCGGTGAGCTCGCGACGGCGATCCGTGAGCTGAAGGCCGAGGTCGGGGGCGACCTGCAGGTGCACGGCAGCGGCGCCCTGACGCGGTGGCTGCTGGCGAACGACCTGGTCGACGAGATGACGCTGATCACGATCCCGGTGATCCTCGGCCAGGGCGCCAGACTGTTCCCCGACACCGGTCCCGATCGTGCCCTCGACATGATCGAGTCACGGGTCGACTCGAAGGGTGTGACGATCCAGGTCTACCGGCCCGCCGGGCGCCCGCGGTATGCGACGGACTGACCACCGGACCGCGGGGTCGCGACTCCACAGGAGGTATGTCGGATGCAGTACCTGGTCTCCGTGATCGATGACAAGAGCGCTCCCGGCAGCACGGACCGGCGGCCCGCCATTAGCGCGTTCAACGAACGACTGATCGCGGGGGGCTACTGGGTGTTCGCGGGCGGACTCGCGGACCCCGACGACGCCACGGTCATCGACAACCGGGGCGAGAAGGCGGTGCTCAGCGACGGGCCCTTCGTAGAGACGAAGGAGTACCTCGCCGGCGTCTGGGTGTGGGACGTCCCCGATCGGGACGTGGCCCTCAGGCTCGCCGCCGAGGCGTCCAAGGTCTGCGACCGGAAGATCGAGGTCCGCCCGTTCCAGTGACGCTGGCCTACGGCCTGACGACGCCGCGGAAGCCGGTCCAGCGCAGCTCGGCGGGCAGGTGGCTCATGTCGTTGACCATGACGACGCCGGGAGGCAGACCGGGGCGGTGCTCGATGACGGTGAGCGCGGCGTTCGCGCTGTCGAGCCCCAGCCACCGCGCGGGCGGGGCGTCGAGCGCGTGCCGGACGAGCCACGCGATCTGGTAGGCGTGCGTGACGAGGACCTCGTGGAGGTCGGCGTCCCTCGGGGCGGGCCGGGCGAACCGGGCGACGAGCGCGTCGGCGGTCCTGGCGCCCGCGGCGGCCTCGGCAGCGTCCATGCCGTCGAAGAACGGCGCCCAGGCGTCGGGCAGCTCGTCCGGCTCGGGCACGTACGGGATGTGGTCGACGAGCTCGGCGGCCTCGGCGACGGGGACGCCCGAGAGGTGCCGGGCGATCTCGTGCGCACTGGCGACCGCGCGCGGGAGCGGCGAGTGCCAGAGCGCGTCGACGGGCACCCCGGCGAGGCGCTCGCCGAGGAGTGCGGCCTGGTGTCGCCCCGACGGCGTGAGCTCGCCGAACGCGTCGGCGTCGCCGTGTCGTGCGAGGTAGAGGTGTCGGGTGGCCATGGGGCCCTCTCGGTCGGCGTGGTGGGGACCAGCGTCATGCAAGGGTCGTGACGGTGCCCGCCGTACCGTCGACGGTGACGGTGCCGCCGTCGCGGATCCTCGTCGTGGCGTCCGCGACGGCGAGGACGGCGGGGATGCGGCGCTCGCGGGCCACGATCGCGGCGTGGGACAGCACCCCTCCGGTCTCGGTGACGACGCCGGCGGCGATGCGGAGCAGCGGCGTCCACGCCGGATCCGTCCAGGGGCAGACCAGGACGTCGCCGGGGGCGACACGGGAGAAGTCGTCGGGACCGGTGACGACGCGCGCGGTGCCTGTCGCGCTCCCGTGGCTCCCCGGGGTCCCGGTCAGGACGGCGGGTCCGCGCTCCGTGGCGACGGCCGGTCCTCGCGGAGGTGCGGCCGTGACCGGCCGGGCCTGCAGGATCCACGCCTCGCCGTCCGCGAGCGCCCACTCGACGTCCTGCGGACCGCCGAGCGCGTCGGCGACGGCGTGCCCGAGCCCGGCGAGCCGGGTGACCGTCGCGTGGTCGAGCGCCGGTCGGTGCCGAAGGTCGTGCCGGACATCGCTGACGACGAGCCGCGTCCCGCGGCGGTCCTGACGCGTCCGCTTGTCGGCGATCGTGCTCGTGACCTCCCCGCCCGCGGCGACGAGGTAGGCGTCCGGCGTGACGGTGCCCCCGACGACGCTCGGCCCGAGTCCCCAGGAGGCCTCGATCCGGGTGGCGTCGCCGTCGTCGTCGGGCGTGAACAGCACCCCCGAGACCTCCGCGTCCACGAGCCGCTGGACGAGGACGGCCATCTCGGGGTCCCCCGCGGGCAGCCCGGGACCGGCCGCGTCCCAGTAGGCCAGCGCGCGTGCGGAGAGGAGCGACGCCCAGCAGGCACGGACTGCGTCGGCGACCGCCGCGACCCCCCGCACGGCGAGCACGCTCTCGTGCGCTCCCGCCGCCGAGGCGTGCGCCGTGTCCTCCCCGGCCGCCGACGAGCGCACGGCCACCGGGGGGTCGCCGAGCCGCTCGAGCCCGCGTGCGATCGCCTCGACCAACGCCGGGTCCAGCGGAGCATCAGCGATCGCTCGCCGAGCCGCGGCGGCGCCAGGCCCGTGTGGCGACGTCGGCAGGTCGAGACGGCGGACGGCGTCGCGCCAGGCGTCGAACGGGATCACGAAGGCGTCCGGCACGGGAAGGCCCGCGCGCACGAGCGTGCCGAGCGCGCCGGCCTTGCCTCCTCCCGCCGTCGCTGTGGCGTCCCGGAGCAGCACGCCCTCACCTCTCAACGTCGCGTTGACAACAATTCGTTGAGTCTGCAGGATCGTGGCATGCCACGCAAGGACGACCTCGCCGAGGCGGCGCAGAGCGACCACGCCCGGGCGGGCGTCGAGCAGCGGGCGCGCGAACGCCTGCTCGAGCTCGGCGCCGACGAGCTGGACGACCGGCCCTGGAGGCCGGCACCCGTGCCGCCGTCCGCCGTGGACCTCGCCCAGTTCGCGCTCTGGCGAGCCGCCGACCTGGACCCTGCGGACCTGCTGCGTGCGCTCGCGCTCCTGCCCGCGGCGCGGGACGAGGTCGAGGGCATCGAGGCGGGGTTGCTCTTCACGGCGCGGGGCGCCGGCCTGACGTGGGCCCAGATCGCCGACGCCCTGGGCTTCAACTCGCCGCAGGCGTGCCAGCAGCACTTCCACCGGCTGACGGCCCGCGCCGGCGATGCCCCATGACGCGCGAGTCACCGGCCGACCTGCTGGCCCTGCACGCCGTCCGGATCACCGGCTTCGCCGACACACCGGTGCTCGCCGACCGCGTCGGGCTCGGCACGGCCGCGGCCACGGAGGCGCTCGAGGACGCGGAGGCGCGCGGGTGGGTGAGGCGCGCCGCGTTCGCGGACCTCGCGGGCTGGTCGCTCACGGACGCGGGCCGCGCCGAGAATGAGCGCGCGCTCGCGGCCGAGCTGGCCGCCACCGGGCGGGGCGACGACGTCCGGGCGGTGTACCGGGACTTCCTCCCGCTCAACGCCCGCCTCCAGCGTGCGTGCACCGACTGGCAGCTGCGGCCGGCTCCCGGAGGGCGGCTCGCGGCGAACGACCACACGGATCAAGAGTGGGACGCCGGCGTCGTCCGGGAGCTCGCGGCGCTCGACACGGAGGTCGGCCCGCTCGCCGCACGCCTCGAGGCGGTCCTCACCCGCTTCCGCGGGTACGACGCCCGATTCGGCTCGGCGCTCCGGCGCGTGCGAGCCGGCGACGACAGCTGGGTGGACGGCACCGACGTCGACTCGTGCCACCGCGTGTGGTTCGAGCTGCACGAGGACCTCGTCGCGACCC
This sequence comes from Beutenbergia cavernae DSM 12333, assembly GCF_000023105.1. Lineage (NCBI taxonomy): Bacteria > Bacillati > Actinomycetota > Actinomycetes > Micrococcales > Beutenbergiaceae > Beutenbergia > Beutenbergia cavernae. The sequence goes on from NC_012669.1 coordinate 82,970, forward strand.
TCGGCATCGATCGCGGCGCCGAGCCGTGTGTCAGCTAGCGAGGAGCTCCTCCCGGTGCGCGGCGAGCCACGTGCGTTCCTGCTCGACGTCGTCGGCGGCGCCCTTGGCGAGGAACGTCGCGTAGGGCTCCTCGCCCGCGCCGCCGCGCTCGCGGATGCGGTCTCGCTCGTAGCGCTGGACGTCGTCGAGCACGTCGAGGAGGTGAGCGGGGTCCTCGCCGAGCTCGTCGCACCACACGGCCAACCGGTGGGCGCGCTCGCGGATCGTCGGGGCGGGCCCGGCCGTGCGGTAGCCGGTGAGGGGGCGCAGCGGCACGAAGTACCAGGCACCCTGCGCGGCGTCCCAGCCGGCCGGCGCGGGATCTGCGGTGTCCCAGTCGATGATCCCCGTGAGGCGGTCGCCGACCCAGAGCGTGTTCCACGGTGCCAGGTCCCCGTGCCTGATCTGGTGCCGGGCGTCCGTGCGCGGACCGCCGTGCCAGACGGCGTCTGCGGGTTCGTCGAAGGTGCGCAGCGCCGCCTGCATCTGGCGGACGGCCGACGCCACCGCCCGAATGCCCTCGTCGCGTTGGAGCACGGGTGGCCACGGCCACCACGCGACGTCACCGGGCAGGAACCCCAGGATCTCGCGCCCGTCGTCGTCGATGCCGAGCGGCTCCGGGACCAGATCGAAGCCGGTGCTGCGCAGGTGCCGCAGGAGAGCGTGCACGGTCGGCGTCCAGGGGCCGGTGTTGCGCCGGACGGTGTCGCCGCGCTTGACGACCGTGTTCGCGAACCCTCCGCTCAGCGGCACCTCGGCGTCGTCGCTCATGCAGGCAACGTATCCGGCCCGCTAGCTGTACCCGGCCAGGAGGTTGGTGGCGGCGAGCCTGGTTGAACGAAGGAGAACCTCCGAATGGGATGTGGTTTGTCTAAGGCTCACTCCAACCCGGAGGTTCTCGTGTCCCACGAGTAGTGCCCGTCTGACGGTTCACGGTCGTCGGCTGATCGTCCAGCGCCACCGGGCGGGCTGGGGCCAAGCGCACATCGCTGCCGCGATGGGCGTGTCGCGTAAGTGCGTGAAGACCTGGATCGACGGCTACGCCGCCGAGGGCGACGCGGGTTGACTGGCGGTGCGTGCTGGCTGAGACGGTGGAAGATCCGAGCCCCGTCGCACGTAGGACACCGCAGTAGATGAGGTGGAGCTGCTCGAGACGAGATGATTGAGGATCATGTGGCGGGGCGTCTGAGCAGAGTGTCGGTCGGTTCGAGCCTCAGCGCGGCGGTCACCGACCGCGACGCATCGACGATCCGCACCCCGAGTTACTCGAGCGGGCACTGCAGCATCTCGTCGCGGGCGAGCAGGTGGTCGTTCGCGGGACGCTGCGTGAGATCGCGTTCGATCCGAATCCGCGCCGGTCTCGACGGCCACCAGGGATCGCTGTGATCGCCCGCGTCTATGCCCGCGACGCCTATCAGTGCCGTTACCGCGGCGAGAAGTCGATCTCCACGCCGGTCATGCGTCTGCTCGCGCGCCTCTACCCGGACCTGATTCCGATGCATCCGAACTGGAAGACGGAGCGGAGTCACCCAGCGTTCGTTTCTCGGCCTGCGACCCTCGACCACGTGGTCCCGATCGTCAGTGGCAGAGGCCGCGGAAGAAGGCGTCGTTCGTGCGCCGCTTGCCGTCAGTGAGAAGGCGGTGGCGAGGGCGTCAGCGCGACGCCGGGCGCACTTGCGCAGCCAGGCGGCTGTCGATGACGCACAACGTGACGCGACTTCCCGAAGCGACCACGACGACGGACGCTCGCTCAGCGAGATTGCGGAACGACGACGAGCCTTGGCCGCCGAACTTGAGGCGACGGGCATCGACCGCTAGACGGTAGCGACCCGCGTTCGGGCCGACCGAAGCGCAGCCCAGACTCAGCGCCACGGCCTCGACCGGTGGGTGCACCGCCCGCCGGCGCCGCGACCTCGCGGCAGGGAGAAGAGCCTGGCGAGCGTGGCGTTCTCGAAGCCGACGACCCGTCTGGCATGATCCGGGGATGCCGACAGGGCAGGAAGAGTTCTACGCAGAAACTGGTCTCTTGCGAAGCCAAGCGGACGCGATGAAGCTCCTAGTGACGTTCATGACAGCGCTCGGTGCTGCGCTCACCGTCGACGCCCTACCGCGGGAGGAGGGACGTTGGACGAGCTGGCTGCTAGCGGGCCTAGCGCTCGTGATTGGTAGCGCGCTTGTCGTCTTGCAGCTGGACCAGGTGAACGTTCCGAATCGGACCGGTCTTGCAGACCGCAGCACAGAGCGGCGCCGGGCCGCGGCAGCCTTCGCGGGCGCGGAGCTCGCCCGCGAGAGTGTGTTGGCGGCGATGGATCACGATGACCTAGCTGCGGCACGTGCCGAGTGCCTCCGGAGGAACGAAGCAATCATTGGATGGGTGAGAGTCGCAACCCGGGTTCAGATCGTTCTGTCAGCCGTGCTGCTCGCAGGCGCGTTACTGTGTCTGAACGGAGAGGCGAGCAGTTGAGGAGCGGCCTCATGACGCAACGGACGCACCGACGAGTCGGGCTGGGATTCGGACCGTCGCCTGGCGGACGGAAGTGGCGCGACGAGGTGGCCACTCGCGCTGCAGAGCGGCAGCGCGCGTGGCTAGCCGAACTTGGGCACATCGACAACGAACCCGCGGAGGCTCCGCACGACGATCACGACGAGCGCAAGGGTCCAGCGGCCGAGAACCCGGACGCCGTCACCAGCGCCGACGCGATCCGGCGCGGGGCCGCTGAGGCCTTGCGGCCATTTGCTGCGCATGTCCGGGAGAAGCCACGATCCGCCAATCCCTGGCGGATCCTGTACGGCACCCCTCGCGGCGAGGAACTGGGTGCTGTTCTCGCGACAAGGTTCGCCGCGGCGGGGCTGCAGCCGGTGGACTTGATACACGAGCATCCGAGCGCAGAGCGCGGGTGGGGACCCGTGTTGGTCACTTTGGTGCAAGCCCCGGACGGTGAGACGATGCGTTTCGAGGACGAGGATCAAGTGGAGCACGCCGTGCAGTGGGCACGGGAGCACGCAACCTTCTACTGGTGATCCGGAGATAGCCCGTCGGGCGGCGCCGCGTAGGGAAGAGGTTCTCCGCGCTTGCAGGAGTTCGCCTCGCCTTCGGTGCCGTCGGGGTCCATGAGGACGGCCATGGGGTGGTCGGCGTGGTCGCGCTACTTCACGCTCATGCCGGTGGCTCGGTCGAGGCGTAGGCGCTCCCACGCGCGCCAATTGCTTCGAGGCGGTCGGCTGCTACCGCAAGACCACCGCCGACGTCCTAGGGTGACCCTGTCCTCGTATCGTGGAAGCGGGTCGCGCACGAGCGGACGCAGTCCCAGATCAAATCTGGTGATGCGTTTCCAGCACGCCTCCGCGCACCTGGCCCGTGACGAACGGTTTAGGAACACTTCGCCCGGCTGCGCGAGCTCGGACAGGCAGCAGCGGCAGGGGCGCGCGTGCGACTCGAAGCACCTGATGTCCCGTTGTAGTCCGGCCGCGTAGATCGCCGCTGATCTCCTTGCGGAGGTCGTAGCTTTCGCTCTTGGGACGGTATGTACGCCAGACCTGGACGCGGCCGTGCAGGGCCGGACGATCTTCGCGCTCCGCAAGACGTGGCGCGACCGCAAACGACCGTATCCGGCCCGCGTCAGACCCAGCCGCGCCGCACGGCCTCGGCACCGAGCTGGAACCGGGTCGCGACGCGCGTGAGGTCCATGAGGGCGCTCACCCGCCGCTGCACCGTGCGCGTCGAGACGCCGAGCTGGCTCGCGATCCGCGAGTCGGTCAGGCCGACCATGAGGAGCGTCAGCAGGGAGCCGTCGAGCTCCTCGAGGTTGTCGACGGCGCCCGGCTCGCCCTCGTCGGTGAGCCGCGCGGCCCGGGACCACGTCGTCTCGAACACCTCCACGAGCAGGTCGAGCAGGCTCGACGGGTGGACCAGGATCGCGCCGTAGCGGTCGTCGGTGGGTCGGCGCATCGGCAGGAGCGCGAGGTCGTCGTCGATGATGAGCAGGCGGGTCGGCAGCGTCGGCGCCACTCGCACGTACTCGCCGTACGGCAGTGCCTCACGGGCGGCCGCGAGGAAGCGCGGGTTGTCCAGGACGCCGCGCTCGACGAGCACGCGGTACCGCACGCCCCGCAGCAGCGCGCGCTCCTCCTCGGCGTTCTCCTCCGCGGAGACGAACGGCACGTCGGAGCGGACGAACGCCCGCACCTGCTGACCCGCCGCGGCCTGGAGCTGCGCGAAACGCTGCCGGACGGCGTCGGCGCCCAGCACGAGGTCGACGACGTCCGGCACCGTGCGCCCGGCGAGCGCCTCGCGGTACACGGCCTCGAGGTCGACGAGGTCGGAGCGGACGGCGTCGAGCCGCCGTTCCTGCTCCGCCAGCAGCGCGCGCAGCGCTACCCCTGGCGGTGACGCGACGGCGCGCTCGGAGTCCGCACCCTGCCGCGCGGCGAGACCCGCCGTCTCCAGCGCTCCCAGGATCTCCGCGACCCGGCTCGGCGCGAGCCCGACGTCCGGCGCCAGCTCCGCGGACGTCGACGACGGCCGCTCCACCAGGGCGCGATAGACGCGCGCGGACTCCTCGTCCAGCCCGATCCCTTCGAGCATGTGCGCCCACTCCCGTGTCGAGCATCCGCCATGGCGGAAAGACGACACCCATGCTGCACCAGCCCTGTGGCACTTTGTGTCCATTCCGCCGTTCGTATCTGGAAGGCCACCCGTGCGCGCTCCGTCCACCCCCACCTCGTCGCGTGCCCGCCACCAGCGCCGCACGCTGCTCGCAGGGCTCGCGGCGACCGCCGTCGTGCTCTCGTCCTCCGCCCTCGCCTCCGCCGAACCGGACGACGGCTCCGGGACGAGCGAGCCGCCGGGAGCCGGGCCGGGTGCGGTCTCGGCCGACGGCACCGCCGGTCGGCACACCGTCACCCTCATCACGGGCGACGTCGTCACCCTGACGAACCTGGCCGACGGCACGCAGACGGTCGACGTCGAGCCGGTGGACCCTGGCGCCGTCGTCCAGACGTACGTGGCCGACGGCGACATTCACGTGGTCCCGGAGGCTGCCCTCCCGTACCTCGCGGCCGGGGCGCTCGACGACGACCTGTTCGACGTCACGCAGCTCGTGGAGTACGGGTTCGACGACGCGTCGGTCGACGCGACGCCGGTGATCGTCGAGTACACCGAGGCGCGCGGGTTCAGCGCCGCACCTGTGACCGGGCTCGACCTCGAGCTGGCGCTGTCGAGCATCGGCGGCGCGGCGGGCGGCGCGGACCGCGACGCCGCCGAGCAGGCGTGGGCGGAGCTGACCTCCGGCCCGCAGGCGTTCGGTGCGGGCGCCGCGACGTTCGCCGGTGGCATCGAGGCGATCCACCTCGACGCCCCGGTCGAGGCGTACCTCGACACGAGCGTCGGGTACATCCACGCACCGGAGGCGTGGGCCGCCGGGTTCGATGGCTCGGGCGTCCGGGTGGCGGTGCTGGACAGCGGCGTCGACGCCGGTCACCCGGACCTCGCCGACGTGGTCGTGGAGACGCAGAGCTTCGTGCCGGGGGAGGGCGTCGAGGACGTCAACGGCCACGGCACGCACGTCGCGTCGACGGTGGCCGGCTCGGGCGCCGCGTCCGACGGCGCGTACCGCGGCGTCGCACCGGGTGCCGACCTCCTGGTCGGCAAGGTGCTGTCCGACGTCGGCGAGGGCCTGAGCTCGTGGATCATCGCCGGGATGGAGTGGGGCGCGGCGAACGCCGACGTCGTCTCCATGAGCCTCGGCAGCCGCGAGGCGTCCGACGGCACGGACATCATGTCCGAGGCGCTCAACACGATCACCGCCGAGACGGGCACGCTGTTCGTCGTCGCCGCCGGGAACAACGGCGCCCCGGGCACGATCGGGTCGCCGGCCGCGGCATCGGGTGCGCTCACGATCGGCTCGATCGACGACCTCACGGGCGACCTCTCCTGGTTCACGAGCCAGGGGCCGCTCTCCGGCTCCGGCGCGCTCAAGCCGGACGTCAGCGCACCCGGGTCGCAGATCACCGCCGCCCGCTCGCAGTACTCCCCGGGCGAGGGCGCGTACACGACGATGGACGGCACCTCGATGGCGACGCCGCACGTCTCCGGTGCTGCCGCCATCGCGCTCCAGGCCGACCCGACGCTGACGGGCGCGCAGCTCAAGGACCTCCTCGTCAGCTCGGCGACCGACCTCGGGTTCACGGCGTACCAGGCCGGCAGCGGTGTCGTCGACGCGCTCGCCGTCGTCAAACGTGACGTCTTCGCGACCGGCAGCGCCGACTTCGGGATGCTGCCCTGGGGCGAGTCCTCCGGGCCGCTCGAGCGCGAGGTGACGTTCACGAACCGGTCCGACGCCGACGTGACGCTCGACCTCGCACTGACCGTCGCCGTCGAGACCCCGGGCGACGGCGACGGCGGGGGCGGCATCGAACCCGGCGCGCTCGCCGCCGAGGACGCTGTCGTGCTGCCGCAGAACCAGGTGACGGTGCCGGCGAACGGGACGGCGTCCGTCACGCTCAGCGGCGACCACAGCGCGATCGAGCCGGGGCAGCAGCTGTCCGGCACGCTCGTCGCCTCCGTGGCCGGCGAACCGGTGACGCGCACCTCGATCGGCATGATCACCGAGGCGGAGCGCTACGACCTCACGCTGCGCGCCACCGGGATCGACGGCCAGCCGGCCGCGCTGTACGCGATGTTCTTCAACCTCGACACGCAGAGCGCCGAGAGCATCCCCGTCGACGGCGAGACCACGCTGCGCCTGCCCGCCGGGCGGTACAGCGCCATGGCGTTTCCCGACGTCGAGACGGCGCCCGGTGTCGACGCCGTCGCCCTGGTCGGCGACCCGGACATCGTGCTCGACGGCGACACGGTGGTGGACCTCGACGTCCGGGCTGCCGACCCGGTGACGGTCGACGTCGGGCGCGACGGTCTGGCGTTCGAGAACCGCCGCATGGACTACAGCGTCGAGGGGATGATGGGCTCGGCGATGATCCCGATCCTCGTGGACGAGCTGCTGGCGCAGCCGCTGGTCGCGGAGAGCGCCGAGAGCTTCGGGTTCACCACGCGCTGGCGCCTGCGCGAGCCACGCGTCACCCTCACGCTGGACGGCACGAACCTGGAACCTGTCGAGCAGGTCGCGGCGCCGTACCTCGACGGCGACGTCTCAGGCCCGGCGACCGATCTCGGGACGGGGAGCGCCGACGACGTCGCGGGCGTCGCGCTGGACGGCGGGATCGCCGTCGTGCGCGGCTCGGCCGAGGTGAGCCCGCCGGAGCGCGCCGTGAACGCGGCGGCCGCCGGGTCGTCGCTGCTCGTCGTCGTCCAGCCCGAGGACGTGTTCGAGTGGTACGGGGACGAGCTCGGCAACGACGCGCCGCTGCCCGTGGTGGTCGTGAGCGGGGAGCGCGGCGAGGCGCTGCTCGCGGCGCTCGCGGCCGGTGAGGTGACGCTCGACGCCGTCGGGAAGCCGGTCGCCGACGACGTGTACGACGTCCTGCTCTACACGGACGGCGAGATCCCCGAGAACCCGACCAAGATCGCCGACGACCTCGCGCTCATCACCACGACGTACCACGGCACCGAGGACCGGCTCGTGGGGGAGTTCCGGTACGACTTCGCGCCGGGCGTCGATGTGGGTCAGGGCTTCCCGTTCGCCACCCAGCGGCCGAGCGTGCGGCGCGAGTGGGTCAGCACGACCGACGCGCGGTGGTACCAGGACGTGCTCGACGTCGACTCGACGTGGAGCGTGCGGGACGTCGTGCGGTCCTACGCGCCCGGTGAGGAGCTCGAGGCCTCCTGGTTCGCCCCGATCGTGCGGCCGTTCGTCGGCGCCGGGTACTGGGCGCCGTTCCGCCAGGCCGACGCGGTGCAGATCAACGTGCCGGGCTGGGCCGACGGCGGGAGCGTGCAGCACACCGGGGCGATGGACACGTGGTCCGGCATGCCCGGCTTCTCCCAGAACGGCCAGCTGTACGTCGACGGCGTTCTCGTGAAGGAGCAGGCGGCCCAAGGCCTCACTGTGTGGGACCTCCCGGCGGGTGAGTCCCGCTTCCGGTTCGTGAACACGACGACGCACGACGCCTCGGTGATCCCGACGTCCACGTCCACCGTGACGGAGTGGGAGTTCGACTCCTCGGCCAGCCAGGAGGAGGCGGTGCTCCCGATGATTCAGGCGTTCTACGACGTCGACGCCGCGATCGACGGGACCGTCGGCGGCGAGAGGGCGTACGGCGAGCCCGTGCCGCTCGGCCTCGAGCTCGGCCACCTCGCCGGGGCCGCCGGCGCCGCACCGCTCACGTCCGTGGCCGCGGAGTACTCGACGGACGACGGCGCCACGTGGCAGCCGCTCGAGCTCGCCGAGGCCGGTGCCGGGTCAGGAACGCTCGCGCCGACGGCCGCGTTCGTCGGCGAGCGGGAGCACGTCCGGGCGTTCGACGCCGCGGTGCCGGTGCCCGACGCCGGCGGTGCGGTGTCGCTGCGGGTCACCGCGGCGGACGAGGCCGGGAACGCCTTCAGCCAGGAGATCGCCACGGCGTTCGTGGCCGCACCGGCGCAGGAGGAGCCGGTGGACCCGGGACCCGAGCCGACCGACCCGACCGACCCGGGCGACCCGGGCGTGCCCGGGCCCGGCGACGGCGACCCCACCGACGCCGGCCCTGCCCCTGACGGCGACGGCCCGTCTGGCTCCCTGCCGAGCACGGGCGCGAGCATCGGCCTGCTCGTGCTCATCGCCGCTGCCGCCGTCGCCGGCGGGGTGCTGCTCCGACGCCGGTTCGCGGCGCGCTCGACGCAGGGGTGAGGGCGGCGGGTGCGCGGGGTTGCCCCGGCCGCGCCCGTCACGCCTCGACCCGCCGCGCCCGGACCCTCCCCGGGCGCGGCGGCCGCCGTTCGGGGTGTGCCGCTCTGATCGGCCCCAGGTCCGTCCGGTCCCACCGACCGTGTGATGAGGGTCCCGAACGGCGTGCCCGGGACCCTCGTCACACGGTCGGAGCGGTGTCGGCCTACCGTGGAGGTGTGGCCACGCTCCCGATCGTCGACGACGGCGTCCCGCAGGACCTGGGATCCCCGCGCGAGCGCGGCGCGGCTCCCGCCGCCTCGACGACGTACGACCCCCGCGGCCCGCTCGACCTCGGCGCGACGCTCGCCCCGCTGCGCCACGGCCCGTACGACCCGACGGTGGCCCTCGGTCCGCGCGGCGGCTGGGTCGCGCTGCGCACACCCCACGGAACAGCCACGCTGCGGATCGAGGCGCGCGACGCCGTCGTCCACGCCGACGCATGGGGCGCCGGCGCCGAGTGGGCGGTCGCCTCCGTGCCCGAGCTGTGCGGGGCCGGCGACGACGTCTCCGACTTCGACGCCGCCGCGCACCCCGCCGTCCGCGAGGCACGACGGCGGCAGCCCGGACTGCGCCTCACCCGCACGTCCCGCGTGCTCGATGCGCTCGCCCCGGCCGTGCTCGAGCAGCTCATCCACAGCTCCGAGGCGCACCGCGCCTGGCGGACGCTCGTCCGGAAGCACGGTGTGCCAGCGCCCGGCAGCGGTCCGGACGGTCCGGCGCCCGGCGGGCTCATGGTGGCGCCCGACGCCGACGGCTGGCGCAGGGTGCCCGTCTGGGACTGGCGTCGGGCCGGCATCAGCGAGACGCGCGGAGCGATGATCGCCCGGGCGGCCGCCGTCGCGCCGGCGCTGGAGCGCACCCTGGCGCTCGGCCGCGGCGGGCCGGAGGCGTCGCGCCGCCTGCGCTCCCTCCCGGGCGTCGGCGCCTGGACGGCCGCCGAGACCCTGCAGCGCGCTCACGGCGATCCGGACGCGCCGAGCTTCGGCGACCTCCACGTGCCGGCCGCGGTCGGCTGGGCTCTGACGGGTTCCGCCGTCGACGACGCCGGCATGGCCGAGCTCCTCGTGCCGTGGGCGGGACACCGGCAGCGCGTGGTCCGCCTGCTCCTGCGCGCGTACGGGTTCCCGCCCCGGCGCGCGCCCCGGGCGGCGGTCCCGCGCCACCGCCGCTGGTAGTTCACCCACGGCGGGTGAAATGCCGGCCAGGCGATGCCGGGAGCGCGCTCCTCTGCGAGCATGCGGACATGAGCCCGATCGGCTGGCAGGAACGCGAGGTCACGGTCGGTGAGCGTCCGGTCTTCGTGCGGCTCGGCCCGGAGGTCCCCGGCACCGTCCCGATCGTCCACGTGCACGGTTTCGGGGTCTCGGGGGTCTCGCTGATGCCGACGGCGGAGCTCCTCGCCGACCGCTGGACCACGTTCGTGCCGGACCTGCCGGGGCACGGGCGCAGCGTCGGATGGGGTCCCGGGCTCGACATCCCGGCCATCGCGCACGGCCTGCTGGGGCTGCTCGACGAGCTGGAGCTCGAGCGCGTCGTGCTGCTGGGCAACTCCATGGGCAGTCCCGTCATCCTCGAGGTCGCGCACGAGGCGAGGGACCGCGTCGCGGGAGCGGTTCTCGTGTCACCCGCGGGCGGCGTGCACAACCAGCCCTTGGCGCGCGCCCTGCGGCAGCTCGGTCGCGACGCCGTCCGCGAGAACCCACGCATGGCGACCATCGTGGTGCCCGACTACGTGCGCTTCGGCCTCCCGTCGACGTTCCGGCTCTTCCGCGAGCTGACGCGCTTCCCGTCGCTCGAGCGGCTTCTTCGCACGCCGGTGCCCACACTCGCGGTGATCGGCACGCGGGACCCGCTGATGCCCCCGCCCTGGCGCGTGCGCGAGGTGGGTCGTCTGGCGCCGGACCACGTCACGGTCGTGGTCATCGAGGGTGCTGCCCACGTCGTGAACTTCTCCCACCCGGCGGAGCTGGCCCACGTCGTCGCGAGCTGGCTCGACGGCGTGGAGATCGTCGACGATCCCGAGGCCCCAGGGGTGTCCCGCGTGCTGCGGCTGCCCCGTGGCGGACGGGATCCGGCGGTGCGGTAGCGCCGGAGGCGTCAGCCCGACAGGGCCGGCACCGGCGGCGTGAACGAGAGCTTCTCGAGCGCCGGCGGGACGTCGGTGCGCAGTCGCGCGTGCGTCTCGACGTCGAACCGCTCGTCGCCGTACCGCAGCTTCGCCCGCTCGACGCCCTCCGGCACGAAGCCGGCCGCCGTCGCGACCCGGCACGACGCGGGGTTGTTCAGGCGGTGCCCGAGCTCGAGCCGGTACAGGTCGAGATCGCGGAACGCCCAGCGGGCGACGGTGGCCGCCGCGGGGGCCGCGAGCCCTCGCCCACGCGCCGCCGCCGACAGCCAGTACGACACCCAGGCCGTGTCGTGCCGGCGGTCGATGTGCGTGAGGCCGACGTTCCCGACGACGACGCCGTCGCTCACGATCGCATGGTGCGTCGCCGTCGTGCTCAGCCCGAGATGCCCGGCGATGAACTCCGAGCACGCCTCGTCGGTCGACAGGTCGACGGCGCCGAGCTGCGTCGCGAGATCCGGGCTCGTCGCACGGGCGCGTCTCAGGTGCGGGGCGTCCTCGGGGCGCCAGGGTCGGAGCTCGACGGGCATCACGGCATCCTTCCACCCCGGGCGACGCGCCGGGTCGCGAAAGGCCTCGGCGGAACGTGCGCGAACCGTCCGTCGGGCGATCACGGGAACTCCGTCGAACGAGCGCCATCGGCGGATACGGTGCCGCGGCATGACGCCGTCGTCAATGATGCGGAACCCGCGATGACCAGCGCTCCGATCGACTGGGATGCGCCGCCCGCGCCCCACCCACCCCGCCGCGGCCTCCCTGGCCGACGCCGCGAACGGTCGCCGTCGCCTTCCGTGTGACGACCGTGACGGCCCCGTGACGTGCACTGGGAGCGCGACGGGTGGGTCCATCGCTCCTCGATCTTCCGCTGAGCACTCCGCTGCGCGTCCGCAAAGCCCGTGACCGGCGTCGGCCCTGCTGCGAGCATCTGGAGCATGGACCGCACGTTCGACGAGCTCGTCGCCGAGGCCGCCTCCGAGCCGGTCGAGGGCTGGGACTTCTCATGGCTGGACGGCCGCGCCACGGAGGAGCGCCCCTCGTGGGGATACGCGCGCCTCCTGGGCGAGCGGATGGCCCGCGCGAGCGCCACGCTCGACATCCAGACCGGAGGCGGCGAGGTCCTCGCCGGCGTCCTGACCAAACCGCCCCTGGCGGTCGCCACTGAGGGCTGGCCGCCCAACGTGGCCAAGGCCACGGCGCTGCTGCACCCGCTCGGCGTCGTCGTCGTGGCGGACGACGACGACGACCCACCCCTCCCGTTCGCGGACGCCGCGTTCGATCTGGTCACGAGCCGCCACCCGGTGCGCGCGCACTGGACGGAGATCTCGCGCGTCCTCGCTCCCGGCGGTACGTACCTGTCGCAGGAGGTCGGGCCGTCGAGCGTGTTCGAGCTGAGCGAGTTCTTCCTAGGCCCGCAGCCGCAGGAGGCGCACCTCTCGCGCCATCCCGACCACGCGGTGGCGGCGGCGACGGCGGCCGGACTCGACGTCGTCGACGTGCGCCTCGAGCGGCTGCGGATGGAGTTCCGCGACGTCGGTGCCGTCGTCTACTTCCTGCGCAAGGTCATCTGGATCGTGCCCGGGTTCACCGTCGGGGCTCACCGCGACCGCCTGCGCGAGCTGCACGACCTCATCCAGACGAACGGCCCGTTCGTCGCGCACTCGTCCCGGTTCCTCATCGAGGCCCGCAAGCCCTGACGGCGCAGAGATCCTCTCGCGGTGACGCAGAGATCCTCTCGCGGTGACGCAGAGATCCTCTCGTGAAGGGGTCAGGCGAGGTCGGGGTCCGCGTGCTCCGGTGGCCAGACGACGCGGAAACGCTCGAAGACGACCTCGTCGTCGCCGGTGAGCACGGCGCCTCGCGCCGCGCACGTCCGCGTCCAGTACGCGCTGTGCTCCTCGAGCCAGATCTCGCGGGTGCCGTCGCCCTCGTCGACGGCGAAGTCCTCGTCGACCGAGTCCATCGTGCCGATCCGCAGCTCCACGGACCGCAGGATCACCCGCGGCGTCCCGGCGCCGTCGCACGCGATCCAGTGCGAGCCGATGCGCGGGAGGTCGTCACCACGGGCGCCGAACTCGGCGACGAGCTCGGACGTGGCCCGCTTCCCGCCGCCGAGCACCCAGCTCAGGAGCTCGTCCGCGAGCGCTGCCGAGTCGCCGAACCGCTCGACCGTGTACTCCGGGCAGGCGGCGACGGCGGCTGGTCGGGCCTCCGCGTACGCCTGCCACATGCGCGTCGCCGTCGCGACGTCGAGAGCGGCGGCGGGCGTGCGATCCGTGCCCACGGTCCTACTCGGCGCGCTTGATCGCGGAGATCTCGAACTCGAGAGTGATGCGCTCGGAGACCAGGAGGCCTCCGGCGTCGAGCGGCATGTTCCACTCGAGCCCGAAGTCGCGGCGGTTGATCCGCCGAGAGCCTTCCAGCCCGGCGCGCAGCGACCCCGTGGCGTCCTGCTGCACCCCGATCAGCGTGATCGGGAGCATGACCTGGCGCGTCACGTCGCGGATCGTCAGGTCGCCGGACACGGCGAAGTCCTGGTCCTCGATCTGGTCGATGTTCGTCGACACGAACGTGATCTCGGGCCACTTCTCGACGTCGAAGAAGTCGGGGCTGCGCAGGTGGTCGTCACGTTGGCTGTTGCGCGTGTCGACGCTCGCTGCGCCGAGCGTCACGTTCACGGAGGACTGGCTCAGGTCCTCCAGGTCCGCGTGGATGAAGCCCGTGACGTCGTTGAACGCGCCACGGACCGTGGTCACCATCGCGTGCTTCGCCGAGAACCCGATCCGCGTGTGCGCGGGATCGAAGTCCCAGTCGCCCAGCAGGCTCGCCGATGACTCGTCCATGGTCTCCTCGCACGTCCGGTAGTCGTGGGCCGGCACAGTCTGACAGGTTTCCGCGGCTCAGGGTCGCACGCGGCCGTGCCACGTCCCGCGCGTCTCGGCCATGAATGAGAATGACTCTCGTTACTGATAGCGTGCTCGACGTCCTGCTCCTCCGTCACGAAGGTCCACCGATGACATCTGACGCCCGACTCCACCGGCGACGCCTCGTCGCCACGACACTGGGCCTGGTCCTCCCGGCCGTCCTGCTCGCGTCCTGCGCCACCGAGGGCGAGGGCGGCACCGGCGACGACGGCGCGGCGCCCGCCGCGACCGAGGAGGCGCCGACGTCCGACGCGACCGAGGCAGCCACCGCCACCCCGCGCCTCGCCGTCACGTACGACGGCGGGATCCAGGTCCTCGACGCCGCCACCCTCGAGGTGGTCGACGACATCGAGCTCGCCGGTTTCAACCGGCTCAACCCGGCCGGCGACGGCCGCCACCTCGTCGTCTCCACGTCGGGCGGCTTCCAGGTGCTCGACGCCGGAGCGTGGGCGGTCGCGCACGGCGACCACGCGCACTACTACACGGCGCCGCCGGTGCTCACCGACGTCGTCTACGAGGCAGGGACGCCCGGCCACGTCGTCGTCCACGACGGGCGCACGGCGCTGTTCGACGACGCCACGGGACACGTCGTCGTCACCGGCTCTGGAGACGTGGCGCTGGGCGACGTCGACCGCGAGCACACCACGCCGTCGGCGCACCACGGCGTCGCCGTCGAGCTCTCCGACGGCACGCTCGTCGTCTCGGAGGGCACCGAGGAGGCCCGGACCGGCATCCGCGTGCTCGACGCCGCCGGCCAGGAGATCGCCGCGTCCGACGAGTGCCCCGGCGTGCACGGCGAGGCCGTCGCCGCTGACGAGGCGGTCGTCGTCGGCTGCGAGGACGGCGTGCTCGTCGTGCTCGACGGCGTCGTCACGAAGGTCGCGAGCCCGGACGCCTACGGCAGGATCGGCAACCAGGCGGGCAGCGAGGCGTCGCCGATCGTGCTGGGCGACTACAAGTCGGACCGTGACGCGGAGCTCGAGCGGCCCACCCGCGTGTCCCTCGTCGACACGCGCTCCGGGGAGATGCGCCTCGTCGACCTGCCCGCGAGCTACACGTTCCGTTCCCTCGCCCGTGGCGACGACGGCGAGGCGCTCGTTCTCGGGACCGACGGCCAGGTCCACGTCATCGACCCGGCGACGGGCGACCTCACCGCCTCCATCCCGGTGATCGAGCCCTGGGAGGAGCCGGAGGAGTGGCAGTCGCCGCGGCCGGCGATCCTCACGCTCGACGGCTCGGTGTACGTCACCGACCCGGCCACGAACCGGGTGCTCGCCGTCGACGTCCCCACGGGCGAGGTCTGGCAGAGCGCGGAGCTTGGCGTCACGCCGAACGAGATCGCCGGGGTGTCGGGGGACGTGGAGGCGGGCGCGTCGGCGGAGCACGAGCACGAGGACGAGCACGAGGACGGCCACGACCACTGACGCCGGGTGACGCGGGCCGGGCGGTCGCATCCCCTGCGCCGCCCGGTCCGTCGTCGCGACCGGTGTGCCACGCTGTGCACGCTCACGCCAGCACCCAGGAGGACCCGCATGAAGACGTTCACGCTGCCCGGGACCGAGCTCGTCGTGCCGAACGTGGTGCTCGGGCTCATGCGGATCGCCGAGATGTCCGACGACGACGTCCGTCACCTCGTGCGCACCGCGCGCGACGCCGGCATCGACTTCGTCGACCACGCCGACATCTACGGTGGCGACCACGGCTGCGAGCGCCGCTTCGCCGAGGCGATGCGGCTGACGCCGTCGCAGCGCGCCGAGATCGTGATCCAGTCGAAGGCCGGGATCGTGCCCGGGGCCGGCGGCCTGCGCTACGACTTCTCCTACGACCACCTCGTGGGCCAGGTCGACGGCTCGCTCGCCGCCCTCGGCACCGACTACCTCGACATCCTGCTGCTCCACCGGCCGGACGCTCTGGTGGAGCCGGAGGAGGTCGCCCGGGCGTTCGACGACCTGGCCTCCGCCGGGAAGGTGCGGTACTTCGGCGTCTCCAACCACACGCCCGGCCAGATCGAGCTGCTCAAGAAGTACGTGACCCAGCCGCTCGTCGCGAACCAGCTCCAGCTGTCGATCACGCACGCCTCGCTGATCGCGCAGGGCGTGTCGGCGAACATGGCCGGCGAGGACCAGGCCGTCGACCGCGACGGAGGGGTGCTCGACTACTGCCGGCTGCACGACATCACGATCCAGGCGTGGTCGCCGTTCCAGGCCGGCTTCTTCACCGGCGTGTTCCTGGGCTCGCCGGACCACCCGGAGCTCAACGCCGTCATCGACCGCCTGGCCGCTGCGTACGACGTGCCACCGATCGCCGTCGCGACGGCGTGGATCACGCGGCACCCGGCGCAGATGCAGGTGGTGCTCGGCACGACGACGCCGGAGCGCGTGACCGGTGCGGCGCAGGGCTCCGACCTCCCGCTGACGCGGGCGGAGTGGTACGAGCTGTTCCGGGCGGCCGGGCACCTCGTGCCGTAGGCGCCGAACCTCGCACTCCGCGTCGAACCTCGCACCCCAGAGTGCGACGTTCGACGCGAGGTGCGAGGTTCGCCGCAGTCAGAAGTAGGTGGCGACGGCGTCGGTCACCGGGGCGTCGAGGTCGGGATCCTCGTCGGCGGAGCCGACGACCACGGGGACGAGCCGCCACTTGTCCATCGCCGTGCACGGGTGCGACAGGCCGAGCCTGACGACGGCGCCGACGCCGAGCGGGTCGTCGGCGGCGCCCCACGCGTCGTCGCGCGGCAGCCGCAGGAACGCGTGCTGGTCGTTGAGCGCCGAGACGTGCGCCCCGGCCAGGGCCGCCCGCCCCACCACCCCCGCCCCGGCGACGAGCTGCGGCGTCGGCAGCCCCTCGTCGTACGGGACGTCGCGCTTGCCGGCGTCGAGCAGCGCGAGGCCGCGCTCCGGCCGGGACACGACGCGCGCCCAGGCGTGCATCGCCGAGCGGAGCGGCACGTCGCCCCCGGCGGCGCCCCGCCCGAACGGCGTGACGGAGGCGTAGAACCCGTCGTCGTGCAGCACGTACGCGCCGGACCGCAGCACCACGCGCACCCCGTCGCGCAGGCCGGCGACGCCGTCGACCACGAGGTCGGGGAACGCGCTCCCGCCCAGGGTGAGCACCGGCGTCGGGACCTCGTACGAACCGTCCACCGCGTCGTGGAGCGCGACGACGTCGGCCACGTACGCCCGGACGGCGGCGACCGCCTCGTCGGAGCGGTCGTGCGCCGCCGCACCCTCGTAGCCCGCGACGCCGGCGAGGCGCAGGTGGGGGCTGCGCCGCACGGCGGCGGCGACGGCGAGCGCCGCGTCGACCCCGCGCGCCCCGGTGCGGGCGGTGCCGAGCTCGACGAGCACGTCGAGCGGAACGGGTGCGCCGTGGGAGGCGAGGGCGTCCTCGAGGCGCGCCACCCCGTCGACGCCGTCGACCCAGCTGAGGAGTTCGGTGGGGCCGGCGTCGTCGGCGACGGCGAAGGCGGCCCAGGCGATGCCGGCCGGGTCGACGAGGGCGTTCGCGAGCAGGATGCGCGGCACGCCGGCCGCGCGGGCGACCTGGGCCTGCCACGGCGTCGCGACGGTGATGGCCCACGCACCGGCGTCCAGCTGGCGGTGCCACAGCTGCGGGGCCATCGTCGTCTTGCCGTGCGGGGCGAGGTCGACGCCGTGCTCGGCGCACCACGCGGCGAGCGTGGCGAGGTTGTGCTCGAGCGCGGCGGCGTCGAGCGTGAGCACCGGCGTGGCGAGGTCCCGCAGCCGGAGCCCGGCGCCGGCCGCCGTCCGCCCCCACGCACGCGGCGGGAACGACTTGTGCTCGGGGCCGAGGCGGGGCGGGGTGGTGCCGAGCGCGTCGCTCGACGAGGCGTGGGCCATGGGCGTCTCCGCGGGTAGCGTGAGGGGCAAGGGCCCATCGTGGCATCCGCCGCGACGCGAGCGTCGGCCCCGGACCACGAGGAGACCCGTGAGCGAGCAGACCAGCACCGCAGCCGACGCCGCACCGTCGAGCGGCGCGAAGGTGGCGATCCTGACGTCGGACGCCCCGCCCCCCGCGCACACGTTCTCGCAGGGTGTGCGCAAGGGCCCGATCCTGCAGGTGTCCGGGCAGGGGCCGGTGGACGCGGCCACCGGCGCGTACCGGCACCCCGGCGACGTCGCGGCGCAGACGACGCTCACGCTGCGCAACGTGAAGGCGATCGTCGAGGCCGGGGGCGCCTCGTTCGCCGACGTCGTCATGCTGCGCGTGTACCTGCGTCACGAGGGTGACTTCGCGTCGATGAACGAGGCCTACGGCGCGTTCGTCGCGGAGCACGCGGGGGAGGTCCTCCCGTCCCGGACGACCGTGTTCACCGGCCTGCCTCGGCCGGAGATGCTGGTGGAGATCGACGCGCTCGCCGTCGTCGACTGAGGCGTCCGTGCAACCCCGGACCCGTCGGGTCGTCGCCTGGCTGGTGGTGCTGGCGCTCGCCGCGCCGGCGATCCTCGGCGCGATCGCGGCGTCCCGGTACTACGACGTGCGCCTGCCCGTGCTGGGCGTCGCGCTCGTGGTGCTGCTCGTGATCTACCTCCGGAGCCGACGCCGCGACGACGGTCGGCGGCGCGAGCCCGCCGATCCCTGGGGGTAGGTCCGCCCGCCGACCCCTTTCGCCGGCCCCTCCGCGACCCCGCGGCGATGTCGGTGGTCGGTGGGATCGTGGAGGGGTGGACGAGCTCCTGCGCACGTGCGACACGCCGAGGCGGTCGACCTCTTTCGGAGGTGTTCCGGCCGGGGACGACAGCGTCCGTGGCGTGCGTGCGCACAGCGCCGCACGGGCTGTCCACAGGTGGGTACCGCAGGCTTCCGCGTGGACTCAAGGATCGACGCCGTCGTCCACAGGCAGCGCGGGGTCCGGTGTGCACAGGATGGGGACGACACGCCGTGTCGACACAAGGTCTTGGGGTGATGGCAGTGCCGAACCACTAGGTGTAGTGTTCCAAACCTGGGGCGGAGCACACCGCCGATGGAATGACACGCATGTAGTTACACCGGCGGAACCGCCTCGCACGAAGGAGATCGGCATGAGCATCACCGTCTTCAGCAAGCCGGCTTGCGTCCAGTGCGACGCGACCCACCGCGCGCTGCGCAAGCACGGCCTGGACTTCACCGTCGTCGACCTGACGATGGACGCCGAGGCGCTCGAGTCCGTCAAGGCGCTCGGCTACCAGCAGGCGCCGGTCGTCCTCGCGAACGGCGACCACTGGGCGGGCTTCCGGCCGGACAAGATCCGCGCGCTCGCCGAGGGCGCCGGCTCGGTGGCAGCGGTCGCCTGACCTTCTCGACGGGGCCGCCCATCGCGGCCACCCCGGCGTCCCGGATCGATCGGGGCGCCCTCGTAGCACCAGCACCACCGGCAGGGAACCAGGGCAGAGCATGTCGCGACTCGTGTACTTCTCCTCGGTGTCGGAGAACACGCACCGATTCGTGGCGAAGCTCGGCCTGGCCGCGGACCGCATCCCGCTGCGCCCCACCGAGCCGTTCCTCCGCGCGGAGGACGAGTACGTGCTCATCGTCCCGACGTACGGCGGTGGCAACGGCCTCGGCGCCGTGCCCAAGCAGGTGATCAAGTTCCTCAACGACCCGGGCAACCGGTCGCTCGTCCGCGGTGTGATCGCCGCCGGCAACACCAACTTCGGCGAGGCGTTCTGCATCGCCGGCGACATCATCGCGGCCAAGTGCGACGTGCCGTACCTGTACCGCTTCGAACTGCTAGGAACCGACCAGGACGTCCTGCGCGTCCGAGAGGGATTGGGACGATTTTGGCTACAACGCTCACAGATCCCGGCGTAGCGGCGCGCGCGGACGAGGGCATGGACTACCACGCCCTCAACGCGATGCTCAACCTCTACGGCCCGGACGGGAGGCTGCAGCTCGACAAGGACCGCTCCGCGGCCCGCGAGTACTTCCTGCAGCACGTCAACCAGAACACCGTCTTCTTCCACAACCTCAAGGAGAAGCTCGACTACCTGGTCGAGCACGGGTACTACGAGTCCGAGGTGCTCGGGAAGTACTCGCGCGAGTTCGTCGAGCACATCTTCGACGTCGCGTACGCCAAGAAGTTCCGCTTCACCACGTTCCTCGGCGCGTTCAAGTACTACACCTCGTACACGCTCAAGACGTTCGACGGCAAGCGCTACCTCGAGCGGTTCGAGGACCGCGTGGTCATGGTGGCGCTCACGCTGGCCGACGGCGACGAGCAGCTCGCGCTCGAGCTCGTCGACGAGGTCATCAGCGGGCGGTTCCAGCCCGCGACCCCGACGTTCCTCAACGCCGGGAAGGCGCAGCGCGGCGAGCTCGTCTCGTGCTTCCTGCTGCGCATCGAGGACAACATGGAGTCGATCGCGCGCGGCATCAACTCGGCGCTGCAGCTGTCGAAGCGTGGCGGCGGCGTCGCGCTCCTGCTGTCGAACATCCGCGAGTACGGCGCCCCGATCAAGAAGATCGAGAACCAGTCCTCCGGCGTCATCCCCGTGATGAAGCTCCTCGAGGACTCCTTCTCCTACGCGAACCAGCTGGGCGCGCGCCAGGGGGCCGGCGCCGTGTACCTGCACGCGCACCACCCCGACATCCTGCGGTTCCTCGACACCAAGCGCGAGAACGCCGACGAGAAGATCCGGATCAAGACGCTCTCCCTCGGCGTCGTCATCCCGGACATCACGTTCGAGCTCGCGAAGAAGAACGAGGACATGTACCTGTTCTCGCCGTACGACGTCGAGCGCGTCTACGGCGTCCCGTTCTCCGAGATCTCGGTGACGGAGAAGTACTACGAGATGCTCGACGACGCCCGGATCCGCAAGACGAAGATCAAGGCGCGCGAGTTCTTCCAGCTGCTCGCGGAGATCCAGTTCGAGTCCGGCTACCCGTACATCGTGTTCGAGGACACGGTGAACCGGGCGAACCCGATCAAGGGCCGGATCACGATGAGCAACCTGTGCTCGGAGATCCTCCAGGTCTCGACGGCGTCGTCGTTCAACGACGACCTGTCCTACGCGGACACCGGCAAGGACATCTCCTGCAACCTCGGCTCGCTCAACATCGCGCACGCGATGGACTCGCCCGACCTCGGCAAGACCGTCGGCGTCGCGATCCGGTCGCTCACCGCCGTGTCCGACCAGACCCACATCTGGTCGGTGCCCTCGGTGGAGAAGGGCAACAACGACTCGCACGCCATCGGCCTGGGGCAGATGAACCTGCACGGCTACCTCGCCCGCGAACGGATCCACTACGGCTCGGCCGAGGGTGTGGACTTCACGAACATCTACTTCTACACGGTCCTCTACCACGCGATCGCCGCGTCGAACCAGATCGCGATCGAGCGGGGCAGCGCGTTCGCCGGGTTCTCCGAGTCGCAGTATGCGAGCGGCGAGTTCTTCGACAAGTACACCGACGGCGTCTGGGAGCCGGCTACGGACCGCGTGGCGCAGCTGTTCGCGGACGCCGAGGTCCACATCCCGACGCAGAGCGACTGGCAGGCTCTCAAGGCGTCGGTGATGGAGCACGGGATCTACAACCAGAACCTGCAGGCGGTCCCGCCGACCGGGTCGATCTCGTACATCAACCACTCGACGAGCTCGATCCACCCGATCGTCGCCCCGATCGAGATCCGCAAGGAAGGCAAGATCGGGCGGGTCTACTACCCGGCGCCGTACCTGTCCGACGACAACCTCGAGTACTACGCCGACGCGTACGAGATCGGCTACGAGAAGATCATCGACACGTACGCCGCCGCGACGCAGCACGTGGACCAGGGGCTGTCGCTCACGCTGTTCTTCAAGGACACCGCGACCACCCGCGACATCAACAAGGCCCAGATCTACGCGTGGCGCAAGGGCATCAAGACGCTCTACTACATCCGGCTGCGCCAGATCGCCTTGGAAGGGACCGAGGTGGAGAACTGTGTCTCCTGCGTGCTGTGACGGCGACGCCCGATGATCGACGAACTCGTCGCGCGATTGACTCTCGTCGGATCCGTCTACGGCATTCGACGCGTTGACTCGCTCGAGTATCGCTACGTGGGGATCACGACCAAGCCGATCGACGTCAGGCTGGCGCAACACGTCAAGAACGCACGCCTTGGCACAAAGACACCCCTGTGCGACTGGTTGCGCAAGCACGGTTCCGACGCGATCGTGGTCGACCTCCTCGACCAGGTCTACACCGGTCCCGAGGATCTCGGTGACCTCGAGATCGGCTGGATCAGGCAGCTCCGCGAAGGTGGGCACCGCTTGCTCAACGTGTCCGAGGGTGGTCTCGGACCGACCGGAGTCGTGTGGACGCAGGAGCAGCGCGAAGCTGCGAGGCTGCGTTCGACCGGCCGCAAGGGTGTCAGCCGACCTGGGGAGCTGAATCCATTCCACGGCCGCCACCACTCGCCGGAGCAACGCGAACAGTGGGCTCGGCAGCGCAAGGGAACCAACGCCGGCCCGGCGAACCCGAACTTCGGCAAGTTCGGCCCGGATCACCCCAGCTTCGGCCACGTGATGTCGCTCGAGTCGCGGGAGGCGCTTTCGAAAGCGCGGCGGGGCGAGGGGAACCCGAACTTCGGGAAGGTCACGAGCCCGGAGACCCGGGCGAAGCAGTCGGCCGCCACCAAGGGAATTCCGCGTCCGAAGAGCGCACGAAGCGCGCACACGAGATATCACACGAACAAGGGCCGTACCAGCACGGCCTGCAAGTACTGCGTCGAGGATGGAGCCGCCTCCTCGGGCACGTCCGAAGGAACGATGCTCCCATGACACCAACTGGAAAGCTCAAGCTGGTCAGCCGGGTCTCGGCGATCAACTGGAACCGCCTGCAGGACGAGAAGGACCTCGAGGTCTGGAACCGGCTCGTCAACAACTTCTGGCTGCCCGAGAAGGTGCCCGTCTCCAACGACATCCCGTCGTGGGGCACGCTGACCGACGTCGAGAAGACGCTCACGATGCGGGTCTTCACGGGGCTCACGCTGCTGGACACGATCCAGGGGACGGTCGGCGCCGTCAGCCTCATCCCGGACGCGCTGACGCCGCACGAGGAGGCCGTCTACACGAACATCGCGTTCATGGAGTCGGTGCACGCGAAGAGCTACTCGTCGATCTTCTCGACGCTGTGCTCCACCCGCGAGATCGACGACGCGTTCCGGTGGTCGGAGGAGAACTCCAACCTGCAGCGCAAGGCCGAGATCGTCATGGAGTACTACCGGGGCGACGAGCCGCTCAAGCGCAAAGTCGCCTCGACGCTGCTCGAGTCGTTCCTGTTCTACTCCGGCTTCTACCTGCCGATGTACTGGTCGAGCCGCGCGAAGCTCACGAACACGGCGGACCTGATCCGGCTGATCATCCGCGACGAGGCCGTGCACGGGTACTACATCGGGTACAAGTTCCAGCGCGGGCTGGAGGCGCTCGCGCCGGAGCAGCGCGAGGAGATCAAGTCGTACACGTACGAGCTGCTCTTCGAGCTGTACGAGAACGAGGTCCAGTACACCGAGGACCTGTACGACGAGGTCGGCCTGACCGAGGACGTCAAGAAGTTCCTGCGCTACAACGCGAACAAGGCGCTGATGAACCTCGGGTACGAGGCGCTGTTCCCGAAGGACGAGACCGACGTCAACCCGGCGATCCTCGCCGCGCTGTCGCCGAACGCCGACGAGAATCACGACTTCTTCTCGGGCTCGGGCTCCTCGTACGTCATCGGCAAGGCGGTCAACACCGAGGACGACGACTGGGACTTCTGACAGCGTAGTAGCGCCCACCGGCAGCCCGAGGAGTGCCCAATGTGCGTGCCGACTCTTAATGGATCCACGAGGTCGGTGACGGACGGCGGTACACGTGTGCAGCGGCTCGGCGGTGGCTGCAGCGCACTGGACAGGGCGAGCCGCGCCAGAGGCGAGGCGGCTCAGGCACGCCTGGGCCGCTCGCGGCTCCGCGACCCGGCGCGGGCAACGGGGCGTCTTGGAGTTGATCAGGACCGGTCAACTGCCCCGGCGCCAAAGGCTCCCATGGTGAACGCTGCGGGCGCGGCCGCGACCGGGAGCGACTACAGAACCGGATTCAGCCGTGATGCCCCAGCGGCGTCGGGGTCGCCGGGCAGATCAGTGGTGAGCGACTCGAAGCGGTCATGCAGCTGGTAGCGCTTCGCAGCGATGCTCTGGCGCAAGCCAACAGAGTCGTTCGTGCGGAGCTATCCCCGTTGCCGCCAGGAAGCAACGAGGCAGAGGTCAAGGCCCTGGACCCAGGCAGCGGCGCGATCCGTTCAGTCCGCGCGGCGCCTCGTATCGTGTTGGTGCACCCGACTACGGTCGTGCACGCGGCGACGCTTCGTTGACGTGGTGAGAGTGCTCGCCAGACGGGCGAACCCGTCGCGACAGCACAACGGTGTTGGCCGATAGGAGTGAACGTGAGCACACGTCTCCCGACTGGATCCGTGTGGAGGAAGCGGGACTTGCACCGGCGCGAACAGGGGCCCTTCGCGAGCGCAACGCGGATCGGGTCCCGAAGCGTGCAGGATCGCTCATGAGCACAGAGACCGCAGCCGTCGCGGAGATCATGAGGATCCTGAGCCGATGCCCCCATCTTGAGGGCGTGCTCGCGTCTCACGACCGTGTTCCGCTGACCGATGGTCACATCGACGTCTACTCATCGCTTAGCAGGGCGAACAAGGACTGGCTCGGGCGGGTGAATGTACAGATCAAGGGTCGCGCGAGCAGGAAGGGGACGGCGGCTTCGTTCTCGCTAAAGCGAGAGGTGCTGGAGGCCCACCTTAGGAACGCCGGCGTGCTCTTGCTGTGCGTCGACGTTGATCAGAAACGGGCCAAGGCTACTCCTAGATACGCGGCACTGGTACCGTTCGAAATTCGCCGCATTCTGGCGTCGGCTCCGGAGAAGCAGAAGAGCGTCGCAATCCCACTTAGAAAGCTGCCCCGCCTTCCAGGTGCCGTCGAGCGCATCGTGGAGGTAATCCGCGTAGGCGCGCGGCAGAACCCATTCGCCACCACTGATCCTCGTCTGTTCGAGTCAATTAAGCATATTACAATCTCGACCGCCGAGGAGGTGGACTTCAATGTGCCGACGCGCCTGCGTCCAGGCGAGGGAGCGTTCGCAGTGGAGGTGACGACCGAGAACGGTTCCCAGGTGCCTCTCGACGGTGAGTTCGAAATCCTCCCTGAAGACTACGTCGCGCGTGAACGGGATGTCCGAGTAGTGGCAGGCAATGCGGCTTTCGACAGTTTCGTGGTTCAGAGAATCTCCTCCGACCAGACATGCGTAGCGCTAGGCGAAGGCCTATCCATCGTAATCCACGAAGGTGGCGAGGGGCGCGGCGTCGACATCAACATTACGTGCCCGAGCAACTTCGTCGCACGCAAGCGTGCTGTCGAGTTCATGGTCGGCATCTTTGACAATGGCGAGATCGCCTTGGGAGATCGAACTCTCACGCTGGGCGAGGTGCCGGCCAGCAAAGGCCCGGATATCGAAGAAATACGAGGGCACCTTGCGTTCCTGTGTCGCCTCCAGGAGGTATTCGACAAATTCCAATTCGACGGCGCACTCATCGACCTCGAGGGAATGACGGAGAGGGACATTGAGCATTTGGACGTGCTGTATCGCGTCTTCGTCGAGGGAGTCGCGCCTTGCAATACCAGCGGAGAGTCCGGACGTATGCTCGTAAACTTCGGCCCTTGGGCGGTAATGCTTGTGGCTGTGCGCGGCCATGAGCCCGGCACATGGCGCTTCATCGATCCGTTCGATCCGGCTTCGCCTCAGATGCTTCGGTGGGCTGCTCAGAATGATCGTGACGTGACAATCCCGGTCACCGCCTACGACATCGTCGAACCAGAGCACCTACCGAAGGTATTGAACCTCCGGCTCGACCTGATCGACGCGGCGTACGAACGCATCGCACACTCGGAAAGCACGGTGACCATCGCCAATCAGTGCGTGCGGGATCTCCTTAACTGCGCCGACTCTGGTGGTGCGCGCCAAGAGGAGTTTCTCCATGGTGCAGCGCGATTGAACGATTGGATCATTCGTAGGGATGGGGAACGCGATGTCCATCGGCTCAACCAGTGGCAGATCGCGTGGCGGAGGCATGGTCTCACCGACGTCGACCGGACTGAAATACGCCGAATGAAGCGAGCATCGGCGAATTCGCAAGACGAGATGGCAGTGCATCAGGAATTGGCGTGCGCTCTACTGCTCGGGGACAGGGAAGAATCCGAGTTCCTCGCAAATCAGCTGACGACCGCGCAACGCGATGTGATGGAAGGCTGGCCTATTTGGGAGCTTCGTCGGCATTTAGTCCGGACGTGACCGAGGAATCGTTGTCACAATGTCCAGTAGAAATAGGAATTGGATGGCGCCGCCCTGACGTCAGGCCGTCCTTTGACTACGCTCCTCGAGAATGTCGCCGACGAGTTCGCGATCGCTCACGGCTGCGCATTGGTCTGGTCGTGATGCTTTCAGCGATCCAGATCGATTCGATGAAGCCGTGGCGCATCGAGCCCATCGGTCCGGGGCAAGGTTAGGGTGAGTGTGAGGCTTCCCCCTGGCCGTTCGTGATGGCGAAGGCCTCTTGGGGGCGCGGCAGTTGGATTACACATCATCGACTTTGTCGCAGCCCCCGATGTTACAGCGCGTCCAGGCTGTTAGAGCCGGTACTGGACTCTTTGAGGTTGCGGCACTCGCCGATTCAGGTCGCGCAATTCGAGGCCACCACCCGCGTCGTGCGGACGACGACTGGGACTTCTGACTGGCGTGAGGACACCGGGCGTGGAAGATCCGTGCCCGTTGCGAGCACGGATCTTCCACGACGGCGGCGCCGGATCAGCCGGCTGGCGGCGCAGGCGGCTGCTGCGGCGGGACGCCGGGTGGCGTCGAGCCGGTCGAGCGCAGGACGCCGAGCCGCGCGCGGTACTCCTGCTCGTTGATGTCACCGCGGGCGAACCGGTCCGCGAGGACCTGCTCGGCCGACGGCGCCGCCGAACCGGCGGCGGGCGGACCCCAGGCCCACGGCGGGCCCCAGTGTCCGCGCGAACGGCGGCGCGCGAACGCCCAGATCAGCAGCCCGATCACGACGAGCCAGAACAGCGGGAAGATCCAGAAGAACGGGAACGGTCCACCCCAGTGGGTGGCGCCGTCCGCCAGGGCAGGCAATGCCTCGATGGACATCGCCATCACCTCCTCCGGGCCGGCGCCTCGGCGCAGACCCTCGACAACAGGACCCCTCCAGGCTCTCCGTTGGGCGACGCCGGGTCGTCACCCCGGCGATGATTCCCGCCTACCCCCGTGGTGCCGTCGCGAGCGGGTTCAGGAACCCCAGCCGGGCCGTACGAGCCCTGACTCGTAGGCCGCCACGACGAGCTGCGCGCGGTCCCGCGCGGCGAGCTTCGTCATGGTCCGCGACACGTGCGTCTTCACCGTCGACGGGCTGAGGAAGAGCTTCGCCGCGATCTCGTCGTTGGAGAGCCCCTCCGCCACCGTGACGAGCACCTCTCGCTCACGGTCGGTCAGGTGGTCGAGTCCCGGCACGGCCTTGACCGCGCGGGTGGACTCCGCGACCTGCGCCAGCAGCCGCCGCGTCACGGTGGGCGACAGGAGCGCGTCACCGGCGGCCGCGACCCGCACGGCGCGCACCAGCTCGGCGGGTTCCGTGTCCTTGACGAGGAACCCGCTCGCCCCTGCGCGGATCGCCTCGGCCACGTACTCGTCGAGCTCGAACGTGGTCACGACCACGATATGGGCGCCCGACGCGCGCGGATCGGCGACGATCCGCCGCGTCGCCTCCAGCCCGTCGAGCTTCGGCATGCGGATGTCCATGAGCACGACGTCGGGCCGGGTCTCCGCCGCGAGGCGCACCGCCTCAGCACCGTCGGCCGCCTCGGCGACGACCTCGACGTCGTCCTCCGCGTCCAGCAGCGACCGGAAGCCGCCGCGGATGAGCGCCTGGTCGTCGGCGATGAGCACCCTGATCATGACGTTCCCTCCCTCGCCGCCGCGTACGGGAGCCGCACGCGCACCGTGAATCCGCCGTCCGAGTCGGGTCCGGCCTCGACGGTCCCGCCCAGCTGCTCGACCCGCTCGCGCATGCCGCGCAGGCCCCAGCCGGCCGACGACCCAGGTGACGACTCTCCCGCAGCGGGCGGCCCGCCGTCGTGCACGGAGATCGTGAGCCCGGCCGTGTCGCCGGTGACGCGGACGCGCGCCGCACGAGCCGCGGAGTGGCGCCGCACGTTCGTCAGCCCCTCCTGCACCACCCGGTACGCGGCGCGCGAGACGGCGTCGGCCACCGCGACGCCGTCGGGAACCGTGAGCACGAGGTCGACGGCGATGCCGCCTGCGCGGGTGCGCTCGACGAGCGTGGGGATGGCGTCGAGGTCGGCGCCCGGTGCCCTGGCGCCCGCGTCCGCATCGCCGTCGGCGCGCAGGATCCCGATGAGCGAGCGCACCTCGTCGAGCGACTCGGTGCTCTGCGTGCGGATGTCGAGGAGGGCACGCCGCGCGAGGTCCGGGTCGCGGTCGAGCAGGTGCGCCGCGACGCCCGCCTGCACGGCGATGGCGGACAGCGAGTGGGCGAGGACGTCGTGGAGCTCCCGCGCGAGGCGGAGGCGTTCGTCCGCGAGCGACGTGCGTTCCTCCGCGGCGCGGAGAGCGCGCCGCGCCATGGCCCGGTCCCGCCACGTGCGCAGGAGCAGGCCCACGAGAACCGGGAGCCCGCCGAACGCCAGGGCGGCGCCGGCGGCGGACCACGTCGGTGCGCCGTCCTGGAGCGCCGCGATCACCACGAACCCGACGGCGTACGCGGCGGCCGACGCGTACGCCACCGGTGGTCGCCCGGTCGCCGTCGCGAGCGCGATCACGACGCCGGCGGCGAACAGGATCGGGCCGTGCGCGAATCCGAGCGCGAGGTAGCCGAGCGTGAGGGCGACGGCGAGCGGCGCCGCGATGTGCGGGCGGCGGGCCGCGAGGGGGAGGCACGCGACGACGGCGAGGACCAGCACCAGGGTGCCCAGGCCGAACGAGCGCTCGTCGGACTGGAACCGGTGGGCGCCCCAGGTGCCGGCCACGGTGAAGAACCCGAGCACCAGGGTCGGCACCGTGAGCCGCCGCGCCGGGAACGTCCGGTCGGGCGGCGCGGCCTGCGGAGGGACCATGCTCACGCCGTCACGGTAGACCGCGGGCCGCGGGACGGCGTCGTCCGGTGGTGCCGTGGTTCGTCATCCCCCGGTGCCGTTCGGGCGGCGTCCTCCATGGCATCCGATGCGCGGGAGGTGACCACTGGCCCCCGGAGCGTGACATCGTGGCCGAATGGCCACCTCGCTCCCGCTGTTCCCTGTGGACGGCGCCATGAACAACGCTCGCTGGTGCGACGCCGTCTGCACGGCGCTCGGGCTGCCGAGCTCGACGGGCCGGCGGGTGTGGTCTGCGGGTGGTCGTCCTCCGGCGGGATATCCCGACGCCGTCACGCTGGCCGCCGACGCGACGGTCCCCGAGGTGCTGGACGTGGTTGAGCCGGGCCCCGGCGCCACGGTCAAGGACTCGTTCGCCACGCTCGACCTCGCACCGCAGGGGTTCCACGTCCTGTTCGACGCGCACTGGATCGTCCGACGGTCGGCGCAGAGCGTGCCGACGCACTCGTGGGCGCGCGTGTCGAAGCCGGCGGCGCTCGCCGTCTGGGCGGAGGCTCACGGGGGCGGACCGACGTTCGCGCCGAGCCTCGTCGACCACCCCGACGTCCGGTTCCTCGCGCTCGTCGACGACGGCGCGGTGCGGGCGGGCGTGGTGCTCAGCACCTCGCCTGGCCGGAAGGGGACGGTGGTCGGTGTGTCGAACGTGTTCCACGTCGACGGCGATGTTGCAGCCGTGTGGGCGGACGTCGTCGCGCTCACGGGTCGTGCCTGGCCCGGCGCGCCGCTCGTCGGGTACGAGGCGGACGCCGATCTCGCGCCGGCCCTGGCTGCGGGGTTCGTGGCGGCGGGACCGCTGCGCGTCTGGGCGCGCTGACTCAGCCCGCGGCGTCGGCCCACTCCCGCACGGCGCGCACGGCGGTGGACAGTCGCTCCTTCTCGGCGGCGTCCAGCGTGGGGTTGGCCGCGCGCATCGCGAGAGCGCCCGCGAGGCCGAGCCGGGCATCGCCGTCGACCGCCGCGAGGAACGCCGCTCCCAGCGCCGGCACGGCCGCGAGGGCCGGGCCGGCCTGGGCCGCGAGCTCCGAGT
This sequence comes from Beutenbergia cavernae DSM 12333, assembly GCF_000023105.1. Taxonomy (NCBI): domain Bacteria; kingdom Bacillati; phylum Actinomycetota; class Actinomycetes; order Micrococcales; family Beutenbergiaceae; genus Beutenbergia; species Beutenbergia cavernae. The sequence goes on from NC_012669.1 coordinate 113,082, forward strand.
CCGGCGGTGCCACCGCCACCTCCGCGAGGATGAGCGCCGTCATCGCGACGTCGAGGTCGGCGGTCCCGAGCCGCGCGTTCGCCCAGTCGATGAGCACGGGCCCACGCTCGGGGTCGAGCATGACGTTGTCCGGATGCAGATCGAGATGGACGACGACGTCGCCCGGCTCGCGCGGGCCGGCAGGTGCGGGCAGGGCGTGCAGCCGGTCGTGGAGGTCCGCGAGGAGGTGGGCGGCCTCGTCGGGCCGTGCGTCGCCGGCGACCAGCGCTCCGAGCATCGTCGGGCCCGCCACCCGGGCCATCACGAGGTCGGGTCCGTGCGCCTCGACCACCGCGGGCGCGGGGAACCCGTGCTCGGCGACGTGCGCCTGGATCTCGGCCTCACGCTCGGCGTCGTAGCCGTCGCGGTAGCGACGCAGCACGAGGCCGTCGCCCAGGTCGTAGACGTCGGCCGTGCGGCCGCGGCCGAGGAGGTTCGCGGCAGAGGCGAGGCGACCCGCTCCGCCACTCACCGCAGCACCTCGGCGAGCGCCGGCAGCGCCCGCGGGTCCGTCTGCACGATGAGCGTGGTGACGACGGTGGTGCGCCACTCCTCGAGCTGGGCGGCGACGTCGAGCGGCGTGCCGGCGAGCGCGACGTCGAGCACGAGGTCGGTCGGGACCGCGGCGGCCGCGGCCGCGCGATCGCCGGCCGCGTACAGCCGCGTGATCTTCTCGATCGGGTCCGCGTACCCGAGTCGCGCGATCGCGGCGCGGTGGAAGTTCGTGGCCGCCGAGCCCATGCCGCCGACGTACAGCGCGATCTGGGGCCGCAGCCGGTCGGCCGCCTCCTCCACGTCCCTGCCGAGGGCCACGGGTACGGACGCGCTCACCTCGAAGTGCTCGCGTCCGGCGAGGTGCGGGTCGCGGCGGGCGAAGCCGTCCTCGAGAGCCTCGGCGGCGTCCTCGTTGAGCCGCGGGGAGAAGAAGGCGGGCAGCCAGCCGTCGGCGATCTCGGCGGCGAGGGCCGTGTTCCGCGGACCCTGCGCCGCGAGGTGGATCGGCAGATCGGCGCGGAGCGGGTGCACCGTCGACCGCAGAGGTTTGCCCTCGCCGGTCGCACCGACGGCGTCGTCCGGCAGCGGCAGGGGATAGGCGGGACCGGGCGCCGTCACGGGGGCCTCGCGACGCAGCACGTCGCGCACGATCTTCAGGTACTCGCGGGTGCGGGCGAGCGGCCGGGCGTACGGCTGGCCGTACCAGCCCTCGACGACCTGCGGGCCGGACGCACCCAGGCCCAGGATGAAGCGGCCGCCCGAAAGGTGGTCGAGGGTGAGGGCGGCCATCGCCGTCGCCGTCGGGGTGCGGGCGGACATCTGCGCGATGCCGGTGCCGAGGCGCACGCGCTGCGTGGTCGATCCCCACCAGGCGAGCGGCGTGAAGGCGTCGGAGCCGTAGGCCTCCGCCGTCCACACGGAGTCGAGGCCGAGCTCGTCGGCCAGGCGGACGGCGTCCGCGGCCCCGGGTGGTGGGCCGGCGGACCAGTAGCCCGTGTGGAAGCCGAACCTCATCGCCTCGGGTCTCCTCGCCGTCGTCCCGCTCACCGTAGGTGATCAGCGTCGAGGTAGTACTGACCGGACGAGGTAGTAGTTCCGTGCCTCTACCTCATCCTTTCGGTTCTACCTCGACGTCTGCCCGCCCGCCGCGGAGCGCCTTGTTCTAGTAGAATACGAACATGTTGCGACTCGACACCGCGTCTGCGGTCCCGTTCGCCGACCAGATCGCTGCGCAGGTGCGGCACGGCCTCGTCACGGGAGAGCTGCGGCCCGGGTCACGCCTGCCGTCGGCGCGCGAGCTGGGCGCGATGCTCGACGTCAACCTCCACACCGTCCTGCGGGCCTACCAGCAGCTCCGGGACGAGGAGCTGCTCGAGCTCCGCCGCGGACGCGGCGCGACGATCCGCGCGGGAGCCGCGGTCGACCGGGCACGGCTCGGCGAGCTCGCTCGCGACCTGCTCGCCGAGGCGCGACGACTCGGGATGACGACCGACGCCGTCGTCGCCCTCGTCCGTGACGCCGCCCGCACCTCACCCTCGTCCTTCGGGAGGACTCCATGACCACGCCGGACCGCCCCGCCGCCCGCGTGCCCGAGGCCCGCGTGGTGCGGCCCGCGCCGTGGCGGCGGCCGCTCGCCCTGGGGCTGGTGTGGCTGCCGGTGGTGCTGCTCGCGGTCCTCGGCTCGGTGTGGTTGCCGCGCCTGCCGGACGTCACCGCGTCCCATTGGTCGGGCTCCGGCGCCGCGGACGGGTTCACGGCGTCGGTCCCGTTCTGGGCCTGGACGACGGCGGTCGCCGCGGCGATCGCCGCCGTCGCCACGATCGTGGCGTACGCCCGGCGGGTGCTGCCGTTCGTCGCGGTCTGGTGCGTGGTGGGCGGGGCGTTCGTGACGGCGCTCGCCGCGCTGCTGTGGACGGCGTCGGCCGCCGCGACTCTTCGGGCGCCGGGCCCGGAACAGGCGCTGCTCGGAGCCGGCGGCGTGGCTGCCCTGTTCGTGCCGTTCGCCTGGGCCGGGCTCGCGTTCCTCGCCCACGGCCGTCCCGCGGTCGTGCGCCCGGAGCCCGCGTCGATCGAGCCGCTGCCGCTCGCGGACACCGAGCGCGCCGCGTGGTCGACGACGCTCACGAGCCGGATGTTCCTGTACCTCGCGGCTGGAGTCGGCGTGCTCGGTGGACTGATGACGTTCTCCGCGGCGAACGGAAATCCGGAGACCAGAGGCATCTTCGTGCCTCTGGCGGTGCTCTTCGTCGGAGTCGCCTTCATGCTCCTTGTCCTGGCCAGGGTCCGCGTGAGCGTCGACGGCCGCGGCCTGCGCCTGACGTCGTGGCTCGGGTTCCCGGTCACGCGGATCCCGCTCGACGACGTCGCCGCCGCCCGGGCGGAGCAGCTCGAGCCGGGCGAGTGGGGTGGCTGGGGCTACCGATGGATGCCTGGGCGCACGGCGTTCGTGCTGCGGCGCGGGCCGGCGCTCGTCGTCGACCGGCGCGACGGGCGCCAGTTCGCCGTCACGCTGGACGACCCCGCCACGCCCGCCGCACTGCTGGAGCGCCTCCGCGCCGACGTGGCCTGAGCCTCCCGCGCCCATTCAGACCCGGGCGGTCGATTCAGACCTTCCGGCGGGTCTGAATCGACCGCTCGGGTCTGACTCGCGGTTCGTGGAACGACGCGGCGCGACGGAAAGCCTCTCGGGGTGCCTCGGAACGCCTCGGAGGGGTCCGAGGTTCAGGGTCAGGCGGGCAGCTGCGGCGCGACGTCAGCAGCGACGAGCTCGAGGTGCTCGAGGTCGGCGAGGTCGAGCACCTGGAGGTACACCCGCCCGGCACCCCACTCGCGGAGCTGCCCGAGGCGGTCCACCACCTCCGACACCGTGCCCGCGATCCCGTGCTCCCGCAGCTCGGCCGGCTCGCGCCCGATGGCGGCGGCACGCCGCGCGAACTCGGCCTCGGTGGCACCGGCGCACAGTACGAGCGCCGCCGAGTACACGAGCGACGACGGGTCGCGGCCGGCCTCGTCGCACGCCGCCCGCACCGCGTCGAAGCGCCGAGGGATGTCTGCGATCTCCGGGAACGACGTGTTGTACTCCGCGGCGAACCGCGCCGCGAGCGCCGGGGTCCGCTTCGGCCCGTTGCCGCCGACGATGATCGGCAGCGGCGACTGCACCGGCTTCGGGAGCGCCGGGGAGTCCACGAGCTGGTAGTGCTCGCCGGAGAAGGAGTACGTCTCGCCGACCGGCGTCGACCACAGGCCCGTGATGAGCTCGAGCTGCTCGGTGAGCAGCCCGAACCGCTTCGCGGGGAACGGGATGCCGTACGCGGCGTGCTCGCGCTCGAACCAGCCGGCGCCGAGGCCGAGCTCCACCCGCCCGCCGGACATCTGGTCCACCTGCGCCACCTGGATCGCGAGGACCCCGGGGTGCCGGAACGTGGCCGAGGTGACCATCGTCCCGAGCTTGATCCGCGACGTCTCGCGTGCGAGTCCGGCCAGGGCGGTCCACGAGTCGGTCGGCCCGGGCAGCCCGTCGCCGCCCATCGTGAGGTAGTGGTCCGACCGGAAGAACGCGTCGAAGCCGAGCCGCTCGGTGGCCTGCGCCACCGCGAGCTGGTCGTCGTAGGAGGCACCCTGCTGGGGTTCGGTGAAGATGCGCAGCTGCATGCGGCCAGCCTGCCAGAACCTGCCGACGCCGTGAGGCGCTGACAGACTGCGGCGATGACGGACGACGGCGGAGAGCAGGCGTCGCCGTCGTCACGCCGTCCCCGAGCGCTGGGCATCGTCGGCGGCACGCTCGTGCTCCTTGTCGTCACGGCAGGCGGGCTGCTCCGGCTGGACCAGCAGCGCTGGGCGCGGCTCGACGACGCCGCCAGCCGGGCGATCGGCGACGCCGACCCCGCGGTCGACACGGTCGCGGACGTGCTCTCCCAGGCGCTCGACGCGTTCGACTCCTGGCCGGGCTACCTGCTCATCGCGGCGATGCTCGGCGTGCTCGCTCTGCAGCGGCGCTGGTGGCACCTCGCCGCCGCCGCGTCGACTGCGCTCGGGGGCGTGATCACGTCGCAGCTGATCAAGCTGTGGGTGGACCGGCTGCGTCCCGAGGGCACGCAGGTCGACACCCACGACGCGTCGTTCCCGTCGGGGCACTCGACGCTCGCCGCGTGCTTCGTCGTCGTCGTCGGGATGTGTCTCGGCTCGGCCGCGCGCCGCTGGTGGTGGCCGACGGGTGGGCTCCTGCTCGTGGCCATGATGCTCAGTCGCGTGCACGTCCATGCGCACTGGCTCTCGGACACGATCGCCGGGGCACTGCTCGGGATCGGCGTGGGCATGGTGGTCTGGTGGGCGATGTACCCGCAGCTCGAGCGGGAGCTGTTGAGCGAGGAGCACCGGACGGACGTCGGTGCCCGGGCAGGAAAGAACCCGCGGGCCGCCGATCGATGATCGACCGTCGTGCTGGACGAGTGCACGACTCCCGCGGGTTCCGGTGACTGCCTGACATTCGCTCGGCCGGATGGCCCAGCGACGGCTCACCGTCCTGGGTTGCACCGCCTAGCGGGCAGCCACCTCACGCGTCCGGAAAGACTTCATGTTCCTGGACCACCTCCTTCCCGTGTACCGCCACGCTACGACGACGACGGCGCCCCGCGCCAGGGGTTTATCGAGGAGCGGAACCGGGAATGCGGCTCGCCTACGATCGCGGGATGGTCGACGTCGAGCCGGCAGGTCGTGCGTCGGAGGCGCTCCCCGCGTACGTGGCGGTGGCGGTGGCGGGTGTGCCGGAGGTGGACGTCGTCGCCGTCGCCCCGCTCGCCGGCGGCACGGGCGCTGCGACGGCCGACGTCGCCAGGGTCACGGCGCGGACGCCGGACGGACGTGAGCTGACGCTCGTGCGCAAGTCCGTGCGCCCGCTGCGGGCGGGCCGGCACGCCGAGGCCGCCCGAGCCCCCGAGCACTGGGCGTACTGGCGACGGGAGCCGCTCGCCTACGCGTCCGGCGTCCTCCCGTCCGGCCCGGGGCTGCGCGCCCCCCGCTGCTTCGGCGTCGAGACCGCCGCCGACACGCTGACGCTCTGGCTCGAGGACGTGGTCGGCCCAGAGGCGGAGCCGGTGGCGGCGGCGCGGGCGCTGGCGTCGTGGCAGGCGTCGGCACCGGTGCCCGACGTGCCGTGGCTGGGCGGGCACCAGCTCGCCCAGCGCCTCGCCGTCACGGACCTGGACTGGACCCAGGTGGACGCCGACCCGCGGGTGGCGCGCGTCTGGGCGGCCCGCCACGAGCTGATGGCGGCGCTCGACGGCGTCCCGTCGGTGCTGTCCCACGGCGACGCCGGGCTGGGCAACCTGCGGGAGGCGACCGGCGACGTCGTCGCGCTCGACTGGGGCACGTTCGGCGTGGCGCCGGTCGGATCGGACGCCGCCCACCTGGCGCTGAGCGCGCAGGCTGACGTGCTCGGTCCGTACGTCGACGCGCTCGACGGCACCTTCGCCGTCGACGACGTCCGGCGCGGCTACCGCACGACGCTCGCCCTGGTCGGCGCGAGCCGGGTCCACTGGATGCTCGCCGCCGGCGTATCGGTGCCCCGCGGCTACGTCGACCTGCTGTGGCGGCTGCGCCCCGACGGCGTCCGGTGACGCCGCCGCTCAGCGGTGCCTCTTCGCCTTCCAGTACCCGGTGAACGTGATGTGGTGCTTCGGCACGCCGGCGTGCACCCAGTGCCGGCGCAGCGCCGACGGCAGCGCCTGCTCGCCCACGACCCATCCGTAGAACGGCTCGTCGCCCAGCGGGAGTGCCTGGGCGGCGGCGAGGACGGCGCGGCCCGGCACGTCGTGCGGGTCGGTCCGCGCCACCCAGGTGACGACGACGCCGTCCGGCGCGTCGAGCGGCTGCGCGTCCGCCTCGGACGGGATCTCGACGAGCGCGTGCCCGCGGGAGCCCCGCGGCAGCGACGCGAGGATCCCGGCGACGGCGGGCAGCCCGGTCTCGTCGGCGACGATCAGCACGCGCTCGAGCCCCTCGGGCGGGGTGAAGGTGATGCCCTCGTCGATGATCGCGACGGCGTCGCCCACGGCGCACGACTCCGCCCACGAGGCGGCGGGCCCCGCCGTCCCGTCGGCGGCCGAGCCGTGCAGCACGAAGTCGACGTCGAGCTCGGGGCCGTCCGGGCCGTCGGCCCGATAGGCGCGCACCGTGTAGTTGCGCAGGACGGGGCGGGACGTCGCCGAGATCGCCAGGTACTTGAGGTAGGCGATCGTGTCGAGCTTGTTCGGCAGCCGCGCGAGGGAGTCCTGGGAGACCGGGATGAAGAGCCGGAACCACTGGTCGAAGCCGAGGTACCGGAACCGCGCCGCGTCACCGCCGCCGAGGGTCACGCGCACCAGGTGCGGGGACACGGTTGCCCGCCGCAGGACGTGGAGGGTGAGCAGCTCGCTGACCGCGGGCTTCACCCGCGCCGCGGCCGTGTTCGTGCGCGCCATGTCGTCCTCTGCGTCGTGGTGAGCCGTCGCCCGTCGGCGGCCCGGAGCGAAGGTAAGGCTAGCCTATGTAGCGTCCTCCTGGGAACGGACGATTCGCCGGCCCGAGCCGCGCCGGAGGATCTCCGCTCCGCACCCGTGTGCGCGGGTTAGCCTCGGCACCGGCGAGCGGTCGAGGAGAGGGGACGCCGTGCGAGCGGCTGGGGGGCGCGGCCCGCACATCGAGGGCCACGGCGCCGGCGCTGCCCTCCTCGTCGCCCTCGTGCTCGCCGTGGCGATCGCGTGCACCGCCCCGAGCGGCGATCCCGGTGCGCCGTCACCCGACGGTCTCGTCCGCGCCGACGCCCTGGCGGCGCTGGACCCGTCCAGCGTTCCCGGGCTCGAGTCGTCCACCGAGTCCTCCACGGATCCCGACCACACCGTCGCGATCTCGACGGTCGTCGCTCCCGGCCTCGACGATCTGAACGCGCTCACGACGGCGTTCGTCGAACGCTGGCGGCCGCTCGGGGCGGCCGGGACCGACCTCGACGTCGGCTGGAACGTCGCTCTCGCGGTCCGGTCGGTGCTCGCGCTCCGCGTCCACGCCGCCCTCGAGGTCGGGTCGGCCGACGCCGTGCGCGGTGCGGCCACGTTCTACGCGGACGCCACCCGGGGCGCCGCCTGGTCCGGCCGGGAGCTCTTCACCGACGACGGCGCCAGCTCGCTGGCCGAGGCGCTCGCCGCCGCCGAGCTGCGCGCCGCGACCCGCGCGCCGGGAGCGCCGGCGCCGAGCATCACACCGACGTCGTCGCCGTACCCGGACGACCTGCCCGGCACCGGCGTCCTCGACGACGTCGCGTTCGACGCGCGCGGTGACCTGCTCGTCACCCGGCCGGACGCCGACGGCTGGCTCACGTGGAAGGTGCCGGCCGACGTCGCGTCGCCGTGGCTCAGCGACGCCGGCCGGATCGTGCGCGGATCGGTGCGCTCGGGCGGGACGTTCGTGGGGCTGCCGGGCCAGGCGGCCGCGCCCGCCCCGTCCGACGGCCCGCTCGCCGTCCCGCTCGTGCCGCCGCCGCGGCCGCCGGACCCACCCGCGGGACCGGACTGCGCCGTCGTCCGCTGCCTCGCCCTCACGTTCGACGACGGCCCCGGCCCGCACACGCAGCGCCTGCTCGACGAGCTGGCCGCCGCCGGGGTGCCGGCGACGTTCTTCCTCGTGGGGCAGAACGCGGCGAGCCGCCCGGAGCTCGTGGCCGCCATCGCGGCGGCGGGCCACCAGATCGGCAACCACACCTGGAACCATCCCGACCTGACGGGCCTCGACGCCGCGAGCGTCCGCGATCAGCTGGACCGGACGGCGTCGGCGATCCGGGACGCGTCGGGCGTCACGGCGCCGCTCGTCCGGCCGCCGTACGGGGCCATCGACGACGACGTGCGGGCGGTCCTCGCGCAGCGCGGCTCACCGGCCGTGCTGTGGAGCGTCGACACGGAGGACTGGCGCCACCGCGACGCGGCCGAGACGACCCGGCGCGCCGTCGAGCAGGCCGAACCGGGCGCCGTCGTCCTCCTGCACGACATCCACCCGAGCACGGTCGAGGCCGTCCCCGGGATCGTGCAGCAGCTCACGGATGCCGGGTACACGTTCGTCACCGTCAGCCAGCTGTTCGCCGGCCAGACACTCGAGGCCGGGCACGGGTACTCACAGCGCGCGGCAGGATAGGGGCATGGTTGCTTCCGTCCTCGCCGTCACCGGCGGCTACGTCCTGCCCGTCTCCGCACCCGCCATCGACGGCGGCACGGTCGTCGTGACCGACGGCGTGATCACCGCCGTCGGCGGCTCCGACACCCCCGTGCCCGACGGCGCCACGGTGGTGGACGCGACCGGCAAGTGGGTGCTGCCCGGGTTCGTCGAGTCGCACGGCCACCTCGGGGTGCACGAGGAGGGCGAGGGCTGGTCGGGCAACGACACGAACGAGATGACCGACCCGAACGGCGCCCGCTTCCGCGCCCTGGACGGCATCGACATCGAGGACGAGGGCTTCCGCGACGCCCTGCTCGGCGGGGTGACGTCGGCGGTCATCAAGCCGGGGTCGGGCAACCCGATCGGCGGCCGCACCGTGGCGATCAAGACGTGGGGCGGGCGCACCGTCGACGAGCAGGTGATCGCGGCCGACGTCTCCGTGAAGTCCGCCCTGGGTGAGAACCCGAAGCGCGTGTACGGCGACAAGAAGGTGACGCCGTCCACCCGGCTCGGCGTCGCGGCGGTGCTGCGCGAGGCGTTCGTCGCCGCCCGGAACTACGCGGAGAAGCGCGCCGCGGCGGCGACCAAGGGCGAGCCGTTCGAGCGGAACCTCACGCACGAGACGCTCGCGGCGGTGCTCGACGGCGACCTGGTCTGGGACCAGCACTGCCACCGGCACGACGACATCGCGACGGCGATCCGACTCTCCGAGGAGTTCGGCTACCGCCTGGTCATCAACCACGGCACCGAGGGCCACAAGATCGCCGACGTGCTGGCCGAGAAGGACATCCCGGTGATCTTCGGCCCGATGCTGACGTCGCGGTCGAAGGTCGAGCTGCGTGACCGCGCGATCCGCAACCTCGCTCTCATCGCCGCCGCCGGCGTCCGCGTCGCGATCACCACCGACCACCCGGTCATCCCGATCAACTTCCTCGTGCACCAGGCGTCGTTCGCGGTGAAGGAGGGCCTGCCGCGGGAGACGGCGTTCGAGGCCCTGACCGTCAACCCGGCGGCGTTCCTCGACCTCGACGAGCGGATCGGTGCGCTCGAGGCGGGCCGCGACGGCGACGTCGTCGTCTGGTCGGGAGACCCGCTCGACATCACCTCGCGCGCCGAGCAGGTGTTCATCGACGGGCGTGCGGCGCTCGTCACGGGCGACGACGGCGTCCCGCACGTCGTGGAGCGGCACGAGCGGTTCTCCCACTGACGATGAGCACCGGGTCCGCGCCGTTCCGGGTGCTCGTGGTCTGCACGGGGAACATCTGCCGCTCGCCGATGGCCGAGGTAGTGCTCGGCGAGCGCTTCGCCGACGCCGGGCTGGACGGACGCGTGGTCGTGGACTCCGCCGGCATCAGCGACGGGGAGCGCGGCAACCCGATCGACCGGCGGGCGCGCGCCGTGCTGGCGGAGCACGGCTACCCGGTGCCGTCCCGCGAGGCGCGGCAGGTCACGCCGTCCGACGTCGCCGAGCCCGACCTTCTGCTGGCCATGACGGACGCGCACGCGCGCGCCCTGCGGCGGCTCGGCGCTCGTGAGGACCAGGTGCGGCTGTACCGGTCGTTCGAGCCAGACGCCGGTGAGGCACCGCTCGACGTCCCCGACCCGTGGTACGGCGACCGGGAGGACTTCGAGGAGTGCCTCGCGACGGTCGAGGCCGGGGCGCCGGGCATCGTCGCGTACGTGCAGGAGCGGGTCGGCGGATGACGACGGCGCGAGGCAACCATTCGCCGTCGTCGTACGTTGGGATCCCCGGGTGCCCCCGCGCCCGACTCGCAGGCCGACGACAGGAGCGCCCATGAAGTGCCCGATCGACGACTCGCCGCTCGTGATGACCGAGCGCTCGGGCATCGAGATCGACTACTGCCCGACGTGCCGTGGCGTCTGGCTCGACAGGGGCGAGCTCGACAAGATCATCGAGCGCGCCGCGCCCGGTGCCGGGACGAGCCTCCCGCCGCCCGTGCCCGATCCGGCCGCCCCCGGCCCGGGACCGGGACCCAGCCCGGCCGCGCCGCGGTACGAGGAACCGTACGACCGGCCCTACGACCAGCCCGGGTACGAACCGCGCTTCGACGGTCGTGGCTACGACCGCGGCTACGACCAGCGCGGCTACGGCGAGTCCTACGACCCCCGGCGCGACCCCCGCTCGCAGGACCCGCGCTACCGGCGCAAGAAGAAGCGTGGCGGCTTCCTCGAGGACCTGTTCGACTTCGACTGAGCAGAGCCCCCGGAGCGACGGACGACCGCGGGAGGATCCAGGGCACTGAGTCAGCCCTGCGCGGCCATCCACTCCCGCACGCGCCGGTCGGCCTCCTCGTCGGAGACGTCCTCGACGCGCGTCATGATCGACCACCGGATCCCGAACGGGTCGCGGATCGAGGCGAACCGGTCGCCCGTGACGAACGTGGACGGCTGCTCGCGCACCGTGGCTCCGGCGCGTGCCGCGGCCTCGGTGACGGCGTCGCAGTCCGGCACGTAGATCGCGAGGGAGAACGTGACGGCGTCGTCGCCGGACGGGGCGACGATCCCGTACGCGGGGTTCGGGTCGCCGAGCTGGAGACGCCCGTCGCCGACCTGCAGCTCGGCGTGCGCGATCGTCCCGTCGGGCGCGGCTGCCCGGGCGATCTCGTGCGCTCCGAACACGTCGGTGTAGAACGCGACGGCCGCCGCGGCGCCGTCCACGCACAGGAACGGCGTGATGGTGGAGTACCCGGCGGGGCGGTAGGGGACGGCGTCGGAGCTGGCTTCAGTGGTCATGTCGGCCAGCGTGCCTACGCTGCACCCGTGGCCGATTGGACGAACGCGACACGCTTCAGCGGGGCCGGCCCCCGGCCGTCGAGCGTGCCGGCGGACGGGCGCGGCGCCCTCGTCCACCCGCATCAGCTGCAGCGCGTGCTGCACCGCGCCGTCCTCCCCGTGATCGATCCTCGGCTCGCGCCCTACGTCGAGCACTTCTGGTCGGTGGCGTGGCAGCGGCACGGCGAGGCGCCCGCCACGAGCGAGGTCATCACGCGCCCCGTCTGCCACCTCACGTTCGAGAACGGCGTGGCCGACGACGGCGGCCCGCTCGTGCGGCACGGCGTCACCATGCCCGCGGCGGTCGTCACGACCGTCTGGACCAGACGCTTCGTGGTGGACCTCGACGGCGAGGGGCGGGCGTTCGGCGTCGGGTTTCGCCCCGGCGGGCTCGCGGCGCTGGCGGGCCGCGAGCTGCTCGCCGACCTGACGCTGCCCGCGGACGACGTGTTGCCGGGTGCGGCCGCGCTCCTGCCGCGCGTGCTCGCCGAGGACGACGACGCGGCGCGTCACGCCGTCGTCGAGGGCTGGCTGGTGGGCCTCGCGGCGGAGCCCGACCCGGCGTACCTGGACGCGGTCGCGCTCATCGAGAGGGTGTGGACCGACAGCTCGATCGTCCGGGTCGAGCAGATCGGCGAGGTCGCGGGCCTGTCCGCGCGGAGCGTGCAGCGGATGTTCCGCCGGTACGTCGGGGTGGGCCCGAAGTGGGTGCTCGTGCGGGCGCGTCTCCGGGACGCCGCCGCGCGGCTGGACGGCGAGGGCGAGGCGTCCGTGTCGCTCGCGGACCTCGCCGCCGAGCTCGGCTGGGCCGATCAGTCGCATCTCGTGCGTGACTTCCGCCGGCAGCTCGGGACCACGCCGGGGCGGTACGCGCGCGATGCGCGGGCCGCGCCGACCACCTGAGCGAGCGGGCGCCGTCGTCGTCGAGATTCAGGCGTCGCGGCTCGCCCCGCCGCCGACGGGCGGCAGCGACGACCACGGGAACATGATCCAGCGGTCGGTCTCGCGCCAGCTGTAGTCCGGCTGGATCACCGACTGCGGCTTCGTGTACAGGACGGCGGATCGTGCCTCCGCGCCGTGGGAGCGCATCAGGTCCATGACGAGGGCGAGCGTGCGGCCGGAGTCGGCGACGTCGTCGACCACGAGCGCGCGGCGACCTGCGAGGTGCGACGTGTCCATGAGCGGCGGCAGCACGACCGGGTCCGGGAGCGTCTCGCCGACGGCCGTGTAGAACTCGACGTTGAGCGTGCCCATGGCCTTCGTGTCGAGCGCGTACGCGACGGCGCCCGCGGGCACGAGACCGCCGCGGGCGACGGCGATGACGACGTCGGGCGTCCAGCCGTCGTCGAGCACGGCGCGCGCGAGGGCGCGGGCGGCGTGCCCGAACTCCGGCCAGGTGAGGACCTCGCGGTCGGGATGGTCGTCGGGCGTCGGGAAGCTCTCCACGGCGTCAGCGTAGGTGCAGCGGGCCGTGTCCCCCGTCGCCGCACAACCGTCCTAGGCTCGTGCCTCGTGCAGTCATCCACGAAGCAGGCACTCATCGTCCGCGGCGGCTGGGACGGGCACAGCCCCGTCGCCACCACCGACCTCGCCGCCGCCGCCCTGACCGACCACGGGTACGCCGTCGTCGTCTCCGACACGCTCGACGCCTATCTCGACGCCGACGCGCTCGCGGCCACGGACCTGATCGTCCAGTGCTGGACGATGGGCGAGATCACCGGCGACCAGGTCGCCGGCCTGCGCGCCGCCGTCGCCGCCGGTACCGGGCTCGCGGGCTGGCACGGCGGGATCGCCGACGCCTTCCGCGCGACGCCGGAGTACCTCCAGCTGGTCGGCGGGCAGTTCGTCGCGCACCCGGGCGGCATCGTCGACCACAGCATCGAGGTCGCGCCGGAGCGGGCGGACCACCCGATCGTGGCCGGCTTCACGTCCGTCGCGCTGACGACGGAGCAGTACTGGGTGCTGAGCGACGCCCGCAACGACGTGCTCGCGACGACGACGCTCGCGCCGTCGCCCGGCGGGGAGTGGACGGAGCCGTTCGTCTCGCCGGCCGTGTGGACGCGCACGTGGGGTGCCGGCCGGGTGTTCGTGTGCACGGCCGGCCACCAGCTCGGCGACCTCGAGACCCCCGAGATCGCCGGGATCGTGGAGCGCGGCATGCTGTGGGCGTCCCGGTGAGCGAGGGCACGGCGGCGGCTCCCGTGCCGTGGACGACGGCGTCCCTCGCCTCCCCGCTGCGGGTCGGCATCGTGGGGGCCGGCGCGATCCACCGCGCGTACACGCAGACCATGGCGAGGATGCCGGACGTGGCGATCGTCGCCGTCGCCGACCTCGATCCGGCGCGCGCCGCGGCCAGCGCCGCCGAGCATCCCGGGGTGCGCGCCTCGGGGGTGGACGAGCTGCTGGCGGCGGACGACGTCGACCTCGTCCTCAACCTCACGATCCCGGCGGCGCACGCCGAGGTGGCGTTGCGCGCGCTCGCGGCCGGCAAGCACGTGTACGGGGAGAAGCCGCTCGCGGCGAGCGTCGCGTCCGCGCACGCGATGGTCGACGCCGCCGCCGGAGCCGGCCGGGTGCTCACCTGCGCGCCCGACACGGTGCTCGGCACCGGGACGCAGACGGCGCGGCACGCGATCGCCGCCGGGACGATCGGGCGGCCGACGTCGGCGACGGCGTTCTTCACGGCGCCCGGGCACGAGCTGTGGCACCCGGACCCGGACTTCTACTACGCGCCGGGCGGCGGCCCGCTGCTCGACATGGGCCCGTACTACGTGACGGCGCTCGTCCACCTGCTCGGCCCGGTGACGAGCGTCGTCGGCGCCGCGAACCGGGCACGCGCGGAGCGCACCATCGGCAGCGGCGCGCGGGCCGGCGTGACGGTCCCCGTCGACGTGGACACCCACGTGACCGGCGTGCTGGAGCACGCGAGCGGCGCCCTGTCCACGCTCGTCATGAGCTTCGACACCTGGCGCGCCGACCTGCCGAACCTGCTCGTCCACGGCACGTCGGGCTCGCTGTCGGTGCCGGACCCGAACGGGCACGGCGGCGACGTGCGCGTCGCGGGTCCGGCGACGGACCGCGAGTGGGTCGAGGTGCCGCCGGCCGCCGGGTACGTCGGCGCCGGGCGCGGGATCGGCGTCCTGGACGCGGCGCGCGCCCTCGCGGCAGGGACCACGCCTCGGGCGAGCGACGCCGTCGCCCTCCACGTGCTCGACGTGATGGCGACGCTGCTGCAGGCGGCCCAGGGCGGCGGGCGGGCGGACGTGAGCACGACGTGCGAGGTGCCGCCGCTCGTGCCGTTGACGCCCGTCGGCTGACCGGACGCGCCGTCAGTACGTGGCGCGGCCGCCGCTGAGGTCGTACACGGCGCCGGTGGAGAAGCTGACGGCGTCGGAGGCGAGGAACGACACGAGGGCCGCGAACTCCTCGGGCCTCCCGAGCCGGCGCATCGGGATGAGGCTGCGCAGGTGCTCGAGCACCTCGGGCTCCGTGGCCGCGTTCATCGGAGTGTCGATGACGGCCGGGGCGACGGCGTTCACGAGCACGCCGGTGGTGGCGAGCTCCTTGCCGAGCGACTTGGTCAGACCGATCACGGCGGCCTTCGACGCCGAGTAGGCGCTGAGGTTCGGGTTGCCGTCCTTGCCGGCCATGCTGGCGACGTTGACGATGCGACCCCAGCCGCGCTCGACCATCCCCGGCGCGAACGCGCGGCACAGGGCGAACGTGCCGAAGACGTTGACGGCGAAGACCCGCTGCCAGTCCTCGTCGGCCACGTCCACGAGCGGGACGTTGGCGCCGATGATGCCGGCGCTGTTGACCAGGACGTCGACCGGCCCGAGGCGAGCGGCGAGGTCACGGACGGCGTCGCTGTCGGAGACGTCGAGCACGTGGTCCGCGCCCGCCGCGACGTCGACGGTGACGACGCGCAGCCCGTCGTCCGTCAGCCGCTCGGCGCAGGCGCTCCCCAGGCCCGATGCACCGCCGGTCACCAGTGCTGTCCTCATGGAGCTCCTCTCGTCCCGCGTGACTCCGCCGTCCCGCGATGGGACAGCGCCTTGATGAGCGCGCTCTTGCCGTCGAGCACGACCTGGAGCATGGCCTCCGCCGCGGCGTCGGCGTCGCCCCGGTTGATCGCCTCGAAGATCGCCGCATGTCCCTGCGCGTCCTCCGTGAAGTCGGCGGGTCCGTCCGCCGCCGCGTGCTGCTGCACGTCGAAGCTGAGGTGCATGAAGTCGGCCACGAGGTGGCCGAACCGTCGCAGCAGCGCGTTGTGCGAGGCACCGTAGACGGCCAGGTGGAAGGCGACGTCGGTCGCCGCATACCCGGCGTGGTCGTGCGCCGTGTCGAGCATCGCCTGCTGTGCCCGCTCCAGGTCGTGCAGGTCGGCCATCGTGGCCCGGGTGGCAGCGAAGCGCGCCGCGGCCGGTTCCAGCACCTGACGCAGCTCGACGAGGTCGCGCATCGGCGCCTCGCCCTGACCGGAGGCGTGGAACCAGGCCAGCAGGTCGCTGTCGAAGGCGTTCCACATCTCGACGGGGCGCACGCGTGTCCCGACCTTCTGCCGGATGTCGACGAGGCCCTTCGCCGCCAGCACCTTCATCGCCTCGCGCAACGACGTCCGGCTCACGCCGTACTCGACCATGAGCTCGGCCTCCCGCGGGAGCAGCTGGCCAGGCCGGTACCGGCCACCGACCACATCGAGTCCGATCGCCTCGATCACCCGGCCCTGGAGCCCGCGCATCGAGTACCCGGAGCTGCGCTCGGTCTCCGCGCCGGCCTCGGTCATGCGCGTCCGATCCCGTGCAGGGCGCTCGACGCCGCGACGCCTCCCACCTGCGGGCTGCGGTAGAGCTGATCGCCGTCCAGCAGGATCTCGACGTCGCGCACGTAGCCGCCGAGCCGGTCGAGATCGACCGAGACCCCGAGTCCGGGTCCCTCGGGTGCGGCGATGCGGCCGTCGGCGTCCGGGAGGAGATGGTCACGCGTGATGTCGAGCGCCAGCGCCTTCGGGGCGGCGGGGTACTCGCTGATCCGATGGTCGGCGAGCCCGGCGAACGGCTGGAGCGACGCGGAGAGGGCGAGGTGTGAGGTGAACGTGTGGTTCACGAACGTCACCCCCTTCCCGGCAGCGTAGTCGGCCGCCGCCTTCGCCGGACCGATCCCACCGATCCGGCCGGTGTCGATCTGGAGGAACCCGATGTGGCCGTAGTCGACGAGGTTGCGTGCCATGTGGAGGTTGTGGGCGCCCTCGCCACCCGCGATGCGCAGCGTCCGCGTCCGGGCGGCGAGCGCCGCGTGCTCGGCGTAGGCGTGTGCCGGGAACGGCTCCTCGAGCCAGGTCACGCGCGCGTCCTCGAGTGCGGGGATGCGCAGGGCGGCTGACTCGACGTCCTCTCCCCAGATCTGCCCCGCGTCCACGAGGAGCGTCGTGTCGCGGCCCACGCCCTCCCGGGCGGCCTGGAGCTGGTCGGCATCCGCCTCGGGGGTGCCCTCGCCGAACGGTCCCCACCCGAACTTCACCGCTCGGAACCCGCGTTCCGTCGCCGATCGCGCTCGGGAGAGCGTCTCGTCGGGCGTGTCACCGAAGAGCAGGGACGCGTAGGCGACCTTCGGGTACGACGCGTCGTACCCGAGCAGGCGCCAGACCGGCTCCTCCCGGGCATGTCCGAGCAGGTCCCAGAGCGCCATCTCGATCCCGGAGTACGTGTGGGGCGCCTGGAGCAGGTCCATGCTGTTGCGAGCGACGAGCGCGCTGATCCGTGCGATGTCGGCGGGCGAGTCGAGGCGTTCGCCGAGGACCGAGGCGCTCACGGGTTGGCAGACGCCGTGCGACCGCGGCGTGACGAAGGCCGCGAGGGAGACGAGCGGGGACGCCTCGCACTCCCCCCAGCCGACGACGCCGTCGGCGACGACACGCACCAGGAGCGCATCCTGGCTGCCGTCCGCCTCGAGCGTGATCGAGGGCATGGCCGCGTAGAAGAACTCCACCGATTCGATTCGCATGCTTCCTTCGCCCTCGCTACGCCGGGTGGGATCGATAGATCGTACGTTACAGGCTGGCCGGTTCGGCCGGCACCCCGCGCACGCCGGGCCGGAGCCGGAAGACGGAGCCGGACCCCGGGTGCGCGGCGATCTCGGCAGGGCTGAGCTCGTAGCGCGCCGTGGTCACGAAGAGGTCCTCCAGGTCCGGCCCGCCGAACGCCAGGCTCGTCACGTGGCGCGCCGGCAGGTCGACGCGGGCCGTCAGCGTGCCCGACGGGTCGTGGCGGCTGAGGCACCCGGCGTCCCAGTGGGCGACCCAGATCCCGTGCTCGGCGTCGACGGCCAGCCCGTCCGGCAACCCGTCGTCCTCGCTGAACTGCACGACGAGCCGGCCCTCACCGAGCATCCCCTCGCGCAGACCGTAGGCGAGCACGCGCCCGCCGACGGAGTCGCTGACGTACACCTCGCTCCCGTCCTGGCTGAACGCCGGTCCGTTCGTCACGACAAAGCGCTCGGGCGCCCCCGTACCGTCCGATGCCCGCACGAGCCCGCCCACCGGCGCGCGCTCGGCGACGTCGGCCGTGCTCAGCCAGATGGCGCCGGTGGCATCGGTCTTCGCGTCGTTGACGTGGGTCCCGGGCGTGAGGCCCAGCTCAGGTTCGAGCGGTGCGACGGCAGCGCTCGTGCGGGAGATCCGGTACAGGCGGCGGCCGGCGGCGAGCAGGAGGTCCTCCCTGGAGCTGGTCGGCAGGAGGGCACCGAGCGGAGCCGGCAGCGGCACGGGGGACGACCGGACGTCGCCGCTCCCGTCCCAGCGGTGCAGCGTCGGACGCGCGAGATCCAGCCAGTAGAGCGCACCCTCCGCAGCGTCCCAGAGCGCCGACTCGCCGAGCTCGTCAGCTGTGGCGGCGATCGCGTCGATGTTCACGTCTTGCCTTTCGGGGATCCATAAGTACTATCTAAGCCACGAGAACGTGTCGAGCGCGACCCCTGAGGGAGGCGAGCTCGCTACGTACAGGCGATTCATCAGACCATTGTCGTTCCGGATGAGGAAGGTGCCATGCCTGTCAGGTCCACACGACGTGCGCTGGTCACGGGGGCGGCGAGCGGCATCGGTGCCGCTGTGGCGCACCGCCTCGCTCTGGCGGGGATGGCGGTCGTCTGCGCGGACGTGGACGTCGACGGCGCCGGGCGCGTCGCTGCCGAGACCGGGGGTGACCCGCTCGAGCTCGACCTCCGGTCGGTCCCGGACGACCTCGGCGACCGCCTCGGGTATCTGGACGTGCTCGTCAGCTGCGCCGGCGTCGCCGACTCGACGCCGACGAGCGACCTGGACGTCGCCGGATACCGGCGCGTCATGGAGATCAACCTGGACGGGACGGTCGCGGTCACGCTCGCCGTCCTGCCGCTGCTCCGGGCCGCCGCCTCGGGGCGCGTCCTCACCATCTCGTCGGTGCAGGGCTTCCGGGCCGCCGCCGACACGCTCGCCTATGCCACCAGCAAGGGCGCCCTGGTGACGTTCACCCGTGCCCTCGCCGTCGACGTCGCCGAGGACGGCGTGCTCGTCAACGCGCTCGCCCCGGGCTTCGTCGACACGCCGATGGCGCGGATGCCGGACGGGACGCGGGAGTACGACACCCCCTGGTTCCGCAGCGTGTACGTCGAGCACGCCCGCATCCCGATGCGCCGCCCCGGCACCGCTGACGAGGTGGCCGCGGCCGCGGAGTTCTTCGTCTCGCCCACCAACACCTATGTCACGGGCCAGGTGCTCGCCGTCGACGGCGGGCTCATGGCGACCTTCTGACACCACCCACCGCCAGGCGCCGCGCAGCGGCGCAGCCCCGAGGAAAGGACAGGACGATGAGGTTCACGACGAGAGGCGCGCTGGCCGTGGGTGCCGTGCTGGCGCTCGGGCTCGCCGCCTGCAGCTCCGGTGACCCGGACGCGGGGGAGGGCGGGCAGACCCAGATCGTGATCTGGGATGCCGGACTGCTGACGAAGAGCACCGAGGACGGCGAGATCATCGAGGAGTCGTCGTTCCTCACCCAGGCGGTCGCGATGTACGAGGAGGAGCACCCCGACATCGACATCGAAGTGGTGCAGACCACCGGTGACATCAGCGCGACCGCTGCACAGTTCCAGGCCGCCTCGATCGCGGGCGACGGACCGGACATCCGCACGTCGTTCACGGGCGGCAACACGATCTCGTTCGCGGAGTTCCTGCTCGACCTTGACGGGACCTTCGACGACGCGACCGTCGACGACCTCAGCGGATGGAACACGGTCCGCGAGGGCTATGCCGAGGACGGCGCTCTGCTCGGCATGCCCTACGGCGGCGGATCGTACTTCTACGTCTTCTACAACAAGGAGCTCGCCGAGCAGGCTGGGCTCGACCTCAGCGAACCGCCGGCGACCTGGGAGGACCTGCTCGACGTCGGTCAGCAGGTCCAGGACTCCGGCGTCGAGGCCGCCCCCTTCTGGATCGCCAACCTCGAAGGCTACGTCGGTGCCTGGGTGATCGCCGCGCTCGTGGGTGGCGAGCTCGGGTCCGACGCCTTCACGCAGATGTACAACCAGGAGATCGCGGTCGACGACGACGCCATGGTGCGCGCGTACGAGGCGTACGCCGAGCTGTACTCCCGAGGGCTCACGAACCCCGACGCGGGCAGCGTCTCGAACGGCGACGCGAGCCTCGGCTTCGTGCAGGGCGACGGGGTGTTCTACATCAGCGGCGGTTGGGAGAACGCGAGCCTGACCGAGGCGATGGGCGACAACATCGGCGTGTTCCCGATCCCGGTCCTCGAAGGTGCCGAGTACCCGAACACGGCCGCGGGCGGCCCGAACATCGCGATCTCGATCACGAACTACTCGGAGGTCCAGGAGGAGGCGAAGGACTTCCTGCGCTTCCTGGCGGAGCCGGAGATGATCGACCTGTACGTCGAGCTCTTCCAGGTCGAGGCGTCCAACAGCGCGAGCGCGGACCCGTCGGTCATCACCAACCCGCTCCTCCAGACCCAGGCCGAGATGCTGGTCGACGCGGACGCGGTCGTCTTCCCGTTCGACAACGTCATGCCGCAGGGACTCATCGATCTCTTCTACCGCGTCAACGCGACGACGTTCCTCGGCACGACGACGCCGGAGGACGCCGTCGGCCAGCTCCAGGATCTCGCGAGCACGGAGCTCGGCTGAACGATGGGAATCCTCGCAGTGCGCGAGGGCGGGGACGTCGCCGCCGTGACGTCCCCCCCGAGCGAACGCCAGAGCAGGCTCGCTCGGCGCGGACGGATGATCGGGCTCGCCGCCGTGCTCCCGGCGTTCCTCGTGGTCGTCGGGTTCATGATCTACCCGGTGCTGTTCGCGTTGTACATCTCGTTCAACGACTCGAACGGCTTGCGGTTCGACTGGGTCGGGCTGGCCAACTACCTGGACATCCTGGCCGACCCGCAGGTCCACCAGATCTTCATCACGAACCTCAAGTTCCTGATCTCGGTTCCGCTCGTGATCTTCGCCGCGCTCGTGGTGTCGATCCTGCTGTTCGAGCGCATCCGCGGCTGGCGGGCGTTCCGCGTGCTCTTCTTCCTGCCGAACGTCCTGTCCGCCGCCGTCATCGGCATCATGTTCAAGTCGGTGTTCGGGTACAACGGTCCGTTCATGGCGGCGCTCGAGGCGCTCGGCGGTGAGCGCATCGACCCGTTCGTCGACGGGAACCTCGCGATCGCCGTCATCGTGCTGGCCCTCGTCTGGTCCGGGTTCGGCTACCAGAGCCTGCTCCTGCTCAGCGGGCTGACGGCGATCGACCCCGCGGTGTTCGAGGCCGCGGCGCTCGACGGCGCGGGGTGGTGGACCCGGTTGTGGCACATCACGCTGCCGAACATCCGGCGCGTGCTCGGCTTCGTGTTCATCATCAACGTGCTCTACACGTTCTCGTCGCTGTTCGGCTTCGTCTTCGTGATGACAGCCGGCGGCCCCGGGTTCGAGACGACGACGCTGGACTACCTGGTCTATCTGCGGGCGTTCTCGACGTCGAACCTCGGCTCCGGCGCCGCCCTCGCCGTCCTGCTCTTCATGTTCATCGGGCTCCTGACGCTCGTGCAGGCGCGGTTCTTCAAGCTCTCGGAGGACGACTGACATGAGCGCATCCGCCACGAGCGCGACGCTGTCCAGGCGCGCGCGCACCCCGATCTTCCTGCTGCTCGTCGTCGGGGTCGTCACGGTGCTCTACCCGATCGTGTTCCTTCTCACGAGCGCCTTCCGGTCGAACGCCGACTATCTCCAGAACCCCTACGGCCTGCCCGGTGAGCTGACGTTCCGCAACTTCGTCGTGCTGTGGAACAGCTACGGCGTCGGGCAGGCCGTCATGAACAGCCTCACCGTCGTGCTCATCGCCCTCGTGGTCGAGCTCGCCCTGGCGATCCTCGCCGGCTACGCGCTGGCGAAGTACGACGTCCCCGGGGCCAAGCTGTTCCGGGCCGGATTCGTGTCGGTGATGCTGATCCCGAGCCAGGTGCTGATCATCCCGATCTACCTCCTGCTCTCGAGGCTGAACCTGGTGGGCGAGTTCGCCGGCCTCATCCTGGTCTACATCGCGACCGGGCTGTCCTTCGCGACGTTCTTCCTCTCGTTGACGTTCCGTGGCGTGCCGACGGAGCTGCTCGAGGCGGCCCGGATCGACGGCGCCGGGTTCTTCCGGACGCTGAGGTCGGTCGCCGCACCGGTCGGCGCGTCGGGCATCGCGACGCTCGCCGTCCTGCAGTTCCTCGCGATGTGGAACGAGCTCCTGTTCGCGTACATCCTGCTGCCGGACGACGACAAGACCATGCTGACGCCGGCGCTGGCCCAGATCGGTGGCCGCTACCTGTCCGACCAGCCGCTCGTCTCCGCCGGCCTGCTCATCACCGCTCTGCCGCCGCTGCTGCTCCTGACGTTCGCCTCGCGCTACGTGATGCAGGGCCTCGCGGCCGGCGTGGTGCGCTGACCCCACCGATTCACCACCCGAGTCCTCTCACCCCGAAGGGAATCCCGTGTCCGCTCAGCTCGACCTCGTCGCCGGCGACCAGCCCACCCTCGCCGTCCGCGTCGGAGGACGCGACGCCGTCGTCCCGTCCGGTCTGTTCCGCCTGGAGATCGACCGGCGCGTCGTCGACGGCTTCGACGACGGCAGCGCCGAGGTGCTGCCCGGGCAGGCCGGCGTGCGCGGCAGCGTGGCCGACGGCGCGGCTCACGTCGAGTGGTCGGCCCGCGAGATTGCGGGTCGCGGCGTGTGGGAGCTCGCCGCTCGGATCACGAACACGTCCGACCGGCCGATCACCCTCACCCGGATGGATCCCCTGTCGGCGCGTCTCGCGCCCGGGCGCTGGACGACGCTGCACTTCCGTTCCGCCTGGGGCGACGAGTTCGCCCCCGAGCGCGGGACGACAGACTCGCACCTGCGGCTCGACGTCCGGTCCGGGCGTTCGTCCCACGGTCGCTCGCCGTGGCTCGGTCTGGAGAACGGTGACGCGGGCGTCGTCGTCGCGCCGGCGTGGAGCGGCAACTGGCACATCGACGTCATCGACGGAGGCCGGGTCGACGCCGGCATCTCGACCTGGCGCTTCGCGACGGTGCTGCAGCCGGGCGAGTCCGTGACGGCGCCCTCGGTGGTGCTCGCCGCCGGCAGCACACTGGACGACGCGGCGGTGGCGCTCGCCGCGGCCGTCGGCGCGGCCTGGATCCCGCGGTCGCCCGCGTCGGAGGCGATGCCGGTGGAGTGGAACCACTGGTGGCCCTACGAGGACCAGGAGGTGGACGAGGGCGTCATCTGGCGCAACGCGGAGGTGGCGGCGTCGTGCGGGTTCGACGTGGCGACCGTGGACGCGGGCTGGTTCGGCGCCCCGGAGGCCGACTCGGTGTGGATGGAGCAGCGCGGCGACTGGCACCAGACCAACACCGCCCGCTTCCCGAGCGGGCTCGCGGCTCTCGGCGCCGGGATCCGGGACCGCGGCGTCAAGGCCGGCATGTGGATCGAGGCGGAGGCGATCGGCGCCGCGGCCGAGCTCCGCCGGAGCCGTCCGGACGTGGTCGCACTGTCGGAGCCGTCCTTCCGTCACGACCCGTCGTACGGCGTCCAGACCGTCTCGCTCGACCCCGACGACCCGAGCTTCCTCGGATACGTGTGCCTCGGTTCGCCGGCCGGGCGGGAGCACGTCAGCGCGGCGCTGGACGCGCTCGTCACCGAGACCGGCGCCGAGTGGATCAAGCTCGACTTCAACATCGACCCGGACTCCGGCTGCCGGCGCACCGACCACGGTCATGGAGCCGACGACGGCCTGTTCCGGCACTACGAGGGCCTGTACGCGGTGCTCGACGCGTTCCGCGAGCGCCATCCCGAGGTCGTGCTCGAGTCGTGCTCGTCCGGCGGGCTCCGCCTCGATCTCGGGCTCGCGCGGCACGTCCACTGCCACTTCCTGTCCGACCCCGACTACACCGAGCACCACCTCCAGGTGCTGTGGGGCGCGAGCCTCATGCTTCCCCCGGCGGCGATCCTGCACTGGTCGTGGTCGCAGTGGCGTGGCGACTACCCGCCCGCCCGGAAGGACTTCGCCGCCCTCGGCACGGACGAGTTCGACGCGATGCTCCGGGCGGCGATGATGCATCGGTTCGGCGTCTCCCTGCGGTTGGACGAGCTGCGCCCAGAGCTCCTCGAGCGACTCAGCGCGCACGTCTCGCTGTTCCACGGGTCGCTCGCGGACCTGGTGCGCTCCGGGAGCCTGCGCCGGTTGAGCGAGCAGCCGGTCCGCGGCCGCCGGGGCGAGCGCGCTCCGGCGTTCCAGCTCGTCGCCGCCGATCGCCATGCGGTCTTCGCGTTCCGTCTCGACGGCGCGGAGGACCTGGCGCCCGTGCACCCGGTCGACATCGACGACAGCCGCGACTATCGGGTCACCGACGTCGACTCCGGCGACGGGTTCGTCCGCTCCGGAGCCGAGCTGCGTCGCAGCGGCCTGTCGCCCGCGGAGTCGCGTCGCTCTGCGCTCTGGTTGCTCGACGCCGTCTGAGGCGAACCCGGTCTCGACGGGATCCCGGCGTACGCCGTCGCCCGACTCCTCGTCTAGGGTGACGAACGTGCGCGACATCAGGGTCTTCGCCGGTCAGTCGGGCCGCGCATTCGCGGCAGAGATGTGTGCGGGCCTCGGGGTGCCGCTCAGCGACTCCTTGCTGAAACGGTTCGCGAACGACTGCCTCGAGGTCCAGCTGCTCGAGAACTGCCGCGAACGCGACGTCTACCTCGTGCAGCCGATCGTCGCGCCCACCCAGGAGAACCTCATGGAGCTCCTGCTGATGATCGACGCCGCGAAGGGTGCGTCCGCGCGTCGCATCACCGCTGTCATGCCGCACTTCGCGTACGCACGCTCGGACAAGAAGGACGCGCCGCGCATCTCGATCGGCGGGCGGCTCGTCGCCGACCTCCTCGAGACGGCCGGCGTGGACCGCGTGCTCACGATGACCCTGCACGCCCCCCAGGTGCACGCCTTCTTCCGCGTGCCGACGGATCAGCTGCACGCCCGCCGCGAGCTCGCCGCCCACTTCGCCGGAGCCGACCTGTCGAACACCACCGTCGTCTCGCCCGACCTCGGGAACGCGAAGAGCGCGACGGCGTTCGCCCGGATGCTCGGCACGCGCGTCGCCGCCGGGGCCAAGGAGCGATTCGACGACAACCGGGTCGTCATCACGTCGCTCATCGGCGACGTCGCCGGCCGCGACATCATCGTGCTCGACGACGAGATCGCCAACGGCTCGACCATCCGTGCCATCGTCGACCTGCTCGACGACGCCGGCGTCAGCTCGATCCGGGTCGCCTGCACGCACGGGATCTTCTCCAACGGCGCCCTCGACCGCATCGCCGGCGACGACCGGATCACCGAGGTCGTCACCACCGACACGGTCCCGCAGCGCGCCCAGCACCCGAAGCTCACCGTGCTCGGGGTGGCGCCGGCGTTCGCGGACGCCGTGCACCGCATCCACAGCGGCGAGTCGGTGAGCGCCCTGTTCGACGTGCGTCCTGAGCCCGCCGATGCCTGACGCCTACGCCCGGGTCGGGCAGCCCGCGAGATGGTCGTTGACGATCCCGACGGCCTCCATCGTGGAGTAGAGCGTGGTCGGCCCGACGAACGCGAACCCGCGCTTCTTGAGCACCTTCGTCAGCGCGCGCGATCCGGGCGTCTCCGGGGGGACGTCGGCGAACGTCGCCGGCGGCGGCCCCGGCTCGGGAGCGTGCTCCTCCAACAGCGCCCTCAGCGTCCCGCCCTCGGAGTGCAGCGCGGCGAGTGCGTGCGCGTTCGCGATCGTCGCGTGCACCTTCAGCCGGTTGCGCACGATGCCCGGGTCGGCGAGGTGGCGCGCGACGTCGTCGTCGTCGAACGTCGCGACCACCTCGGGGACGAATCCCGCGAACGCGGCACGGAACGCGTCGCGCTTGCGCAGGATCGTGATCCACGAGAGGCCGGACTGGAACGCCTCGAGGCTGAGCCGTTCGAACAGCTCGCGCTCGTCGGGGCTGTCCGTGAACGGCACGCCCCACTCGGTGTCGTGGTACGCGGCGTACAGCGGGTCGCCGTCGCCGAAGCACCGCGCACCGGACGCCGGCGGATCGGCCTGTCGCAACGTGTGGATTCCGCCGACGTCGAGGCGGAGGTCATCGGGGGAGGTGTTCGTCATGGGCTCGACGGTACGTCCCGGCTCCGACGCCTACGTGCCGCCGTCCACAGGCGCCCCCCGCGCGCCGCGAGATCTGTCGCTGGGGACAACTCACCCTTCGGCGCGGCTGCCGAACACCCCGTCGGTGACCGTCTCGTAGGAGCTCCGCACGATGCCCTCGAGGACCCGGAGGTCCACGGCGTCGAGGTCCTTGAGATAGAGGCATCCCTTGCCGGTGGTGTGCGCGCCGAGCCGGGCGAGCTCGTCGGCGTGCGGACCGACGCCGTCCGGCAGGTACACCGTGATCGCCGCCTTGCGCGGCGAGAACGACGCCGTCGGGCCGTCGCCCTCGCGCCCGCTCGGGTACCGGTAGTGGTACTGCCCGAAGCCCACGATCGAGCTGCCCCACATCCGCGGGCGCTCGTCGCTGATGCGGCCCATGAGGTCGAGGAGCCGCTGCGCGTCCCGGCGGCGGACGGGATGCTCGACGGCGGCGACGTACGCCTCGACGTCCGCGTCGCCCGGTTCGGTGGCCATACGCCAGTGTGCTCCGGGCGCGAACGCGGGGCCACTCCCACCGCGCCTACGCTGATCCGGTGACCGCATCGCCGCCGCCCAGCCTCGTCGACGACGTCGACCCCCTCATCGGCACCACGGGCGAGGACCCGTGCGAGTACGGCGGGATGGTTCCCTCCACGGCGCCTCCCTTCGCCATGACGCGCTGGACGCCGATGACCCGCGAGAACCTCATCTCGGCGTGCCCGTACCACCACGACGACGAGCGCGTCATCGGGTTCATCGGCAGCCACCAGCCGGCGATCTGGATGGGCGACTGGGGGTCGGTGGTCGTGGCGCCCGGCGTCGGCGAGGTGCGTCCCGACGCGCGGGACCGCGGCCTCGTCCACGACCGCGCCACCGAGGTGGCGCACCCGGCGAGCTACGCCGTCGACCTCCTCGTGCCCGGCGACATCGGCCGCATCCGCACTCGCCTGACGGGCACGTCGCGCGTCGGGGTCCTGGAGCTGGTGTTCGACGGCGCCGACGGCGTCC
This sequence comes from Beutenbergia cavernae DSM 12333, assembly GCF_000023105.1. NCBI lineage: Bacteria > Bacillati > Actinomycetota > Actinomycetes > Micrococcales > Beutenbergiaceae > Beutenbergia > Beutenbergia cavernae. The sequence continues at coordinate 140,289 of NC_012669.1, forward strand.
CGCTCGCCGACGCGCACGTCGTCGTGCAGGCGACACGTGCCGGCTTCACCGGCGAGGTGGCGATCGACCCCGAGCGTCGGGAGATCTCGGGATACAACCCCGAGCGGCAGGACGCGCACCTCGGCCCCCCGCAGGCGGCGTCGTTCGCCGGGTACTTCGTGGCGAGGTTCGACGTCGAGACGGCCGACGACGTCGCCGTCGACGCGTTCGCCGGCGTCCCGGCCGTGGCCGGCACCGCATCGCTCGCGGCCGCCGTCGCCGCGGCTGCGGCGCCCGACCCGACGGCGTCCGACGTGCCGGCGTTCGCGTCGTGGGGCACCGCCGTCGGGGCTGAGCTGCACGAGGGCGAGACGCACCGGCGCGACGAGCACCTCGCCGCCTGGGTGCGGTTCCCGGCCGGCACGCGTCGCGTCGTCGTGCGCACCGGGGTCTCGCTGATCTCGGTGGAGCAGGCGCGGGCGAACCTGGACGCCGAGGTGCCCGACGGCGTCAGCGTGGACGACGTGGTGGAGCAGCTCCGTACGGCGTGGGCCGAGCGCCTCGACCTCGTGCGCGTGGAAGGAGCCTCGCCCGAGGAGCGGACGAACCTCGCCACGGCGCTGTTCCACGCCCTGCAGTACCCGGCCCGGCTCGACGAGGGGGACAGCGGAGCGGCCGGCGCGCGCCGCTACTACAACGGCTACCGCGACGCCGTACAAGCGACGGATCGCCCGGTGTACACGGCGTTCTCCCTGTGGGACACGTTCCGCGCGCAGAACGCGCTGCTCACCCTGCTCGCGCCCGCCGAGCTGCCCGACATGATGGCGTCGCTGCTGGCGAGCTACAGCTCGTCGGGCTGGCTGCCGATCTGGGAGAACCTCGTCGAGACGAACATCATGGTCGGCACCCACGCGGACTCGATCCTCGCCGAGGCGGTGCTCAAGGGCGTCGACGTCGACGTGCCGCTCGCGTTCGAGGCGGCGTACAAGAACGCGTCGGTCCCGCCGGACGGCGACACCGAACGCTGGTGGGGCGACCGCGAGCTCGACCCGACGCCGTCGGCCCGGGCGGGCCTCACCCGATACCTCGAGAACGGGTGGGTCGCCGCGGACGAGACGGCCGAGGCCGGCTCACGCACGCTGGACTACGCGTTCGACGACCACGCCGTCGCCGTGCTCGCCGACGCCGCCGGACGCCCCGAGATCGCTGCCGAGCTGCGCGAACGGGCCCAGTGGTACCGGAACGTGTGGAACGCGGAGCGCGGCTTCATGCAGTCCCGCAACCGGGACGGGTCGTGGGCCGAGGGCGGCTGGACCGAGGGCACGCAGTGGCCCTACACGTTCCAGGTACTGCACGACGCACGAGGGCTGCGCGACCTCATGGGTGTCGACCTGTTCCGCGCCCGCCTCGACGGGCACTTCGCCGCCGGGTGGAACCGGCACGACAACGAGCCCAGCCACCACATCCCGTACCTGTTCAGCTACGCCGGCCAGCCGTGGAAGACGGCGGAGCACACGCGCCGCATCGCGCGCGAGAGCTACCTCGCGACGCCGGACGGGCTCTGCGGCAACGACGACCTCGGGCAGATGTCCGCCTGGTACGTGTTCACCGCGCTCGGGTTCTACCCCGTCAACCCGGCGTCGACGGAGTACGTGGTCGGCGCCCCGCTGTTCGACCGACTCGAGGTCGACCTGCCGGGCGCGGCGCGACCCCTCGTCGTCGTCGCCCCCGGCGCGCCGACGCTGCCGTACGTGGCGGCCCTGCGCGTCGACGGCCGCGAGGTGACGACGCCGTTCCTGCAGCATGCGTGGATCGCCGACGGCGCGGTGGTCGAGTTCACGATGAGCGCCGAGCCCACCGACTGGGGCACCGAGCTCACCTGAGCAGGCGCTCCGCGGCGTCGCGAGCCTCGCGGGCCGGCTGCGGGCTGTCGGCGATGGCTGCTGTGACCATCGCACCGTTGGCGAGGATGAGCAGCTGTCCGGCGAGCGTCGTGGGTCGGCCCGCCTCGGCGACGAGAACCGCGATGAGATCGGCAACGGCGCGCTTGTGGGTGCGGACGACGTCCACGACGCCAGGCGACGAGCCGCGGAGCTCGGCGAACGAGTTGATGAACGCGCAGCCTCGGAACTCGGGTGTGCTGAACCAGTCGTAGAGGTAGTCGAACACGGCCAGGATCTGCTCGGTCGGCGTGGTCCGCGCGGACGTGTAGGCAGCCAGGTCCTGCCGGATCGCCGTGTCGCGCACCCGCAGCACCGCCTCGACGAGGTGCTCCTTGGACGGGAAGAGCTGGTAGGTGCGCTTCAGCGAGACGCCTGAGACCTCTCGGATGGCGTCCATGCTCACCGCGTTGATGCCCCGGTCGTAGAAGAGTGCGTCGGCTGCATCGAGCAGCTTCTGCTCGGCGGTCGTGGAGTCCATGGCACCTCACCTTGCGCGGAGAACGATCGTTCTCTACCGTACCAAAGGTCCGGGAGAACGAGCGTTCTCCAACCTGACCCAGGAGTCGCCATGCCGCATCTCGCCACCCGCCACCACACCGTCGCCGTCGGCGGACAGGAGGTCTTCTACCGCGAGGCGGGAGACCCGAGCCGGCCCACGCTGCTCCTGCTGCACGGCTTCCCCACGAGTTCCCACATGTTCCGCAACCTGATCCCGGCACTCGCCGACGAGTTCCATCTCGTCGCGCCCGACCACGTCGGCTTCGGGCAGTCGTCGGCGCCGTCGGTGGAGCAGTTCGAGTACAGCTTCGAGCGGCTGACCGAGGTCACCGACGCGCTGCTGCGGACGCTCGGCATCGACCGGTTCGCGCTGTACCTGCACGACTACGGAGCACCGATCGGCCTGCGGATCGCCAGCCGGAACCCCGAGCGGGTCATCGGGCTGATCGCCCAGAGCGGGAACGCCTACATGGAGGGCTTCACACCGTTCTGGGACGTCCTGTTCGCCCACGCCAAGGACCGGTCGGCACACGAGCCCGGCGTGCGGCGCCTGCTGGAGCCGGACTCGACGCGCTGGCAGTACACCCACGGCGTGCCTGCCGACCTGCTCGATCGGATCGCCCCGGACACCTGGCTGCTCGACCAGGCCGGCCTGGAACGGCCCGGCAACCAGGAGATCCAGCTGCAGCTGTTCTGGGACTATCAGTTCAACCTGGATCTCTACCCGGGCTTCCAGGCGTACTTCCGCGAGCACCGGCCGCCCACACTGGTCACCTGGGGCCGGCACGACGAGATCTTTGGCCCGGCCGGGGCCGAGGCGTTCGGGCGGGACCTGCCCGACGCGGAGACCCACCTGCTGGACACGGGTCACTTCGCGCTCGAGACCCACGGCGATGAGATCGCCGGCCTGGTGCGCGACTTCCTACGCCGGGCCGCTTGACGGACCTCCAGGCGCCGGGCCACGGAATCCGGGGCCTACTCGGCGATCGCCTCGTTGCCCGCGGCCTGGGCCTGGGCGAGCGCGTCCGGCACGGGGATCCGGCCGAGGAACATCTCCTCGAAGATCGGCGAGATCGCGTTGGCACCGGCGTTCACGTTCGGCCCCACGGGCGCCGCGATCGTGTCGCCGTCGAGGGCGTTCTGCAGCGCGGAGATGTCGACGTCCTGCTCCGCCCAGTACTCGAGGTAGGCATCGCGCGCGCCGACGGCGCCCGGGAACGCTGCGCCCGTCTCGGCCAGGGGGAGCTGACCCTCGACGGACCCGAGCCAGCGCAGCACCTCAGCCGTCTCCTCCGGGTGCTCGGTGGCGGCGTTGCCGAGCGCGGCGACCCCGTGGACGACGCTCACGCGTCCCTCCGGGCCCTCGAGCATCGGGGCGATGCCCCACTCGAACTCCTCGCCGATGTCGGCCATCGCGGGGAGCGAGTACTGCCCCGACTGGAAGAACGCCATCCGGCCCTGGACGAACAGGTCACGGGCGAGGTCACCGTTGGCGTTCGTGTCGGCCGCGGGCGGTGAGACGTGGTGGGTGTTGATGAGGTCGACGAGGTACTGGAACGACTCGACGCCCTCGGGGGAGTCGAACGCGAACTCGTCGCCGTCCTGGTACTGCGCGCCGTTCGACCCCAGGAAGTCGATGTAGATGGCCTGCAGGTCGTTCTGGGCGTTGAAGCCCCAGACGTCGACGTCGTCCGGGTTGAAGTCAGGGCTGGTCGCGGCGTTGCCGGCGTTGTCGGTCGTGACCGCCTGCGCGGCGGGAAGGAAGGTGTCGCCCTCGCCGGACGGGTCCCAGCGCAGCGTGGTCGGGTCGATGCCGGCGGCGTCGGTGACGGTCTTGTTGTAGAAGAGCGCGATCGAGTCCTGCAGCTGCGGCACGCCCCAGAGCGTCTCGTCGCGGGTGTAGAGGTCGGCGACGGCCTGGCTCCACTCGTCGTGGTCGTCCCCAACGCTCTGAGTAATGTCGAGCAGGTTCCCGGCGTCGGCGTAGCGGCCGAAGTTCGACGTGTTCGTCCACCAGATGTCGGCCATCTCGCCGGAGGAGATGTCGAGCGGCAGCGCCTCCCAGTAGTTCGCCCACGGGACCGTCTCGACCTCGACGCGGATGTCGGGGTTCTGCTCCTCGAACTCGTCGAACGACGTGCGGTAGGCAGCGGCGGCCGCCTCGTCCCACAGCCGGAACGTCACCGTCGTCTGCTCGCCGTCGCCGTCGTCGTCTCCGCCGCCGCCGTCGTCGCTGCCCGGGGAACAGGCCGCGAGCGTCACCGCGAGCGCCGCCGCGAGCGTCAGCGCGCCCGCGCGAGCCGCCGTTCGACCCCGAGTCCCGAACCTGGTTCCCATCACCACTCCCTCGTTCCGCGACAGGGCGTCCGCTGCCCTCCTCGGCACCCTAGCCCGGCGGGGTCCGGCCGGTCCCGGTGCCTGGGGAATGCGTCCGAACCGTGACACGCATCGGGGTCCCCCGTACGCGACCGGCATTGCCTCCCGGCGTGCGTGCGGGCGGCGTCGGCGGGACGCTGAACCCATGGACGACGACGCTGTCCGCCCCGGGATCGACACGGCCGTCCCGCCGAGCGGGCCGGGGTGCGTGGAGTGCGAGGCGGCCGACCCGCCGGCGTGGTGGGTCCACCTGCGCCGGTGCGCCGAGTGCGGGCACGTGGGCTGCTGCGACAGCTCGCCGAACCAGCACGCGACGGCGCACTTCCGCGGCACCGGGCACCGCTACATGCACAGCTACGAGCCGGGTGAGGACTGGTACTGGGACTTCGTCGAGCGCACGACGTTCGAGGGTCCCGAGCTCGCGCCGCCGACCTCGCACCCCGCCGATCAGGCGACACCCGGCCCCGCCGACCGGGTCCCGGCGAACTGGGCGGACCTCATCCACCGGTGACGTCGGTGAGGGCGCGCAGCAGGTGGTGCTTCCACCAGGCGTAGTCGTGCCCGCCGGTGACGACGTCGAGGCTGACGCGCGCGCCGGCGTCCCGGCAGGCGTCGCTGAAGTGCCGCGCCTGCTCGAGCATCGTTCCCTCGTGCGTCCCCACCTGGACCACGAACCGCGCCGAAGGACGCCCGAACGTCCCCGCCCGGAGCGCGCGCACGAGGTCGCCGGGCACCGGGTTGTCGCGCCGCGGCTCGGACCCGTCCGCGTACCAGAACGATCCCGACTGGACGACGGCGGTGCGCGCGAGGTCCGGACGCGCCAGCGCCACGGCGGCCGCCGCGAGCCCGCCGAAGCTCTGGCCGGCGACGACGACGCGCGCGGCGTCGATCGGCTGACCGGTCTCGGCCGCTCGGCGTGCGAGCGCCGCCGCGACGATCGTCGCGGCGCGGTCGGGTCGGGGCAGGTCCGCGGCGCGGCGCTCCTGGCCGTGGGAGTCGAGCAGGAGGACCTCGACGTCGAGACCTGCCCGTGCGACGGCGTCGAGCAGCCCGAGAGCCGACCACTGCTCGCCGTCGAACAGGACGAGCAGCCGGCGCCCGCTCGAGCGGCCGGGCGGCGCCCACCGGCGCACCGTGCGGAGGCGTCCGTCGACGTCGGGCACGTCCCAGCGGTCCGGCGTGGCCACCGGGTCGGGTGTGGGTGACCACGCGGGATGCTGGTACGCGCCGGGCAGCACGAGCACGCTGGAGCCGTCCCCCGGTGCAGGGGGCTGCCGCCGCGGGTTGCCCGGATCCACGCGTCCGGCCCGGTGCATCGCCAACCACCCGTCGCGCGTCGCGCCGGCGTCGCGCGGGATGCTCGGCGCCTCGACGAACCGGTAGCCCCAGGTCCCGTCCGCGGGCAGCCACCAGGACCGGTGCCACAGGTCCGTCCCCGGGAGCCGCTCGAGGAGCGCCGGTGTGACGTCGGAGCGGTGGGCGTCGGTCACGCCGTTGACGTGCACCATGACCTCGACGGAGGAGCGGTCAGTGCTCTGCTGGCGCCACACGAACGTGACCTCGCACCACGCCCGCCCGTCCCGCTCGACGGTCCGCCCGACCACGGGCGTCTCGCCCCCGGAGTCCCAGAATTCGCGTACGGCGCGGACTCGATCCGGGGCGGCCGCGAGCGCGTCGAGCCACGCCGGCCGGGCGGAGACGGGGGCGCTCACGAGCCCGCCCGTGCGCGCCGGCGGTCGCGCGGCACCACGAGCGGCCGGCCGGTCTCCGGGTCCGGCAGCACCAGGGCGTCGAGGTCGAACACGGCCCGCACGAGCTCCGGTGTGAAGACGTCCTCGGCGGCACCCTGGGCGACGACGGCGCCGTCGCGCATCGCCACGACGTGGGTCGCGTACCGGGCCGCCATGTTGAGGTCGTGCAGCACGGCGACGAGCGTGCGGCCGCCCTCGTGCAGGTGCGCGCACAGGTCGAGGACGTCGATCTGGTGGGCGACGTCGAGGAACGTCGTCGGCTCGTCGAGCAGGAGGATCGGCGTCTCCTGCGCGAGCGTCATGGCGATCCACACGCGCTGGCGCTGCCCGCCGGACAGCTCGTCGACGAGGCGGTCCGCGGCGTCCCGCATCCCCACCCGCGTGAGCGCGGCGTCGACGGCCTCCTCGTCAGCAGGGGACCACTGCCGCAGCAGCCGCTGGTGCGGGTAGCGGCCCCGCGCCACGAGGTCGGCCACCGTGATCGCGTCCGGCGTCACGGGCGCCTGGGGCAGCAGGCCGACGCGGCGAGCGATCTCCTTCGTCGGATAGGAGTGGATGGCGCGGCCGTCCAGGACGATCTCGCCCGAGCGCGGCGCCAGCATGCGCCCGAGCGCGCGCAGCAACGTGGACTTCCCGCACGCGTTCGGGCCGACGATCACCGTGAAGCCGCCGTCGGGCACGGCGAGAGTGAGGTCCTCGACGACCGTGCGCGCGGCGTACGCGAGCCGCACGTGCTCGGCGCGGAGCCGCCCGTCCGTGCCGGGCGGCGTGATGGTGCTGGTCACGACGTACTCCTTCTCATGCGCGGCGCGCGAGCAGCCAGACGAGGTACAGCCCGCCGAGCAACGAGGTGACGAGCCCGACCGGGGTGCGCAGCCCGACGTCGAGCGCCTGGCTGAGCAGGTCGGCGAGGACGAGGAGCGTCGCGCCCATGAAGAAGCTGGGCAGGACGACGACGCCGCCGCGGCGGGTGAGACGGCGCACGATCTGCGGCGCGGCGAGCGCGACGAACGCGATCGGGCCGGTGGCCGCCGTCGCCACGCCGGTGAGCGCGACGGCGAGCAGCAGCGCGGTGAACCGCTGGCGCTCCACCCCGATCCCGAGCGCACCGGCGGCGTCGTCGCCCATCTCGATGAGGGTGAGGCGTCGCGCGGCGAGCATGAGCATGGGGACGAGGACGACGACGGCGGCGGTCACGCTGAGCGCGTGCGGCCAGCCGCGGCCCGTGAGAGAGCCCGCGGTCCACTGCTGGACGGTCGTGGCGTCGTCGATCGACGCGCGGACCAGGAGGAACGACGTCACGGCGCCGAGGATCGCGCCGACGCCGATGCCCACGAGCACGAGGCGCAGCCCGCCGGCCACGCCGTCCTTGCGGGCGAGCAGGTACACGACGAGCGCCGTGGCGACGCCGCCGGCCACGGCCGCGATCGCCGTCGGGAGCACACCGCCGTCGAACAGCACGATCTGCACGACGGCGCCCGTCGCGGCACCGGTGGTGAAGCCGATGACGTCGGGCGAGCCCAGCGCGTTCCGGGAGAGGCTCTGGAACACGGCGCCGGCGACGCCGAGGCTTCCCCCGACCATGAACGCCGTGAGCAGCCGGGGCAGGCGGCGCCCGCGGACGGACCGCACGGCGGCCTCCTCGCCGGTGCCGCCGAGCGCCTGGAGCACCTCGGCGGGGCTCAGGGCGAGCGTGCCGTGCAGCATCGTGAGCACGCCGGCCGCGAGCGCGACGACGCCGAGCGCGGCGCCGACCACGAGCAGCCGCGGCGTGACGCGCACCGAGAACGCGCCGGCCCGCAGCACGCGGTCGTGCGTCAGGGCGGGGAGCGTGCTCACAGGGCCGCCACCCGGCGGGAGCGCACGAGCGCGACGAACAAGGGGCCGCCGAGGATCGCGACGGCGATGCCGGTCTGCAGCTCGCCCGGGGCGACGGCGACACGCCCGAGCACGTCGGCCAGCAGCAGGAACGCCGGGGCGACGACGAGGACGCCCGGCAGGAGCAGGCGGTGGTCCGGGCCGACGACGCCGCGCACGATGTGCGGAGCCGCCAGCCCGACGAACCCGATCGGCCCGGCGGCCGCCGTCGCGGCACCGGCGAGCAGGACGACGGCGAGCGCGGAGCCGAGCCGCGCGAGACCGGGCGTCGCCCCGACGGCTCGCGACACGTCGTCGCCCAGTGCGACGGCGTTGAGCGGCCGGGCGAGCAGGAGCGCGATCGCCAGGCCGACGACGACGAACGGCAGCACCGCCGTCGTCACGTCGAGGCCGCGGCCCTGGAGCGAGCCGACCGCCCAGTACCGGAACGAGTTGAACGCCCGCTCGTCGCTCAGCAGCACCGCGTTGGTGACGGCGGCGACGGCCACCGAGACGGCTGCCCCGGCGAGGGCCATCCGCACGGGGGTGGCGGCGCTGCGGTGCGCCGAGCCGATGGCGTACACGACGACGGCGGCAGCGGCGGCGCCTGCGAACGCGAACCACACGTACCCCTGGACGGTGGTGACGCCGAGGTAGGCGATGGCGACCACGACGGCGGCCGAGGCGCCGGCGTTGATGCCGAGCAGTCCGGGGTCGGCGAGGGGGTTGCGCGTGACCGACTGCATGAGCGTCCCAGCCATCCCGAGCGCGAGCCCGACGACGAGCGCCAGCACGGTGCGGGGCAGGCGCGACAGGACGACGATCCGGTGGTCGTCGACGCCCGGGTCGTACGCGACGAGCGCTTCCACGACAGTCCGGAGCCCGACCTGGTGCGAGCCGATCGCGAGCCCGAGGAGCGTGCCGACGGCGATCACGGCGAGGCTCGCCGCCACCAGGAGCCCGAAGCGCCGGACCGCCCCGGCGGACCGCGAGAGCGGTGCCTGCCGAGGCGGCCGGGGCGTCGTCGCGACGTCGGCCGTCACCTCAGCTGCCGTACTCCGCGACCAGCACCTCGACCATGTCGGTGGCGCTGTAGTAGTCGATGCGGAACGACGTCGGTCCGAGCGGGAGGACGCGGCCGGCGGCCACCGCCGCCTGGTTGGCCAGCAGCGGGTCCTCGAGCACCGCCGCGGCGTCCTGGTCGCCGCCCGCGGCCACGAAGATGGTCTGCACGCCGTCCAGCGCCGCCGGCAGGTTCTCCTGGGTCACGGCGGAGGTGTCCGAGCGGACCTCGCTGGCGAGCTCCTCGGGGGCCGCCACGTAGGTGAAGCCGAGAGCGGTGAGCACGTCGGCCTGGGCGCTGACGTCGGAGAACACGCGGCCGCCGTCGGCGCCGTTGTAGGCCAGGGCCGTCACGGGCTGCTCCGGCAGCTCCAGCAGGTCGGCCTGCTCGGCGACCCACGCGTCGTAGGTCTCGACGACGGCGTCCGCCTCCTCCTCGAGGCCGGTCGCCTCACCGAGGGTGGCGGCGAGGTCCTGCCAGGAGTGCGAGCCGTAGTCGAGCATGATCGTCGGGGCGATCTCGTTCAGCTGGTCGTAAGCCTCGAGCGTGGTGTCGGCGCCGATGGTCGAGCCGATGATGAGGTCCGGCTCGGCCAGCTCGATGGCCTCGAGGTCGAGCTCCAGGTCGGGGTAGAGGACCTCGACGCCGCGCTCGGCGGCGACGTCGGCCCACTGCGTGAAGAAGCCGGCGTCGTCCGTGAGCGGGCTGACGCTCGTCGCGGCGCTCGCCGTCACCGGTGCGTCGATCGCGAGCAGCGTGCCCGTCAGCGTGATCGACGTCGACACGATCGTCAGCGGCTGCTCGGGGATCTCCGCGGTGCCGGCCTCGTGCTCGACGGTGCGCGGCCAGCTGCCGGTGTCGTCACCGGCTGCCGCGGCGTCGCTCGGAGCGTCCGTCGAGTCGGCGGCGTCGCTCTCGGGTGTCGAGCAGGCGCTCAGGGCGAGGACCGCTGAGGTGGCGAGCACCGCGATGGCGGCTCGGGCTGTCGTGCGCACGGGGTCGGCGTCCTTTCGGTCGGGCGGGAGGGTCGATCGAACGTTAGGTAAGTCTTACCTACAAATGCAAGGCGGTCGTCGGTCCACGGGCCCTCCTGGCGGCCGGGATTCCGGGGCTGACGCGACGCCGTCGTGAGGCACGTCACACGCCGCCGGTGCGGGAGTGGTGCTCCCGGGAGCGCCGGTGGGGGTGTCGGGCGGGCAGCGGCATGCGGTAGAACCGCGGCATGGACGCGACCGCCTCACCGCTCGACCGCCTGCTCGACGCGCACGCGATCCTCGCCCTGGAGCACCAGCTCCATCTCGAGGACCTCGTCGAGGGTGCTGCCTGGGACGTGGATCTCGGTGCCGGCACTGTCACGTTCGCGACAGCCGCGCCGCTCACGTGCACGGTCCAGTTCGTGGGCTCGGCCGCGAGCGACTCGGAGACGTGGATGTGGGGCTGGAACAACGTCAACGGCTTCCCGGACTCGGTCATCCGGGCCGCGCAGCAGGTCCGTGACTTCGCGCAGGAGCACGACGTGGCGGAGCTGCTCGAGGCGCAGGCGCCGCTCGCCGACGACACCGTCGACCGGAACGTGCTGGCAGCGAAGGCGGTCTCCGGGCAGCTCACGCACGTGGTGGCGCGGGCCAACCCGGTCGCTCAGGTCGCGTTGCTGCTCGACCACCCGAGCCTGGCCCTGCCGGCGCCGTCGATGCCGCGCGTGAGCCGGACCGTGCTGCAGGCCATCCAGTCCGGACTGGTGCGAGACCACCGCCTCGCCGTGACGGCGTACGCGCAGGCGCGCGACGGCGTCGAGCTCGCCTGGGACGACGCCGTCGGCGTGCTCACGGTGCCGGACGGCGTCGCGCGGCTGACGTTCGATGGCCTCGGCCGGCTCACGGACACGACGTTCCGCGCTGGGCCAGCGACGCCTGACGCGCCGGCGGCGCCTGACGCGCCGGCGGTGCACGCTGCGCCGGCGGTGCCCGCCGAGCCGAAGCGCGAGAAGCGGGGCTGGTTCCGCCGCCGCTGAGGCGACGGTGCCCCGGCTCAGCGCAGCCCGGTGATCCCGATCGCCGAGGTGATCCGCCGCTGGAACACGAGGAACAGGATGACGAGGGGGAGCAGGGCGATCGTCGATGCGGCCATGACCAGCGTCCAGTTGCCCTCGTACTGGGTCTGGAGCGCCGCCGTCGCGACGGTGATGACGTTCCACTCGGTCTTCGGCGCGATCACGAGCGGCCACATGAAGTTGTTCCACTGCGTGACGACGGTGATGAGCAGGAGCGTGGTGAGGATGGGCACGTTCATCGGCAGCATGATGCGGAACAGGGTGCGTAGCACGCCGGCGCCGTCGAGCTTCGCGGCGTCCAGGATGTCGGTCGGCACGGACCGGAAGTTCTCCCGGAGCAGGAAGATCGCGTACGGGCCGGCGAACAGGAACGGCACCACGAGGCCGGCGAACGTGTTCTTCAGCCCGACCGACGTCATCATCGAGTACAGCGGGATGATGATGACGACCGCCGGGATCATGAGGCAGGCGACGTAGACCCAGAACAGCGCGTCGCGGCCCGGGAAGTCGAGCACGGCGAACGCGTACGCGGCGAGCACGCTCGTGAGCATCTGCGTGAGCACGAGCACGACCACGACCTGCGCGGTGACGGCGATCGGGACCACGAAGTCGTACCGCTCGCCGAACAGCGCGGTGTAGTTCTCGATGGTCCACGGGTCCGGCAGCGTCAGCGGCCACGTGGTGTTGAACTGGCGGGGCGTCTTGAGCGACGTCATCACGGAGAACAGGAACGGCGCGAGCACGATCACGCCGGCCGCCAGGAGGAACGCGTAGGTGAGCACGTTCGCCCACGCTCGGGAGCGCGACGCGGACGCTGCGGTGCGTCCGCCGTGCGCCGTCGGCGTCGAGAGGGCCGACGACGGCGCCGACTCCTGATGCTGCGATGTCACGTTCTCCTCCTCACGACATGTCGTAGGTGATGCGGCGGCGGAAGTAGCGCTGCTGCAGCAGCGTGATCGTCACGAGGACGGCGAACAGCACGACCGCCATCGCGGCGGCGCGGCCGAGGCGAAGGGCGACGAACGCCTCGTCGTAGATGCGGGCCGCGATGACGTCGGTGCGGCCCGGGACGCCCGGCCCGCCGCGCGTCATGGCGTAGATCGAGTCGAAGACCTGGAACGAGCTGATGATGCTCGTGACGAGGACGAAGAACATGGTCGGCCGCAGGAGCGGCACGGTGATCGACCACAGGGTGCGGGGGGCGCTCGCGCCGTCGAGCCGCGCCGCCTCGTACACCTGGTTCGGGATCTGCTGCAGGCCAGCGAGGAAGAACAGCGAGACGTAGCCGACGCTCGACCACACCTGCACGAACGCCACGGACGGCAGGGCGAGGTTGAGGTCGGTCAGCCACTCGACGCGCCGGCCGAGCAGGGCGTTGAGCGCGCCGTTCGTGGGGTCGAAGATCCAGCGCCAGACGACGCCGAGCGCCAGCGGGGCGCAGACCCACGGCAGCACGTACAGCACGCGGAGCGCGTTCGTGCCCGGGAGGCGGCGGTTGATGGCGACGGCGAGGATCAGGCCGAGCGCGATCGTCGTCGGGATGGTCAGTGCTGTGAACAGGACGGAGACCCACAGGGAGTTCCGGAACGTTGGCCAGCCGAAGATGTAGACGTAGTTGTCGAGCCCGACCCACTGCGGCGGCGAGACGAGGTCCCACCGGGTGAACGAGATGCCGATGACGATGACGACGGGCACCAGGAGGAAGAGTCCGACGCCGATGAGGCTGGGCGTGAGCAGGGCGTACGCGGCCGCGGTGTCGGCGCGCCGCCGTGTGCTCACGTGTGCCTCCGCTCGCCTCTCGTGGCGTTGACGTCGGAGCGTAGCGAGGCTCCGAGGCGATGTGCGCGCGGCGTCCGCGCGCCCTGTCGCGGTCAGTCGGCGGTCCGCCCGACGTCGGCGCTCGTGCCGCCCCTTTCCGGGCGGTCGTCACCGTTCTCCGCTGCCACTCTGGCCCCGTCTACTGGGTCGGGCGCGTCCGCTGGCTCGGCAGCGTCCCCGGCGTCGTCAGGAAGGTGCAGCGGCTCGTCGGGGTCACGACGGCGGTCGGGTGGCAGCATTTCGGGACGCCTGCTCGCGACGAGCAGGTCGAGGAGGCGGGGCATGCTGGCGCCGACCGCCTCCCAGGTGCGGGTGATCGCGACCAGGAGCATGACGATGAGCGCCGACGAGATGATGAGGAGCAGTGCCTCGACGGCGTCGGGCTGGTCGTCGGCGGTGCCGGCCGCCGTCATCCGGACGATGCCCAGGCCCGCGATCGCCTGTGCGGCATAGGTCACGAGCAGCCCGAGCTGCCAGGAGAGGTAGCGGAGCGCGACGAGTGCACGCGTCCAGCGCGAGCCGGCGGCGGCCCGTGCCCACTGGCGGTAGCGGACGCTGATGACGATCATGCCAACGCTCGAGACGACCGCGGCGAATCCGCCGGCGACTGCGAGCGGGCCCACACCCGCGCCGGGAAGCAGGGCGAACGCCGAGACGGCGAGGACGTTGATGAGTGCGAAGAGCGCACTGGCCGCACGGATCCACGGCCGGACGTCGCGCCCGTCGACGGCGGCCGCCGCGGGGTTCACCGAGATCGCGACGAACAGGAGGCCGATGAGGGTCGCCGAGGCGCCGGCCATCGCCTGGAAGAAGGCCGAGTACTCCGCGAGCGCTGGTTCCGACATGCCCGCCAGCATGCCGGACCTCGGATCTTGCGCCGGTGTGGGGGGCGATCGGTCTGTGCTGCTCTGAGTCCGCGGCGCGCCCTCGTCGGTGGGGCGGCCTGTTCTGAGTCCGCGAGCGCCCCGCCGCCGGCGGGCGCCCTGTTCTGCTCACGCGTCAGAACGGTGGTGGCTCGTCCGAGCCGCGGTCAGGGTCGTGGTCCGGGCCCGGCTCCGGCTCCGGACGCGGCGCCGGGTCGAGGCGATCCGAGTCGGAGTCCGGGTCCGATCGCCGCGGCGCCGGGTCTCGGTGGCCCGGGTCCGAGTCCGGCTCCGGACTGGGCGCCGGCGGGGGTGTGCTCGACGAGAGTGGGTGGTCCTCGAGGAACGCAGGGTCGATCGGAGCGGGATCGGGCACAAGGCGCTCTGGTGGCGCAGCGTTCTCGTTGCCGAACGGGGTGCTCCATCGGTAAGCGCCGTCGGGCTCTCGTGAGAGCGCGTACCCGCCATGGGTCTTCAGCAGGTGGTGGCGGCGGCACAGCGGGGCAAGGTTGTCGGCTGTAGTAGGGCCGAGCGGGAACGGGATGACGTGGTCGAGGTCGCACCGGTCGGACGGCGTGGTGCAGCCGGGGACGGCGCACTGGCGATCGCGGGCGCGCACGTGTCTGGCGAGTGCGTCAGGGATGCGATAGCTGCTGGGGCTGATCTCGAGCAGAGTGCCGGTGACGGGGTCGGTGAGGAGCCGCTGCCACGGCGGCTCGTCGGCGAGGGCGATGCGGCGGGCGGTCGCGGCGTCGATGGCGCCGTACCCGGTCAGGACGCCGGGGTGGTCGTCGAGCCCGAGCAGCGTGGTCGCGGCGACGACGACCTGGATCGCCGGGCGAGCACGGCCCGGCCGCCCGAGCCGCATCACCGGTAGCCCGCACCCACCCGCGGTGGACGCCGTGTGTGGGGCTGGTCGCGCTTCGCCGATGTGGTCAGTCTCGGCGATGCCTCCCGCTGTCACCGGAGCCGCGCATTCGCCGCTTCTGCGCCCGCCGTCGCTGCCGTCGTCGTCCTCGGCCCTCTCGGCGTCTTCGGTGCTGGGGCCGGTGCGGCCGATGACGTCGCTGTTGATGGCTTCCTTGCGGTCGGCGTCATCGGCTGGGGTGGCCTCGGTGGGGACGGCATCGTCGGAGCTCGTGTCCTCGCGGCTGTCGGGGCTGCCGATGACGCCGGTGGCGAGGGCGTGCTGGGCGAGGAGGGTGAGGGTGTCCGCGCGGAGCTGGTCGAGGGTGCGGGGGTCGGCGCCGGTGGTGCGGGCCGACCACGCTGCTGCGTCGCAGGCGGTCCAGATGGTCTGAGCGTCGGGTGCCGGCAGGACCGCGACGAGCTTCGCCATGCCGGCAGGCAGGGGTTCGGGGCGGCGTAGGTGTCGATCCTTCGCTGCGTGGGCGTGCAGCTGCGCGGCGTCGGCGCCGGTCGCCGTAGTGACGGCATCGCGGAGCTTCGTCTTGAGGGTGTGGTGGGGCCAGGCCGGGGCGTTCGGCAGGGTGGCGTCCACGACGGCGAGGACCACAGCGACCGGTAGGTCGGCGAGCACGCCGGCGTAGACGGCGGCCTTGCCGGCGTCGATGAGTCCGCCGGCGAGGGCGCGCCCGACGTCGGCGAGGGGTCCGGTGAATGCCTGCCCGGTGTGCACGAGCGTGCCGGCAGCGCGACGAGAGACGCCGAGGGTGGTGGCGAGCTCGTCGGGTGCGAGGCACCCGTTCGTGGAGCGGCGCGCCAGTGCGGGCGGGTTCATCTCCGTGCGTTCGGCGAGCGCGGCGGCTGCGTAGCGAACCTGCGCCGCCGCCGCCGCTTCGACCCGCCGCCAGGCCGCGACGACGCCGAGGAGCTCCTCGGTCGACAGCCGGGTCGCGTCCAGAGCGGCTAGCTGGGCCGCCAGCGCAGCAGCGCCGGCCGCAGCGGAACCGACCATCGCAGCCAGCTCCGGGTCGTCTGTGGCGTGCTCCGGAATCGCCGCTGCCGTGCCACCCGTGGAGGTGGTCGCCGTGTTCGCGACGTCGTCGGCCCGGGGTGTCGGTGCCGCAGCGGCGTCGGAGGTGTCCAGGCTGCCCGGGACGCCCGCGTGCGACTCGGCGATGGCCGACTGGTCCGTGGGCGGTTCCGCGCTGAGGGACTCCCGTGTGGGCGGTTCCGCGCTGAGGGACTCCCATGCGTGCGGCTCGGCGATGCTCGCCGGATCGGCCGGGGATGGTGCGGTGTCCGCGGCGTCGGAGCGGCTCTTGTGGGTGGCGCCGCCGAAGATGGCTCGAACCTCGAGGATCGCGCCGGCGGCTGCGGCACCGACGAGGGCGTACCCGGGGAAGCAGTGGTCGCCGCGAGCGCGCGAGACAGGGCCGGGGACGGGGGTCCCGATCCACTGCTCCGCTGCGTCGAACATGTGAACGATTGTCGCATGCGGCACCGACATTTGCAGTATGTCTGTTCGAACCTGTGGACAGGCGGAGATGTCACGGAGGGCTGCCGAGTGCGCTCAGCAGGGCGTGGCGAGCGCCAACGGTCGGGCGACCGAGTGAGGAAGTGGGAGGGGGAGCCGGACAGGCGGGCCGGTAGTGGGAGGGGGAGGCGGTTGCCGGGAGCCGAAAGTGGGAGGGGGAGCCGGACAGGCGGGCCGGTAGTGGGAGGGGGAGGCGGTTGCCGGGAGCCGGGGCGAGCGACTCGAGGGAGGTCCAGCCCGGATCGTGCCTCGCGGCCGCGACGCCGTCCTTCGACGGTCCCGCGAACCGGATGAAGCGCGCGCGTGGCGGCCTTCGGGGAGGAGCTCCGACACCTCGAGCGCGTACGTCCGCCAGAGCCGTGGCGGACGTGCGGTGTCCGGTCGATGTCGACCTCCTGCGGGCCATCCGTCCCTGTGGCAGGTCCGAACTCCTCCCACACGCAACCCCGAAGGAGCATCCCATGAGCAAGCTGTTCGCCACCGTCGTCGCGGTTCTGGCCCTCGGAGGTGCCGTCGTGGCCGCTCGGGCAGCCACCAGGAAGCCGGCCCCGAGGAGCCCCGCCGTCGGAAACTCAGCCCCGAGCAACTCCGCGACACGGAACTCCGCCACTCGGAACCCCGCCGAGGAGTCCACCTCTCGCGTCTCCAGCCTCACCTTCCCCCGGAGATCCAGCCTCGAGCTGCTCATGCGCAGCGCGAGGATCTGATGGGCGACTCCCGCGACGTCCGACCGAGGGCGAGCATCGTGCCCTCGGTCGGACCTCATCGCGCGGGGTCTGCGCAACCTCGCCCGCCAGGCGTCAGTTCGGGCGGGAGCTGAGCACGCAGAACTCGTTGCCCTCGGGGTCGGCCAGCACCTCCCAGGTGACCTCCGGCCCTTGCCCGACGTCGATCCGGCTCGCCCCCATCGACACGAGGCGTTCGATCTCAGCCTCGCGGTCGTCGCTCGTGTGAGGCGCCAGGTCGATGTGCAGCCGGTTCTTGGTGGTCTTCTCGTGCTCGACCGGCACGAACACGAGGCCCGGCGGTACCTGCTCGAACCGCAGCAGCGGGCCGAGCTCGTCGGCCCATGGCGGGACGATCACCGCCTCCTCCTCGGTCGAGAAGCGGACGTCCCACCCCAGGACCTGCGCCCACCACCTCGCCTGGGCCTGGTGGTCGCGCGACTCCACGACCGTCGTGTACCAGCGCAGCGCCATCGTCTTGCCCTCTCCTCGGTGGTCGATACACGGAGGAACCTAGGCGCGACCACCGACACGAGGTCTTGACACCCTGGCGCACGACGGGAAAGATTCCCCACCATGGCGCTACTGACGGGAGAGATTCCCGAAGTGGCGGACGCCGCCGTCCTCACCCGGCTCCCGGGCCTCCTGCCGACGTTGCGCAGCTCGGAACGCCGGATCGCCGAGGCGATCCTCGACGACCCGCAGGCGGTGTCCCGCGACACGATCGAGCAGCTCGCCGCTCGGTGCGGAACCTCGAAGACGAGCGTGACGCGCTTCTGCCGGACGATCGGGCTCGCCGGCTACACGGAGCTGCGGCTCGCCCTGGCCGGTGACGTCGGCCGACGGAGGGACGAGAGCTGGCGCGCGGAGCTCGGCAGCTCCGCCGATCCGCAGAACCCGGCCGACGTCGTCGTCGACGAGCTGCTGACCGCGAACGTCCGGGCACTCACCGAGACCGTGCGCACGCTCGACCGCGCCGCGCTCGCCGCCTCTGTCGACGCCCTCGCGTCCGCCGGCCGGATCGACCTCTACGGCATCGGCGGCAGCGGCACCGTGGCCGCCGACCTGCAGCGCCGGTTCCACCGGATCGGTCGCGTCGCGCACGCGTGGAGCGAGTCGCACGACGCGCTGACCGGCGCTGCGATGCTCGGCGCCTCGGACGTGGCGATCGCGCTCTCGCACACCGGTGAGACCAGTGAGGTCGCCGCGGCGCTCGCCCTCGCGCGGGATCGCGGGGCCACCACCATCGCCGTGACGAACTACCCGGGCTCGGCCGTCGCGGCCGCAGCGGACCTCGTGCTCGTGACGGCCGCCCACGAGGAGCGGGCGCGGGCCGACGGCCTCGCCGGCCGGCACGCCCAGATGTTCGTCGTCGACTGCCTGTACGTGCTGGTGGCCGGCGTGCTCCATGACGAGTCCCAGTCCGGGCTGCGACGGACCTCCGAGGCCGTCCGGTCCACCCGAAGGGCGCGCTGAGGCGCCCGAAGCGAAGGAGAGCACCGTGCACGAGGCAGAACCTGGCTCCACCCTGGCCCGTCTCACCCGTCGCAACCTGCTCCGCGCCACGGCGGCCGCCGCCGTCGCCACCGGCATCGGGGTGTCCGGGATGGGTGCAGCGGCGGCGCGCGCCGGCGCGACGCGGACGCCGCGGGAACGGCCGGCGCCGGCCGCGACGTCCGACCTCCCCCTCGTGGGCGGTGAGGAGTTCCCGATCGGACTGTTCTGGCCGCCGCCCCCGTTCGAGACGAACGTCGAGCGCTACACCGAGATCAAGGACGCCGGCTTCACGTTCCTGATCACCGGGAACTACCTGTTCGACGCGCACATCGTGCGCCATGCGCTCGGCGTCGCCGACGAGGTCGGGCTCAAGGTGCTCGTCAGCGACGACCTCGCCGTCAAGATCGCGGCACAGCGATTCACGATCGACGACGCCGGCGGGCGCCTCACCCTCACGCGGGAGGAGGCGGGCGCGTTCATCCGCGAGGCGCACGGCAACTACGCCGCCCACCCCTCGTTCGCCGGCCTGAACTTCTTCGACGAGCCGTTCCCGGAGCGGTACCCCACCCTCGGGGCCGCGTTCGACCTCTACCGCGAGACGTCGGGGGCGCACCTGCCGTACGCGAACCTGCTCCCGAACATCTTCGGCGACGGGTACGACGACTACCTCAACGGCTTCGTGGAGCAGGTCCGCCCATCGGTCGTCTCGTTCGACAGGTACCCGCTGCTGGCGGGCGGGGCCGAGGACGCCGACTACTTCGACAACTGGGCGCGCGTGCGCCGGGTGGGCCTCGCGCACGACGTGCCGACGTGGGTGTTCATCCAGACGCTCGCGTACGCGAACCATCGCGAGCCGACGGCGGCGGAGCTCGCCTGGCAGGTCAACGTGAGCCTGGCCTACGGGGCCAAGGGCATCCAGTACTTCACCTACTGGACCCCGGACCCGGCCCGGGGCGAGGGGTTCGAGCCGGCGCTGGTGACCGTCGACGGCGAGCTGACGCCGCGGTACGACGCCGCACGCGACCTCAACACGAGGTGGCTGCGGCAGGTCGGCAAGCAGCTCAAGCCGCTGCGGCCGGAGACCGTCGGGCACGCCAACGAGACGCCGCTCCCGAACGGGACCGAGGCCTGGCAGCCCGACACGTGGGTGCGGGCCGTGACCGGGGATCCCGTGCTCGTCAGTCGGTTCTCCAGCGGTGACGCCGGCGACCCCACTCAGTGGCTGTTCCTGGCGAACCGGTCGCACGGCGCGAGGGCACGGGTCGCCGTCGACCTCGCCGCACAGCACGTGGAGGAGGCGCAGCGCTTCGACGCGCGGACCGAGAGATACCGCCCGGGCCGCCGCAAGCGCAAGATCGAGGCGACGCTCGAACCCGGCGGGGCCGAGCTCCACAGGCTGGTGCTCAAGTAGTGGAGTCACCGACGGCGGCGGCGTAGCGCCGGGCCTGCACGCGGATCGCCTCGACCAGCTCCGGCGGTTCCTCGACCTCGAAGTCCAGCCCGAGCATGCCGATCCAGACGGCGACGATCTCTACGGTGTCGCCGCCGGTGACGAGCACGCTCGTGGCGGCGTCGACGGGCTCGACGACGCCGACCGCCGGGTTGATCCGGGCGAGCACCTCCCCGGCCGGGGCGTGCACGAGGATCCGCGTGTGCACGGCCCAGCCGGTGGAGGCCACCGTGCGCACCACGAGGTCGGAGTACTCGGCCTCGCTCAGCGGTGACGGCACGAAGTGCCGCCCGGTCCGCATGCGCAGGTCCATCCAGTCGACGCGGAAGGTGGCCCACGCCGTCGACGTCGTGTCGCGTGCCACGAGGTACCAGCGCCGCTGCCAGCTGACGAGGCGGTAGGGCTCGACGGCGCGCGGCGGGGCGTCGGCGGCGTCGTCCCGGTACGAGAAGCGGAGCCACTCGAGGTCACGGATCGCCGCCGCGATCGAGGAGAGGACGCCGGCGTCGACGACCGGGTCGGCCACGTTGCTGTCCGTGTTCACCGGACCCTGCGACGTCGCCGTCGCGAGCGCGTGCACCTTGCGCCGGACCTGGTGCGGCATCACCTGCTCGAGCTTGGCGAGCGCCCGAGCGGTCGACTCCTCGACGCCGCTCAGCCCGGTGGCTGCGCGCAGCCCGATCGCGACGGCGACCGCCTCGTCGTCGTCGAGCAGGAGCGGCGGCAGCTTGGCCCCGACACCGAGCCGGTAGTGGCCCGCGCGGCCGCGGACGCCCTCGACCGGGTAGTCGAGGCGGCGCAGACGCTCGATGTCCGCGCGGATCGTCCGGGTGGAGACGCTGAGCCGCTGCGCGAGCTCGGACCCGGACCAGCCGGGGCGCATCTGGAGCAGTGCCAGGAGGTCGAGCATCCGGGCTGCCGTGTCCGCCACGTGTTCCTCCGGAAGATGTCCGAAATTAGCAAGGAAACGAACCTATATGGCTTCTAGCGTCGAGGCATGGCAACGATCGAGAACACCCGCCCCTTCCGCATCGAGATCCCGCAGGCCGACCTCGACGACCTGCACGAGCGCCTCGCGCGCACCCGGCTGCCCCGCCCCGCCGTCGGCGACGACTGGACGTACGGCACGCCCAACCACTACCTGGCCGACATGGTGCAGCGATGGAAGGACTTCGACTGGCGTGCCGTCGAGGAGCGCCTCAACGCCTTCCCCGGCTTCCTCACCGAGATCGACGGCCAGACCGTCCACTACCTCCACGTCCGCTCCCCGGAGGAGAACGCGACTCCGCTCCTGCTCGTCCACTCCTACCCGGGAACCGTCTACGACTTCGTCGACATGATCGGGCCGCTCACCGACCCCGTGGCGCACGGCGGGAAGGCGGAGGACGCGTTCCACGTCGTCGTGCCGTCCACGCCCGGCTACGGCTTCTCGACGCCGCTCGCGGACAACGGTTGGACCATGGCGCGCGTGGCCCGCACGTACGACGCGCTCATGCGCGACCTCGGCTACGACAGCTACGGCGAGCACGGGAGCGACGGCGGAGCGCTGGTCGGGCGGGAGCTCGGCCTCCTCGAGCCCGAGGGCTACCTCGGCTCGCACGTGCTGCAGGCGTTCTCGTTCCCGTCCGGCGACCCGGCCGAGTTCGAGAGCCTCACGCCCCGTGACCACGCGGCGCTCGAGCACCTGCAGTGGTTCCAGGACGTCGGTGGGTACAACGCGATCAACGCGTCACGTCCGCAGACGGTCGGTGTCGGGATCTCCGACTCGCCCGTCGGGCTCCTCGCCTGGAACGAGCTGTTCAACTCGTTCGGCAACGGGACCGCGCTGATGACACCCGACCAGATCCTCGCCGAGGTGACGCTCGAGTGGCTCACCAACACGGGGGCGACGGCGGGGCGGTACCACTACGAGGAGGCGCACGCCGGCGCGGAGCCGCGGGTCAACCACAGCCGGATGGGCGTCGCGATCTTCGCCGACGACTTCAAGAGCATCCGGACGTTCGCCGATCGGGACAACGACAACATCGTGCACTGGGTCGAGCACCCCACGGGTGGGCACTACGCCTCGCTCGAGGTGCCGGACGCCGTGACGGAGGACATCCGCACCTTCTTCCGCCCGGTGCGCTGAGTCAGGCGAGCTTCTCCGCGTGGTGGTGCACGATCCGCCACGTCTGCTCCCGGCGCAGGACGTCCGTCACGCGGAACCTCTCGTCCGCCGTCGGAGCCGGGAACGTCGCCCGCAGCAGGTACCGCACCACGGCGACGTCGCCCCACACGTCGGCCCGGATCTCCTCCGGGCCGACGCTCGTGGGTGCGGGGCCGTCGGCTCCGCGCTCGCGGCGGACGTCGCGCAGCTCGTCCAGGGCCGTCAGGCCGTGCAGCAGGGCGTCGGCGTCCGACTCCCAGATGGTGATCTCCGGGTGCAGGTGGGCGTCGAACGCTGCCCGGTCGCCGAGCGCGCGGTACATCGCGACGACGACGGCGGTCACCTCCGCCTCGGCGGTCTGCTGGGTCGGGGCGTCGGTCACGGCGTCGGTCATGAGGGGATCTCCTGTCCTCGGGCGAGCTGGTCCTGCAGCGGACCCAGCCCCATGGGCCCGAGGCCGAGCGCCTCGGCGTGGAACGTGCGCAGGTCGAACGCGTCCCCGAGCGAGGCGGCAACGTCGGCCCGCGCCTGCTGCCACAGCCGCGCCCCGACCTTGAACGCGAGCGCCTGCCCCGGCCAGCCCAGGTACCGGTCGACCTCGAACGTCGCGGTGGACGGCTCCACCTCGGCGATCGACACGAGCGCGGCGACGCCGACCTCGGGCGTCCACCGACCGGCGTCGAGCACCCCGGTGCCGGGCGGGATCGGCAGCTCGAGGTGGAGCCCGATGTCGATGACGATGCGGCACGCGCGCCACAGCTGCGCGAACACGGCGCCGAGCCGTTCACCGGGATCGTCCAGCAGCCCGATCTCGGATGCGAGCTGTTCCGCGTAGTGCGCCCAGCCCTCCGCGTAGCCGTGCACGTGGCACAGGTTCCGCTGCCACGGGTGCAGGTCGTCGAGACCGTACGTGATCGCGTGCTGCAGGTGGTGGCCGGGTACGCCCTCGTGGTGCACGGTGCTCACCTCGCGCCACGTCGTGACGTCCGCAGCGCCCGCGGGCACCGTCCACCACACCCGGCCCGGCCGCGTGAGTCCGGCGTCGGGCGGCGTGTAGTACATGACGCCGGACTCGGCGGTCACGAGGCGCGCCTCGACGTGGCGCAGCCGCGGCGGGATCGCGAACCACCGGCCGTCGACGACGTCGGTCACGTCGTCGATCCGGCCCTGCAGCCAGGCGCGCAGCGGCTCGCCCGTCGGCACCCGCCGGGCAGGGTCGGCGTCGAGCGAGCGCACCGCGGCGGCGACGTCGGGGGAGCCGACCAGCTCGGTCGCGATGGCGGCCGCCTCGGCCTGGAGACGGCGGATCTCCTCCCAGCCCCAGGCGTACAGCTCGTCGAGGTCGACGACGGCGCCGAGGAACGCCGCACTCGTCGTCGCGTACACGTCGCGGCCGACGGCGTCGCGCTCCGGGGCGAGCGGGAGCAGCCGTTCGCGCAGGTCGTCGGCGAACGACGCCGTCGCCGCGGCCGCGTCCCGCGCAGGGCCGGCCAGCCGCTCGTCGTCGCCGGCGACGCCCGCGTAGAACCCGGACGCGACCCACGAGTCGCACTGCCGCGCCACGCCCAGCACCTGGCGGCGCGCGACGACGTCACCCCGCGCGGCGGCGGCGAGCAGCGTGTCGCGGTACTGCGCCAGCGCGCGAGGGACCTCCCGCAGGTGGCGCTCGACGACGGCGCGCTCGTCCGGCGTCGTCGACGGCAGGCCGTCGAACACCTGCCGGACGAGGTGGACGGGCGTCGCGAGCGGGGCGAGGAGGCGGCGGGTGAAGCCGACCTCGTCGAGGGCGACGTCGGCGCCGAGGCGCTCCGTCATGGCCGCCGCGAGCCGCTGCTCGGCGGCGCCCCCGGCGTCCGCGCCCAGCGCCGAGAGCTCCGCGAGCGTGCGCCGGTCGAGATCGACGCGCGCCTCGAACGTCGCGTCGGACAGGTCGCCGATCCGCAGCACGTCGTGCTCGCCGAGCACGTCCGCGGCCTCCGGGTCGAGGCGGGCGCGCTCGCGCAGATAGCCGTCGGCGACGGCGGAGACCGCCCCCGGTCCGCCCGTGGCCGCGCTCATGACGCGCTCCGCACGACGGGCAGCACCTGGCTGCCGAGGAGCCGGACGCCGCGCGCTTCGTCGAGGCCGTGCGGGGTGCCGAACTCGATCCGGTCCGCGCCGGCCTCCGCGAGCTCGACGGCGCTCGCCGCCACGTCGTGCGGCGTCCCGGCGAACGCGAACGCGTCCAGCAGGTCGTCGGGCAGCAGCGCCCCGGCGGCGGCGTCGTCGCCCGCGCGCAGGAGCTCGCGCAGGCGCTCCATGAGTCCCGGGTCGACGTCGATCGTCGGGTCGAGCGGGGCGACGACGTCGACGTAGCTCGCGACCATCCGCCGCGCGTGCTCGCGGGCGCGCGCGCCGTCGTCGTCCACCACCGTCACCGCGCCGGCGGTGATGCGCACGGCACCGGCGCCGCGGCCGGCGGCGAGAGACGCGGCGTCGAGCCACGTGCGCATCTGCCGCACCATGGCCGGGTTCGCCGTGCCGCCGATCTTCACCTCGTCGGCGATCCGCCCGGCCAGGGCGGCGCCGCGCGGACCCCAGACCCCGAGCAGGACCTCGACGTCGGGCCGCAGCGGCTCGTACTCCAGGTGCGTGCCGGCCGGCAGCGAGTGCACCTGCCCCTCGTAGCCCGACGTGTCGCCGGCGAGCAGGCGCCGGACGATCGCGACGGCGTCCTCGAGCGCGGCCAGGGGCCGCGACTGCGCCACGCCGACGCGGTCCAGCCAGGAGCCGCGCGCCAGCCCGAGGTAGGCGCGGCCGTCGCTCGCCTCGTCGAGCGCCGCGTGCTGGCCGGCGATCTCGATCGGGTGCAGCAGGTACGGGTTGAGGCACGCCGGGCCGAGCCGGAGCGTGCTCGACGCCCCGGCGACCGCCAGCAGCGCGGGCAGCGGCGGCTGGAACCCGAGGTCCGCGTACACGGAGACGCCGTCGAAGCCGAGCTCCTGGGTCAGCGCGCCCAGATCCGTGTACCGCGCCCAGGTCTTGTCCGACTGCAGGGCCAGCGTCAGCTCGACGCTCACGTGAGGTCCTCCGTGGGCAGACGTCGGGTGCCGGTGCGTTCGATGCGCATGACGAGGCGCTCCTCGGGGTCGGGGCACGCGACCTCGGCGTCCTGGGCCAGCCAGTCGCCGGGGTCGAGCGCGCGCTGCTTCGCGGGGATCAGCGGCAGCGCGGCCGCGAGCGCGTACAGGCAGAAGTGGCCGCCGTCCGGGATGCGCAGCCGGCTCGAGTGGGTCACCTCGCACCAGTCGCCCGGGCTCATGCCGCACACGGAGCGGCCCTCGATGCGGTCGACGACGATGCGCAGGTCGGCGAGCTCGGTCACGTCGCCGCCGTGGCGCCCGGCGCCCTCAGCGCTACCGGCGCCGCTCATGCGGCGGCTCCGGGCCGGAGCGTGCCGCGATCGTCGCGCACCACACGCCCGGCCTGGACGACGCCGTGCAGCGTGCGCAGCGCGGAGATGTCAGCGAGCGGGTCGGCGTCGAGCACGATGAGGTCGCCCGCGGCGCCCGGCACGAGCGCGCCGTAGGCACCCTCCTCGCCCATCCACGCGGCGCCGGCGCTCGTGGACGCGCGCATCGCCTCGAGCGGCGTCATGCCGGCGTCGACCATGAACTCGATCTCGCGCACCGTGGCCGTGGTCCCGTCGTAGGCCGCGTGCGGCGGCATGTCCGTGCCCATCGAGATCGGCACGCCGGCGGCGATCGCGTGCTGGAGGCTCTCCCAGTGCCGCGGTCCCGCGCCGAGGGCCCGGTCGATCATCCAGCGCGGCACGCCGTTCGCGAGGAAGAACTCCTCGCACCTGCTCACGGTGATCGTGGGGGTGTACCAGACGCCCCGCTCCGCCATGAGCGCGCACAGCTCGGGCGTCAGCTCGTACCCGTGCTCGACGGCGTCGAGGCCGAGTGCCACGGCGCGCTCGATCACCGGCGCGGGCCCGGCGTGGGCGGTCACCTTCCGGCCCCAGTCGTGCGCCGTCGACAGGACGGCGGCCATCTCGTCGTCCGTGAGCTGCGGCGTGTCGATGCTCTCGTGCTCCCCGGCGATGCCGCCCGAGATGCACACCTTGATGAGGTCGGCGCCGGCGCGCAGCTGCTCGCGCGTGGCGCGGCGGAACCCGTCGGCGCCGTCCGCCTCCTGACCGTCGGCGTCGTGCCCGTGCCCACCCGTGCAGCACAGCGCGTGCCCGGCGGTGCGGATCCGTGGCCCGGGGACGGCGCCGACCTCGATGGCCTTCTTCAGCGCCATGTCCGCGAAGCGGGCCTCGCCGACGAGCCGCACCGTCGTCACGCCGGCGTGCAGCGTCTCGCGGGCGTTCCCGGCCATGAACAGCGCCAGCTGGGCGGAGTCGGCGCCGTGGATCGCGTCCTGCATCGGTCCGGGCAGGGCCAGCGAGAGGTGCACGTGGCCGTTCACCAGGCCGGGGACGACGACGCCGCCCCGCGCCTCGACGACGTCGGCCCCGATCTCGCGGGCCCGCTCGAGGATCTCGGTCGAGCCGCCGACGGCGACGATGCGGCCGTCGTCCCCCACCAGCACCCCGCCGTCCGCGCGGCTCTCCTCGGCCAGGCCGTCCCACACCGTGGCGTCGGTGACCGCTAGGGGTCGGTTGCTCATCGTGCTCCCTCCGTGGCGCTCGCGCGCAGCGTGCTCTCGTCGGCGAGCCAGCACGCGACAGTGTGCTCGCCGTCCACCACCACCGGTGGTTCGGTCGTACAGATCGGCATGACGGCCGGGCACCGCGTGCGGAAGCGGCACCCCGTGGGCACGTGCGCGCCGTCGGGCACCTCCCCCCGCAGGCCGACGGGCAGGTGGGCGTCGGCCGAGATGCGCGGGAGCGCCTCGATCAGCGTCCGCGTGTACGGGTGCCGGGGCTGCGACCACACCTGCTCGGTGGGCCCGTGCTCCACGATCCGGCCGAGGTACATGACCGCTGTGACGTCGGCGATCTCGCGGACCAGGGCCAGGTCGTGGGAGATGAAGAGCATCCCGAGGCCGAGGTCGTCGACGAGCGAGGTGAGCAGGTTGACGATCTGCGCCTGCGAGGAGGCGTCGAGCGCGGTCACGGGCTCGTCGGCCACGAGCACGTCCGGCCGGGCGGCCAGCGCCCGCGCGATGGCCACCCGCTGCCGCTGCCCGCCGGAGAACTGGTGCGGGTAGCGGTCCGCGGCCTCCGGCTCGAGCCCGACGAGCTCGAGGAGCCGGGCCACCTCGCGCCCCTGCTCCTCACGGGGCACGGCGAGACCGTCCGTGATCTGGTCGCCGACCGACCGGCGGGGGTTGAGCGACGCGTAGGGGTTCTGGAACACCATCTGCAGCCGCAGGTCCGGCCCGGACCGCCGGCGCCAGCCCAGCGGGGGGACCGGCCGCCCGTCGAGCGCGATCTCCCCGGACGTGACCGGCTCCATGCCGACGACGGCGCGCGCCAGCGACGACTTGCCGCATCCCGACTCGCCGACCAGCCCGACGATCTGCCCGGCCTGCACGGTGAGCGAGACGCCGTCGACGGCGCGCACGAGCCCGCGCCCGCGGGAGCGGTACTCGACGTGCGCCTCGGTCACGGTGAGCGCGCTCATCCGGCCACCTCCACTGCCCGCAGGTCCGGCCGGACCACGCACGCGACGTCGTGACCCGGTGCGACGGCGTCGAGCGGCGGGATCGCCGCCTGGCACCGGTCCTCGCGGTAGGCGCACCGTGGCGCGAACGGGCAGCCCGCCGGGGCCGACGCCGGGGTGGCGGCGCTGCCGGGGATGGTCGCGAGCCGACGGCGGCCGGCGGGCCGGGGCGGGCCGGCGGCGGCGCGCTGCGCGGCAGCAGGTGCGGGCGCCCCCGTGAGGTCCCACGACGCGTCGGCGTGCGGCCGGGCGCGCAGCAGTGCCGCCGTGTAGGGGTGCCGCGGAGCGAGCGTGACCTCGGCCGTCGGGGCGCTCTCCATCACCCGGCCCGCGTAGAACACGTACGTCCGGGCGGTCAGCGCCGCGAGCACGCCGAGGTCGTGCGTGATGAACAGGACCGAGAGGCCGACCTGGCGGCGGAGGTCGTCGAGCAGCTCGAGGATGCCCGCCTGCACCGTGACGTCGAGCGCCGTCGTCGGCTCGTCGGCGACGAGGAGCTCCGGGTCGCACGCCAGCGCGACGGCGATCGCGACCCGCTGCCGCATCCCGCCGGAGAACTGGTGCGGGTAGGCGCGCAGCGCCGACGGCGCGTCGGGGATGCGCACGAGCTCGAGCAGCTCGCGAGCCCGGGCGTCAGCCGCGCGACGGCGCAGCCCGAGGTGCACCTGCATGTGCTCCGTCAGCTGCCGGCCGACGGTGAGCATGGGGTGCAGCGCCGCGGTCGCGTCCTGGAACACCATCGCGACGCGGCGTCCGCGCACCGTGTTCCACTGCGCCCCCCGCAGCCCGAGCAGCTCGGTGTCGCCGAGCCGCGCGGACCCGCTCGTGCGCGCCCCGGGCGGGAGGAGGCCGAGCAGGGTCTGCGCCGTCATGCTCTTGCCGGACCCGCTCTCGCCGGCGATGCCGACGATCTCGCCGGGATCGACGTGCAGGCTCACGTCGTGGAGCACCGGGAGGTCGCCGTCGGGCCCGGGCAGGGTGACGGCGAGGTCGCGGACCTCGAGCAGGGCGCTCATCGCGGGCTCCGGGCGAATCGTGGGTCGAGGCGGTCGCGCAGGGCGTCGCCGAGCACGTTGAACGCGAGCACCACGGTGAGGATCGCGAGGCCGGGGAACCCGCTCATCCACCAGCTCGACAGGTCCCGCGACCCGGCCGCGATCATGGCGCCCCACTCGGCGGCGGGGGGGCGTGGGCCGAGCCCGAGGAACGACAGCGCCGCGAGCAGCAGCACCGCGTTGCCGAGCTCGAGCGTGGCGAGCACGACGGCGGGGCCGACGGCGTTCGGGACGACGTCGCGCCGCAGCGCACGCAGCGGGCCGACGCCGAGCAGGCGGGCCGAGGCGAGGTAGTCGGAGCCACGGATCGCCAGCGCCGCGGAGCGGATGACGCGCGCATACACCGGCCAGGAGACGATCACGAGGGCGACGACGGCGTTGCGGGCGCTCGGGCCGAACGCGGCCGAGATCGCCATGGCCAGGATGATCTGCGGGAACGCGAACACGAGGTCGGTCAGGCGCATGAGGCCCTCGTCCGCGAACCTGCCGAGGTAGCCGGCGACGAGCCCGAGCACGCCGCCGATCGCGAGCGCGGCCGCCACGATGATCGCCGCGAGCGGGATCGACAGGCGCGCGCCGTACAGCACCCGGCTGAACACGTCCCGCCCCAGCTCGTCCGTGCCGAACCAGTGCGCCGACGACGGCGCCGCGTACAGGTCGGCGCTCTGGGCGATCGGGTCGTAGGGCGCGAGCCACGGCGCCGCGGCCGCGACGAGGACCCAGATCCCCAGGATGCAGACGGCGACGACGACGGCGGGCTGCGTCCAGAAGCCGCGCCCGCCCCTCCGGAGCCGGCCGAACCGCCGTCGTCGGCCCAGTGCGCGCGCGGCGCGAGGGTCCTCGTCCGCGACGCCGACGAGATCGACGGCGACCGGGTCGGCGGGCGGCATGACGTCGGGCTCGCCGGCGGGGGGCAGCGCGCTCATGAGAGCCGGATCCGGGGGTCGATGACGCCGTAGAGCAGGTCGACGACGAGGTTGACGATCGTGTACACGACGGCGACGAACAGGCCGACGCCGATGACGGCGGGCAGGTCGAGGCCGCTCGCGGCGCGGTAGGCGTACTGGCCGACACCGGGCCAGGAGAAGATCTGCTCGACGAGCACGGTGCCCGAGAGCAGCGCCGCGAACGCGAGGCCCGACACGGTGATGACCGGGACCAGCCCGGCCCGCAGCACGTGCCGGCGCAGGACCACCGACGTCGGCAGCCCCTTCGCGCGAGCGGCGGCGATGTAGTCCTGGTCGAGCACCTCGAGCATCGCCGAGCGCACGAACCGCACGAGCGTCGCCACGGTGAGGCACGTGAGCACCGCGACGGGCAGCACGAGGTGCTGGACGGCGTCCCACCAGACCATCCACTGGCCGGCCAGCAGCGCGTCGAGCGTGAACATCCCGGTCACGCGCGGCGGCGGGGACAGGTACGTGCTGAGACGCCCGCCCGACGGCGCGACCCCCAGCAGGTAGAAGAAGACGTAGAGCGCGACGAGCGAGAGCCAGAACGGCGGTGTGGACAGGCCGAGCAGCGTGCCGACGCGGACCACCTGGTCGCCGGCCCGGCCCTGCCGCACCGCCGCGTAGAGCCCGACCGCCGTCCCGATCACCACCGACAGCACCATCGCGGGCAGCGCGATCTCGAGCGTCGCCGGCACGTACGTGAGGAGGTCGCCGAGCACCGGCCGGCCGGTCTGGGTGGACACGCCGAGGTCGCCCTGCAGCAGGTTCGACAGGTAGATGCCGTACTGCGTCAGCAGCGGCTCGTCGAGCCCCCACTTCGCCCGGTACGCCGCCACGACCTCGGGGTCGGCCAGCGCGGTCTCCGACAGCGTCGCCGTCATGGAGTCGCCCGGTACGAGCTGGACCAGCAGGAACGTCACGGCCGTGACGCCGAGCAGCAGGAAGACGGTGATGACGAGCCGCCTCAGCAGGAAGCGGCCCAGGGTGTGCGCGGAGCCGCTGCCCCGGGCGGTGCGGCGAGGTGCGCGCACCGCCGGGAGCGCGGACGTCGTCATCCCCGGCCGACCGCCCGGAGGTCGACCTGCCAGCCGGCGGGGGAGTAGTCGGCGCCGCTGAGGTCCGCCGTCGCGACCACGGTGCCGCTGTTGTACGCCAGCGTGATGAACGGGCTCTCCGCGTTGAGCAGGCGCTGCCACTCCTGCATCGCCGTCACCTGCTCGTCCGGGTCGATCGACGCCGTGACGGCGTCGCCCGCGGCGATCATCTCCGGGCTCGCCAGGTCGGCGGACCAGCCGGACCGCATGGCACTCGGCTGACCGGGCGCGAAGTTGTTCACGAGCGAGGACGCGACCGGGTAGTTGAGCGACTGCGGGCTGAACCGGAACGCGACGTTGCCGGCCGACTGGGCGTCGAGGAACGCGGCGATCGGCTGCGGGTCCAGCTCGATCGTGATGCCGGCCTGGGCGGCGTCGTTCTGGATCTTCGTGGCGATCGTGGCGAGGTCGACGCCGCGGTACGTCATGGCCGGGAACATGAGCGAGACGGTCGGGTCCGTGAGCCCGGACGCGGCGAGGTGGTCGGCGGCGGCGTCGAGATCCTGCACCTGCACCTCGTCCTCGGAGAGGGCGCCGGGGAACGCCGTCGGCACCATGCCGGCGGCGGGGCGGGCGTCCTCGCCGAACAGGGCAGCGAGCCCGGCGTAGTCGATCGAGGCGCGCAGGGCCTGCACGAACTCGGGGTTGGACGTGACCTCGCTGACGGCGGGGTCCTGGTGCAGCGTCACGAAGTAGAACGTGTCCTGGCTGGCCGAGGTCTGCAGGCCCTCGGCGAGGCCGTCGAGCAGGCGGCCCGACAGGTCGAGGGCGATCATCGCGCCGTCGGCCCGCTCGATGGCGAGCTTCTGGTTCTGCGCCTCGGTGTTCTGGATGACGACGCGGTCGAACTCCGGCGCGTCACCCCAGTACTCGGGGTTCGCGGTGAGCACGATCTCCGACGCCGGGTCGAAGGAGTCGAGGACGTACGGGCCGGATCCCAGCGACGCGCCGTCCAGGAACGCCGTCGCGGAGTCCGTGGTGGCGGCGTCCTCCGCGTCCGTGGCGCCGTTCGCCGTCGCCTCCTCGGAGTTGAGGACGCCGGCAGCCGGCATCGCGAGGATCGTCGGGACGTTCGGGTTCGGCGTCTCGGACGTCACGACGACGACGTCGTCCGACGGCGCCGCTGCCGAGAGGCCCTCGACCGTCACGGACGGGCTGCCCGCGAGGTTGTGCAGCCGGTTGATGCTGAACGCGACGTCCTGAGCCGTGAGCTCGGAGCCGTCGGAGAACGTCACGTCGTCGCGCAGCGTGAACGTGAACTCGGTGGCGTCGTCGTTCGCCTCCCACGACTCGGCGAGGAGCGGCACCGGCGTGGTCACGTCCGACCCCTCGAACGTCACGAGGGTGTCGTACATGGCGTGGACGGCGAGCGCGCCCGTCGCCTCGTAGACCTGCCCGGGGTCGATGGAGTTGATGACGAACGACGTGCTGACCGTGAGCGTCCCGCCCGACGGCGCCTCGCCGTCGTCGCCTGACGGCTCGCCGCCCTGCGACCCACCTGCCGTGCAACCGGCCAGGGCGAGGGTGGCGGCGCCGGCGAGCGCGGCGACGCTCCGACGCCGTGCGGGGTGGTGTCTCACGATGGTCTCCCTCGGTTCGTGGTGCTCCATCCTCGTGCGGCGGTGGATGAGGCGCTCTGGTCGTCCGCTAGGCGGTATGACACCATGCACGGGCGCGACACGTACAGTCTCACTGAACATGTTCATCGAAACGAAACATCGCCGGGGGGACATGTGCTGGGAGACCGACTGCGGGACCTGCGCCGGCAGCACGGGCTGACGCTCCGCGACGTCGCCGGCCAGACCGGGCTGTCCGTGGCGCTCCTCAGTCAGATCGAGAACGGGCGCACCGACCCGAGCATCACGAGCCTGCGCAAGCTCGCCCGGGCGTTCGACGCCGAGGTGGCGACGCTCTTCCACGAGCCCGACGCGCCGTCGGTCCACATCTCCCGACCCGGCGAGCGCTTCCTTCTCTCCGCGCCCGCGGGGCTCATCGCCTACGAGCGAGTGACGCCGGGCCGCGGCGACCTCGAGGTCCTGCGTTCGGTCCTCGCGCCCGGCGACGTGAGCGCCGAGGGTCCGCGCGGGCACGCCTCGACGGAGTGTGTGTACGTCCTCGCGGGGGAGGTCGTCGTGACAATCGGGGAGAGCGACCACCGGCTCGTGGCGGGCGAGGCGGCGACGTTCGACTCGCGCCAGCCGCACCGCTACCGCAACGACTCGGCGGCGAACGCCGAGATCCTCGTCGTCGTCACGCCGCCGACGCCGTGACGGCGCAGGTGCTCGTGCGTAGGGTGGGATCGCCCTGAGGAGGGATCCCGATGCCGCGACCATCTCTGCGCGTGACGTCCGTGACGATCGGCACCGACCGGCCGAACGACCTGGCCCACTTCTACGCCGAGCTGCTCGGCTGGCCCGTCAGCGCTGACGAACCGGCGGTCCCCGGCGATCCCGTCCGGGGCGGTTGGGCGCAGATCCGGCCGCCCGAGGGCGAGAGCGGGCCCACGCTCAACTTCGAGTTCGAGCGCTACTTCACCGCTCCGGTGTGGCCGGCCGAGGAGGCGCGGCAGACGGCGTCGCAGCACCTCGACGTCTGGGTCGAGGACCTCGACGCGGCGGTCGGCTGGGCGGTCGAGCACGGCGCCCGGCTCGCCGAGGTCCAGCCGCAGGACGACGTCCGGGTGCTGTTCGACCCGTCGGGCCACCCGTTCTGCCTGTTCCTCTGAGTGACGGCGTTGCACTCCCGTTCGTCGTGTGGACACGTCGCCGCCCTCGTGGGCTGACGAGTTGGCACCGAGACGCACTCAACTGTTCACGCGCCCGCTCTAGGTTGCCGGCCGCAAGCTTCGGCACGATGGTGGGTACGGGCCGGACGAGGAGCCGGCGACGCGACCTCGATGGTTGTGACCCTCGTGATGACGCAGGTGTCGCGAGGCTGTTTCACATGGACGAGCACAGGGGAGTGGACTTTGAGACGAGCGATCGCAACTCTCGCGACGGTAGGGCTGGCGACTGTCGGGGTAGCCGCTACGGCGGCCTCGGCGTCGGCCGACCTGGTCACGCGCTGCGTAGGGTCGGGAGGCGCCGTGACGGTTCCCGGTGACCTGGTGGTTCCCGCAGGCGAGTCCTGCACCCTGGACGGCACCACCGTCGAGGGTCGGGTAGTGGTGCAGACCGGGGCGGACCTCATCGTGTCCGACGGCGTCTTCAACGGTGCCGTGGTGGTGGCCGCGGACGGCTACTTCGACGCCACCGGAACGCTGATCGCGGGCAACGTCAGCAACCGTGCCGGCTACGGCCTGTACCTGGAATCCAGCACCGTCGGTGGCAACTACATCGGCGCCGCCGACGCCCCGGACACGTTCCTGATCGCGTACGACGCCCAGTTCGACCGACGCGTCGAAGCGTCCGCGGGCGAGGTCACGCTGGAGTCGAGCTGGGTTGCGGGTGCTGTCACGGGCACCGGTACCGAGTATCTCGACGTGCTGGACTCCACGCTGCTCGCGGATCTCACCGTCACGGAGAGCATCGACGGCGCTGTGCTGTGTGGCAGCGAGGTCGACGGTGACGTCACCTACACCGGGAACGGCGGAGTGCAGGTGGGACCGGGGGAGCTGTTCTGGACCTGCGAGGACAGCGCGTACGTCGGCGGCAACCTCACGATCTCGGGTACCTCGGTCGGCGTCACGCTCAACGACACCATCGTCCGCGGCGACCTGGGCGGGGAGGGCAACGATCCCGCCCCGACGGGCGCGGGCAACCGGGTCCGGGGTGAGGTCTCGGGTCAGTTCGTCGACCTCGAGCCCGCCTCGGACGCGCAGCTGCGCTCGTTGCTGGCGGAGGTGGGGGACCGGACATCGGCGGACGCCACCCTGGCCGACGCCATGGAGCGGCGCGACAGTGCCACCGCAGCGGCGACGGCGGCAGGCGACGCCGGGCTCTGACGCCCGCACCGCCTCCGGGGCGCCGACGGCCCCGGGTCACGGTTCCGCCGTGACCCGGGGTTGCCCGCTGCTCCGGCCGCCGGGCTGATACACACGTGCTCGACCTGGGAGGAAGCATGCTGACACGCACGATCGGCAACGACACGGTGGGGAGCGACGACGTCGGCAGCGTGGGTCTCGGCCTCATGACCTTCGACCAGAGTGGCCCCCAGCCGCGAGAGCAGCTGCTGGACACTGTCCGGGCCGCGCTCGACGCAGGTGTGACGCTCTTCGATACCGCGGACGCCTACGGACCGGGCGAACAGCTCGGCGCCGCCTGCCAGGGCGAGAACGAGAAGCTCATCGCCTCCCTGCTCGACGAGCTCGGGGTGCGTGACCGCGTGCAGCTCGCCACGAAGGGCGGGTGCGTGCGCACCGACGGCGGCGGTTGGGCCCGCGACAGCTCGCCGGAGCACCTGAACGCGGCGGTGGACGGCAGCCTGCGCCGGCTCGGCGTCGACCAGCTCTGGCTCTGGCAGCACCACCGCCCGGACGAGACGCGCGACTACGCCGAGACGGTCGACGTGCTGAGCGCCATCGCCGACAGCGGCAAGGTGCGCGCGATCGGGTTGTCGAACGTTGACCCCGAGCAGATTCGTGCCGCGCACGCCGTGCTCGGCGAGCGCCTGGTCAGCGTGCAGAACCAGTTCTCACCGGCGTTCCTCTCCAGCCGGCCGGAGATCGACGTGTGCGCCGAGCTCGGGCTCGCGTTTCTGCCGTGGAGCCCGCTGGGCGGCCTCGGCGACGCGAAGCAGCTTGCCGAGAGGCACCCCGCCTTCGCGGAGATCGCCCGGGAGCGTGGCGTCAGCCCGCAGCAGGTGGCGCTCGCCTGGGAGCTGGCCCAAGCACCCGTGGTGATCCCGATCCCGGGGGCCAAGCGACCGGCGTCGATCGCCGACTCTGCGGCCGCCGCCGACCTCGAGCTCACACCCGACGAGCTCGCCCGCCTCGACGCCGCCTGACGGCGGCGCGACGCTGGCGGCCCTGAAGCCGGGGCGCGGACCGACCGGGCCGTCGGCACGCCGTCACGTGATGCGCCGCAGGCGCGTCCGGAACGCCAGCGCCACGGCCGCGGCGAGAGCCCAGGCGAGGAACGCCACGCGGGCGGCGAGCAGGACCGCGGTCCCGGCATGGACGACGAGCGCGGGCAGGGCGACCAGGGCGAGAGCGCCGACGGCGATGCCCGGGATGCGCAGCACGCGTCCGAGGATCGGGCGGAACGAGGCGATCGCCGCGAACGCGCCCAACGCCACGACCTGCATGACGCCCGAGGCGTGCGCAAGGTCCCGGACGACGCGCAGCTGCGAGTCCCCGAGGAGCGGCGCGAGCAGCGCTCCGCCGCCCAGGAGCGCGGCGGACGCCGCCGTCAGCACCACTGCTGCGTGACCGATCGACCGGGCCAGGTCGGCGCGGGGCGAGGGAAGCGTGCGGGCGAGAACGGCGACGCACGCGGCTCCGCCGAGCCGGAGCAGCCCGGCGAGGAGGACGGCGCCCCGGTCGGCATCTCAATAGTCGTGGAGCAGCACGTCGCTCGTGTCGCGTACCTCGAAACCGCTCGCGCCGCGAGACGTCGCGACGTACTGCGCGGCGGTGAGGGCGATCAGGCCGAGCGCAGCGGCCCACGGTCCTGCACGGTTCCAGCGCGAACGCCGTGGCGCGTGGGAGATCATCGCCCGTCCGTCCTTCCCCTGGGGTGTGCCATCGTGCCGATGCTCGG
This sequence comes from Beutenbergia cavernae DSM 12333, assembly GCF_000023105.1. Classification (NCBI taxonomy): domain Bacteria; kingdom Bacillati; phylum Actinomycetota; class Actinomycetes; order Micrococcales; family Beutenbergiaceae; genus Beutenbergia; species Beutenbergia cavernae. The sequence goes on from NC_012669.1 coordinate 177,200, forward strand.
CGCGATGTCGCACGGACATTTCCACCACCCTCCGACAGACAGCCAGCGAGGGCGTCCGTCAGCGGGCGGAGTAGCGTGCCGCCCCGTGACGTATGAGAGACGCGGTGAACCGCGCTCGCTGGAGCGGTTCGTGTTCTTCAGCGACGCCGTCGTCGCCATCGCGATCACGCTCATCGTCCTGCCGCTGGTGGACAGCGCCCGGGACCTGCCGCCGGGGACGACGACGGCGGACTTCCTCGGCGAGAACGCCTACGCGCTGCTGGCGGCCGGGATCAGCTTCTTCGTCATCGGTGGCTTCTGGTCCGGCCACCGGCGGCTGTTCGACCGCGCCACCGGACTGGCGCCCGGGGTGCAGCTCCTCAATCTCGCCTGGCTCGCGACGATCGTGCTCCTCCCGCTGGCGACGGTGCTGGAGGTCTCCGCGGAGCCCGGCGACCGGCTCGGCGTGCTCCTCTACGTCGGGACGATGCTGCTGTCGCTCGTCGTCATCCAGGTGCAGGAGCTGCTGCTCGCGCGGGCCGGCCAGCTCTCGCCTACACCGACCCGGGGCGATCTCGCGAGCGGGTGGGTCGCCGTCGTCCTCATGCTCCTCGCCCTGCTGCTCGCCGTCGCGTTCCCTGCGCTCAGCCTGTACCCGCTGCTGCTGCTCGTGCTCACCGGGCCGCTGTCGCGCCTCGTGCGGCGCCGCGCCGGCGAGGGCCCGCCCGCGGCCGTGGGAGACGCGGAGTAACGTCCCGCCGCATGGGCGCCATCCCCGAGGGCTGGGGCGAGTTCGGTGTGGCGGCCGCCGGAGCGACGGCGGCGCTCGCGGGCCTGCTCATCGTGGCTATGTCCGTCAACGTCGCGGAGATCCTCGCGACGCGTGCAGTGGTCGCCGGGGCACGCTCCACCATCGCCTCGCTCGTCCTCGCGATCGCGACGTCGCTGCTCCTCCTGCCGCCCGGCATGACGCTCGTCGGGCTCGGCGTCGCGACGCTCGTCCTCACGGGTGTGGCGATCGTGATCCAGGTGGTCGGTATCGCCGCGCAGTGGACGCGCGCGAGCGAAGGCGTGACCGGCCCGGTGCGCGCGTTCATCGTGGCGCTCGCGGCGGTGGAGCACGTGCCATTCCTCGTCGGGGGCATCCTGCTCGTCGCCGGGCTCGACGCCGGGCTGTGGGGGATCGTCGCCGGGATGGTGGCCGTGGTGGTCGTCTCGATGGTGAACGCGTGGGCGCTGCTCATCGAGGTGCGGCGCTGACCTCGGACTCGTGCGGAAGGTCGGGGGCGGCACGGGCCACCGTTCTTCCACGGACTGTCGGCCGGCTCCCACGCCGCTCTGTCACGGCTAGGATCCCGCCGTGACCGACGACGTGATCATTGCCCCGCAGGCCGACTCCGAGATCTGGCGGGGCGCCGTCGCCTGGGAGGAGCGCGACGGCCGGGCGCGTGCCTGGCGGCTTCTCCCCGAGCGGGCCGCGCGCGCCCACGCACCCGAGCTCGTGCGCCACGCCACCATGGCCGCCGGGGTCCGCGCCCTCGTCACCACCGACGCGAGCGAGGCACGCCTCGAGCTGGACTTCGAGCACGACGCGGACGCGCGCCTCGACGTGCTGCTCGACGGCGAGCTGTACCGCCGGGTCGAGGTCACGTCCGGGCTCACGGACCTGCGCGTGCCGCTGCCCGACGGCGAGCACGACCTGGCGATCTGGCTGCCGCAGGTCGGGCAGTCGTGGGTCGGCCCGCTGACGCTCGTGGGGGCGTCGACGGCGGCGCCGACGCCGCCGGCCGCGCCGCGCTGGACGACGTACGGCAGCTCGATCACCCAGTGCAGCGCAGCGGACGGGCCGAGCGAGACGTGGCCGGCTGTCGCGGCACGCGCCCTCGGTTGGGATCTGACGTGCCTCGGGTTCGGTGGGCAGTGCCACCTCGACCCGATCGCCGCGAGCACGATCGCCGCCGTGCCTGCCGACGTCGTCAGCATGTGCCTCGGGATCAACATCTATGGCGGCGCCACGTTCAGCCCGCGCACGTTCGCTGCGCACGCGTCGGCGTTCGTGGAGCGGGTCCGCGCCGCGCACCCGGACGCCACCCTCGTGGTCATCACGCCGATCGCGAGCCCGGCGCGGGAGACCACGCCGAACGCCGTCGACTTCACGCTCGAGCAGATGCGCGAGGACCTGCGCTCCGTCGTCGACGTCCTCCAGGCTGAGGGCGACGCGAACCTCCACCTCGTGGACGGGCTGTCCCTGCTCGGGCTGGACGAGGTGCACCTGCTCCCCGACGCCCTGCACCCCGACGGCGAGGGCTACCGGCTCATGGGCGAGCGTGTCGCGCTCGCGATGGGCGCCCTGACCGGCGCCGCGCCGGCGACCGTGCGGTGACTGCTGGGTGCGGCCGGTGACCATAGGGGTCACCAGGCGCACCCGGTCCCGGCGAGAGCGCCGCGTCAGCGCGGCCGGAGCGTCGCCGTGAAGCTCGCCCCGTAGGCCTCGCGCACGTCGGCCCGCACCTCGGTGCCGCCGGGCACCCGACGCACCTCGACGCCGTCGTCCGCCGACTCCGCCTCGAGCCGCCGCCCCCGGATCGTCACCGTCACCGAGCGCCGGTCCATCGTCGGGTCGGACAGCGCGACGGACGTGCCGCCGTCGTCCGTCTCCCGCACGAGCACGGACGCCGGCCCGTCGATCGCCACGTTGCGGACCTGCTGGGTGCCCCCGGCGAACACGTTCGCGGCGACCAGGCCGAGGCCGGAGTGCCGCACCGCCTGGATCCGGCCGTCGTTGCGCAGCACCTGGACCGGTCCGCGCTGGTACGCGGCGAGCTGCTCGGCGCTCCCGCCCGGCACGATCGCGTAGGCCAGCTCCGAGCGGCCGCGGCGGGGATGTGCCACCGACGCCGTGAACACGCGCTTCGTCGCGGCGGTGTCGGGGTTCGACACCCGGATCACGCGGCGGCTGCGCGTCACGTCCTCGAGGGTGACGGCGACCGGGCCGGCGTCGAGCAGCGCGTAGCCGACGACCACCCCCTGTGCGGGGTTCTCCCACCGCAGCCACTCCAGCCGCTCGGGGCCGTCGTCCGGCGACCAGGCGCGTCCGCCTCGACGCGCACCGGTGACGACCACGCCGTCGCCCGGCGCCGCGATCCGGCTGTCGAGGGTCGTGACGACGTCGCGGCGGTGGGGGTCGTGCACGTCTGCGGCGAGCACGACGATCTCGTCGTCGAGCAGGAACCACGACTTCGTGGCCCGCGCGTTGGCGTACACCACGAAGTCGTCCGGGAGGACGCCGGCCTGCGCGTCGACGTACGGGACGTCGTCGGACAGCACCATGCCGGCGACGCCGTACGTGCCGAGCGTCGCGCCACCCGAGAAGGCGTTCGTGCCGCGCGGGAAGTAGACGTAGGTGTTCTGCGACTCCGACGACGACGTGAACCCCAGCGGATGGTCCGGGTTCTCGTACCAGAACCGCCCGTACAGCTCCGGGATGGTCTGCCGCTCCTCGACCGGCACCGTGGTGCCGGGCAGGCGGTACGGCGAGACGGTCGTGAAGAAGTCGACGCCGAACGCCTGCGTCTGGTCCTGGCCGGCGAGGTAGAGGTAGTGCATGCCGTCGCCCTGGAACCAGGGCATGAGGTTCTCGCCGTTCATGTACTCGTACCGGCTGATCCGGTCGGAGCTGCGCGCGAGCGCGAACGTGTACCCCGTCCGCCGGTGCACGGTGCGGTCCATCGCGTTGAACGCGACGGTGCGCTCCGCGGGGTTGAGGTCCTGCGTCGGCAGCGCGTCGTCGGCGAGGATGTCCGCGTACCGCACGATGCTCACCGGCGAGACGAAGCGCGTCGGGTCGGCCGGCGTCGGCGACGCTGCCTCGAGGTAGCGCACGTAGCCGCGCAGCGCCAGGGCGTTCTCGGCGCTCGCGTAGTCGGCGAGGTCGACGACCGCCTCCACCACCGTCGCGACGTCGGCGTACCCCGTGCCCGTGCGCGAGACCGCGCGCCCCTTGACGATCTCCGCCATCCAGCCCTCGACGATGACCGGCGCGAAGCCGTCGCGTACCCAGCCGTGGACGACGTCGGCCAGCTCGGTGCCGGGCGCGGCGGCCGTCCCGTCGAGCAGCTTGACGGTCTGGACGACGCGGGTCAGGAGCGTGCGCCCGTACGAGCCGGTGTACGCGACCGAGTGGTGCTGGATGAACGACCCGTCGGCGTAGTAGCCGTCGGTGTTCCCGTGCTGCAGGTCGTACGGGTCGATCGTGGCGAACACCGTGGACTGGTCGGCGATCGCCTTGCTGACGCGGGCGTCGTCGGCCGTCAACGCGCCCTGCAGGACGCGGTTCGTGGTGATGTCGGCGAGGTTCGCGCCGGTGTGGAAGCGGGAGTCGAGGTTGACGTCGCCGCCGACGCCGTTGCGCAGGTACGCGTCCATCGAGGCGACGTAGGTGCCGACGAGCTCCGGACGGTACGCGGCGACGTCGTCGTCGAGCAGCACCAGCGTCTTGCTGACGGACGCCGAGATGCCGATCTCCCACGTGAACCAGTTGCCGTAGTAGCCGGCCGCCTGGTCGCCGTAGTAGTTCTCGTGCAGCCAGACGAGGCCGTCGATCACGCGCCGGCGGACCTCCGTGCTGCCCACGAGCTCGGACGCGACGCCCGGCGTACATGTCGCCAGAGCAATCTCGTACAACCGGAGGAACGACGTGTTGAGGTTCGGGTCGCTCGTGCCGAGGGGCACACCGGCGAACAGCTCGCCCGGCCCGGCGGCGTCGAGCTCCGCGAGCCGCGTGCGCGCCGTCGTCTGGATGGCCGCCAGCTTCGCCGCCGCTTCCGGGCGGGCGTTGGACTCCGCGGTGCCCGCGAAGATGGCGACGGCGTTGGCGAGCAGGCGGGCGTGGTCCGCCGGGGTGTCGGCGTAGGCGCGCATCGGGGCGGCGATCGCGAGCAGGGCCCCGGCCGGGACCATCGCGAGCACCTGGCGACGGGAGAGCTGCATGGCGAACTCCTTCGATCGTCCAGCTGCGGATGTCGGAATCCAACCAGCCGGGACCTGAGCGCGGCAATCGCTTCCCTCCGCCGGGTGTGATCGTCGGCGCGTCGTCACCAGGGCGCCGCGGCCGGTCCCGCACTACGTTCGGGGGATGGCACGCGGGACCTGGACGCAGCTGTGGCGGCTGCTCAAGCGGTACGGCCCGCTGGCGCTCGCGGCGTGGCGTCAGGTGGACAAGTACCTCAAGGAGCACCCGGACGTCTCGGCCGCGAGCAAGCAGCAGATCCTGCGCTGGCGCGACCAGGTCATCGCGGTGAAGAACCGGCGCAGCGTCGAAGGGCGCCTGCGCGGGACGCTCGAGGTGGTCGATCGCCTCGCGGCCGAGCACGCATCGTCGGGGCGGCCCGAACGCGTGGCGACGGCGCGCGACTGGGCCGACCGCGCGGCGGACATCACGCGCGCGCTCGACATGGCCGTGACCCGCACCGGCACGCAGAAGAAGCTCATGCTCGACCGGATCGCCGCCCGCACCGATGCGCTCGCCGCCGAGGCGTTCGAGTCGCTGGTGGACGACGACGGCGGCCCGCCGGTCGAGATCCCGCCGCGCCGCCCGTAGGGCGTGGGTCGGCGGTTCGGCGCGCCTCGAGCCAGGTGGCGCACGGCGCCGTCCACGCACCCGACGCCCCGGCGCCACGAACACCACCGCGCCCGCCCTTCTGTCACATTCGGCCGCGAACTGACAGAAGTTCCGTCAGGCCTTGACGAAATGCCGGGCCGGAGCAGAGCCTGACGCCGTGCCCCAAGGACTGCAGCACACCGCCCCGCCACGCGCCGGCCATGAGGCGAGAATCCTCGACCACCTCCGCCGCCGCGGTCGCGCGAGCCGTGGCGAGATCGCCACCGCCCTCGGGCTCTCCCGCGCCACCGTCTCGACGGTGACCGGCCAGCTCGTGCGCACCGGCACGCTCGTCGTCGCTCCCGCCACCGAGTCCGGGCGCCTCGGCCGCCGCCCGGAGGTCCTCAGTCTCGACCCGTCCTCCGGCCTCGTCCTCGGGCTCGACTTCGGGCACACGCACGTCACGGTCGTCGCGACCGACGCGTCGCACACGGTCGTCGGCTCCGGCACGCGCCGCTTCCCCGCCACCACCTCGTGGACGAGGCGGCGGGAGATCGCCGTCGGCATGGCCACCCACGTCCTCGCGACGACGGACCGGCCGGAGTCCCTCGCCGCCGTCGGCATCGGCGTGGCCGGCAGCATCGCGGGGCGGCCCGCCGTGCTCGAGGCGATCGAAGCCACGTTCGCCGACGCGTTCGCCGTCCCGGTCCGCACGGACAACAACGCCCGCCTCGCCGGCCTCGCCGAGTGGCTGTGGGGGGCGGCCCAGGGAGCGACCGACGTCATGTACCTGCGCCTGTCCCACGGTGTGGGCGGCGCGCTCGTCATCGACGGCCGGATGCGGCGCGGTCCGCGCGCGAGCGGCGGCGAGTTCGGCCACGTGTGCGTGGACCCCGCCGGTCCCGCCTGTCGATGCACGAACCGCGGTTGCCTCGAGCGCTACGTCGGGCTCGATGCGGTGCTCGCCGAGGCGGGGGCCGACGACGTCGGCGCCCTCCTCGCCGCGCTCGACCGCGGCGACGACCGCGCTGTCGCGACCCTCGGCACCGCGAGCGACCGCATCGGACTCGTCCTCGGCAACGTCGCGACGGTGCTGGACACCCCGCGCGTCGTCCTCGGCGGCGAGCTGGCCGCCCTCGGTGACCACCTCGTCGTCGGCGTCCGGCGGGCGATGTCGCGCCACGTGCTGCCGGACAAGGCCGACGCCCTCGACGTACGCCCCGCCGCGCTGGGCGCCCGGGCCGGCGCGCTCGGCGGCGTCGCCCTGGTGCTGCAGGACACCTCGATCCCGCTGCCCGGGGCGCCGCGACCCGCCTGAGCGCGGCGCCGCCCGCGGCGCCCACACCCGCCATGACCCCGCACCACCACGAGAGGCCGGTCGCTTTGACCAACATCCTGTTCTTCCTCACCGACCAGCACCGCAAGGACACCCTCGGTGCGTACGGCAACGCGACTGTGCGCACGCCGAACCTGGACGCGCTCGCCGCCGACGGCACGACGTTCGACCGGTTCTACACGCCGACCGCCATCTGCACCCCGGCCCGCGCGAGCCTCCTCACCGGCGCGGCGCCGTTCCGCCACAAGCTGCTCGCGAACTACGAGCGGAACGTCGGGTACCAGGAGGAGCTCTCCGAGGGCCAGTTCACGTTCAGCGAGGACCTGGCGGAGGCCGGCTACCACCTCGGGCTCGTCGGAAAGTGGCACGTCGGCACGCACCGCACCGCCGGCGATCTCGGGTTCGACGGCCCGCACCTGCCGGGCTGGCACAACCCGGTCGACCACGCCGACTACCTCGCCTACCTCGAGGAGAACGACCTCCCGCCGTATCGCATCAGCGACGAGGTCCGCGGCACGTTCCCGAACGGCGCCCCGGGCAACCTGCTGGCCGCGCGGCTGCACCAGCCGCTGGAGGCCACGTTCGAGTACTTCCTCGCCGAGCGCGCGATCGACCTGCTCCGCACCTACGCGCGAGACCACCGCACGAGTGGCCGCCCGTTCTTCCTCGCGACGCACTTCTTCGGCCCGCACCTGCCGTACATCCTCCCGAGCGAGTACCTCGACATGTACGACGCCGACGACGTCGAGCTGCCGCTCTCGGTCGCGGAGACGTTCGCCGGCAAGCCGCCCGTCCAGGGCAACTACTCCGCGCACTGGACGTTCGACACGCTCGGCGACGAGACCTCCCGCAAGCTGATCGCCGCGTACTGGGGCTACGTCACGCTCGTCGACTCGCAGGTCGGCCGGATCCTCGACGCCGCCCGCGAGCTCGGCGTGTACGACGACGCGGCAGTGTTCTTCTCCGCCGACCACGGCGAGTTCACCGGCGCGCACCGACTGCACGACAAGGGTCCGGCGATGTACGAGGACATCTACACCATCCCCGGCATCGTCAAGCTGCCGGGCGGTGTCCCGGGCCAGCGCTCGGATCGGCTCGCGCACCTCATCGACCTGACGGCGACGATCCTCGACGTCGCCGGCCGTGACCCGGCCCGCGCCGTCGACGGCGTGCCCGTCACGCCGCTCGTGCGCGGCGAGGAGACGCCGTGGCGCGAGGACCTCGTCGCGGAGTTCCACGGCCACCACTTCCCGCACCCGCAGCGGATGCTCGTCACCGAGCGGTGGAAGCTCGTGGTCAACCCGGAGTCCGTCAACGAGCTGTACGACCTCGTCCGCGACCCCGACGAGCTGCAGAACCGCTACACGCACCCGGAGACGGCGGCGGTCCGCGCCGAGCTGCTCGGCCGCCTGTACCGCCAGCTGCGCGAGCGCGGCGACAACTTCTACCACTGGATGACGTCGATGTACCCGGTGGGCGAGAAGGACTACGACACGTCCCTCAGCATGTTCGAAGGAGCGCACCGCCCATGACCCGACTGACGACGACGGCGTCGCCCGCGTTCCGCAGGCCGGGTGGCGCCGTGTCCCGCCGCGCGATGCTCGGGCTGCTCGGTGCAGGGGCCGCGGGCCTGACCGCCGCGTGCTCCGCGTCCATCGGCGGCGGCATCGCCCCCGACCCCGCCGCGTTCTTCTCCGGCGACTACGACGGCGATCCGGTGCGCCTCGACTTCTGGAACCCGTTCACCGGCGGCGACGGACCCGCGATGGGCGCCATCGTCGACGCGTTCAACGCCGCGCACCCGCAGATCGACGTCCGGATGTCGTCCATCAACGCCGACCAGATGTACGCCAAGCTGCTCCCCGCCGTCGGTGCCGGGCAGGGCCCGGACGTGGTCGCCATGCACCTCGACCAGCTCGCGACGTTCGCCATCCGAGGCACGATCGTGTCGCTCGACGACATCGTGGAGGGCCTCGAGCTCGACGGCGCCGACTTCGTGGCGCAGGCCTGGGAGGCCACGGTCTTCCAGGATCGGCGCTTCGGCATCCCGCTCGACTTCTTCACGGCGGCGCAGTACTGGAACGTCGAGGCGTTCGACGCCGCCGGCGTCAGGGCGCCGTGGGACGGCAGCTCCTACCTGGACGTGATGGCGGGCCTGCAGGCCTCCGGCGTCGCGAACCCGTTCTGGGTGTCGCCCGCCTGGCAGACGTTCGTGGGACTCCTCGGCCAGTTCGGGGGCTCGCTGTTCGACGCGGACGGCACGACGGCGACCATGGGCTCGGACGCCGGCGTCGAGGCGCTGACGTGGATATGCGACGTCGTCGCCGACGGGTTCAGCCCCGCGGGCGTGACCGACGTCCGGCCCCCGTTCAAGAACGGCTCGTGCGTGACGATGACCGACCTGCCGGCCGCGATCCCGGACCTCACCCTCACGGCACCGGACCTCGAGTGGGGCGTCGGTCCGTTCCCGCAGGTCGGGCCGCAGCCGGGCACGTTCGCCAACTCGCACACGTTCACGATCACGCAGCAGACGCAAGCCGACGACGACGTCGCCCAGGCCGCGCAGGTGTTCGTCCACTGGGTGTCCCAGAACTCGGGTCAGTGGGCCGCCGGCGGTCTCACGCCGGCCAGCACGTCGGTGCGGGAGTCGGCGGAGTTCGCCGCGACGCCGCAGTCGGTCCTTGCGACGGAGGAGGTCTTCGCCTCCGCGGTCTTCCTCCCGCAGATCCCCTCGTCGCGCGACATCGCGGCGAACTCCTACCAGCGGGCCGTCAGCGAGGCGGTGCTGGGGCAGGCCACGCCCGCGGACGCCCTGGCGTTCGCCCAGCGGACCGCGCAGAGCCAGCTCGACGACGTCCGCCGGCTCTTCGAGTCCTGACCCCGAGTCCTCCGCGAACTCCCGCGCCCCAGGGCGCGCAACCACATGAGGTGATTCGATGGCGCAGATCCCGATCGCGATGGTGCGGTCGTCCGGGCCGACCCGCGGGAGCGACTCCCGCGGCTGGCGCGTGACCCCCTATCTCTTCGTCGCCCCCTTCCTCGCACTCTTCGTCCTGTTCGTCGTCGTCCCGATCGGCGCGGCGGCGTGGGCCAGCCTGCACGCGTGGAGCCTCGGCCTCCCGAACCAACCGTTCGTGGGGCTGGAGAACTACGCCGACCTGTTCGGCGGGACGTCGGTGCTGTCCGTCGAGTTCTGGAAGGGCATGAAGGCGACGGGGCTCTTCACGCTGCTCTCCGTGCCGCTGCTCGTGATCGTGCCGCTCGCCCTGGCGCTCCTGCTCAACCAGAAGTTCCCGGGCCGGACGTTCTTCCGCGCGGCATACTTCGCGCCGTACGTCCTCGGCGTCGCCGTCATCGGCCTGCTGTGGCACTTCCTGCTCGACCGCCAGCTCGGGCCGGTCAACCAGATCCTCCGCGCCCTCGGGCTTGGCGGTGACATCGCGTGGACGACGTCGCTCCCGGCGGGGTGGGTTGCTCTCGTCGGGGCGACGATCTGGTGGACGTGCGGGTTCAACGCCGTGATCTACCTGGCCGCTCTGCAGAACGTCCCGGAGGAGCTGTACGAGGCGGTCAAGGTCGACGGCGGCGGCGCCTGGCGGCGCTTCACCACCGTCACGCTGCCGAGCATCGCGCGGGTGCTGCAGTTCGTCGTGGCGATCACGATCATCGCGTCGGCCAACATGTACGGGCAGTCCGCGCTCATCACGCAGCAGCAGCCGGGCACCTCGACGCGCACGGCGATCGGGTTCATCGCCCAGACGGGCATCCAGGGGTTCAACATCGGCGCGTCGTCGGCGATGAGCATCATCCTCGCGCTCTCCCTCATGGTCGTCAGCGGCCTCGTCCTCCTCGCGTTCCGGAAGGTCGGTGACTCGGACTCATGAGCCAGACCGTCGCCACATCCCGCCCCACACCCACCCGCGACCAGGGCGAACGCTCCGACGCAGCGACGCCGCGCCGTCGTCGGCCACGCATCGCGCTCGGTCTGACGCTCGGCGCGCTCACGGCCGCGTTCGTCGTGCCGCTGCTGCTCATGCTCTCGACGTCGTTCAAGAGCCCGCAGGAGGCGAACTCCCTGACGTTCCGGCTGTTCCCGGAGAACCCGACGCTCTCGGCCTACTCGGAGATCCTCAACAACCCCGAGATCCCGATCCTGCGCTGGCTCGGGAACAGCCTGCTCGTCGCCGTCCTGCACTGCGTGCTCGTCGTGGTGCTGGCCGCGCTCGCCGCCTACGCGCTGGCGAAGATGGACTTCCGGTTCAAGAAGGCGATCTTCGCGGCGATCGTCGCGACGATGTTCGCGCCGGGCGTCATCTTCCTCATCCCGCACTTCCTCATCGTCAACCAGCTGGGCTGGCTCAACACGTACGCGTCGCTCGTGGTGCCGTCGGCGGCCGGGGCGTTCGGGGTGTTCTTCCTGCGGCAGTTCTTCCTCGGCGTCCACCCCTCGATCGAGGAGGCGGCGCGGATGGACGGGTGCAACCGCTGGGCGACGTTCCGCCGCATCGCCGTGCCGCTCGCGATGCCCGCGATCGCCACGCTCGCCGTCCTGGCCTTCCTCTCCAGCTGGAACGACTTCCTGTGGCCGGTGTTCGTGCTGTTCTCCTCGGAGATGCAGACGCTGCCCGCCGGCCTGGCTCAGCTGCAGGGGGAGAACGCGGCCCGGTTCGACCTCATGATGGCCGGAGCGGTCATCGCCAGCCTGCCCGTGCTCCTGGTCTACGTCTTCGCCCAGCGCTACATCATCGACGGCGTCGCCGCCGGCGGCGTCAAGGGCTGACCCTCCCACCGAGAAAGGCATCATGACCTCCATCGCCACCATCCGGATCGCGCCCCTTCCGGGCGAGGCCCGCATCGACCAGCGCATCTACGGTCACTTCCTCGAGTCCGCGTTCTTCGGCAACATCGAGGGCGGCGTGTTCGACGAGGGTTCGCCGCTCGCCGTCAACGGGCCGGGGCCGCTCGCCGGCTGCCGCCGCGACGTCATCGAGGCGTTCCGGGAGCTCGGCCTGCCCGTGGTGCGCTGGCCGGGCGGCAACTTCACGTCGCCGTACTGGTGGCAGGACGGCATCGGCCCGCGCGACGAGCGACCGCGCCGCCTCGAGCTCGCGTGGGGCTCGGAGGAGAGCAACCGCTTCGGGACGCCGGAGTTCCTCGCCTGGTGCGAGGCGGTGGGCACGACGCCGTACCTCGCGCACCACGCGCGCCAGGTCGACGACGGCGTCCGCTGGGTCGAGTACACGAACTACGCGGGCGACACGACGCTCACGCGGCAGCGCGCGGCGGACGGGCACCCGGACCCCCACGACGTCCCGATCTGGGGCCTCGGGAACGAGGTGTACGGGCCGTGGCAGATGGGGCACCGGCGCGTGGGCGACTACGTCGACGCCGCCCGCGAGCATGCGCGGTTCATGCGCGCCGTCGACCCGTCGATCGCGTTCGTGGCCGTCGGCGACACGCACGAGGACTGGAACCAGGCCGTCGTCGCCGGCCTCGGCGAGCTCGTGGACTGGGTCTCGCTGCACCTGTACGGCGCGAGCCGGCACCTCGTGGACCCGTCGGCGGAGGAGTTCGACGCCGTCGTCGCGCAGGCGGTGTTCTTCGAGCAGGAGATCGCCGCGCAGGCGCAGACGATCGGCGACACCCAGGTGGAGCACGGACTCACCCGGCCGCTGGCGATCGCGATGGACGAGTGGAACATCCGGCACCTCGAGCCGCGCGCATGGCCGGAGCCGCAGGCGGGCGACGACGGCGGCGTGGCTGCACGCGAGGAGGCGGCCTCGGCCCCGGACGGCTTCGACGTCGAGGGCTTCCCGGGCGGCCACGTGCGCGTCAACCGGTACAGCCCCCGCACGCTCGCGGACGCCCTGTTCTACGCGGGCGTCTTCCACGCGATGCACCGCACGGCTCATCAGAGCGTGCCCGTGACGATGGCGAACACGGTCAACCTTGTGAACGCGAACGGGCTCCTCGCGGTGCGGCCGGGCGGCGTCGTCCGACAGTCCACGTTCCACGTGTGGGACCTGTACCAGAACCACACCGGGCCGGTGCCGCTCGCCGCGGACGTGAGCGGACCGAGCCGCACCGCACGCGTGCGGCACGGCGACCACCGCCGCTCCGACGGGGAGTTCCGCACGTCGCCCGCCGTCGTCGGGCAGCTCGACGTCTCGGCGTCGACGAGCGAGGACGGCCGCACGCTGTACGTGACCGGGATCAACCGATCGGCGACCGACGACGTCAACGCTCAGATCGTGCTCGACGGCGTCACGCTGCCCGAGACGGCGACCGTGCGGAGGATCGGGGCCGGCGTCGACGACCTGTTCGCCGTGAACACGATGGCAGCGCCCGACGTCGTGGCGCTCAGCGCGCCGGCGTCCGTCTCCCTGGCGGGTGGGGTGCACACGTTCCCGGCGCACTCGATCAGCGTGCTGGAGATCGCGCTGGAGGGCTGAGCGGCGCCGCTCTCGGTCCGCGTGACGGGCTCCGCAGCCGGGCGGAAGGCTGTCCGAGGCTACGCGCGGGATCCGCGTGAGCCGGACGGTGCTCCGACGGCGAGGGCGAGTCCGGCGGCGACGCAGAGCGGCCGGTACAGGCGTGCGTCCAGGCGGCGGAATCGCTCGCTCGGCGACGGCAGGCGGAGCATCCGCGCGGACGTGACTCCACCGACGATCCCTCGCCCGAGCAGGCCGGCGGTGCCCGCGACCCGGGCGGCCTGGCCGAGACCGGTGCGCTGGAGCGACAGGGCGGCGAGGGCGATCAGCCCGGATCCGACGACCGCGCACGGGATCGGGCCCGGAACCTGCGGCGAGCCGACCACCGCGTCCGCGAGGTCGGCACGGGTACGTGCCGGCCAGCTCGAGCCGGCGCCCCACGCCAGGTGGGTGCCGCCGATCGCGGCGAGGGTCACGGCGGCGCCGAGGCCCGCGGCGCGACGGAGGCGTTCGTCGGGGGACATGGAGCTCATCCTGGCATCGCGGACCGTCGGACCAGCCCCCGGTAATCCGGTTCGGCTGCTCTCAGCGGACATCCTCGGCCGGCGCCGTCGTCGTCCCTGCCGGCAGCTCCCGGCCGAGGTGCAGGGCCGCGTTGACGAGCCCGACGTGGCTGAACGCCTGCGGGGTGTTGCCGAGGTGCCGGCCCGTGCGCGGGTCGTACTCCTCGCTCAGCAGGCCGACGTCGTTGCGCAGCGCCAGCAGCCGCTCGAACAGCGCGACGGCCTCGTCGCGGCGCCCGATCCCGAACAGCGCGTCCGCGAGCCAGAAGCTGCACGCCAGAAACGCGCCCTCGCGACCGGACAGCCCATCCACACCGTGGACACCGCCGTCGTCGACCGTGCGGTACCGCATCAGGAAGCCGTCCTCGGTGAGCTCTCGCTGCACGGCGTCGACGGTGCCGACGACGCGCGGGTCGTCCCACGGCAGGAAGCCGACGCGCGGGATGAGGAGCAGCGCGGCGTCGAGACCCTCGGACCCGTAGAACTGCGTGAACGTGTTGCGGCGCGCGTCGAAGCCCTGGGTGCACACGTCGTCGTGGATGCGGGCGCGCAAGGCCCGCCACTGGTCGAGCGGCCCCTCGCGGCCGCGCTCCTCGACCGCGCGGACCACGCGGTCGACGCCGGCCCACGCCATCACCCGCGAGTGCACGAACGGCCGCTGCGGGCCGCGGACCTCCCAGAGCCCGTTGTCGGGGTCCTGCCAGTGGCCCTCGAGGTAGTCGAGCAAGGCGTGCTGCAGCGCCCAGGCGTCGTGGCTCGGCGCCAGCCCGGCCTCGCGAGCGACGTGGAGGCAGTCCAGGACCTCGCCCCAGACATCGAGCTGCAGCTGGTCGGCGGCCGCGTTGCCGACACGCACCGGACTGGCCCCCTCGTAGCCGCCGAGCCAGTCGACCGTGTACTCGGGGATCCGACGTCGCCCGTCGAGCCCGTACATGATCTGGAGGTCCGCGGGGTCACCGGCGACAGCCCGCAGCAGCCACTCCCGCCAGGCTTTCGCCTCCTCGACGTACCCGGTGCCGATCATCGACTGCAGCGTGAACGCCGCGTCCCGCAACCAACAGAAGCGGTAGTCCCAGTTGCGTTCGCCGCCCAGCTCCTCCGGGAGCGACGTCGTCGCCGCGGCCACGATGCCGCCGGTCGGCGCGTACGTGAGGGCCTTGAGCGTGATGACCGACCGGCGGACCGCCTCGGACCATGGGCCGTCGTAGTCGATGCGTCCGACCCACGACGTCCAGAACTTCTCCGTGGAGCGCAGCGAGTGCTCGGCGCGGACCGGCCTCGGCGGAGCGAGGTGCGAGAGGTGGTGCGTGAGGACGAACGGGATCCGCTCGCCGGCCGCCACCTCGACACGCGCGCGGAGGTCGCCGTCGTCCCTCGTGACCTCCGCCGGGGTATGGAGGACGGCGGCATCCGGGCCGGCGATCGCCGTCGTCTCCCCGCGGCCCACGGTCACCCACGGGAGCACGCTGCCGTAGTCGAACCGAAGCCGAAGGTCCATCGTGACGGGCACGCGGCCGCGCACCCCCTCGACGATCCTCACGAGGTCGGCGGCCTCGCCGCGGGGCGGCATGAAGTCGATGACGCGGACGGTCCCGTCGGCGGTGTCCCACTCGCTCTCCAGGACGAGCGTGTCCGGACGGTAGCGCCGGCGCGTGCACGGTCCGCCGCCGGCGGGGCCGATCCGCCAGAAGCCGTTGTCGGCGTCGCCGAGCAGGGCCGCGAAGCACGCCGGGGAGTCGAAGCGAGGGACGCACAGCCAGTCGATCGAGCCGTCGCGCCCCACGAGCGCGGCGGTCTGCAGGTCTCCGACGAGGCCGTAGTCCTCGATCCGCTGCGCCATCGGAGTCACAGTAGGTCGGCGGGACACGTGGCGCTCGGCGGCACCGGGGCGCGCGGCGGCACCGGGGCGCGCGGACGTCGGGCCGCGGCCCGCGCTCGCGCGAGTAGGTTCGACCCGTGAGTCACGCCAGCACGCTCGAGGTGCTCCGCGCCGTCGCCGGTTCCGACCACGTGAGTGATCGCGCCACGGACCGGGCCCGCATGTCGCACGATGCGTCCCACTACCTCCTCACCCCCGAGGCCGTCGTGACGCCGTCGTCGGCGCCGGAGGTCGCGGCGCTGCTCGCAACGGCGCACAAGCACCACGTGCCGCTCACGTTCCGGTCCGGCGGGTCCAGCCTGTCGGGCCAGGCCGGCACGGACGGCGTGCTCGTCGACACGCGGCGCCACTTCGGCGGGGTCCAGGTGCTCGACGGCGGAGCCCGGGTCCGCGCGGAACCCGGCGCGGTGCTGCGTCGGGTCAACGCGGCGCTCGCGCCGTACCGGCGACGGCTCGGCCCCGACCCGGCGTCCGAGGGCGCGTGCACGATCGGCGGCGTCGTCGCGAACAACTCCTCGGGCATGACGAGCTCGACGACGGCGACGGCGTACCGCACCCTCGCCGGACTCGAGCTGATCCTGCCGAGCGGCACGTTCCTCGACACCGGATCGCCGGACGCGGATCGCCGCCTCGCGGCTCTCGAGCCGGACCTGCACGCCGGCCTGGGGCGCCTGCGCGACCAGCTGCGCGGCGACGCCGCACTGCGCGCGCGCATCGAGCACCAGTTCTCGATGAAGAACACGATGGGCTACGGCATCAACGCGTTCCTCGACCACACGGCGCCGTCGGGCATCCTCGCGCACCTCGTGGTGGGGTCGGAGGGGACGCTCGGCTTCGTCGCGTCGGCGACGTTCGACACGCTGCCGGTGCTGCCGCGGGTGGCCACGGCGCTGCTCGTGTTCGCGTCGCTGGACGCGGCGATCGACGCGCTGCCGGCCCTCGTGGCCGCCGGCGCGAACGCCGTCGAGCTCATGGACGCGACGTCCTTGCGGGTCGCGCAGGCGGACCCCTTGGCCCCGGCGCTCATCCGCGGGCTGCGCGTCGAGCACCAGACGGCGCTGCTGGTCGAGGTGGCGGCCGCTGACGACGCCGCGCTCGCCCACGTGAGCGACGCCGTCGGCGCCGTCATCGCCACGCTCCCGCTCGCCGTCCCCGGCGCGCTCTCCTCGGACGCGGCGGAGCGGGCGGCCGCGTGGCACGTGCGCAAGGGCCTGTACGCGACGGTCGCTGGCGCGCGGCCGCAGGGGACGACGGCGCTGCTCGAGGATGTCGTGGTGCCGCCGGCCGCGCTCGGGCCCGCCGTGCGCGAGCTGCAGGGACTGTTCGAGCGGTACGACTACGCCGACGCCGTCATCTTCGGCCACGCACGCGACGCGAACCTCCACTTCATGATCACGCCGCGCCTCGACGACGCCGGCCAGCTCGACGCGTACGCGGCGTTCACCGAGGACCTCGTGGACCTCGTGCTCGGCGCCGACGGCTCGCTCAAGGCGGAGCACGGCACGGGCCGCATCATGGCGCCGTACGTGCGACGCCAGTACGGCGACGAGCTGTACGCCGTCATGCGCGAGGTCAAGGCCCTGTGCGACCCGCACGGGATCCTCGCCCCCGGCGTGCTGCTCGACGACGACCCGCAGGCGCACCTGCGGCACCTCAAGTCCGTGCCCGCCGTCGACCCCGCGCTCGACAGGTGCGTCGACTGCGGCTACTGCGAGCCGGTGTGCCCCTCGCGCAACACGACGACGACGCCGCGGCAACGCATCGCGCTGCTGCGGGAGATCGCCGTCGCCCCGCCGCGGCTGCGCGATGAGCTCGAGCGCGACTACGCCTACGAGGCCGTGCAGACGTGTGCCGCCGACTCCCTGTGCGTCGTCGCGTGCCCGGTCAACATCGACACCGGGCTGGCGATGAAGGCGCGTCGGGCGCAGGGCCTGCCCGCGCCGGCGCAGCGGGCCGGCGCGGTGGCCGCCGACCACTGGGGAGTGGGACTGGGTGCGGCGCGGGCCGGGCTCGGGGTCGCGTCGGTGGTGCCGGGACCGGTGCTCTCCGGGGTGACGACGGCGGCCCGTGCGCTGCTCGGCTCGGAGTGGGTCCCGCACGCCGACGGCGCGCTGCCGGGCCCCGGCCGCCCCCGCCCGAGCGCCTTCACGTCGCGAGTGCGGGGTGAACGCGCGAGTGCGGGCCGGCACGCACCGCACTCGGACGCTGACCCCGCACTCGGCGGCGAGCACGACGTCGTGTTCTTCCCGGCGTGCATCGGCGAGCTGTTCGCGCCGGAGCGGGACGCGTCCGGGGCACCCGGAGAGGGGGCGACGACGGCGTTCCTCGCGCTCGCGGAGCGCGCGGGCCTGCGGGTGGCGATCGCCGAGCAGACGCCCGACCTGTGCTGCGGCACGCCGTGGGCGTCGAAGGGTCTCACCGCCGGCGCCGACCTCATGGCCCAGAAGCTGTTCGCCGCGCTGTGGCCGCTCACGGACGGCGGCCGCCTTCCCGTGGTGGCGGACGCGTCGTCGTGCACGCACGGTATCCACGGGCTGGCGTCGCACCTGCCGGAGCCCGATGCGGAACGCTGGTCTCGGGTGCGGGTGGTCGACGCCGTCGCGTACGCGCGCGCGGAACTACTGCCACGGCTGGGTGCCGTCGCCGACGAGCGATTGCTCGACCGGCTCGTGCTGCACCCGACGTGCGCGAGCGTGCACCTCGGGGAGGTCGACGACCTGGCGGCGCTCGGCGGCGCCGTCGCCCGTGAGGCGGTGGTTCCCGAGAACTGGGGCTGCTGCGGGTTCGCCGGCGACCGCGGGCTGCTGCACCCGGAGCTCACGCGCGGGGCGACGGAGGCCGAGGCAGGCACGGTCGCGGCGCTCGGGCGGGCCGACGCGTACGCGTCGTGCAACCGCACGTGCGAGCTGGGGATGACGCGGGCGACCGGAAAGCCGTACCGGCACGTGCTCGAGCTGCTCGAGGAGGCCACCCGGCCCTGAGCCGGGGAGCCTCTCGTTACGGCGTGACGGTCAGCGAGACCTCCGCCACGAGGGGCTGGCCGGCGAACGGCGGCTCGTGGATCGCAGGGTCCGGCGTTCCGGCACGCCGAGGCGTCGCAATCGGTCGCCCGCACCGGCACGCAGGCGGCCGATCGCGACGTCTCGAGGAGGCCGCCCGGCCCTGAGCGTGGCGCCGCCCGTCCCGAACGACCACGGCGACCACGTTCCGAGGGACCGCGGATCAGGCGTGGCGCCGCCGCCCGACCAGGAAGTACGACGCCGGCCCCACCCAGTTCACGGCGATGATCGCCGCCCACAGCGGCTTCGGACCGCGGACGTCCTGCGCCTCCCGCCGCGCGAGGTCGCGCCAGGCCGCCACGGCGAGGGCGATCTGCACGGCCGCGAGCGTGACGACGCCGGCCCGGCGGGAGGGCTCGAGGTCCTGCCACTTCATCTGCTCGGCCATTCTCCAGGGTAGATCCACAGGTCCATGGCGGCCTAGCGTGGGTGGGGGGCACCGACTGACCGGAGGCCGGACATGGTCGAGCTCACGACGGACGCCGTGTGGCGGGTGCTGGCGAAGCAGAACTTCATGGTGATCGGGATGATCTCGGCCCGCGGTCAGGCGCGGACCGTCGGCGTCATGCCCCTCGTGCTCGAGCGGACGCTGTGGTTCACGACCAACACCCAGGAGTGGCACGCGAAGCACCTGGCTGCGAACCCGGAGGTCTCGGTCACCGTCGCCATCCCCAAGCGCGTGCCGTTCGTGCCGTGGATCAAGATCCCTGCCGCGACGATCACGTTCTCGGGTGTCGCGGAGATCTTGCCCGCCGCGCAGATGCCGCGCGAGGCCCGGGAGAAGCTGGTGCGCGGGCTCGAGCTGGGCGGCGACGAGCGAGGCGCCCTGATCGGCGTCGGCGTGCGCCCGACCAGCGACTTCGTCACCTACGGCGTCGGCGTCTCCGTGCTCGGGATGCGTGACACCGAAAAGGCGCGGGGTCGGGCGCCGTCCGGCTGAGTGCCTCGCCGCCGCCGCCGTCAGCCCTCCAGGCGCCGGACGGCGATCCGCGGCCTCCTGCCCCGCGTGGTGACGACGGCGACGGCGCGCGTGAGCGGCCGGTGCGAGCGGAAAACCCGGTAGGCACCCGCGCCCGGGGCGAGGTCCGTCGTCGTCCACGGTCCGACGGGGCCGGTGACGCGGACGTCGACGGCCTCGTTCTCGAGGTTGACGACGTGCACGCCGAGGCGGTGCGTGCCGTCGAGCGCCGTCCAGGCGTGCGCTGACGCCGCCGCTGCGACGCGCGACCCCGCCAGCTGCGTGACGTCGACGGTCGTCACCTCGACCGTCAGGTCGCCGTCGTGCTCCACCCGCAGCAGGTGGTGCGCGAGCGCGCCGAGGTAGACACGGCCCGACGGCGTCAGGCTCGCGGACCGTTCGCTGCCCCACGAGATGTGCACGCGCACGTCGCCGCGAGTCAGCGAGAAGCCGGACGCCGTCGTCGACGCCGCCGTGCCCCGTGCCGGACGGGTGCCGTCGGCGAACTCGAGGACGTCGTCGTCGCGCACGAGCAGCGGCACGAGCTCGCTCGCCGCGTCGCCGGCGCTCACGGATCGGACGACGCCGTCGTGCCGGTGCGTCACGTCCGTGGTGACTTTCCCGACGTGCGCGACGTAGCGCCCGGTGAAGACGCCGGAGACGCCGCCGAGGTCCTCCGGCGCGATCACCGGAGCGGTCGCGTCCTCGCCGTCGTGGAACGTCGAGCTGACGATGTTCGTCTGCGCGACGGCGACGCCCGACGCCGTCAGCGTCGTCCAGTGGTCGTCCGCGGCGTTGTTGAACGACGCGATGACGCTGCCCGCGGCCGGGTGCCAGAACAGGCCCGGGCCGGAGCGCACCCGGGCGTTGCCACGGTTCCCGAGCAGCGTCGCGAGGTAGTAGCCGGGGCGTCGTACGAACAGCAGCTGCTGGTCGATCGTGCCCGTGCGGTACTCGGTGAAGACCGGCTCCGCGACGGGACGCAGCGCGGCGACGACGTCGTCCCGCTCCGCCGCCGTGACGTTGTCCGGCGCCTGCGGCACGTGGGCGTAGAGCCGCGGCGACGTGTCGCCCTTGGCCCGGGGCTCCACCGGGGCGGTCTCGGCAGCCCAGGCCGCGCGCGCCGCAGCCTTCGCCTCCGACGACGCGTGGAACGCCGCCAGGAGCGGGACCTCCGGCACGAAGACGCGGCCGAGCGCGGCGCGGTCCTTGTCGTCGTCCGGCGTGATGGTGAGCACCGACGTGGAGTTGCGCATGCTCGCCGCCCCGAGGTGCACGAAGCCCGGCGCGTTCGGTTCGGGCAGCACCACGTACTGCGCGAAGTCCGCCCAGCGGCGCACGTGCTCGACGAGCAGCGGGTTCCCGGTCTGCTCGTACAGGTCGCCGACGTCGGGCAGTGCCACCGCGAAGTTGTAGCCGTGGTCGTACCCGAGCGGCTCGTGGAAGTACCCGGCCGGCGCCTGGGCCGCCTCCACGAGGAGCTCGATGCGGTCCGCCAGGTCGGCGGCGATCCCCGGGTCCCCGGTGACGGTCGCGGCGTGCCCGACGCCGGCGAGCCCCCCGACGAGCTGGTTGTGCAGCTGGAGGGGCAGGTTCCAGTGGTCGAGGTCGAGGTCCATGAGCCACACCGCCGCGGCGCGCATGGCGGTGTCGATCTCGGCCAGCCGGGCGGGGAGCAGCCCGGCGGAGTCGAGGTCCCGGTACGTGTGCGCGAGAGACACGAGCCCGAAACCGGTGGTCGCGAGCGACTCCGACTCGTACGTGACCGGCCAGGCGCCGCGCGGGCCCTGGAGCGAGAGGTAGTACCCGAGTGCCGCGTCGAGTCGTCCGGTGAGGTTGGCGTCGAGGTAGTACGGGTTCCACGGCCGGTCGTGGGTGAGGAACCAGGCGAGCGTGGCGACGTGCTCCATGATCCGGGAGTTGATCGGGTCGTTCGGGGTGCGCCACCACCCGTCCTCCATCCACCCGTACAGCTCGGGGTCGTCGTCGACCACGCTGTTCGCGAGCGGCGCGAGGATCATGAGATAGCTCGCGAAGACCTGCTCGTGCGGGTCGAACTGGGTGCGGTCGGGGGCTCCGGCAGGAAGCGGGTCGACCAGCGGCAGGACCGTCCCTTCGGACGTCGCCGCGGCCGGACCGGCGCCGGCGATCCCCGCGGCGCCGAACGCGGCGATCGTCGCCGCACCGATCCCCAGCAGCCCCCGCCTGCTGATCGGCGGGAGCGCCGGGCGGAGGGGCGACGGGCTCTCGTGACTCTCGGACACCTGGCTCGTTCTCACATCGACTCCTTCGTCGTGGGCCGACTCCGCAGCCCGCGGACCATGTGAACTGCGCCGTGCGCTGATGCGCCGGCGTTGACGTGACGTTGCGTCATCGCAGACGTCGACCCGCCTTCTCCTTTCGTCAGTGGGTGGATCGGCGCTCAGCCGACGAGCTCCTCGGCGGGCACGTCGACGGCGAGCAGGGGCCGGTCGGTGGGCGGGCGCCCGAAGTCAGGCACCGGCAGGCGGTCGCCGCCGGCGAGGCTCGAGGCGTGCGCGACGATCCCGGGCGCCGCGTACGCCGCCGCCTCCCACACGTTGACCGGCGGCACGGTCCGCGTCACGACGGCGCGCACGAAGTCGTCGGCGAGGAAGTGGTGCGAGCCGAGGTGCCCGTTGCGCAGCCGCGCGTAGGCCTGGGGGAGCCGGTGCACCGGGTGCACAGCGGAGTAGCGGCTCGAGAAGTCCTCCCGCAGCACCTCGTGCAGCCCGGCGTGCTCGGCGGCGACGTCGCCGGGCGAGCCCGCTGCGGCGGCCCCCGCGGCGCCGTCGTCGGCCGTGTCCTCCACGTGCTTCGCGCACGCGAGCAGCCCCGTCACGTCCGTCGGCCCGCCGTCGCGATCGACCCACACCTGGCTCCCGGCGTTCTCCTCGAACGACGCCCGCGTGCCATAGATCGTCAGCGGGTTCCCGCCGTGGGTCCCGCGCCAGCCGATCCGGCGGAACTCGTTGACGCGGAGCATGCCGCCGTCGTCGGTCCGCATGAGGGCCGTCTGGTTCGAGTACGGGTTGTCCCACTCGTTCGCGCCGACCCCGAACACGCCGTCCTCCTCCACGTCGGCGTAGCCCAGGCAGCTCACGTCGGTGACGCGTGCGCCGGTGACGCCGAGCACCGCACCCGTGGAGTGCGTCGGGTAGAGCATCGGCGGGTAGCCCGCCACGCGGCGCCACTGCTCGCCGCCCGAGTGCTGGAACGCGGCGTAGAAGCCGTGCGCCATGTCGTGCAGGTAGTTGCCCTCGGCGTACACGAACGCGCCGAAGTCGCCGCGCGCGTACCGGTCCCGGCAGTAGATCGTGTGCGGGTAGTAGTAGGAGGTCTCGCCGCTCGCGTAGACCAGGCCGGTCCGTTCGACGGCGCTGACGATCCGCCCGACGTCGTCCAGCGAGGACGCGATCGGCACCGCGCAGTACGTGTGCTTCCCGGCGTCGAGCGCCTCGAGCGTGAGGGGTCCGTGCAGGTGGCGCTGCGCGAAGATCGCGACGGCGTCGACGTCCGAGGCGCACAGCTCGGCGTGCGATCCCACCGTCTCGACCAGCCCGTGCCGCTGCGCCACCTCGGCGAGCCGTTCGGGCACGAGGTCCGCGAGCACGACGCGCTCCACGAGCGGATGCTGCGCGAAGAGCGGGATGAACGCCTCGGCGAACATCCCCGCCCCGCTGATCCCGATGCTGATCACGTCATGCTCCCTGTGCCTCGGTGCTCACGTCCCGGACCTCCATCCTGGCCTCACCCTCCGGCGCGTCACACGGCCAGGCGCCGGACGGCGACGCGCGGGAGGCCGCCGTCGCGCGTCGTGACGACGGCGACCACCGAGCGCACCGGCACGCGCGCCTCGCGCAGGTCGTACACGGAGGAACCCGGTGCGACGTCGCGGTACGTGACGGCGCCCGCTGCCGAGACGAGCCGCACGTCCACCGCGACGTCGTCCGTGTTCACGACGTGCGTGGCGAGCTGTCCACGCCCGCCGCGGCCGGGCGTCACCTGCGCAGCCGCACCGAACGAGACCCGGCCGTCGGCGTGAGCGAGGTCGACGGCCGTGACCTCGGTGGTGATCGAGCCGGCGTGCGCGACGGTGAGGACGTGGTGCCGGCGCGAGGCGTCGGCGAAGAACGTCCGGTCCGTCGCCGTCAGCGTCACCGGGAGCTCCTCGCCCCAGCCGATCACGAACCGGGTCCCGCCGCGGGTGAGCGTGAGGCTCGACGCCGTCGCGCTCGCCGTCGTCCCGGGCGTCACCGACGTCCCGTCCGAGAAGGCCAGCACGTCGTCGGCGCGGACGACGAGCGGGATCTGCTCGGTCGCCGGCCCGCCCGCGTCGACCGAGCGGCGGATCCCGCCGGGCCAGTGCGCGACGTCGGTGGTGATCACGCCGTCGGCGGTCACGTACCGCGTGGTGAAGACGCCCTCGTGCGCGTGCAGGTCGGGCCGCGCGATCGGCTCGCCGGTCGCGTCCGGACCCTCGTGGTGCGTGGCGACGACGGCGCTCAGCGCCGACGAGACGCCGGCCGCCGTGATCGTGGTCCAGGCGTCGTCGGCGACGTTGTTCCCCGCGGCGACGACCGTTCCGGCCGCCGGGTGCCACAGGTGCGCGGTGCCCGTGCGCTGCCGTGCGTACGGGCGGACCCCGTACATGGCGGCGAGGTAGTACCCGGGCCGTCGAGCGAACACGAAGTGCTGGTCGAGCGTCCCCTCGCGCACCTGGGTGAAGGTGGCGGCTCGCAGGTACGGCAGCTGCGCGACCTGCGCGTCCCGCTCGGCCGCGCTCACCCCGTCCGGCGCGAGCGGCACGTGCATGTAGAGCCGCGCCGAGCTGTCCTGCTTCTCGCGCGGCTCGACGGGGTCGGGCGACGCCGTCCACGCGGCACGTGAGGCGACCTTCTCCTCCGCCGTGGCGTAGAAGGACCCGAGGGCCGGGACGAGGGGGAGGAAGACACGGCCGAGCGCGCCGCGGTCGAGGTCGTCCACCGGAGACGTCTCGAACGCAGCCGACGCGTTGCGGGCGCTGAACGCCCCGACGTAGAAGCCGCGCGTCTCGCCCGGTTCCAGGACGACGACGTACCCGAACCACTCGGCCCAGCGCCGCGTCAGCTCCACGACCGACGGGTCCTGCGTCTGCTCGTAGATGTGCCCGAGGTCCGGCAGCATCACCGTGAAGTTGTAGCCGGCGTCGTAGGAGCGCGGCTCGTTGAAGAACCCGGCCGGCGCCTGGCCGTGCTCGAGCAGCAGCGCGCACCGGTCGGCGAGCGACGCCGCGATGTCCGGGTCGGCGAGCACCGCCGACGCCTGGGCGACGCCTGCCAGCCCGGCGACCACCTGGTTCACGAACTGCACCGGGAACGTCCAGTGCGGCCGCGACGTGTCGACGAGCCACGCGGAGCTGGCCCGGATCGCCGCCTCGATCTCCGCACGGCGCTCCGGCAGGGCGTTCGTGGCGAGCAGGTCCCGGAGCGCCGCCGAGAGCGCGACGGTGCCGAACCCCGTCGGCGCGAGGCCGTGCTCGTCCCACCGGTACTCCGGCCAGGAGCCGTCGTCGTGCTGGATCTTCAGGTAGTAGGTCAGGGCGGCGTCCAGGCGCCCCAGCAGGTTCGCGTCGAGGTAGTACGGGTTCCACTCGCGCTGGTGGGCGTAGAACCACGACAGCGTGGCGACGTGCTCCATGATGCGCGCGTTGAACGGCTCGTTCGGGAGGCGCTGCCACCCGTCCTCCATCCACCCGAACAGCTCCTCGTCGTCGTCGATCACGCTGTTCGCGAGCGGCGCGAGGATCATCAGGTAGGCGGCGAACACCTGCTCGTTGGGGGCGAACAGGGTGCGGTCGGGCTCGCCGTCGGGCAGCGCCGCCACGAGGGGCAGCACCGTGCCCTCCGACGTCGCGAACGCGGACGGGGCCGCGAGGCCCTGGGCGGCGAACGTCGCCAGGGAGGCGGCGCCCACTCCACCGAGGAAGCCGCGGCGGCTGAGGGGCGGGAGGGCGACGGCGGCGCGTGAGGTCGAGCTGGTCATCGGTGACTCCGTTTCTCTGACGAGACGTGCGGTGGGCGCTCAGCCCTTGAGCCCGGTGCGGGAGAGTCCTTCCACGAACTGACGCTGGGCGAACAGGAAGACGATGAGGATCGGGATGACGGTGAGCGCCGTCGCGCCGATCTGCGTGTTGTAGATCGGCTCGCCGTACGCGTCCTGGTACCGCGTGAGACCGAGCGAGACGGTGAAGAGGTGCTCGCTGCGCAGGAAGATCAGCGGCTCGAAGTACATGTTGAACGACGCGAGGAACTTCATGATCGCGACGGCGGCGATCGCCGGACCCGCGAGCGGGAACGCGATCCGGGCGAAGATCCCGAGACGCCCCAGCCCGTCGAGCCGCCCCGCCTCCTCGAGCTCCGTGGGCAGCGACAGGAAGAACTGGCGGAAGATGAAGACGCCGACGATCGCCGCCGGGCCGAAGATCGGCACGATGATGAGCGGCCAGTGCGTGTCCATGAGGCCGAGCTCGGCGACCCAGCGGAAGATCGGGATGATCGTGACTTCGCCCGGCACCATCATCCCGGCCATGAGGACGAGGAAGATCTTGCCGGCGAACGGGAACCGGATGCGTGCGAACGCGTAGCCTGCGAGCGCGCAGACGATGATCGAGCCGACGGTGACGCGCGTCGCGATGTACAGCGAGTTCAGGTACTGCTGCGCGAACGGCGTGACGGTGAAGATCTTCGACACGCCGTCGAGCGTCCACTCGCGGGGCAGGATCGTCGGCGGCAGGGCGAAGATCTCGTCAGCGGGCTTGAACGCCGAGAAGACCATCCAGATCGTCGGGTAGACGAACGGCACGGACAGGACGACCAGGAGCGCGTACAGCACGACCTTCGTCACGGTGCCGCGGCGGCGCGCACGTGTCGACTCCGGCCCCCGAGCGCCTGATTCCGCGTCGTCGCCCGTGCGGCGGGAGGCGAGACCGACGCCGTCCCTGGCGGCGAGCGTCGCCGTCGTCGCCTCAGACCTCATCGTGCACCCACTTCTTCCGGCTGCCCCACTGGAGCGCCGCGAACACCAGGACGACCACGAACAACGCGACGCCGATCGCCGACGCGTAGCCGAAGTCCTGCTGCTCGAACGCGGTCTTGTACAGCAGGTAGGAGATGACGGTGGTCGACCTTCCGGGCCCGCCCTGCGTCATGATCTGGATCGGCGCGAAGACGTCCATGGCGCCGATCATCGTGATCATCGTGACGAGCAGGATCGTCGGCGTGATGAGCGGCAGCGTGATCGAGCGGAACACCCGGGTCGGGCTGGCGCCGTCGATCCGCGCCGCCTCCTTGAGGTCGCCCGGCACGTTCTGCAGCGCGGCGAGGAACAGGATCATGTTCATGCCGACGCCCTTGAACACCTGGATGACGACGAGCGTGACGAGCGCCCACGCGGGATCGCGCAGCCAGTTCGGGCCCTGGATCCCGATCATCGCGAGGAACCCGTTGACCCCGCCGTTCGCGGCCACGAGGTAGTTCCACACGAGCACCCACGCGACCGTCGAGACGATGACGGGCGAGAAGAAGAACGTGCGGAACGTCGTCGTGCCGCGCAGCTTCGTGTTGAGGAGCAGCGCCAGCGCCATCGCGAGGCAGATGTTCAGCACCATGAGGAGCGCGGCGAACTTCAGCGTCGTCCCGAACGCCTCCCACACCGCCGCATCGGCGAACAGGCGCGTGAAGTTCTCCGTGCCCGTCCACGTGAACTCCCCGATGAGCGGGCTCCAGTCGTGCAGGGCGTACCAGATGACGAAGCCGAACGGCACGAGGCCGAGCGCGACGACGCCGATCACCACCGGTGCGACGAAGGACAGCCCGATGACGGCGTCGAGGCGGGCGAGGCGGCGCGACGCCGGCCCGCTCGAACCGCGGCGCGGGTGGCGGGCCAGCTGGTCCGCCACCCGCCCGACGTCGGCGGTCATTCCTAGCTGCCGGCGATGATCGGCTCGAGGGTCGCGCAGACCTGGTCCAGCACCGTCTGGGCGTCGCCGTCCGGGACCCAGAGCGCGTCGAGGTCCACCCGCACCGGGTCGTTGATCTCGCTCATCTTCGGGTGACCGACCTTCGTGACGGCGTCGAGCGCCTGGTCGATGACCGTGCCCTGGATCTGCTCCTCGGTCAGCGCGGGGGCCGCCGCCGACAGGGTCTCGACGTTCAGCAGGGACGCCCGCGGGGGCGGGAAGTACTGGGCGAGGAGCTCGGAGCTCTCCGGGTTCGTGAAGTAGGCGAGGAAGTCCGCGGCGATCTCGGGGTTGTCACCCTGCGACACGACGCCCACGCCGCCCTGGCCCACGACGGGCACGGTGCCGGCCGGCCCCTCGGGGAGCGGCAGGAAGTCCCAGGCGAAGTCCTCGCCGAGAGCGGTGGACGCGCTGAGCTGGGACATCCGGACCGCGACCTGGCCGGATGCGAAGTCGAACTCCTCGCCCGGGCCGGGCACGGCGCCGTTGTCGAACACCTGGGTGTGGAACCAGTCGAAGAACTCCACCATCTCCGGCGAGCTCATCGTGCACTGCGTCCCGTCCTCGCTCCACGGGGCGGCACCCCACGAGAGCCACATCGCACCGAGCGCGTCGTTCCACTGGGTGTACGGGTCGGCGGGGGCCTGGAAGCCGGCCACGCCCTGGCTCTCGGCAGTCGCGCCGGCGATCTCCAGCACCGCGTCCCACGTCCACTCGCCGCTCGCGAGGAGCTCCCGCGGGTCGGGCTGTCCGGCCGCGGCGAGGAGGTCGGAGTTCACGTAGATGCCGAACGGGCTGTTGGAGAACGGGTAGCCGTACACGTTGTCGTCGGCCGACCACAGCTCCATCGCGCCCGGGAGCAGGTCGTCGAACTCGTACCCGGACGTGTCCGTGAACGTCGCCGTGACGTCCGAGAAGACGCCGGCGTCGACGAACTGCGCCGCGTAGGCCTCGGTCACCCACGCCAGGTCCGGGGCGTCGCCGCCGGCGATCTGCGTGGTGAGGGCGCCGACGTAGTCCCCGCCGGTGATCGGCTCGAACGTCACGCTGCTCACGAGGTCGGGGTTGGCCTCGATGTACGCGTCCGCGATCTCCTCGAAGATCGCGTGGTGGCCCTCGTTCGCGCTCCACATGACCATGCGGAGGTCGACGGGACCGTCGGCATCGCCTCCGCCACCGTCGCCGCCGCTGCCGCACGCGGTCAGCACCAGCGCGCCGGCGCTGAGGGCGGCGCCGACGACCAGGGCCCTGCGGCGGATCGTGGGGTGCTTCATGTCCTGCGTGAACGGTGACGTCATCGTCCAGGTCCTCCCGACAGCGGTGTTCAGGAAGCAGGTCGTTCTCCTGCTGGCTGCGACTGTACGTCGCCGCCCCGAAACTGTCTAGAGAAGTTCGGAAGAATTTTCGCGCCGCGCGGAGGCGCTCTTCACCGCTCCGGCGGAGGCGCCGTGGAGCCGCGCACGACGAGGCGCGTCGCGAGCTCGGTGTGGTGCGGTCGGCCGGTCGCACCCCCGAGCAGCGCCACGATCGTCTCGACCGCTGTCGCGCCCATCTGCTCCAGCGGCTGCCGGACCGACGTGAGCTGCGGCGAGGACATCTGCGCCATGATCAGGTCGTCGAACCCCACGACGCTGAGGTCCTCGGGCACGCGCAGCCCCGCACGCCGCGCGGCCTCCAGCACGCCGAGCGCCTGGAAGTCCGAGGCCGCGAAGATCGCCGTCGGCCGCGCTTTCCCGGCCAGCAGCTGCGCCCCGAGCTCGAGTCCCGAGTCGTACGTGAAGTCGCCGGGGAGCACGCGGGCGGGCGCGTGGTCGCCCTCGAACCCGTTGAGCGCCGCGCGGTACCCGGAGACCCGGGCCCGGCTGGCCATGGTCTGCGGCAGGCCCGAGAGCATCGCCACGTCGCGATGACCCAGGTCGAGCAGGTGCTCGGTCGCCCCGAGGCCGCCCGCCCAGTTCGTGGCGCCCACGCTGAACGTCGCCTCGTCGGGGTTGTTCACGGCGTCGATGACCACGAGCGCGAGCCCGTGGTGGGCGACGCGGGCGCGCTGGGCCTCGTCGAGCATCGACGTGATCGCGATGATGCCCCGACGCCCCGCGGCGTGGATCTCGTCGATCCAGCGCAGGTCGGCGGCGTCGTCCGGATGCCGCGCGACGGTGACGTCGACCTGCACCGGCCCGGCGGCGTCGACGGCGCCCCGGATGACGTCGAGCGTGTACGGCGAGTGCATGTCGCGGGCCAGGATCGCCACGGGCATGAGCGAGCCGCGGCGCTTCTTCGTGGCGACGTACCCGCGCTCGGACAGGATCCGCTCGACCCGCTCGCGCGTCACGTCGGAGACGTCGACGCTGCCGTTCGCGACCTTCGACACGGTCGAGATCGAGACCCCGGCGATCTCCGCGACCTCGGCAAGAGAGGGCTTCTTCCGTCTCGTCGACCGATCCGCCATGATCGGCTCCTCTCTGTGCGCGTCCTCGGGCCGCAAGTCTACCGAAGAATTCTACGAAAACCCGTGTAGCGTTGTCGGGCAGGTGCCCGGCCCCGCATCGTCGGGAAGCATCGCACAGGCATTCGACGAGGAAGTGGGTTCGACGTGGAGCTTCGGGCAGACGTAGCCGTCATCGGTGGAGGGCTCGGCGGCGTCTCGGCCGCGCTGGCCGCGCTGCAAGCGGGCCGCCGGGTGGTCATCACGGATCCGACCCGGTGGCTGGGCGGGCAGCTGACGAGCCAGCTCGTGCCCAGCGACGAGCACCGGTACATCGAGGACGACGGCGCGAACCGTTCGTACCGCGATTTCCGGGATGCGCTGCGCGAGTACTACCGCCGGCACTACCCGCTCACCGACGCGGCACGAGCAGACCCGCACCTCAACCCCGGCCACGCGTGGGTCAGCCCGGTCAGCCTCGACCCGCGCGTCGCCGTCGCCGTCATCGACGACCTGCTCGCGCCGTACCGCAGCTCCGACCGCCTCGTCGTGCTCATGGAGACCGAGCCGGTCGAGGTGGCGACGGACGGCGACCTCGTGACGGGCGTCGTCGTCCGTTCGGCGTCGGGTGAGCTGACTTCGATCACGGCGCCGTACTACCTCGACGCGACGGAGCTCGGCGATCTGCTGGAGCTGGGCGGCGTCGAGCACAGGTCGGGCCGGGAGTCCCGGGAGCAGACCGGCGAGCCGGGCGC
Organism: Beutenbergia cavernae DSM 12333; assembly: GCF_000023105.1. NCBI lineage: Bacteria > Bacillati > Actinomycetota > Actinomycetes > Micrococcales > Beutenbergiaceae > Beutenbergia > Beutenbergia cavernae. Next base: position 208,201 of record NC_012669.1, read on the forward strand.
CGCCGACACCGCCGACCCCACCGACATGCAGGGCGTGAGCTGGTGCTTCGCGATCGACCACCTCGAGGGCGAGGACCACACGATCGAGCGCCCGGATGACTACGCCTACTGGCGTGACCTGCGCCCGCCGCAGCTCGGCGGACGCCACATCCTGGGATGGGGCGACCCGGTGAAGGCCGACGGCAGCCCGGGCCGGAGGTGGGCGTTCACCCCGAATCTGGACGACGACGAGATCGACCTCGACCACCGGAACATGGGCCTGGCGCCCGAGCTGTGGAACTACCGGCGCATCGCAGCGCGACGGAACTTCACGCCGGGCTTCTACCGCAGCGACGTCGTCGTCGTGAACTGGCCGATGAACGACTACGTGGGCGGGGCGCTCTTCGGTGTGCCGGATGCCCAGCAGCACTGGGACGGGGCGAAGGCGCTGAGCCGCTCCCTCCTCTACTGGCTGCAGACGGACGCGCCGCGGGCCGACGGCGGGACCGGCTGGCCGGGGATGCGCCTCCGGGGCGACGTCGCCGGCACCGACGACGGCTTCGCCATGTACCCCTACATCCGCGAGTCGCGCCGGATCCTGGCGCTGAAGACGATCGTCGAGCAGGAGGTCTCCACCGCGTTCCGCGGCGACGGCGGTGCCGAGCGCTACCCGGACACGGTCGGCGTCGGGCACTACTACTGGATCGACCGGCACGCGACCACGGTGCGCGGCACCTCTCCGGGTGGCACCCCGCACCCGTTCGAGATCCCGCTGCGTTCCCTCATCCCCCAGCGCGTGCGGAACCTGCTCCCGGCGTGCAAGAACATCGGGACCACGCAGATCACGAACGGGTGCTACCGGCTGCATCCGGTGGAGTGGAGCATCGGCGAGGCGGTCGGCGCGCTCGCGGCGCACTGTCTCGACACCGGGACGGAGCCGCACGCCGTCGCCGGGGACGACGACGGCGTGGCCGCCTTCCAGCGCGTGCTCACCGCCTGCGGGGTTCAGCTGCGATGGGATGAGACCAAGCGCTGGTGACGGCGCGAACGCTCGGCACCCCCTGAGCTGATCCGGCGACGTTCGAGGAGCCCGCATGGTCACGGCCCGTATCACGGTCGATCGGGATTTCACCGTCGGTCTGGTACCGCGGCGCTTGTTCGGGAGCTTCGTGGAGCACATGGGGCGGTGTGTGTACTCGGGGATCTATGAGCCGGGGCACCCGACCGCGACGCCGGAGGGGTTCCGGCAGGACGTGCTGGACCTGACCAGGGAGCTGGGGGTCACGGTGGTGCGCTACCCGGGTGGGAACTTCGTGTCCGGGTATGACTGGGAGGACGGCGTCGGGCCTGTCGATCAGCGGCCGCGGCGGCTGGACGCGGCGTGGCACTCGGTGGAGACGAACGCGTTCGGGCTGCACGAGTTCGTCGCGTGGGCGGGGACGGCGGACGTGGAGGTGATGGAGGCGGTGAACCTCGGCACGCGCGGCGTGGACGAGGCGCGGCGCCTCGTGGAGTACGCGAACCATCCGGGTGGCACGGCGCTGTCGGACCTGCGCCGTGCGAACGGGGCGGAGGAGCCGTTCGGCATATCGCTGTGGTGTCTGGGGAACGAGATGGACGGGCCGTGGCAGATCGGGCACAAGACGGCGGAGGAGTACGGGCACCTCGCGGTGGAGACGGCGAAGGCGATGCGGTGGGTGGATCCCGGGCTGGAGCTCGTCGCGGTCGGCAGCTCCGGGCGCGGGATGCCGACGTTCGGCGACTGGGAGCGGGTCGTGCTGCGCCACGCCTACTCGGAGGTCGACTACATCTCGCTGCACGCGTACTACGGCGAGAGCGACGGTGACGCGGCGAGCTATCTCGCCTCCGGGGTCGACATGGACCGGTTCATCGACGGCGTGGTCGCGACGGTCGACGCGGAGCGCGCCCGGGGCAAGCACCGCAAGGTCGTCAACCTCTCGTTCGACGAGTGGAACGTGCTCCACCCGCCCGCCGGCGACGACGCTCCGGCCGACGTTCCGGCCGACTGGCCCGAGCACCCACCGATCGCCGAGCACACATACGACGTGACGGACGCCGTCGTCGTCGGCACCCTGCTGCATTCCCTGTTGCGCCACGGCGACCGCGTGACCGTCGCGAACCAGGCCATCCTCGTGAACGTCCTGGGCCCCATCCGGAGCGAGGAAGGTGGCCCGGCGTGGCGGCAGGCGACCTTCTGGCCGTTCGCCCGGACCGCGGCCCTGGCACGCGGGGCGATCCTGCGCACGGCGGTGACGAGCGAGCGCGCGGAGACGGAGAAGCACGGCGAGGTCGACGTCGTCGACGCCGCCGCCACCTGGGACGCCGAACGCGGGCGGGTGGCCCTGTTCCTCGCCAATCGGGATCTGGCCGCCGATGCTGCCGTCGAGCTCGTGCTGCGCGGTCTGGACGTGACGCGTGTCGTGAGCGCCGAGGTGCTGGCCGGCCCGGACGGCGACCGGACCGTGACGAACGACGTCGAGAACCCGGAGCGGGTCGGCCTGCGGCCGCTCGACGGCGTCCTCGCCGACGGGGACGCCGTCCGCGTGAGGCTGCCGCCCGTGTCCTGGGCCGTCGTCGAGCTCGAGGTCACGACCGCCTGACGGCCCAACCCAGTCGAGAGAGGGTGGGTGCCGGCCGCCTACGTCACTGATCCACCCAGCGGATCAGTGACGTAGGCCGGGGCGTGGGGGGTGCCGGACTACGTCACTGATCCACCCAGCGGATCAGTGACGTAGGCCGCGGCGTGGGGGGTGCCGGACTACGTCAGTGACCCACCCAGCGGGTCAGTGACGTAGGGGAGGTGGTGGGTGTCGGACTGCGTCAGTGACCCACCCAGCGGGTCAGTGACGTACGGCGCCGACACAGAGGCCGGCCCGACCCGCGCCGCACGGCTTGCCTGGACCGGCGCCGGCCACGGCGCCTCGACCTCAGTGGGACTCGCGGCCCACCCGGTGCCCGCTCGAGCCGACGAGGAAGTCGAGGTCCGCTCCGGTGTCGGCCTGCTGCACGTGGTCGACGTACAGACGCTCCCAGCCGCGCGCCGGCGCGGCGAAGGAGGCGAGCGCGGCCGGAGCGGGCTCGCGCGCGTCCAGCTCGACCGGTGCACCGTCGGGACCGACGACGTCGAGCCGCCGCCCCGGCACGTCGAGGCGGACGAGGTCGCCCGTCCGGATGCGGGCGAGCGGCCCGCCCGCCGCGGCCTCCGGCGTCACGTGCAGCACCACCGTCCCGTACGCGGTCCCGCTCATCCGCCCGTCGCAGATGCGCACCATGTCGCGGACGCCCGCCTCGACGAGCTTCTTCGGCATCGGCATGTTCGACACCTCGGGCATGCCTGGGTACCCGCGCGGCCCGCAGCCGCGGAGCACGAGCACGCTCGAGGGGTCGACGTCGAGGTCCGGGTCGTCCAGCCGCGCGTGCAGGTCCTCGATCGAGTCGAAGACGACGGCGCGGCCGGTGTGCTGCAGGAGCTCCGGCGTCGCGGCGGCCGGCTTGACGATCGCACCGCCCGGGGCGAGGTTCCCGCGCAGGACGGCGATCCCGGCGTCGGGCTGGACCGGCTCGGCGATCGTGCGGATGACCTCGCGGTCCCACACGTCGGCGTCGTCGAGGTAGTCCACCAGCGGCTTGCCGGTGACGGTGAGCGCGGCCGGGTCGAGCAGGTCGCGCACCTCGCGCAGCACGGCGTGCAGGCCGCCGGCCCGGTAGAGGTCGTCCATGAGGAAGCGGCCCGCCGGCTGCAGGTCGACGAGCAGCGGCACGTGCGAGCCGATCCGGTCGAAGTCGTCGACGGTGAGGTCGATGCCGAGCCGCCCGGCGATGGCGAGCAGGTGCACGACGGCGTTCGTCGAGCCGCCGATCGCGGCCAGCGTCACGATCGCGTTGTGGAAGGAGGCCTTCGTGAGGACGTCGGCCGGGCCGCGGTCCGCGGCGACGAGCTCGACGGCGAGCCGCCCGGTCGCGTGCGCGCCCTCGAGCAGCCGGCTGTCCGGCGCGGGCGTGCCGGCCAGGCCCGGGAGCACCATGCCCAGCGCCTCGGCCAGGAGGCCCATGGTCGACGCCGTGCCCATCGTGTTGCAGTGCCCGCGGCTGCGGATCATCGCCGATTCGCTGCGCGTGAACTGTTCCTCTGACAGCGTGCCGGCGCGCACCTCCTCGGAGAGGCGCCACACGTCCGTCCCGCAGCCGAGCGCGACTCCCTGGAACGTCCCGGTGAGCATGGGGCCGCCGGGGACGACGACGGCGGGCAGTCCCACGGACGACGCGCCCATGAGCAGCGCGGGGATCGTCTTGTCGCACCCGCCGAGGAGGACGACGCCGTCGATCGGGTTGCCGCGGATCATCTCCTCCACGGCCATCGCCGACATGTTCCGCCAGAGCATCGCCGTGGGCCGCATCTGCGTCTCGCCCAACGACGGCACCGGCATGACGAGCGGCACGCCCCCGGCCGCCAGGACGCCGTCGGCCACGCTGCGGGCGACCTCGGTGAGGTGCGCGTTGCACGGCGACAGGTCCGACGCGGTGTTCGCGATGGCGACGTGCGGGTGGGTGCCGTCGAACGCGTCGTTCGGCAGACCTCGCCGCATCCACGCACGGTGGATGTAGGCGTCCCGGCCCTGCCCGGCGTACCACTGCTGGCTGCGCAGCTGCTTCATCGACGCTGTCCCTCGCTCCCGGAGTCGTGCGCCCTAAGGTTGGCACGGTTACCGTCCCCGACGCCCCAGGAGCCCAGCCCGTGAACGGCAGGCCGCGGTCATGAAGGCTCTGGTGCTCACCGGCCCGCACGCGTGGGCGGTCGAGGACGTCCGGGAGCCGGTGGCCGGCCCGGGGCAGGTGGTCGTCGACGTCGCCCGCGTCGGTGTGTGCGGCACCGACCTCGAGCTGTTCAGCGGCGACATGGCCTACCTCCGCGACGGCCAGGCCGCGTACCCGCTGCGGCCGGGCCACGAGTGGTGCGGCACCGTGAGCGAGGTGGGCGACGGCGTCGACGGCGGCCTGGAGGGTCGGCGCGTCACCGGCGACACGATGCTCGGCTGCGGGACGTGCGCGCGGTGCCGCGCCGGTCGGCACCACGTCTGCGCGAACCGGTACGAGATCGGGATCCGCGGCGGGTGGCACGGCGCGCTCGCCGAGCGGCTGCTCGTGCCGGCGAACGCGCTGCACCGCTTGCCGGACGCCGTCGACGACGTCGTCGGCGCCCTGGTGGAGCCCGGCGGGAACGCGCTGCGCGCCGTGCGTGCCGCGGCGACCGGACCGGGGGAGCCGCTGCTCGTGGTCGGCCCCGGGACGATCGGGCTCCTCGCGGCGCTGTTCGCGCGGGACGCGGGCGCCGACGTCCACCTGCTCGGCGTCGACGACCGCTCGCTCGCCTTCGCGCGCTCGCTCGGCTTCGCGCAGGCGTGGACGACGGCGTCGCTCCCCGAGCTGCCGTGGGCGGCCGTGATCGACGCGTCCACGGGGCACGACGTGCCGCGCCGGGCGGTCGAGCTCGTGGAGCCGGCCGGGCGGGTCGTGCTCATCGGGATCTCCGACGCCCCGAGCACGCTCGACACACGCGAGCTGCCGCTGCGGGACCTGACGGTCGTCGGCATCCTCGGCGGGTCGGCGGGGCTGGCCGGCGCGATCGAGCGGTACGCGAGCGGCGCCGTCGACCCCGGCCCGCTGGTCGCGGCGACGGTGGGGCTCGGAGAGGCCGGCGACGTGCTGGGCGGTTGGCGCCCGGACGACGCCGGGCCGGGGCCGAAGCTGCACGTCGACCCGCGGCGCTGACTCGCCGGCGGTCTGCCGTCTCAGACGTCGACGACGAGCCCGAGCCCCGCGGCGATCGCGATGGCCTGATCGGCGGTGATCGTGGCGCCGCGGAGCGTGACGACCCGCGGATCGATCTCGCCGAGAGCGCTGCCCCGCAGGTCGGCGTCGGTGAAGTCGGCGCCGTGCAGCCACGAGCCCGAGAGGTCGCACCCCGCGAACACCGAGCGCGCGCACCGCGCGTGGGTGAGGTCGGACTCGCGCAGCCGCACGCCGGTGAACTCGACCCCTTCGAGGTCGGCGCCCGGGAACCCGGCGAACGACCAGTCGCCGCGGTCCACCTTCATGATCCCGAAGCTGCACCCGTCGAACATCGCGCCCACCAGCTTGCAGCCCGTGAACGTCGCGTCGAAGAAGTTGCAGCGGCGGAACGTGCAGTTCACGAACGCCGTGGAGGCGTGGTGCGACACGTTGAACGCGACGTTGGAGAAGACGCACTCCGAGAACACCGTGCCGCGCGTGGACGCCTCGGTGAGGTCGACATCGACGAACCGGACGCCGGCGTACTGCTCGGCGCCGACCTCGCGGCCGTACCAGTCCTCACCGCGGACGGTGGTCGTGGTCTCGGGATCGGGTGAGCCGCCTCGTCGTTCCGCCATGCGTGCAGTAGAGCACCGCCCACCCACGCCGTCAGCGCATCGTGACCGTGACGAGGCAGAGCGCCGCGACCCACGCCCACCCGGCCACGATGTAGAGCCGCTGGACGAGGCCGACGCGCCGGCTCTCCCGCTCCCACAGCACGCCGAACCGGTACGACGCCACGCCGAGCCCCACGGCAGCGACGCCGCTGACGATGGCGAACGCCGGCACCGCATCGGCGTACGCGAACGCCGCCGTGACGCACGCGACCGGGAGCGCCGCGAACACGACGGCGCCCGCCTGGTCGTGCCGCTCGTGCGCACGGCTGAACGTCGTCGGGTGCGCCGGCGCTCCCGGCGGGTAGTCGCGCATCGGGTCCATCGACCACACGCCGGACGCCGCGAGCGCCACGCCGAACGCCGCGATCACGACTCCGGTGGCTCGCCCCGGGAAGCCGTCGAGGGCCAGCGCGACGCCGACGCCGCCGGCCGCCGTTGCCGCGCCGGAGGTCACGAAGTTCCACCGCTGGATCCAGCCGCGTGGCCCGAGCGCCAGCGCGCTCACGGCGTGCTCCGCGGGGCGGTAGCCCGGGCGGGTGGCGCCGTCGACCGTGAACACGACGACGAACAGGACGGCCCCGACGGCGCCGCACGTCAGCAGGGCGTCGATCACGGAGGGCTCCCGGTGCGGCGGCGGCTGTCGCGTCGACCGTAGCCCGGCGCCCTGCCTGGGCACCTGTGCCGGAAGTCATGGGTGAACGCCCGGGGCGCCCCGGGGTGCGGGGCGTGCTCAGCCGCCGTGCACGTGACGCCGTCGGCGGTGCGTGGTGTGCTGGGCGGGTGATCGTGCGAGACATGACGGCCGGCGAGCTCGACGTCGTGGGGGCGCTGCGCGTGGCGGCGTACAGCGTGGACGGGCTGCTCGACGCGAGTCCGGAGTACGTCGAGGAGCTGCGCGGGCTGGGCGGCGACGGCCACGGCCAGGTGCTGGTCGCCGTCGGCAGCGGGGACGCCGTCGTCGGCACCCTCATGCTCGAGGACTTCGGCGCGCACAGCGAGGTCGCGCGCGAGGCCGGCGAGATCGAGATCCGCGGGTTCGCCGTCGACCCGGCGATGCGGGGACGCGGCGTCGGGCGGGCGCTGCTCGCGGAGGCCGAGCAGCGCGCGGCCGTGCGTGGGCACCGGATGGTGCTCTCGACGCTCCCCGCGATGACGGCCGCGCGCAGCCTGTACCTGGCGCAGGGCTACGAACGAGAGCCGGACCGCGACTGGGAGCCGCTGCCCGGCCTCCAGCTCCTCGCCTACGGGAAGGACCTGCCGGGCTGACCCCGGCTCGCGCCTCGTGCGCTGCGCCGTCGGCAGGCTCAGCGGGGGTGGAGCCGGACGTTCGCGTACGTCGGCGGCTGGGACGCGAGGTCGAGAGCCTCTCCTGTGGACGAGAACCACACGTCGTCCGTGTGCCGCTCGAGCTGCAGCCGGTGACCCTCCCAGTCGATCGACGCGAGGCCGCCCTCGTGCCTCAGCCGCGTGCGCGTGACGGCGGTCCCGTCCCGGATCGAGTAGTCGCGGTTCCACGGGCCGGACGCCGTCGGCTCCGCGTCGGGCGGCGGATCGTTGCGGTGGTGGACCTGGCCGTCGATCGCTGACTCGAGCATGCCCGGCCGCCCGTCGGCGTCGACGTCGCGCAGCACGTACCGCTGGGGCGAGTCGCCGTCGACGGCGAGCTCGTGCGGGGTCACGAGCCGCGCCGAGCGCGAGGTCCCGCCCGACCGCACGACCACGCCGTCGCCGTCGACCGCGAGCGTGAGGGTGCCGACCCGGCCGACGTACTCGCCCGCGATCGCCGCGGGCGGGCGCGGGCCGCCGTCGGGGTGCGCCGTCGGGGCAGCCGGCCGCGGCGCCAGGTCCGCCCCGGTGAGGTCCCGGAGGATCTCGGTCGCGAGGCGGAACTGGAGCGGGTGCTTCGTGGAGTTGGTGAGGACGACGACGCCGAGCCCCGCCTCGGGTGCCCAGTAGATGTCGGACAGGAAGCCGAAGCCGCCGCCGCTGTGGCCGCGGATGACCAGGTCGCCGACGCGGATGAGCGCGACGCCGAGGCCGTAGCCCTGGTCGCGCTCCGGGTGGCCGGGGACCGCCGTCATCTCCTCGGCGAGCTCGCTCGGCAGCAGGTCGGCGCCGCCGCGCAGGTGGAGCTGCGCGAAGCGGCAGGCGTCGTCGACGCTGGCGTGGACGCCGCCCGCCGGGACCATCGGGACCCGGAACGGCACCCGCGCCGACGTCCCGTGCCCGAGCGCGTGGTCCCGGTCGGCCTTGAGCGTGGCGACGTCGGCGGTGGTGCGCGCGAGACCGAGCGGCTCCAGCAGCGCCCGCTCGAGGTGCCGGTGGAACGGCTCACCGCTCACGCGCTCGAGCACGTGGCCGGCGAGGTCGTAGCCGAGGTTCGAGTACTCGTGGTGGTGGCCGACGTCGAAGCGGAGCCACGTGTCGCCGATGCTGCGGCAGTGGGCGGCGAAGCTCGCGTTCCCGACCACGTAGTTGTTCCCCACCGGCGCCTCGTGGGTGAAGCCTGCGGTGTGGGCGAGCAGGTGCCGCAGCGTGATGCGCCGCTCCGGGTTCGGCTCGAACCGGGTCCGCACGCGGAAGTCGGGCAGATAGTCGGTGATCGGCGCATCGAGATCGACGAGACCGTCGCCGACGGCGCGCAGCACCGCCGTCGCCGTATACATCTTCGAGCCCGACTGCAGGCCGAACGTGGTGTCGGTGGTGATCGGCTGCGACCCGTCCGCCGTCGTCGTCCCGAAGCCGGCCGACCACAGGATGCGGGACGCGTCGCAGACGCCGATCGCGACCCCGGGGATCGCGTGCTCGGCCAGCAGACGCGGCACGCGCTGCTCGAGCTCCGCCGCGACGGTCTCGACGTCTCGTGGCACGACGGCCCCCTTGTCGTCCGTCGTCACGCGCCGCGTCGTTCCCGCTCGACGACGGCGAGGTACGCCTCCTGAAGCTTCTCGCGCACGGTGCGCCCGTCCGCCGGCGGGCCGGCCGGCACGCCGAGGTGCTCCTCGCGCAGCTCGACCATGAACCGCTCCCACACCTGGGGGCCGCCGTCGGCGAGCGTCGTGGCGCGGACCGAGAGCTCCTCGCTCACGGGCAGCCAGCGGCTGCCCCAGGTGCCGAGCGCCGCCATCACCGGGACGAGCTCGATCGACGCCTCGGTCAGGCTGTAGATGGCCTTCTGCTTGTGCGACGGGTCGTCCCGCTTCGTCAGCATGCCGAGCGCGACGAGCTTCTTCAGCCGCGCGGCGAGCACGTTCGAGGCGATGCCCTCGATCGACCCCGTGAGGAGCTCGCGGAAGTGCCGCCGACCGCCGAAGACCATGTCGCGCAGGATGATCAGGCTCCACTTGTCGCCGAACACCTCGAGCGAGAGGTTGATCGGGCAGCCGGAACGTGGGGTGGTCACGGCTCAGTCTCTCCTGGTGTGGGCCAGCACGGCCTCGACCACGATGTCGTGGAACACGGCCGCCGGCATCTCGTGCCCGCCGCCCTCGAGCGGGACGAGCGTCGTGTGCGGGATCTCGCGGGCGAGCGCCTCGGCGTGCTCGTACGGGAAGCACGGGTCGGCCGTGCCGTGCAGGATCAGCGTCGGGGCAGCGATGTCGGCCAGGGTGCCGGGCACCGGTTCGCCGTCGGCCGCGAGCCAGAAGTTCGTGAGGCTCGCCCGGACGTCGAGCGTGCGCTCGACGACCCGCCGGGCGACCTCACGCACGCGTGCCTCGTCGAACCCGAGCGACCCGGCATACGGGCGCTCGGCGTCGACGACGTACCGTGCGACGTCGTCGGGATCCGACCAGTCAGGTTCGGGCGGGGGGTCGTCGAACGTCTCCCGGACGGCTGACGACGCAGGCGGCAGCCGGAGCTCGCCCGACGCGGCGGGCACGGCGGGACTCGTGGAGATCAGGACGAGACTCGCGACCCGGTGCGGCGCCGTCAGCGCCAGGTGTTGCGCCACGCCGCCCCCGGAGGAGAGCCCCATGACGTGGGCGCTGTCGATCCCCTCGTGGTCGAGGATGCCGACGGCGTCACGCACCAGGTCCGCCCCGGTGTAGGTGGGGGCGCCGGCCGGGTCGTGCGACGAGCGGCCGGTGTCGCGCTGGTCGTACCGCAGGACGTGCCGCCCGCCCGCGGCGAGTCGGCGGCAGAGCTCGTCGTCCCACCAGTCCATGGACCACGTGGCGCCCGCGATGAGAAGGAGGGCGGCGTCGGCGTCGTCGCCGAACGACTGGAGGCACAGGTGGACGTCGTTCACGTCGGCGACGCGCTCCCGGCCCTGGCGACCCGGCGCGCTGGCGCCGCGATCCGCCGTCATCCGCGTGCTCATGCCTGCTCCTTCAGCAACTGGTTGCGAAGTGAGATCAGTCTAGCTAGGGTCGGAGACGACGCAACCGGAACGTGAGAAGGGACGCGAGATGGCACAGCTGACCTACACGGCCGTGGGATCCCTGGACGGCTACATCGCCGACGTCGACGGGAACTTCGACTTCGCCGCGCCCGACGCCGAGCTGCACGCCCACGTGAACGCGACCGAGGGCGGCGTCGGCACGTACCTGCTCGGCCGGCGGACCTACGAGCTCATGACGTACTGGGACACCGCGTCCACGGGCGAGGACGTGCCCGCCGTCGAGCGGGAGTTCACCGAGCTGTGGCAGGCCACCGACAAGGTCGTCTACTCGCGGACGCTCGAGAACGTCGACGCGCCGCGCACCCGACTCGAGCGGGACTTCGACGTGGACGCCGTCCGCTCGCTCGTTGCCGCGGCCGACCGTGACGTGAGCATCGGCGGCCCCGTCCTCGCGGCGCACGCCATCCGTGCCGGGCTCGTCGACACGTTCCACATGTACGTCGCGCCGACGATCGTCGGGGGCGGGCTGCGAGGCCTGCCCGACGGCGTCCGGCTCGACCTCGAGCTCGTCGACGAGCGGCGCTTCGCCGGCGGCACCGTGTACCTGAGGTACGTCCCGCGCCGCTGAGTCGCGCCGCTCGCCGGACCAGGTCAGCGAAGGCCGCTGAAGAACGTGCGCACGTCGCCGACCAGGAGGTCGGGCACCTCCATGGCCGGGAAGTGGCCCCCGCGCTCGAACTCCGACCAGTGGACCACGTTGTTCTCGCGCTCGGCGACCACGCGGATCCCGGCATCGCCGGGGAACACCGCCACCCCGGAGGGCACCTCGGACCGCGTGGCCTCCTGTCCCCAGCTGGCCTGACCCTCCTTGTAGAGCCGAGCCGCCGACGTCGCCGTGCCCGTGAGCCAGTACAGGCTGACGTTGGTGAGCAGCTGGTCGAGGTCGACGGCGTCCTCGGGGAGGTCTGCCGCCGGGTCCGTCCACTCCTTGAACTTCTCCACGATCCAGGCGAGCAGCCCCGAGGGCGAGTCGGCAAGCCCGAACCCCAGCGTCTGCGGCCGCGTCGACTGGATGACGGCGTACCCGGTCCCGTCCTGCATCTGTTGGTGCAGGGCGGCGAGCCGAGCCTGCTCGACCTCGGTGAGAGCGGCGAGCTCCGCCGGGTCCCCGGTGGGGAAGCCGAGACTGCCGTTGACGTGCACGCCGACGACGTGCACGGAGTCGATGCCGCCCAGCATCGGCGAGATGACCGAGCCGGTGTCGCCGCCCTGGGCGCCGTACCGCTCGTAGCCGAGCCGATCCATCAGCACGGCCCAGGCGCGGGCGATCCGCGCCATGTCCCAGCCGGTCTCGTGAGTCGGCCCGGAGAAGCCGAAGCCGGGCATGGACGGAGCCACGACGTGGAACGCGTCGGCCGGGTCGCCGCCGTGGGCTCGGGGGTCGGTGAGCGGACCGATGATCTTCATGAACTCCACGACCGAACCGGGCCAGCCGTGCGTGAGGATCAGCGGCAGGGCGTCCGGCTCCGGCGAGCGGACGTGCAGGAAGTGGATGTTCTGCCCGTCGATGGTGGTCGTGAACTGGGGGAAGGCGTTGAGCCTCGCTTCGTGCGTGCGCCAGTCGTAGGTGGTCCGCCAGTGCTCGGCCAGCCCCGTGAGGTAGGTGACGGGGACGCCGTAGCTCCAGCCGACGCCGGGCAGCTCGTCGGGCCAGCGGGTGCGCGCCAGTCGGTCGCGCAGGTCGTCGAGGTCGGCCTGCGGGACGTTGATGTGGAAGGGGCGGATCTGCGTGTCGGCGGTCATGGGTCTACCCTGCCGACTATTGCGGCCATAATACGACCGCAAGTCGGAGGACGTTGAACCCATGACACGAACCACCGGACGGACGCTCGCCCTGCTCGGCTACCTGCAGACCCACCGGGAGTGGAGCGGCGCGGAGCTGTGCCGCCGGCTCGAGGTGAGCCCACGGACGCTGCGCCGCGACGTCGACGACCTCCGCGAGCTCGGCTACGTCATCGACTCGTCTCGCGGCATCGGCGGCGGCTACCGGCTGGGCGCCGGGAGCTCCGTGCCCCCGTTGCTCCTCGATCACGAGGAGGCGGCCGCGATCGCCGTCGGCCTCCGCGGCGCCGCACTCTCCGCAGTGAACGGCATCGAGGACGCCGCCGCGCGAGCACTCGTCAAGCTCGAGCAGACGCTCCCGTCGGCCGTGCGGCATCGCGTGCGCGACCTCGAGCGCGCCATCGTGCCGCTCGCCGGGGCACCGTCGGTCGACGTGGATGCCCTGCTCGCTGTCGCCGCCGCGATCCGTGACGCGCGGCGCCTGCGCATCGACTACACACGGCACGACGGAGCCGAGGTCCGCCGCGAGATCGAGCCGCACCGCATCGTCCGCACCCAGGACCGGTGGTACGTCATCGCGTGGGACCCGGAGCGCGCCGCATGGCGCACGCTGCGCCTCGACCGCATGCGCCCGCGGGAGCCGCTCGGTACCCGGTTCACCGCGCGGGAGATTCCCAAGGACGAGCTGCTCGAGCGGACGACGCGCAGCATCGCGACGGCGCCCTACCCGCACCACGTCGAAGTGGTCGTGCGTGCCGAGGTCGACGCCGTCCGTGCGAAGTTCGGGCCCACGGTCGCCGAGGTGCGCGACCTGGGCGACGGCACGACCCTGCTCCGGAGCGGCAGCGTCGACCTCGACGAGGCGGCCATGTACCTGGGCATGAGCGGCTTCGCGTTCACGGTGCGGTCGCCCGCGGCCCTGCGCGAGCGGCTCGTCGTCGTCGCCCAGCGGCTGCGGGAGGCGGCAGGCCCGGCCTGAGCCGCCCTCCTCGCTGCCGTGACAGGTATGACGGCGCCCCCGACCTCGTAGCGCGCACCTCGACCAGGCCATAGGTCGCCCGTGGCGTCCCGCGACCGCGACCCATCGCCTGGTGGTGCGCCCGAACGCGACCCATGGCCTGGTGGTGCGGCCCGGACGCGGGTGTCGGAGGTCGACGGTAGGCATGGCGACACCGACGGCGAAGGGGTGTCGATCATGGCGGGCGAGCACGGGGTCGCAGCGTTGACGGACGGACGGCCCGACGACGGCGAGCGAGACCGGCCGTACGTCGTCGTCTCCGTCACGACGTCGGTCGACGGGCGGGTCACGTTCGCACCCGACCGGCTCCTCATGCTCGAGCCGCACTCCTCGGCCTGGCGGGCGCTCGGCGGGGAGTCGGCCGACCGGGTGCAGGCCGCACGCGCGGCGGACCTCGAGCGCGAGCACCCGCACCAGGCGACGCTCGAGGGCAGCGGCTCACTGGTCCCGCCCGACGCCGGCCCGGTGGGCGGGCTGGACCCGGTTCCGCCCGAGGAGCGGGACGCGCTCTACGCGGACCACCTTCCGGAGGCCGTCGTGGCGCGGCCGGGGCGCACGAAGTGGTTCACCGTCGTCGACGGCCGCGGGCGCGTGCGCTGGACGATGAAGAGCGTCGGCGAGTTCGACGTCCTGGTGCTCGCCTCGCGGGCGACGCCGATCGAGTACCTCGGCTACCTGCGCCGCGAGGGGATCTGCTATCTCGTGGCGGGCGAGGAGCGGGTGGACCTGGCGGCAGCCCTGCGGCGGATGCGGGAACGGCTCGGCGTCACGACTCTCGTCTCCACGGCGGGCGGCGGGCTCAACGGTGCGCTGCTCCGGGCCGGCCTCGTCGACGAGCTCGACCTCGTCGTGCTGCCCACGGCGATCGGCGGAGCCGGGACCCCGACGGTGTTCGACGGTCCGGTGCTCCCGGAGGGCGCCACGCCCGCCGCGCTGCGCCTGCGTTCCGTGCGGGTCGAGGACGACGGCGTGCTGCGGCTCCGCTACCTCGTCGAGCGCGCGGACGCCGGTCGCTGACGCCCCGCACGACGCGGGACCGCCGGACGGTCGGCGCGACCAGCACGGCCGCTCCGCCCCGACCGCTCCGCGCCCGGCGACCCGGCTTACACTCGCAGGGTGACCGTGCTCGACGCGCTCGACGAGGCGCGCATCCGCGAGATCGCCGCGTCGCCGGCGTCCCTGCGCCAGTTCCTCCACGGCCTGCCTGGTGTCGACCAGGTGGGCGCCGAAGCGCGCGCCGCCACGCTCGGCACGCGCTCGATCAAGACGACGGCGAAGGCCGAGGCGATCGACCTCGCCATCCGGATGATCGACCTCACCACGCTCGAGGGGCAGGACACCCCGGGCAAGGTCCGCGCCCTGTGCGCCAAGGCCAGGCGCCCGGACCCGTCCGACGCCTCGGTGCCCCAGGTGGCGGCGATCTGCGTGTACCCCGACCTGGTCACCGTGGCCCGGGACGCGCTCGCGGGCAGCGGGATCCACGTGGCGAGCGTCGCCACGGGCTTCCCCTCGGGCCGCACGAGCCTCGCCGTCAAACTTGCCGACACGCGTGACGCCGTCGACGCCGGTGCCGACGAGGTCGACATGGTGATCGACCGCGGCGCGTTCCTCACGGGCCGCTACACCGACGTGCTCGCCGAGATCGTCGCCGTGCGGGAGGCGTGCGTGCGCTCCGACGGCACCCGCGCCCACCTCAAGGTCATCCTCGAGACCGGCGAGCTGGCGACGTACGACAACGTCCGCCGGGCGTCGTGGCTGGCGATGCTCGCGGGCGCGGACTTCATCAAAACGTCGACCGGGAAGGTGTCGCCGGCCGCGACGCCGCCCGTCACGATGATCATGCTCGAGGCGGTGCGCGACTTCCGGGACGCCACCGGCCGGCAGGTCGGCGTCAAGCCCGCCGGCGGGATCCGCACCACGAAGGACGCGATCAAGAACATCGTGCTCGTCAACGAGGTCGCGGGCGAGGACTGGCTGTCGCCCGAGTGGTTCCGCCTGGGTGCCTCGAGCCTGCTCAACGACCTGCTCATGCAGCGCCAGAAGCTCCGCACCGGCCGCTACGCGGGCGCCGACTACTTCACGCTCGACTGAGAGGAGGCGACAGTGGTCCTCAGCTACGCCCCGGCGCCGGAGTCCCGCGCCGTCGTCGACATCGACAGCTCGTACGGACTGTTCATCGACGGTGAGTTCACCGACGCCGCCTCGGGCAGCGCGTTCAAGTCGGTCAACCCGGCCACGGAGGAGGTGCTCGCCGACATCGCCGAGGCAGGGCCGGACGACGTCGACCGCGCCGTCGCCGCCGCCCGCCGCGCCTACGACCGGGTCTGGTCGCGCATGTCGGGCCGCGACCGCGGGAAGTACCTGTACCGGATCGCCCGGATCATCCAGGAGCGGGCGCGGGAGCTCGCCGTCCTGGAGTCGATCGACAACGGGAAGCCGATCCGCGAGTCGCGCGACGTCGACGTCCCGCTCGTCGCCGCGCACTTCTTCTACTACGCCGGCTGGGCCGACAAGCTGCCGTACGCGGGATTCGGCGTCGACCCGCGGCCGCACGGCGTGGCCGGGCAGGTCATCCCGTGGAACTTCCCGCTGCTGATGCTGGCGTGGAAGATCGCGCCGGCGCTCGCGGCGGGCAACACGGTGGTGCTCAAGCCCGCGGAGACGACGCCGCTCACCGCGCTGCTGTTCGCGCAGATCTGCCAGCAGGCGGACCTGCCGCCCGGCGTCGTCAACATCGTGACGGGTGCCGGCGAGACGGGCCGGCTGCTGGTCGAGCACCCGGGCGTCGACAAGGTCGCGTTCACGGGGTCGACGGAGGTCGGCAAAGCCATCGCGCGCGCCGTGGCGGGGACGGACAAGAAGGTGACCCTCGAGCTCGGCGGCAAGGCGGCGAACATCGTGTTCGACGACGCCCCGCTGGACCAGGCGGTCGAGGGCATCGTCAACGGCATCTTCTTCAACCAGGGCCACGTGTGCTGCGCCGGGTCGCGGCTGCTCGTGCAGGAGTCGGTGTACGACGACGTGCTGGCGCGCCTCAAGCGCCGGCTCGGCACGCTGCGCGTCGGCGATCCGCTCGACAAGAACACCGACATCGGTGCGATCAACTCGTCGGAGCAGCTGCAGCGGATCCGCACCCTGTCCGACGTGGGGGAGGCCGAGGGCGCGGAGCGGTGGTCGCCCGCGTGCGACCTGCCCGACCGTGGCTACTGGTTCCCACCGACGGTGTTCACCGGCGTCACGCAGGCGCACCGGATCGCGCGCGAGGAGATCTTCGGCCCGGTGCTGTCGGTGCTGACGTTCCGCACCCCGGCGGAGGCGGTCGAGAAGGCGAACAACACGCCCTACGGGCTCTCTGCGGGCGTGTGGACCGACAAGGGCTCGCGCATCCTGTGGATGTCGAACCAGCTGAAGGCCGGCGTCGTCTGGGCGAACACGTTCAACAAGTTCGACCCGACGTCCCCGTTCGGCGGGTACAAGGAGAGCGGCTACGGGCGCGAAGGCGGCCGGCACGGCCTGGAGGCCTACCTTGCCCACTGAGCCCGCTCCGGCCACGGGGTCCGCCTCGACCACGGGATCGGTCTCGACCACGGGATCCCCCTCGACCCCCGCGTCCACCGTGCGCCCCGGCGACCTCGTGACGGCGCCGGCAGGGATGCGGCACCGGCCCGTGGCCGACGACGGTCTCGCGAACGCACTGCACATCGAGACTCCCTGGACGAAGCAGTACGGCGAGGAAGGAGCGCCCGCGTGAGCGAAGCGCGCAGGAGGGGCGCGGCGGACGGGTCCGCGGAGACCGCGGCCGCCCGGGCGACACGACGTCCCTCGACGACAGCGAGCGTCAGGCAGGCTGCGGAGTCCCCGCGGCTGGACGTCCGCAAGACGTACAAGCTGTACGTCGGCGGCAAGTTCCCGCGCAGCGAGAGCGGCCGCAGCTACGAGGTCACCGACTCCCGCGGGCGGTTCCTGGCGAACGCGGCGCTGGCGTCGCGCAAGGACGCGCGGGACGCCGTCGTCGCAGCCCGCAAAGCCGTTCCCGGGTGGTCCGCGGCGACGGCGTACAACCGTGGGCAGGTGCTGTACCGCGTCGCCGAGGTGCTCGAGGGCCGGCGCGCGCAGTTCGTGGACGAGGTGGCAGCCGGCGAGGCGCTGACGCGGGCTCGTGCGGAGCGCGTGGTCGGCGAGGCGATCGACCGGTGGGTCTGGTACGCCGGGTGGTCGGACAAGCTCGCGCAGGTCGTCGGCGGCACCAACCCGGTGGCCGGGCCGTACTTCGACTTCTCCGTGCCCGAGCCGACCGGCGTCGTCGCCGTCCTCGCGCCGCAGCGTTCCTCCCTCCTCGGGCTCGTGTCCGTGATCGCACCCGTGATCCTGAGCGGCAACACGTGCGTCGTCGTCGCGTCGTCCGCGCGCCCGCTCCCCGCCGTGACGCTCGGCGAGGTGCTCGCCACGTCCGACGTGCCGGGCGGCGTCGTCAACCTCCTCACCGGCCGCGTGGCCGAGGTGGCGCCGTGGCTCGCGTCGCACATGGACGTGAACGCCATCGACCTCACCGGGCTCGCGGGCGTGGCGGCCGACGAGGACGCCGCCCGCGCAGCCGGGTTCGGGAGCGTCGCCGACGCCTCGGCCGCCGCCGTCGAGCTCGAACGCGCGGCGGCGGAGAACCTCAAACGCGTGACCAGACCCCCCTCGACGGAGCCGGACTGGACCGGTGAGCCCGGTCTCGACCGGATGACGGCGGTCCTCGAGACGAAGACCGTCTGGCACCCGATCGGCATCTGAGCGCGGGGGCGAACCTGCCGCCTGCCCGACCTCGCGCCGGCGTGGTCATGCCCCGCGCGCGACGCCGTACAGCTGGCGGACCTCGGCCAGCTCGGCCTGGTACGCACTCGTCATCGGCACGACCTGCCCGTTCCACCTCCAGGTGACGAGCGCGTCGAGGTCGAAGGTGCGCGAGCAGCGTGCGCAGCTGCGCGGTCGGCTCGGCCGCTGGTGCCGGTGCACCTCGTGGCCGGCGGGGCAGGTGCCCACCCACGCAGCGGGCGGCCGCTTGTCGGTCCGGAGCGTGGTCTCGCCGCGTGCGCCGAGGGCGCGCGCCTTGGCCTTCCACACGTCGTCGTGATGATGACTCGGCCCGACGAGCGCGTGCGCGATCTCGTGCAGCACCGTCTCCGTGACCTCCGCCTCGTCGTGCAGCAGCGTCAGGGGTCGGCTCAGGCTGATCTCGTGGCGGTCGAAGCGGCACTGGCCGGCGCGCACCTTCGCGCGGTCGAACGTCAGCTTCCAGCGGCCGAGCCCGTGCTGGCGCATGAGTCCGAGTGCAAGGTGGCGGGCTGCGAAGAGCTCCATGGTCCCTCCTGGGTCGAAGTGTCGAACATGAGTTCGAGACTACGAGGGGGGTCCGACATCGGGACGGTGCGCACCTCGCCCACCAGTCCGGGACGCCACGCAGCCCATGTAAGCCCTCGGTAAGAGCACGCCGACAGGCTCCGGTGCATGCCCCGCACCCACCTCCCCAGCACCATGCCCAGGCGAGCCGCCGCCGTCGTCGCCGTCGCGGCCGCCGTGGTCCTCTCGACCGCCCCGTTCGCCACGCCGGCTCACGCCGACTCCTGGCGCGACGCGCAGTGGTACCTCGACGAGTTCGACATCGAGGCGATCCACGACGTCAGCACCGGCGAGGGCGTCACCATCGGGATCATCGACACCGGGACCGACGTCACGCACCCGGACCTCCAGGGCGCGCACGTCACCCCGGCGACGGGCTACGGCACGATCGCCGATCCCTTCTCCGACCCCGAGAACCACGGGACGTCGATGGCGGCGCTCATGGTCGGGCAGGGTCATGGTCCGGACGGCGCCGACGGCGTGCTCGGGCTCGCCCCGGACGCCGACCTCGTCGTCACGAGCCTGAACTGGGACTCCGAGACGAGGGCCGACGCCGAGCTGTGGCAGGCGCAGGCCGTCACCGAGCTCGTCGAGCTGGGCGTCGACGTCATCGCGACGTCGATCGGCGGAGGGTCGGGCGCCCAGGAGGAGATGCTCGCGGCGCTCGAGTCGGCCCGGGAGGCGGGCGTCCCCGTCGTCGTCGCCGCCGGGAACAGCGAGACGTACGTGCTGCCGGGCTGCACGCAGGATCCGTGCCCCTGGGCGGATGCCCCGACCGAGGACGTCACGAACCACGTCGACGGACTCCAGGCGCCGGCGTGGTACCCGAATGCCATCCCGGTCTTCGCCTACGCGCCCGACGGCTCGCGCTGGGAGAACTCGCCCGACGTCACCCCGAGCCTGCAGCTCGCGATCTCGGCCCCCGGGCACGACCTCGTCGCGACGAACGCCGGCGGCGGATACGCGATCCGCAGCGGCACGTCGGGCGCGGCGCCGCTCGTCGCTGCGACGTTCGCCCTCGTGAAGTCCGTGCATCCGGACGCGACGTGGGACCAGCTGGTCGGCCTCGTGTACGGCGCGGCGCACGACGCCGGCGAGCCGGGCTTCGACGAGGCCTACGGCTGGGGGCGCATCGATCCGCTCGCTGCCCTCAGCGCACCGCTTCCGGACCCCGTCACGACCCCGGCCGCGGACACGCCGCCGCCCGCCGTCGGAGCGGGAGAGGGCGCGGCGGACGACGACGGCGCGACGGTGCCGGGCGAGCCGCCCCTGTGGCTG
Organism: Beutenbergia cavernae DSM 12333; assembly: GCF_000023105.1. Taxonomy (NCBI): domain Bacteria; kingdom Bacillati; phylum Actinomycetota; class Actinomycetes; order Micrococcales; family Beutenbergiaceae; genus Beutenbergia; species Beutenbergia cavernae. The sequence continues at coordinate 228,512 of NC_012669.1, forward strand.
CAGCACGCGATCAGCGCGGCGGTGCTCGCCGTCGTGGTCGGCGGGGTCATCGCGCTGGTGACGTGGCTGCGCCGACGCCGTCGGCGCGCTCGCATGTCTGCTGTAAGCGGCGCGTAACCGGCCTCCGCCACTGTGATCGAACGGCAGGAACGTCGACCGGCGCCGACAGCGTCGGCACGGAAGGCGTCCTGACCGGTGAACTCCCGGCGGTCGGCCGGGCGGCGTCCCGCAGGGGGAGGCGCCGCCCGCGAGGCTGCCGCCGGGGCACGCTCCGCGGGCGGGGCATGGCCCCCATCCCCGCCCCGCCCGCGGGACCCACCAGGAGAAGAGGTAGCGCACATGCGACACAACTCGAAGATCCTGCGCCGGATCCTTGCCGCGGCGACGCTGGCGACGGCGACGCTCGGACTGATGGCGGCGCCGTCGAGCGCGCAGGCGACCGGCGACGGCGTCACCCCGGCGGCCGGGCACATCTGCCGCCAGGAACCGTCGAACTGCTGGACCGACGTCGGCAGCCATCGCCAGGCGATCCCGAAGGACGCCGGCGGGACGAACGCCTTCACCTACTACGGCTACACCGGTCCGCGGGGGATGTACAGCGTCAGCGCGCACTTCCAGGCGTTCGACGAGCTCCTCCACATCAACGCGATCCCGTCCCGGGGGTCGGTCGCGCGCGTGAACGTGTGGATCGAGGGCCAGGGCTGGGTCTCGTACCGAGCCGACCCCGGCACGCGCCGTGAGGGCATCGAGCTCGGGTACGACGGCGACATCGCGGAGGGCTCGAGCGTGCGCATCCAGGTGTGTTGGGGGAACTCCGACGACTTCTGCACCGGCTACGCGCGGGCGACGGCGTAGGTCGCCGCGCGGCAGCCCGCGGACCCATCACTCACCACGAGAAGGAGCTCAGATGAGACGACAGTCGAAGATCCTGCGCCGCGCGCTCGCCGCCGCGACGCTGACGACGGCGGCGCTCGCCACGAGCGCGGCGGCGGCGGGCACCGGAACCACGGCGAGCGAGACGCCGGCCGGCGCCTCGTCCGCAGCGCCGATGGCGGGCGGCCACATCTGCCGCCAGGAGCCGAGCAACTGCTGGACCGACGTCGACGACGACCCGCCCATGCCCGGCGACTCAGGCGGCCGCGACGGGCACGCCCACTACCGCTACTCCGGCCCGAGGGGCGACTACGGCGTCTACACGAGCTTCGACGCGTTCGACGAGCACCTGTACATCAACGCCTGGTGGTCGCGCGGTTCCGTGGCCCGTGTGAACGTGTGGATCGAAGGGCAGGGCTGGGTGACGTACCGCGCCGCCGCCGGGACCAATCGGGAGGCGATCGAGATCGGGTACGGCGGCGACGTCGCCGAGGGGTCCGAGGTCTGGATCCAGACGTGCTGGGGCGAGTCGGACGCGTTCTGCACCGGGTACGCCAAGGCGCGCGCCTAGCCCGGCCGGCGCCGACGCCGGCCCCTCGTCTCGCCGAACCTCGTCCTTCCCGTCGAACCTCGTACCCCAGGGTGCGGACGGGAAGGACGAGGTTCGGCGCAACGTGCCACGCGCGGGGACCTAGAGGTCGCCGATCGCGCCGCCGACGACGACGGTCCCGATCACGATCAGCAGGACGCCCATGACGAGGGACGTGTTCGTCGTCAACCACCGGCGCAGCCGGTCGAGCGCGGGGGCGACCCGGTGCGGCGCCACCACCATCGCGACCAACGGCGCCAGGACGGACAAGGCCGAGATCACCACGAGCAGCGCGGCGATGCCGACTTCCTGGAGGCCGCTGACCGCTGAACCGCCGAGGGAGACGCCCGCCGCCAGGAGGAAGGCGAGCTCCTTGGGGTTGCTGATCGTGACGATCGCACCCAGGACCAGGCCGCGCGACGGCGGCGCCTCGGTGATCGAGGCGAGCCAGCGTGGCAGCTCCGGCTCGCCGTCGTCGGGTCGGGGCCGCCAGCGCGTCAGACCGAGCACCACGAGGGCAGCACCGATGACGAGACGCACGACGGCCGGCAGCGATGCGGCACCTGTGAGGTGCTCGACGGCGTCCGACGCCGCGACGACGATCCCGAGCAGCACCGCGAGCGCGATCACCCGGGACAGGGCGAACAACGTGCCGGCGGCGGTCCCCCGGGGCCCTGAGAGCAGCAGCAGCAGAGCGATGACAGGGAGAGGGCTCAGGGCGATCGCCACCGCCAGCGGCAGGGTCGCACCGAGCACCTCCGCGGCGGGGTGCATGGGGTCACCCTAGGTGCGCCTCGCCTGGGCGGCGCCGGCCCTCGTCTCGCCGAACCTCGTCCTTCCCGTCGAACCTCGTACCGCAGGGTGCGAGGCTCGACGGGAAGGACGAGGTTCGGCGCACTCGTGGGTGGGGCTGCGCGGGTCGGGGTTGGGGTTGGGGTGGGCGCGGGGATCGGTGCCGGGTCTGCAGCCCCGACACCGACAGCGCGATCGCCTACAGCTCGCGCTCGGCGTACGCCGTCAGCGCGTCGCGCACGAACTCCGCCCCGTGCGGGACGTCGTCGGCCGTGTAGTTCGCGCCGAACCGCGGGTCCGCCACGTACATCTCGGCGAGCCCGACGACGTACCCCTTGGCGTCACCGCCCGGCGTCGCCGTGGGCGTTCCGGGCGTGCCCGTCAGCCACTCCACGTGGCGCCGCGCGAGCGCCTGCGCCTCGGCCGAGTCCGGGGCGACGCCGGAGCGTGCCGCCGCGATCCAGTCGTGGGACAGAGCGTCGACGCGTGCCTTCCACTCGGCACGCTCGTCCGTGGAGAGCCCGCGCCACCAGCGGTCGCCGCTCGCGTACGCGTCGCGGCCCCACCGGCGCGTGACCTCCTCCTCGTACTGCGTGTGGTCGAAACCGTCGAAGACTTCCTGTGCCATGAGTCGTTCACCTCCTTCCCGCTTGTCGATGGTCGTGCGCACGGACGCGATGCGGCGATCCAGCGCCGACCGTTCCAGCTCGAGGAGCTCGAGGTGCGTGCGCAGCGCCTGCGTGGCGTCGCGTTCGCCGTCGAGCACCTCCCGGATCGCGGCCAGCGACAGCCCGAGCTCGCGCAGCAGCAGGATCCGCTGCAGGCGCACGAGCGCGTCGTCGTCGTAGTACCGGATGCCGCCCGGACCGGTGCCGCTCGGCGCGAGCAACCCGAGATCGCCGTAGTGCCGCAACGTGCGGCTCGTCGTCCCGGACCGTCTCGCGACCTCCTGGATCGACCAGTCCATGTCCCTCACCTCCGTGTCACGCACCAGCATGCACGTTGACGTTGCGTCAACCGCAACACCGGGCCGGACGACGTCGGGTCCCGACCGTGTGGTTCGTCCCCTGACCAGGCGTTGTCGGGGGAGCAACCACACGGTCGCGGGTGGGGGCCGGGCTCAACCACGCGGTCGGCGGGGGGCCGGGTTCTCTGGGTGGCGACCGTGTGGTTCGTCCCCGGAGCGGGCTAAGCGCCGGCGCCGGTCTCGAGGGCCGCCGGCCCGGGACCGGCCTCCCGGTGCCCCACGAGGAGGGTCGCTGGGTGCCCGTTGACCAGCAGGTCGAAGGACTTCTCGGGGACGAGCCCGTGGTCGATCCACTGTGCCCGCACGTCGCGCACGAGGCGCCGCGAGAGGAGCATCGCGAGGCGGCCCCGCGGCCGCAGGACGCGCCGCATACTGGTGAGCGTCGCGGCGAAGAACTCCTCGTCCGGGGCCGGGCCGCTCTCGAACTCGCCCCACGGCGGGTCGGTCACGACGACGTCGACCGAGCCGTCGGGGACCGAGGCGAGGACCCGGGCATCCTCGGGCAGCTGCACGACCCGCGCAGCGCGGGCGAGCTCCGGGAGTCGGCGCACCGTCCCGTCCGCGTACCCGACGTCGGAGCAGATCGCCTTTCGGAACGGCCTCCGCACCCGGGCGGCGACGAGCGCGCCGCTCCCGGCGAAGGGATCGAGGACGACGTCGTCCGCGCCGGCCGGACCGGCCGCGTTGACCACCAGCTCGGCGATCTCCGGGGCGAGGCTGCCCTTCGGGACCGCCGGCCTCGGCGGCCGGGCGATGCGCCGCGCGAACAGCACCTCGTCGAGGTCGCGCCTGGTGATCGTCCAGTACTCCTCGACCGCGCCGCCGCCCCGGGGCGTGAACCTGCCACCCGTGGCCCGAGCTACGGCTGTCTCCAGCCTGACCCGGCTCGCTGCCGGCACCGCGGCGAGCCGGCCGTCCTCGGAGAACGTCAGGCGGAACTGCCGCCCGGTCCGCCGCAGCCCCCAGGCGGGCACGGCCCGTGCGATCTTCTCGACCGCCTGCCGGAGGTCACCGCGGCGCGGGGTCGAGCCGAGCACGACGAACGCGTTCTTGAGATAGGACAGCTGAGCCACCGCCGACTCGGGCGCGCCGGTGCTGACGAGAGCCGCACTGTCGTCCGCGTACAGGACCTCGGCGCGCACGTCGGCGCGCAACGACTCGGCCACGAGCTCGCCCAGCCCGGCCGTGTGTGTCCCCAGCACCTTCACGAGAGCGGCCAGATCAGCGGGATGAGCAGCAGGGCGACGGCGAGCCACGCGACCATCGTGACGATCCCGAGCTTCCAGTAGTCGCCGAACCGGTAGCCACCGGGTGCCATGACGATCATGTTGGCGGGCGTGGCGATCGGCGTCAGGAACGACGACGCACCGGCCACCGCCACCAGCATGAGCACCGGGGCGGCGGCCACCTCGGTCTGCGCGGCCGCCGCGAGCGCGATCGGGGTCACGATCAGCACGGTCGCCGTGTTGCTCACGACCTGCCCGAGCAGAGCGGTGAGCGCGAACAGCGCGGCGAGCAGCAGCAGCGGGCTGCCGCCGCCGACCAGCCCGACGACGACGTCGGCCACCGCGTCCGCGAGCCCGCTGTCGGTGATCGCGACCGAGAGGGGGATGAGCCCGCCGAGCAGCACGAGGACCTGCCACGACACTGCCCGGTACGCCTGCTGCGGAGTGACGACCCGGAACGCGACCATCGCCGCCGCGCCGGCGAGCCCGGCGATCGCCGGCGACGTGACGCCAGACGCCAGGAGGGTGACGGTCGCCGCGATGACGGCGAGCGCGCGCCACGCCCGAGGGCCGAGGGGCACCGCCTGCCGGCGCACGAGGTCGGGGGAGTCGACGACGAGCAGGTCGTCGTCGTCCTCCAGCGCCCCGACGGCCTGCCAGGTGCCGTGCACGAGCATCGCGTCGCCCTCGGCGAGCCGGGTCGGCTGCGCGCCGCGATCGGTCCCGAGCCGCAGCACCCCGAGGATGGTGACGTCGCCGCGGACGGCGCCCGGGAACACGGTCCGGCCCACGAGCCGGGACCGGGGGCGCACCACGACCTCGGCGAGGCCGACGTCCTTCCCGAGCAGGGCTTCGCGGGTGCGCCGGGTCAACGGCGTCATGACGACGGCGAGCCGGAGGTCGCGGACGAGGTCGCGCACGCGATCGGAGTCGCCGGTGACGACGACGACGTCCCCCGGCTCGAGCTCGTGGTCCGGGTCGGCCAGGTCGCCGGTCCGCACCTGCACGCCGAGCACCGTGACGTCGTCCGGCGTCGCGACGTCGGCCACCCGGGATCCCGTGAGCGGTGAGCCCGTCGCGACGCGCAGCCGGTAGAACCCACGGTCGAGGCGGTAGTGCTCGACGAGCGTCGCCGTGTGCTTGCTGAAGTCGGCCTGGATCGAGTCGACGGCGCGGCGGGGCAGCAGCCGTGGCCCGAGCAGCGCGGCGACGACCAGCGTGACGACGATGAGCGGCCCGCCCATGAGCGCGAACTCGAAGAACCCGAACGGCTCGCCGGTCTCCTCGAGCAGCGCGTCGGAGACGATGACGTTGACCGTGGAGCCGCTCAGCGTGAGCAGCGCCCCGGCGCTCGCGGCGAACGCGACGGGAATGAGCAGCTGCGACGACGGCTCTTTCAGGCGACGGGCGGCGACGACGACGATCGGCACGATCGCAGCGGCTGCACCGTTCGGCGTGACGAGCGCAGCGAGCACGGCGGCCAGGAGCATGACGGCGCCGAGCAGCCGGGCGCGCGAGGACCCGAATCGGTCGACGAGGACCCGCCCCGCCCACGCCGTCACGCCGGAGGCCTCGAGACCCTCCGCCAGCACGAAGAGCGTCCCGACGAAGATGACCACGGGGTCGCCGAACCCGGCGAGCACGGTCTCGGGTCCGATGACGCCCGTGACCAGGAGCGCGAGCGACACTCCGACCGCGACGACGCCGACCGAGATGCGGTTCCACACGAACAGCGCGATGGCCGCCGCGAGGACGAGCAGCGTGATGACGAGGTCCGACACGTCAGCCTGTCCGTCGGGCGCGGGTCGCGGCCGTCACCGGAGCGCCGTCGGACACAGTCGTTCCCCTCTCGCCGGGGCGCGGGACCGTGCTGGGCGACGCCGCGCGGCCCCTAGCGTAGGGGGAGCCGGCGACGCGTGTCCCTCCCGCGCGGCCGGCGCGACTCGGTGCCGTCGTCGGCCGCGCGCGTGCCCGGCCGGCGTCAGACCCCTGCGGGGTGGCCCCACCACGACGGCCTGGCGACGTCGTCGTCGGACTGCGGAGCCGCTGCCTGGAACGGTGCGACGTCCTGGGCGCAGGTCGCCCCGTCCGTGGCCTCGAGGTCGACCAGGTACGCCGCGATCGCCGCCGTCGCGCAGGAGCTGAGGCCCAGGGTGGTGTGGCCGTACCCCTCGACCGTCAGCACGCTGGCGTCGTTCCAGCGGTCCGCGTACGGCTGCGTGAACGCGTACGGCGTCGCGGGGTCGTAGCGGGTGCCGATGACGAGCACCGGCGCGTCGGTGCCCTGGTCCCAGGGCCCGGTGTAGGCGTCGGCGTCGGTGAACGGCACGTGCTCGCACTGCAGCCCGACCCAGGAGCGGAACCGCCCGAAGTGCGGCGCCTCGGCGTCGGCGGCGTCGGCCTGGGCGGCGTAGTCCCACGGGTCGAGCGGGTGCTCGCCGTCGACGCACATGCTCGCGAGGGCGCCGCCGATCGACGGGTAGTCCTCGATGAGGCCGAGCTCGCGGAGCAGCTCGCCGATCGAGGGAGGTCCGTGTGCCGAGAGCGTCTGCGGCGCGGCCAGCGCGGCGAGGGCGGCGGCGAGGTCGGCCCACGCCACGGGCGAGTACAGCGAGCTGAAGGCGAGGGCCACGGCGTCGTCGTACCCGAACTCGACGACCGTGCCGTCGGGCATCGGGACCGGTACGGGTGACGCGTCCAGCTGCGCGAAGAGGTCCTCGACCACCTGCCGGGGGTCGCCGAGTGCGGCCAGCGCGCACCCCTCGGGGCCCGCCTCGGCGCACAGGCGCAGGAACTCGTCGAACGTCTCGCTCGCCGCGACGCCCTGCCCGGTGCGCAGCCCGATCGATCCCTCGCCGCCGGACCACGCCTCCGGGTCGAGCGTCCCGTCCAGCGCGAGCGCCCGCACCCGGTCCGGGAAGAGGGCGCCGTAGGTCGCCCCGAGCACGGTGCCGTAGGAGTAGCCGAGGTAGGAGAGCTGCTCGTCGCCGACGGCCTGCCGCAGCAGGTCCATGTCGCGGGCCACGTTCGCCGTCGACGCGTGCGCGATGCGGTCGCCGGACAGCAGCGCGCACGAGGCCGACAGCGTCGCGAACAGCGCCTGGAACCGCGCCTCCTCGCGGCGGTCGGTCGGGAACGCGTCGCCGTCGGCGAGGAACTCGGCCTCCGTCTCGGCGTCGGGGAAGCACGTCACCGGGTCGGAGAGTCCGACGCCACGCGGGTCGAAGGCCACGATGTCGAACCGTTCGCGCACCGACGGGTCGAGGAAGGCGTCGCCGATCTGGTGCAACGTCGCGACGCCCGGCCCGCCGGGGCCGCCGAAGTTGAGGAACAGGCTGCCGATGCGCTGCGCGGGGTCTGTGGCGGGGAGGCGCGTGAGCGCGATCGTCGTCGTGTCGCCCCGCGGACGGTCGTAGTCGATGGGGACCTCGGCGCTCGCGCACTCGAACGCCTCGAGGCCCTCGCCGCACGCCTCCCAGGAGAGGTCCGGGACCCGTGCCTCGACCTGTCGGGCGGGCTCGGCGCCGGCGTGGGGCGGATCAGCGTTCGCCGTGACGGGAGCGCCCACCACGAGCAGCGCGGCGGCTGCGACGGCGGCGGTCAGGCGGACAGGGCGTCGGTCGGGTCGCCGGGGCATGCGTTCTTTCCTAACACGCGCTGCGCGACGGCGCAGTCCCGGTCGCGCCGTTCGGGGTCAGCCCGCGGGAGCGTCGTGCGGCTCGCCCGGCTTCTTCCTGTCGTGGCCCTCGTGGCCCTCGTGGCCCTCGTGGTGGGAGTCGGGGTCGCGGAGCATGTGGGAGTCGATGAGCTCGTGCCGGCGCATGTACGTGTTCCCGATGGCTTGGATCGTGGCGGCGATGGGCAGCGCCAGGAATGCGCCGAGCGGCCCGAACACGGCCCCGAACGCGAGGACGGCGACGAAGGAGACCGCGGGGTTCATCTCGAGCGCACGGGCGGAGACCTTCGGCGAGAAGATGAGGTTCTCGACCTGCTGGTACCCGACGATGAACGCGGTGACGGCGAGGCCGTACCCGATGCCCTGGGCAGCGAGGGCGACGACGACGGGCAGCGCGCCGCCGATGTAGGTGCCGATCGTCGGCACGAACTGGGAGACGACGCCGGTGAACACGGCGAGCGGGAGCGCGTAGGGCGTCCCCATGATGAGCAGGAAGACGAACGTGAACGTCGTCGACAGCGCAGCGAGCACGATGCGCGTGTTGATGAAGTCCGACACCTTGACCTGCGTGATCTCCCACATCCGCAGGACTTCCTCCTGGCGGTTCGGCGTCAGCCACCGGCAGATCGACGCCCGGAACTTCGGGCCGGCCGCGAGGAGGTAGTACGCGACGAGCAGGATGACCGACGCCGCGAAGAGGCCGCCCACGATCCCGGCGCCGACGGCGAGCGCACCCGAGGCGACGTCGTCGCCCCACTGCTCGAGCGCCTGGCGGATGAGGTCGTCCGAGTCCGGCACGACGACGCCGAACTGGCCCTCGACCCACTCCTGGATCGTGGCGTACACGTCCGGCAGGTTGCTGACCAGCTGGATCAGCTGTTGCACGAACAGGTTCCCGAACAGGGCGAGCACGACGGCGATGACGATGATCGACCCGAGGAGCGCCACGCCCGCCGCCGCTCCGCGGCGCCATCCGTGGCGCACCAGCCACACGACGGCGGGCTCGAGCGCGAGCGCTACGAAGAACGCGATGACGAGGTTGACGCCGAGCCCCTGCAGGGAGCCCAGGGCGTACCAGGACAGGATCCCGACGAAGACGGCCACGACACCCATCGCCAGCGCGCGGGGCAGCCACCGCGGAGGGCGTCGGCTCGTCGGGGCGCCACGGGGTTCCGCACGAAGCGTGAGGGGAGATCCGCCGGGGCCCGCGGGTGGCGTCGTCATGACGCGAACGTAGACCACGTGCCCCGTCGCGTCCCCGCTCCGCTCCGGGAAAGTCGTTGCGTGCCATCGCGCGGTGCACGAGGCTGTGCCGGATGTCGTTCCGCTGAGGTCGTCCAGTCCCCGCCGTCCGCCCCGCCGCCGAGGCCGGGCGCGATCCGGCGTCCCCACCCAGCGAAGGACACCCATGACCCCCACCACTCGTACCACCTCGGCGAGCGACGTCGTCGTCCGCCCCTACACCGATGACGACGGCGAGAGCTGGATGCGGTGCCGGCTGCTCGCCTTCGCGCACACGCAGTACTACGACGACGTCCGCATCTCGCCTGCTCTCGACGGACCGGCTCTGCGGATCGTGGCCGAGGTGCGGGGCGACGTCGTCGGCCTTCTCGACATCGAGATCGACGCCGAGGAGCACGCGGCGACCATCGACTCCGTCGCCGTGCTGCCCGACCACGCGGGGCGCGGGATCGCGTCGCGGATGCTCGACGCGGCGCTGCCGCTGCTCGGCGACGGGATCGCGACGCTGGACGCGTGGACCCGTGAGGACGCCGCGGCGAACGCCTGGTACGGCGCTCGCGGGTTCACGGAGCGGTTCCGCTACCTGCACGTCTACAAGGGCTGGGACGACCCGGCCGACGGCTTCACGACGCCGGACGGGCTGAGCCGGCCGGTGACGGCGTTCCTGCACGCCGACATCGAGCGCGAGGCCGAGCTGCGTGAGCGGTTCTCCCGGGTGTACGTGTGCCGGCAGTACGTGCGGGCACTGTCCGCCCCTCGGGCGAGGGCGTGACGCGTCGCGCTACGCGCGGCCGACGTGCGCCACGGCGTCCGCGAGGTGCCGGTTCGGGTGGACGAGCATCTCGTGCCCGAGCTCGACGAGCCCGTGCGCGAACTCCTCGAGCGACGCGGCGTCGACCCGGCCGGCCTCCTGGTCCCGCTCCCAGCTCGCGAGCGCGGCGATCACGAACCGCACCATGAGCGCGACCTGCAGGCCGGCGGCCGGTTCGGCACCGTCGGCGACGTGCTTGCGCATGCGATGGAACAGGTCGCTCAGCGTGCGCAGCGGCACCTCCGTCTCGACGCGCTGCGCGAGATCGGCGTCGAACGTGTCGAGGAACGCGAGCGGCATCGCGGCGAGCGTGACCTCGTTGAAGCGCGCCCAGTAGCTGGGGAGCCCGGCGCCGATCTCTCGCGCCATCGGCAGGACGTGGGCCTCGACCAGCGCGTGGAGGTCGGCGTCGCGGCCGTCGGCGGCGAGCTCGTCCATCATCGCGGACCGGTCGGCGTTGACGCGCTGGGTTCTCCGGGTCCACACGGCGTCCAGGAGACCGGCGCGCGAGCCGAAGTGGTACGTCACGGCGGAGTTGTTGCGCTGGCCGGCGGCCCGGGTGATCTGTCTGACCGGCACCTCGGGGCCACGGGTGGCGACGAGGCGCTCGGCGGCGTCGACGAGCCGCTCGCGAGCGCGGCGGCCGGCCTCGTTGCGCGTGGGCTGATCGGACACCCTCGCATCTTAGGAAGCGCGGGCGGCGATGTACCCATAGTCTCCTAGATGTCTTAGTCGGAGCAGCCTCGAACGCACCCGCAGGGGGCGGCATCGGAGGGGGCAGGCGAGCATGACCGAGATCTCCCAGCGGAAGGTCAACGCCCTGCGCGTCGGGGCCACCGCGCGGGAACGCGTCGGCGGGCGTTCGCGCAGGCATGCCGGTGATCGCCCGCCGACGACTCCCGAGCAGCGGGCGTGGCTCGCGATGTGCGGGATCGCGGCGGTCTTCGGCGCGACGGTCCTCGCCTGGTCGGCAGTCCTCGCGCTGCCGGCCGGCTGGGTCGGGACCGGACTCGGGCTCCTGCTGATCGCCGTCGTGGCTGCGGCGGCGATCGGCGTCGTGGCGCGCGCGCGTCGGCCGGGTCGGACACCCGCCCGCCGAGCCCGCGTCGCCGAGCGTCCCGGGCGAAAGTCCGCCAGAGTTGCCGCAACCGTGGCCGTCGCCTCGTCCCACTCGTCCTCCAGGGGAGCTCGTGAGTACCTCGACCGACGCGCCTGAGCAGCGCGCGCCCGACCTGCCCGCGCGCCTGCCCTCGGGGCCCCCCGACACCGGTCGACGCCGCAGGATGCGTATCGAGATCCAGTCGAAGCTCCTCGTCATGCTGCTGGCGATGGCGCTCGTGACGGCGCTCGTCGTCGGCTGGATCGGCTACCGGTCCGGCACGCAGGCCCTGGAGCAGGCCGCGTACCAGCAGGTCACGCAGGTGCGCGAGAGCCGCGCCCGTGAGGTGGCGTCGTACTTCACGGGGCTCGAGCGCGCGGTCGTGCTCAACTCGCGCACCGCGGAGAACTCCATGCAGGCGTTCGAGGCCGGCTGGCGTGACCTCGCCGGAGCGCAGGTCTCGGCCGATCAACGTGCGCAGGTCGAGGCCGTGTACTCCGACGTGCTTCTGCCGCAGCTTGCGGAGAACGCCGGCCAGGAGTTCACCGTCGAGTCGTTTCTGCCGACCTCGGACGCGGCGTGGTACCTCCAGGCCCACTACACGGACCCGGCCCTGGACTACGACGCGACCCTCGCCGTCGACGACGCCGGGGACGGCAGCGTCTGGTCCGCAGCACACGCCAGGTATCACGACACGCTCCGCGAGATCGTCACGCAGAACGAGTTCGAGGACCTGCTGCTGATCGACCCGGACGGCAACGTCGTGTACTCGGCGTACAAGGGTGTGGACCTCGGCACGAACGTGCTGAGTGGTCCGTACGCCGGTGGTTCGCTGGAGGACACCTTCCGCGAGACCGTCACGTCGAACGGCCAGGACTACGTGGGCCTGGCGGACTTCGAGCCGTATCAGCCGCTGGCGGACTCACCCACCCAGTTCGTCATGTCGCCCATCCAGGACGACGGCCTCACCGTCGGGGTCCTGGCGATCCAGGCGTCGACCGACCGCCTCAACGAGGTCCTCACCAGCGGGGGGCAGTGGCAGCAGGCGGGGTTCGGCGAGACTGGCGAGACCTACCTGGTCGGGCCGGACGGGACCCTGCGCTCCACATCCCGGCTGCTCGTGGAGAACCCGGAGGAGTACGTGGACCGGGTCGTGGCGGCGGGCACCCCGCGGGACGTGGCGGAGACCGTCGTGCGTCTCGGCAACCCGATCCTGCGGCAGTCGGTGCAGTCGCCGGCCATCGAGCGGGCGCTCGACGGCGAGACCGGCATCGTGCGGACCACCGGCTACCGCGACACGGACGTGATCGTCGCGTACACGCCGGTCGACGCCCCGGGTCTCAACTGGGTCATCGCCGCCGCCGTCGATCCCTCCGAGGTGTTCGCCCCGGTGCAGGACTTCCAGCGCCAGCTCGTGCTCTCGATCGCGGGCATGCTGCTGCTCGCGGCCGTCGCGTCGCTGCTGCTCGCGCAGGTCTTCGTGCGTCCGATCCGATCGCTCGTCAGCGGCGTCCGAGCCGTGTCCGCCGGCGACCTCGACGCCCAGGTTCGCGTGCGGACGAACGACGAGGTCGGCGACCTCGCGGAGGCCTTCAACGAGATGGCCACGAGCCTGCGCACGAAGCAGGAGCTGCTCGAGGCGGAGCAGGCCGAGAAGGACCGGATCCTGCTCAGCCTCATGCCGCCCGCCGTCGCGGAGCAGGTCAAGGGCGGCGAGGAGACGATCGCCCAGGACTTCCAGGACGTCTCGGTCGTGTTCGCCGACCTCGTCGGGTTCGCCGGGTTCACGTCAGGGATGGACTCGCACGCGGCGCTCGAGCACCTCAACGAGCTCGTGCGGGCGTTCGACGAGGCCGCCGAACGGACCGGCGTCGAGAAGGTGCGCTCCCTGCGCAACGGGTTCCTGGCGAGCTGCGGCCTCGTCATCCCGCGCGTCGACCACGCGCGCCGCATCGTCCAGTTCACGTCGGAGCTGACGGAGGTCGTGGCGGCGTTCAACGCGCGGCACGGCTCGGACCTGTCGCTGCGGGCGGGGATCAACGTCGGCACCGTCACGAGCGGCATCGTCGGGCGGGCGAGCGTCGTCTACGACCTGTGGGGCGAGGCCGTGGACCTCGCGTACCGGGTGCACGCCGAGGAGCCGGAGCCCGGCATCTACGTCACCGACCGGATCTACGACGCCGTGCGCGACCAGTACGAGTTCACCGAGGCCGGCGTGGTGCGGAGCTCCGACGGGGAGCACCCCGTCTGGCGGCTCGACGAGAGGCGGTGAGCGGCATGCTCGAGGAGGCGTGGTTCGCCTGGGCGGCAGCGGTCGTCGTCGGCGTCCCCCTGGCGCTGTTCCTGCTCACCCAGTGGCAGGACGTCCTGCGGCGGCGGGGGAGCGCGCTCCTGGCGCCGGTCAGCTTCCTGCGCAACGCCGTCGTCCCCGCGTTCGGCATCTTCGTGCTCGTCCGGTTCGCCGCGGAGTTCCCGCCGACGAACGTGTGGGTGCGCGTGCTGGCGACCGTCGCCGGCGTCGCCCTGCTGGTGTTCGCGCTGTCCGCGCTCAACGCGATGATGTTCGCGCAGGCCAGGGAGGGCTCCTGGCGCGCCCGCATCCCGTCGATCTTCGTGGAGATCGCGCGGCTCGTCCTCGTGGTGCTGGGGATGGCGGTGATCCTCTCCTGGGTGTGGGGGGCCGACGTCGGAGGCATGTTCGCGGCCCTGGGCGTCACCGGCATCGTGCTCGGCTTCGCCCTGCAGGGGGCGATCGGCTCCGTCGTGTCCGGCCTGCTGCTGCTGTTCGAGCAGCCGTTCCAGATCGGCGACCGGTTGTCCGCCGCCGGCGCCGTCGGGCGCGTGGTCGAGGTCAACTGGCGGTCGGTGCACATCGAGACCGGCGAGGGCGTGCACATCATCCCGAACTCCTCGCTCGGGGGCTCGAGCTTCGTCAACCTCAGCGAGCCCGAGGGGCGTTTCGACGTCGCGATCGACGCGGTGTTCGCGGCCGACGACCCGCCGGCCACGGTCATCGGCGTGCTGCGGGACGTGGCGCGCGACCTGCCGACCCTACGGTCCGGCGCCCGGCCGTCCGTGGCGCTGACGGCGCCGCACACGTACACGACGACGCTCCCGCTGCACGGCCCGGCCGACGAGTCGTCGGCCACGTCCGTGTTCCGGCTCTGGCTCTGGTACGCCGCACGCCGCGCCGGGCTCTCGCTGGACGGCGGCTCCGCCGGACCCAGCGCGGGCGACGAGGCGTCGGCGGCGGCGATGGCCGAGGTGCAGGAGCTGTTCGGGCTGTCGGACGCCGTCGTCGACGGCGCCCGCGACAGCGCGGTGCTGCGGGTGTACGGCGACGGCGAGATCCTGCACCACGCCGGAGCCGTCGCGCGCGGCCTGCTGTTCGTGCTGGCGGGGCGGGTGCAGCTCTCGGTGAGCCTCGGCGGTGAGGCGCGAGCGGTCGAGGCGCCGATCGAGCGGGGCGGGTACACGGGAGAGGCGTGCCTGGCGCGCGAGCCGCACGGGTTCACGGCGCACGCGCTCGGCGAGACGCGCGTGCTGTTCGTGCCCGCCGAGGTCACGCGGGCCGCGGCGCTGGCGGAGCCCCAGCTCGCCCAGCGGATCGGGGCGGTGGCCGACGCGCGCCGGCGCCTCGTCCGGGAGATCGCGCGGACGGGCGAGCGCGGCCTGCGCGAGCTCGACGTCCCGGCGTAGGTGCCGTGGGGACCTGCCCGGGGTCGTGACCGGTCCCGGCTGCGGCCAGCACGTCAGCCGTCGAGGCAGGCGAGCGACGCCTCGACGATCTGGCGCTGCGCCTCCTCGCGCGGGACGGCGGGCTCGCCGTCGCCCGCCTGCGGGCCGTAGTCGCCGAAGTACGCGTGGATCGCGCCGTCGATCGGCGTGAAGACAGTGGTGGGCGGCAGGAGCGGGGCGGAGTCGGCGACGTCCGCCGGCGTCGTCAGCCCGTCGTTCGTCCCGGTCACGGAGCAGGCTCGCAGCGCCGTCCCGGACAGGTCGGCCGCGGGGTAGCTCGCCCAGAGCAGGAGGCCGTCGACGGCGCCGTCCGGTGCCGCCTCGCGCTCCGCGAACCAGGACGCCGCCACCCCGCCGATCGAGTGCCCGCCCACGAACCACGTCTCCACCTCGGGGTGGCGGGAGATCGCCGCCCCGCTCTGCGTGGGGTTGGCGAGCGCGATGCCGTAGGGCGGCCGGAGGATGACGACGACGTACCCGGCCTCCGCGAGCGGGCGCAGCACGTGCGCGTACGCGCGGGGATCCACGCGCGCGCCCGGTGAGAACACGAGCCCGGTGGTCAGCGGCTCGGCCGGGACGAGGTCGATCGTCCCGATCTCGTCGACGACGGCGACCGACGCGTCGTCGGGGACGTCCAGCGCGGGCAGCGCGACGTCGTCGGCCGGGAACGGGCGCAGCCACGCCAGTGCCGCCGCCGACGCCAG
The DNA here is from genome assembly GCF_000023105.1 of Beutenbergia cavernae DSM 12333. Classification (NCBI taxonomy): domain Bacteria; kingdom Bacillati; phylum Actinomycetota; class Actinomycetes; order Micrococcales; family Beutenbergiaceae; genus Beutenbergia; species Beutenbergia cavernae. The sequence continues at coordinate 244,289 of NC_012669.1, forward strand.
CACGAGGACCGCGCCGACGGCGTGGCCGAGCGCGCGGAGCACGCGTCGTCCGCCACCTGCCGGCCGCTCGGCGGGTGCCTGCGCCCCCCGGATCGCCAGGACCGCGCCGAGCACGGCGGCCACGGCGAGCGTGATCGGGTACGCGGGGTGCCCGGCGCGCAGCACGTCCCAGCGGGTGAGCACCACCCACACGACGACCCCGAGCAGGACGAGCCCGGGGAGGGCGGCGAGGACACGGCGCACGGCGCCCATCCTGCCGCGCGGTCCAGGAGGTGGCCCGGTGCCGGGCCGCGCGGGAGCGGGCTACACCTGGGCGAGCGCCGTCCGGATGCGCTTGGCGGACACGGGCTGCGCCGTCCCGAGCTGCTGGGCGAAGAGCGACACCCGGAGCTCCTCGAGCTGCCACCGGACGGCCTCGGCACGTGCGGCGCGGTCCGGGCTCAGATGGGTGGCGCGCACGGAGGCCAGGGCGTCCTCGAGCTCGCTGACCTCCCACGCGAGGGTCGCGTCGCGGCCGGGATTCTCCGCCGCCTTCGCGAGGCGGTAGCCGTCGGCCCGCAGGTAGCGCGCGAGGTGGCGCAGCGACTCCGGGGGCGTCCGGGCCACGAAGCCGTCGTACACCAGCGACGCGGCGTGGTCGCGGACCTGGGTCAGCGTGCCGAGCAGCGCCATCGACGTGCTGGCGCGCACCGCGGAGTCGAGCTCGCGGTGGGCCTGGAGGGCCTCGACCACGCGTGCGACGACGCCGTACACGGCGTCCTCGAGGTGATCCCGCACGTCCGCGCGGACCCGGCGGTACGACGCGGCGTCGCGCACCGTGGTGAGGTCCGTCCCGGCCGTGAGCTGGGCGACCGCCGCCACCTGCACGTCCCGGACCAGCGCGTCCGTGTCGCGGTACGGGCTCGACGCGAGCGTGAGCGCCTCGCGGCCGGTCCAGCGCGACGTCACCCGTGCCGTCGGGATGGCGAACTCCTGGAGCAGGAGCGCGCGGACGCCGTCGGCGTGCTGCGCGCGGGCCCGCTCGGCGTCGGCGAGGACGCGCAACGCGACCCGCGTCCGCCCGCCGTCGGGATCCGGCTCGACGACGAGCGCCGGGTAGCCGCGGATGTCGAGGCCGGCGGGGCCGGTCGTGGCGAGCTCGGCGGGGATGGCCTCGCCGGGGACGTCGGCCCAGGTACGGACGGTGTCGACCTCGGCGCCGCCCGTCCGGCCCTGCTGCTCACCGCTCTCCGCCGTCGTGGGTGTGGTTTCGGGGCTCGCCACGGGGCCGGCGGGGACCGCCGCGGTGCGTGAGGCGTCGGCGAGGGCCGCGCGCACGGCGGAGCGCACCGCCGACTGGGCCTGGGCCGCGAGCCGCCGCTGCAACGCGACGAGGCTGTGCCCCTCGTCGAGCTCCTGCCCGCGCTCGCCCAGCACGCGGAACGTCATCCGCAGGTGCGCGGGGAGCCGTTCGTCGGCCTCCTCGAGCGCCTCGGCGGGGACGACGACGTCGCGCACCTCGCGCACGGCGCTCGCGAACGCCTCGTGGAAGGACGGGGCGCCGTCGGGAGCGGGCGCGACGTCCGCCCAGTCCGGGAGCCGGGCGACGACGGCCTGCGCCACGTCGGGTGCCGGGACGAGCTGCACGCGCACCTGCTTGGGCAGGGCCCGGATCGTCGCCGTCACGAGGTCCGTGAGCAGACCGGGCACCAACCAGTCGAACCCGGCCGGGCGGACCCGGTTCAGGACGGCGATCGGCACGTGCACGGTGACGCCGTCGGCATCCGTGCCCGGCGTGAACTGGTACGTCAGCGGGAGCGTCAGGTCACCCTGCGTCCAGGTGCGCGGGAACCCGGCGTCGTCGACGGCGTGCGCGGTCGGGACGAGCAGGTCGAGCGTGTACGTGAGGAGGTCGGGGTCCGCGCGCCGCGCGTCCTTCCACCAGGCGTCGAACGCGCGCGCCGTCGTCACCGACTCCGGGACCCGCTCGTCGAAGAAGTCGACCAGGGCCTCGTCGTCGACGAGCAGGCCGCGCCGCCGTGCCCGGTCCTCGATCTGGCGCGCCTCGTCGAGCACCTCCGCGTTCCGACGCACGAACGCGTGGTGCGTGCGCCACTCGCCCTCCACGAGCGCGTTCCGCAGGAACATCTCCCGGGCCGCCGCCGGGTCGACGCGCGCGAACGGGACCACCCGGTCCGCGACGATCGGCACCCCGAACAGCAGCACCTTCTCGTGGCACATCGCGGCGCCCTGCTTCGCCGACCAGAACGGCCCCGAGTAGGTGCGCTTCACGAGGTGCTCGCCGGCCTGCTCGGCCCACTCGGGCTGGATCCGGGCGGCGGTGCGCGCGAACAGCCGGGACGTCTCGACGAGCTCGGCCGCCACGATCCACGCCGGCGGCTTGCGGGCGAGCGAGGACCCGGGGAACACGACGAACCGCGACCCGCGCGCACCCGCGTACTCCCGCCGTCGCTCGTCCCACGACCCGAGGTGGCTGAGCAGGCCGGCGAGGAGCGCGCGGTGGACGGCGTCGGAGTCGACCTTCGGCTTGCGCACGTCGCCGACCCCGGCGGGCGCGTCGTCGGCCCGTGGCTCGGGGCGCAGCCCCAGGCCCTTGCCGAGCTGGCGCAGCTGCGCGTGCACGTCCTGCCACTCGCGCACCCGCAGGTAGTGGAGGAACTCCGATCGGCACAGCCGCCGGAACGCGCTCGAGCCCATGGCCTTCTGCTGGTCCTGCAGGTAGGTCCACAGCGTGTACAGCGTGAGGAAGTCCGACGTCGGGTCGGCGAACCGGCGGTGCTTGTCGTCCGCCGCCTGCTGGTGATCCGCCGGGCGCTCGCGCACGTCCTGCACGGAGAGCGCGGCCACGAGCACCATGACCTCGCGAACCACGCCGAGCCGGCCGGCCTCCACGAGCATCCGGCCCAGCCGCGGGTCGATGGGCAGCTGCGCGAGCTGCCTCCCGACGTCGGTGAGCCGGACGTCCTCGGCGTCGTCGCCCTGGCCCTCCTCGATCGCGCCGAGCTCGGTGAGGAGCGCGACGCCGTCGCGGATGGCGCGCGTGTCCGGCGGGTCGACGAACGGGAACGCGTCCATCCGGCCGAGCCCGAGCGCTGCCATCTGCAGCACCACGCTCGCCAGCGACGTGCGCAGGATCTCCGGCTCGGTGAACTCCGGGCGGCGGTCGAAGTCGCCGCGGGAGTACAGCCGGATCGCGACGCCGTCCGCCACGCGTCCGCACCGCCCGGAGCGCTGGTTCGCGCTGGCCTGGGAGATCGGCTCGATCGGCAGCCGCTGCACCTTCGTGCGTTGCGAGTAGCGCGAGATGCGGGCGAGGCCGGTGTCGACCACGTAGTGGATCCCGGGCACCGTGAGGCTCGTCTCGGCGACGTTCGTCGCCAGCACCACGCGCCGGTACGGGTGCGGGGCGAACACGCGGTGCTGCTCCGCCGCGCTGAGGCGCGCGTACAGCGGGAGGACCTCGACGGCGCCCGGTGCGGTGTTCCGCGCTCCGGGTGCCGTGTACCGGGTGCCGAGGTGAGACGCCAGCGCGTCGGCGGCGTCGCGGATCTCCCGCTCGCCGGAGCAGAACACGAGCACGTCGCCCGGGCCGAGCGCCGTCAGCTCGTCGACGGCGCGGCAGATCGCCGTCGGCTGGTCGAGCTCTTCGTCCGCCTGCTGCGGCCCCGACGACGGCGTCCGCCTCGTCCCGCGTCTCGTCGCCGTCGGCGCGGTGTGCGTCGCCCGGCCGCGGCCGGCGGCGCTCGCGGGGTCGGCGTCCGGGGCGGTCGCCGCCTCGAGCGCGGCGAGGACGCGCGCGTCGTCGGTCTCGAGCCCGGCGAGCAGGTCGGCGTCGTCGAGCACATCGAGATCGAGGGCGTCGTGCGGCGGGCGCGGGGCGCCGTCGTCCGGCTCCTCGTCCTCCTCGCCGGGGACGAGGGGCCGGTAGCGGATCTCCACCGGGTACGTGCGGCCGTTGACCTCGATGACCGGGGCCGGCGTCCCCGGGTCGCCGATCCGGGGGACCACGACGCCGTCGCGCTGCGCGAAGTGCGCGGCGAACCGCTCGGAGTCGATCGTGGCCGACGTGATGATGACCTTGAGGTCCGGGCGGCGCGGCAGCAGGCGGCGCAGGTAGCCGAGGATGAAGTCGATGTTGAGGGACCGCTCGTGGGCCTCGTCGACGATGATCGTGTCGTACCGGGAGAGGGTCGGATCCCGCTGGATCTCACTGAGCAGGATGCCGTCCGTCATCACCTTGACGAGCGTCGTCGGGCCGACGTGGTCGGTGAAGCGCACCTGGTAGCCGATGGCGCCGCCGAGCTCGACGTCGCACTCGGAGGCGATCCGCTCCGCGACGCTCCGCGCGGCGATCCGCCGGGGCTGTGTGTGTCCGATCGTGCCGGTGATCCCGCGGCCGAGCTCGAGGCAGATCTTCGGGAGCTGCGTCGTCTTGCCGGAGCCGGTCTCGCCCGCGACGACGACGACCTGGTGGTCGCGGATCGCCGCCGCGATGTCGTCCCGGCGTGCGGAGACCGGGAGGTCCGGCGGGAACGCGAGCGTCGGGAGCGCAGCGCGTCGGACGGCGAGCTGCTCCTCCGAGTACGGCCGCCACGCCGGGCGGGCCGGGCGACGCTCCCGAGGGCCGGTTCCCTGACCGCGGCCGCGGCGGCGGTTCGGGCGGCGGCGTCCGGGCGTGCCCGCGGGTCCGGCCCGCTGCTCGCTCCGTTCACCGCTCACGATGGTCGATTCTCCCAGGCCCGCGGCGCACGGGTCACCTCGATTCGTGACTGATCCCACGGTGGGGCGGGAAGGGCCGCGGCCGCGCGCCTTGCGACACTGGGACCGTGCCCCCCGTGACCCCGCCCACCGCCGTCGTCGTCGGAGCCGGGATCGGCGGGCTGACGGCGGCTGCCGCTCTGCGCCGGGTCGGGTGGAGCGTGCGGGTGCTCGAGCGGTCGCCGGAGCCGCAACCCACCGGCGCGGGGATCGTGCTGCTGGCGAACGCCATGCGCTGCCTCGACGAGATCGGCGCGGGCGACGCCATCCGCGGCCTCGGCGCCGCCGCCTACCCCGGCGGGACCAGGACGGCGTCGGGCCGCTGGCTCGCCCGCGTCGACGCCGAACGGGTCGCGGCGCGGTTCGGGTCGGGCGCCGTCGTCATCCATCGGGCGCAGCTGCACGACGCCCTCGCCGCGGTGCTCGGGCCCGACGGCGTCACGTACGGGGCGCAGGTGACCGACGTCGAGCGAGAGCCCGGCCCGACCCCGCGCGCGCTGGTCCGGTACCTCGCCGGCGGGACCGCCCAGGAGGTGACGGGCGACGTCGTGGTCGCGGCGGACGGCGCGGCGAGCGCACTGCGGGGCCGGTTCTGGCCTGGCCACGCCGACCTCGAGTACACCGGGTCGACGGCGTGGCGGGCCGTCGCGAGCGTCCCGCCCGGGACCGTCACGGAGATGTCGGAGACGTGGGCGCCGGGAGGGGCGTTCGGGATCGTGCCGATGGCCGACGGGCGCGTCTACTGGTTCGCGACGGCGCTACGTCCGGCCGGTGGGCGGGAGGGCGACGGCGCGGAGGAGCTCGCCGAGGTCCGTCGCCTCGTCGCCGGGTGGCACGACCCGATCGAGGCGGTCCTCGCGGCGACGCCGCCGGAGGCCGTGCTCCGGCACGACATCTCCGCACTGCGCCACGCGCTGCCTTCGTACGTGCGCGGGCCCGTCGCCCTCGTCGGTGACGCGGCGCACGCCATGCCGCCGAACCTCGGGCAGGGCGGCTCGCAGGCCATCGAGGACGGGATCGTCCTCGCGGCGTCGCTCGCCACGGCCGCGGCGCCCGCGGAGGTGCGCGACGGGCTGGCCAGGTACGACGCGCAGCGACGCCCCCGCTCCCAGCAGGTGCAGCGGCTGTCCTGGGCGATGGCGAGGTTCGGTGCCCAGCTGCGCCACCCCGCGGCCGTCGCGACGCGCGACGCGATGGTGCGGATCGCGCCGTCGGCGGCGGTGATGCGGGCGGCGTCCCGCTTCGCGGGGTGGGTGCCGCCGTCGCTGGCCGCGGCCGCCGGCGACGCCGCACGCGGCTCCGCCTGACGCGACAGCGGGTTCCTGGGCGTCGGTCACCGCGCCGGCGCCGCGCCGTCGTCCGGGCGGTCGTACCAGGCGAGCATCGGCACGTCGCCGCCGCGCTCGGGCGCGAGCCCGTCCGGCTCCGCCAGGCCCATGGCGGCGAGCTGGACCCCGACGTGCGGCTCGGTCCCACCTCGCGCGATGTAGTGGCTGACGAGCAGTCGCCCGCCGGGCTCCACGAGCGCACGTCCGTGGTCCACGAGCTCGCGGCGTCGATCCCGCGGGACGCAATCGAGCAGCACGTGGACGACGTCGAAGCGGCGTCCGTCCGCCGGCGTCCAGTCGAGGGCGTTGCCGACGGCGAGGCGGTCCGCCCAGTGGGGCAGGCGTCGCCGGGCGAGCTCGACCAGCTCGGGGGAGAGGTCCACGCCGTACGGCTCGACGCGGAGGCCGCGTGCCGCCGTCCACGCCGCCACGGACTCCATGAGCAGGCCGTTCGCGCACCCGAGGTCGAGGAACGTGCCGTCGGCCGGGACGGCGTCGGCGATCTGGCCGCGTCGGCGAGCCCACGCATCGGCGTCGCCGCCGAAGCCCGACCCGCCCTGCGCCGTCGTCGCCGCCAGGTAGGCGGGGGCGAGCAGGCGCATGGCGTCGGCGAAGTACGCCTCGTCCGTGTCGCCCGCACGCGAGGCGGCGACCTGGACGACGGCACGTGCGCCGTCGTCGTCGCCCTGCGCCGCCAGCCGACGGCTCAGCTCCTCCGGCGCGAACACGCCGAGCTCCGCGGCCGGGGCGGGTGGCCGCAGGTCCGGGCGGACGTCGCCGTCGACCCAGACGAGGAGGTGGTCCGCGTCGATGCCGACGACGTGCACGCGCTGGCGGCGGAACCCGGCGGCCTCCTTGGGGAGGCGGAGCGTGCCCTCCAGCAGCCAGTCCTCGCCGGGGCGCATGTCCCCGGTGACGAGGCGGACCCGACCGTCGCCCTCGACCAGCGCGGCGAACGTGCCGTCGGGCAGGACCGGCACGATCGTGAGCCGGGCGACGGCGTCAGGGGCGGGGTCGGCGTCGATCGGGAGGAACGTCACGAGCGGTCACGCTAGGCGGTGACGAGCGCGATGTCATGGGGTGCGAGCGGCGGCGGCCCGGCCTCACCCGTGCGCCTCCCTCGCGGCGACCACGGCGGGCCTACGCTCGGCGGTATGACGACGTCGCCACCTCTCGAGCAGGGCGTGATCCGCTCCCTGCCGCTGGAGCTCGACCCCGCCGTCGGGCACGAGGCCGAGCTCGCCGCCCTGATCGCCCCCGGCACCTCGCTCGACCTGCTCGCCGACGGCGGGATCTGGTTCGAGGGGCCCGCGTGGGTGAGCGAGACCGAGATCGTGTGGAGCGACGTCGTCGGGAACCGCCTCCTCACGTGGTCGCCGGACGCCGGTGCGGGGATCCTCCTCGAGCCGTCGCACCACCAGAACGGGCACACCCTCGACGGCGAGGGCCGGCTCCTGGCGGCGAGCCACGGCGAGCGCGCGATCGTGCGGCGCGAGCTCGACGGCGCATGGGCGGTCGTGGTGGACCGGCACGACGGCCGCCGGTTCAACTCGCCGAACGACCTCGTGGTCGCGGCCGACGGCGCCGTCTGGTTCACGGACCCGCGGTACGGCATCGACAAGCCGGAGGAGGGGTACGGCGGCGAGGTCGAGATGGACGGGTGCCACGTGTACCGGGTCGCCCCGGACGGGCACGTGCGCGTGGTCGCTCGCGCGCAACCGGGGCCGAACGGGCTCGCGTTCTCGCCCGCCGGCGACGTGCTGTACCTGGCGGACTCCGAGGCGGGCCACGTCCTCGCGTTCCCGGTGACCACGGCGAGCGCCGTGGCGCGCGACCCGCGCGACGGCGAGCCGCACCTCGGTGCGCCGACGACGTTCGCGCTCATCGCTCCCGGCGCGCCGGACGGCGTCCGGGTGGACTCCGACGGGCGGCTCTGGGTCTCGAGCGGCTCCGGGGTGCAGGTGTACGTGCCGGGCACGCCGGGCGGGCCGGGCGAGCGGCTCGGCACGATCCGGGTGCCCGAGCCGACGGCGAACCTGGCGTTCGGCGGCCCGGGGCGGTCCGTGCTGGCGATCACCGCCACCTCGGGGCTGTACCGCGTGGCGACGACGGTGCGCGGCGTCGGGTCCTGACCGCGCTCCTCTGCACGGTGTGGGTCGTAGGGTGACGCGGTGACCGACTCCCTCCGCGACGAGACGCTCGCGCTGGCCGCCGCGGCGCTCGGCGCCGGGCTCACGGGCGCGCAGCCTCTCGGCGGCTCCGACCGTTCCGTCGTGCTGCGCGCGCGCGTCGTGGCCGGCACGCGCACCGACCGGCTCGACTCGAGCGCCGGTACGGCGCACGGGCGCGCCACGACCGTCATCGTCAAGCGGTTCGTGGCGCCGGGTGGCGTGCCGGCGGAGTTCGGCCGCGAGCTCGTCGGGCTGAGCCGGCTGGACCGCACGCCGTCGCTGCTCGCCGTCGACGAGGAGCACCGCCTCGTCGTCATGAGCGACCTCGGCACCTGGCCCACGCTCGCCGACCTCCTGCTGGCGGACGACGCCGATGCCGCCTGGGAGGGTGCGCGCGGGTGGGCGGAGGCCCTGGGCGACCTGCTGGGGGCGTCCGCTCCTGAGGCTCCGGCCGTCGCCGCCGAGCTCGCGCGCCGCGGCGCCGGCATCGACGGCGACCTCGTGGGCATGCTCGAGCAGGGTGCGCGCCGCGTGGCGGAGCTCGTCGGGCGGGCGGACGTCCCCCCGGAGCTGACGGCCGAGCTCGCCGCGATCACCGCACTCGTCGCACCCGGTCCCCACGACGTCGTCTCGCCCGGCGACACCTGCCCCGACAACGCCGTGCTCGCGCCGTCGGGCTGGGCGTTCCTCGACCTCGAGGGCACCGCCACGCACCACCCGGCGCTCGGCGCGGCGTACACGGTGCTGCCGTTCGCCACGTGCTGGTGCGTGTTCGACCCGCCCGCCGGGCTCACCGACGACCTCCTCGCCGCGTTCACCGCCGGCCTCGGCCGGCACCTGCCGGACGTCGTCGCCGAGCCGGGCTGGTCGCGCGACGTCGACCTCGCGTGCGCGGCGTGGATCCTGCTCACGCACACGTGGGCGATCGACGGGGCGCTCGCGAGCAACACGCCGATCGGCCCGGACGGCGTCCCGTCGCCGTCGCGCCGGCAGCTGCTCGCGGGTCGGTGGCGCTGGGCTGTCGCGCACCTCCAGGGCGTGACGCCGGGGCTCGCCGCCCTGGCGCAAGAGGCGCTGGCCTGGGCGGAAGAGACCTGGGGGGCGGACGCCGCACCGGCCGGCCCGTACCGCGCGTTCGCCTCTCAGGACGACGGGAGTCGCACGTTCGGCACTCTCCCGACGGCGGTCCCGGACTCGCCCTTCGAGGATCTGCCGGAGGAGGAGCTCCGCCGCTGGGAGGGACACAGCCGCTGACCGGGCGAGAATGACCGGGTGCGCGTGATCGGCTGGCTCGTGGTGGCGCTCGTCGCCCTGGCCGCGCTCGCGCTCGTCGACCCCGCGAGGATCGGCCTGTCGACGACGTTCCCGGTGACGCAGGTCATCGCGTTCCGGTCCGTGCTCGCGGTGGCGTCGCTCGGTGCCGCGGTGGTGCTCGCCGCCGTCGCGATCGCCGTCCGCGCCTCGCACCACCAGGCGCGGGCCGCCGTCGTCCTCGCCCTCGTGTTCCTGCTGTGCGGCGCGTCGCACACGTGGGTGCTCGCCGCGCGGGGACTCACGGCGACGCCGCTCGCCCCGGCCGCGGACGACGGCGTCACCGTGCTCCAGCTCAACACGTACGGCGGCGCGTCGAGCCCGGAGGACGTCGCGCGGCTCGCCTACGCGGCGCAGGCCGACGTGCTCACCCTCCCGGAGACGACGGCGGAGTCGGCCCGCGCGATCGCCGCGCTGCTCGCGGCCGAGGGCGGCGACTACCAGGTGTTCACGCACACGACGGGTCCGTGGGCGGCGTTCTCGACGGCGCTCCTGGTGAGCGACGAGCTCGGCACGTACCACCAGGTCCCCGGGCCGCCGACCCGCGCCGGTGCCGTGCGCGCGGAGCCGGACGACGGCGTCGGCCCGGTCCTCCTCGCCGTGCACCCGACGGCGCCGCTGCGCGCGCGGATGCACCAGTGGAGCGCCGACCTCGGGGCGGTCACCGACGCGTGCCGGGCGACGCCGGGCGTGATCGTCGGCGGGGACCTCAACGCGACGGTGGACCACGCCCCGCTGCGCCACCTCGACCCGTGCGCGTCGGCGGCCGTCCTCGCGGGGTCGGGCGCCGTCTCGACGTGGCCGACGTCGCAGCCGTCCCGCCTCGGCACCACCATCGACCACGTCCTCGTCGACACGCGAGCGTGGGACGTGGCGGCCGTGAGCGTCGTCGCGGCCGGTGGGAGCGACCACCGTGGCGTCGTCGTCCACCTCGTGCCCACGGGCTGAGACGCCCCGGCCACCCGGAATGCGCGCGCGTCCGGCAGGCGTTGCGCCCTCATGGCCACCCCTGCGCCGATCGCGCACCTCGTGGAGTCCACCCCGTCTCGCAGCGGCAGGATCCCCGCCGCCCTCGTCCTCCTCCTCTCGGCGCTGACCGCCGTCGGCCCGCTGACCATCGACCTCTACCTCGCCGCGTTCCCCGACATCGCCACGGAGCTCGGCACGTCCGCCGCCACCGTTCAGCTGACGATGACGACGACGCTCATCGGGCTGGCCCTCGGGCAGCTCGTCATCGGATCGGTGTCGGACGCGCTCGGCCGCCGCCGCCCGCTCCTCGCCGCGTTCGCGCTCTACGCGGTCGTCTCGATCGCGATCGCGTTCGTGTCGTCGATCGGGGCGCTCGCCGCGCTGCGCGGCGTGCAGGGCTTCGCGGCGTCCGCGGGCATGGTCATGTCGATGGCGATCGTGCGCGACCGGTTCTCCGGCCCCCGCGTCGCGAAGGTCATCGCGCGCCTCATGCTCGTGGTCGGCGTCGCGCCGATCCTCGCGCCCACGCTCGGCGCCCAGATCCTCCGCTTCGGCGACTGGCGCACGATGTTCTTCGTGCTCGCCGGCGTCGGCGCCGCGCTCCTGGTGCTCGTGGCCCTGTTCCTGCGGGAGTCCCTGCCGGCGCAGTACCGGCGGACCGGCGGGCTCGGGCCGGCGCTCGCCTCCTACGGCTCGCTGCTGCGGGACCGCTCGTTCGTGGCGCTCGCGCTGCTCGCCGGCTTCTACATGGCGGCGATGTTCACGTACGTCTCGACGTCCACGTTCGTGTTCCAGGAGGGGTACGGGCTCACCGCGCAGCAGTTCGCGCTGGTCTTCGGTGCCGGCGCGATCGCCGTCACCGCCGGGTCGCAGATCAATGGGGCGCTCGCGGGGCGGGTGACGCCGGAGCGGATCCTGTCCGTGGTGGTGCCGACCGGCGTCGTCCTGTCCTTGCTGCTCGTGGTGGTCGCCGCGACCGCCGGGCGCACGGTCGACGGTCTCCTGCCGTTGGTCGGGGTCCTCGTGCTCGTGCTCGGCACGGCCGGCTTCGTCATGCCGTCGGTGCCCGCGATCGCGCTCGAGCGCAACGCGCACCAGGCCGGGAGCGCGGCAGCCCTGCTGGGCGCGTCGCAGTTCGGCGTCGGGGCGGCGATCGCCCCCGTCACCGGCTTGTTCGGCGAGGGCGACGCCCTGACGATGGCGCTCGTCATGAGCGGCACGATCCTCGTGGCCGCGGGGCTGCTCCTGGTCGTGGCGCGGGGATGGACGCGTGAGGCGCGGGCCATCCCCGCGCCGGCGCCGGCGTCCGACGGCGTCCCGTCACCGGCCGTTGCGGTCGCCGAGGCGGAGGCGGCGGTCGTCGCCGAGACCGCCTGACGCGGCCGCACCCACCAACGCGCCGTCAGTGGGTGCGTCTGGTGACCTATGTGGTCACCAGACGCACCCAGCGAGGCGGCCGCCCGGAGCGGACAGGGCAGGATCGCTCGGGCGGGGGAGGCGGGGCGACCGGCCGGTACGGAACCATGGGTGCGTGCCCGACCCCGATCTCGCGAGACCCGCGCCGCCGTCGTCCGGCGGTGACGGCGGCACCGGCGCGCGCGCGAGCGTCGTGGTCCGTGCGGGCGTCTACCTCGTGCTGGGCGGCGTGGTGGCCGCCGCGTACGCCGTGCTCGGGGTGGGGCTGTGGCAGCTCGTCGACGCCGCGCCCCAGGTGCCGCTCCCGATGACCGTGGCGATCGCCGTCGTCGCCGTACCGCTCGGCGCCCTCCCGCCGTTCCTCGCGCCGATCCGCGAGCTCGAGACCGCTGCCGCGCGATCGCTGCTGGGGGCCGGCGTCGACGACGTCCCCGCGCCGCCGGGAGGGCAGCTGCGCCCGGACGACCGTGCCCGCGCCGCGGCGTTCTTCGGCGCGCACCTCATCCTCGGCGGCGCGATCCTCGTCGGCCTGCTCGCCGGCCTGCCGACGGCGGTCGGGCTGCTCGGCGCCGCGCTCGGCGTCCCGTCCGACGGGATCCAGCTCGTGCCGGGCGAGAGCACGGCAGCGGCGCTCGGCCCGTGGGCGATCCCGGTGGCCCTCGCCATCCTCGTCGCCCTGCCCCTGGGGACGGCGCTCGCGGGCTCGATCATGCGTGCTCTCGCTCCGCCGTTGCTCGGTCCGGGGCCGGAGCAACGGGCGGCGGCGGAACGCGCGCGCATCGCCGCGCTCGCGGAGCGGAACCGGCTCGCGCGCGAGCTGCACGACAGCGTCGGGCACGCGCTCACCGTGACCACGCTGCAGGCGACGGCCGCCGAGCGCCTGCTCTCGCGCGACCCGGACGCCGTCCGCGAGGCGCTCCGCGCGATCCAGGACACGGGCCGGTCCGCCCTCGCGGACCTCGACCACGCGCTCGGCCTCCTGCGCTCCGACGACGCCGCCGCGCGGCCCGCCCGGGCGCCGGACCGCACGCTCGACGACCTGCCCCGGCTCGTCGCGGAGTCCGCCGCCGCCGGCCACACGCTGGGCGTCGACGGCGACGTCCCGCCCGGCCTGCCGGGCGTCGTCTCGCGCGAGGCGTACGCGATCGTCGCCGAGGCGGCCGTCAACGCGTGGCGGCACGGGTCCGGGCCGGCCCGCGTGCGCCTCGACGCCAGCGACAGCGTCCTCGGCCTCGAGATCGCGAACCCCGTGCCGACGACGTCGGGTGCCGGGCGTGCGGACCGGGCCGGGCGCGGCGTCGTCGGCATGCGGGAACGCGCGCACGTCGTCGGCGGCACGCTCGAGGCCGGCGCGTCGGACGCGCCCGACGGCGCGACCTGGGTCGTGCGCGCGAGACTTCCGTGGAGGAGAGCCGATGACTGAGCAGGTGCGGGTCGCCGTCGTCGACGACGAGCCGTTGGTGCGGGCGGGACTCGCGGCGATCGTGGACGCCGAGCCCGACCTCGGCGTCGTGGGCGAGGCGGGCGACGGCGCCGACGTGCGCGACCTGGTCGCGCGGACCCGGCCCGACGTCGTGCTCATGGACGTCCGGATGCCGGCGCTCGACGGGATCGCGGCCACGGCGGCCCTCACCCGCGACGCGGACGCCCCGCGCGTGCTGGTCGTCACCACGTTCGAGAACGACGACTACGTGCTCGACGCCCTGCGCGCCGGCGCGAGCGGGTTCCTGCTCAAGCGCGCCCACCCGGACCGCATCGTCGAGGCCATCCGGGTCGTCGCGCGCGGCGACGCCGTGCTGTTCCCGGAGGCGGTCCGGCGTCTCGTGGCGGCGTCGCCGGCGGGTGCGACGCCGTCGCCCGCCGACGGTCCGCACGGCGCAGCCATCGGCCGGCTCACGGAGCGGGAGGAGGAGGTGCTGCGGCTCGTCGCGGCCGGGATGACGAACGCGGAGATCGCCGCGCAGCTGTGGCTCGGCGTCGAGACGGTGAAGACCCACGTGGGCAACGTGCTCGCGAAGCTCGGGGCGCGCGACCGGCTGCAGGCGGCCATCGTCGCGTACGAGTCCGGGTTCGTCGTGCCCGGCGCCTAGGCTCGGTGCCATGGCCGACCCGGCGGTGCCGCAAGGGATCGAGGTGCGCCTCGCGCGCGACGACGAGCTCGAGCAGGTCGTGCGCCTGCGCTGGCGCTGGTCGAGCGAGCGCGGCACTCCCGTGGTGGCCGAGAGCGACCACGTGGCCGCCGCGGCGGCCTGGGCGCGTGAGCACCGCGACACCCACCTCCCGCACATCGCGCTCGATGACGGCGGCGTCGTCGTCGGCATGGCCTGGCTGGCGCTCACGCCCCGTGTGCCGGGCGTCGGGCAGCTGCAGCGCACGTCCGGCGACCTGCAGTCCTGCTACGTCGTGCCGGAGCGACGCGGCGCGGGGATCGGCGGTGCGCTGACGCGTGCGGTGCTGGCGACGGCGCTTGAGCGCGGCGCCGAGCACGTCACGGTGCACGCCTCGCCGTCGTCCGTGCGGATGTACGCGCGGCACGGGTTCGCCCACAGCGACCGGCTGCTGTGGGCGGAGGCCGCGATCGCGGAGGCCTGAGCCGCTGCCGCGCGGACGCCTCTAGGTCCGCTCCCCGCCATCCGTTACACTCGCTCCACCATCCAGAGCGGCCGAGAGTCCTGGCTCGACGACGCCGCAGCAACCCCCCAACGGAAGCCTCCCGAGGGGAAGGGTGCTAACGCCAGGTCCGATGGAGAGACCATGCAGGCACGTGCGTACCCGCATCGCCCGGCGAGGAGCCGGCGATGACGACGTCGACGCTGTACACCCCGGCACGCCCGACGATCTCGTTCGAGCTCTACCCGCCGCGCACGCCCGCCGGTGAGGAGCGCGCCTGGGAGACGGTCGAGGCGCTCGTCGGCGCGGATCCCGACTACTTCTCCGTGACGTACGGCGCGTCGGGCAGCACCGCGACGGCGTCGCAGTCGCTCGTGCGGCGCATCCTCACCGAGACGGACGTGCCCGCCGTCGCGCACCTCACCTGCGTCGGGCTGTCCCGTGAGCACGCGCGGGACGTCGTCGGGGGATTCCTCGACGACGGCGTCCGCGACTTCCTCGCCCTCCGCGGCGACCCGCCGGCGGGCAACCCCGACTGGAGACCGGCCCCTGGTGGCCTGGCGCGCGCGTGCGACCTCGTGGCGCTCATCCGCGACCTCGAGGACGAGCGGTTCGCCGGGAACGCGCACGCCGACGTCGCGAACCGCCTGTCGATCGCCGTCGCCGCGTACCCGGGGATGCAGGAGCACCCGGGGGCGGAGTTCCGCGTGCGCGACTGCGACCTGGAGGCGCTCGTCGCCAAGCAGCGGTGCGGCGCGGACTACGCGATCACGCAGGTCTTCTTCGACGTCCGGGCGTACACCGCCCTAGTGGACGCCGCCCGGGGCGCGGGCGTGCGGATCCCGCTCGTGCCCGGCGTCCTGCCCCTCACCGACCCCCGCCGGATCCGGCGGCTCTGCGAGCTCAACGCCATCCCGCTGCCCGCCGAGCTGCTCGCGCGACTCGACGCGGCCGACGACGAGGAGCGCGTCGCGATCGGGCTGACGGCGACGCTCGCGCTGGTGGCCGACCTGCTCGCCGCCGGCGCCCCCGGGATCCACCTGTACACGTTCAACCGCGCGGAGGCCTCCCTCGCCGTGCTCGAGCACGCCTTCGGTCGCGTGCCGGGCGCGGCCCGGCCCGGGTCGGCCGCTCCGCCGTCCCCCGATCACGCCGCACCACAGGCCCTCGTGGCCGCCCTTCCGAGACGAGGAAACGCATGACCCAGCACCTGTCCCAGCCCGAGTTCCCCGCCGCGACCGTCCTCGGCTACCCCCGGATCGGCCCGCACCGCGAGCTCAAGAAGGCCGTCGAGTCGTTCTGGGCCGGGCGCACCGACGCACATGCGCTCGAGGCGACGGCGTCGGACCTGCGCGCTCGGACCCGCTCGCACCTGGCAGCGCTCGGCCTCGGTGCCGACGACGCGTCGGTGCCGCTCGACTTCTCGTACTACGACCAGGTGCTCGACGCCGCGCTGGCGATCGGTGCCGTGCCCGAGCGGTTCACCGACCTCGTGGGCGACGACGGCACGGTGGACCTCGCCGGCTACTTCACCATCGCGCGCGGCGAGGGCGACCGGGCGCCGCTCGAGATGACGAAGTGGTTCGACTCGAACTACCACTACCTCGTGCCGGAGATCGGGCCGGCCACGCCGATCCGGTTCGTCGGCCGGCGGCGGGTCCAGGAGTTCACCGAGGCGCTGAACGCCGGGGTGCGCACGCGTCCCGTGCTCGTCGGACCCGTGACCTTCCTCCTCCTCAGCAAGGCGGCCGACGGCGCTCCCGCCGGCTTCTCGCCGCTCGACCGGCTGGACGACGTCGTCGCCGCCTATGCGGAGCTGCTCGCCGCGCTCGCGGCGGCCGGGGCGCCGTGGGTCCAGCTCGACGAGCCGGCGCTCACCTCCGACACGTGGGACGTGCCGCGCGACGAGGTGAAGGCGGCGGTGGCGCGTGCCTACGGGACGCTCGCTGCGCCGTCGTCCTCGCGGCCCGCGCTGTTCGTCGCGACGCCGTACGCGCGCCTCGGCTGCGCGATCCGCGAGCTCGCCGCGAGCGGTGTCGAGGCGATCGGCGTGGACCTCGTGCGGGGCTCCGCCCCGGACGAGGACGTCGCCGGGATCGAGAACGTGACCCTCGTCGGCGGCGTCGTCGACGGGCACAACATCTGGCGCACCGACCTCGACGCCGCCGCCGAGAAGCTCGCCGCGCTCGAGGGGGTGGGCGCCGCCCGGGTGACGACCTCGACATCGACGTCGTTGTTCCACGTGCCGCACACGCTCGACGACGAGCCGAACCTCGACCCGACGCTCAAGAGCTGGCTGGCGTTCGCCGACGAGAAGGTGGGCGAGGTCCTCGCTCTCGCCGCCGGTCCCGACGGCGCGCCGGAGGCGTTCGCGGCGTCCCGCGAGGTCCGCTCGACGCGGCCGACGACGGCCGGCGTGCGGCGTCCGGAGGTCCGCGAGCGGCTCGCGGCGCTCACCGAGGCCGACTTCCACCGCGCCGCGTACGACGCGCGGGTCGCTGCCCAGGACGCCGTTCTCGACCTCCCGCCGCTGCCGACGACGACGATCGGCTCGTTCCCGCAGACCGCCGAGATCCGCCGGGCGCGGGCCGCGCACCGACGCGGCGAGCTGACCGACGCGCAGTACGCGGAGGAGATGCGGGCCGAGATCGCGCGGGTCGTGACGCTGCAGGAGGAGCTGGGCCTCGACGTCCTCGTGCACGGCGAGCCCGAGCGCAACGACATGGTGCAGTACTTCGCGGAGCTGCTCGACGGGTTCGCGGTCACGGAGAACGGCTGGGTGCAGTCGTACGGGTCGCGGTGCACGCGGCCCTCGATCCTGTGGGGCGACGTGTCGCGGCCCGCGCCGATGACCGTGGAGTGGTCGGCGTACACGGCGTCGCTGACGTCGGCGCCGGTCAAGGGCATGCTCACCGGACCGGTGACGATCCTCGCGTGGTCGTTCGTGCGCGACGACCAGCCGCTCGGCGACACGGCCAACCAGGTGGCGCTGGCGCTGCGCGACGAGATCGCCGACCTGCAGGCCGCCGGGATCGGCATCATCCAGGTGGACGAGCCGGCGCTGCGAGAGCTCCTGCCGCTGCGGCGTGCGGACCAGCAGGCGTACCTCGACTGGTCGGTGCGCTCGTTCCGGCTGGCGACGTCCGGCGCGGTCGAGGCCACCCAGGTGCACACGCACCTGTGCTACTCGGAGTTCGGCGAGGTCATCGAGGCGATCGACGGGCTCGATGCCGACGTGACGTCGATCGAGGCGGCGCGGTCGCGGATGGAGATCCTGCCCGACATCGAGCGGTCCGGGTTCGCGCGCGGCATCGGCCCCGGCGTCTACGACATCCACTCGCCGCGCGTGCCGAGCCAGGCCGAGGTCACCGAGCTGCTGTCGGCGGCGCTCGGTTCCGTCGGGGCGCGCCGGCTCTGGGTGAACCCGGACTGCGGGCTCAAGACCCGCGGCTACGCCGAGACGGTGGACTCGCTGCGGAACATCGTCGCGGCGACGCGCGAGGTGCGGGCGGGCCTGGGCGTGCCGACGGCGTAGCCGCGGCAGGCGCCGTCGGCGGGCCTGGACGGGCGTCGACAAGGAGTGGGGTCGATCCGGGAGCAATGCGCTCCCGGATCGACCCCACTTCGCGTCGTAGCCCCGGAGGCAACGAGCGTGCCGTCGGCGAGCGGCGTCGTCGCCCCGTCGGCGGATGTCACACCCGGCTCGGCTCCGCGCGCGGAGTCTCGGCCGTCCGCACGCCGCGAGTCCCGCGCGAGCCGACGGCGCGCAACGCCCACAGGATCGAGACGACGTCGACCGCCTCCTGCAACCAGGCGCCGACGATCGCGGGCAGCACCCCGAACGCTGCGACGAGCATCAGCGCGACGCTCAGGCTGATCCCGAACCAGATGCTCTGGAGAGCGACGTCGACGGTCTCGCGGCCGACGGCGAGCGCACGGGCCACCCGGGAGATGTCGTCGCGCAGGATGACGACGTCGGCGGACTCGCTGGCCGCCGTCGAACCGCGCGCGCCCATCGCGATCCCGACGTCCGCCGTCGCGAGCACGGGTGCGTCGTTGACGCCGTCGCCGACCATGACGACGGGCCGCGGGGTCACGGCCCGCACCGCCGCGACCTTGTCGGCCGGGAGGCAGCCCGCCCGGACGTCGTCGATCGCGAGCTCGGCGGCCACGTGCTGTGCCGTCGCCTCCGCGTCCCCCGTGAGCATGAGGATGTGACGGATGCCCTGACGCCGCAGGTCGGCGATCGTGGCACGGGCGTTGGGTCGGACCTCGTCGCGCAGCACCAGCGCGCCCGTGTACGTGCGGTCCGCAGCCACGTACACGGCGAGCTCGCCGCTGGTCAGGGGCGTCGCGGCGATGTCGGAGCCGACGGCCTCGGCGACGAACGACCGTTTGCCGACGACGACGTCCCGTCCGTCGACGCGAGCCCTCACCCCTCCCGCCGTCACCTCGTCCGCGTGCTCGGCCGGCGAGCGTGCCAGGCCACGCCGCTGCGCGCCTGCGACGACCGACGCGGCCAGCGTGTGCGCGGAGTACTGCTCCGCCGACGCCGCGAGCCGCAGGACGTCGTCGGCCTCGAAGGCGTCGCTCGGGCGCACGTCCGTCAGGTCGGGGCGGCCCCAGGTCAGCGTTCCGGTCTTGTCGAACGCGACGGTCCGGGCGCGGTGGAACACCTCGAGCGTGGCGCTGCTCTTGACGATCACGCCTTCGCGCGCGGCACGGCTCATGCCGGCCATGAACGCGACCGGCGCCGCGATGATGAGCGGGCACGGTGTCGCGACGACGAGCACCTCCGCGAACCGCACCGCCTCGCCGGAGAGCCACCACGCCGTCCCGGCGATGCCGAGCGCGACGGCGGTGAAGGGTACGGCGAACCGGTCCGCGAGACGCACGACCCGAGACTTGCTCTCCGCGGCCTCCGCTACGAGAGCGACGATCTGCTGGAACTGGCTGTCCGCGGCGCTCCGCGTCGCCGCGATGGTGACGGCGCTCGATCCGTTGACGGCGCCGCTCAGAACCTCCTGGCCGACGGTGAGGTCCACCGGCAGGCTCTCGCCCGTCAGTGTCGACTCGTCGAACGTGCCCGACGGCGAGACGAGCGTCGCGTCGACCGGCACCGTCTCGTGCGGGCGGACCACGAGCCGGTCGCCCGGACGTACGTCGGCGATCGGGACGTCCTCGGTGGTGCCGTCCGGCCGGATCTGGTGACCGCGCTCAGGTGCGTGGGAGAGCAGTGACGTGAGGTCGCGGCGCGCCCGGTGGGCGGCATAGTCCTCGAGCGCCTCGCCGCCGGTGAGCATCAGGACGACCACGAGCGCTGCCCAGTACTCGCCGACGGCGACGGTGGCGCAGATCGCCGTCACGGCGAGAAGGTCGATGCCCAGCGTGCCGGCCATGAGGTCGCGGACCATGCCCCACGCGGAGCGGGCAGCGACGACGAGCGCGTAGCCGCCGAGCAGCCACGGCACGAGCTCGCGGGCCGGAGTGGCCATCATGACGGCGGCTGCTGCCGCGACGAGGAGGGTCCCGACGACCCACGGGTAGTGCCGAGCAGCGAGGACCAGCAAGCGCACAGCCCGTGTCTACCGGCGCGGCGACGCCTCGGCCACCGGGGTGCAGGGGTCGGATCGCCGGTGGCCGAGGCAGCTCGAGGTCGTCAGTCGGTGCTGAAGGACCCTTCCCACACGGCGCGGGTCCCGGACTCACCGGTCTGGACGGTCCGGAACACCGCGCCGGCGGGCACCGCCAGCGCCAGGACCAGCAGGACGACGGCGACCCACCGCGGGCCACCGCCGTCGCCGCCCCCGCTCTCGGCGTCCTCGCCTCGGGCTCCACGTGCGGCCCGCCGGGACCAGAGGTACTGCGCGATCGCGACGACGGCGAGCGCCGTCGACCACCACCACATGGTGCGCCCGAACCCGGCGTGCTCGACGGCGAGCGGCGCTCCGCCGACCCGCGGCAGCAGCCACTCGCCGGCGTTCGCCGTGACCGGGACGAGGATCGCCACCGCGATCGCGAGGAGCGGGGTCACGATGCCGAGCCGGCGTCGCGCGGCCGGCCACACCGCGGACACCGCCACGCACAGCGCCGCCAGAGGCAGCAGCACGATCACGGCGTGCACGAGGAGGACGTGCGCCGGCAACCCCGAGACCTCGGTCACGATGCCACCACCGCTCCGTCCGTCACCGTCACGGTGATCTCGGGCAGGGGTTCCTGCGCCGGGCCGCCCAGCACGGCTCCGTCCGCGAGCGCGAACGCCGAGCCGTGGCAGGGGCACGCGAGCTCGCCCTCGCCGGGTGCGACAGTGCAGCCCTGGTGCGTGCAGATCGCGCTGAACGCCTTGACCGTGCCCTCCTCGGGCTGCGTGAGCAGCGCCGGCTGGCCGGCGATCTCGACGCTGAGCGCGCCGCCGACCGGGACGTCGTCGAGCTGGGCGACGACGGCGCCCGCCGGGCTCTCGCCGCCCGGCTCGCTCGACTCGTCCGTCGGCCCCTCGCTCGAGGGCTCGTCGGCGGTGGGCTCCTCGGCACCGCTCGTCGAGGGATCCTCCCCCGGGGAGCCGCCGGAGCACGCCGCGAGGCACGCGGCGCCGACAGCCGCGATGCCGCTCGCGACGACGCCGCGCCGCGTCACGCAGAGATGGGTGTCTCGGAGCTCCTCGTGGTGCTCGAGCAGATCGGATCGTGCCGTGTCCATGCGTTCCTCCATGCCGCCTCATGGTCGCCCTCATGGTCGTGGACGTCACCCTAGGCACGGGGAAGGTGGCCGAACGGTTCAACGCTCCGCGCGATCGTCGTCCCGTCGCTCGAGCCATCCCGGCCACACCCGGGCGGCGTCGCGGCGGCGCAGCCGCCCGCCGAGGTGCATCGCGCGCCACACGCCGCGGTATCCGGGCAGCACCCCGGCCGCGATGAGGATGTGACCGAGCAGCACCGGGGTGATCACCCACGTCGACCACCGGTGCACCCGGTTGAACCAGACGAACGCCGGCCCGCCCGAGACCGCCCACAGTCCGACGCCGCTGACGATCAGCGCCAGGAGCAGGGCGAGCATGACGAGGTTGGCGATGCGCTGGCCGGGGTCGAAGTGCCCGTCGTGGCGGCCGAACCGGCCCGTGAGCACGGCCTTGGGCCAGCGCGCGAACCAGCCGAGGTCCGTGCGGCGGAACCGCACGGAGTCGGTCAGCAGGGTGCGCGCCGCACGCCACCCGAGCGTGACGCCGGCGGCCGCGATCGCGGCGAACGCCCACCCGGCCCACGTGTGGATCTCGGCGTCGGGCAGGCGCAGGAGCCGCGCCAGCACGCTCGGCCGACCCTCCTGGCCGAGCGTCAGCCACCACCCGGTGAGCAGCAGCACCAGCACGAGCACGTACACCCCGGCGTGCAGCCACCGGGTCCGGCGGTTGTTGCGCTCGACGGTCCCGACGAGGTCAGTACCCATCGCCCGTGTCGCCCGAGTCGCCGCCGGCCGTCTCGATCGTCACGGTGATCTCGTCCTCGGCGCCGGCGGCGGAGTGGTCGGCGTTGCGCAGCGACACGTTCATCGTGTGCTCGCCCTGCTCGAGGCCCTCCAGGGCGGGCGAGTCGGCCGTGATCTCGTGCTCCTCGCCGTTGCCGGACTCGATCACCTCGTAGGCGCTGTCGTCGCCGTCGAAGTACAGGTGGACGTGGTGGTTGCCGGACTCCGTCGTGCCGAGCTCCTCGCTCGAGGACACGACGAACGTGAACGGCGCGCTCAGGCTGTCGCCGTCCGCCGGCTCGATGATCTCGACCGTCGGGCCGTCCCCGCCCGCCGCCGGCTCCGCGCCGTCGTCCCCTCCGTCGCCGCCGCACCCGGCGAGCGTGAGGACGACGACGGCGGCCGCCGCCGCGAGAAGTCCCGGCCGGTGTGCGGGAAGTCTGGACAGTGTGCGCATCGTTCTCCTCCGATCGCTGCGCCGGTCCACCGAGGGGTGGCCCGACATCCCTGGCACGGACCCGGTGCGGGAGAGGTTCATCGCGGCGCCGATCGGACCCCGACGCAGGGTCGTCGTCCTCCCCCCGAGGCCGGGAGCGGAGGATGATGGGAGAACGCGACCTGAACCGCTCGGTCCCGGCCCCCGTGCTAGAGGTGGAGGTACGGCGATGGACGACGAGGCGTTGCTCATGCGTGCGCTGCACGACGCGCACGCACCGGCGCTGCGCCGGTACGTCGTCGCGCTCGGGGTCGAGGGGGGCGGAGTCGACGACGTGGTCCAGGAGACGCTCGTGCGTGCCTGGCGCAAGCCCGAGGTGCTCGACGAGACCCAGCGGTCCGCGCGGGCGTGGCTGTTCACCGTCGCCCGGCACCTCGTCATCGACGAGCACCGCACGGCACGTCGGCGGCACGAGCGACCGGCCTGGGACCCGCCGGACGTCGCCGTCGACGACGAGAGCGACCACCTGCTCGACCAGTGGCTCGTCGCCGACGCCCTGGCGGCGCTGACGCCGGAGCACCGGTCCGTCGTCGTCCGGGCGTACTACGGCGGATGGTCGGTGGCGCAGATCGCGTCCGCCGCCGGGATTCCCGCCGGCACGGTGAAGTCACGGCTGCACTACGGCCTCCGCGCGCTCCGGCTCGCGCTCCAGGAGAAGGGGGTGACCCGATGACCCCGACCGATCAGTACGCCGACTGGGACTCGGCCTACGTCCTCGGCGCCCTGGCGCCGGCCGAGCGGGACGAGTACGAACGCCACCTCGCCGGCTGCGCCGACTGCCGTGCCGCCGTCGGCGAGCTCGCCGGCCTGCCCGGGCTGCTCGGCGCTCTTCCCGCGGACGAGGCGCTCGCGCTCGTGGATCCCGACGACGCCGGCTCCGAGGACGCCGCTCGAGGGAGCGATGCCGCGCGACCCGCCGCGACCACCGGAGGAGCCGTCGCCTCACCGGGCCTCGGCCCCACGGTCCCACTCGGCCCGCTCGTGGAGCGGGTGCGGCGCGGACGACGGCGGCGCCGCCTCGCCGCCGTCGTCGGTGCGTGTGCAGGTGTCGCGGCTGTCGTCGCCCTGCTGCTCGCCGTCGTCGTGCCAGGGCTCCGCGCCCCGCAGGAGGTGGACGTCACGTTCGCGACGACGGCGCAGGCGCAGGGCGCGCCGTTGAGCGCGAGCGCACAGCTCGCCGCTCGCGACGGCGGCACCCGAATCTCCTCCACGTGCAGCTACGGCTCGTCCGGCTATGGCGACGTCGACGGCGGGGGACCGGCCCGCGTCTTCGGGCTGTACGTCACCGACGCCGACGGCGCCGTCGAGCAGGTGTCGTCGTGGACGGCGGCACCGGGCGACACGATCGAGGCGACGGGCTGGACGGACCTGCCGCTGGGCGCGATCGCCGAGCTCGACATCCGCGAGGTCGGTGCGCCCGACGCGCTCCTGCGTGCCCCGATGCCCTGAGTCACCCGCCGGACCGGGCTTGGCGCGGCATCGATCCGCGTCAGCCCGTGGGGGCGTCGTCGCGTCGCCGCTCCCACGGCGTCACCCAGCCGCCGGCGTCCCAGTGCTCCGCGGCGGCGCGCAACGGGTACGCCG
The DNA here is from genome assembly GCF_000023105.1 of Beutenbergia cavernae DSM 12333. Classification (NCBI taxonomy): domain Bacteria; kingdom Bacillati; phylum Actinomycetota; class Actinomycetes; order Micrococcales; family Beutenbergiaceae; genus Beutenbergia; species Beutenbergia cavernae. The sequence goes on from NC_012669.1 coordinate 268,393, forward strand.
TGGCCCCGTCGAGCGACTCCCGGACGATGTCCGCGTGCCCCGTGTGCTGCGCCGTCTCGGCGAGCAGGTGGACCAGGACGCGTCGCGCGGTCCACACCTCGCCCGGTGCGAACCACGGGTCGGGCGGCACGGGGACGATCAGGTCGAGATCGACGGCGGAGACCGTCGCCTCGGTCTCCGCGGCCACGTCCGCGTAGAACGCCAGGGCGCCCGCGAGCGTCTCGTCGTCGTCCAGCCGGAAGCCGCGCGCGTACGCGGCCCAGGCCTCGGTGCGGTCGCCGTCCTGGTCGAGCCTCGACGGGAGTCCGCGGGCCACGCGGTCCGCGTCGCGCACCCGGTCGCTCCAGTCCTGCTCGGTCAGGGCGACGTGCTTGACGAGGCCGCCCAGGCTGAGCGTGCTCGCCGACGGCGTCACGCGCACCTCGTCCTCGGTCAGGCCGAACGTGGCCGTGCGCAGCAGCTGTCGCTGCGCGGCGAGCGAGGTCAGGAGCAGCGTGCGCTCGTCCTCGGCGGTCCGGCTGGTGGGGGTCGTGGTGGTCATGGGCTCCTCCTCGGCTGGTGGCGTCGACGACGCTACGAGCGGTAGAGGACCGGTGGAGTCCGCTACCGCGACGAGGGCGACGTCGATCCCGGCCCGCGCTCCCCGGTGGTCCAGCCCCACACCTCGGCCTCCGCGATGAACGCCGACGACATCGGAGCGTCCTCGTCCACGTCGGGCCGCCCGGCGAGCCGGAGGCCGCCCACGGTGACCTCGGCCTCGCGGCACGGGATCCACACGGTCGACAGCACGTTCGGGGTGCCGCCGAGGTCGTACGCCTCCTTGCGCGTCAGCATGCGGTCGATGGGTCCCGTGATGGCGACGGCGACGTCGTCGCCCCCCGCCCGGAGGCCGATCGCCAGGTCCAGGTCGAACGTGACCTCCGCCTGCGTGTACTCCGGTGCGCTCCAGTCGATGCCGGCCGGCTGCCCGCCCAGGTGCTTGTTGAAGGGACTCGACCATCCAGCGCGCGAGGTCCGGGTCGGAGCCGATCACGCGGACCCGGCCGTCGGCGGCGAGCACGATCACGCGCCCCGTCCCGCCCTGCTCGGACCAGTCGACCCGCCACAGCGAGGCGTACGCGGACGGGCCGTCGTCGTCGAACAGCGTGACGCAGGGGTTGGCGCCGATCATCCGGAGGCTCGCGCAGGATAGGTCGACGGCGTCCGGTGCGTGCAGGGGATACCGGGGGCGCGCAGGCCGCGCGCCGGCCTCAGGCAGGCAGCGGAGAGATGACGCCGGTGAGGGCGAGGATGCCGTGGACGACCGTCGTGATCGAGCCCACGTACGCGAGCGTGAGCATGAGACGCCGCGCCGTCGACTGCGCGAGGACCTTGGCCAGCCACTCACCCACGAGGAGCCCCAGGAGCAGGCACGCGCCGATCCCGATCCAGACGCCGGCCGGGAACGACGGGAGCACGGCCGTGCCGGTCCCCAGCTTGACCAGGGCGGAACCCGCGGCCGTCGCCATGAAGAACGGCTGGCAGGTCGCGGCGAACGTGCGCTGGTCCCAGCGCGAGAGGATCGCGTAGACGCTCATCGCGGGACCGCCGACGCCGGCCGTGACGCTGCCGAGTCCGCCGCCGGCTCCGGCCAGGACGAGCGGGGTCGCGCCGCTCACCTGTGAGCCCCCGTGGAACAGCAGCGCCAGGCTCAGGCCGAGCAGGACCATCGCGCCGACGACGATCTCGAGGACCGACGAGTCGACCGCCCCGGCCAGGAAGGCACCCGGAACGATCCCGAGCAGCGACGACGGGACGAGGACGGCGATCCGGCGCCACGACACGTCGCGCCACACGCGCGTGAGGATGAGCGCCGACGTCGTGAACCCGGCGAAGTTGACGAGCAGGACACCGGGCAGCGGCCCGACGAGGAGGACGAGGAACGGCGCCGCGACCATCGCGAACCCCATGCCGGCGGAGCGCTGCATGCTGGCGCCGACGAGCACGGCGAGCATGACGAGCGCGGCGATCAGCACGCGTCGAACCTATGCCGGGGCGGCGCTGCGACGCCGAGCCGACCAGCACTCGGGCCGCGCGGCGGAACCCGCTCCGACGTATCCGCGCGGGGCGGTCGTCAGGCGGGTGCGCCAGCCTCCTCGAGCTCGAGCGAGCGCGCGCACAGGTCGAGGAACGCCCCGAGGTCGGCGAGCGCCCGCGCGTTCGACGGGATGGCGTCAGTCAGGCCGGCGGACCGGATGACGACGGCGGCCCACTGGCCGCGCGAGATCGCCACGTTGAGCCGGTTCCGGTTGAGCAGGAAGCCCACCCCGCGGGGAATCTCCCGCGAGCTCGACGCGGCGAGCGTCACGAGCACGACGGCGGCCTCCTGGCCCTGGAACTTGTCGACGGTGCCGACCCGCACGTCGACCAGCCCGACGGCGTCGAGCGTGGTGCGGACGAGCGCGACCTGCGCGTTGTAGGCGGCCACGACGAGCACGTCGGCCTGGCTGAGCGCCCGGGACGCCGGGAAGAACTGCGGATCGGTCCATGTGCGACCCAGCAGCGACCGGACCTGCGCGACGACCTCGTCGGCCTCCTCCTGCGACGACGTCGCGTTCCCGCGGTGCCGCAGCGTCCGCAGGTGGACCCCGGGCGGCAGCCCGTCGAGGTGGCGGCGAGCCGTGACCTCGGCCTGCGGCAGCAGGGCTCCCGCGTAGGACAACGCCGAGACGCGTTCGCACAACGCCGGGTGCAGGCGCCACGTGCGCTCGATGAAGTATCCGTGGGTGGGGGGCAACGCCTCGGCGCCACCGGAGATCCACGCGAGCGAGGAGGAGTCGATCGGCTCGGCGTGGTCGCCCTGGCTCACCTGCGCCAGCTGCTGAGGGTCGCCCAGCAGCAGCAGGCGTCGAGCTGCGGTCGACGTCGCCACGGTGTTCGCGAGCGAGAACTGGCCGGCCTCGTCGACGACCAGGAGATCCAGGCCCTCCGCCTCCACCCGGGACCGGTTCGTGAAGTCCCACGCCGTGCCACCGATGACGCAGCCGCCCTCGATGCCGTCGCGGAGGAAGTCCGCGTAGCCGCCGCGCGCGAGCTCGGTCCACGAGGAGCGCGCGGGGGACGCGTCGTCGCCGCCGCTTGCGTCCCTCGGACGCTGCGGGGCCTTGCCCACGCGCCACGGTTCGAGCCCTGCTGCCACGACCTCGTCGAGGAAGTGCTCCACCACGGCGTGCGACTGCGCGACGACGCCCACGCGCCAGCCGAGCTCGCGCACGAGGCGTCCGACGACGCGCGCGCCCACGTACGTCTTGCCCGTTCCGGGCGGTCCCTGCACCGCGAGCGCGGAGCGATCCAGCGCCGCCGTCGCTGCGGTGATGGCGGTGACGTAGTCCTCGTCGGCCACGACCGGGAGCGACGTCGTGCCGACGAGTCGTGGCTCTCGCCGCGCCAGCACGTCGAGGCCCGGCTGCGCCGGGAGGCGCGGCGGGTCCGGCACCGGGCGGGGGGCTGCGTCGTCGGCGCTCGGCGGCCAGGGCTGCTCGGGCGCCGCGGGCAGCGTCTCGACGACGTTCTCCGCGAGCCGCGTGATCGCCGCCTTGATGCCGCGTGCGGGCGGCGGGGCACCGGGCGCGACGGCCATGGGCACGGCCGGAGTCTCGCCCGCGCCGCGACCCGCTCCCTCGGTCACGACCAGGACGTCGGCGGCGCCGTCGTCGGAGATGCCCCGTTCGACCACACGGGCGTACGTCGTCGCGCGGACGCAGCCGTCCGGGGCGACCATCCCCGCCGGGAGTGGCGGCGCGTACACGAGGAACACCTCCGCGCCGGCGTCCACCGAGCTCCCGGACCCGAGCAGCCCGATCATCTTCAGGACGCGCTCGGATCCCTTCCCCGACGCCCTCGGCGTCCAGTCGGTCACGACCTCGACCGCGTCCGCGACCATGACCTCGCGCGCGTCCGACCACCACTCGATCGGGTCGGCGAGCCGCCCGTAGTGCTCGATCCAGAACGGGAGCTCCTCCCGCCGGTGGTAGTCCAGCGCTGCGGCGAGCAGCGCGTACGCCTGGGCATCGGCGCTCCGCGCGTCACGGTCCGGCCCCGCGGCGGCGAGGAGCCGATCCGTGAGGATCCGTTCGGGGTCGGGCTCGGCCGTACCGGGTTCCGGCGCGGCAGGGGTGGGCTCGACGCCACCGGGTCCGGCGGGAGGTGCCGGCGGTCCGGCGGCACCGGGCGTCGGTGCGGGCGGTGCCGTCGTCGGCGCCGCGCGGTCCGCTCCCGGCGCCTGGCCCGCCGCGTCGGGCACCACATCGGTACCCGACGAGTCCGAGTCCGCCGCACCCTGCTCCGCCGCGACCTGCGCGACCTGCTCGGCCAGCATGGCGACGTCCGGCATCCCGGCGCCGAGCAGCACCCCGTGCTCGGCCGCCCGCTCGCGGAGCCACAGCGTGAGCCGCCGGGTCGAGACGCAGTCGTACCGGTTGTAGTCGGCGATGCTCTCCATGATCTCGGCGAAGCCGGGCTCGTCGCCGTCGGCGCGCAGGAGCGTGGCGCTCGCGTACTGGATGACCGAGTCCCCGCCGGAGGTCACGCCGCCGGAGTCGCGCAGCTCGGCACCCATGTACAGCGGCTCGAGCTTCTTGATCGAGTACGACCCCTGCGACACCACCGCGCTGTTCTTCACGATGGGGTACAGGTCCACGAGGACGCCGGAGGTGATCAGCTCCTCGACCTCGTCCGCCCCGACCAGGTGCCGCTCGGCGAGGCGCCGCAGCGCCGTCTTCTCGTAGTTCGCGTAGTGGTAGACGTGCATCCCGGGATGCTGCGCCCGGCGCTGGGCGACGTAGGCGAGGAAGTCGACGAGTGCCTGCTTCTCCTCCGCACGGTCGTGCGCCCAGAAGGCGACGTACCGTTCACCGGAGCCCTCCGGGGCGCGGTCCAGGGCGTGCGCGGGGTGACCGCCCGTGACCGGCTCCTCGATGAGGCCGAAGAGGTACTCGAGGCCCCCTTCCATCGCGCCCGAGGTCGTCCACATCGGGTCGCCCTCGAAGTCGAAGTAGATGTCCCCGGCGTCGGGCTCGGGGAGCGCCCGCAGGGCTGCGGCGTCCACCACCTCGGCCCGCACCAGCGGGAGGAACAGAGCCCGCTCGGGCGCCTGAGCGCCGTCGGGCGCCTCGACGCGCGCGCCGTCGACGACGAGCAGCCCGGCCGCCTCGGCGTCGGCCATCCGCTCGAGCTGCCCGACCTGCATCGCGGCCTGCCGACGCAGCCGCGCCAGCACGGCGTCGGACGTGCCCAGCACCGGCCCGGAGCTGCCCGCCAGCTCGTCCAGCGTGAAGATCCCGACCTCCTGCAGGCGCGCACGCTGCGCCGCGCGGATGCCGGAGATCAGCCGCGTGTCGCGATGCCGCTCGACCTCCCGCGCGCAGTAGTCGCACCGCCCGCACGCACGGCGCGAGAGCGCGTCCAGCCCGAGCGCCGCAAGCTCGGGCGGATCCACGTCACCCCGCCACTCGAGCCACGACGCCGGCACACCCCGCGCGTGGTGGGCGTCCAGCAGAGCCTCGAGGAGCCGGCGCTCGTGCCGGTACACCTCGAGCACGTCGGCCAGGTCGTGCTGCGTGCGCTCCCCGCTCCCGTGGTGCAGGCTCATCGTCGGTTCGACCTGCACGCCCTCCGCCAGGAGCTGGTCGGCGTACGCGGCCATCTGCAGCAGCGCGTGCGTGCGGACCTTCTCGGTGAGCTTCGTGTCGACGACGGCGTACGTCGCCTCGCGACTGTCGTCCTGCGTCTTGAGCAGGAAGTCGGCGCGCCCGTAGAACCGGCCGTCGAAGAAGGTCGCCTGGAAGACGACGTCGGCGCCGCCGGCGATCGCGGCGAGCGTCTCCTCCCGGGCGCGCGGGAGTGAGGCGCGGAACTCCGCGCCGGACCGCTCGACGTCGTCGCCGATCTCCGCGACCCCCCGACGCTGGGCCGGGTCGAACGAGCCGAACCGCGCCCGGTACGCGGCCAGCACCCGGGCCTCGTGCGCATCGCCCAGCCGTGCGGCACGCTCCAGCATCGCGTCCTCGACGACGAGCGGCTCCGCGAGCCCGAGCTTCTCGTCCGCCACGCACAGCGCGGCATACGGGCACTCGGCACGCGCGATGTCCGTGGGCGAGTAGATGAAGCGGTCGTCGAGCAGGAACACGGGGCCTCCGAGGGATCTGAAGAGAACGTATCCCCGGCCTCCGACATCTCCGCGCAGGCGCTCAGCCGGCGAGGACCTCCCGCAGCCGCGCCGCGAACGGCGTCGGGTCGTTGTCCGGTGACCACGCGTTCACCACGAACCCACCGTGACCGCCCGGGAACTGCGCGGCCCGCAGGCCGAGCAGGGCCGCCAGCGCCTCGCCGCCCCGGCGCGCCACGGTGCCCTCGCCCTCGCTCCCGGTGGCGGGGACGATCCGCACGCCGGACTCACGCAGCGCGTCAGCTTCTGGCACGAACTCGGGCAGCGTCCTCATGTTGGCCATCAGCAGGTCGTCCCGCGAGCCGTCGTCCTCGGTCGGCAGGCCGAACATCGCCGGGTCCGGCGCCGACTGGTCCAGGTAGTCGTCCGGGAGCGGCCCCGTGTACGACACGAGCTGGATGAACTTCGCCATGGCGGGGCCGTAGCCGTCCCGCTCGTACGTCTCGACGATGTCGGCCTGGACGCGGGCGACCGTCTCGCTGTCCTCGAGCAGCGACGTCAGCGGCGGCTCGTGGGCGACGAGCGTGCGGAGGTCGCCGGGATGCGCCGCGACCCAGGCCAGCGCGTTGAGCGCTCCACCGCTCGAGGCGAACACGTCCACCTGGCCGAGCCCGACCGCCTCGACCACGCGGTGGTAGTCGTCCGCGTGGGTCTCCGGCGTGACGGGGCCGCCCTCGGTGCGGGTGCTGCGCTCCATGCCGCGCGGGTCGTACGTGATGACGACGCGGTCGTCGAGCAGGTTCGCGAGCGTCGCGAAGTCGCCGGCCGCCATCGGTGATCCGAGGGCGAACAGGGGCGGAGCACCGCTCGACGTCGCCGGTTCGCGGACGTCGTAGGTCAGGACGGCGCCGGGCACGTCCAGGGTGTGGGTCGCGGGCTCGGTCATGGGTGTTCTCCTGTGTCTCGTGGTGCACCGGTGGTGCGCGGGCGCGCCGACGCCGGCGCATCCCTAGGTCGAACGGGAGCGGCAACGATCGACAGTGTGCCGTGCTGCGCCCCGCCGAACCTCGCACCTCCCGTCGAGCTTCGCACCCCAGGGTGCGAAGCTCGACGGGAGGTACGAGGTTCGCGGAGGGGGGCGCAGGGCAGGGCAGGGCCGGTAGCGTCGCCCGGGTGATCTCCCTCCCCGAACCGCCCCCCGTCGTCGTCGTGACCGGCGCGATGGCTGCCGGCAAGTCGACGGTCGCGCAAGGGCTCGCCGAGCGGCTCCCGCGAGCCGCGCACGTCCGCGGCGACGTGTTCCGACGGTTCGTGGTCTCCGGCCGCGCCGAGCCCGAACCGCCGCTCAGCGACGAGGCCACCGCCCAGCTCCACCTCCGCCACGACCTCGCCGCCCGCGTCGCCGACACCTACGCCGAGGCCGGGTTCGTCGCCGTCGTGCAGGACATCCTGCTCGGCGACGACCTCGCCCGATTCCTGGAGCGCCTGACGACGCGGCCGCGCTACGCCGTCGTCCTCGTGCCGAGCCCGGAGGCGCTGACCGAGCGCGACGTCGCACGCGACAAGACCGGGTACGGCGGCTGGGATCCGACCGACTTCGCCGAGCTCGCCCGCGCCACGCCGCTCGGGCTCCAGGTGGACACCACCGGCTGGAGCGTGGAACGGACGGTCGAGCACGTCCTCGGCCACCTCGCCGACGCCGAGGTGACGTAGCACCGCCATGCTGGCCCTGTGAACCTGCGCCGGACGCTCACGACGACGGACGCCGTCGTCGTCGGCCTCGCCGCCATGATCGGCGCGGGCGTCTTCGTCGTGTTCGCTCCGGCGGCCGAGGCGGCGGGCGACGCGCTGCTGCTCGCGCTCGCGGCGGCGGCAGTGGTGGCGTACGCGAACGCGACGTCGTCCGCCCGGCTCGCGGCCCGCTACCCGGAGGCGGGCGGGACGTACGTGTACGGCCGGGAGCGCCTCGGCCCGTTCTGGGGATACGTGGCCGGGTGGTCGTTCGTCGTCGGGAAGACGGCGTCGTGCGCGGCGATGGCCGTGACGGTCGGCCTGTACGTGTGGCCGGGACAGGAGTACCTGGTGGCGGTGGCCGCGGTGGTGGCGCTGACGGCGCTGAACTTCGCGGGCGTGCAACGGTCGGCGCGGGTGACGCGCGCGGCCGTGGCCGTCGTCGTCGCCGTGCTGCTCGCCGTCGTCGCGGTGAGCCTGCTCAACCCTGCCGGTGCGGTACCGGTGTCCGACGACGGCGCCACCGGCCCGCTCGGCGTCCTCCAAGCCGCCGGCCTGCTGTTCTTCGCGTTCGCCGGCTACGCCCGGATCGCGACGCTCGGCGAGGAGGTGCGCGACCCGAGCCGCGCGATCCCGCGGGCGATCGCCGTCGCGCTCCTCGTGGCGCTCGGGCTGTACGCGCTGGTGGCGGTGGCGCTGCTCCGCGTCCTCGGATCCGGCGGCCTGGCGCGGGCGACGGCGCCGCTCGTCGAGGCGGTGCAGGTGGCCGGAGCGGGTGGGCTGGCTCCGGTGGTGCGGGTCGCGGCGGCGCTCGCGGCCCTGGGTGCGTTGCTCGCGCTCATCCTCGGCGTCTCGCGCACCACGCTCGCGATGGCGCGCGACCGGCACCTCCCGGCGCCGCTCGCCGTCGTCCACCCCTCCGGCGTCCCGCGGCACGCGGAGCTGGCGGTGGGCGGAGTCGTCGCCGTCGTCGCCGCGCTGATGGACGTGCGCGCGGCGATCGGGTTCTCCTCGTTCGGGGTGCTCGTGTACTACGCGATCGCGAACGCGTCGGCGTGGACCCTGCGGCGGGCCGAGGGTGGGCCGCCGCGGGTGGTGTCGGCGGTCGGTCTCGGCGGTTGCCTCGTGCTCGCGTTCACGCTGCCGACGACGGCGGTGCTCGCCGGGGTGGGCGTGCTCGCGCTCGGGGTGCTCGCGTACGTGCTCGGCGCCCGACGGCGGCGCGCGGCCGCCTGAGCTCCTCGCGGCGGGCGAGCGCCCCACGGGCGCACCCACGCCTGGCCGCACCCGGGCGGCCGGTGAGCCGGCCAGCCGGCGACCCGGCCAGCCGACGTCCACGATGCGGCCGCCCGATCCCGGAGTTTGGGCGACCCGACACATTGGCGCAGCAGCGATCGCTTGTCATCATGGCGGCGTGAGCACCCCAGTCGCCCGCCATCCGGACGCCCGTGACCTGCGCCGTTGGCGTCGGTACCTCGCCGAGGAGCAGGCGGAGGCCGCCGTGTACCGGGACCTCGCGGCCAAGCGCGACGGCGAGGAGCGCGAGATCCTGCTCGCGCTCGCGGATGCGGAGAAGCGGCACGAGCGGCACTGGCGCGAGCTGCTCGGCGACGACGTCGGGAAGCCCGTGCGCGGCACCGCCCGCACCCGCGCCCTCGGTTGGCTGGCCCGCCGGTTCGGCTCCGTGTTCGTGCTGGCGCTCGCGCAACGGGCCGAGGCCCGCGCCGTGTACGCCCAGGAGCGTGACGCCACACCGCAGATGATCGCCGACGAGCGCATCCACGAGGAGGTCGTGCGGTCTTTGGCCGCGCGGGGTCGCGCCAAGCTGTCCGGCACGTTCCGTGCCGCCGTGTTCGGCGCCAACGACGGACTCGTCTCCAACCTCGCGCTCGTCCTCGGCATCGGCGCCACCGGGGTCGACCCGACGGTCGTCCTGTTCACCGGCGTCGCCGGGCTGCTCGCCGGTGCGCTCTCGATGGGTGCGGGGGAGTTCGTGTCGGTGAGCAGCCAGCGCGAGCTGCTCGAGGCGTCGACGCCGGACCCGCTCGCCCGTCAGGCGATCCCGCACCTCGACCTGGGTGCGAACGAGCTCGCGCTCGTGTACCGGGCGCGCGGGGAGTCGGCCGACGACGCCGCCGCTCACGCCGAGCGCACGATCCGCGAGTACCGCCCGGGCGAGCGCTCCGACAGCCACCGCCGCGGCCGCGACTTCGCGGAGATCGGCAGCCCGTGGGGTGCCGCCTTCTCCAGCTTCTGCTTCTTCGCCTCGGGCGCCCTGATCCCTGTGCTGCCCTACGCGTTCGGGATGAGCGGAGTGGCCGCCGTCGCCGTCGCCGCGGGCATGGTCGGCGTGGCGTTGCTCGCCACCGGTGCGTCGGTCGGGATCCTCTCGGGCGCGTCGCCCCTGCGCCGAGCCGTGCGGCAGCTGGCCATCGGGTTCGGCGCCGCGGCCGCGACGTATCTGCTCGGCCTGCTCTTCGGCACCACCCTCGGCTGATCACCTGCCCACCGTGTCTCGAGGGTCCCGTACCGGCCGTTCGGGACCCGCATGACACGGTCGGCGTCGGACATCGGATTCCAGGGTGTGTGAAGCTCCCCGCCCGGTCCGTCAGCGATCGAGCTGGAGGCGTCGCCACGACCGCATCGTGAGGGCGGCGAACACCGCGGCCACAGCGAGGGTCACTCCGAGAGGCGCCACCGCCGTCGTCATCCCCATCGCCCACAGGGCCGGTGCGGCGAACGGGAACCACGCGCCCGTGCCGGCCACGACGGCGACCTGCGCCACGACCACGATCCCGATCGTGGCGGCGACGCCGGACAGCAGGCCGCGCCCGAGGGTCGCGACCCATCCGGCCGGGACGACCACCGCGCCGGTCAGGAGGATGAGCGCCGCGAGTCGCCCGAGGTCCTGCCAGGCACCCGCGTCGGGAACACCGTCGCCGATCGCGAGGCCGACGACGGCGAGCGCGGCGGGTGTGGCGACCGCGAGCCCCACGGTGAAGGCGGCGTGCACGACGAGCTTCGCGAGGGCGGTGCTCGCGCGGGGGACGGGCAGGGCGAAGAGTGCGCCGACTGTCCGGTCGGCGAACTCGCGTCCGACGAGCCAGCTGAGCACGATCCCGAGCGCGAGTGCTCCACCCGCTGAGACGATCTGCGCGGCCACGCCGGTGGTGCGTGCCCAGCCATGGGCGCCGGCCAGGTCGCCGAGCTGCGCGAGCACCTGCTGGTTCCCGGCGTCGGCGGCCAGCGAGAGGCTCGTGACGAGGGCCGCCGTGCCCAGCGTGACGAGCGCGGCCGTCGCGAGTGGCACGCGCGACGCCGCTGCCTTGCGCAGCTCGACGGCGACCGCGGCGCCGAGACGGCGCGCCTTCATCGCGAGGCTCGCTGGTCGTCGTCGTGCACGATGGCGAAGAACTCCCGCTCGATGTCGAGACCGCGCGGGTCGAGCGCGCCGACGACGCGTCCGCGGTTGATGACCGTGATCCTGTCGGCGATCCGCGCCACCTCGTCGAGGTGATGGCTCGAGACGAGCACGGCCGCGCCGACCGCCACCCGGCGCAGGAGCGTCTCGCGCAGGAGGACGACGCCGGACGGGTCGAGCGTGTTCGTCGGCTCGTCGAGCACCACGAGGGCGGGGTCGTGCACGAGCGCCCCGGCGAGAGCGAGTCGTTGCCTGTTCCCGTCGGAGAGCCGGCTCGTGCGCACCCGCGCGTACCGGGCGAGGTCCAGCTCGTCGAGCAGCCGGTCGACGGCGTCCCCCGCGCGGGCGCCGGCCAGGCCGTGCCACCGCGCTGCCGCGAGCAGGTTCGAGCGGAGGGTGAGCTCGGCGTACGTCGCGGCGCCCGCCACAACATGCCCGACGGCGTCCCACCGGGCCGCCGCCGCGTCGGCGCCGAAGACCCGGACCGTTCCCGATGTCGGGCGCAGCATGCCGAGGACGGCCTTCATGAGCGTCGTCTTCCCGGCTCCGTTCAGGCCGACGAGGGCATGTACGGACCCCGGTGCGACGTCGAGATCGATCCCGTGGAGCCCAGCCCCGCCCGGGAACGTGCGCACGAGGTCGCGCACCTGGAGTGGGAGGTCAGCCATCGGCGTGCTCCAACGTGTCGAGGGCGATGGTGACGGCGTCGGCGAGGCTGCGACCGTCGGCGCTGGCCCAGGCGTACAGCGCGGCGGTCAGCGCCGCGATGACGGCGGCGGCCGCTACCTGGGCCGCGAGGGGTTCGGCGCCGCCGGCGAGCAGGCCGTCGGCGATCACCCGCTCCGTCTCGGCGTTGTTGCGCGAGACGGCGCCCCGGAGCGACGGCGTGGCGGCGACGATGCGCACGCGCCGCCGGGTGTGCTCGTCCTCGGGTTCGGGGACATGGGCCCACGCCCGCCGGAGACCCCGGACGGCGCGGACCAGGGGAGGGAGTGACAGCGGTTCTGCGGCGACGGCGTCGGCGATCGCCGGGTCGTACGGGTCGTCCAGCAGCACGTTCTCCTTGGCGGCGAAGTGGCGGAAGAACGTCATGGGTGTGACGCCGGCGTCGACGGCGATCTGGGCGACGCTCGTGGCGTCGTAGCCCTGGCGCTCGAACAGGTCGAGAGCGCTGCGTTGGAGCGCCTCGCGGGTGCGGAGCCGGCGGGTCATGGACGTGGTCACGCACCCAATGTTAGTCACTAACATCCGAGCCCGGGGACCTCTCCCCATCGATGCGGGTGCGGGATCCGCGGCGTCGGCGACACAATCCCCGCATGCGGCCACCACGAACCCGAGGGCGCAGCGCGGCGGTCCTGCTCGCGGCGCTCGCCGTCGTCGGCCTGCCTGCCTGCAGCCTGCTCGCCCCGGAGGAGCCGGTCGGCCCGGTCACCGTGTGCAGCACGGACCCTGCGCCGACGGCCGGTGAGCCCGGCGACGCCGAGATCCTCCTGCGTGCCGGGTTCCTCGTCCCGGGTGGCCCGCCGCGCTACGTGGTGTACACCGACGGATCCGTGTTCCTCGTCGGGGCGCCCGAGCTCGACGGCGACGCGGCCGGGGACGCGGGCGGTGCCCACGCCGTCGTCGCGCCCGTCCCGGCGATGGCACCCGTGCCGCAGACCGACGTCTCCGAGACGGCTTACGCCGGCGCGCTCCCGGAGTGTGCGCTCGACCAGCTCGTCGAGCAGGGCGATGACCTCGCCGGCATGGTCGAGCGCCTCGGCGGCGATCTCGGCCAGCCGATGATCACGGACAGCGGGTCGCCGTGGCTCGAGTACCGCTCCTCCGACGGCGAGGTGATCGTTGCCTCCGCCTACGCGCTCGGGCACGACGATCTCGACGGTGTGAACCGCGAGCAGCGCCGCGCACGCGAGCTCATGACCGCCCTGGGTGACCTCGTGCAGGTGAACGCGACGGCACTGGAACCGACGACCGTCGTACGGCTGGAGGTGCATTCCTTCACCTCGGGGTCGGCCCCCGAGATCGACTGGCCGATCGACACCCCGTTGGACGAGATCATCGGCGAGAGCGGCTGCGGCGCGGTGTCCGGGCAGGAGGCGGCCGACCTGATCGAGGCGGAGAGCACCGGGCACACCTTCACGGCGAACGGCGGCTACCTCTCGCTCAACGTCCTCGCACCCGGCGAGCCGGCCTGCTCATGACCCGGCGTCCGGCGGCCCGCGCCGCTCGGATCGGCGCTGCGATGACGACGGCGGCGCTCGCCGTCGTCGGCCTGCCCGCCTGCAGCCTGATCGCGCCGGGCGATCCGATCGGCCCCGTCACGGTGTGCGGGACGGAGCCGGCACCAGGAGCGGGGGATCCGGGCGACGCCGAGATCCTCCTGCGCGCCGGCTTCCTGATCCCCGGCGGGCCGCCGCGGTACGTCGTGTACACCGACGGGGCGGTGTTCCTGGTCGGGCTGCCGGAGGCGGACGCGGACGCCGCGGCGGTCGATGCGCCCGACGGTGCCGTGGCCGCAGCCGCGCCGGCGCTCGCCGTGGCGCCGGTCCCGCAGAGCGACCTCGACGAGGGCGCCTATGCCGGTGCCCTCCCCCGGTGCGCTCTGGACCAGCTGGAGGAGTACGGCGACGAGCTCGCCGGTCTGGTGGAGCGGCTCGGCGGCGAGCTGGGAGCGCCGACGATCACCGACCAGGGCACATCCGAGCTGGAGTACCGGCCGCCCGACGGCGAGCCGGTCGTGGCGTCCGCGTACGCGCTCGGCGAGGAGCACGGGACCGAGGGCGTCGACCGCGAGCAGCGTCGCGCGCGGGAGCTCATGGTCGCGCTGGCCGAGGTCGTGCACGTGAACGCGACAGCGCTCGGGGCGGTGCGGGTCGACCACGTGGAGGTCCACGCCTACGCCGACGACGCCGACCAGGTCGACTGGCCGCTCGAGACCCCGCTCGCGGAGATCGTCGAGATCGGCGACTGCGGCGAGCTCACCGGCGCCGATGCTGCGGCTCTGGTCGAGGCGGAAGGTGCCGACCACGACTTCACGCCGAACGGAGGGTACGTCTCGATCAACGTGCTGGCGCCCGGAGAGTCGGCCTGCACCTGACGCAGGTGCCGGCGCCCAGGGCGGCCGCGGGGTCGAGGCTCACGCCCGGACCCTGCCACGTGCGCCGCGGACGTTCCCGACCCACGCCACGAGCGCTCCGATCGCCACGATCGCGACGGCGACCGCCACGCACCATCCGGCGACGGCGGCATACCCCTGTTCGCGCGGGTCGAGGAACGGGTACGGGTACCAGCCGACGATCGGCCCGCGGATCAGCGTGTAGACGAGGTAGACCGCCGGGAACACCAGCCACCACGCGACGTCTCGCACCGCGAGGCGGCGCGCCGGGGGAGCGAGGAGCCACTCGAGCGTCACGAGGATCGGGACGACGAAGTGCAGCACCCAGTTGGCGTACGACGGCGTCTGCACGTCGACGCCGCGCAGCAGCAGCCCGTACACCACGAACGTCACGACGAGGTAGGTCGCGGCGGCGCCGCGCACGACGTCGGGCACCGGCCGGAAGATCCCGATCCCGAGCACGACGGCGCCGAGCACGTTCGAGAGCACGGTGAAGTAGGAGAAGTGGTTCGCCGGGTTGAACGCCTCGCCGATGAGGACGATCAGGTAGATCTCCGCCGAGAGCACCAGCGCGACGACGACGGCGCGCAGCACCGTCACGAGGACGTTCGGCCTGGTCCGGGCTTCCGTCACGAGGCGACCTCCAGCTCAGGCGCGCTCGACGCGCGGCATGCGCGATCCTACGGACGGCCGCCCGGGCCGCCAGCCGGGCCACGCGGACGGGTCGAGGCGCGGACGCCGGCGGCACCGCCGTCGGGCACCGGCGTAGGGTCGAGCGCCGTGCCCCGCCTGCTCGCCGACACGACGCCGCTGCGCGTCTCCCCGGCGTATCGGCGCCTCTGGTGGGGCCTCGGCATCTCGAACATCGGCTGGCAGCTCACCGTCGTCGCCGTCGGGCTGCAGGTGTACGACCTCACCGCCTCCACGTTCGCCGTCGGCCTGCTCGGCATCTGCGCGCTCGTGCCGCTCGTGCTGCTCGGCCTGTACGGCGGGGCGCTCGTCGACGCGTTCGACCGCCGCAAGGTCGCCCTCGCCTCGGCGATCGCGCTCTGGTTCGTCACGGCGGTGCTCGCGGCCCAGGCGTGGCTGGACGTGGGGTCCGTGCCGCTGCTGTACGCGATCGTCGCCGTGCAGTCCGCGGGGTACGCGATCAACAACCCGGCGCGGACGGCGATCATCCCGCGCCTGGTCGGGCGCGAGCTGCTGCCCGCCGCGAACGCGCTGCAAGGTCTCTCGGGCAGCCTGGCGCTGACGCTCGGCCCGCTGCTCGGGGCGTTCCTCGTGGCGACCTGGGGCTACGCGGAGGCGTACACGCTCGACCTCGCCCTGTTCACGGGAGCGCTGTACGCGCTGTGGCGGCTGCCCGACCTGCCGCCGATCGAGACCGCTGACGACGACGGCGACGAGAGCGCCGCGCGCTCGGCGGTGCGCCGTCGGGTCGGCTTCGGTTCGGTGCTCGAGGGCCTGCGCTACCTCGGCACGCGCCCGAACGTGCGCATGACGTTCGTGCTCGATCTCGCGGCGATGGTCCTCGCCATGCCGCGCGTCCTGTTCCCTGCGGTCGGGGTGCTCATCATCGGGGGCGGTGCGGGGACGACGGGCACGCTCACCGCGGCGATCGCCGTCGGTGCCGTGCTCGCGAGCCTCTTCTCGGGTGGGCTCGGACGCGTGCGCTGGCAGGGCCGCGCGATCGTCGTCGCGATCGCGTGCTTCGCCGTGAGCGTCGCCGGGTTCGGCGTCGTCCTCGTCCTGGCCGGCGCGCGGGAGCCGGACACCGTGGTCGTCCCGGCGCTCGTCGCGGCGTTCGTGCTCCTCGCGCTCGCCGGCGCGTCCGACGCCGTCAGCGCCGTGTTCCGGCAGACGGTGCTGCAGGCGGCGACGCCGGACCACATGCGCGGCCGGCTGCAGGGCGTGTTCATCGTCGTCGTCGCGGGCGGCCCGCGGCTCGGCGACCTCGTGCTCGGCGCCGAGGCGACGTGGCTCGGGGAGGGCTGGGCCGCCGTCGTCGGCGGGCTGAGCTGCCTCGTCGTCGTCGCCCTGCTGGTCGCAGCGAACCGGCGCTTCCTCTCCTACGACGCCCGCGACCCACAGCCGTAGGGTGGGACCCGCCGCGGCGCCGCGGGGGCGTCGCGCCAGGAGGGGGAACCATGGACATCCTCAGCTTCGACCAGCTCGCCTCGCGGCCGGGCGGCACGCCGACGTTCATCGGCGCGGACCACGGCGCCACCGTCTCGTTCTTCGTCGAGCGGGCCGGCCCCGGTGAGGGTCCGCCGAAGCATCGCCACCCGTACGACGAGACGTTCGTCGTCATCGAGGGAACCCTCGAGTTCACCGTGGAAGGCGTGACGAAGGGCGTCGGGCCGGGCGAGATCGTGGTCGCCCCGGCGCGTGCCTGGCACTCGTTCACGAACCGCACCGACGCGCCGGCGCTCAGCGTCAACATCCACGCGGCCGACCGCATGGAGACGGAGTGGTGGAGCGACCGCGCCGAGGGCACCGACGCCGCCCGGTGAGCAGGGAGGGGCCAGTCCGCCGGTGCCGGCCGCCTGGTGCGGCGTCGGCCCGGCCGGGGGAGACTGGGCGCACGAGCCCGCACCCGCCCGGAGGCGATCGCCATGACCACCACGCGACCCGACGACGTCCCCGAGAGCGACTACGCGGAGGAGCTGGCCGCCCGCCAGCCCGGCGTCGACGACCCCGAGGTGACCGCGAGCGGTGAGGAGCCGGGCGAGGAGTGGGACGCGGACCCGGTCGACGTCGTCGAGCAGAAGGCCGAGGTCGACCTGGGTGATGACGCCCCGGAGGAGCCTGCCTGAGTCGTGGCAGGCGCGCCGGCGGCCACCGCCCGTCAGCCGATGCCGGTGCGGAACCCCTCCCGCCAGGTCGCGTACCGCGGCGTCCACCCGAGCTCACGCGTGGCCTTCGCGTTGGACGAGCCGCGCACCGAGGTCATCATCGCGACGCCCAGCTCGCCCATCATCGGCCTCGCCAGCCAGGCGGGCAGGCGCATCGGGGGCTTGGCGCCGAGCTGCTCGGCCAGGTAGGGCAGCCACTGCGACACCCGCGCAGGCTCGTCGTCCACGATGTTGTAGACGCCGGGGGCGCCGCGCTCCACGGCCGCCGCTGTCGCAGCCGCCGCGTCGGCGATGTGGATGAACGACCAGACGCCGGTCCCGCCGCCGACCAGGGGGAAGCGCCTGCGCCGGATCATCTCGCCCATGGTGCCGGTCCGCGACGCGGCCTGGCCGGGGCCGTAGAAGCTGCCGTAGCGCAGGACCAGCCCGTCGATGCCCGGGGCCTCGGTGACGGCCCGTTCGAGGTACCGGAGCGCCTGGAGCGACTGACGTGCCTCCCTGCCGGGGTCGACGGTCAGCGGGTCGTCCTCGGTCTTGACCCACCCACCGGAGCGCTCGTTGGGCCAGCCGATGTAGCCCTGCGCCAGGAAGCGGGTGACTCCGGCCGCGCGGGCGGCGGCCAGCAGGTTGCCGGTGCCCTCGGTCCGCAGGCGGTTCGTGACGGCGAAGTCACGGTCGAAGTACTTCGGGTTGCCGCTCATGGTCGCGAGGGCCGTGAGCTGGTGGACGATCACGTCGGGCTGGGTGTCGGTGACCGCGCGGAGCACGCTGTCGGCGTCGAGGCCGTCCATGATCACCCCGGTGGCCCCGGCCGCACTCAGAGCCGGCAGCCCGGCCGCGCTCCGACTGGTGCCGACCACCTCGTGGCCGGCCGCCACGAGGAGCGGTACCAGGTTGCTGCCCAGGGCTCCGGTGGCGCCTGCGACGAAGACTCGCATGATGACTCCTTCTTCGTTGGTCCGTCTGTCAGCCCGTCCGACGAGACGCTGCCCGCGGATGTGACACCTCTGCGTGATTGAATGCGCGACGTGTCCGATCTGGCGGAGCTGCACGACGACCTGCGCCCGTTGATGTTCTCGATCGCCTACCGGATGCTCGGCAGCGTCGCGGAGGCGGAGGACGTGGTGCAGGAGGCGTTCCTCCGCATGCACCGTGGCGCGCCGGACGGACTCGACGTCGACAACCCGGAGGCGTACGCGACCACCGTCACGACGCGGCTGGCGATCGACACGCTGCGTTCGGCCCGGGTCCGGCGGGAACGGTACGTCGGCCCGTGGCTGCCTGAGCCGCTCCTCCCGTCCGAGGACGCCGACCCCGCGCACCGGATCGAGCTGGACGAGACCGTGTCCACGGCGTTCCTCGTGCTGCTGGAGGCGCTGACCCCGGTGGAGCGCGCCGTGTTCGTGCTGCGCGAGGTGCTGGGCTACGACTACGCGGACGTCGCCGCCATCGTCGAGAAGAACGAGTCGAACTGCCGGCAGATCCTCGTCCGGGCGAGGAAGCGGATCGACGCCGGCCGCCCACGGTTCGACGCCGACCGGGAGCACCGGGACCGGCTGGCGGCGCAGTTCATCGCCGCCGTCACCGACGGCGACCTGGCCGGGCTGGAGCGGCTGCTCGCCGCCGACGTCGTGTTCGTCGGCGACGGCGGCGGCCGGGCCCCGGCCATCCAGCGTCCGCTGATCGGCATGGCCGGGGTGGTCCGCTTCCTCGGCGGCATGATCCGCCAGGGCGAGCGGTTCGGCGCGGTGATCGAGGCGGGCGAGGCCAACGGCCAGCTCGCGATGGTCGTCCGCACCGCCCAGGGCGACCTGCTCAGCGTCATGACGATCGACGTCGCGGACGGCCAGGTCGTCGCGCTGCGCAACCAGCTCAACCCCGACAAGCTCCAGCACGTCGGCCAGGTCGGCGACATGTTCGCCTTCCTCCGCGGCGAGGCGTAGTCGCCGGGCCCGGCGTCAGACCTTGGCGAGCTCCCGCTCGTCGTCGCCTGCGGCAGCGTGCCGTCCGCGGTCGGCGGCCTCGAGGGAGCGCACGAGCCGGTCGCCCTCGACGTCCAGGTTCGGCAGGATCCGCCCGAGCCAGCGCGGCAGCCACCACGCCTTCTCACCCGCGATCGACATGACGGCCGGGATGAGCATCATCCGGACGACGAACGCGTCGAACAGGATCCCGATCGCCAGCGCGAATCCGATCTGCTTGATCATCGCGTCGTGGCTGAAGATGAAGCCCGCGAACACCGAGATCATGATGATCGCGGCGGCGACCACCACCCGCGAGGCCATCGCGTAGCCGTGCACCACGCCCTTGACGCCGGGGTGTCCGTGCACGTGGGACTCGCGCATCGAGGACACCAGGAACATCTGGTAGTCCATCGCGAGCCCGTACAGGATCCCGGTGACGATGATCGGGAGGAAGCTCAGCAGCGGCCCTGGGGTGTCGAACCCGAACAGCTCACGCGCCCAGCCCCACTGGAACACCGCCGTCGTCGCCCCGAGCGTGGCGCCGATGCTGAGCACGAAGCCCAGCGTCGCGGTGACCGGCACGAACACGGACCGGAAGACCAGCAGGAGGATGAGCAGCGACAGCACGACGATGACGACGAGGTACGGCACGAGCGCGTCGGACAGCACCTGCGAGATGTCGATGTTGATCGCCGCCTCGCCCGTCACGCCGAGCTCGACGCCGTCCGTCGCGTCGAGCGCGCGGATCGCCTCGACCAGGTCGCGCGTGGCCGCGTCGTTCGGCCCGCTCTCCGGGACCACCGTGAGCGTCGCCGTCGCGCCGTCCTCGGACAGGCCTGTCGGCATGACCGCGCTGACGTCGTCGAGCGCGAACAGGTCCTCCTTGAGGGTGCCGATCGTGGCGACGTCGATCGGCTCGCCGTTCTCGGAGCTTGCGACGACGAGCAGCGGGGAGTTGAAGCCCTCGCCGAAGCCCTCGGTGATGGCGTCGTAGCTCTGGCGCTCGACCGTGTCGAAGTTCGCCGTGGCGGCCGTGGGCAGGTTGAGGTTCATGCTGCCGAACGGGACAGCGATGGCTCCGAGGGCGACGACGGTCCCGATCGTCACGAGGACCTTGTGCCGTGCGATGCCGCTCGCCCAGCGGGTCGCGAAGGTGGTCCGCTCCGCGTGTCGGTGACCGACGGCCTTCTCACGCTGCTTCGCGCTCACGACGCGCTCCCCGACGAATCCGAGGATCGCGGGCAGCAGCGTCAGCGCGACGAGGACCGCGACGAGCACCGTCGCGGCTGCGATGAGCGCCATGGTCGTGAGGAAGGAGATGCCGACGACGGACAGCCCGGTCAGGGCGACGATCACCGTGAGGCCGGCGAAGAACACGGCGCTGCCCGCTGTCCCGAGGGCACGGCCGGCGGCCTCGTGCGCGCTCAGACCCTGGTCGAGGATGAGCCGGCGCTGGCGGTTGACGATGAACAAGGCGTAGTCGATGCCGACGGCCAGCCCGATCATCAGCGCGAGGATCGGCGTCATCGACATCATGTCGATCACGCTCGACAGCGCGTACGCCGTCCCGACGCCGACGCCCACGCCGACGAGCGCCGTGACGAGCGGCAGACCTGCGACGACGAGCGAGCCGAGCGTGATGATGAGCACCACGGCGGCGATGAGCAGGCCGAAGATCTCGTTGGTGCCGATCGGCACCTCGAACGTCGTGGTGAGGCTCGAGCTGGGCAGCACGGTCAGGCCGGCGTCCTCGGCCGACTCCGCGGCCTCGACGATGCCGTCCGTGGCGCCCTCCGGCAGGTCCATCGCCTGCTCGGTGAGCTGCACGCTGAGCATCGCGACGCTGCCGTCCTCCGAGATGATGACGCCCGGCACCGCCGTCGTCTCGTCCAGCATCAGCGGGAGGAGCTGGAGATCACCGACCGGTGTCATCGCCTCGGCAGCCGCTTGCGCCTGCTCGAGCTGCTCGGGGGTCATCTGGCTCGGGTCGGCCGGCGCCTCCTGCTGCGCGGGGGGAGCGACGATGTCGCTGGAGTTGATCTGCGCGACGGCGTCGGCGATCGCGGCGGCGGCCTCGGGGTCGTCGACCCGGGTGCCGTCCGGAGCGACGAAGACGATGCTCGCCTGCGAGCCCGAGGCGTCCGGCATCTCCTCGGTCAGCTGGTCGAGGACCTCCTGCGACGGGGTGCCGTCGAGACGGAACTCGGTGGACGTCTGCGGCGGGTTCAGCGCGATCGCGACGCCGACGGCGCCGAGGATCACGAGCCAGACGAGCAGCACGCGACCGCGGGCGCGGAACGCGAGCTTGCCCAGGCGGTAGAGCAGGGTCGACACGGGGGTCTCCTCGTGGAGGTCAGACGGGCTGGGCTGGGTGCTCCGCGGCGATGCCGCGGGTGAGGAACGTGATGAGCTGACCGACGAGCTCGTCGGTCGTGATGGCGCCCGGTGCGTCGCCGTCGAGCTCGACGAGCAGGAGCTCGCCGCCGACGACCGGCGCGATGGTGCTGATGACGGCGCCCGGTACGAGGTGGGCCTGGAGGTCGGTGAGCCCGCCGTGCTCCGGCGTGCGCAGGAGCTCGGCGGCCTGTGTGCGCGCGTCGTTCTCGACGGTGAACAGGTGCGGGACGAGCTGTGGGTGCCGCTCGGCGAGCTGCGCGAAGGCACGGAGCGTGGTGAGGACGTCGGGCGCGAGCAGCGACCGCGTCACCTCGTCGACGGCTCCCAGGGTGGCCGCCAGGTCGCCCGCGTACCTCGTCCGGAGGCGGCACGTCAGGGCGGCGACGTGCGCGTCGTCGTCCACGTCGTCACCCTCGTGCTCCTCGGGCTCGCCGTGCTCCTCGTGGGAGTCGGCGATCACGGCCAGCACCTCGCGCACCTTGAGGACGACGACGTGCGCGACCGCCTCCTCCTTCGACGTGAAGTGGTTGAAGAAGGTGCGGCGTGCGAGGCCGGTCGCCTCGGCGAGCTCGTCGATCGTGAAGCCGTCGAGGCCGCGCTCGGAGGCGAGCTCGAACGCCGCGTGGGCGAATGCCGCGCGGGTCTCCTCGCGGCGTCGCTCGCGCAGCCCCGTCGGGGCGCTGCCCGTCTCGGGGCCGGCGGTCGTGGTCATGGATCCACGGTCACACGAAACGTGCACTCAGTGCAATCCTGCACTCTGTGCCATCGGTCACAGCGGGCCGGCGTCCGCGGGCGAACCCGGGACCACCTGCCCCTCAGGCGAGCGGCTTGCGGTAGCGGAGGTGCTCGCGCACGACGTCGAACCCGAGGCCGGCGTACAGGGAGCGCGCCCCGGCGGGGTCGTCCGCCTCGGTCACGAGCCGGAGCTCCCGCGCACCGCGCGCGACGGCGCGTCCCGCGACGTCCCGGCAGAGCGCGCTCGCGATCCCGCGCCGCTGGAACGCCGGGTCGACGGCCACGTCGTCGAGCTCGGTCACGCCGCCTCCCCGAGGTTCCGCGGCGACGTAGCCGATCGGGACGCCGTCGGCCTCCGCCACCCGGAAGAGCGTGAGGTCCGCCCGCCCCAGCCAGTCGGCGTAGGACGCCAGCGGCGGCATCGCGAAGAACTCTCGGCCCGCCCAGGCCCGCCGCGCGATCGTGTGCAGGGCCGCGGCGTCGCCGGGGACGGCGTCCCGCACCGCGACGTCCGCAGGTGCGGCTCGGGGCGGGGGCGCGTCGCCTGAGTCGAGGCGCATCTCCGCCATCGAGGTGGCGACGGCGAAGCCGGCGGACTCCAGGAGGGCGCGCCGGTCGTCCTGGTGCGACGAGGCGTTGGCGCCCAGCACCGACGTGCGCCGCGGGGTGGGGCCCGGCCGGGCGTCGCGGGCGGACGCCTCGAGGTCGCGCAGCAGGCGTGCGCCGACGCCGCGCCCGCGGTACCCGGCGGCGACGTGGCCGGTCAGCAGCACGACCCGCGTGCCGTCGTCTTCGACCCACGACGTCCGCGCGCCCCACCCGACCGGCTCGCCGCCGTCGCCGGTCGCGAGCCGGAACTCCTCGGCGTCGCGCGCCGTGCGCTGCAGGTCGTCCGCCGTCGGCACCTGCTCGGCCACGGATCGCGGGTCGATGCCGTCGACGACGGCGTCCCGTGCGTGCACGGCGGCGAGCCCGGCGGCCAGCGGCTCGTCGAGCCGGTCGACGACGACGTTCGTCACGCGGGCGACGATCGCACCGCCGGGGACGCACGGCCAGCGATTTGCGTCGGAGCCGCAGCGAGCTCGTGGGCGCGCGCATCGTCGTCATCCTCGACCAAGGCCAGACCCGCTCGGATCGCTAGTCTGCGGACGTGGCAGTGGCTGACGTGCCGCCCGCCGACGGCGTCGACCTGATCGCGGTCCGTGAGGCGCTCGAGGCGTCGTGGAGCTCGCGCACGTCGTATGGCGGCGTCTGGGACGAGCGCAATCCCGCACTCGGTCAGTGCTATCCGACAGCGCGCGTCGTCCAGCACTTCTTCCCGTCGGCCGAGATCGTCAAGGGTGTGGTCTGGACCGGCGTCAGCCACGAGGTCCACTTCTGGAACGAGCTCCGCGTCGGGGGCGGCTCGGTCGCCGTCGACCTCACCTGGCAGCAGTTCCCGCCCGGATCCGTCGTTGTCGCCCGCCAGGTGCTGGACCGGCACGCTCTCGGTGACGGCGCGACGACGCTCGCCCGGTGCGACAGCCTGCTCGCAGGCGTCCGAGCGCATCTCGGCGGGACGGGCGGCGCACCCGACGCGCCGCGACCGGACGGGCGGTAGCGGCGCCTCGTCAGGCCATCGTGCGCTCGCGGGCGCGCGCGACGACGTCGCCGAAGTCGCCCGACTCGGCGTACCAGCGCCGCTGCTGCTCCGAGCCCGTGCCTCGTTCGCGCAGGCGGTGCCAGAGCGTGGTGGCCGTCGCCAGGTCGCCCGAGTCCGCGAGCGCGCGCCCGAGGTACGCGAACAGCTCCTGGACGACGTCGTGGGCCGGCTCCGGCGTCCCGGACACCGGGCTCACGATGCGCTCGGTGAGCCCCGTGCGCGCGGCTCGCCACGCGGCGAGGCGCAGGAGCTCGGCCCGGCCGGCCGGCGCCGGCACGCCGTCGCGCGCCTCGCGCGCCGTCGTCTCCACCAGCGCTCGCACGAGGACCGCCAGGAGGACAGCGTCGTTGACGTCGAGGCAGACGTCCGCCACCCGGACCTCCACGGTCGGGTAGCGGTGGGAGAGGCGCGCGTCGAAGTAGACCATGCCGGGGTCGAGGATCGCGCCCGTGCGCAGCAGGGCCGCGACCGCCTCGTGGTAGGCCGCGGCGGAGCCGAACGGCGCCACCGGTCCGGCGCTCGGCCAGCGGTACCAGACCTGGCTGCGGTAGCTCGAGTAGCCCGTGTCCTCACCGTTCCAGAACGGGGAGTTCGCGGACATGGCGAGCAGGACCGGCAGCCAGCGCTGGATGCGGTCGATGACGGCGACGCCCTCGTCGTCGTCGGCGATCCCGACGTGCACGTGGCAGCCGCTCATCGGCGACTCGCGGGCGGGCTGCTCCAGGAGCTCGGCGATCTGCTCGTAGCGTTCGCCGCGGGTCGTCCGGGTCTCCGACTCGAACGGCGACGTCCCGAGCGCGACGATCCCCGCCCGGACGTGCGCCGCGGCGGCGTCGGCCCGGGCGCGGCACGCCCGCAGGGCGTCGGACACCTCCGCCAGCGTCGAGCAGATCGGCGTGCCGATCTCGATCTGCTGCTGGAAGAACTCCTCGTCGAGGTCGCCCGGGGCGGCCTCGGGGTGCGCGAACGTCGCGACGGCGTCGTTCGTCAGCACGGCGGCCGCGCGGGCGACCGGCCGGCCGTCGGGCCCGGCGAGGATGTACTCCTCCTCGACTCCCACCGTTCGCATGGCGTCAGTGTGCTGCGTGCTCGGATGTTCGGCATCGCCGGCCGACGGCGACACGCGAGGCAGACGTCCCGACCGGACGGGTCAGGCGCGGTCGTACGTGAGCACCGCGTTCCCGCCGTCGAACGTCGTCACGTCCGTGAGGTCGAACGCCGTGGGCGCGAAGGCGGAGCCGCCGAACGCCTGCTTTCCCGCGCCGGCGACGACCGGGTAGAGCTTGACGATCAGGCGGTCGATCTCGGACAGCAGGGCGCCGGCGAGCGTGCCGCCGCCGGCGAGGTAGATGTCGAGCTGGGAGTCCTCCGCCTTGAGCTCGCGGACGAGGGCGATCGGGTCCGTGCGCACGATCGTCACGTCCGGGTCGACCTGCTCCTGCGTGGTCGAGACGACGTACTGGCGCAGGTGCGCGTACGGGCTCGTGACGCCGGCGTCGAGCGCGGGCGTGTAGGTGCGGCGACCCATGACGATCGTGTCGAAGTGCCGGTTCGGCGTGTCGGGCATGCCGAGGTGGGCGCGGACGTGCGTCGGGATCGCGTCGGGGAACTCCGCTGCCATCCAGGTGGAGTACTCCTCGGACTGCGGGTAGAACTCGACCTCGTCGTTCGGTCCGGCGATGTAGCCGTCGATGGACAGGGCGATGTAGTAGGTCAGGCGTCGCATCGCCTCACCTTCCCGCCTCGCCGCGGGCGAGGATCGGCGACGCGCGGGCCGTCCGCCGTCGGCGAACGGCGCTGGTCGCCCTGCGCCGCACGCCGCGGAAGGTCAGTTGCCGCAGCGGCAACGAACCCTTCCGCGGCCGCCCGTGAGCGGGCCTCTCAGAGCCCGGCGAGGGTGCGCACAGTGTCGATGGTGTCGGCCTCGGCCGCCGTCTTGTCGTCGCGGTACCGCAGCACCCGCGCGAACCGGAGCGCGAGACCGCCGGGGTACCGCGTGGAGCGCTGGAGCCCGTCGAACGCGATCTCGACCACCTGCTCGGGGCGCAGGTGGACCGCCCACTCGTCGCGCGACGTCTCGAGCTCGAGGAACCGCTCCGTCTGCCACGCCAGCATCTCGTCCGTCATGCCCTTGAACGTCTTGCCGAGCATGACGAACCCGCCGGCAGGATCGCGCGCACCGAGGTGGATGTTCGAGAGCCACCCGCGCCGCCGACCCGATCCCCACTCGACGGCGAGCACCACCAGGTCGAGCGTGTGCCGTGGCTTCACCTTGATCCAGCCGGCGCCGCGCCGGCCCGCCTCGTAGGGCGTGTCCGTGGCCTTGACCACCACGCCCTCCTGCCCGTCGCGGACCGCCGCCGCGAAGAACTCCTCGGCGGCCGCCGGGTCCGACGTCGTCAGTCGGGTCACGACGTGGGGACCGGCGACGGCGTCGAGCACCTCGAGCCGCTCGCGGAGCGGAGCGTCGACGAGATCCCGGCCGTCGGCGTGCAGGCAGTCGAAGAAGAACGGCGTGAGGGTCATGGCTGCCGCGACGTCGGCGTCACGGGTGGCGGACCGCGACGCCGTCTCCTGGAACGGTCGCGGCCGGCCGCCGGCGTCGACCGCGAGCGCTTCGCCGTCGAGCACGAGCGCGCCGGCCGGGAGCGCACGGACGGCCTCGACGATCTCCGGGACGCGGCCGGTGATGTCGTCGAGGCTGCGGGTGAACACGCGGACCTCGTCGCCCGCCTTGTGCACCTGGATCCGGATGCCGTCGAGCTTGACGTCGACCGACACCGCGACGTCGCCCCCGGGGAGCTTCGCGAACGCCGCGGCGACGTCGGGTGCGGACTGTGCGAGCATCGGGCGGACGGCGCGGCCCACCGTGAGCATGAACCCGGACAGCGCCGCGACCGCCTCCGCCGGACCGGCGGCGGCGAGAGCGGCGCGGGCGACCGGGCCGGTCGCGCCGGCGAACATCGCCGCACGGCGCACCTCGGGAGCCGGCACACCGGCGGCGTCGGCGACGGCGTCGAGCACGAGGGCGTCGAGCGCACCCTGCCGCAGCTCGCCGGAGACCAGCCCCCGCAGCAGCGCCTGCTCGCGTTCCGTGGCCGCCGCGAACAGCTCGGCAGCGGCTGCGGCGCGGGCGGTGGCCGAGCCCGGGCCGGCCAGGTCGGCCATCGCGGCGAACGTGGCGTCGACGTCGGCCACCTCGAGGCTCGGATCCTCCGCCGGGCCCGGGAGGTCGCGCAACGACCTCCACCCGAGGCCGGTACGCCGCTGCCGCAGCTCGCCGGCGACGTACGCGACGACGATCTCGACGTCGTCCGCCGGCGCCCGCCGCAGCAGGTCGGCGATCGCCGCGCGCTTGGCGAGGCGCGACCGGGTGGCCGCGACGGCGTCGGACGTGGCGGCCACCTCGGCGAGAAGCATGCGGCATTCTCCCGCCGCGCGCCGACATCGCGCCCGTAGGATGCGACGCATGACCCTCGGAACCGAATCGGCCGTCGTCCCCGCTGCTCCCGAGGCGGTGCTCGCGACGATCCGCTCGGTGCTCGAGGCCAAGCGCTACCGGGTCACCGACGCACCCCCCGGAGGCCGGATCACGTTCGTGACGCGCAAGACGATGCTGAACTGGGAGCTCGACGGGATCGCGCAGGTGGCCCCCGTGCAGGGCGGGACGCAGGTGTCGGTGACGCTTCAGAGCCGCTCCGACCGGCCGCAGGCTCTGATGGACGGCTCCAAGAACGCCAAGGCGGCGAAGAAGCTGGTGAAGGAGATCGTCGAGGCGGGGTGACCGCGCCGGTCGCTCCCTGACCTTTGCCGAGGTAGTACCGGGCGGGCGAGGGAGTAGCTCCGTCCTCCTACCTCGCCCGCCCGGTACTACCTCGAGGCTTGGGGTCGAGCGACGAAGGAGTGTGGGGGCGGCGACGGCGGCTGCGCGTCAGTCGGCGGCCGGGACTGACGCCGGGCTCGCCGGCTCCGCGACGCTCGTGCCCCGCCACCGAGCGATCGCCCGCATGAGGTGGTAGATCCCGATCGCCGCCGCGGTACCGAGCGCGATCCCCTCGAAGCGGAGGTCGCCGGCGGTCCAGGTGAAGTTCGCGATGCCGATGATGAGCGCGATGGCCGCGGTCGTGAGGTTGACCGGGTCGGCGAAGTTGACCTTGTTCTGCACCCAGATCCTCGCGCCGAGGACGCCGATCATCCCGTACAGCACCGTCGCCGCGCCGCCGAGCACGCCGGCCGGGATCGTGGCGATGAGCGCCCCGAACTTCGGCGAGAGGCTGAGGAGGAGCGCCGTCGCCGCCGCCACCCAGTACGCGGCGGTCGAGTAGACGCGCGTGGCGGCCATGACCCCGATGTTCTCGGCGTACGTCGTGGTGCCGGATCCGCCGCCGCTGCCCGCGAGCACCGTGGACAGGCCGTCAGCCATGAGCGCGCGGCCGGTGACGCCGTCGAGGTTCGTGCCGGTCATCGCCGAGACCGACTTCACGTGCCCGACGTTCTCCGCCACGAGCACAAGCACGACCGGCACGAACAGGCCGAGGACGGCAGGGGTGAACGTCGGCGTCGTGAACTGCGGCAGACCGATCCAGGCAGCCTCGCTGACGGCGGTGAAGTCGACCTCGCCGCGGATCGTCGCCACGACGTACCCGATCACTACCCCGACCAGGATCGACAGCCGCCCGAGGATCCCGCGGAACAGGACGGTGACGAGGACGATCGCGAGCAGCGTGATCGTTGCCGTGACCGGGGCCGCGCGGAAGCCGCTCGTGCAGGACTCGACGATCTCGCCGTCGACCACCGACTGCTGGCACGTGCCCCACGCGGCGGGCGCGAGGTTGAACCCGATGAGGGCGACGATCGTGCCCGTCACGACCGGCGGCATGACGACGTCGATCCACCGCGCGCCGGCCACGTGCACCACGAGGCCGACGACGGCGAGCAGCGCGCCCGTGACGACGACCCCGCCGAGCGCGCTCGACATCCCGTACGTGCCCGCCGCGGCGCCGATCGGGGCGATGAACGCGAAGCTGGAGCCGAGGTAGCTCGGTAGGCGTCCGCGCGTGATGAGCAAGAAGAGCGCGGTGCCGATCGCGGAGAAGAACAGCGTGGTTGCCGGCGGGAGGCCGGTGAGCAGCGGGACGAGGAACGTCGCGCCGAACATCGCGACGACGTGCTGCATGCCGATGCCGATGGTGCGGGGCCAGGACAGTCGCTCGTCGGGGGCGACGACGGCGCCGGGTGCGATCGTGCGGCCGTCGCCGTGGCGACGCCAGGTCATGAGTGCCATGCGGGTCCTTCGCGGGTGGGGCGGCTGCGCCCGGGGTGGGCCGGTGGAACTCTAGTGAACGCGCGCCGGGCGGAGGTCGCGTCGGGTGGACGACGGCGGTCGGTCGGGTCACGCGGTGCGGCGTGGCGTGCCGCTGCCCGCGCTCGCCCGGTCCGTGCGCCTCCGGCCCAAGGCGCCCTGAGCCGCTGCTGTGGCCCGATGTTCGCGGCCCACGGTGCGTTCGGCGTGGGGGTGCGCGGCCCAGGGTGCGTTCGGGGTGGGGGTGCGCGGTGCGGCGTGGCGTGCCGCTGCCCGCGCTCGCTCGGCCCGGGCGCCTCCGGCCGAAGGCGCCCTGAGCCGCTGCTGTGGCCCGATGTTCGCGGCCCAGGGTGCGTTCGGCGTGGGGGTGCGCGGCCCAGGGTGCGTTCGGCGTGGTGGGTGTGCGGCCTGAGGCGCGCTCGGCGCGGGGGGGGGTGCGCGGCCTGGGGTGCGTTCGGGGTGGGGGGGCGCGGCCTGGGGTGGGTTCGGGGTGGGGGTGCGCGGCCTGGGGTGCGTTCGGGGTGGGGGGGCGCGGCCTGGGGTGGGTTCGGGGTGGGGGTGCGCGGCCTGGGGTGCGTTCGGCGTGGGGGCGCCGTCGAGGGCACGGCCCGACCGAGCACCCGCCCCGGCGCCGTGACCGAAACGTGACGTCGGGGAAGTTGCGCGCCTCGTTCAACACGTGTCAACCTGGTGCGAATCAACACGAGTTGAACAAGGGAGTTCCTTCATGCGCGTCATCCTCGACACCGACATGGGCATGGGTGCGCCCGGCTCCGAGATCGACGACGGCTTCGCCCTCGCGCTCCTCCTCGCAGACGACACCTTCGACGTCGAGCTGGTCACCTCCGTCAACGGGAACATCGACGTCGAGAGCGGCACCTACCTCAGCATCGAGCTGCTCCAGCGCCTCGGCCGCCCCGAGATCCCGGTGGTCCGCGGAGCCGCGGCGCCGCTCGTCGAGCCGGAGAAGGTGCGCGCGGCTCCGGACTCCGTGCGCGAGGCGTTCGGGCACCACGTCCCGGCCCCCGGTTACGCCGCGGCGGAGATCGCGCGCCGCGTCGTGGAGTCGCCGGGCGAGATCACGATCGTCGCCATCGGCCCGCTCACGAACGTCGCCGCGGCCATCGCCCTG
The DNA here is from genome assembly GCF_000023105.1 of Beutenbergia cavernae DSM 12333. Lineage (NCBI taxonomy): Bacteria > Bacillati > Actinomycetota > Actinomycetes > Micrococcales > Beutenbergiaceae > Beutenbergia > Beutenbergia cavernae. The sequence goes on from NC_012669.1 coordinate 298,832, forward strand.
GACGAGCGCGTCGCCGGCGCCGTCAAGGAGATCGTCGTCATGGGCGGCGTCTTCCTCGGCCACACCAACGCGCGCCGCATGCCCGGCGAGTTCAACTGGTGGGTCGACGCCCATGCCGCCCGCGCCGTGATGCGCAGCGGTGCGCCGACCCGCCTCGTCGGCCTCGACGTCACCACGAAGGTGCGGCTCACGCGCGAGCACGCCGCCACCATGGCCGCGAGCGGCCGCCCGTTCGGCCAGTTCGCCGGTGATTGCACCATCGCGTGGCTCGACCGCCTCGGTCGCGAGCACCCGGGCGAGGAGGACGCCGGCGGCTCCTGCGCCATGCACGACCCGCTGGCCGTGGCAGCGATCTCCCGCCCGGAGCTGCTCACGTGGGCACCCGCGCACGTGGACGTCGTCAGCAACGACGAGGTGGGCCGCGGCATCGCCGTCGCCGACCTGCTCACCGGCCACGACGCACCGCCAGCCAACACGACGATCGCGACGGCGGTCGACGCCGACGCCTTCATGGCCTACTTCCTCGACCGCATCACCGCCTACTGACCGACCAGACCGACCCGACCTACCCGACCAACCAGTTCGACCCCGACAACGCCGTCATGAAAGGACACGCCATGCGACGCACCACCCCAGCGGTCGGCGCCCTCGCCGCAGCCGTCATGCTCGTCACCGCCGCCTGCTCCTCCGGAGGATCGTCCGGTGGGGACGGGGGAGACGACGCCGCCTGGGCGCTCCCGGACGAGGACCCCACGGCCACCGTCCAGGTGCTCGGCCACCAGGACGCCGCCGACCTGCAGCCCGTGTTCGACGCGTTCAGCGAGGCCCACCCGAGCATCACCGTCGAGTACGAGGCCGTCCCGTTCGACCAGCTCAACTCCGTGCTCGACGCCCGGATCGCGAACAAGGACGGCAACCCGGACGTGTACTGGGCCGACCAGCCGCGCATCCCGGCGCTCTCGGCCCGGGGCTACGCCGAGGACATCACGGAGCAGTTCGCGCCGGACGCCGAGGCCTGGGACCCAGCGCCGCTCGAGTCGAGCTCGTTCGACGGCCATCAGTGGGCGGTCCCGATCGCGAACTCGACCCAGCTCCTCTACTACAACAAGGACCTGCTCGACGCCGCCGGGGCGGAGTACCCCTCGGCCGCCGTGGAGGACCGCATGACGTGGGAGGAGATCACCGAGCGCGCCGGCGCGGCGGTCGACGCCGGCGCCCAGAACGGGCTGCTGTTCGGCCAGGTGAACAGGTACTACCAGCTGCAGCCGCTCCCGATGTCGCTCGGCGGCTCGGCCGGCGGGACGGGCGAGGGGAACCTGACGCCGGACGTCACGTCGGACGCCTGGGTCGAGGCCATGACCTGGTACGGGTCGCTCTTCGCTGACGGCCTGTCGCCGCAGGGTGTCGCGCCCGAGCAGTCGGACGCCGAGTTCCTCACCGGGAACACCGCCTACATGGTGCAGGGCCCGTGGCTGCTGCCGCAGCTGACCGAGGCCGACTTCGAGTGGGGCGTCGCCGCGCACCCGTACTTCGAGGGCGGCGACGCCGTGACGCCGACCGGATCGTGGTCGCTCGCGATGAGCCCGTTCAGCGACGACAAGGAGGCGGCCGCCGTCTTCATGCGCTGGATGTCGGTCGAGGAGGGCGGCGGCTACGCGGCCTACTACGCCTCGCCGGAGCTTCCCGCGAACGTCGAGGGCAAGACGCAGTACTTCGAGCGCGAGGTCTTCGCGTCGCCGTCCGGCCAGGACGCCGTGTCGATCATCGACGCCGAGACGTCGACGACGGCGGTGCCGCGGCTGCAGACGGTCGGGTACGTGGAGTTCGAGGAGATCCTCGGGCGCGCGTTCTCCGACGTCGCGAACGGTGCGGATCCCGCAGGGGCGCTCGCGTCGGCGAGCTCCGAGCTCGAGACGGCGTGGGCGCAGTACCGGTGAGCGACCGATGACCGTCCAGTCGAGCCCCCGCGCCGCGGCGACGTCGTCGCGCGGCGCGGGGGCCGCCCCGCCCGCCCGGGCGTACCGCAACAGGCGCCGCACCAAGGAGCTCACCTGGGCAGCGGTGTTCCTCGCGCCGGCGCTCCTCGCCATCGCGACGCTCCGCATCGCGCCCAGCGTCGAGGCGATCGTCTCGAGCCTCTACTCGGGATTCCCGGGCGGCGTCCTCGAACCGGTCTTCAGCGGCCTGGCGAACTACTCCGACCTGTTCGCGAACGACGCCTTCCGCGCGACGGTCGTGCGGACCATCGTCTTCAACCTCATCATCAACCCGCTGCAGATCGCGATCGCGCTGCTCATCGCCGTCCTCATGACGCGGAGGATCGCGACGCCGGGCCTGTGGCGGACGCTCATCTTCATCCCCGCCGTCGTGCCGATGGTCGGCTCGAGCATCGTGTGGGGCATCGCGCTCCGCCCGGAAGGCCCCGTGAACGCGATCATCAGCGCGCTCGGCGGCAACCCGCAGCCGTTCCTGACGTCGCCCGACCAGGCGCTCGCGTCGATCATGCTCATCATCTCGTGGATCGGCATCGGCTACTGGATGCTGTTCCTCATCTCCGGGCTGCAGACCATCCCCGAGGAGTACTACGAGGCGGCGAAGCTCGACCGCGCGGGCCCGATCCGGACGTTCTTCCAGATCACGATCCCGCTGCTCAAGCGGCCGCTGCTGTTCGTGCTCGTGGCCGACACCGTGGCGAACTTCGTGCTGTTCGTGCCGATCCAGATGCTCACGAACGGCGGGCCGCAGAACTCGACCACGATGCAGATGTTCAACGCGTACCGCACCACGTACACGTACGGCAGCAAGAACCTCGGCGCGGCCGAGGTCGTGATCCTCACCCTGATCATGCTCGTGTTCGTGGCGGCGCAGTTCCGGCTGCTCCGTGAGGACCGAGCGCCGAGGAGGCGTCGATGACCGCCGTCACCACCCAGCCGCGCGCTGCCCGCCCCACCCGGCGGGGACGCTCCGAACGCCGGAGCATCTCGCTGACGGTGATCGCCGTCGCCGTCGCCGCCCTGTTCATCCTGCCGGCGCTGTGGCTGCTCGTCGGGTCCGTGCGGCCGAGCCAGGAGATCTTCTCCTCGCTGTCGCCGCTCTCGTGGCGGATCCTCGTGCCGAGCTCCGTGAGTCTCGACAACTACGTGAGCCTGTTCACCGGCCCGTTCGGGCGGGCCCTCGCGGTGAGCTTCATCGTGTGCTTCCTCACCGTCGCGATCGGGCTCGTGGTGTGTGCGCTCGCCGCCTACGCACTCGCGGTGCTCAACTTCCCCGGGCGCGGGGCAGTGTTCGCGTTCGTCGTCATCAGCTTCATGGTGCCGTTCGAGGCGATCGCCATCCCGCTGTCGCAGCTGTTCACGAGCTGGGGGCTCACGAACACGATCATGGGGCTCGTGCTGCCGGGCATCGGCAACGGCCTCGCGATCTTCAACCTCCGGCAGTACTTCCTGGCGGTGCCGACGTCGTACCGCGAGGCGGCCACCATCGACGGCGCCTCGGAGCCGCGGGTGCTGTGGTCGGTCTACGCACCCCTGGGTGGGTCGGCGCTCGTCAACTCGGCGCTGCTCATCTTCCTCGGGCAGTGGTCGGCGTACCTGTGGCCACTCCTCGTGGTCTCGGAGTCGCGGCTGCAGGTGGCGCCGGTCGCGCTGTCGCGCACGTTCGGGGAGCACACGTTCGACTACGGGCAGAACTTCGCGGGCGCCGTCGTGCTCTCGCTCGTGCCTGCTCTGATGATGTTCATCCTGCAGAGGTCCTTCGGGGGACTCTCGCTGGCGACGGGGGAGAAGTGAGCGCTCAGAACGACGAGTCGCAGGGGGCCGGCAGCGCGTCCGCGCCCATCACGGTGGTCGGCTCCGCGAACCAGGACTACCTGCTCCGGGTCGAGGCGTCGCCGTCGCCCGGGGAGACGGTTCTCGCGCACGGCATGCGCAAGAACCCTGGGGGCAAGGGGGCGAACCAGGCGGTCGCCGCGGCGCGGCTCGGCGGTGACGTGCGGTTCGTCGGGTGTGTGGGGGACGACGACGACGGCGCGCTCCTCCTGCGTGAGCTGCGCGCCGAGGGGGTGGGCACGTCCGACGTCGAGATCATCACGCGGGAGCACACCGGCCTGGCGATCGTCGCCGTCGACACCACCGGTGAGAACTCGATCGTCGTGGTCCCGGGCGCCAACTTCGCGCTCACGGAGTCGCGCGTGACGCGGGTGGTGCGGCGTGACGCGGCCGGCGGCGTCGTCGTCCTGCAGGCCGAGGTGCAGCCGCGGATCATCGCGGGGGCCGTCGCGGCGGCGGACGACGCCGGGGCCCGGGTCGTGCTCAACCTGGCGCCTTTCGTGGCGCTCGCCGCCGACGTCGTCGCCGCGTGCGACCCGCTCGTCGTCAACGAGTCGGAGGCGTCGGCGATGACCGGGCTGCCCGTGAGCACGCTCGACGACGCGCATGCCGCCGCCGGAGAGCTGCTGGGCCGAGCACGGTCCGTGGTGATCACGCTCGGCGCCCGCGGTGCCGTGTGGGCGGACGGCGACGGCACCGGCCACGTGCCGGCGCCCGCCCTGGACCGGGTGGTCGACACCACCGGCGCCGGCGACGCGTTCGTCGGGGCGCTCGCCGTGCGCCTGTCCGAGGGCGCGGCCCTCGAGGACGCGGTGGAGCTGGGGGTGCGTGCCGGGACCTACTCCGTGGCGCGCGAGGGGGCGCAGTCGTCGTACGCGATGGCGGCGGACCTGCGCCACGCGGAGGCGCGGACGGCGTGAGCGCCGTTCGCGGCCGCCGCGCCCGACGTCGTTGGTACGGTCGGGCGGTGGAGCCGCGAGAGGCGCGTCAGGGTGCCGGCGCCGGCGCCGGCGGGGGTGGCGTGCCGTGGCGGTGACCCGGGCGGACGTCGCCGCGATGGCGGGGGTCTCGCCCGCGCTCGTCTCCTACGTCATCAACGGCGGACCGCGGCCGGTCTCGGACCAGGCACGGCGGCGCGTCGAGGCGGCGATCGAGGCGCTCGGCTACCGGCCGAACGCCATCGCGTCGGCGCTGCGCGGCGGCATGACGCGGTCGATCGGGCTGCTGACGCCGAGCCCGGTGAACCCCTTCTTCGCGGAGATGGCCGAGGCGCTCGTGCTCGAGCTGTTCCAGCGCGGCAACACGCTCTCGATCGGCATCACCGACGACGACCCCGCGCGCGAGACGCTCTACCTGCGCTCGTTCCTCGACCGCCGGGTGGACGGGCTCATCGTCACGTCGTCGCGTGCGATGACCTCGTTGCAGAGGCTGCACGCCGACCCGGTTCCCGCCGTCGTCATCGACCGCGTGGACGACCTCGGCGTCGCCGGCGGCCCATCCAGCGTGCACGTCGACAACCTGCACGCCGCGACGTACGCCGTCGAGCACCTGCAGGCGCACGGACATCGCGTGATCGGCTGCATCGCCGGGCCGTGGCCGGTGGCGCTCTCCGCCGAGCGCATCGCCGGGTGGCGCGCGCAGCAGGAGCGGATCGGGGCAGACGCGTCCGACGCCCTCGTGGAGCATGCGGAGTTCTCCGAGTCCGGAGGCCGGGAGGCGGCGCTCGCGCTCCTCGGCCCGGAGGCGCGCCGTCGGTCTGCCCGGGCGTCCGGCCCGACGGCCCTGTTCGTGGCGTCGGACGTGCAGGCGTTCGGCGCGATCGTCGCGTGCGCGGAGCTCGGGCTGCGGGTGCCCGACGACGTCGCGATCGTCTCCCTGGACGGCACCGCGACGGCGCGGTTCTCCCGCCCGCCGCTGACGAGCGTGCGCCAGCCGGTGGTCGACATGGTGCGGGCCGCCGTCGGGCACCTGCTCGACCACATCGCCGACCCCGAGCTGGCGCCCGCGCACACCGTGCTGCGGGGGAACCTCGTGGTAGGGCGCAGCTGCGGCTGCGGGGAGCGGTGACGACGTACCTGCTCGGCCCGACGTCGGCCGCGACCATCGTGTCGCGCTCGGCGACGGCGCTGGAGGCCGAGGTGCGGTACGCGCCGCGGTCCAGGCCGCCGCCGGTGCACCTCTTCCCCACGCAGTCGGGTCACGTCGAGGTGCTCGAGGGTGAGCTCAGCGCGAGGCTCGGGCGAACCACCCGGACCTACCGGGCGGGGGAGTCGTTCGACGTGCCCGCCGGCACTCGCCACACGATGTGGAACGCGAGCCCGGAGCCGACGCGCACGACCTGGCGGACGGCGCCGCCAGGCCGCTCGGCGGAGTGGCTCGCGAGCCTCGACGCCGCCGTCCGGGCCGGCGGCGGTGTCGCCGCTGTCGCTCTCGTCACGCGCGAGTTCCGCGACGTGCTGCGGCTCGCGGGCGTGCCGGGAGTGGTCCTGCCACTGCTCGCCGTCGTCGGGCGGCTCCGCGCCCGGTTCGGCGTCGATCGAGGGCGCTGAGCGGCGTCAGCCCTTCGGGCCGTACAGCCGCGCGATGTCCGGCGAGTCCAGCCAGCCGTCGTAGGCGGCCCGCTGCGGCCAGCCCTCCGGCGAGTCCTGCCACTCCTCCTGGCGGCCCCACGGCAGCAGGTCGATGAGCGGGAACGTGTGGCTGAGCTGCTCGGTCCCGCGACCGTTCGTGTGCCAGGTCCGGTACACGTCGTCGCCGTCGCGCAGGAAGACGTTGACGGCGAACCCGCCGCCGGGAGGGGCGTCGACATCGGCGCCGAACGGGCTGTCCGCCGTCGAGTACCACTCCATCCGGTTGCCGACCTTCTCCCGGTACGCGAGGGCCTCGTCGATCGCGCCCTGGGTGACGATCACGAAGCGGGCGTCGTAGTCGTCGAGGAAGTCGAGCCGCGTGTACTGCGACGTGAGGCCCGTGCAGCCGCCGCACTGCCACTCGGCGCCCGGGTTCCACATGTGGTGGTAGGTGATCAACTGTGAGCGTCCCTCGAACACGTCGGCGAGGCGCACGGGACCGTTCGCCCCGACCAGCGTGTACTCGGGCAGGCGGACCATCGGGAGCCGACGGCGCTGGGCGGCGATGGCGTCGAGCTCGCGGGTGGCGGCCTTCTCCCGGACGCGCAGGTCGTCCAGGGCGGCGCGCCAGTCGTCCGGCTCGACGACGGCAGGCAGGTCGGTGCGAGGTGCTGCGGTGGACGTCATGGCGGTCTCCTTCGCTCAGGATCTCGGTGTGGCCTCTCCGGATCCGCTATGTTCACACCGTACACATTGCGGGACCGTCGTCAAGGGCGGACCCGGCGAGGAGGACCAGGGCAGTGACGGAGCGCAGCTCGTACCACCACGGCAACCTGCGGGAGGCGCTGCTCGCGGCCGGGCTGGACGCGACCCGGTCCGCCGGCGTGGCCGGGCTCGCGCTGCGCGACCTCGCCCGACGGGTGGGAGTCTCCCCGAACGCGGCGTACCGCCACTTCGCGGACCGGGAGAGCCTGCTCGGCGAGGTTGCTCGCCGGCTCCAGGGTGACGTCGCCGCCCGCATGGACGCCGAGCTGGAGGACGCGCTCGCCTCCGCGCGGCCCGGCGGCAGCCCCGAGCGGGCGGCGCTGCGCGCCGTCGGGCTCGGCTACATCGACTACGCCCTCGAGGAGCCCGGGTGGTTCGAGGTCGCGTTCGCGGACACGCCTCCACGAGACCCGTGGCACCTCGTCGAGGAGCCGGGGCCGGAGCTGCTGCCGCCGCCGCTCGCCCGCCTCGTGACGGCGCTCGACGGCCTGGTCGCGTCCGGCGAGCTCGCACCCGGCCGACGCGCGGGCGCCGAGTGGCCGTGCTGGTCGGCGGTCCACGGCTTTGCGCTGCTTGTCCTGCAGGGGCCCCTGCGAGCGATGCCCGTGCACGAGCAGCGCCGTGCAGCGGAGCAGACCGTCGACGCGATCGTCGCCGGCGTCCTCGCGTAGCAGAGGCGCGGCGCGACGACGACGTCCCTGCTCGACCCGGCCTCCGCGGTGACCGTCGGCCCGGATGTCACGCCGGGGAGCCGGGCGGTGTCTTCATGTCACGACCGGCACCGAAGGAGACATGACGATGAGCACCACCCGCGTCCCCCCGACCGAGATCACGGGCCCGCTCGGGTGGCTCGTGAAGACGATGGGCCGCCGCATGATGGGAGAGGTACCGGAGTCTGCCGGGGTGATGTGGCACCACCCCGCGGTGTTCAAGGACCTCATGGGTCTCGGCCGCAAGTCCGAGAAGTGGGGCAGGCTCGACGAGAACCTCTCGGTGTACGCCAGCATGGCCGCCGCCGCGGAGGTCGGGTGCAGTGCCTGCCTGGACTACCACTACTTCATGACGCGCCACAAGCACCTCGACGAGGCGAAGGCCCGCGAGGTGCCCCGCTGGCGCAGCTCCGACGTCTTCACCCCCACCGAGCGGCGGGTCATGGAGTACGCGGAGGCGATGTGCCAGATCCCGGTGGCGGTCACCGACGAGATGTCCGCGGCCCTGCTCGACGACCTCGGGCCCGCCGGGCTGATCGAGCTCACCACCAAGGTCGGGCTGATGAACGCCACGGCCCGGTCCAACATCGCTCTGGGGATCCGCTCGCAGGAGTTCGCAGCGTCCTGCGGGCTGCCACCGCTCGCGTCCCGGCCCGCGACCGACCCGGCTGGGCAGCCGAACGTCACCGCGCACCCGGTGGCAGGGTGAGGGGATGAGCGACGACCCGTTCGTCACCCATCGCAGCCTGCTGTTCACCGTCGCCTACGAGATGCTCGGCTCGGCCGCCGACGCCGAGGACGTGGTGCAGGAGACCTGGCTCCGATGGGCCGACGTCGAGCACGGAGAGGTGCGCAACCCGCGGTCGTACCTGGTTCGGGTCGTCACCCGGCAGGCGTTGAACCGGATGCGTACCCTCGCACGTCGGCGTGAGGACTACGTCGGCGAGTGGCTGCCGGAGCCCCTGCTGACCAGCCCCGACGTCGCCGACGACGTGGAGCTCGCGGAGAGCGTGTCGATCGCGATGCTCACCGTCCTCGAGACGCTCGGCCCGACGGAGCGCGCCGTCTTCGTGCTGCGTGAGGTCTTCGACGTGCCGTACGACGAGATCGGCGAGGCCGTCGGCAGGACGCCGGCCACGACACGGCAGATCGCCCGACGTGCGCGGGGACACGTCGCCGCGCGGCGCCCACGGATCGAGGTCGACCGAGCGGAGCAGGAGCGGGTCCTCGCCCGGTTCCTCACCGCCGCCAGGACCGGTGACCTGCAGGGCCTCATGGACGTGCTCGCGCCCGACGTCGTGGCAGTCGCCGACGGCGGCGGCCTCATCCGCGGCGCCGCGCGCCGTCCGGTGGCGGGTGCACGACGGTTGGCGACCGCGCTGCTCCGTGGGCTCGGGTCGGTGAGCCCCGAGCGACTCACGGTGACCCGGCTGTGGCTCAACGGCGCGCCGGGGGTGCGGTTCGACGTCGAGGGAGAAGTCACGGTTGCCCTCAGCGTCACGATCGCCGACGGCCGGATCACCCAGATCTTCGGCGTCAGCAACCCCCACAAGCTGGCCCGGCTCGACGTCGAGGAGGCGCTCGCCCGCTGAGCGGCCGCCCGTCAGAGCCAGCCGTGCTCCTGGGCCAGCCTGGCGGCCTCGGCCCGCGTGCGTGCGCCGGTCTTCCCGATGGCCGACGACAGGTAGTTGCGCACCGTCCCCTCGGACAGGTGCGTGGCGCGCGCGACGTCGGCGACGGTGCCCCCGCTTGCCGCGGCGAGCAGCACGTCACGCTCTCGCTCCGTGAGCGGACTGTCGCCGACGGTCAGCGACGCGACGGCCAGGTCCGGGTCGATCACGCGCAGCCCCGCGTGCACGCGCCGCACGGCGTCGGCGAGCTGGTCGGCGGGCGTGTCCTTGACCACGAAGCCGCTCGCCCCGGCGTCGAGCGCCCGCCGCAGGTAGCCGGGCCGCCCGAACGTCGTCACGATGAGCGACCGGCATCGGGGGTACCCGGCGGCGAGTGAGGCCGCCGCCGCGATCCCGTCCTCGCCCGGCATCTCGACGTCGAGCAGCGCGACGTCACACCTGGCCGCGCGCGCAGCGGCCAGGACCTCGTCGCCGCGACCCACCTGGGCGACGACGTCCAGGTCCGGCTCCAGGTCGAGCAGCGCGGCGAGCGCGCCGCGCACGAGCGCCTGGTCGTCCGCCAGGAGCAGCCGGATCGTGCTCATGCCGCACCGCCGGCACGCGCCGCGAGCCGGAACCCGCCCAGGCTCGACGTGCCGGTCTCCAGGGTGGCGCCCACGGCGCGCAGGCGTTCCGTGAGCCCGGCGATGCCCTGCCCAGGGGCGGGCGCGCCCGCGGCGCCACTGTCTGGCCCGGGGCCGCGTCCGTCGTCCTCCACCACGAGTCGGTCAGCGGCCAGGGTGACGACCACGCGGGACGCCCCGGCGTGCCGCAGCACGTTCGTCACGCCCTCGCGCACCACCCACGCGAACGGTTCGCGCAGAGGATCCGGGACGACGTCGACCGCGCCGGGTAGCTGCGCCTCGATCCCGGCAGCGTCGAGCGCCTGCCGTGCCGCCACGAGCTCCCCGGGGAGCGTGACACCGCGCGTGGCCTGGACCATGGAGCGGACGTCGGCGAGCGCGGAGCGGGCGAGCTCGTGGATGTCGGCGAGCTCTCCGGTTGCGGCGTCCGGGTCCCGGGACACGAGCCGCCTGGCCAGCTCCGCCTTGACGGCGACGACGGTGAGCGAGTGGCCGACGAGGTCGTGCACGTCGCGCGCGAGGCGGGCACGTTCCCGCGCCGCCGCGAGCTCGGCGATCTCCCGCTGGGCGGCGAGGAGCTGGCGGTTGCGGCGGATCAGCTGGGTGAAACCGAACGTGGCGAGGCTGGCCAGGACGACGGCGGCGACGGTCCCGTCTGCCGGGTCCCAGCCGGGGATGACCCGCGGCAGCACGAAAGCGGCCGCCGCGCACAGGATCGTCGTCACGAACGCGCGCGGGGAGCGGGTGAGGACGTGCACAGTCGCGCTGACGTACACGAGGCCGACGAGCCCGTGCTCGTGCGCCCCGAGGCACGAGATCGCTGTGAAGAACAGCTCGAGCGCGACGAGCAGGACGATCATGCTCGGCGACTGTTGCTCTCTGCGCACGAACAGCATCGAGAACGCGAACGTGATCCCGACGCCGACGACGCCGACCACAGAGACGACGCGGACCCACAGGTCGTCGGCGGCGAGGGCCGCGCTGAGTGGCTCGGCGAGGAACGCGACCCACACGATCGCGAGCAGCGGGCCGAGGAACCGCCAGGCGCGGCTGCGCCCGGCGTGACTCATCAGCGGGTCCGTCGCACTCACGGACTCACGGTAGCCATCGCCGCGGGCATCCCAGGAGGGCACGTCGTCGTCATACCCGGGCCGTGTCCTTCCGGAACCGCCACGCGGCGCCGAGGGAGAACAGTGCCGCCCAGACGACGACGTTGAGCACGGACGTGAGGGTGAATCCCTCGCCGGTGAGCGGCGCCCGCGTCAGCTCGGCCAGGCCGTACGTCGGCATGAGCTTCGCGACGTCCGCGAACCAGCCGTCGCCGAGCGGCACGAACAGCCCGCCGGCGAACGCGAGCAGCGCGATGCCCGGGCCGAGGATCTGCATCACGTTCTCCGACGGCAGCAGGTATCCCATGAACAGGCCGAATGCCGCGAACACGAAGGAGCCGGCCCACGCGATGAGTCCGCTCGCGATCCAGACGCCCAGCGGCATCTCGGCACCCACGAACGACCCGACGAGCAGAGTCACCACCACGCTCAGCGCGCCGAGCGCCATCGCGGCGAGCAGCTTCGTGGCGACGTACGCCCACGGTCGCAGCGGGGTGAGCCGGAGCTGACGCGTCCAGCCCTGGGCGCGCTCCACCGACACGCCTGCCCCGCCGGAGGTCGCGCTGAGCAGCGCCCCGTAGAGCGCCATCGACACGAGGACGTACGCGGTGACGTTCCCGTTCCCTGCCGGCTCGTCGCGGTACGCCTGCGACGTGCCGAACATCAAGAAGAACACCGGTGGCATGAGCAGCGAGAAGATCATCGTGCGCACGTTGCGCACACGTCGGCGCAGCTCCAGGCGCAGGTACGTGCTGCTCATCCCGCGAGGAACGTACGACGGCGGCCGCCGGGTCTGGAGGTCGGGTGCGGTGGGGATCGTGGTCGTCATCGGAGGGCTCCCTCGGTCGCTGCGGTCCGTGTCCGGGAGGCGGTGTCGGACGTGAGGGCGACGAACGCGTCCTCGAGGCTGTCGGCGGAGATCTCGAGCTCGCGCGCCCGCGTGGTGGTGAGCAAGAGGCGTGCGGCAGCATCGGAGTCGGAGGTGCGCACCAGCAGGCGCGACCCGCGCTCCTCGACCGACGCGACGCCGTCGAGCCCGCGCAGGCGATCCGCGACGGGGCCACGCTCGCGGTCCTCGAGGCGCGCGCTGACCGTGCGGCCCGAGGCGAGGTTCTTGATCTCGGCGGCGCTGCCGTCGGCGACGATCCTGCCGTGGCTGACGAGCACGATGCGGTCCGCGTACGCGTCGGCCTCCTCGAGGTAGTGCGTGGCGAACACGACAGTGCGTCCCTGGGCGGCGTCCTGCCGGATCGCGGCCCAGAAGTCGCGGCGGCCCTCGACATCCATGCCGGTCGTCGGTTCGTCGAGGAGCAGCAGGTCCGGCTCGGAGACCAGGGCCATCGCGAAGCGCAGGCGTTGCTGCTGGCCGCCGGAGCACTTCCCGACGCGGCGGTCGGCGAGGTCGGCGATCCCGGCACGGGCAAGGTAGGGCTGCGGGTGGGCGTCGGACCCGAACAGGGCGGCGGTGAGTTCGACCGTCTCCGCGACCGTGATGTCGCTCAGCAGACCGCCGGTCTGCATGACGGCGGCGACGCGGCCGGCCGAGATCGCGGCGGCCGGGCTCTGGCCGAAGACGGCGACCTCACCGGACGTCGGCTCGCTGAGTCCGAGCACCATGTCGATCGTGGTGGTCTTGCCGGCGCCGTTGGGGCCGAGGAACGCGACGATCTCGCCGGGCATGACCTCGAGCGTGAGGCCGTCGACGGCGCGCACGGTGCCGCCGGGTGCGATGAAGTCCTTGCGCAGGGCGCTCAGCCGGAGCGCGGGGGTTCGCAGGGTGCTGGTGTTCATGGTGTCCACGGTGCTCGCGTCCGGGGCGCCGTCCCCCCGTCGGGTGTCACCGGCCGGCCATGACATCCGTCATCCGGGCGCTCACCCGGAGCCCCACCAGGCGATTTCTCTCGTTCGTTGCGCCTCCGGCGCGACTCATCGCCTGCTGACGGCCGGCACCGCGACCCACGGCCTGGTCGCGGCCATCGACGAGACCGCGGCGACGATGTGTCGGGAGCCCCGCCGCCGTACCCGGCGGCGACGACCGTCGCGGCCAATCGCGCCGCCGGTTGCACGCGGTGCCCGCGTACGATCAGCCGCGTCGGGCACTACGCGCCCGGCGGGTCCGGCACGGCAGCGAGGCGGTGAGGCGATGTCCGCGACGGCGAAGGTGACCGCGACGGCGGATGCTGAGTACGCCGTCGTCCCGGCCAACGAGGCGGCCTGGGAGGACCTGCAGGCCGTCCTCGGGATCCGCGGCCCCGCCTCCCGCTGCCAGTGCCAGCGGTACAAGCTGCACCGCCTGGAGTCCTTCGGCGGGTTCCCGGCCGAGGAGCGCGCCCACCGGCTCCGCGAGCAGACCGAGTGCGGGTTCCCCGACGCACCGTCGACGAGCGGGCTCGTGGCCTACCTGGGCGAGGAGGCGGTCGGCTGGTGCGCCGTCGAGCCGCGGACCGCGTACGAGGGCCTGGTGCGCAACAACCGCGTGCCGTGGACGGGCCGCGACGAGAGCAAGGCCGACGACACCGTGTGGGCCGTGACGTGCGTGTTCGCGCGCGCGGGGTTCCGACGGCGGGGCGTGAGCCGAGCCCTCGTGGCCGCCGCCGTCGAGTTCGCCGCCTCCCGCGGCGCCCGCGCCCTCGAGGGCTACCCGATGACGACGACGCGCGCCATCGACGAGGAGCTGCACGTCGGCACGCTGAGCACGTTCCTCGCGGCCGGCTTCCGCGAGGTCGGGCGCCCGACGCAGCGCCGCGCCGTCGTCCGCATCGACTTCTGAGCGCGGCCTCACCCGGCGACTTCACCCCCGCGTTCACCCTCGCGCGCCATTCCCGTGGAGCACGAGCCGGCGGACGATGGTTCGGTCGCGGTGCTGCACCGCGGGAGGGGAGCACGACCGATGGACGAGCTCGTGATGGACGACGACGTCGGCACCGTGGTCATCGAGGACGTCACCACCGAGGGTCCGGCCGAGTCCGAGATCCAGGACCCGGACGCGCCAGACCCGGACGACCCCACGGTGATCCCGGTCGACCCGCCGGGGGACGGTGACCAGGGTCTCCTGCCGGGACGCCCCGGCGGACTCCCGCGCGCGGAGCGCACCGGCTCCGCGGCGATCCAGAAGTCCCTGACGCTCGCCGGCGACGGGTACCGCGGGCTGTGCCTGCAGTTCGTGCGGCTGTGCTTCGGCGTCCCCGCGCGGCACCGCTCGGCGCACGACGCCTGGGTGGCCGCCCGCGTGCGGCATCCGGGCTCGGGCACCGACGCGCCCGCCGGCACCGCCGTGTTCTGGAACATCACGGCCGGCAAGAACGCACCGTACGACCACGTGGCGATCTCCCTCGGCGGGGGCGTGTGCCGCTCGACGTCGGTCACGGCGTCGGGCATCGGGAACGTCCGGATCGCCGACCTCACCGCGCGTTGGCGCATGGCGCCCTACGGGTGGACCGAGGACCTCAACGGGTACCGCATCGTGGGCGGGGGACGACCGCCGAAGGTCGTCGTCGCCCAGGGAGCGGCCGGTCTCAAGAACGGGGACCGCGGTCCGCGGGTCAAGGCCCTGCAACAGGCCCTCAACCGGTGGAGGTCCGACCTGCCCGCGCTGGTGGCGGACGGCGTCTTCGGCGACCTCACGGAGCGCCGCCTCCGCGAGTGGCAGACGCGCAACCGCGGCGGCGCGTATCCGGCCGCAGCGCAGATCGACGGCGTGGCGGGTCCGCTCACGCTCGCGGCGCTCGACCTCGCGTAGCGAGCCGCGACCGGCATACGGTTGCGCTGTGACCTTCGACGCCGCCGCCCCGATCGACCCGACGTCCACACCAGCGTGGGCCGACCTGCTCGCCCACCACGACGCGCTCGACGTCGACCTGCGCGCCTGGTTCGCCGCCGACCCGAAGCGCGCCGAGCGGATGAGCCACCGCCTCGCGGACCTGCACGTCGACCTGTCGAAGAACACCGTCACGCCCGCGACGCTCGACCTCCTCGTCCAGCTCGCACGCGAGACGAACGTGCCGGAGCGCCTGGCCGCCATGTTCGCCGGCGAGCACGTCAACACGACCGAGGACCGCGCCGTCCTGCACACCGCGTTGCGCCGCCCCGCAGGAGCGGAGCCGCCGCTCGTGGTCGACGGCCAGCACGTCGACGACGACGTACAGGCTGAGCTGGCCAAGATGTACGCCTTCGCGGAGAAGGTCCGCAGCGGCACCTGGCGCGGCCTCACGGGCGAGCGCGTCCGCACCGTCGTCAACATCGGCATCGGCGGGTCCGACCTCGGCCCCGTCATGGCGTACGAGGCGCTCAAGCCGTACGTGCAGGAGGGCGTCGAGGTCAGGTTCGTCTCGAACATCGACCCGACCGACATCGCCCGCGCGACCCGCGACCTCGACCCGGCCACCACGCTGTTCGTCGTCGCGTCCAAGACGTTCACGACGCTCGAGACGCTCACGAACGCGCGTCTCGCACGCGCGTGGCTCTGGGCGCGGCTCGAGGCCGCGGGCGACGTCGACGACGCCACGTCCCGTGCCGCGGCGGTCGCCCACCACTTCGTCGCCGTCTCGACGGCGCTCGACAAGGTCGCCGCGTTCGGCATCGACCCGGCGAACGCGTTCGGGTTCTGGGACTGGGTGGGCGGGCGCTACTCGGTGGACTCGACGATCGGGACCTCGCTCGCCATCGCGATCGGTCCCGACGCGTTCGCCCAGCTCCTCGCCGGCTTCCACGCCGTCGACGAGCACGTGCGGACCACGCCGATCGAGCGCAACGTGCCGGTCCTCATGGGGTTGCTCAACGTCTGGTACGTCAACGTCGTCGGCGCCCACACGCACGCCGTCCTGCCGTACTCGCAGTACCTGCACCGGTTCCCCGCGTACCTGCAGCAGCTCACGATGGAGTCGAACGGCAAGTCGGTGCGCTGGGACGGCTCGCCCGTGACGACGCAGACCGGCGAGGTCTTCTGGGGCGAGCCCGGCACGAACGGGCAGCACGCGTTCTACCAGCTCCTCCACCAGGGCACACGGATCGTCCCGGCGGACTTCATCGCGTTCGCGACGCCGAACGACCCGCTCCGCGACGGCGCGAACCACGACGCCGACGTCCACTCCCTGCTCCTCGCGAACTTCCTCGCGCAGACCAAGGCGCTCGCGTTCGGCAAGACCCCGGACGAGGTCCGCGCCGAGGGGACTCCGGAGCACCTCGTGCCCGCCCGCACGTTCGCCGGCAACCGCCCGACGACGTCGATCATGGCGCCGCTGCTGACGCCGTCGGTGCTCGGCCAGCTCATCGCGCTCTACGAGCACATCACGTTCGTGCAGGGCGCCGTGTGGGGCATCGACAGCTTCGACCAGTGGGGCGTAGAGCTCGGCAAGACGCTCGCGCTGCAGATCGCGCCCGCGCTGACGGGCGACGCCGCCGCGCTCGCCGCGCAGGACCCCTCCACCGCCGCGCTCATCGCGTACTCCCGCGCACACCGCGGTCCCGATCCCGAAGCGTGACGTCCAGGAACGTCTCGACGGCGTCCGTGACGGCTTCGGACCGGATCGAGTGGAAGACGTCGAACGCATGGTGCGCGCCGGGCAGCTCGGCGTAGACCACAGGCTGCCGGGACGCGTCGCGGAGCTCCCGGACGAACCCGCGAGCGGTCTCCACCGGCGCGTACGTGTCGTGGTCGCCGTGCGTGAGGAAGAACGGCGGCGCGTCCGGGTTGACGTACGCGAACGGGGACGAAGCCGGCGCGTCGGCGGGGCCCGTGCCGTAGTAGGAGTCGTACCACCCGTACAGGCAGACGGCGGCCGACACGGACGTGTCAGGCGTGAGAGCACAGATCGACGCCAGGTGCGCGCCCGCTGACGACCCGGCGACCACGAGTGTCGACGGGTCACCGCCGAACTCCGCCGCGTGAGCGTGCGCCCAGGCGATCGCCGACTTCGCGTCGGCGAGGTGCTCGGCGAAGCCGGCCTGCGGGCGCAGGCGGTAGTTCGCGCTGACGCAGACCCAGCCTCGCTGGGCCAACCGGTGCAGGAGCGGCCGGGCCTCCCGGTTCTTGGAGCCCGAGTAGTACCCGCCGCCGTGCCAGTACACGAGCACGGGCGCGCCCTGGGGCACGTCGCGGCGGTGCAGCACGTCGAGCTGCTGCCGCCGGCCCGCCGGCCCGTACGCAATGTTCGCGACGCGCGTGACGTTGCGCGGGCGCACCACCACCGGTCCCTGGAGCGCTCGGAGCCACGTGGGAACCCGGCGTGGTGTCCGTGCCGCGCCCGGCGCGACGCCGAGGTCGTGCTGCAGGGCCGCGGTGAGCACCGCCGTCGCCGGGAGGGCGCGGGCGAGGACGACGGCGAGGCCCACGCTCGTGAGCAGCGCGAGCGCGAGCACGACCTGCCCGCCCGGGCCGGCGACGTCGCCCTCGGACACGGCGAGCACCGACGACGCCGTGAGCAGGACCAACGCGAACACCGGCAGCTCGGCCAGGGCCAGACCGAGGAAGTAGCTGATCGTCGACAGGGGCCGCGGCCGGCGCACCGGCCAGAGCGCGAACGCCGTCGCCAGCGCCACGAGGGCGGTGCCGAACAGGTAGCCGAACGGGATGTCAGTCATGGCTTCCCCTCCAGGGTGCGGGCTGGGGGAGGCCGGCAGGCCCGGCGCCCACCGACCTCCGACGGACGGTCGGGGTCATCGGCGCAGGCCGAGGGCGATCACGGCGCCGACGACGACGTGCTCGGCGACCAGCACCGTGACGGCCGCTCCGCCCTCGGCGCCGAGCGGTCCAGACAACGAGAGCAGGAGGACGACGGCGCAGGTCACCAGCCAGCCGACCTGGCCGGTGCGTCCGCGGCGCCGCGCGATCCGCCCGACCAGCGCCCGGACGCCCCAGCCGAGGAGTCCTGCGACGAGTCCGGCGACGACGACCGCGACGACGCCGACCTCCGTCCCGTCGACGACGACGGGTCCGACGCCTGCCGCTGCTCCGACGAGCCAGACGGCGGCGCCTGCCGCGGCCGCGGCGAACGGGACGATCCAGCGGGGCAGGCGTCGGGCCGGCGCCGCGGAGGCGAGCTCCGCCGTCGGGCCGGCAGAGACCTCAGGAGTGGTGCGAGACATCAGGATGCTCCTTCCGACGGTGGCCGGGTGCCGCCGTCGGCGACCACCCTCGTTCGCGGGCTCGCGCGGCACAGCGGCCGGCGGTCGGTTCCGCGCGGGACCTCGGCAGGGGAGGCCCCCGACTTCGGTCGGTAGTGCTGGCGTCGCCGACCTCATAGCGTCACGGTCCGTGACCACCGAACTCCGTACCGCACCCTCCGCGCACGACGCCGCCCGGTCCCCGCTGCGGCGCCGTCGCCGGGCGCTCGTGCTGTCGTGGGCGGGCGTGGTTGTCCTGACCGCGCTGACCGTGGCGGGTGCCTTCGACGCCACCGGCGTGCTCCCGCTCGGTGGCGGGCTCGACGTTGTCGTCGCTCTCGCCGCGCTGGCGCTCGTCCCGTTCCTCTGGACCCGGCGCCAGCTGCCCGTGGCGTACGCCCTGGCCGCCCTGGCGGTGCTCGGGCCGACCGCCACGCCGGCCTCGACCGTCGCTGTGCTCGCGATCGCGCGTTCGCGCTCGGTCCGGACGGCGCTGCCGGTCGCCGTCGTCGGCTTCGCCGCGCACGCGGTGCAGGGCCTGTGGCGGCCGATCCCCCTGCCGTACGGGTGGTGGCTGCTCTGCGCTGCCGCCGTGTTCGCGGCACTGCTCGGATGGGGCGCGTACTGGAAGGCGCGCGCCGAGCTCCTCCTCTCGCTCCGTGAGCGGGCCCGGCGTGCGGAGCGGGACCAGGCGGAACGCGTCGAACGCGCCCGCCACGACGAGCGCACCCGGATCGCCCGCGAGATGCACGACACGCTGGCCCACCGGCTCACCCTCATCGCCGCCACGGCCGGGGCGCTCGAGTACCGCCCGGACGCGCCGCCGGAGCAGGCGGCGGCCGCGGCGGCGCGGGTGCGCGACGCCGTGAGCGGCGCGCTCGATGACCTGCGGGGGATCCTGCGCCTGCTGCGCGCGGGGCCGGACGAGCTCCGACCTGCGCCGGGGTTGGCGGACCTGGGCCAGCTGGTCGCCGAGGCGCGCGCGGCCGGTGGCGCGGTGCGGTACGACGACGGCGGGACCCTGGACGGCGTGGAGGCGCCGCCCGCGCTCGCGCTCGCCGCCTACCGCGTGGTGCAGGAGGGCCTGACGAACGCGCGTCGCCACGCACCCGACGCGGCCGTGTCGGTGACGATCGCGCGGGAGCCGGACGGGATGCGCGTGGCGGTGGTCGACGACGGCGCCACCGCCCCTGCCGCGGGCGCGTCGGACGGCTCCGGCACGGGACTCGTCGGGCTCGCGGAGCGGGTCGAGCTGCTCGGCGGAACCCTCGACGTCGGTCCGCGCCCGGACGGACCCGGCTTCGCCGTCGTCGCCTGGCTACCGTGGGGCGGGTGGGAACGAGCATCAGGGTCGCGATCGTCGACGACGACGCCCTCGTCCGAGCAGCGCTGCGACTGATGCTCGACGGCGCCGACGGCATCGTCGTGGTCGCCGAGGCGGACGACGGCGCGGCGCTGCCGGCCGTGCTCGACGCTCACCCCCTCGACGTCGTGCTCATGGATCTGCGCATGCCGCGCGTCGACGGCATCGCCGCCACCCGTGAGGTGCGACGACGGCGTGACGCGCCCGCCGTCGTCGTCCTCACCACGTTCGACACCCGCGAGGAGGTCGAGGGAGCGCTGCACGCCGGGGCCGTCGGCTACCTGCTCAAGGACGCCCCGCCGGCCCGGATCGCGGAGGCGGTGCGCGCGGCGGCCCTGGGCGAGCCCGTGCTGTCGCCGCAGGTGGCGCGCCGGCTGATGACGAGCGCCGCCGACGCCGGTGCCGCCCGGAGCACCGCGAGAGCGGCCCTCGGGCGTCTCACCGCGCGCGGGCGGGAGGTGGCGCTCGAGATCGGGCGCGGGGCGAGCAACGCGGATGTCGGGGCGAGGCTCCACCTGAGCGTGCCGACCGTCAAGGCGTACGTGTCGAGCGTGCTCGCCAAGCTCGGCGTGGAGAACCGGACGCAGGTGGCGCTGCTCGTCCACGAGGCCGCTGAGGAGCCGCCGTCGTGACGAGCGCCCGGGCGTGAGGCCGCCCCGGACATGACGAAGGCCCGGGCGCGCGCCCGGGCCTTCGTGTCGATCAGCGTGGCGTCAGGACGCGAGCGCCTTCGCCTTGAGCGTGTCGAACTCCGCCTGCGTGATCGTGCCGGCGTCCAGGAGCGACTTGGCGTGCCCGATCTGCTCCGCCGGCGAGGTCTGCGTCGCCACGGACTGGATGTAGCGATCGGTGTCGGTCTTCGCCTGCTGGATCGCGGCGACCTGGCGCTCTCCCATGCCGCGCCCACGCGCGATGAGGTACACCAGCGCCGTCAGGAACGGCAGGATGATGAGGAAGAAGATCCAGACCGCCTTCCACCAACCGGAGAGCTTCGAGTCGCGGAACAGGTCGCCGATGATCTGGAACAGGACCATCAGGTAGGCGAAGAGCAGGAACGCATAGATCAGCAACCAGAAGAAGTCCATGAAGTCGTCCACGCCAGCACGTCCTTTCGAGGAGTTGGCGTCCATCGGGGTCCCGCGACGCTCGTCGGGACGACCCTAGCGACAGCGGCCTGCCCCGGTCACGCCGAAACGGCGTCATTCCGCGAGATCACCCGCCACGGGTGAGGTGCGGGCTCAGCGCGAGGAGAGCGACTGAGACGTCTGCTCGGTCGGTGGGACCGGCGTGCGTTCGACCCGGACGAGATCGCCGACGGCGGCCAGCTCGAGCAGCTCCGTGAGCCGGGGCGCCGGGTCGCGGAGCACCACCTCGCGGCTCTCCTCCGAACCGTGCTTGTGCAGCTGCAGGATGAAGGCGAGCCCGGTCGAGTCGATGAACGTGACGTCGCGTGCGTCGATGACGACCGGTCCCGGATCGGCGAGGACCGCCGCCATGGCGGCACTCGCGTCGTCGCGGAGCGCGGCATCCACCTCGCCCCAGATCCGGATGACGACTCCTCCGCCGTTCCGGGTGTGCGTGATCCCGCCGTGGGCGAGGTCGGAGATGGTCATCGTGCTCCTGCGAGAGGCGGTGCCCGGTGCGTCGGGTGACGTCGGACCGGCGAGCGTACAGCGTGTCCAACGCGCGGGTCCGGCGAGGTGTTCCGCCGCCCGGCGGAAGTGTGCGCGACGAGGACGTGACGATCGGATGACCTGACGGCGTCAGCGCGGGTGCGGCCGCGCGGCCCGCCGCTCAGCCCTCGGCGCGCGGGGCCTGCTGCCACGCCGTCGAGGCGGGTGCGGATGGTCGGGCAAGCCGGTCGCGCTCAGGGAGCGGCTGCGGCATGGGCCTCAAGCGCGCCGCGGCCCGCGGTTGTGTCCGGTGAGCGCGCCGTGGGCCGCGGTTGTGCCGGGTGAGCGCGCCGTGGGCCGCGTTTCCGGACGACTGAGCGCGGGTGTGGGCGTGGTCGTGGGGCGCGCCAGGCCGCGGCGCGCTCGGCGTCGCCGCGCAGGATGTGGTGCCGGGTGAGCGCGCCGTGGGCCGCGGTTGTGCCGGGTGGGCGCGCCGTGGGTCGCGGTTGTGCCGGGTGAGCGCGCCGTGGGTCGCGGTTGTGCCGGGTGAGCGCGCCGTGGGCCGCGTTTCCGGGCGGTTCAGCGCGGGTGTGGGCGCGGTCGAGGGCGGCGCCGGCAGCGGCGCGCTCGGCGCGGGGCCTGCTGCCACGCCGTCGAGGCGGGTGCGGATGGCCGGGCCGCCGTCCGCGCTCAGGGAGTAGCTGCGGCATGGGCCTCGAGCGCGCCGTGGGGGCCGCGGTTATGCCCGGTGAGCGCGCCGTGGGCCGCGGTTGTGCCGGGTGGGCGCGCCGTGGGTCGCGGTTGTGCCGGGTGAGCGCGCCGTGGGCCGCGGTTGTGCCCGGTGAGCGCGCCGTGGGCCGCGTTTCCGGACGGTTCAGCGCGGGTGTGGGGGTGGTCGAGGGGGGCGCCGGCAATGGCGCGCTCGGCGTCGCCGCGCAGGATGTTGTGCCGGGTGGGCGCGTCGTGGGCCGCGGTTGTGCCGGGTGGGCGCGCCGTGGGCCGCGTTTCCGGGCGACTCAGCGCGGGTGTGGGCGCGGTCGAGGGGGGCGGCCGCGGCAACACGCTGCGTGGTCCGGCGGCCGCTCCGCCGCGCGCGCTGGCAATGGCGCGCTCGGCGCCGCCGCGCGGCCCGGGTCACACGGTGCGCGGGGGGTCTGCGGTGACGACGTCGAGGCGGGTGCGGATGGCGATCCCGCCTCGCTCGTACGCGGTCGGGTCGTTCGAAGCCGGCCGCGCGGCCGTCGAGCGCGTGCTGGAACCCCTCGGTCCGCTGACCGTCGCGACGGCACCACGTCCGCGGCGAGGGCGCGACGATCGGATGACCTGACGGCGTCGGCGCGGCCGCGCGACCCTAGGCCTCGGCGCGCTCGATGTCCCCGCGCAGGATGCAGAACTCGTTGCCCTCGGGGTCGGCCATGACCAGCCATCCGCCGTCGGGCTCACGCAGGTCGTGCACGTCGGTGGCGCCGAGGCCCCGCACGCGCTCGATCTCCTCGTCGCGGGTGCGGTCCGTCGGGATGAGGTCGAAGTGCATCCGGTTCTTGCCGCTCTTCGCCTCCGGCACCCGGATGAACAGGACCCGGTGGCTGCGATCGGGCGAGAAGATCATGTTCTCCTCGTGCTCGGGCATGTTCGGGTCGTCGGGATCCTCGGCGTACCCGAGCACCGCCGACCAGAAGAGCGACAGCGTGTACGGGTCCTGGGCGTCCAGTGTGGTGTGCGAGATGCGGCTGACCATGGGGCCGACGATCCTCCGTCCGAGCCCCACAGGCCAGCGAATTGCGCCGACCGGGCGCCTCAGGCCGCGCGCTCGTCGAACACGAGCGAGGCCCGCTTGATGACGTCCAGCCCGTCGGAGACGTCGACCGCCATCACCCCGGGCAGGCTGCCGACGTCGTCGGTGAGGAACGTGTAGAGCTCCTCGTCACCGCCGACGGCGACCTCGCCGCACAGGTTCGGCTGGCCGGTGGTGGCGGCGATGTTGAGCACGTTCGGGTGCGCGGCGAGCGCGCGGCCGGCCGCCTCCAGCCGGGAGGGCGCCACGCGGAGCCAGATGAAGGCGATCACGGGCTGGCCGATGCGCGCGGGCTGGACCACGGCGCGCAGGCGGAGCAACCCCTTGCTCATCAACGCCTCCGCGCGCCGGCTCGCCGTGGCCGGCTGCACGCCGAGCCGCTCGGCGAGCTCGCGCCAGCTCATCCGGCCGTCCTCGGCGAGCGCCGCGACCACGCCCCGGTCCAGCTCGTCGAGGTCGTGCCGCGTGTGCGGGCGCTCCTCCGACCAGTGGTCCATGCGGTCGGCCCGCAGCGTGGCGAGCGCGCGGTCCGGGACCAGGCCGCCGGTCCAGCCGTGCGGCGTCGAGAACCGGCGGATGATCTTCAGCGTCGAGCTGCCGACGACGCCCGGCAGCGCCTTGAGGCGCCCTCCCGTGATCTCCAGCAGGTGGCGGGTCGAGCGGACGTGCAGCTGGGCCGCGCAGTCGAGGTCGCCGCCGATGAGCGCGACGTACCCGGACTCCGGCCAGCGGGCCAGGGCCTGGGCCACGTCGACGCTCGCCCCCGGCACGCACCGCAGCCGCAGGAACGCGGCGAAGCCGGCGTCGGCGCGTTGCTGGTCGACGACGCCGACGACGCGGACGACGTCGTCGTCCAGCAGCGTCGCGAGACGTCGGGACACGGTCGGCGCGCTGGTGGCGGCAGCCGCCGCGATGGCTCCGACGCGGGCACGCGGATGGGCGAGGAGCGCCGCCGTGATGCGGAGGTCGACGTCCTGCAGAGCGGCGATGTCTTCCATCATCGATCGAGTTCTCCATCGATTCGTTCATCGGACGCGTGATCCTTGCACCGGGACGCGACGGACGCCAAGTATCGGCGGCGCACCCGACGGCGGGGGCGGGCGAGCACCGGACGGGTGCGGCCGGGACGGGAGGACGAGGCGTTGTCAGCAGTGACCCTGAGCGTGATCGGTGCGGGACACCGGGGCGGGGACGCCTATGGCGACTACTGCTTGCGACACCCGGAGCACGCACGCGTCGTCGCCGTGGCCGAGCCCGACGACCGGCGCCGGGCCGAGTTCGCCGACCTGCACGGCATCCCCGCGGAGCGCCAGTACGCCACCTGGGAGGAGCTGCTCGCCGCCGGTCGGCTGAGCGACGGACTCGTCGTCTCGTCGCCCGACCTCGTGCGGCAGGGACCGGTCGTCGGCGGTGCCCGCCTCGGGTACGGGCTGCTCGTCGAGAAGCCGTTCGCCCCGGACGAGGCGCAGCTCGATGCGATGGTGGCCGAGATCGCCCGCACGGACGCGCTCGTCGGCGTCGCGCACGTGCTCCGGTACACGTCGTTCTACGCCACGCTCAAGGAGCTCGTCGAGCAGGGGACGATCGGCCGCCTCGTGCACCTCGACCAGACCGAGGACATCGGCTACTGGCACTTCGCGCACAGCTACGTGCGCGGGAGCTGGCGCAAGGCGGCGGACGCGACGCCGATGCTGCTGGCGAAGTCCTGCCACGACCTCGACATCATCACGTGGCTCGTCGGCCTGGACTGCACCCACGTCGAGTCCACGGGATCGCTCACGCACTTCCGCCCCGAGCAGGCGCCGGACGGCGCACCGGAGCGGTGCACCGACGGCTGCCCCGCGGCGTCGACCTGTCCGTTCTACGCACCCCGCCTCTACCTCGACCGGCTCGCCGACCACCACCAGCTCCCGGTCACCGCCGTCACGCGCGAGCCCGGCCGGGCGGCGCGCCTCGAGGCGCTCCGCTCCGGCCCGTACGGGCGGTGCGTGTACCGCAGCGACAACGACGTCGTCGACCACCAGACGGTCACCCTCACGTTCGCGGGCGGCGTGCTCGCGACCCTGCGGACGGCGGCGTTCACGGCGTCGAACACGCGCACCATCCGGCTGCTCGGCTCGCACGGGGAGATCAGCGGGCGCCTCGACACCGGTGAGATCGAGGTCCGCCGCTTCCTGCCGGCGCCGGGCCAGGAGATCGGCACGTGGCACCCGTGGGACCGCGACGCGCTCGGCCGCTCCGGGCCGCGGGACGACGAGACGTGGACGGTCAACGCCGGGCCGGTGGACGACCCCGACCTGGAGGGCCGACCGGGCCGGCGCGCCAGCGACGGTCACGCCGGCGGCGACGACGGGCTCATGCGCGAGTTCGTGGAACGCCTGCGCCTGCGCCGCGAGGGGGCCGCCGTGTCCATGCCCACGCACGTCCGCGACGCGGAACGCAGCCACCGCATCGCGTTCGCCGCGGAACGATCGCGCCGGGAGGGCCGAACAGTGGAGATGAGCGCATGAGCAGCCGGACGAACGCCGCACCGGCGGCCGGCGTCGTGCACAGCGACGCCGTGCGGGCGCTGGCCGGGCGGGTCCTGGGCGCGGCCGCGGAGCGGGTCGTCGTCGGCCCGTTGGACGACGGGTCCGAACGCGGTGCGGACGGCGCTCCCGAGGGTGCCGCCGAGTTCGCGTACGCCGCGTCCGGCGGGGAGCTGGTGGTCCGGGCGAGCGACACGCCGGCGGCGGCGGCGGGGCTCTACCACTACCTCAAGCACGCGGGCGGGCGACAGGTCACGTGGGACCGGCTGCGCCCCGAGGCGCTCACGCGGCTCCCGGACGCCCCGCCCACGCGGCGCAGCACGCCGGCCGCCGCCCGCTACGACCTCAACGTCGTGACCACCGGCTACACGGCGCCGTACTGGGACTGGGCGCGCTGGGAGCGCGAGATCGACTGGATGGCGCTGCACGGGATCACGACGCCGCTCATGGTCGTGGGGCACGAGACGGTGCTGCTGCGCACGTTCACCGCTCTCGGGCTCGACCCCGGCGACGTCGTCGCCTGGCTCGGGAGCGCGGCTCACCTCCCGTGGACGCTCATGGGTTCGACGAGCTCGTTCGGCGGCCCGCTGCCGGACTCGTGGTTCGAGCGCCGCGCCGAGCTCGGCCGGCGGATCCTCGAGCGGCAGCGGGAGCTCGGCATGCGCGCCGTGCTGCCGGCGTTCGGCGGGCACGTGCCCGACGGGCTCGGCGCCGGCGCGCGCACGCACTGGCAGGGATTCTCGACGGCGCTGCTGGGCCCGGACGACGACGCGTTCGCCGTCGTCGCCGCGGAGTTCGCGCGCCAGCAGCGGGAGCTGTTCGGCACCGACCACCTGTACGCGGCTGACCCGTTCATCGAGTCGGTCCCGCCGTCGGGCGAGCCGGAGGACCTGGCCGCGTTCGCCGCGGCGACGTACGCCGGGATGAGCGCGGCCGACCCCGAGGCCACCTGGGTGATGCAGGCCTGGCCGTTCCACTACCACCGGCGCTTCTGGACGGCGGAGCGCATCGCTGCCGTGACCGACGCCGTCCCGCGCGACCGCCTGCTGCTGCTCGACCTGTGGGCCGAGCACGCGCCGGTGTGGGACGACGGGCGCGGCATCGCCGAGCACCAGTGGCTGTGGTGCGCCGTGCACAACTTCGGCGGCAGGTTCTCGGTGCACGGCGACCTCCACGGGCTCGCCCGGGACCTCGGCGGCGTGCTCGACGACGGCGCCCGCACCGGCGGTTTCACCGGCGTCGGCATGGCGATGGAGGCGCTGGAGAACAACCCGGTCTTCTACGAGCTCCTCACCGATCTCGTGTGGGAACGACCCGACGTCGACGCGTGGGTCGGGCGGTTCGTCGACCAGCGCTACGGCTTCGCGGACGGCACCGCCGCGCGCGATGCGGTCCACGGGGCCTGGGCGATCCTCCTGCGCACGCTGTACGGGCCGGGCATGACCCGGTCGATCCCGTCACCGGTGATCGCGCGCCCGGCCGACGTCGTCGCCCCCTTCCACACGCAGCGCCTCGCCGGGGAGTTCCTCGACCCGGACGCCCCCGTGATCGTCTCCGCCAACATCGACGCCGAGGCCGACCCGCGCGTCGAGGGCGACCTGCCCGAGATCGCCAGGGCCGCGGCTCTCCTGCGCGAGGCGGCCGGGAGCTCCGACGCCGGCGGTCCTCTCGCGCACGACCTCGCGGACCTGCTCACGCACGTCGTCGCGCAGCGCACGCGCGCGCCGATCCGGGCGATCGTCGCCGCGGCTCGGGCGGGGGACGCCGACGCCGTCCGGGCGAACGGTGCGCTGCTCGCCGCGGCGATCGCCGACCTCGACGCCGTCGCCGCCACCCAGCCCGACCGCCTCCTCGGCACGTGGCTCGCGGCCGCGCAGCGGTGGGCGGACGACGACGGCGAGCGTCGCGTCCTGCTGCGCGACGCGCGTCGCCAGCTCACCGTGTGGGGCGAGCAGACGTCCGGGCTGCACGACTACTCCGGCCGGCACTGGTCGGGTCTGCTCGGCGGGTTCTACGCCCCGCGCTGGCAGCTCTGGGTCGACTGGCTCGCGGAGGCTGCCGAGAGCGGCAGCGAGCCCGACCCGCAGGAGCTGCGCCGCGCCGTCGTCGCCCTCGAGGAGAGCTGGGTGGCCCGCGACGAGACCGGACCGACGGACCCGGCCGGCGATCTGGCGGCGCTCGCGGACCGGGTGCTCGCCACCTACTCCGCCCCGCTCGAGGTGTCCGGCCGATGAGCGACCGCCCGAACGTCCTGCTCGTCATGACGGACCAGCAGCGCTGGGACACGCTCGGGTCCGCCGGGGGTCCCGTCGAGACGGCGAACCTCGACCACCTGGCGGCGCAGGGCACCACGTTCACGCACGCGTACTCGGCGACGCCGTCGTGCACCCCGGCGCGGGCGTCCCTGCTCACCGGGCAGGACCCGTGGCACACCGGCATCCTCGGCATGGGCGCCGGCCAGCCTCCGATGGCGGGCCTGGAGAACACGCTCCCGGAGGCGCTCGCGGACGCGGGCTACCACACGCAGGGCGTCGGCAAGATGCACTTCTCGCCGCAGCGGGCGCTGCACGGGTTCCACGCGACGACGATCGACGAGTCGCTCCGCGTCGAGGAGCCGGGCTTCACCTCCGACTACACGCAGTGGTTCGAGCGCCACGCGCCGGCGGACGTGCGGCAGGCCGACCACGGGCTGGACTTCAACTCGTGGCTGGCGCGACCGTTCCACACCGGCGAGCACCTGCACCCGTCGACCTGGACGGTGACGGAGTCGATCCGCTTCCTGGAGCGCCGCGACCCCACCCGGCCCTTCTTCCTCATGACGTCGTTCGCGCGGCCGCACTCGCCGTACGACCCGCCCGCGTTCTACTACGAGCACTACCTGCGCCGGCACCACACCGGCGACCTGCCGCCCGCCGTCGTCGGCGACTGGGCGTCCGTGCACGATGTGGGCGGCGCGGAGGGCATGGACCCCAACGCCTGGCGCGGCCGGCGGACCGCCGACGAGATCGGGCGCGCCCGCGCCGGCTACTACGGGTCGATCCACCACATCGACCACCAGATCGGCCGGCTGATGCGGTACCTGCGCGACCGGCGTCTCGACGCCGAGACGCTCGTCGTCTTCACCGCCGACCACGGCGACATGCTCGGCGACCACCACCTGTGGCGGAAGACGTACGCGTACGAGGGGTCGGCGCACGTGCCGCTCGTCGTGCGGCTGCCCGCCGGCATGCGCTCCGCCGGCGACGCCGAGGTGGTGGACGATCCCGTGTGCCTGCAGGACGTCATGCCGACGATCCTCGACGCGTGCGGCGTCGACGTCCCGGCCAGCGTCGACGGCGCCAGCACGCTGCCGCTCGTCACCGGCGAGCGCGTGCCGTGGCGGGAGTTCGTGCACGGCGAGCACTCCACGTGCTACCACCCGAGCCAGGAGATGCAGTACCTCACCGACGGCGCCTGGAAGTACGTGTGGTTCCCGCGCGGGGACGGCCCCGGCTCACCGCGCGAGCAGCTGTTCGACCTGCGCTCCGACCCGTACGAGGAGCGCGACCTCGCGCCGCGGTCCGACCACGCCGCCGTCCTGCGGCGGTGGCGAGCACGCCTGGTCGACGTCCTCGCCCCTCGGGACGCCGGCCTGACCGACGGCGGGGCGCTCGTCCCGCAGGACGGGCGGCCACCGCTCGTCTCGCCTCACGCCGCGTCGCGCGTCGCGGAGCGGCTCGCGTGACCCGGCAGCGCTGGGCGCCGACCCAGGCGACGGACTGTTCGATCTCGCCGCAGAACTCGCTCGTTTCGTTCATCACGACCCGTTTCATGGACGCCCCGGCCCGGGGCGCCGTTCGATCGGTCGCACGCCCCACCGACGGGGCGACGATCGTGCACCCCGAGGAGGATTCATGAGGAAGTCGACAGCCCGGCCGCGCCGGGTTCACCGAGCCGCGGGGGCGGCAGTCGTCGCTGCCGCGGCCATCGTGCTCGCTGCCTGTTCCGGCGGAGGAGGCGGCGGCGAGGGCGACGACGGCGACGCGCCCGCCGAGAGCATCACGTTCTGGACGCCGCACGTCACTCCGGAGCGGCTCGCGGCCCAGGAGGCCGTCGCGGAGCAGTTCACGGAGGAGACCGGCATCGAGGTCGAGGTCGTGGCCCTCGCCGGCCCGGACCAGAACACCACGCTCGTGGCGGGTGCCGCCTCGGGCGACGTGCCCGACGTCATCCTGCACGGCTTCGACCAGGCCGCGGCGTGGGTCGATCAGGGGCTCCTCGACCAGGAGGCGGCGCAGGCGGTCATCGACGAGCTGGACCCGTCGACGTTCGCCGAGGCCGCGCTCAACCTCTCGAGCATCGACGGCGTCCCGACGGGTGTCCCGATGGACGGGTGGGGGCACATGCTCGTCTACCGGACGGACCTGTTCGAGGCCGCCGGTCTCGACGCACCCGAGTCGATCGAGGACGTCGCCGCGGCGGCCACCCGTCTGCACGAGGACGGCTACACCGGCATCGCGCTCGGCACGCAGGCCGGCAACCCGTTCACGCGCGAGACGATGGAGGCGATGCTGCTCGCGAACGGGTGCGAGCTCGTCACGGACGGCACCGTCACGCTCGACTCCCCGGAGTGCGTCGAGGGCCTGCGGCTGTACCAGGAGATGGCGGCCTCCGGCGGGAGCGGTGAGCTCGACGTCGAGGCTGCGCGCGCCGCGTACCTGGCCGGCGACGCCGCCATGCTCGTCTTCTCGTCGCACATCCTCGACGAGCTCGCCGGACTCGACCCCAACAACCCGGTGACGTGCGACGAGTGCACGGAGAACCCGCAGTTCCTGCTCGAGAACTCGGGCTTCGCGATGGGCCTGTCCGGCCCGGACAACGACGAGCCGCAGCTCTTCGGGAACATCCTCCAGCTCGGGATCCCCGTCGGGGCCCACACCGAGGAGGCCCAGCAGTTCGCCGAGTTCCTCCTCTCCGACGGGTACATGGAGTCGGTGGGCAGCGCGACCGAGGGCCGCATCCCGGTGCGCCTCGGCACGCCGGAGAACCCGACGGAGTACACCGAGGCCTGGGCGAACCTGCCGTTCGGCGCCGCGGGCGACGGGTCGTCGATCGCCGAGGTGTACGGCCAGGACGTCGCCGACCTCATCTCCGGCGGGAGCGAGAGCTACGCGCGCTGGGGCGCCGGGACGGCCGACGCCCTCCTGGCCTCCGTGGTCGCGCAGCAGAACGTGATCCCGCAGAACCTCGGCTCGTTCTTCACCGGCGGCGACCCGGCGGAGGTCGCCACGGGCCTGCAGACCGCCGTCGAGAGCGCGCAGCAGGACGCCGGGTGACAGCCGAGTCCCTCGCGGCACCGCGCCGTCGCGGTCGTCCTGCCTCGTCCACCCGGGCGAGGCAGGACGACCGGGCCGGTCGCCTGCTCGTCGCCCCGACGGCGCTCGTCGTCGGGTTCGTCGTGCTGCTCCCGTTCGCGGCGGTGCTGGTCCTCGCGTTCCAGGACATCCGCCTCGCCGAGCTGTCCCGGATCACGTTCGCCGACCTCGGGTTCGACCTCGAGGCGTTCCTCTCCACGTTCCGCCGCGACGGGTTCTGGGACTCGTTGCGCGCGACCCTCGTCTTCGCCTCGCTCACGGCCATCGGCTCCGTGGCGCTCGGCGTCGCCGTCGCCCTCGCGCTGCGCACGCCGTTCCGCGGGCGCGCGATCGTGCGCGGCCTCATCCTCATGCCGTACGTGCTCCCGGTGGTCGCGGCGGCGCAGACCTGGCGCACCCTGCTCAACACGCAGTACGGCTTCGTCAACGAGTTCGGCATGCGGTTCCTCGGATGGGACGGCCCGATCGCGTTCCTCACGACGCCGTCGGCCTCGGTCCTCGGTGTCGAGGTGCCGCTCGCGCTGCTGAGCGTCGTGCTCGTGCAGATCTGGGGCACGTTCCCGCTCGCGTTCCTGTTCGCGACGGCGCGGCTGCACGCGGTGCCCGGCGACCTCGAGGAGGCCGCGTCGCTCGACGGCGCCGGGGCGTGGCAGCGGATCCGCTACGTCGTCCTGCCCGAGCTGTCCGGCGTCATCGGGCTGCTCCTGCTGCTGCGCTTCATCTGGACGTTCCAGACCTTCAACGAGGTCTACCTGCTCACCGGTGGTGCAGCGGGCACCCAGGTGCTCGGCGTCCGCGTCTACAACGAGCTCATCGGCCGCGCGGACATCGGGAGCGCGTCGGGCGTCGGCGTGGCCATCACGGTCATGCTCGCCGGATTCATCGCGCTCTACCTGATCCTCGCCCGGCGTCGGGGGGAACGATGACCACCACCAGCCACACCCGCCCGACCGGCCCGCAGGCCGCCGCGCGGACCTCCCCGGCGGCGCGCCGCCGTCGTCGCCGGCGGGGCGAGATCGGCCCGGCGATCGTCCGGGTGGTCGTCATCGTGGGAGCCGTGCTGTTCGCCGCCGGTCCCGTGGTCTACGCGTTCGGACTCTCGCTGCAGCCGCTGGCCGCTGTCGCCGCGAACCCGCTCGACGTGTTCCCGTCGTTCTCCGAGCTGGACTTCTCGGCGTACTCGCGTGCGCTGCTCGACGAGTCGGACGGCGGCTTCGGCCTCGGTCGCTTCATGCGGAACTCGCTCGTCCTCGCGAGCCTCACGACGCTCGCCACCTTGGCCGTGTGCGTGCTCGGGGCCTATGCGACGGCGCGGCTCGAGTTCCGCGGTCGGGGTGCGATCGGGGCGATCTTCCTCGGCGTCTACGTGCTGCCGGGCATCGCGCTCGCCGTGCCGCTGTACGTGCTCTTCAGCCGGATCGGGCTCCGGGGCACCCTCGTCGGGCTGGTGCTCATCTACATGGCGTCCACGGTGCCGCTCGCGATCTACATGCTGCGCAACTACTTCGACGGCGTCCCCCGCAGCGTCGAGGAGGCGGCGGCGATCGACGGGGCGGGACGCATGCAGATCATCGGCCGGGTCGTCCTGCCGATGACGCTGCCCGGCATCGCCGCGACCGGCCTCTACATCTTCATGATCGCGTGGAACGAGTACCTGTACGCGCTGCTGTTCCTCGTGGAGGATCGCGAACGCTGGACCGTGTCGCTCGGCGTCGCCCAGCTCGCGACGTTCGACGTCCCGGTCACGGTGCTCATGGCCGGGTCGATCGCCATCACCCTCCCGGTGGTCATCGGGTTCTTCGCCAGCCAGCGGCTCCTCATCTCTGGGCTCACCGCCGGCGCCGAGAAGGGCTGACCCGGCGAGCTGGCGGCGGCGCCAGCCCTGGCGCCGACCCCGCCCGCCGAGTCAGACCCGCCGACCCCGACCCGCCGAGTCAGACCCGAGCGGCCGAGTCAGACCTCCCGGAAGGTCTGACTCGGCCGCTCGCGTCTGACTCGGCAGTGGTGCCCTCCTCGCGCTCGCCTCTTGACACGATTCAACGCCTCCTGGCATCGTGGCGTCGCATCAGTGTGGAACCGGTACCACATCGGTTCCACATCCACCCGGGTCGCGAGCCCATGGTGGGTCCCGCGTCCCACGGCGGCTCGCGTCCCACAGCGGCTCGAGTCCCACGGCGGCTCGAGTCCCACGGCGCGGCAGGAGGTGCGACATGGCCGTCACGATCTACGAGATCGCGCGGCGCGCCGGCGTCGGCGTCTCCACGGTGTCGCGGTACCTCAACTCGTCCGGCTACGTCGGTGCCGACGCCGCCCGGCGCATCGCCGCCGTCGTCGAGGAGACGGGCTACGTCTCGAGCCGCGCCGCCAGCTCACTGACGACCAAGCGCAGCGGCGCCATCGGGTTCGTCACGTCGAGCCTCCTCAACCCGTTCGCCGCGGAGCTCGCCCACGCGATGGCCGCGGAGGCCGCCAGCGAGGGGTTCTCCGTGCTGTCGGCGGTCACGGACGGCGACGACGACCGCCTCGTCCACGTGCTGCGCGACCTGCGCAGCCACCGCGTCGACGGCGTCATCGTCACGCCGCCGGAGACCCCTGCCGTCCGCGAGGAGCTGGCCCGGACCGTGGCGTCCGGGGTGCCGGTCACGACCATCGGGATGGCGATCCCGGACGCCGCCCACGACGAGGTCAGCACGGACACGTACGGCGGGGCGCTCGACGCCGTCCGGCACCTCCTCGAGCAGGGTCACCGCGCGATCGCCGTCGTGGCCGGCCCCGATCCGGAGCGCGTCGCCGCAAGCCGGTTCCGCGCCTACCGGGACGCCCTCGACGCCGCCGGCCTCGCCGTCCGCGCCGAGCTGGTGCCCGCCACGGCGCTCGACCGTGAGGGCGGGGCCGAGGCCGCGGCGCGCCTCTTCGCCCTCGACGCACCCCCGACGGCGGTGTTCGCCGCGAACGACCTGGCGGCGCTCGGCGTCCTCCAGGCCGCCCACGAGGCGGGACTGCGCGTGCCCGACGACCTGTCCGTCGTCGGCTTCGACGACATCGCGATGGCCTCCCACGCCACCCCGCCCCTCACCACGGTGCGGCAGCCCAAGACCGCGATGGGGGTCCGCGCCGTCCGGCTGCTGCTCGACCGGATCGCCGAGCCCGAGCGCGAACCACGTTCCGAACGGCTGGAGTGCGAGCTGGTGGTGCGCGCCTCGGTGGCCCCGCCGCGCCGTGGCCGGGAAGGAGCCGCCACCGACCTCTGACGACACCCGTCCACTGCCACCCAGGAGTGACCATGCCGGATCAGCGACGATCTCTTCCCCCCATGAGCAGGCGTTCCTTCCTCGGTGGAGCCGCGGCGGCCGGTGCGCTGACGCTCGGCGCCTGCGGCTCTCCACGCTCCGCCCGCGACCTGACCTTCCTCATCAACCACACCAACCAGGAGGCCCAGCTCTTCGACGAGCAGATCGGGGTCTTCCTCGACGGCGACCCGGAGCACCGCATCACGCTCCAGAACATCGCGAGCGGCCCGCAGTTCTACACGCGGCTGCGCACCGTCTCCGTGACGAACGACCTGCCGGACGTCTGGTACGCCCGCACGCTCGACACCGCGTTCAACGTGTCCAACTCGTGGCAGCTGCCCCTCGACGAGTTCATCCGCGACGACCCCGACGCCGCTGTCGACGACATCTGGGCCGCGCAGGTGCGGCAGATGTCCGTCGACGACGTGCAGTACTCGATGCCGTACGACCTGTCCTGCTACTGCATCTACTACAACCGCACCGCCTTCGAGGAGAAGGGGATCGACCGTCCCGACGACGAGAGCTGGACCTGGGACGAGCTCTTCGAGATCGCCGAGGCGTTCACCGAGAGCTCGGGCGGGCGGCAGACGCGGTGGGGCTTCTACTTCTCGCTCGGCACCTGGTTCTTCGACGGGGTGTTCCGGTCCAACGGCGGCGGGCTCTTCGAGGACGACGGCCGGACGGTCGTCATCGCGTCCGAGGAGAACATCGCCACGCTCGACACCTTCTACGCGATGATGGACAGCGGCGTGGCGGCCCAGCCGCAGACGCTCGGGGCCGCCGTCGACCCGTTCATCTCCGGTCTGGTCGCCATGGCCGTCAACGGTTCGTGGGCGACGGCGCAGACCCGGGACCAGATCGGCGACCGGTTCGCGTGGGACGTCCTCAAGCTCCCGAAGGGCACGACCGGACGGCGCGAGGTGGCGACGGCCGGCGGGGCGTGGGGCATCTCCCGCGACTCGGCCAACCCGGAGCTCGCCTGGGAGTTCATCCGCTTCCTCTCCGACACCGAACGCCTCAACCTCTTCATCTCCGAGCCGCTGCGCGGCATCCCCGGGCGGATCTCGGCGGCCGAGGACGAGGAGGCCATGAACGCCTCGGCCGGACTGCCGCCGGAGAGCTTCCGCATCCTGCGCCAGATGCTCGTGGAGGACGCGTACGAGGTGACGTGGCCGCCGTTCTGGGCCGAGTTCGAGACGATCTGGAACAACCGCGCCACCGCGCTGAACGGCGGCGCGCGCCCGCGCGACGTCCTCACCCAGATCGACAGCGACGTCCGCGCGGCCTCCGCGCGGTTCTTCGGATCCGAAGGAGGAGACCGATGAGCACGTCAGCCCCCGCGCGCGCTTCCAGCGACGCCTCCGCCGTCGAGCAGCGCACCGGAGCGACGGGGAACCGCCCGTCCGCCCATGCGCGCCGCGAGGCCCGGACCGGATGGCTGTGGGTCCAGTCCTGGCTCGTCGGCTTCCTGCTGTTCACGCTGTTCCCGCTCGCGTTCTCGCTCTACCTGGCGTTCACGGAGTGGAACGGCCGAGGAGCACCCCGGTGGATCGGTCTGCAGAACTTCTCGACGCTCGCCGTCGACCCGCTGTTCTGGCAGTCCGTGAAGGTCACGGCCGTGTTCTCCGTGCTGTACCTGCCGCTGAGCCTGGTCATCGGCTTCGGGATGGCGATGCTCATGAACCAGCGGCTGCGCGGTGTCCGGGTGTTCCGCACGATCTACTACCTGCCGTCGGTGCTCTCCGGCGTCGCCGTCGCCGTCCTGTGGCAGTTCGTGTTCAACCGCGACTACGGGCTCGCGAACTGGCTGCTCTCGCTCGTCGGCGTCGGCCCGGTGAACTGGCTGCAGGACTCCTCGTGGGTCATCCCGGCGCTCGTCATCATGCAGCTGTGGGGCGTCGGGTCGTCGATCATCATCTACCTCGGCGGGCTGCAGGGGATCCCGACGGAGCTGTACGAGGTCGCGAGCATGGACGGCGCCGGGTTCTGGCGCACGTTGACCTCCGTGACGCTGCCGATGATGTCGCCGGTCATCTTCTTCCAGGTCGTGCTGGGCATCATCTCGACCCTGCAGATCTTCACGCAGGCCTACATCATGACCGGCGGCGGCCCGAACTACGGCTCGTACTTCCTCAGCCTCAACATCTTCAACCAGGCGTTCACGAACCTGCGCCTCGGCTACTCGTCAGCGATCGCGTGGGTGCTGTTCCTCATGATCCTCGCGATCACGCTCGTGATCTTCCGGACCTCGAAGTACTGGGTCCACGACCCGAACCGGAGGGACTGACATGGTCGTCCTCGGAAGCCGCGGCGCCGCGCCCGTCGTCCGTCACCCGCTGGGTGACCCCCACTCACGATCCCGGGTCGGACGACGGCGGTCCGCCGTCAGCTACCTCATCCTGCTGCTCGGCTGCCTCGCGTTCCTCTTTCCCCTCGCGTGGCTCGTCAGCACGAGCCTCAAGACGCAGGACCAGATCCTCGTCTTCCCGATCCAGTGGATCCCCGACCCCGTCGCCTGGGAGAACTACGCGGAGATCTTCCGGGTGGCTCCGTTCGGGCGGTACCTCCTCAACACGGTGATCCTCACCGCGTTCGGGGTGCTCGGCTCGATCATCGGGGCGTCGATCGCCGGGTACGCGTTCGCCCGGCTGCGGTTCCGCGGCCGGGACACGCTGTTCCTCGTGATGCTCGCGACGATGATGGTGCCGTCGTGGGCGACGCTCATCCCGTCGTACGTGCTGTTCGCGCGGATCGGATGGCTCGACACGTTCCTGCCGATCATCGTGCCGGCGTTCTTCGCCGCCCCGTTCAACGCGTTCCTGCTGCGGCAGTTCTTCATGTCCGTGCCCCTCGAGCTGGAGGAGGCGGCGCGGATCGACGGCGCCGGGACGTTCCGGACGTTCCGCACCATCGCCCTGCCGCTGGCGAAGCCCGCGCTGATCATCGTGGGGCTGTTCTCGTTCCTCCTGTACTGGAACGACTATCTCGGCCCCCTGGTCTACCTGCAGAGCGAGCGGAACTACCCGCTCGCGCTCGGCATCGCGAACTTCGTCGGGCTGCAGAACCAGGACTACGCGCTCGCCATGACGGGCGCCGCCATCGCCATCGCACCGTGCGTGCTGCTGTTCTTCTTCGCGCAGCGATGGTTCGTCCAAGGAGTTGTGATCACCGGAGTGAAGGGATGACCATGCACGTCGACGTCCGCTCGGAGACGTTCCGCGACAAGGTGCTCGGCTGTTGGATCGGGAAGAACTGCGGCGGGACGCTCGGCACCCCGCTCGAGGAGGGATGGGGGAGGGACGAGCCGTTCGACGTCTGGTGGTACCCGGAGCTGCAGAGCGGCGGCCTGCCGAACGACGACCTGGAGATGCAGCTCGTGTGGCTCGCGGCGCTGCGCGACGTCGGCCCGGAGCTGCGGGCGGCCGATCTGGCGACGTACTGGCTGGACCACATCGGGTACAACTTCGACGAGTACGGCCTGTCGAAGACGAACCTGCGGCTCGGGCTCCGGCCGCCCGTGTCCGGCGCGTTCAACAACTGGTTCGTGGACTGCATGGGGTGCCCGATCCGGTCGGAGGTGTGGGCGTGCGTCACGCCCGGACACCCGCGGATCGCCGCGCGCTACGCGTACGAGGACGCGATTTGCGACCACGCCGGCGGGGAGTCGGTGTACGGCGAGCTGTTCAACGCCGCACTCGAGTCGGCGGCGTTCGTCGTCGAGGACCGCGACCTCCTGCTCGACATCGCGACGTCGTACGTGCCGCAGGACTCCGCCACGCGTCGGGCGATCGACGCCGCCCGCGCCGCGCACGCCGAGGGTGTCGACTGGGTGACGGCGCGCCGTCGCGTCATCGACGCCGCACCCAGCAAGGTCGCGCAGTACTCGCCCATCAACCTCGGGTTCCAGGTCATCGGCTGGCTGTACGGCAAGGACTTCGGCGAGGCCATGTGCATCACCGTGAACTGCGGCTACGACACCGACTCCTCCGGCGGCACGATCGGCTCGTGGCTGGGCGTCCGCGCCGGCCTGTCGAACCTGCCGGAGAAGTGGACCGAGCCGTTCGGGATGGGGCTGTCGACCAACGAGTCGTGGGGCGGGGTGCGGCACCTGTCCGACGGCGCCCGCGGCATCCCGGGTGACGTTCCGGAGCTGACCGACGAGATCGTCCGGCAGGCCGAGCGGGTGCTGCTGCACCACGGCGTGCGGCTCCGAGACGGCGCGTTCGACGTCGACGTCGCCGACCTGTACGCCGACGACGCCGTTCGCGAGCTGTGGTCGCGGCCGGTCACCTCGGTCTCGGGTGGTACGGCGAGCCACGCGATCAGCGTCGACTACGGCCCGACGCCGGTGGTGCGGCCCGGCGAGGACGTCGTCTACGACGTCGCCGTGACCAGTCACCTGTCGGACCCGGTGCGGGCCGTGGTGAGCGCCGTCGTCCCCGGCGGCTGGCGGGCACCGGAGCCGGTCGAGCTCGTGCTCGACCCGCACGCGACGTCGGCGACGAAGCTCGCGCTGCCCGGCCCCGCGCGGGCGGCGATCGCGCGCACCAACCCCGTGCTGGTGTCCGTGCAGGTCGACCACATGCCGGTGGTGCCGCCGGTCCCGGCACCGCTGGTCGGCGCGCAGGCCTGGCGCGTGCTGACGGGCGACGCCGGCGTCGTCGACGGACCCGCGGACCTGCCGGACCGTTCGGCTGCGGGCCCGGCCTGGCGGGAGATCGCCGTCGACGGCAACGAGCTGCCGCTGGAGTCGCTCCGGGGAGCCGGCGACGTCGTCCTGCAGACGTTCCTGCAGGCGTTCGCGCAGCAGCAGGTACGGCTCGCCGTCGATGCGTCGGTCGCCGTGACGGTCTGGGCGGACGGCGAGCAGGTGATCGACCTGCCCGGCGGGCG
The DNA here is from genome assembly GCF_000023105.1 of Beutenbergia cavernae DSM 12333. Lineage (NCBI taxonomy): Bacteria > Bacillati > Actinomycetota > Actinomycetes > Micrococcales > Beutenbergiaceae > Beutenbergia > Beutenbergia cavernae. The sequence continues at coordinate 338,004 of NC_012669.1, forward strand.
GATGATCCGGCCGTCCTACGGGTCGACGGGCGACGTCGGGGCGACGCTCGACCTCGCGGAGGGCTTCCACGAGGTGGTCGTGCGGTTCCGGTTCGACGGCGCCGCTGAGGGCGCGTCGCCCGCCCTCGCGCACGTGCTGCTGTTCTCCGCGGACCGGCTCAAGCACGGCGACGTGACGCTCGGTCGGACCACGTTCCCCTGGGACGACTGAGGCCCGAGCGGGTAGGTCGGCGGCGTGCGGCGCCGCCGATCTACCCGCGTCGCCTCAGGCCGTCCCGACGACGGCGACCGGGTTCGTCAGCCGCCCCACGCCGTCGATCGCGATCTCGACGACGTCCCCCGCCGCGAGCGTGAAGCCCGCCTCGGGCACGAGGCCGGTGCCGGTGAGCAGGACGGCGCCGTACGGGAAGTCCAGAGCACGGAAGAGCCACGATGCGAGGTCCGGCAGCGTGCGGTGCAGCTGCGCCGTCGACGTCGTACCCTCGAACGCCGCGCCGCCGTCGCGCTCGATCCGCAGCGAGATGTCGAACGGGCCCTCGCCCGCGTCCCAGACCGGCACGATCACCGGACCGAGCGCGCACGCCGCCGTGTAGACCTTCGCCTGCGGCAGGTAGAGCGGGTTCTCGCCCTCGATGGACCGGCTCGACATGTCGTTCCCGACGACGTAGCCGAAGATCTCGCCGCTCGAGCTGAGCACGAGACCGAGCTCGGGCTCCGGGACGTCCCACCCGGAGTCGGCGCGGATCCCGACGGCGTCGCCCGGCCCCACGACCCGCTCGGGAGTCGATTTGAGGAACAGCTCCGGACGCGGCGCCTCGTAGACGAGGTCGTACATGAGCGCGTGCGCGGACTCCTCGGCGCGGCCGTCGCGACTGCGCTCGTACGTGACGCCGGCGGCCCAGACCTCCTGCCGGTCCACCGGGGCGAGCGTCACGCCGTCGTCGGGGACCGGTGCTCCGGACGCCGCTGCCTGCTCGACGGCGGCCCTCGCCGCGGTGAGCGGCAGCGCGAGCAGCTCGGCGAGCGGCGGGCACTCGCGGGAGGTCCCCTCCTCGCCGGTCACGACCCAGCGCGCCTCGCCGCCGTGGAGCTCTCGGGCGATCGTCGTCATGCGGTGTCCTCCTCGGTGTCCGGCCCCACCCTGCCATGGCGCGTGCGAGCACGGGTGCCCGGGACCGGGCGGTCACCGGCGTGCGACGATGGCGCGGGGTGAGGCGGTGAGCGAGGTCCTGGTGCGCGACGAGGCGGTGACGGCGCTGCGCCGCGCGCGCGACCTCGCGGACTCGCGGTATGCGGACGAGATCGACGTCGACACGCTTGCGGCGTCGGCGGGGTACTCGCGGTACCACTTCTCCCGGCTCTTCCGGCGCGTCTACGGCGAGACGCCGGGCCAGTACCTCTCGCGCCGGCGGGTGGAGCGGGCGCAGCAGATCCTCTCGTCGACCAACCTCACGGTGACCGAGGTGTGCCATCTCGTCGGGTTCACGAGCCTGGGCTCCTTCAGCAGCCGCTTCCGCGCGCTCGTCGGCGTGGGTCCGCAGGAGTACCAGCGTCGGAAGGTCGCGGAGGGCGTCCCGCCGATCCCCGGGTGCTTCCTGCTCCTCGCCGCCGGTCTCCCGACGGCGGATCGGACGACGGCGGATCGGACGACGGCGGACCGCATCACCGCACGTGTGGAGAAGCAGACGGGCCAGGGTGCGCCGTAGCGTCGGTCACGGCCGAACGGCCGAACGGCCGCAGTATCCGGCGAGAGGAAGACCCCGCATGATCACGGGACTGGGTGTGGCGAGCGTGTTCGTCACGGACTACGACGAGGCCAAGGCGTTCTTCGTGCAGAAGCTCGGCTTCACCGAACGCCACGACCTCGTGCTCGACAACGGGTACCGGTGGCTCACCGTCGGTCCCTCGGCGAGCCCGGAGCTGCAGCTGAGCGTGACTGTTCCCGGGCCTCCCGTGCACGACGACGAGACGGCGCGGATGCTCCGGACCCTGCTGGCGAAGGGGGTGCTGAGCGGGGGCGCGTGGAACACCGACGACTGCCGCGCGACGTTCGAGCTGTACACGTCGCGGGGTGTGGAGTTCCTCCAGGAACCGCAGGAGCGCCCGTACGGCGTCGAGGCCGTGTTCCGGGACCCGTTCGGGAACTGGTACAGCCTCAACGAGACCAACCGGGCGGCCTTCGACGCCGCCGCCATGAAGGACGCGTTCCCCGAACTGGCCTGAGCGCGGGCGTCAGCCCTCGGCCGCCCAGGCGCGCAGCGACACGACGCGCGCCGCCGACGCCCCGTTCGTCGCCGTCACGACCATCCGCAGCTCGGTCGCCGACACGGGCGAGGGCAGCACGTGTCGGCGGTGGCGCGCCCGGTTGTCGGTGACGTCCGCGAGGACCACCCACGGTGCGCCGTCGCCGGCGCGCGCCTCGATCCGGTAGTCGCGCACGAGCGTGGGCAGGACGTCGAACGGCGTCCGGTGGTGGTGCAGGTTGATGAGGTCCTCGTCGAGGTCGTCGTCGAGGACCACCGCCACCTCACCCACGACCGCGGGTGAGGACCACGTGAGCGCGAGCCACGGCTCGCCGTCGTGCTCCACCGGCTGCGACACCCACATCTGCGGACCGCCCCACGGCCGCGCGTACCCGCCGACGGCCTTCGACGGCGCGTACGCGGACGTCGCGGCGTCGAGCCGCAGGCACACGGAGCCGCGCTGCAGCACCTGCTTCCAGGCGCGCCACTGCTCGGTGAACTCCTCCTGGGGTGACGGCTCCCGGTGCGTGAACGTCAGCACGCCCGGCAGCACCTCGTCCGACGTGTGGACGACGACGTCGGGGTTCGCCCGCACCACCACGAACGCGTTCCGCGGCGAGGTGGGGCGCCACTGCACGGGCACGCGCACCCACTGCTTCTCCCCGGCGCTCACCTCGACCGACGCCGAGGCCGCGAGCTCCCGCGGCACGTAGTTCTGCGGCAGGTCGGGGTCGTGCACCTCGACCTCGAGCGTCGTCGCGACCGCCGCGTCCACCAGGAGCCAGATCCCGTCGAGCTCCGGGTCCACCGGCACCACGAAGCCCAGGTGGTCGGCCAGCTCCCAGGTAGCTGTCGGCGTCTCCGCGGCGAGCGTGAGCAGCGTGGACGACGCCGTGACGTCGGCGGCGAGCGCGAGGTCTGCCGGGTCGTCGTGCAGCACGCCGAGCACCGAGGCGTCGGCCCGCACGAGCGCTCGCCGCACCCGCTCGAAACGCTCCGTCGCGAGCTCGCGCGGCGCGACGCCGTCGGCCACCGCGAGCGCGGCCGCCACGCCGGCAGCCTCACCGATGACGGCGCACGTCGCCATCACGCGCGTCGTCCCGAACGCCACGTGCGACGCCGAGATGTTGCGTCCGGCGAGCCACATGTTGCGGGTGTTCGCCGAGTACAGGCTGCGCAGCGGGACGTGGTAGTTGCCGTCCGGGTGCCAGTGCCGCGAGCCGCTCTCGGAGGCATACATGCCGCCCGGAGGGTGGAGGTCGATGGACCAGCCGCCGAACGCGACCCGGTCGTCGAACGGCTCCTGCTCGAGCACGTCGGACTGCGTGAGCGTGTGGTCGCCCACGAAGCGCCGGTACTCGCGCTTGCCCGGGACGGCGCCGATCCACTCGAGCGTGAGGTTGTCGGCGTCGAACTTCCCGGAGTTCTTGATGTAGTCCCAGATGCCGTAGACAGCGCCCTGCAGCTCGTCGCGGATCCGCTCGTTGTCGGCGACGACGTCGAGCTCGCCGCCCCACTCGATCCACCAGTACGCGCACCCGTTCGCCTCGATGCGGATGGGCCGCAGGTCGGGAATGGACGTCTCGGCGATGTCCACGGCGAACGAGGGCGGCACGAACTTCACCGGTTCCCCGGCGTCCTTGGAGTAGAAGAGGATCGTGGACCCGAGGGTGGAGCGGTCCGGCCCTTCGGGTGCCCACGACTCCCCGTACGTCTCGCGCGACTCGCGGCCCGTGCGGTACCAGGCGCCGGCCAGGTGCCCGACGAGGCCGTCGCCCGTGGCGTCGACGAACGCCGGCGAGACGAACCGCAGCACCCGCTCCGACCCCATCTGCCAGCCGGTCACGGAGCTGATGGTGCGGTCGTCGTCGGGTCCCGACGCGTCCACGGAGCGCACGTCCGTGTTGAGGTACAGCGTGATGTTCGGCTCGGCGCGGACCGCCTCGAGCACCACGAGGTCCCAGTAGTACGGGTTCCCGGAGGGGTTCGTGAACTGGTTCTCCACGAACAGCTCGCCCATGATCCCGGTCTCGCGCGCGAAGTGCTGCACCCCGTGCGCGGTGGCGCCGCACACCCAGACGCGGACCTCGGAGGAGGAGTTCCCGCCGAGCACGGGTCGGTTCTGCACGAGAGCCACCCGAGCGCCCTGGCGTGCGGCGCCGATCGCGGCGCACACGCCGGCGAGCCCACCGCCGACCACCGTGAGGTCGGAGTTCACCTCCTCCGTCGTCACGACGGGCGAGGTGGAGGGGGACGACGTCGCAGCGCTGGTCATGAGAGGTCCTTCGTCGATGACGTGGTCGGGTGCGGTCGGTCGGCGGTGCCCGCGGAGCGGGGGTGGGAGTGGGGTACGGCGAACTCGACGCCGAGGGCGTCGGGCACGCGCTGGGCCACGAGGACCCACAGGAGGGCCGCGGTGAGCGTGTCGCTGGCGCGTCCCGCGAAGTAGTCGGTCCACGCCGTGCCCTCGCGCGTCCCGGTGAACAGGACGAGGTCGGCGACGTCGGCGAGCGGGCCCTCAGGGTCGCCGGTGATGACCACGGTGTGCGCGCCGTTCTCCTGCGCGAGAGCGCAGAACGCCTCGCCCACCGCGTCGTGCCCGGCGCGGGAGAGCGCGATGGCGACGTCGCCCGGGCGCAGCAGGCTGGCGGCGACGCGGGTGGCCTGCTTCCCCTCGTGGAACCAGACCGGGCGGCCGATGCGCAGGAGCCGCAGGTAGAGCTCGTGGAGCGACACGGAGTCGCCCCACTCGCCGTACAGGTGGATGCGTTCGGCCGCCGCGATCCAGTCGGCGGCGCGCGTGGCGCCCGCGAGGTCGAGCGCGCCCATGGCGTTGCGTGCCGCGCGGCTGGAGTGGGCCACCAGGACGCCGAGCACCTGGTCGGCCGGGTCATCCGGCGCGATCGCCGTGCCGATGTCGCGCTGCCAGCCGCCCTGCACCTCGCGACCGTGCTCCGTGGCGATCGCGGCCCGCATCGCCGGGAAGCCGTCGTACCCGAGCAGACCGGCCAGCCGCGTGAGAGTGGCGGGGGAGACGCCGGACGCCGTCGCCAGCCGGGTGATCGACCCCCGGCTCGCCTCCGCCGGGGCGTCGACGATGTGCGCCGCGGCACGGGCGAGCGCGCCGGTGAGCGACGGCAGAGCGTCGCGCAGCGCCTGGAGCGGGCTCGCGTCGTCCGCGTGCGCGACGACGCGCGGCGACCGCGCCGCCGCGGCGGACACCGCCGTCGACGACGACCCTGCGTCGTCGCCGTCCTGCCCCGGTCGCCTCGCCGGCATGCGTCGTCCTCCTCGCCTCACGTGTAGAACAGCTGTGCGCTGGCCCGTCCGTCGTCGTCGCTCACGAGCCGCACCCAGTGCGCGCTGAACCCCGGCGGGAAGACGTGCGTGCTGAGCTCGCCCGCCGCCACGTCCAGCGTGCCGATCCTGCCGAACGTGCCGTCCCCGCGCGCGTCGATCTCGATGTGCACGCGCATCGCGTGCTCGCCGTGGTTCTGCACGTGGAGGCACTTGTTGTCGAATCCGGTCATGAGGTACGGGTCCGACGGCGCGCCGGCGCTGACGTCCTCGTCCCACCACGGGCCGCCCCACCCGGTGGGCTTCCCGAACGACCACAGGTCGTCGGTCTTGCCGAAGAACATCCCGGACTGCGGCTCCGCCGTCGTCGGGTTCAGGCCGTGGCTCGGGGAGGCGTTGTCGGCGCCGGCCACGAACATGCCGCGCCAGCTGCAGAAGTCGCCGAGCACCCACAGGTGGGTCGAGATCGGGCGCACGCCCCAGATGCGGTTGCCGTAGGCCCACGGCGACAGCTCGTAGAACATCCCGTGGTGGTCGAGCAGGAGCCGCTCGTGCTCGACCTCGCGGATCCGCGGCCACTCCGTCTGCCACTTGTGGTCGAAGCAGTGCGAGGCCTTCGGCAGCCGGTAGCGCCGCCACTCGCCGTCGCCCTCCGTGAACACCTCGAGGATGGCGGACGCGGCGTCCCAGCCGGACGCGAAGATCGTGCCGCCGAACTCGTGCCGGCCGCCGATGGCCGTGAACGGCTTGCGCTCGAGGATGCGCCACGTCTCGCCGTCGAACTCCGCCAGGCGGCCCCGCGCACGTTCGCCCCGCCACTCCTCCTCCGCGTACTCGTTCGAGCACACGACGAGCCGGCCGAAGCTGGAGTAGCAGTCCTTGTAGTGGACCTTCCACTCGCCCTCGGTGCCGAGCTCGTCGTTGAGGTCCCAGGCGAGCTCGACGTCGAGCGTGGTGACGTCGAGGGAGAAGACCTCGCCCTCCATCGTGAGCACGTACACGTGCGTGTCCGGCTTGGTGAGGTGCCGGGCGGTGCCGCACAGCCGGTGGGGCGCCAGCTCGGGCACGGTGCGGATCTCGTGGTCGGGCGAGATGACGTGCGGGCCGATGACGAGGTTGCCGGTCGCCCAGTGGATGAAGCGGTTCGTGTACGTCCCGTCGACTCCCAGCGTCTCGGGCACCACCTCCATGGTGAGGTCCGGGTGCACCCGGCGCAGGCTCACCCCGCCACCGCTGGCCGCCTTGTGCGAGTTGTAGTTCTGCACGTACAGCACACCGTTGTACGGCATGAGCGAGCCGATCCCGAGCTCGCTGCGCGGCGGGCCGAAGTCGCCGATCTGCGCCAGGTGCGGGAACACGCCCGAGACCTGGGTCGGTGACGTGTCCGTGCGAGTGGCGACCGCCGTCGTCGTCGTCGGGCGCTGATCAGTGGTGGTCACGAGCGATTCCTCACTTGATGCCGGTGTGGGTCATGGCGTGCACGAAGCGCTTCTGCAGCAGCAGGAACACGATGAGCACGGGGATGATCGAGACGACCGACGCCGCCATCGACAGGTTGGGTGCGAGCGAGCCCTGCTCGTCGGTGAAGTTCGTCAGGCTCAGCGGGAGCGTGAACGCCTCGGGGCTCGAGATGAGCACGAGCGGCGTCTCGTAGTCGTTCCACGACCACACGAACGCGAGGATCCCGAGTGCGCTCATGACGGGCGTCGCCATCGGCAGGTAGAGCCGCCAGAAGATCTGCCACTCGTTCGCACCGTCGATCCGGGCGGCCTCCGCGAACGCCGACGGCTGCGCCACGAAGAACTGCCGCATGAGGAACGTGCCGAGCACCGTGAACATGCCGGGCAGGATGAGCGCCCACAGCGTGTCGTACAGCCCCATCTGCTGGAAGTAGATGAACCGGGGCACGAGCAGGAGCTGGGCGGGGATGATCGACGTCGCCAGGTAGGCCAGGAAGATCTTGTCGCGTCCGCGGAAGTGCAGGCGGGCGAACGCGTAGCCGGCCATCGTCGCCGTCAGCACCTCGCCGAGCACGCGGGCGGTCGCCACGATCACGGAGTTCGCGAAGGCCGGCACGATCGACGTCGGGCCGGTGAGCACCGCGACGAACGAGTCCCACCGCAGCGGGTCCGGGATCCACTCCATCGGGATCGTGAACGCGTCCGCGTTCGTCTTCAGCGACGTCGAGAGCATCCACGCGAACGGCGCGAGGAACGCGATCGCGAGGATCCACAGAGCCGCTGCCCAGATCCAGCGCGTGCGCCGGGCGCGGCGCTGCTTCGCGGAGCGGCCCGTGCGAGCCGTGCCGACGACGGCGGGCGCGGCGGCGGGGGAGAGCGTCGCGTCAGTCATGGAGAGCCTTTCCGCGCTGGGCTCGCCACATCGCGAGCGTGAGGGCGAGGACGCCGACGAACGTCACGAGGCCGATCGCCGCGGCGTACCCGAACCGGTAGAACTGGAAGCCGGTCTGATACATGTAGAAGGACATGACGGTTGTCGCGTCACCCGGGCCGCCCGCCGTCAGCAGGGCCACGAGGCCGAAGCCCTGCGACGTCCCGATGAACAGCGTGACGAGCAGGAACACGGTGGTCGGCATGAGCGCCGGCCACGTGATCGTGCGGAACCGCAGCCACGCGCCGGCGCCGTCCATCTCCGCCGCCTCGTACAGGTCGGATGGGGCGTCCTGCAGCGCCGACAGGTAGATGACGGCGGCGTACCCGACGCCGCTCCAGATCGCGATGACGATGAGGGCGGGCAGTGCCCAGCGCGACGACGCGAACCACGCCGGGGCGTTCTCGATGCCCAGGCCGTGGAGCACCTGGTTGACGAGGCCGGCCGACGGGTTCATGAGCATGAGCCACGTCATGCCGACCGCGACCGTGGACACGATGTACGGCAGGAAGAACACGGCCCGCAGCGCGCCGCGGCCAGGGATGTCGCGGTTGAGCGCGATCGCGAGCGCCATGCCGAGCAGCACGGTGAGCGGCACGCTGACACCGGCGTACACGATGGTCCGGCCGACGCTGCCCCAGAAGACGGGGTCGCGCAGCACGTTCACGAAGTTGTCGACGCCGATGAACTCGATGCCGCCGAGCCCCGAGACGAGGTTCCAGTCCGTGAACGCCAGCACGATCACCGAGACCAGCGGGATGAACGTGAACAGCGCGACGCCGATGAGGTTCGGTGCGATGAAGAGCCAGCCGACGCGGGCGCGCGGACCGGTGCCGCGGCTGGTCCGGGAGCCGGACGACGGCGCCTGAGCGGGCGCGGAGGTGGGTGCGGTCAGGGTGGCCATCAGCTGCTCCGTCCGTACCGCGTGATCGCGGCGCCTGCCTGGCGGTCGATCGCGTCGACGGCGTCCACGGGTGCGCGCTCGCCGATCCAGCACAGGTCGCGCTGCTGGCGCACGGCGAGGTCGATCTCCGGGAACGCCGTGAGGTTCGTGTCGACGAACAGCTCCGGGTCGTCGTCGAACAGGACGCGGCGGAACGAGTCGACGTCGAACCAGTCCGCGGCGTCGGGTCCGAGCAGCGAGCCGAGCATGTCCTCGGTGCCGACGTTCTGCAGCGTCGGGATCTTGCCGCCCGGCGCCATGAACTCCGAGCCGGAGAGGATCCAGAAGCGCACGAACTCCCAGGCCAGGTCCTGCTTCGACGAGCGCGGGTTCACCATGATGTGGTTGCCGAAGACGCCGGTGTTCCAGGCGCCGACGTCAGTGGTCGGGATCGGCGCGGCGGCGACCTTGAAGTCGTGCGGGTAGTTCTCGGCGTCAGCGAGGAAGCGCAGGGAGAACGGCGCCGTCATCCACAGCGCGAAGTCCTCGGCGACGAACGCGTTCTGCTGGTACGCCTCGAGCTGCCGGGCGAGGATCTCCGTCCACGGGTACAGGACGCCGTCGTCGATGAGGTCGCGGCTCAGGGCCATGTGCTCGCCGAACGCCGGGTCGGCGAAGTTCGAGCCGCCGTCGTCGGTGTACCAGTAGTTCGGGCCGAGGCTCACGCGCGCGGTGTCGGGGAGCATGTACGCGCCGTAGGTGCCGTCGCCCGTGAGCTCGGCGGCCGCGGCGACGAACTCGTCGAGCGTCCACGCCTGGGGCAGCTCGATCCCCGCCGCCTCGAGGCGGGCCAGGTTGACCAGGATCATGTTCGGTTCGCGCGTGGTGGCGAGCGCCGTCAGCCGGTCGTCCTGCCAGAAGCCCTTCGGGGCCTCGGTGTCGAGGAACTCCGCGAGCTCGGGGTCGGCCTCGACGCGGTCCGTGAGGTCGAGCGTCATGCCCGAACCGGCGCGGAGCGCGAGGTTGCCCGTGGCGTACGTGAAGTAGACGTCGATGTCGACGCCGCCCTGGAGCGCGGTGTCGAGCTTGAGGTTGCCCCGGTCGTCGTTGACGAACCGCGTGTAGTTCACCGTGTACTCGGGATGGGCCTCGTGGAAGGCGTCCACGAGGGCGCCGGGTCCGGACTCCGGTGGGACGCCGCCCCACACGTTGAGGGTGTTCTGCGGCGTGGTGCCGCCGCCGCCTCCGGAGCACGCCGCCAGCGCGCCGGCAGTACCGGCGCCGAGCGCTCCGGCGAGCACGGCGCGGCGGGTGAGGCTGGGGGCACGACGCGATGGCCGCGGTGGAACTCTGCTCATGCGATCTCCCTCGACCGTCCTCGACAACGGTGCAAGAAGTTACCGAGCATGACGTGGAGAAGCAAATGAGCGCGAGAGAGATTTTTAGACGGGCGAGTCCCGGACGCTCGACGGGCGCACCCAGGAGCTCACGTACGCGCCGACGCTCCACCCGTCTCGTCGGGTGTGACGCCACCGATCGAACGGCCAGGGCGCCCGGCGTTCCGGCGCGGGCTCACTCGTTCCTGGCCCTGTGCTGGGCGTTCTTCACGCGGTTCTGGCAGGTGACCCCGCAGAAGCGTCGCGTGCCGTTCTTGGAGCTGTCGACGTAGACCCGGTCGCAACGCGGTGCTTCGCAGACGCCGAGGCGGCCCGCGTGCCGGCTCCCGATCGCCATCGTCAGAGCCGCTGCGCAGCCTGCCGCCCAGCCGTCGCCGAGCTCGTCGGTCGGTCCGTGGAAGTGCATGTGCCAGCCGTCGCCCGCGTTGTCGAGCCTCGGCGCCGGACGGCACCAGGTGAGGAGCGCGTTGGTCCTGCGGGCGGCCTCGTCGTAGTCCTCGTCGGCCACGGCTTCGAAGATCGGGCGGGCGTCGTCGGCGAAGCGCCTGAGGATGAGCTCCGCGTCGCGGGAGACGTGCACCGGCTGTCCGCCTCTGGCCAGCGCGACGCCGAGGTCGCGCCGGAGCTGGGCACCGGTCGGCACCTCGGCCGGCCTGCCCCCCGCATCCCGGCATGTCATGAGATTGACAAGCTCCGTGGACGCCCGGAGAAGGTCGGCGACGTGACTGTCAAAGTACATTTGAACAGTCTAGGTCAACCATCTAGCGTCGCTCGCGTGACTGATGAAAGGCGGATGAACAGTCTCGGCTGGCTTCAGCTGCTCGCGTCCCTGCCACGCGCGGTGAAGGTCCTGCTGGTGGCTCGCTTCGTGAACCGCATCGGTGCCTTCTCGATGCCGTTCCTGGCCGTTCTGCTGGTTCAGGAGGTCGAGGCGAGCACCGTGCTGGCAGGGACGGTGATGGCCGCCTTCGGTGTCGCGACCATCCCGTCCCGACTCCTCGGAGGCGTGCTCGCGCAGCGCGTCGCTACACGCCACGCGGTGGCCGTCGGGCTGCTCGGCACGGCTGCGGCCCAGGGGCTGATCGCGAGCGCGTCCTCCGTGGCGATGGCGCTGGTCGGGGCCGTCCTTCTCGGGCTGTTCTTCGAGATCTACGAACCGGCGAGCCAGGCACTCATCGCGGACACCACACCAGATGCGCTGCTGCCACGAACCTACGGCCTGTTCGGCGCAACGCTCGCCTGTGCGGGACTTGCCGCGGGGACGATCGCTGCCCTCGTGGGACAGATCGGCCTGCGGTGGTTGTTCGTCGTCGACGCCGCCACGGCCACGGCCTGTGCCGCACTGGTCATCGGGTTGATGCCACGGTCGACCCGCTCTACCGCGCCCTCGGCGACGCGGACGCGATCCGCGTGGGGCGATCGGCGGCTGTGGTCCCTGATGCTGACGGGAACGGCCTTCGCGACGGTCTACCTGACCGTCCCGATGGCGATGCCCTTGGCGTTGATCGACGCGGGGCACCATCCCTCGGTGGCCGGATGGCTCGAGGCGCTGTCCGCGCTGGTGGTGATCGCGGCGCAACCACTCCTGAGCGGGCGCCCGGCGGCTGCTCGACGCATGGTCGTCGGCTACGCCGCCATCGCCGCCGGGCTCGCCACGGCGGCCGCCGCGCCCACGCTCGCCGGGTACGCGGCCGCGACTCTCGTCATGAGCGTCGGCGACGCTCTGTTGCTCGGCTACAGCCTCACCCTGGTGGCGCGGATCGCCCCAGCGGGATCGACGGCCGCCTACTTCGCCGCGTACGGGCTCACCTGGGGTGTGGCCCTCATCCTCGGGCCTCCCGCCATGGGCTACCTCATCGGCATCGGTCCGCCGACGTTCTGGTCGGCGTGCGCCATCGTCATGGTCTGCACCGGAGCGGCCACGGCAGTCATCGTTCGACGCCTGGCTCGTGCCACGACGAGGGGGCGCGGCGGCGTCGGCTAGGAGGGGCGGTCCGTGGGTGCGGTGGTCGGCACGCCGTCCGGGATCACGCACACACCGTCCACGCACTGACCGGCGCCGGCGTCCGCGCCGACGAGCGTGAACGGCGACGCCGCGCCGTCGAGCACCGGAACCCGGAGGGTCGATGGGCTCGGGGCGCTGGGATCCTCCGCGTCGCTCGCCGAGCCGGGGGAGCCGGGGGCGGCGCTCACGCGGAGGCGACGGCGGTGGCCGCCTCGTCCGGGGCCGGGGCCGGGGCAGGACGCTCGGCGGAGGCCCGGTCCGCGGCGGCCTGCGCGAGGACCTGCCGGAACACGGCCGACTCCTGGGCGCCGGCGACGCCGTAACGGCCGTCGACCACGAAGAACGGGACACCGGTGATCCCGTAGGCACGGGCCTGGGCGATGTCCGCCTGCACCTCGTCGCGGTACCGGCCGTCCTCGAGAGCCGCGCGTGCGGCCTCCGGATCGAGCCCGACGTCAGCCGCCAGAGCGAGGAGCTCCTCCGTGTGCCCGATGTGCCGCCCCTCGGTGAAGTACGCGGCGAACAGCCGTTCCTTCAGCTCGAGCTGGGTGCCGTGCGCCTTCGCGTGGTGCAGCAGCTCGTGGGCGGCGAGCGTCTTCGTGTGGCGGACGGCGTCGAAGTCGTACGTGAGTCCCTCCGTCGCCGCCAGCAGCGTCATCTGCTCCAGCATCTGCTCGACCTGCGCCACCGGCATGCCCTTGTGGCCGGCGAGGAAGTCGACCTCGGAGCCGTCGAAGTCCACAGGGGTGTCGGGGGCCAGGTCGAAGCTGTGGAACTCGACGTCCACGTCGACGTCGTCGACGTCGACAGCTGCCTGGAAGCGCCGCAACCCGATGTAGCACCAGGGGCAGGCGATGTCGGACCAGATGTCCACCTTGATCGCACTCACGCCGGGCACAACGAGCAAACGGTCCGCAGGATTCCCGTGGCCTCCCTGGGGGAGTCGTCCCTAGGCTCGACGACGTGCTCCCGGACGATCTGCCCGACCTCTCGCCGTGGGGTCTGCGTGAGCCCACCACCGTCACGCGTCCGGCGGACGGGATCAACAACGCGGTGTGGCTGCTCGACGAGGAGTACGTCGTGCGCCGGTACTCCACCCTCGACGCCGAGCACGTCGCTGCCGAGCACCGCCTGCTCGCCGCGCTCGACGAGCGTGCCGACCTGCCGTTCGCCGTCCCGGCCCCGATCCGGACCTCCGACGGCGCCACGTTCGTCGTCGCCGGAGGCAGGCCGGTCGCCGTCTTCGCCTACCGCGCCGGCGCTCCGGCACCGCCCGACCCGGCGTCGATGGAGCTGGCCGGCGAGGCTCTCGGGCTGCTCGACGCGGCGCTCGCGGAGCTGCCGGCCGAGCTCGCGCCGCGGGTCGGCCCCGCGTCGATGGCCGGGCTGCACCCCGCCGTCGACGACCTCGACGAGCTGGGCGCGGAGCTGGAGCGTCGCCTCCCCGGTGACGACGGCGTGGCGTGGTTCCGGGCCGCCTGGGCGCCGGCGGACGAGGCGTACGCCTCCTTGCGCCGGACGCTTCCGACGCAGATCCTGCACGCCGACCTGTCGCCGTCGAACGTGCTGATCCACCAGTCCCGCGTCAGCGCGATCCTCGACTTCGACCACGCCTGCCTCGGGCTGCGTGTCGAGGATCCCGTCGCGGCGATGCACATGGCGGCCGTCTTCGGCACGGCGGGCCCCGAGGAGACACTCCGGGCGTTCCGCCGCGGGTACGTCCGCACCGGCGAGATCCTCCCCGCCGAGGACGCGGCCGTCCCGGTGCTGCTGCGACGTCGCGGCGTCGGCGCCGTGGTGTGGCAGTCCGGACTCTGGCGGTCTGGCCTCGGCACGTTCGACGACGTCCGGGCACGACTGGCGGACGGTCCGGCGTTCGAGGAGCGGCTGACCGCGGGGGCCGCTGTCACCGCGCGCGCCCCGCGCTCGGCCGCTAGGCTGCGCGCGACCGGGGGCGTGCGCAGGGGCTGAACCGATCGGGGTCGGTGATGGTGCGTCCGATGCAGGCGTGGTTCCGGATCGTGTCGGTGATGGCGCTCGCCGTCGCCGCGTTCGCGACCGCCGGCTGCGGTCCGGGAGGGACGCCGTTCGACGAGGCCGAGGCAGGCGACTGCCTCGGGGACACGGGCGACACGGACACGGACGACCTGCGCGTGACCGACTGCGCCGAGGCGGATGCCAGGTGGACGGTGCTCGGGCAGGTGGAGGGAGCCGGCGCCGATGCCTGTGCCGACCTGCCGGACACCGACGTCATCATCTCCGCCGCTGACGACTCCACGTCGACGTGCGTGCGCTTCCGCGCCGCCGAGGGCGACTGCGTCTGGACCGACCTCTCGGGGTATGCGAACTGCGAGGAGGACAGCGGCTACCAGCTCGCGGCGATCGTCGAGGCCGCCGCCGACGACACCGGCTGCCCGGAGGACACCGCGCAGAGCCGCATCTACAGCGACGGCGTCGTCTACTGCTGGGTGCAGCACAGCGTGTAGCCGCACGGCCCGGCAGCGCCATGCGGCGTCGTCGTCCGCCGCCCTACACTCCACCGCCCTACGCTGTCGCCGTGCCCGTTGCGCCCGTCTCGTTCGCGTCCGACAACTACGCCCCGGCGCACCCGGAGGTGCTCGCGGCGCTGACGGAGGCGAACTCCGGGCACGCCGTCTCCTACGGCGAGGACCCGTGGACCGAGCGACTGGCCGACGTCGTCCGCCGCCACTTCGGGGAGCACGCGCTCGCGTACCCGGTGCTCACGGGGACGGGCGCGAACGTCGTCGCCCTCGCGTCGGTGCTCCCGCGGTGGGGCGGGGTGCTCGTCAGCCGGCACGCACACCTGCACACGGACGAGGCCGGAGCGCCCGAGCAGGTCGCGGGCATCAAGCTTCTCCCGGTCGCGGCACCGGACGGGCGGATCGCGCCGTCCGACGTCGAGCGGGCCGCCGTCGACCTGGCGGACGTCCACCGGGCCCAGCCGCTCGCCGTGTCGCTCACGCAGGCGACCGAGCTCGGCACCGTGTACGAGCCGGAGGCGCTCCGCGCGATCGCCGACGCCGCGCACGCCCGCGGGATGCGGGTGCACGTCGACGGCGCCCGGCTGGCGAACGCCGCGGCGCACCTCGGCGTCGGCCTGCGTGAGCTGACGACGGACGCCGGGGTCGACGTCGTGTCGTTCGGCGGGACGAAGAACGGGCTGCTGCTGGGAGAGATGGTGGTCGTGTGCGCGCCGGACGCCGTCGCCGGCCTGGAGAACCTCCGCAAGCAGGCGATGCAGCTCGCGTCGAAGATGCGGTACGTCTCGGCGCAGCTCGTCGCCCTGCTCGACGGCGACCTGTGGCTGCGTTCGGCACGGCACGCCAACGAGATGGCCGCCCTGCTGCGCACGACCCTCGACGACGCCGTCGCCTCCGGGCGAGCGCCCGGCCTCGCGTTCACGCAGCCGACGCAGGCGAACTCCCTCTTCGCGACGCTGCCTCCCGGCGTCGCCGACCGCCTGCGCGCCCGGTTCCGCTTCTACGACTGGGACGCCGCGCGCCGGGAGGTGCGCTGGATGTGCGCGTGGGACACGACGCCGGGTGACGTCGAAGGGTTCGCGGCCGCTGTCGTGGCGGAGCTCGGAGCCGCGGGGAGCGCGGCGTCCACCTGAGCGCGGCCGCTGCGTCCACCTGAGCGCGGAGCTTGTGCGTCGACCTGAGCGCGAGTCCCGTGTGCTGCGTCGACCTACGTCACTGACCCACCAGCCGGGTCAGTGACGTAGGACGCCGCCGCGCCCATTCCCTGACGCCTGCAGCAACGAATATGTTCAAAGTGTGGGATAGGCGTTGCGGGCCAGTGATCGATCGACCACGCTCGAATCCTCGACGTGAACCCCTGCCCAGCACGCAGAACCGAGCACGACGGAGTGATATCGGATGGTCTCTCGACGCGCATTTCTCGGCACGACCGGCCTCGCCGCCACGGGCGCCGTCGCCGCGAGCTGGTTCAGCCCGACGGCGGCACCGGCGGCGGCCGGGTCCGGCGGACTCTCCTGGGACCGGCGCCGGCTCCTGCCGCGGTTCGCGACGGCGAGACGGTTGCAGGTGGGCGACATCCAGCACCTGACCGGCGACGAGCAGCTGCTGCTCGGCACCCTGCAGGGCGCCGTCAACCGCCATCGTCCGGAGCTCTACTTCCACTACGACGACGCCGACAAGCCGTGGCTGTCCTCGATCGACGTCCCGCAGACCGTCCACGAGGACCCGCTGGAGCTGGTCGCCGCGTACGCGGACCGGGTGGCCGGCGCGATCGTGTACGACCCGGAGGTGCGGGACTCGATCAACGTGGCGACCACGCTGGCCGGGCTGCGGGGCGCCGTCGTCGCGTCCCCTGAGCTGGCGGCCGCGTACGAGCTGCCGGTGGTCGACGACCTGCGAGGCCGGTTCACCGGGCAGGACAAGGTGGACATCTACCGGTGGCAGCTCGACGAGCTGTGGCCGCAGTGCGAGCACCGGCTGCTCACGGGGCTGCCGCCCACGCGCGTGGTGGACGTCGAGGGCGTCACCTGGCGGGAGGTCGCCCGCGAGGCCGAGCAGATCCGGGACGAGTCCAACCGGGACCACTACACCGTCGACGTCTCGGCGGAGCTGGGCGGCGAGGCCGTCTATGTGAAGTTCTCCGACGGGTTCGGCAACGACGGCTGGGGCGCCTCGGTCGCCTCGGTGTCGGTGCTCGCCGACGGCGTCGAGATCGCCGCGTTCGTCCCCGGCAGCCCCGAGGAGGAGCAGGTGCTCGTCGAGGGTGGCAACTCCTCGCTGGGCGGCGACGGCAACCGGTTCGCCGACGGCGGCAACTTCTTCGTGTACCGGCTCGCGCCCCCGGAGGGCACCACCACCCTCGAGGTGACGGTGGACATGTGGAACCAGTACGTGGTCAGTGCCACGGACACGGCGCCGACCCGCGTCGAGCCGTTCCCGCACTTCCGCGACTACGTCGTGGCCACCCAGGCGATGGTCGTGTGGCTCGACCCGAACGGAGAGCCCGGGGAGCTGCTGTCGGAGATCTTCGCGCTCAGCGAGCCGACGACGCCGTACCTCGGGTGGTTCTCCAACGACGTCGCCGGCGAGTGGGGCGGCGTCGACCTGGCCGCCACGCAGAGCGTGGAGGTGCTCCCCGCTGACTTCTTCGCCAACGGCACGGTGCTGGGCGGCGTCCCGGCCCGGATCTCGTCTCGCCGGCGCCGGGCTCCGCGGACCGAGCTGACCGACACCGTGTACGTGACGATGACCGTGGGCGAGGGCGACAACCTGCAGTACTGCCAGCGGCACATGCGCACCCTCTGGGACAACCCGGACCGCGGTGCGGCGCCGACGAACTGGACCATCAGCCCGGTGCTGGCCGACGCCGCCCCGGCGATCTTCCGGTACTACCAGGAGACCGCCACGGAGAACGACCTGCTGGTGTGCGGGCCGTCCGGTGCCGGATACACGTACGGCGGGTCGTGGCCGCAGGAGGACTTCGACGCCTACACCGACGTGACCGGCCGGTACCTCCGGGAGACCGGACTCGACCTCGTGTACGCGTACAACAACCGCGACGACGACGGGTGGATCCCGATGCCGGAGTGGGTGATCGACTCGTACCGGCGCAACACCCAGCTCGGCGGGATCATGCAGTCCTGGGACGGCGGCGGGGTGATCGCGGCCGGCGACCTGCCGGTGATCGGCCACTTCAACGCCCCGGGGCAGGCGGTCGAGTTCAAGCAGGGGCTGGACGACTACATCGCCCAGTGGGACGGCACGAGGCCCCTGTTCGTCTCGGCCGGCATCTTCGCCTGGGGCTGGAACCCGACCGACATCGCCGAGCTGCACCAGCTCCTGGCAGCCGACGACCGGTACCAGGTGCTCCTCGGCCACGCGTTCTTCGACCTGCTGCGGCGCGCGCCGAACCCGGGCCCGCCGCCCCCGCCGCGGCCCTCCGGCCAGGGCTGAGCGCGGCGCTCGCCAGGGCGCGGCCGATCGCCGGACCGCCCGGGCGCCGGCTCAGCCCGCGAGCACCGCCGGCTTGCACACGGCTGCCCACATGTCCGGCGTGAGCTCCTGGCGCGCGCGCTCCTCGAGGTCCGCCCAGCGGCGGCACTCGGCGATCGTCTCGTCGAGCAGGTCGTAGAGCCGGTCGTCGCTGTCGGGCACGGCCGCCTCGGCGATGCCCTGGACCGAGCTCGAGATGATCGCGGCGGCGGCCCTGTCGCCGAAGCGCTCGGGCCGCACCGGTGCCCCGGCGCAGAAGTCGACGGCCCACGCCGCGGCACGCGGCGCCCGGGCGAGCGCGGCCCGGCCGCGCGGCGTCAGCTCGTCGACCGGGTGCCCGTCGAGGACGGCGAGCGCGCGCTCGGCAGCGATGATCCCGACGGCGAGGGTGTTCTGGCGCTCCGCCGCCGCGATGGGCAGCGCGGTGGTCGCCGCACGGAGCGCGATCCCGGCGTCCCAGCGCAGGTCCGCACTCGTCAGCCCGATCACCGACGGGATGAGCGGCGCGAGCCGCGGGCGGGCGGCGTCGTTCGTGAGGTCGTTGACGAGCCGCGCCATGGACGCGAGCAGGCGGTGCGTGCACGCGGGATGGTCGCTCCACGCCTCGCCGGCCAGGTACGAGGCGAGCTCCATGAAGCAGGCGCCCTTGCGGGGCGACCGGTGCTTGCCCTTCGCGAGCATCGGCATGATGTCGATCGGTGCGTCGTCGGACACGGGACACCTCCAGCGCTGTCTGGGTCCAGTGTGCGCTGTTCGGCGGGCCGTGACAACGGGAACGCCTGGCAGCGACGTTCCGCCTGGGTGTGCAAGCCGCGGTCAAGCGCCGCGGGCTACGGTCGCGACCATGACTTCTCCCCCGCGGCTCGACCCGCCGCAGCACGGGCCCGAGGCCGAGATCCTCCTGGGCTTCCTCGACTTCCACCGGCGCACGCTCCAGCTGAAGACCGACGGCCTGGACGCCGAGCAGCTGAACCGCACCCTGGCGCCGTCGTCCATGACGCTCGGCGGACTGCTCAAGCACCTGGCGTACGTCGAGGACAACTGGTTCTCGGTGGTGCTCCTCGGCAACGACGACGCCGAGCCGTGGCGAGACGTCGACTGGGGCGCCGACCGTGACTGGGAGTGGCACAGCGCGGCGCTGGACGATCCGGAGGAGCTGCGGGCTCTGCACGCCGCGGCGGTCGAGGCGTCGGAGCGCATCGTCGCCGGGGTCCTGGCGGACGACGGACTGGACCGGCTCTCCGTGCGCCGGAGCAGGTCGACGGACGAGCCGTTCAGCCTGCGCTGGATCCTCGTCCACATGATCGAGGAGTACTGCCGGCACAACGGGCACGCCGACCTCATCCGCGAGTCGATCGACGGCGCGGTCGGCGAGTAGCTCGCCGTCACTGACGGAGGGGCACGAACCGGTACGCACCGTGCGCACTGAGACGGCGGCCGCCCTCGTCCTGATCGACGACGACCAGCTCGCCCCGCACCGGGATCACCATCACACCGGTGGGGGCGAGCTGATCGAGGAGCGCGTCGGGCACCTCGCGCGCCGCCTGGGCCGAGACGAGGATCCGGTCGTACGGGGCGGCCGCCGGCCAGCCGAGCGTGTGGGGTGGGGCGACGTGGACGACGACGGCGACGCCGGACGCCGGGTCCGGCGTCGTTCGCGTGGCCGGCTCGTGCGCTGACGTCTCGTCGTCGAGAAGACCCGCGTGCGCGAGGGCGGCGCGGGACGTCGCGACGAGCTCCTCCTCGAGGTCGACGCCGACGACGGCGCCGTCCGGCGCCACGAGATGCGCCAGCAGGGCGGTGGTCCACCCGGACCCGGACCCGACGTCGAGCACGCGGTGGCCGGGCCGCGGGTCGAGCAGCAGGAGCATGTCGCGGACGGTGCGCGGCTGGCTGCACGTGGCGCCGTGGCCGATCGGGAGCGGGGCGTCGTCGCCGGCGCGGTGGCGCAGCTGACGCGGGAGGAACGGCGCGCGGCGGACGGCGGCGAACGCGTCGTCCACGCGCCGTTCCCGTTCGGCCGTCCGGTCGGCGGCTGCGGCCATCCTCCATCGTGCGCCCGCGCGGAGGTCGGTGCATGCCGGGGGCGGGCGAGGACGGCGCCCGTGCCGGCAGGAGCTCGAACGCGGGCCGCGAGGCGGTCGGCGGAGGGCTCTACGATCGGCGGATGTCGACGCCGTCGGACCTCCGCCCCCTGCACCGCACCGCCGTCACCATCAGCGTGGACATCGTCTCGCGCGTGAGGGCGGACGACCTCGACCGGCCCACGCCGTGCGGGGACTGGACGCTGAGGGACCTGCTCGCCCACATGACCGTGCAGCACCTCGGGTTCGCCGCCGCGGCCCGCGGCCACGGCGGTGACCCCGGTCTGTGGGACGCGAACCCGGACGAGCCGGACCCGGTCGGTGCGTACGCCACGGCCGCCGCGGACGTGCTCGACGCGTTCGCCGCCGACGACGTCCTCACCGCCGAGCTCGAGCTTCCCGAGTTCGCTCCCGTCACCCGTTACCCGGGCGCCCAGGCGATCGGGTTCCACTTCATCGACTACGTCGCCCACGGCTGGGACGTCGCGGCGACGCTGGGCGTGCCGTACGAGATTCCCGACGACGTCGCGGCCGCCGTCCTGCCGCTCGCGCTCCAGGTGCCGAACGGTGCCGGCCGCGGAGCGCCCGGTGCGGCGTTCGCCGCGGCGATCGAGTCGGGCGACGGCAGCAGCGACCTGGACCGCTTCCTGCTGTGGCTCGGCCGCGACCCCGCCTGGCGCCCGTGACGTCTCCTGCGCCGCCGGGCCGCGATCACCAACCGAGCGTTCCGGGCGGCCGGGCGTCTCAGACGACGCCGGCCTCGCGCGCCAGCAGCGCCGCCTGCACGCGCGAGCTGCACCCCAGCTTGGCGAGCACGCGGGAGACGTGCGTCTTCGCCGTCGCCTCCGTGATGACGAGCTCGCGCGCGATGCCCGCGTTCGAGAGCCCGCGCCCGAGGCAGGCGAGCACGTCGCGCTCGCGGTCGGTCAGCTCGGCCAGGCCGTGCGGGACCGCCGGGTCGTCCGAGCCTCCGGGCGCCGGCCCGCGGGCGACGGCGTCGAGCACCCGCCGCGTGACCTCCGGCGCCAGGGCACCCTCGCCCGCCGCGACCCGGCGTACGGCGTCGAGCAGAGCCGGCGCGTCGGTCGTCTTGAGCAGGAACCCGGCGGCGCCCGCGCGGAGAGCCGCGAACACGTACTCGTCGAGGTCGAACGTGGTGAGGACGACGACGTCGGCCAGGCCTTCTCCGACGATCGTCTCCGTGGCGGCGATGCCGTCGGTCCCGGGCATGCGCACGTCCATGAGCACGACGTCGGGACGGAGTGCGCGGACGTTCGTGACGGCGGCGGCGCCGTCGGCCGCCTCGCCGACGACCTCGACGTCGCCCGCCTGCTCGAGCATGAGCCGGAGGCCGGCGCGGATCGCGGCGTGGTCGTCGGCGAGCAGGACGCGGATCGGGGTCGACACGCGTTCGAGCGTAGCCGCGGCGCTGCGGACCTCACGTGCCAGGATGCTCGCCGAGGAGGCACATGTCTGACGACGTCCCCGCGCCCGAGACGCGATCGGGCCGGCCGGAGTGGTGGAGCCTCGCCGCGGCGATCATCCTCAGCGCGGCGACAGTGGCCTCGGCGTGGAGCGGGTACGAGGCGTCCCGCTGGGCCGGGGAGAGCGTCCGGTGGAACAGGTCGGCCACGGTCGCCCGGTTCGACGCGACGGCGCAGCTCGCCGCCGCCGACAGTCAACGCATCACCGACGTCGAGGTGTTCGGCACCTGGTTGACGGCCGAGGTGGCCGGTGACGACGCCCTGGCCGACGCCGTCCGCGAGCGCTTCCGGCCGGAGTTCGTGCCGGCGTTCGACGCCTGGTTCGCCACCACCGACGACGGGCTCCCGCCGGGCTCGCCGTTCGAGCGGGACGAGTACGTCCTCGCCGCGCAGGAGCAGGCGGACGGCTTCGTCGCCGAGGCCGAACGGAACGCCCTGCGCGCCGACGACGCCAGCGGGCTGTCCACGGACTACGTGCTGGTCGCCGTGCTGTACGCCTCGGTGCTCTTCCTGGCCGGGATCGCGTCGAAGCTGCGCAACGAGCGCGTCGCGCACCTGATGGTCGCGCTGGCCGCCCTCGTGTTCGTGGGTGCGGCGATCGCGATGCTCAGCCTGCCCATCACGTTCGGCTCCTGACGTCCGCCGGCGGGAGCGGGAGCCGAGCCCGCACGACCCACGTGCCGCCGTCGTCCGCGATCCCCGCCGTGACGGTGCCGCCCAGCGGCGTCGCGCGCTCGTTCATCCCGATGACGCCGTGGCCCCCGGTGGCCGTGGGCACGCCGGGGCGCGCGCGGTTGCTCACGTCGATCTCGAGGGTCGCGGCGTCGACAGTGAGGCTCAGCTCGGCCTGCGGGCTCGCCCCGTGCTTCGCCACGTTCGTCAGGCACTCCTGCACGATGCGATAGGCGGTCTGGTCGACGGCGCGCGGCAGCCCGTGCTCCTGCAGGCTGGCCTCGCCGGTCACCCGGACGGCGACGGCGCCGCCGAGCAGCGCGGGCAGGTCCTGCGTGAGGCGGGGTGGTGTCGTGCGCTGCTCGTCGGGGTCGTCGTCGCTCTCGCGGGCCCGCAGGATCTCGATGAGGGTGCGCATCTCGGCGAGCGCCGCAAGGCCGCCGGCGCGCACGGCGGTGAGGGCGGCGCGGTCCCGCTCGTGGTCGGGCGGGGCGGCCAGGGCGGCCTCCGCATGGATGACGACGGCGGAGACCTCGCCCGCGACGGCGTCGTGCAGGTCGCGTGCCATGCGGGTGCGTTCCGCCTCGACGGCGCTCGTGCGCTCGGCCGCTGCGAGCCGCTCGAGGCTCTCGGCCCGCTCGATCTCGAGTCGCGCCCGCTCCTCGGCAGCGGCGGCGAGCTCGGCCGCCTGCCGCACGCTGGAGGCCCACCAGATCGGCAGGCCGAGGAGCCCGCCGGTCTGCAGGCCGAGCGCGAGGACGTCCCGCAGCTCGTTCCCGCCGCGGACGGAGGCCAGGACGATGCCGACCACGATCACGCCCGCGGCCAGGTGGACGGAGCGGCGCAGGCGGGTCCCACCGAAGCGTTCGGCGGCGTAGATCGCGTCGAACAGGACGAGGGTCACGGCGAAGGACCCGCCGAGGATCGCGTCCGCGATGAACACGACCGTCGCGACGCCGAGCGTGAAGCCCGGGCGCCGGCGCCGCACCGTCATGGCCGCGCAGCCGACGGCGAGCGGGACCAGGTGCCACGCGGGCGCGACACCGCGTCCGGGTCCCCAGACGTCCACGAGACCGAGGGCGATCGTCAGGGCTCCGAGCCCGAACAGCCAGACGGCCGTCGTCGGCCCGGCGTCTTCACCGAGGTCGCGCCACGCGCGCCGAAGCCACACCACCGCACCTCCCAGGGCCTGTGCCATGAGGGTCATCCCAGCACAGGGCGCGGCGGGGCGGATCCGTCGAACGAGTGACCTCACCGCACGGGCGGCCCGCGCCCGGCCCCGCTAGGGTTCCAGCACCGACCGCCGGACGTGCGAGGGGGTGCCGTGACCCAGGACCGGCCGCGAGCGCTCGTGCTGGAGGACGACGCCGACGCCGCCGAGTTCACCCGGATCGCGCTGGAGCGGTTCGGTGGGATGGACGTCGCCGTCGTGGGTACCGCCGGCGACGCCCTCCGGCTGCTGCGGGAGCAGCACTTCGACATCCTCGTCAGCGACATCGAGCTGCCGGGGCGCTCGGGCCTGGAGATCCTGCCCGAGGTCCGCATGATCGACCCGACGCTGCCCGTCATGGTCATCACGGCGCACGGCAGCGTGAGTCACGCCGTCGAGGCGCTCCGGAAGAGCGCCGACGAGTTCCTCGTCAAGCCCGTGACGGCCATGCAGATCGTGGAGCGGGCCACCGAGCTCGTGCGGTCGGGACGGGAGCGCGATGCCGCAGGGCGCGAGGCGGTCCTCGCGATCGGCGCGCATCCGGACGACGTCGAGATCGGCGTCGGTGCGACTCTGGCGGCGCATGCCGCGGCAGGCGACCGTCTGACGATCCTGACGCTGTCCCCGGGCGCCGTCGGCGGCGAGGTGACCCTCCGGCACGCGGAGGCGCTCGAGGCGGCGGCCGTCGTCGGGGCACGCCTGGTCCATCTCGCGTTCCCGGACACCCGGCTGGATCCCGCCGACGGTCTCATCACGGCGATCGAGGAGGTTGTCGCCGACGTGCGGCCGGACCGCGTCTACACGCACACGTCCCACGACCGGCACCAGGACCACCGCGCGGTGCACGAGGCGGTGCAGGTCGCGGCGCGCCAGGTGCCGAGCCTGTGGTGCTACCAGAGCCCGTCGTCGACCGTGCAGTTCCAGCCCAACAGGTTCGTCGACGTCGACGGCTTCGTGGAGACGAAGCTCCGGATGCTCGCCGCGTACGCGTCGCAGGCACATCGTGACTACATGGACCCCGGCCTGGTGCAGGCGACGGCGCGCTACTGGTCGCGGTTCAGTCCTGCCCTCGCGGTCGAGCCGCTGGAGACGGTGCGGGCGAGCGAGTCGCTCGCCGCCGCCGCGCAGGCGGTTCGGCCTGCCCTCGGGGACGTCGAGGTGGAGCACCTTCGCGGGGTCGACGAGTCGTGAACAGCGCTGCCACCCGGACCGCGGAGAGCGTCCGGCTTCCGGCGATCATCTCCCGCTGGTTCGAGCCGACGGCGGTGGGGCTGCGGCAGGTGCCGCTGACGGTGAGCTACGCCCTGGTGCTCGCTTCGATCACCGTCACGCACGAGGTCGGCCACACGGTGCTGCTCGTGGTGGGCGCACTGATCGTGCTCGCGGTCCAGCTCATCGGCAGCCTCGGGCGCTGGACGCAGTGGTCGCCGTGGCAGTACGCGCTGCCGCTCGCCCAGATGGTCGCGCTCGTGCTGCTCGAGCTGGGCGCCGGCGTGGAGCGCAGCTACTTCCTCAGCCTCGTGTTCATACCCGTGGCCAGCCTCGCGCTCCAACCGGGCCTGCTCGGCACCGTCCTCGCGATCGCCGGCGCGACCGCCGTCATCACCCTCGGAGTGACGACGAACCCGGACATCGAAGGCACCCCGCCCGCGATCCGGGTCTTCGTGGTCGGGATCGTCGCCGCGTTCGTCGCGATCGGCACGCACGGGGCGACTGACGCCCTGCGACGGCAGGCCGACGACCTGACATCGGCGCGCGACGAGCTGACGGCGCGCGCGAAACAGCTCGTCTCCTCGCGCGACCTGCTGCGCAGCGTCATGGCCGCCGCGACGGAGCAGGCGGTCGTCGCCACCGACGCCGACGGGACAGTGGTCGCCGTGAGCACCGGGGCGGAGCGGATGTTCGAGCGTCCGCAGGACGAGCTCCTCGGCACGTGCGTCGCTGATCTCTTCCCGCCGGGCGCGGCGGATCCGGGGGGGCCGGCGCCGGCGCGCCCGTGGGCGCGCGTGGCCGCCCTCGTCGCGGCGGCGACGGCAGACGGTGCGACGTCAGCGGAGCGCACCCTCACCCGGCGCGACGGATCGGCGCGGGCGCTGGAGGTCGTGGTGACGCGCCGACCTCCGTTGTCGGACGAGCTCCCGGCGCCCGCGCCCGGGTACCTGTTCGTCGCGACGGACGTCACCGCACGGCATGAGGCGGAGCGCCTGCAGGACGAGTTCATCGGCCTCGTGAGCCACGAGCTGAGGACCCCGCTCTCCTCGATCCTCGGCTACGTCGAGCTGCTGCAGCTCGGTGGCGCCTTGAGCGGAGAGGACGAGACGTACGTCGACGTCATCGACCGCAACGCGCGTCGCCTCCTGCGGATGGTCGACGACCTGCTCACGAGCGTGCAGCTCACGGCGGGAACGTTCACCTTCCTCCCCGAGCAGGTCGACGTCGTCGGCGTGGTCCGCGAGCTCGTCACGGACATCGAGCCGACGGCGCGGCGCGCCGAGGTCCAGGTGGTCGTGGCGGGCGACGACGCCGTCCCGCTGCGCTCCGATCCTGGGCGCCTGGGGCAGGTGGTCGGGAACGTCCTGGGCAACGCCGTGAAGTTCAGCGCGCGTGGAGCCACAGTGACGGTGAAGGTCACCGGTCTGCTCGGTGCCGACGGCCGGCGCCGCGCGCGGATCGTCGTGACCGACACGGGCAGCGGGATCGCCCCGGACGATCTCGCGCGGATCACCGAACGCTTCTACCGCTCGAGCGACGCCCGCCGACGTCGCGTGCGCGGCGTCGGCATCGGGCTGTCGGTCGTGCAGGCGATCGTGGACGCGCACGGCGGCACGATCACGATCCGGTCGCAGCCGGGAGAGGGCACAGTCGTCGAGATCGACCTGCCGGACCTGACCGGCCGACCCGCCCCCGCGGCGTCGCCAGCCGAGTGAGCGAACCACGCCCTGTGCGAACGGCGCGCCGTCAGGACGTTCCAGGCGGGTTCCAGACCGCTGCGAGCGCCGCCCAGTGCTCGGCCGACATCATCGAGTACGGCGTGACGTTGACGGAGGTGATGCCGTTCGTCGCCGCCCGGCGTACGGCGCCCGCGAGCTCCCCCGGTTCGATCGAGGTCGGGTCGTCCGCTCTCCCCTTCCACAGCCCGACCGACATCGTCAGCCGGGACATGTCGTACCCGGCCTCCGCCAGCGCCGCCGTCAGCGACTCGACGTCGTCAGGACTGCGCTGAACCGGGCCGATGTACACCCAGACGACGAGCCGGTCGGCTACCTCCAGCAGGGTGCTGTAGTCGTGGCCGCTGTCCGGCCGGCCGGCCGCCGGGTCCGTCCAGTCGACGCGCACGTCCGCGCTCAGCTCGATCTGCTCCCCTCGGCCCTCGCGGACCTCGTCCAGCGCCGCCCGGACCCGGCTGAGCAAGCCCGCGACGACGTCGGAACGCCACGTCCCGATCAGCGGGGAACCGGTGTCGATCGTCCCGTCCTCGTTCCGTGGCCAGTCCGCTTCCTGGGTCATCTCGCGGAACAGGTCGAAGTCCTCCTCCCCGAACGTGAAGCGGTCGAGGTTCAGCTCGGTGAGCTCGATCGCGTTCGGGTCGTACCGCTCGCCGAGGGCAGCCGCGTAGTCGGCGATCCGCTCGCCGACCTCGCCCCGCATCAGCTGGGTGGCGGATGCCACGTGCGTGGAACGGACACCGTTCGCGTCGATGCCGGCGAGCGAGGGATCCTCCTTGATCAGCTCGGGGGTGTAGGCGTCGATGATGAGGTTGATCTGGCGGGCGACGCCGTCCTGCGACTCGTGGAGTGCGCGGGCGGCCACGGCGAGGTGGTCGGTGCCCGGCTCCGCCGCGTACTGGGGATAGGCGGGCCAGTCGAACGCGGTGAACTCGATGCGGCCCGCGTTGAGGTGGACGGTGGTCGCGTCGACCTCGTCCAGCCGTGCGGCGACCGCGTCCCAGTCGGTCTCGTCGTCGACGACGACGTCGAAGTCCAGGCTGATCGACCGGACCTCCTCAGGCGGTGCCGCCGGACGGAACGACGGCAGCGCGTCCTCGTCGACCCACGGCCGGGCGAGCACGACGCCCACGCCGACGAGCGCCACCACGGCCGTCAGGACGACGACGGCGGTGAGGCGTCGTCGTCGTCGTCCACGAGCCCCTTCACGGACACCGTCCCGCTCCGGTCGAGCTTGTTCCATCGCTGCTCCGCCCCGCCGAGCTCCAGCCGCACGGCGTCGATCGTCACGAACGTCATCATCGCCGAGTACAGCGGCCACAGCGGGACGGTCCACAGGAAGCGGAGGTCGCCGGGGGCACGGTCGAGAGCGATCGCGAGCAGCAGCAGGGCCAGCGACAAGGGGATCCCGAGGAACAGCACCCACGGCCACAGCCCGGACGGCAGCCAGCTCGTGCCGTCCGTGAGGACCAGCACAGCCAGGACGACGACCGCGAGGACCTGGACGAACGGCAGGACCAGCTGGGCGAGGGTGTTGTAGGCAAGGTACGGCCCGAAGAAGCCGTACCGCGGGTTGCCGATCGTCCGCCGGTGCAGGTCGGTCGTCTGCAGCAGGCCGCGTGCCCAGCGCACGCGCTGCCGCCACAGGCCGCGCAGCGTCGACGGCGACTCGGCATGCACCAGTGCCCGGGGGGCGAACGTCACCCGGTACCCGCGCTCGTAGATCCGCCACGTGAGCTCGAGGTCCTCGCCGAGCGTGTCCGTGCGGAACGGGCCGGTGCGCTCCAAGACGTCGCGCCGGAACGCTCCGACGTTGCCGGAGACGATGGGGAGGGCGTGCACGACGTCGAGAGCCCGGCGCATGAGGCCCGTGCCGACGTGGCTGATGAGGGCGAGGAGCTTGGTCTGGACGCGGTCGAGGTTCACCGGGCGGTCGTTCCCGCAGACGGCCCCGACGCGCTCGTCCCGGAACCCGCGCAGCAGCTCTGTGACGGTGTCCGGGCGGAACAGGCCATCCGCGTCGACGAGCAGCAGCACCTCGCCGTGGGCGGCGGCGATGCCCGTGTTCAGGGCGGCGCCCTTTCCGGCGTTCGCCTGCCGGATCGCGCGGACCGAGGGGTGCTCGGCGGCGAGGCCTTCCATGAGTGCGAACGTGTCGTCCGTCGAGCCGTCGTCGACGCACACGACCTCGAGGTGGGGGTGATCGCTGCGCAGGATCGACCGCACGCAGTGAACGATCACCACTGCCTCGTTGTACGCCGGCACGACCACGCTCACGTGCGGTGGTTCGGGGAACATCGGGCCGACGTCGTGGGGGCCGCGCGGTGCGCGTCCGTACCGAGCCTCGAACACGAGCGCGAACGGCGTCAGCAGGAGCCGGAGGACCCCGACGACCAGCAACGTGATGCCGAAGACGAGCGCGACCGAGGTGAGGATCGCCACGCCGTCGTCACGTTCCCCAGGTCCCGAGCACGGCGTCGAGGAGCTCCGGAGCGTGCGCCGACACCGCCCCGAAGCGGGCGTTGACCTCGAGCAGGACGGGGATGCCGTCCGCGTCGCGTCGCACGTCCATGTCGAGCGGCCCGACCAGGCCGAGCGCGGCTGCGGCGTGGGCGGCGACGTCGGCCGCGTCGATCGCCTCGCCGTCTGGTACCCGGGTCACGGTCGTGGCATTCCCGACCCTGCCCTCCTTGCGCCCCGTCTTCTCGAGGAGGACGACGACGGTGCCGCCGTCCCCAGGAGCGCGGTAGAGCTGCGGGCTGTACTCGACGCCGGGTGCGAAGGTCTGGACGATCCAGGAGCCGTCGGTCGCCGACCAGTCGTCGTCCGCATGCTCGACGACGCGGACCCCGCGCCCGCCGCGGGCGACCCGCGGCTTGACCACGACGGGGCCGCCGGCCCAGTCCAACGCCTCGCCCGCGGAGCCGAACGCGCTCGCCGGAGCGAAGCGGGGGACCGGCACGCCTGCGCGCTCGAGTGCCCACATCGTGAGGAGCTTGTCGGCGGCGACGGCTGTCGGCCCCGGGGGCGACACCACGATCGGGCCGCCGGCCGCTGTCGCGAGCACCGACAGCTGGGGCAGCTCCTCCGACACGGTCGGGACGACGAGCTCGGGCCTGTGTCTCCGTACGAGGTCGAGGGTGTGGGCGTCGTAGTCGGGGTCGGCAGCGGCAGGAACACGTTCGATCACGTCGAACGCGCTGTCCGTGACGGGCGCCATGTCGACACCGACGAGGCGGAGGCGCGCGCCGTCGACGCGACGCCGCGCGAGCTGGGCGCCGAGGCTCCGACCTGCCGGGCCACCGATCCCGGTGATGAGCACGGTGCGCACGGGGTCGGAGGAGGAGTCGCTCTGCACGCGGAAAGCCTAGGAGACGGGTGGCGCTCCCGCAGTGTGCTGGCGGCGCGGGTCGGTCAGACGCCGGCGGCGCGGCGGTACGGCTCCTGCATCGCCGGGAAGTAGGAGTCGAAGGACGGCGTCTCGCCTCCGGTCTCCGCGGCGACCAGCGCGTCGAGGTAGAACTCCCACCCGGGCCCGACGCTGCTGACGTCGACCTCCGGCGTGAGGTGCTGGACGAAGGTGAGCGTGGTGACCCCGCCGCTCTCGACGAGGCCGAGCTCGATGTTCCACGTGCCGTGCTCGTCGACCATCTCGACGGCGAGGTGGCGCGGGGCGTCGCACGCGAGGATGCGGATGTCACCCTCCGGGTCGCCGTCCTCGGCCGTCATCGTGAACCGCACGGTGGCGCCGGCGCTCGCGGCGCCGTCGTACCGCCCGATCCAGCGGTCGAGACGTTCGGACTCGGTGACGGCCGCCCACACGTCGTCGATCGGGGCGCGGAACGTGCGGTGCAGCGTGAGGTCGCGACCGGAGCGGCTCGTGGTCACGGTGCCGGTGATGCTCATGCGGTGTGCTCCTCGGTGTCGGGCTGGGTGGTGCGCCGTTCCCGGCGCGTGCGGTAGACCTCGGTCTCGAGCGCGTCGAGCCGGGCCGGCCATGGACCGCTGCGGAGCTCGGCGAGCCAGCGCTCGAGCTCCGCGAGGGGTGCCGGGTCGAGGCGGTAAACCTGCCGGCGACCCTCGGGGCGCGCGCGCACGAGCCCGGCTTCGCGCAGCACACGCAGGTGCCGGCTGATCGCCGGCCGGGAGACGGGGAAGCGGGCGGCGATCGACCCGGCCGCGAGGTCGCCGTCGCGGAGCAGGCGGAGGATCTCCCGGCGGACCGGGTCGTCGAGCGCCGCGAGCACGTCCACGTCCATGAAGCGAAGCGTAACAAGGTGGTTACGCGTTGGCTAGGCGCGCGGCTGGATGGGCGGGGCGCCCGCGCGTGCCGGTGCCGGGCCGGTGCACGGGTACAGCTCGCGGGCAGGTGTCCGAGCGACACGAGGGCGTGGGCACCGGGCCCGAGGCGGTGGGCTGCGGCCGCGTGCCGGTACCCGTAGCCGCGGCCGTCTACATCGAAGGGTGCACGGCGTTCCCGCCGTTCGGCCGACGACGGCGCGGCCCCGCGGCACGGAAGGTAGGCACCATGACCCCCGAACTGCTCGGCCAGCTCGCCGTTCTCGCGCTGATCGACTCCACGAGCTTCGGCACCCTGCTCATCCCGATCTGGCTCATGCTTGCGCCCGGGCGGCTTCGCGCCGGCCGTGTGCTCGTGTTTCTCGGCACGGTCGGGACGTTCTACTTCGTGCTCGGTCTGGCGCTGCTGGCTGGCGCCACGGCGCTGTACGGCCGGCTCGGCGGATGGCTGGAGAGTCCGACCGCCGGGTACCTGCAGCTTGCGCTCGGTGTCGGCCTCTTCGTGGCGTCGTTCTACATCGGACGCAAGAAGAAGGGCGACGACGCCGCCGATCCCACCGCGAAGCCGGGTCGCCTCTCGAGGTGGCGTGCTCGCGCGATGGGCGCCGACGCCGCGGTGGTGGGCGGCGCCGGGGCGGTCAGCGGGAGTGGCGCGGCGCCGAACGCGACCGCGGGCAGCGGCGGGGCTGCGGGCTCGACCGCGGGCAGCCCTGGGGCGATGAGCTCGACCACCGGCAGCGGCGGGGCGGCGGGCGCCTACGCCGCTCCGGCGTCGACGGTGCCGACCGGCGCCTACGCTGCTCCGGCGCCGACCGGAGCGCTCACCACCGACCGGCGCGCGGCGCGTTCGTCGCTGCTCGCCCTCATGGGTCTCGCGCTGGGCGCGGCGCTCATCGAGTCGGCGAGCATGATCCCGTACCTCACGGCGATCGGGCTCATGACCGGCGCCGACCTGCAGACGCCCACGGCTGTCGGGGTCCTCGCGCTCTACTGCGCCGTGATGCTGCTTCCCGCGCTCGTGATCCTCGGGGCACGGATCCTCGCGGCGGGTCTCGTGCGACGGCCGCTCGAAAAGCTCGAGGGGTGGATGACGCGGAGCGCCGCCGAGACGACGGCGTGGATCGTGGGCATCCTCGGGTTCCTCATCGCGCGTGACGCGCTCATGAGGACCGGCATCCTGGAGCAGTTCGGCGTCGTCGTGTCATGAGCCCGACCGCCGTGCTCGGTGGGAGGTCCTGCTCGACGCGACAGCGGGCGACGCTCTGGTCGGGGGCTCCGGGTCGGTCGGCGCTCCCGGTCAGATGACGCCGCTCCGCGCGAGCGCCGCTCCGGTCAGACGACGCCGAGGGCGATCATCGCGTCGGCGACCTTCGTGAAGCCGGCGATGTTCGCCCCGAGCACGTAGCTCCCCGGCGCGCCGTACTCCTCCGCGGTGTCGAGGCAGCGGTCGTGGATCGCCGCCATGATCGCGGCGAGCCGCTCCTCGGTGTAGTCGAACGTCCACGCGTCCCGCGAGGCGTTCTGCTGCATCTCCAGGGCGGACGTCGCGACCCCACCGGCGTTCGCGGCCTTGCCCGGCGCGAAGAGCACGCCGGCCGCCGCGAAGGCGGCGACGGCGTCCGGCGTCGTCGGCATGTTGGCGCCCTCCGCGACGGCGACGACTCCGTTCGCGACGAGCCGTGCGGCGTCGGCGCCCGTGAGCTCGTTCTGGGTGGCGCAGGGGAGGGCGACGTCGACCGGTACGTCCCAGATCCGGCCGTCGGACACGAACCGGGCGTCGGGCCGCGCGTCCGCATAGTCGGCGACGCGGCCGCGGTCGACCTCCTTGATCCGCCGCAGGAGCTCGACGTCCACGCCGCTCGGGTCGACGACGAACCCGGACGAGTCCGAGAACGCCACGACCTGCGCGCCGAGCGACTGCGCCTTCGTGATGGCGTGCACGGCGACGTTGCCGGACCCGGAGACCGCCACCCGGGCGCCGTCGAACGACCGGCCGCGCGTCGCGAGCATGCGCTCCGCGAACAGCACGGTGCCGTAGCCGGTGGCCTCCGTCCGCACGAGCGACCCGCCCCAGCTGATGCCCTTGCCCGTGAGGACGCCGGACTCGTACCGGTTCGTGATCCGCTTGTACTGGCCGAAGAGGTAGCCGATCTCGCGGCCGCCGACGCCGATGTCGCCCGCCGGCACGTCGGTGTACTCGCCGATGTGCCGGTAGAGCTCGGTCATGAACGACTGGCAGAACCGCATGACCTCGGCGTCCGTGCGACCTCGCGGGTCGAAGTCGGACCCGCCTTTCGCGCCGCCGAGCGGCATCCCGGTGAGCGAGTTCTTGAAGACCTGCTCGAAGCCGAGGAACTTCACCGTCCCGAGGTACACGGACGGGTGGAACCGCAGCCCGCCCTTGAACGGGCCGAGCGCCGAGTTGAACTCCACGCGGAACCCGCGGTTGATGTGTACGGCACCGGCGTCGTCGACCCACGGCACCCGGAAGATGATCTGTCGCTCGGGCTCGCAGAGCCGCTCGAGCACACCGGCGTCGACATAGCGTGGGTGCTTCGCCAGCACGGGGCCGAGGGAGTCGAACACCTCACGGACCGCCTGGTGGAACTCCGCCTCGCCGGGGTTGCGACGTAGCACGTCGTCGAAGATCTGCTTCAGGCCGGCGTCCATGTGGTCCTCGCTGCTGTGTCGGTGGCCGGGGCGCGCGTCCGCGAACCGAGGGTTGCTGTCGGTCGACGGGGCCAGTGGCCTGCTGTCGGTGGCCCGCGGCCGAGGCCATGGGCCTGCGTCGCCGGGGCGGTGAACCGGCCCAGAGTAAGCACTGTGACGGATTCCGGTACGCGCGTCCCACCTGAGGAGACGCCTGCAGTGCGGCGGCGATGCGCTTGCGGCGGCGCGGTCCGGCCCCGCGGCCCAGTCGGGTTCGGCTGTGCGGGGTTCAACACTGCGGCGGTTCGGCCACGCGGCGGTGCGGCCGTGGTTGCCAGGCGGCGGTGCGGCCATGCGGCGGTGCGGCCGTGGTTGCCAGGCGGCGGTTCGGCCACGCGGCGGTGCGGCCGTGGTTGCCAGGCGGCGGTGCGGCCACGCGGCGGTGCGTGATGCGGCCACGCGGCGCTGGACGGCTCGGCACGGGCGGGGTTCAGCAGTGCGGTGGTTCGGCTGTACGGCGCGCGTTCCGCGCTCCGGGTGCCGAGTCCGGTCGATCGCCATCGAGGCCTCGGCCTACTGGCGTCGTGGCGGCAGGGGCGGACGGTGGTAGGTGTTGCGCACCGGGCGACGCCCGGCCCCGCGGCTCGGACTGGAATTCGGCTCGTGGAACTGCGGGACTCCGGACGCGGTTGTCACGCGGCTGCGCCCGGCGTGGATGAGGTGATGGTGGTACGCGCAGAGCAGCACGCCGTCGTTGATGCTCGTGCCGCCTCCGCGCCACCACTCCACGACGTGGTGGCCTTCGCACCACGGGGCTGGGATGTGGCAGCCGGGGTAGGCGCAGCCGCCGTCTCGGGCGATCAGTGCCCGGCGCTGGTGGGGCGGAAAGAGGCGGTGCGCGCGTCCGACGTCGAGGACCTGCCCGCGTGTGCCGAGCACGATCGGGATGATGTCGGCGTCGCAGGCCAACTGGCGGACGTCACGGGCCCGGATCGGGCCGGTGTACGGAAGGTGGGCGGAGCCGAGCCCGCTCCGTAGCTCATCAAGCGAGACGGTGACCATGACCTGCGTGGGCAGACCCCCGGTCTTGGGCAGCGCCCGCACGCGAAGTGCGGCACCGCACGCCGCGAGCAGGGCGTCCAGCCGTAGCCTGGCGACGGAGCGGCGTTCGGGGGGAGCAGCGGTCGTTGCGGCCGTGGCGGTCATGCCCGCGTCGGAGCCCGCGGCGGCGTTGGGTGAGTCGCCGCCCGGGCGCGTGCCGGTGCCCGCCGTTCCGCTCTGGGGCTCGTCGGCAGCAGTGGATCCGGTATCGGTGTCGGTGCGGGCGTTCTCGCAGGTGGTGTCCTCGAACGTGCGCGGGTTGGTCGCTGTGGCGAACACGGTGTCGAGAAGCTCCCGCCCGACGTCGTCGACCAGGACGCGGAGGTGGTGCAGTCCGTGACGGCGTCCCATCTCCCACACGCCAGCGGCGGCGAGGTCCGGAACCATCGGCTCCGGGCCGTCCTGGTCGACCAGGTGGACGATCCGCTCGGCCAGGCGTCGGACACTGTCGGCGTCGACCTCCCGCGCCGCCGTCACGAGAATCTCCTCGGCACCGGTGAGCTGCTCGACCGCCTCCGCTCGGGCGCGCTCGCTCGCGGTCGCCCCGCCGTCCCCGTCGACGCCCTCCTCGCCACCGCCACCGTCCTCGTCGTGGTTCGCGACCGTGACGCCGATCGAGCGCCGGCGGCGGATAGCCTCGTCGACCTGGTGGAGTCCGCGCAGGATGTGTCCGACGGCGTCCCGATCGCCCTCGCCGTCCGCGATCAGCGCACCGACTCGAGGAAACGCCGCCGGGAGCTCTGCCCCGGAGATCGCCACGCCCGGGAGAACGTCCCGCGCCGTGGCGACCCGCCGCCGCGCTTCGTAGCCGGACAGCCGAAGTCGCACCCGCAGGGCGTCCGCCGCACTGCGATAGGGCGACCGGTTCCGCGCGGCCCGACCCCGACGACCAGCGGTGGCTCCCGCGGCGGCCTGAGGGGCCGCGGCGCCCTGTCCTGCTGACGTCGCAGCGCTGCCTCGTTCCATGAGCCCGCCGTCCGACGTGTCCTCGGTGGCCGCCGTGTCGTCACGAGTCGTTCTACCGCTCGACGTGAGCCCGCCGTTCGACCGGAGCGAACCGTTTGTCATCGCGCCGCCGTCGCCATCGACGAGCCCGAGGTGTGCACGCTTGCCGAACGACAGGGGGTGGCCGTCGTCCGCGTCGCCGAGCCGAGTAGCGCCTGCTCCGGGGTCGCGCCCACGGTCGTGGACGTCGGCCACGGCGTGTGCTGCGACGAGCTGCAGGTGCCGGACTGCGCGCGCGAAGTCCTCGATCACGGCGGCGACGTCGAGTGCCTCATCCTCGCGCCACCCGCCCGACCCCGCACCCACCGCCGCGGTGACCGACCTCATCTGCGTTTTCAAGGTGGCGGTCATGCCGTCGAGTGCGCGTACGACGGCGACCGACGTCGCACCGGGATTCCCGCGGAATCCTGGTGACGAGTCACCTGCCATCGAAAAGGCCATGCAGCAGACGCTAATTCATCGAACACACGTTCACAAGAGGTGGCGTCGAGTTCTCCTGTCAGCGAACGCCCATCCACAGGAAATGCACAGGAGGGTCGACGCCCCCTCGGGTTTGGGAGCCTGGGGACAAGTCGTCAATAGGTGTCTCGAGTGACTGGTGATCAGCGTCGGTGCGCGTCGGTAGGGTCCCCGCACGCGCTGCGAGCGGGGGCCGCTCCGCGCATCGAGGAGGCGGCCGACCATGTGTCCCTCGGATCGGCCGGTGTCGAGAGTGGTGACGCGTGGCCGGCGGTGCGCGGGCGTCGTCGGTGTCCACGGGCACAGAGTTCCGGGGTGGGGCGTGGGTGTCTGGCCCGGCGGTGCTCGGGGTTTGGGTGTGGGTGTCTGGCCCGGCGGTGCTCGGGGTGGGGTGTGGGTCTCTGGCACGGCGGAGCCCGAGGCGCGTTGTCGGTGCTCGCCGTTAGCCTCCACGCATGAGCCACCTACGCCTCCACGAAGTGACCGATCAAAACCTGCGAGCGCTCACTGATTTCCAGCTGAAGCCCGGTCAGGAGCGCTTTGTGGCCCCGGTGGTGCTCTCGATCGCCGAGGCGTACGTGACACCGACGGCGTGGCCGCGGGCCATCCTCGAGCAGGACAAGATTGTGGGTTTCGTCATGGCCAACTTCGATCCTGACAACGAGATCGAGGCCTTTCGCTGCGGGATATGGCGGCTGAACATCGCCGCCCACGCTCAGGGGCGAGGTGTGGGCCGCTTCGCAGTCGAGGAAGTCGCCAGCGAGGCGCGGAAACGGGGGCAGGACCGGATGACTGTTCTCTGGGCGGAAGGCGAGGGCGGACCGGAGAGCTTCTACCTGCGCTGCGGGTTCGAGCCGACCGGGGAGCGGATCTTCGACCAGACTCTCGGGGTGCGCACCACCGCCGCGTCGGCGCCGCGCACCTGAACACCGCGTACCTGAACACGGGGGCCGCCGCCTCGGCATCGCGGTAGGTGAACACGGGGGGCCGCCGTGTGGGCATCGCGGTAGGTGAACACGGGGGGCCGCCGTGTGGGCATCGCGGTAGGTGAACATGGGGGCCGCCGTGTGGGCATCGCGGTAGGTGAACATGGGGGCCGCCGTGTGGGCATCGCGGTAGGTGAACATGGGGGCCGCCGTGTGGGCATCGCGGTAGGTGAACACCGGGGCCGCCGCGAAGTGCGCCCGCCTCCCGACCCGCGGATCCCGACCGGCGTCCCCTCGGCCGCCAGCCGCTCGTCGGCACGCTCTTCAGCTCGGCAGGAGGCCTGCCTGCGCCCAGCTCGACCCGTCGAAGCCCACCCCCACCCCGATCGGCACGATGCGGCGGCGCGCCGCCGCCGTCGTCGTCGTCGCCCGCTCCGCACCCAGCAACGCGGCGAGGAGGGCGCGCGCCGCGGCGTCGTCGGTCGTCGCGGACAGGCGCCGCACAGCGTCGTCGTCGTCGGCGAACACCGCACCTGCGGGCGCGAACCAGGTGATGGCCACCGGGACGGTACGCCCGCCGGGGCTCGGGCTCTCGCCGGGGCTGGGGCTCTCGCCGGGGCTGGGGCTCCCCCCGGGACCGGGAGCGAACGCGACGCTGAGCCCGCACGGCCTGGGCAGCGCCTCGGACCGCAGGAGCTCACGAACACGTGCGCGCAAGAGGCCGTCCGAACCGAGCGTCGACCGCTCGAACGCCAGGAGGTCCACCTCCTCCGCGCGCTCGGCACGTGCGTACCACTCGGTGGTGCCGTCGTCGGCGACACCGGCCATGCGCCACGTCAGCCCCCACGAGCGGAACACGGGATGGGCCGCGGGGTCTGGCAGCCGGGCGCCGTCGGGCACCTCGGCGTACACCTTCGCTCCATCACGTCCGTCCTCGGCGTGGCGCCCGGCGAGCCACGCCCCGTACCGCAGCGGCCGCCCGTGCTGCGCCTGCGCAAGCGACTGCGTGTCGACGCCGGCCCACGTCCCCGCGAGCGTGAGCCGCTGGGCCGTCGGCGTCTCCGGCGGGGCGACCTCCGCCGTCCAGCGCAACGACGCATCGCGCCCGGTCCAGGCCAGCTCGACCGGCGCCCCGCTCGTCGTCAGCCGGGAGAAGCGACCGGCGATCTCGGGCCACGTCGACCGCGCGACGCCGTCGAGCAGAGCGGCCAGCGCCAGGCGCGCCCGCGTCGCCGCCGCCGGCACCACTGCCGCCGCCCGTTCCAGGGTGCGTTCCACGGCGTCGACGACGTCGGCTGTGGAGCTCGCGGCAGCGGCAGCACTCACGGCGGCGGTCCTCTCGTCGGTCCCGATGGTCGGCGCGTCCCTCACCGGATCGGCACGAGAATCTCCGTGGACTCGACGAACGCCCGCTGGTCGAAGAGCCCCGGCCCGGAGAACGTGAACCGGTGCCGATACGTGCGGAGGTCGCCGTCGCGCAGCGCGATCCGGATGCGCACCGGCTCGACCTGCGTGCCGGGGATCTCCCGCCGCACCTCGCGCACGTAGGAGTTCGCGTCGTCGCGGTACTCGAGGTCGATGAACACGGTGGCGACAGCCGCCGCGTCGAACTGCGGCACGAACACCACCTCGAGCGCGCTCTCCAGGAGGTCGTGCACCACGACGACGTCGTCGACCGCCTCGGCCGGCGGCGCCGTCTCGCTCGTGCCGTCGGTCAGGTTCTGCGTCACGGTGAACGTCACGCCGCGCCCGTCAGGGCCGGGAAGCGCCCCGCGGATCCGGAACGTCTGCGGTCCAGAGTCCTTCGTGAGCGTGAGCAGTCCACGCGGCTCCGGGTCGGCATACCCATGGGCCTCGAGGCGGATGTCGAGCGACGCGACGGTCTCCCAGTCGACGACTCCCGGCTCGAACCTGATCTCGCGGAACTCCACGTGCTCGAACGGGTTGAGCACGAGGTCCCGCTTGACCGTGTCGGCCTCGACGACCTCGTAGTGGGCGGCGTCCGCCTCCCAGCCCGCCTGCGGCGCGAAGTCGAAGCGGATCGTGGCGTCGTAGTCGAGGTCGCGCGTGGAGTTGAGGAAGAACGTGGCGGTCTTCGGCGCGGCGTCCTGCGGCGTGAACGTCAGCTCGTGGTGCTTGTGATCCGCCGGCACGGCAGGGTCGCCGTAGTCGATCGCGATGTGCGCACGGGACAGCCCGATCGGCGCGAAGTCCGTGGCCGTGCTGGCCGTGATCGTCATCTCGCGGAAGAACGGGTCGTCGAGGTCGATCTCCTTGAAGAGCACGTCGTCGCCGGCGAGGTCCTTGATGAGCAGCCCGAGGAAACCCTGCGGGGCGAAGACCCGCCGGACCGCCTCCGCGCGCTGGTACTTCACCGTGAGCTTCTTGCGCTCCTCCTGGCGCACGAACTTGAGCTTGAACGCGACGGCCGTGGGGAGCTCGAGCGGCTTCGCGCCGCCGCCGGTTCCCGTTCCGGTGCCTGTCCCGGTGCCCGTGCCGGTGCCGGTTCCGGTGCCCGTGCCAGTCCCGGTCCCGGTCCCGGTGCCGGTTCCGGTCCCCGTGCCAGTCCCAGTCCCAGTCCCGGTCCCGCCGGTCGACGCCGCTCGCGCGATCGTCCCGCTCCACGTCCGCGCCGCCCCAGGCACCTGCGCGGTGACGTGCACGACACGGTTGTCCGGGTCGCCGCCCATCGGGGAGTGCGTGCCCGGCCGCGTGCTGGCGGGCGTGTCACCCCGCGCGGCCTCCGCCGCGATCGTGCCGCCGGCGGACGTGACGACGGCGTGCGCGACGGCGAGCCGGCGTTCCGAGAGCTGCTGGTTGTACCGCGTGCGCTGCGTGTCGTCGGAGACGGCGGGGGAGTGCTCGTGGCTGGCGTGCGCGGACAGGCGCACGCTCTTCGTGCCGGGCAGGGCGAGGATCCAGGCGCGCAGGCGGTCCGCGCCCCGCTCCGGTCCCGTCCACGCGCCGTCGCCCTCGATCCGCAGCGTCCCCGACGCATCCTGGTACCGCGGATCGGTCGTCGAGTTGGAGACGTACGAGCGGAACTCCGTGCTCGGCGGCTGCACGGCCCAGCCGTTCCGCGCGGGCTTGTCGAAGTCGAAGAACAGACCGAAGACCTGCTCCGTCGCCGTGCCCGGCCACTCGACCGTGATCGGGTGCGACGACGCGGCGGCCACGTCGATCACCACGGCACCTCCCGCGCCCGGCGTCACCGCCTTCCCGTCAACGGTGACCTTCGCCCCCGCCCCGGTCACCGTCACCGTCTCGGACGTGCCGGTGGCGGACGGCTGGTGCGTGACCGCCAGCCCGGCGGGAAGAGGATTCGGCGACGACGCCGTCGTCGTCAGCGTGGCGCGTTGCAGGACCGGCGCCGTCGTCCCCCCGGCAGGCGGAGTCCCACCGGCAGGCGGAGTCCCCCCGGCGGGCGGGGTGCCGCCGGCGGGGGGAGTCCCACCGGCCGGAGGCGTCGCGGGCGGTGTGGCAGGTGGGGTGGCCGGCGGCGTCGGGATCGTGGCCGAGGCACCCGACGTCGCGAGCTGCCCCGGAACGAGGGTCGGCTCGAACCACTTCGCGAGCAGGTCGTTCTTGAAGAACTCGAGCGCCCACTTCTCCTGCTCGACCTCGTCCGCCTCGCCGGTGAAGTTGACCACCTTGATCGTGATCGCTCCCTCCTGCACGAGCGACTCGAATGCGGCGTCGATGCCCGCCTTCACGAACTTGTACTGCGCCTCGATGCTCGCGCTGAAGTGGTTGAAGATCCGCTCGAAGTCGGCCGTGATCTCGACGTCGAGCGCCGGCCGCATCGCCAGGTAGTTCATCGTGTAGACGACGCCGATGGGCGCCATCCCGTCCGTCATCGCCTCGCGCACGATCGTCGCCCCGGCCTGTGTGAGCTTGAGGCTGAACGCGGCGACGTTGCGGTGGTCCATCGACGGCACCGTGGCCCCGAGGATCGACTCGACCGCGCGGAACGTGCCGGGCCCACCGTCGGGCGCCTCCGTCCCGCCGCTCCCCTGCAGGTCCAGCGCGATGCACTGCACGGTGCCGCCGTCGAACGGCGGCTGGGCGAGGATCGGCGTCGCTGTCACCCCGGGCTCGCTCGCGACACGGGCGCGGATGCGGGACTCGGCGTTCGGGGCGAGCGTCAGCACGCTCTCGAACATCACGAACCCGCCTCCCTCCAGTCCCGTGCCGGCCTCCGCCGGCTTGAACGCCATGAACTGGAACGCGGGCCGGCTCCCGTCCGCGGTCTCCCCGATCGCCACGTGCGGCGGGAGGTACCAGAAGCGGTTCGGGTCGGCGTGGTCGCGGTACACCGTCATGTCGTCGACGGTGATGGGCTGGGAGAGGCTCAACATGGCGGTGTCCTGACAGTGTGGTCGGGTGTCACGGAGTCGTGACGACGAGGTCGAGAGCGGAGGCGGGCTGCCACTCCACGACGCGGGAGAGCCCGTTCTCGAACAGGAACGTCGAGCGGTACTCGTAGGAGTCGCGGGCGGCGTCGACGTAGTCGTACTCGAAGGCGGCCTCCGCGGTGGCGGCGTCGAGGATCACCGTGTCGGCGAAGCTGAGCCCCGCGAGCAGGTCCTCGAACCGGAGCTCGACGGTGACCTTGCGCATCTTCCGGTCGAGGAAGTCCCGGGGACGGTGCACCCGCACCGCCCGGCGTCCCTTCATCTCCGGGGCCAGCACGATGCGCCGCTCGGCCGTGACGGACTCCGGGAGCGTCACGGTGCG
The DNA here is from genome assembly GCF_000023105.1 of Beutenbergia cavernae DSM 12333. Taxonomy (NCBI): domain Bacteria; kingdom Bacillati; phylum Actinomycetota; class Actinomycetes; order Micrococcales; family Beutenbergiaceae; genus Beutenbergia; species Beutenbergia cavernae. The sequence continues at coordinate 379,784 of NC_012669.1, forward strand.
CCCGTCGGCGTACTGGAACGTCACCGTGTAGAACACGTCCCGCTTCGTGGGGTCGCGCAGGTCGACGGAGAACTTCTGCGGCGCCGCGCCCTGCTGGAACGTGAACGAGTCCTCGAGCACCAGCCCGGCGTCCGCGTCCACGTACCGCAGGTCGACGAACGCCGCGGCGAGCTCGGTCCAGACGACGGGCGGCACGACCTCGAGCACCCGCTTCGACGGGAACGGGTCGCGGACCGTGACGCCCTCCTCGTCCACGGTGCGCCAGTCCAGCTCGACGTCGCGATGGTCCAGCGCGCGGTACACGAGGCGGACGTCGAACGCGCGCCGAGACCGGTCGAGCTGGAACATCATCCAGGTCGACTCGAGGGCGTCGGCCGTCAGCCGCACGGTGTCGCGCTGGCTGATGGCGTTGGCCTCGTCCGTGTAGCGCAGCTCGACCTCCACGGAGGAGTACGTGGTCCACGGCACGTTCTCGGCACGCAGCGGGATCGGCTTGAACGTGAACAGGTCGACCTCGGGCGTGATCGGGATCGCGTTCTCGTGCACGGTCTCCACGGGTGACGTCAGCTGGCCGGGGCGCTCGGTCGTGTCGGCGTTCTTCAGGAGCACGTCGTACGTGACGTCGACGCCGGTCACCAGCGCGCCCGCCGGGTCGAGCTGGTTCGCCCAGTCGAACTCGGTGCTCCACGCTCCCGGCGTGAGGAACGCGTTCTTCGTGAGTCCGCCGTACGTGGCCCGCACGTTGATCGACGCGATCTCGTCGACGGCGAGGCCGGGCTGGTACGTCGCCGTCAGGCGTCGCCGCTCGAACCACGGGTCGTCGAGTGGGATGCGCTTGACGAACGTCTCGCGTGGCAACCCGCTGGCCGCGATCAGCGACAGCAGCTGCCCGAGGTGGCCCTGCGGGTGGATCGTGCGCTGGATCGTCACCCGCTCGGAGAAGTTGACGTCGAGCTTCTTGCGGTCGATCCGGGTGTAGTCGGTCTTCTTGTAGGAGAACGTCGCAGCGGTGGTGGCCGGGCCCCCGGCGGCCGCCGACGCGCCCTTGGCCGCGAGCCCGCCGATGACGTTGAGGGCGCGCTCCCAGTCCGGTGTCTTCTCCGGCGTCCACGGCGGGATCGACGGCGTGAAGAACGCGTCAGTGATCATCTGCCGCACCTGCGCGACGGCGAGGTCGCGCCGTTCGAGGATGCCCTCGTGCTCCTCGCCCTCGGGCACGAACGTGTCGGCCGAGAACACGATCGCTCGCGACTCCACGAGCTCGTCCACCGCCGTCGAGATCTCCGTGGAGAAGAACATCACGCTCGCCCCGAACGTCTCGTCGAGGTGCTTCTGCACCCGGTCCCAGTCGATCGAGAGCGTGACGTTGTAGGCCGGGCGCAGCCCGAGGAACTCGAGCGAGTACGCCACCACGATCGGGAGGATCGCCCCGTCGAGGCAGGCCTCGACGGCCGTGAAGCCCGCCTTGTCGAGGTGCACCGAGAACGCCGCCTGGTTGACGCCGTACAGCGCGGGCGCCGTGTCGTTGTCGATCGACAGCACGAACCGCGGATGCCCCTCGATCACCTCCGTGGGGCGGTCCGACTCGCCGTCGAGCATCTGCATCCGCACCGTCCCGCCGACGAGCGGCACCGGCACCACGCGCGGGACGTCGTCGAGCCCCGCGGTGCGCTGGATCTCGCGCGCGATCCCGTCGAGCCGGTCGGTGGCGACGCCGAGGTTGCAGTCGAGGTTGAGGAAGCCGCCCGAGCCCTCGACCCCGGTGTACGCGAAGAGCAGCACGCTCGGCACGTCGGTGCCGCTGCCCTCGTCGCGCACCGTGGTGATGTGCGGCGCGGTGGGCAGGTAGTACCACTGCAGCGGGTCGGCGTGGTCGGGGAACACCGAGATGTCGTCGATGACCTGGCTGCGGCTGTCGAGCAGGAGCATGGCGGGTCCTTTCGCCTCGTGCCGGCGACTCAGGCCGGGAGCTCGGGGAAGATCGTGGTTCCGGTCTCCGTGGTGGGGCCGACCACCTTGCGGGTGCCGTCCATGAGGAAGAACGTGATCGTCGACGTGAAGTCCGTCTTCGCCGGGTCCTTGAGCGGGATCGTCCACACCGGGGGCGTCGCGGCCGGGGCGTCGAACGTGAAGTCCTTGCGCTCCCGGACGGCGTTCGTCTCGTCCAGATAGGCGAGGGCGACCAGCACCACCTTGACCTTCGTCCAGTCGACGAGGTTCGTCATGATCGTCACGTCGAGCTTGTCCGCGACGATCTCGCCGACGGCGATGATGCTGTCCGTCGTCGTCGTCGGGCCGAACGGCTCTGTGGTCCCGTCCTTGCGGCTGATGAAGCCCGAGTACGTGACCGAGCCCGCGGTGTCGTCGAACACCGGGAACGCCCACTCGAGGAACGGCATGTCCGCCGAGAGCACAGCCGTCTTCTTCTGCGTGTAGTCGTTCCCCGGGTCCGTGTAGGTGGCGTCGATCGTGACGCTGGCGATCTCGTTCGCCAGGTCGCCGAGCGCCCGGAACGTGATGGTCCGCGGCGCGCCGAACGGGTCCCGCACGCTCAACGTCGTCTGCCCGACGTCGATCGTCCCGGGCGTGCCGGTGACGTCGCGGCCGTCGTCGAGCGAGTAGGTGACCTTGTACGTCACGGGCGTCGTGCGCGCCTCCTTGATGACCTCCCGCACCTGCGCGTTCGGGGCCTCGGCGGTGAGGTTCAGCGTCTTCACCACCGGCGTCGCGCCGTCGTACCGGAGCTCCACGGACGTGCGTGGGACGCGGGCGAAGTCGATGCCGTCCGCGGCGATGTCGACGGAGAGCACGCCGAGGTCGTCGACGTTGATGACGACCTCGTCGCCCGACTCCGTGAACTCCTCGGACGTGAACGAGAACGCGCTGTTCTCGTAGTTCACCGTGTAGGTGTACGTGACGTCCCGCTTGCCGTCGTGCACGAGGGACTCGAACTCCCAGACGTCGTCGGCCGAGGTGAACGTCTCGCTGTCCGTCTTCGGCTGCGGCCCGAACGGGTACGTCATCGACACGGCGACCGTATGGATGGGCAGGTTCTCGAACGGCGCGTTCACCCGCACGTTGACGCGCTTGTCCTTGAAGAACTCGTCCGCCGAGATCTTCGTGTAGTAGTCCTCCCACTTCAGGGCGTTGCCCTCGGCGTCCTTGAGCGTCGTGATGCTCGGGAGCTGGCCCTGCGGGTGCTTGGAGATGAGCGTCGCCTTGGACTCCGTGAGGTCGACGCGCACGTTCGCGATCTGCGTGCTCGAGATCGTCCGCTGGATGTTCTCGAAGTCCTGCTCGTCGTACAGGCTCTTGACGTTCGGGTCGACCTCGGCGGCCGCCGTCAGGAGGTTCCGCTCGACCTGCTCGGCGAGCATGCTCTGGATCGCCGTGCGGATCTCGGACTGGATCTTCGCGTTCTCCTCCGCCGTGAGGTTCGGGTTGTCGACGAAATCGCCCCCGATCGTCTGGACCTCGCTGTTGTAGCGGCTGGACTCCACGACCTCCGTGTAGGAGTCCTCGCTCCAGGTGTTCTCCTCGTAGTCGACACTCTGGAAGAAGCTGTAGAACTTCTCGGCGTGCCACTCGCCCCAGGCGTGCATCTTCGGCAGCCGCCCGAAGTACTCGAGGTTGTAGATCACCGTGATCGCGGAGTTCGCGCCGGTCGACAGCGTGTTCTTGAAGACGGCGGTGCCGATGTCCGTGAGCTCGAGCGCGAAGCACGCGACATTCGTGTTGTACAAGGACGGGATCGCGGCGCCGTGCTTCTTCTCGACGAGCGCTCCGCCGTCCTCGAGGAGCAGCGTCACGCTGCCCTTCGCCCAGTTGATCGGCGCGAGGGTCACCTGCGGGGCCTCGCGGCCGGCGTACTTCCGGGTGACCTCCTCCTGCAGCTTCGCCTTGATCGCGGCTTCCGTCTCCGCCGGGATCGCCAGGTCGGCGGAGAACACGACGAACCCGCCGAACGTGTCCTCGCCCTCGAGTCGCAGCTGCTCGTACTCGATGAATCGCAGCTGCAGTCCGCCGTCGGGGGTCCGAGCGAACGCCGGACCGTTGGGGAAGATGTAGAACGTGGAGTCGCTGGTGTCGTCGCCGTGGACGGTGTACCCGTCGACGAGCCGGATGTCGTCTACCTCGAGCATGGTGCTGCCTTTCAGGTGGTCCGCCAGGCGGCGGCGTCGGTGAGCAGGACGATCGGGCCGGGTTCGGAGGGTGGTCCGGGAGGCGCGACGTGGGTGTCGTGCCGCTCGGTGGCGACCCGCTCGTGGGTCGTGCCGCCCTCGGGCGAGGCGTCGCCACGGCTGGACGTGGTGGTGGTGGTGGTCGTCGTCGACGAGAAGGAGGAGGACGACGACGTCGTGGCCTCCCGGGTGGGCGCCGGCGCCTCGGTCAGGGTGTAGCGGGCGGCCAGCTGCCCGCTCGTGCCGTCGAGCGCGGCGCGTACCGCGGCGACGCGCGCGGGGCTCAGCGGGACGGCGAACGCGGCGGAGTACGGCGGGACGCCGGAGGTGACGCGCCGCGCGAGGCAGATCCAGCCGCCGTCGCCGTCGCCGACGAGCAGCTCGGCCGGCGCGACGTCGAGGCGGGCGGGCCGCAGCGTCAGCTCCGCCGGCGGCACGCCCTCGCGCCGCGCGAGCTCCTTCGCCAGGGCGGCGACGGCGTCGTCGTCAGCGGGCAGGAGGGTCGTGAGGTTGAGGAAGGCGTCGTCGCCGGCGGCGATGAGCGTGACGCTTGGTCGGCCGCGGGCGTCGCGCGCCACGCCGACGGCGTCCGGCCGGTACGTCCACTCGGTGGGCCCGACGCGGCGCGCGTGCAGGCCGTGCGCCGTCAGCTGCGGCACCGGCGCGCCGGGCACGCCCGGCGGCCGGGCGCCGGCCGCCCACCCGGTCACGGTGTGCCTCCCGGGACCGGCGCGGGCACGCGCAGCGGGGTGTCCGGGCCGAGCGGCTCCGAGAAGTCCGACTCGCCGGCCCGCCGCCACCGGTAGCCCGGAGTGAACGGCGAGAGCGCGAGGTAGGACCAGACGGCGCGCGGGCGGTCGGCGGTGAGGGCCACAGCGCCCACCGGCCCGCCGGCCTCGGGCGTGAGCTCGAGCCGCAGCACCCCGTCCGCGCTGCCGCCGGCGAACGGCCCGTCGGGGCTGACGTCGATCGTCACCTCGTGCCGCCCGGCGCCACCGAACGAGAACGGGTCGAACCGTGTGGGCCCGGACTCCAGCGGCGGGGTGCTCGCCACGCGTCCGACGGCGTCCCGCGCCTCGGCGTGCAGGGTGGCGCTGCCCGTATCGGGGGCGACGACGAGCGTGGCGCGCGGCGTGCCGGCGTCGAGCGTCACGCGCGTGCGCTGCATGAGCCCGTTCACCTCGGCCTCGTGCACGACGTCCACGGCCACGGCCTGGGCGCGCAGCGCGTCGTCGATCTCGACGGGGAGGAACGCGGCTCCGAAGGCGTCCGGCCCCAGCACCACCGTCTCGCTCGTGACGTCGAGCTCCGGCCCGGGCAGCTCCGGCACGGGGGAGTCCAGGTACGTGATCGTGCGCACGCGCGCCGCGAGCGGCTCACCGGGTGCCAGGCGCAGTGCGAGCGTCGTGAACGGCGCGGCGGGGTCGAGCACCACGGTCTCGCGCACCGTCGCGGGGCGCTCGGGCGGGCGCGGCGGCACCGTCACGTCGGCGGCGAGCGCGACGGCGCCCGCCCACGGCGGCCGGATGACGCTGGCGATGCCCAGCGTGCGATGGCCGGAGTCCAGGGCCGGCGCGACGTGCCGCCGCACCACCCGGGCGCCGACCTCCTCGGCGGTCATCGCGCGCAGCGGCCCCCACGGGTCGGTCGCGAGGGCGAGGTGGCGCGGGGCGACGACGACGTCGTCCAGCTCCCAGTGCATGTGGTCGGGGGCCTCAGCCGCCAGGAGCACGCAGGCCTCACCGTCGTCGTCGAGGATGCCGGAGCCCAGCTCGGCCGTGACGCGGTCGGCGAGGGCCGCGGCGAGGCGCGCGCGACCGGCGTCGTCCTCCGCCGCCGCGCCGCTGACGACCACGCCCAGGGCAGCGGGTGCCCGGACGAGCGCCTCGAGGAGGTCGCGGACGCGCACGGGGTCGCCGCCGAGCCCGGCGCGCAGGCGGGCGACGTCGACGTCCGCGACGCCGGGCCACCTCGCGGCGGCCCCGCGCACGGTGACGAGGGCCCGTGCCTCGACGAGGGCGATGCCGCGGTGCAGCGCCTCGACCACGAGGTCCGCAGCGACGCCGTCGAGGCTGACGCTCGCCGTGAGGCCCGCGACGCCGGCGCCGTCGAGCGGGAGGTCCGGCAGCTCGTCCGTCCCGGCGAGGTCGGGCGCCACGAGCCGCAGCAGCCCGCCCGCCGCCGGCAGCGGCTCCACCCGCATCGCCTCGTCCTGCCCGAACAGCGCGAGCCGGGTCTCGGGCAGGTCGAACCGCGTCTCGAGCCGCAGCTGCAGGAACCCGGTGGTGACGAGGCCCGGGGACCGGTCCTGCGCGACGACGTCGAGGGTCACCGCCGGGGTGTCGCCCTCGGGCGCCGCCTCAAGCCTCAGCGGCGGGGCGAACGCGAGCCCGGGCCGCTCGTGCGCGGCGAACGCCGTCCGGCCCGCCACCGCGAACGGGGCGTCCCAGTCGGGGAGCGCGTCGGCAGGCACGTCAGGTCACCGGGACCACGAGCAGGGACCGGTCGGTCGTGCGCCAGTCGGCGTCCTCGACGGTCTCGCCGGACGCCGTCACCAGCGTCTGGCGGTAGCGGAACTCGCCGCCGCCGTCCCGCCCGAGGAGGACGTCGACGAGCGGCACCGGGACCTTGCCCTTCGCCGACGGCGTCGCAGCATCCACGACGACCGGCGCGGGTCCGCCGTCGAGCTCGACGATGACCGTCTCGACAGGTCGCGCCGTATCGGCGGCCAGCTTGGCGGCGGTCGTGAGCACCGTGACCTCCCGGTTCACCGACTGTGCGATGCGCCGGTCGAGGGTGAGCGCGAGGATGGCCGCCGGGTCCGGCAGCGCCTCGACGCCGCTCGTGTCGAAGCCGACCTCGATGTCCCCCTCGCCACCGAGCTGGGCGGACGGCGTCACCGTGCAGGAGATCTCGCCGTCGGGCGCGAGCTCGACGGGCAGGTGCAGCCCGGCGATCTCCCCGGCGACCACCGCTGTCCCACGACTCACGGACGCCGTCAGCGACGAGATGCGGACCGGGCTCTCGCTCGCGTTGCGGAGCGCGACGTCGGCCGTGCCCTCGGCATCCACGGTGACGGCGCTCGCGAGCACGTCGCCGACGGTCGTCGCGAACCGCAGGTCCACGGGGATCAGGTCCTCGGCGGCCAGGCCCGTCGCCACGCTCACCGTCCCGCGCAGGACCGTTGAGACGTCGCCGACGGCGGCGAGGGCGGCGTACACGTCCTGGAACTCGGCGAACGGGAACGACTCCGCGAAGAGGAAGCCGTTGACGACGTCGACCGACTCACCCTGGGCGTCAGCATCGTCCGTGCCCTCGGGCAGGCCGAGCGTGAGCGTCGCGCTCGCGCGCAGCGGCCGCAGCTCCACCGCCGGCCGGACGCCGTCACGCTCCGGGACGTTCGCGGCGAGCGCCTCGGCGGCCGCGGCGAGCCGGCTCAGCTCGGTGACCGGAGTGATCTGGCACGTGAGAGTGACGCTGGCCTCTGACTCCTCGGCGCCCTGGTCGACTCGGAACGCCAGCGCCGGTCGCAGCGGCGCCGTCGTCGTGCGGGCCAACCGGAACGCGTCAGGAAGGTGGTAGAAGACGTGCGGGACGGCGACCTCGCGCAGGTACGGATGACGGCGGCCGTCGTGCTCCAGCAGCAGTCGCTCGTACGAGGGTGCGGACCCGCCGGATCCGGTGCCCGGGTAGACGTACGGGTGCACGGCAGGGTCGAACCGCAGGTCGACGGTGCACTGGAGCGACGGCGTCGCGGAGGAGTACTGCTGCTCCGCCGGCGGCACCACGACCGGCGGTTCGGGGACGGTCGGGGACGGTTCGGGCACGTCGACGGGGATGCGAGGGATGCGGGGGATGCGTGGCGTCCGGTGGTCCCGCACGATGGGCCCGGTGCGGTGGTCGCGGACCACTGCTCGATCGAGGCCGACGAGGCGACCTCGCGCCGCCAGCGCGAACCCCGCGGTCGGCTCGTCCGCCGCCACCGCCATCAACCCCGTCAGTCGCGACCCGACGACCAGGCGTGCCGAGCCGGCGACGTCGGCCCCGAACGTCTCGATGATCGGGTCGGGATCGGGCTCCAGGACCGGGATCGGATCCGGTTCGACGCGCTCGATCACCGGCACCTCGACGGGTTCCACCACCGGTCCCTCGACGGGCTCCAGGATGCTCATCCGCAGCTGTGGCACCGCGGCCTCGGCCACCCACTCCAGCGGCACGAGCCGCACGGGCGCACTCCCCGCGGGCACCGCGAGCGGGGCTGCCCGTGTGACGGTCAGCCGCGCGCCCTGCTCCGAGCGGAACGCCCACAGCACGGCGTCGCGCTCGGCGAGCGTCAGGGAGAACTCGACGGCGAGCCCGCCCTCGACCTCGCTCGTCGCCGAGGCGACGACCTCCGCCAGGATCGGGCTGCCGTACGTCAGCCAGGCGGTGAGGGTGCCGGGGAGGACGACGGCGGTGCGGGCCGCGTCGCCGAGCTCCGGAGCCGGGAACGCGTCGAGCACGAGACGCAGGACGAATCGACCGGTCGGCCCAGGTTCGACGTGGATGTCGTACCGGTCCCCGGCGCTCCGCAGCCGGTACCGCGGGATGTAGTAGGAGGTTGCGCCGTCCGGCGAGGACAGCAGCATGGTGTCGAGGACGAGCGTGTCGGGCGCGATCGGATGTGCGCTGGCCGAGCGCGGGAACGTGGCTGGCGCGACGATCCGGTCGGGGTCGAGCAGCACGTGGCGGGAGCCGAGCAGGCGCGGCGAGAGCGCCGTCAGCGCTCCGGCCCGGAACGAGAAGTCGGTGGGCATGGGTCAGCCCCTCACAGAGCGATCGTGTCGGCGTAGACGAGGCGCGTGACGCGGGTCGTCGCACCGCGCACGTTCGGGGAGTCCGGGGCGTCGGCGTCGAGCAGCTCGTGCTCCTCGACCAGCACGCGCCAGTGCTCCGAGGCGCCCGGCGTGCGCAGCGCGACGTCGAACGGGACGCCGTCGGGCCGTTCGTCAGGCGCCGGAAGGGCGAGCTCGCCGCTCCAGGTCGCGAGGAAGTTCGTCTCGTCGCCGATGCCCACCAGCGGCAGGCGGCGGCTCGCGACGTCGACCCACTGCAGGTCTGTCCCGCCGGTGGCGCGGGCCTGGAGCGTGAGCCGCACGGTGCGCGTGCGGCGCACGAGGGCGTCGATCGCGCTCACGGACTCCTCGGGTTCCTCGCGCTCGTCGTCGTCCCCGCGCTCGAGTCCCCGCAGCAGCGCGATCACGCCGGTGAGCGTGAGGCGTACCCGGTCGGCGTCCGGCCGGCTCACCGTCGCGGTGCGCGTGGGCAGCGGTTGGATCCACTCGACGAGGTCGACGGCGGAGAGCTCGCACCGGGCGATTGAGTGCGGCTGGTAGCGGGCGACGGCGAGACGCACGAACGGCCACAGGGTGGAGGTGGCGTCGAGGGCCACGTCCACGTACCACTGGCCGCGCCCGGGGTGGAACACGGGGACGTACCCGCACACGGTGACCGCGGGTCCGGCGTCCTCGCCCGGCAGCGGCACCGCCGGTGCCACGGTGAGGGGCCGGGCGACGTCGGGGCCGCCGGGGGAGGACCCGTACGCGGCGAGCAGCAGCTGCTCGCCGGTGAGCAGCGGGGGCCGGGACATGCCGGGCACCTGCGCCCCGGCGAGCACCGGGTCGCGCCCCCACGCGCTCACCACGCCGGACGGGTTCTTCTCCGTGCCGAGCAGGACGCCGAGCAGCTCGCCGTCGCCCGAGGAGAACCAGGGGCGGCGCAGCCAGATCCGCACGCCGGAGCGTCGGACGCGCCGCAGCGCGAACGGCTGGTCCGGTTCCGTGGTGGTCTCCCAGCGCAGCAGCGGGACGGCGCCGGCGAGGTGCGCGGCGGCCGGCCGGGCCGTGGACGGGATGACCAGCTCGACGCTCTCGCCGGCGAGCGCGGGGTCGTCGTCGGCCGGGACGTCGGCGGCGGCGAAGAACTCGCGGTACCGGGTGGTCCCGGTCGGCGTGTAGGTCACGCGGCGGTGGTGGGTGTCGGTGAACGTGTGGATGGCCCGGTGCAGCTGGACGCCGGCGGCCGCGAGCGGGCCGAGCTCGTCGTCCGCCGGGTCCGGCGCCCAGTCGACGGTCGACAGGACGCCGAGCCGTTCGGCGCCGCCCACCGGGGAGTTGACGACGACGTCGTCCCGCGCCACCTCGGCCGGCGCCGCGATCGCCACGTCGTCGACCTGCTCCGTCCAGCGGGCCTTCACGAGCAACCGGTCCGTGCTGGCCCCGTGCACGTCGACGAGCCCGACGAGCGGAGCCACCGTGATCCCCGGCGTCCGGGCTCCGCACCGCAGCACACGGAGCTCGGGCGGGCGGGCCGGCGTCGGGATCGCGTGCACGAGGCGCACGTCGACGCTGGGGGTGAGCCACCAGGTCCAGCCGGACACGGCGGCCTGGCGGAGCAGGTCGGCCGCCGCGAGGACCGCCGGCTCCGCGCTGGAGCGGTCGATCCCGCTGACCGGGTGGGAGCGCCACAGGCCGAGCTTCTCCAGGTCGTCGGTGCGCAGCGACGACGAGACGGCGACCCGCACCTGCTCGCCTGGCGGCAGGCTCACGTGGATGGCCCGCCCCTCGAGGCGCGCCCCGAGCTCGCCGCCACCGGCCAGCACCAGGCGCAGCGGTTCGACGGTGGGCCACGTCCCGGGGAACGGGATGACGACGGCCTGCAGCACCCGCGCATCGGGCAGCAGGTGCGGGTCACCGGCGTCGTAGAACACGAGCGCGACGCCGGCCGCGAACACGTCCGGCAGGTACGGCAGCCGGAGCTCGTCGACGTCGTGCACCACGTACTGCCCCTCGCCGAGCGGGGTGCCGCGCCCCGCGCCCTCCAGGTCGGCGAGCGTGACGGCGGTGTCCGGGTCGGCGTCCGGGCGGGCGTGCAGCGCGATGTCCGGCTGCTCCAGCTCGGCGCCCGGGTTCGCCGGGTCGGGCACGAACCGGTCGGTGAGCGTGCCGCGTTCCACGAGCGCCCAGCCGTACGCCGCCCTCTGCACGGCCGGGTCGGTGCTGCCGATCGCGGCGTCGAACGCGCTGCTCGTCTCGGCCTCGAGCTGGTGCGTCTTCGGCGGCACCACGTGCCGCTCGCTCGTGGCGGCGGCGTCGGGCGACGACGGCGGAAGGCCGGTCCGGACGACCAGTCGCGAGAGCTGTTCTCCGGTCGTGAGCGGCGCGCGCGCCACGAGCGCCGGGGCGCCGACCGGCTCCCACCGCAGATACGGCCGCGGCGTGGTGACGACCGGCCGGGGTCGGGGGAGCGGCCGGCCCGGGATCGGGAGTCCGGGCCGCCGCAGCACGTCGCCGAGGCCGGCGAGCGCCTCCGGGTCGATCCCCAGCTGCGGCCGGGTGCGCCAGACCTCGGCGTGCTCGGCGATCCGGCGCGACGCCGCGGCGACGCTGCGATGCAGCCCGGCGACGGTGGGCGCGACGCCGGGGGGCAGGCCCGCCGCACCACCCGCACCGCCGGCAGCCCGGCTGGCGGGGTCGGCGCCTCGGACGGCGTCCGCGACCCGCTGGGCCACGAACGCGTCGATGCGCGGCTCCCCCGTGCGCACGGCCCGCGGCAGCGTGTACGGGCGGGCGGACGACGCGCCGCCCGTGGCGCCCCTCCGTCCGCGGCGACCGGTACGCGACCGGCGCGCCCCGCCGTCATCGCCGGGCGTGACGCCGCCCAGCCATGCGGCGTCGTCGTCCGCGTCCCTCGGCAACGACGCCAGGACGTCGTCGCGGATCACGGAGACGAGACCGCCGCCGTCGCGGCGGGCGTAGCTGGCGCGCAGCCCGTCGAGGTGCGTGCGGGTGGCGGCGAGGTCGGGCCGGCGAGGCCGTGGCGTCCGCACCACCGAGTTCCCCGCCAGGTCGACGCCCACGAGCCGGAACGCGTACGACGTCCCGTAGCGCAGCCGCGGCAGGGTCCCGGGCGCGACCGTGGACCGGATGTGCACGCCGGACACGGCGGCGTCGCCGTGCGCGTCGCGCGGGTCGTCGACCACCTGCTCCTCGCCGCCCGGACCGTGCACGATCACCTTGCCCGGACGCGGTGCGGCGAGGCTCCACCCGTCCCAGCCCGCCACGACCTCGTGCAGGTAGTACGGGTTCGCGTCGTTGCCCGGCACCCGGTTGAGGCCGGAGAGCTGGAGGAACCCGGTGTCTGCGGTGCCCGTGAGGACATCCACCGGGACGTCGTCGTCGCCCGTCGCCGTCACGTCGACGAGGCGTTCGTGCACGCTGTGCCAGTCCTCGGACGCGTCGTCCCACACCTCGAGCCGCAGGCCGCGGACGACGTCGTCGTAGATGAGCTCCGGGCCGCTCACGCCGGGGCCGTCGTCGGGCGACGTGAGCTGCTCGGCCGCCTGCACCCGTTCGCGCGTCGCCGCCACGCGATCGGTGCGCGCGATGCCGAACCCTGTGGCACGCAGCGTGGCGGGCGCGGCGCTGGCCTCGTCGCCGTTGACCTCGGACGCGAGGCTGCGCGGCAGGTTGCGCAGGTGCTGGTCGAGCTTGAGCCCCGACGCGTCCGGGTCGAGGTCGAGCACCACGTACTCCTCCTCGCCGAGGGGGACGGCGCCCGCGACCCAGGCGTCGGAGGAGATCGCCGCGACGACGTCGCCGCCGACGATCACCCGCAGCCGCGGCGGGGCGAGCGAGACGACGTCGGGCGCCTCGCCGTCGTCATCCGCCGGCACGAGCCGCGCCGCGATCCACGACGCGCCCTCCAGGGCGGCGCGGTCGGCGTCGGACAGCGTCACGTCGAGCACGAGGCCGAGCCGGCGCAGCAGCGCCGGCGTGGAGCCGAGGCCGGCGGCGCGGGCGTGGAAGTCCGGGTCGGGCTCCTCGGGGCGGGGCGTCGTCGCGCCCGGCGTGGGCTCGCGCTGGTAGGGCGTCTGCTCCTCGGGGCGGTCGTAGTAGCGCCGCGTCGCGTGGGCGTCGGCCATGAGCTGGAGCACGGGCTGGGAGCTCAGGTCGTCGTCAAGCAGGCCGTCGAGGTAGGCGTTCAGCTTCTTCTCGTCGACGGCGCCGCGTTCGTCCAGCAGCACCTCGATCGCCGACGGCGTCCGCTCGTCCGTCTCGCTCGGGTACCCCTCGCGCGACCCGAGCGTCCCCAGGCTCGCGCGCGCCTCGAGCAGGCGGCGCTCCAGCAGCCGCCGGGAGCGGACCGACTTCTGCTCCGCGAGCGCGAGGAGGTTGCGGACGGCGGGGTGCACCTGCACGAGCTGGTCGATGACGGCGGCAGCCGGCGGACTGTCCATCACGCCCGGGCGTGCGGTGGGCGCCGCCAGCGCTGACGTGAGCTGCAGGTCGACGGCGTGGTCGGCCAGGCGGTGCGCCGGGTAGCTGTTCCACTCCGCCGCGGACACCTGAGGCTCGGGGAAGCCGTCCACGCGCAGACCCGGCGGGAAGACGGCGCGCCAGGCTGCGGCGTCGGGGTCGGACACGATCGTGGCGGGCAGGGGATCCGCGAGGTGCGACGCGAGGATCTCCACGCGGAGCCCCGCGAGCGTGGTCACCCAGTCCGCGGCCGCCGGGAAGTCCGCGAGGGTCGAGCCCACCGCCTGGGGCGTGAGCCGGTGCGTGACGAACACGGACAGGTGCGCCGGCGCGCCGGCCGCCAGGGTCACCGGGAGCGCCGTCGTGAGGATGCGGGTCGTCGTCATCGTTGCTCCTGGGCTCCTCAGACGGCCGCGAACGCGGCGCAGTAGCGGGACCAGTCGGCGTTCTCGCCGGTCACGGGATCGGGCGGCATGACGTCGGCCAGCGTCGGGTCGCCCTTCGAGCCGGCCAGCTTGCGTTCGCACGTGATCTCGACCGACGCGGAGAAGAACAGCACCTCGACCTCGACCACGAGCGACGCCCGGCCGATCAGCTTCCCGGTCTCGAAGTGATACGTCAGCGACAGCTCGAGCGTGATCGACGCCGAGATGAGGCCGAGCACGTCCACCTCGCCGCGGATCCGGAAGTACGCCGTCAGCAGCCCCTTCTCACCCTCGAGGCGCAGGTAGACGCCGACGGCGATCGACACCGACCCGGACGCCACGCCCAGGTCGATCGACAGGCACGCCGTCGCCTCGAGCCCGAGCTCGAGCACGACGAGCCCCTTCGGCGACGCACGCAGCTCGAGCCAGCCGCCGCCCCCGATGCACATGACGGTGAGGCGGAACGGGGAGTCCTTGCGGCAGAAGTGGAAGCCGACGGTGACGGCGTCGCCGAGGAACGGCACGCGCGCGTCCGCGCCGAGCGAGAGGTTCTCCAGGCTGAACACGCCGACCGACACGTTCGGGAGCGCGAGGTCGAAGCCGGCCGTCACCCCCTCGGGCGACACGTCGACGAACGGCGGGTCGGCGAACCCGTCGAACGGGATCAGCTGCCGCAGCGTCTCCACGAACGAGAGCGGGCCGAGGAACTCCATCCCGCCGAAGACGACGTCGATCTCCGGTTTCGCGCCGGACGACGCGCGGAAGCCGACGCGCCGGAAGGTCATCGCCATGAGTTCCGCGTTCGGCAGGAGCTGGAGGGCGAAGGTCGTCAGCTCCGCGACGACGTCGACGCTCGGGGGCGACGTCGCGCTGCCGCGGACCTCGACGGCGAGGCGGAGCCCCTGGGGATCGTCGGCGCGGAAGACGGGGCTGCCCGTGGTGGGCCAGCTCCGGATCTTCGGCTTCCACTCCAGGCGGGCGACGACGGCGCCGTCGGGGCTGAGGAGGCCGTCCAGGAAGTCCGAGAGGGCTTTCGTCACGAGGGCGACGTCGGCCCCGAGCGCCGCCAGGGCGCCGACCGGGCGCTGGAGCGCCGCCCGCAACGCGGCGGGGATCTGGGGCGCCTTGAGGGCGTCGTCCAGCGGGCCGAGCCGCCCCACGATGCTTGCCAGGGCGTCGGTGACATCCGTGATGGTGGCGGCGCTGAGGTTCTCGACGGCGTCGACCAGCGCGTCGAGGTCCACGAGCAGCGGGTTCAGCACCGCCTCGAGCTGGGCGCGGGCGGCCTCGACGCCGGCCCGGGCGCCGTCGTGCGCCGCGCCGGCGACCTCTGCGGCCAGACGCGGGCCGGCGTCGGCGGCGGCGGCGCGCAGCCGGCTCGCCTCGCTCACCAGCGTGCTGACGGCGTCGAGCGTCTCCGTCACGAACTCCGGCGCGCCTCCGAGGCCGAGCTTCTCGAGCAGCTCCACGAGGTCGAACAGGCCGAACAGCTTCGGCATCGCGCCCGCAAGGAACGTGCCCGGATCGAACTCGCCCTGCGAGAGGCCCGCGGGCGCCGTCCCGTCGTCACCGACGGCGCCGAGCGAGCGGGACAGCCCCCGCACCGCCAGGCTCGGCGCGAGGAAACCGCCCGAGCGGTCGGAGCCGCCCGAGAAGTCGACGGCGGGCGGGGCGCCGGTGACGGACAGGAACACCTGGCCGGGGTTGCCGGCGCCGAAGCCGCGGTCGGGGTCGCCCGCCGGCGCGGCGGCCGCCGCGTCCAGGTAGGGCTGCGCGTAAGCGAGGTCGACGCCTGGCGCTTGCGGCGCGAGGTGCCGCATCGCCGGGACGACGGCGTTCGTCGTCACCAGCGAGGGGCGCGACGTGCGGGCGTCGACGTCGATCGTGCCGGTGAAGCGCAGCGTGTTGACCTCGAAACGGGTGTCTCCCGAGACGGCTGACGACGCGAACGTGATCTGCTGGCCGCCGGCCGGGATGGTGCCGATCGGCGCGTACGCGGCCTCGGCGAGCGCCTGGACGTTCGGCTTCTGCAGGGCGAGATCCGGCACGAACACCAGCGGTGCGCGCAAGGTGGACGGGCGGCCGCCGGCGTCGATCCCGGTGAGCGTGAACAGGAACGGTTCGCCGGCCCGGCTGGGGACGATGGGGTCATCGACCGGAGACGGGGCGGGGTCGAGGTTCGGCGTCACCTCGGGGTCGATAGCGATCCAGCGGTACGGGTCGTCCGCGTCGGAGTAGGTGCGCTCGCGCTGCTTGATGACGATGAACGTGCGCTGCCACAACGCGGCGACGGGGTCGTCGAGGTGGGCGATCTTGCGCTCGCTCAGCGTGACCCACAGGCAGCGGTGCCCGGGCCAGAACAGGAAGCCCGGTCGTGCGACGCGCACGTACCAGTCGCGACCCATCGTGGCCTGGTGCCGGTACTGCGCGAGCAGCTCGACGCCGTCCTCGATGGGATCGTTGGGGTCGAACACGTCGGTGGACGCCCAGTCCCCCGCGAGGTCGAGCCACGCCCCGAGGGTCGAGAGCGCGAGGGCGCGCGCGTCGATCGGCGTCGCAGGCTTCGGCATGGTGCGGCTCGTGGTCTGCCGCACGAGCGCGCGTCTGTCCGCCGGGGCGAGCGACGTCGGCTGGATCTGGTGCGGGTCGGTGGTGGCGGGGCGGTCGATCGGGTCGAGGTCGCGTGACCAGATCGCGCGGACCGGGCGCTCGGCGGTCTCGTCGAGACCCACGAACGCGCCGTCGTCGTCCGTGAGGCGCGTGGTGAGGTGCGTGCGCCACAGCTCCGCGCGCTCGGGGTCCTCCAGTGCGACCAACGGTTCGGCGTCGTGCGTGAACGCGCCGTCCTCGCCCGGGGAGAGCGTGACGCGGTACGGGGCCTCGATCGCCGTCTCGTCCTCTTTCGGTGCTCGGGGCCGGGGCGAGGGGCGGGGGATCGGTCGGGGGCGCGGCGCTCGTGGGAGCAGGTCTCCGAGGCGCACGGGGCCCGCCGCGAGGCCGGCGGCGGCCCGTGCGGCCTGGACCGAGCGGAGCGTCTGGGCGCGCTGCAGCACGTGGGCGGCGGGGCGGGCGAGCCGGGCTGCCTCGAGCGCGGCGTCCCCGGTGGCCCGCACGAGGTCCGCGGGGCTGACGCCGCGCCGCAGCCGCCCGCGGGGCGTGAGCAGTCGCTCCCAGCCGGGGGCCGGGTCGATGCCGCGCAGCGGCCGGCCCGGCCGGACGGGAGCGGGGCGGCGGGCGTCCGGGGCGAGACGCAGCGCGAGCGTGCGCATCGCCGTGAGGACCCCGGCGATCGTGAACGGGACGCTCGCGCCGTCGTCCAGCGCGAACACGATGCGGCTCGCCGCCGCCGCCCGGTGCCCGACGAGCGCCGGTTCCTTCGGGAACGGCGGCGGTGGGTTGCCCACCGGCTCGGGCAGCGTGCGCTCCGTGACGTGCTGCGGCGGCAGGTGGAGGACGAGCGACGCGTCCCGTCCCGCCGTCAGGACCGGTCCGTCGGCCGTCTCGGTGAGCGTGCAGCCCGGCGCGCTGATCCGGACGTCGAGCAGGTCCCTCGCGCGGAGCAGCCGTGCCTCGGGGGCACGTGGCGTCCGCCTCGGTGGTGGCATCGCGTCTCTCCCCTCGCCACGTCGGTCGGCCCCGGACGCGCCGTCACGTTCGTCGCCATCGACGAACGTGACGGGCCCGCCCCTGCCGCGACGCTACGGACGGCGCGTGGTCGGCCACATCGGGGAAAACACTGCGATGCGCTGACGTGCCGGACGCCGTCGAGGGGCGTGCGCCGCGCCGAGTCGGCGGTGGTCGCGGTCCGAGACCACGCCGGGCTTGATACGTGACCAAAGAGTCACCTATGCTCGTGCGGTGGCCACCGACCGGGAGTTCGACGGCACGATCCGTGCGCTCTCCGACGCGCACCGTCGCGCACTCCTCGACGCGCTGCGCGAGCGTGACGGGCAGACCGTCTCGGAGCTCGAGCGGGTGCTGCCGGACCTCGGCCGGCACGCGGTGCTCAAGCATCTCCGGGTGCTCGAGGGCGCCGCGGTGGTCACGACGCAGAAGGTGGGGCGCACGCGCATCGTGCGGCTCAATCCCACGCCGATCGTCGAGCTTGCCACGCGGTGGCTCGACGACTACGCGGCGCTCGCCGGCCTCACGCTGCACCGGTTGCGCCGCCACCTCGAGACCGACCACACCGACCAGACGGACCAGACGGACCAGACGGACCAGACCGGGCCACCGGTGCCCGGTACCCACGACCATCAAGGAGTCACCATGCCCACCACCGACACCCGCACCCTGGTGGCGAGCGTCGTCATCGAGGCGACGCCCGACCGCGTCTGGCGCGCGCTCACCGATCCCGACGAGACCCGCCGCTGGTACTTCGGGGGCATCGTCCGCAGCGACTGGCGCGTCGGCAGCGCCGTCGAGTGGGTGGACGCCGACGGTGCCTCGCTCATCGCCGGCGAGATCACCGCACTCGAACCCGGTCGTCGCCTGGCGCACACGTTCCGGGCGACGTGGTCGCCCGAGACCGCCGCTGACCCGGCCTCCGACTACGAGTGGCTGCTCGAGCCGCTCGGCGACGGGCTCACCCGCGTGACCGTCACGCACACGAACGTGCCGCCCGGGACCCCGACCGCCGAGCAGGTCGACGGCGGGGCATCGCTCGTGATCAGCGCGCTGAAGACCTTCGTCGAGACGGGGCGCACGATGCCCGGCATGGGGTGATTCGCGCAGTCGGTCGGGCGGTCAGGCGGTCCGGGCGTGACCGTCGGCGACGAACCCGTTCGCGCCGACGGCGAGGTGCCGTGCCGCCCTGCGGGACAACGCCACAGCGGTGACCGTCATCGCGCACACCGGGACGGCGACGAGCGCACCGAGGAGGTGGTGGCCCGGAGCCATCGAGGCCAGGGCCACCAGGACGGCAAGGCCGAAGATGCTGAGCGCCGTGAGCGTGAGGCGTGTGAGCCAGGTGGGGACAGTCGTGGGAGCGAGGCGACGCATCGGGAACGACGTGGCGACGATGCCCAGGGCGGCACCGACCTGAGCGACGATCGCCGCAGCCCGGAGCACGTCGATGCCGGCGAGGAAGACGGCGCCCGCCCATCCGGTCGGCACGCTGGTCTCGGGGACGCCCACCGTCGAGTCGAACACCAGCCAGCCCGCCCAGCTCGCGAGCAGCACCCCCAGGACGTACGCCGAGTTGCGGCGAGCCAGCCTCAGCCTGATCTCGGCTGCGAGAGCGGAGCCGACCTCCTGCGGCGTGCCGAACTCCCGGACGAGCAGGGCTGCGGCGTCCTGCGGGACGAGCGACGGGCAGATCTCGATCGCCTCGGTCAGGCCGTCGCGGAGCTCGTCGCACACGTCACGAGCGCGGCGGCCCCGGGGCAGCTGGGCCGACACCTGTGCGAGGTACTCCTCCACCGCGCCCGACGCGGTCATGACGGCACCGAGATGACGCGCTCGACGACGTCGGCGAAGCCCCGCCAGTCCGAGCGTCGCGCGACGAGACGCGCCTCTCCCGCGGCGGTGAGCGCGTAGACCCGTCGTCGTCGGCCGTTGTGGATGGTCCACTCGCCGCTGATCAGGCCGGTCCGCTCGAGACGGTGCAGGGCCGGGTACACGGTGCCCGAGGGGAGGTCGAGGGCCCTGTCGCTCCGCGCCCGCAGGGCCTCCACGACGCCGTAGCCGTGGCGCGGTCCTGGCTCGAGCACGGCGAGCAGGAGCAGGTCCAGGTGGCCCTTGAGCATCTCCGCGTTCATACGTAGTTATGCTACCTCTGGACGATATGTAGCATCGCTACCTGTAGCGATGCTGCTCATAGTCGAGACGGAGGACGACGTGGGTCTCACGACGGACGGACTGACGAAGCGGTACGGCGACCGGATCGCCGTCGACGACCTCACGATGGAGGTGCCGGCGAGGCGGGTCACCGGTTTTGTCGGCCCCAACGGAGCGGGCAAGACCACCACCATCCGGATGCTCCTCGGGCTCGTGCGGCCCACCGCGGGCTCGGCGCAGATCCTGGGCCACCCGCTCGCGGAGCCCGCCGCCTACCTCCGCCGCGTCGGGTCCCTCGTCGACGGCCCGGCGTTCTACCCCCACCTCACGGGACGGGACAACCTCCGGGTGCTCGGCCGGCTCGCGGGGCGGACGAGCCGGATCGAGCGCGTGCTCGACGTCACGGGGCTCAGCCGGCGCGCGGGCGACCCGGTGGCCGCGTACTCGCTCGGTATGCGGCAGCGGTTGGCGATCGCTGCCGCGTTGCTGCCGTCGCCGGACCTCGTCATCCTCGACGAGCCGGCCAACGGCCTCGATCCCTCAGGGATTCGCGAGATCCGCCGTCTGCTGCGCGATCTCGCCGACGACGGCACGACAGTGCTGGTCTCGAGCCATCAGCTCGCCGAGCTCGAGCAGGTCTGCGACCACGTGGTCCTCCTCCACGAGGGCAGGTTGAGGTTCCAGGGCGCGCTCACGGACCTTCTCCTCCGCCACCACGCCCGCGTGCTCGCCCGGCCGGAGGATCCCGCGCAGCTCGACGCGCTGGCGCGCATCGCCGGGGACGACGGCTGGCAGCTCCAGGTCGACCAGGGCGTGCTGGCGGGCGACTCGCCGCGCCGCAGCCCTGCGGAGCTCAACCGGTTGGCGCACGCGCACGGCATCACGTTGGCCGAGCTCTCGAGCAGACCACCAACCCTGGAGGAGATCTTCTTCGTGCTGACTCAGGGCGGAGCCGAGCGATGAGCGCGGCGTTCGGCAGCGAGGTGGTCAAGCTCCGGCAGCGCACCTACTGGTTCGCACTCGCGGCGATGCTCGCGTTCATGGCGATCGCCATGGTGATCTCCGTGGGCGACCCCGGCGAGGTCGCGAGCGACCGCGGCCCGGCCGGCCTCGTCCTCGCGCGCCAGGATCTCGAAGCCGCGGACGGCCTTGCGCGCAGCCTCGGCAACGCCGTGACCTTCGTCGGCGTGGTCGCGCTCGCGATCGTCGCGCTCAACGTCGGCGGTGAGTACGGCCACGGCACCATCCGGAACCTCCTGGTACGCCAGCCGAACCGGGCGCGGCTGCTGCTCGGCAAGTCGGCGGCGCTCCTCACGTTCTCGGCAGCCGCCGCAGTCCTGGTGGCCCTCGTCGGGATCGGCGTCGCGCAGATCCTCGCCCGCGACCTCGACACCGCCGCCTGGTGGTCCGCGCAGGGTCGTGCGGCGAGCGCTGCCGGGGTGCTCGCGTTCGCCGTCGCCACCTGCGGCTGGGCTGCGCTCGGCATCCTCTTCGGCTTCGTGCTGAGGTCCGCGCCCGCCGCCATCGGTGTCGGCATCGGGTACGCCCTGCCCGTCGAGATCCTGTTCGGCACGATGTTCCCGGTGGCCGCACGGTGGCTGCCCGCGCAGACGTTCCAAGCCCTCGCGCGTGGAGGCACGCCCGACGTCGACGTCGCCCTCGCCGCTGCCGGGTCCGTCGCGTGGGCCGTCGTCGCCGTCCTCGTGGCACTCGTCGTCTTCCGACGGCGAGACGTCGAGGCCTGACCGCGAGGCCACCGCGCCGCGGGGTGAACGTCGGGGTGATTCCCGCGCCGCCCCCTTCCGGTGCCCCTCAGCCGCGAGCACGATGGACGTGCTTCGAACAGAGCGGCGGCGCTGGTGGGGACCGCGGATGCCGCATGGGTTCGCGCCGCAGCCCCGGGGGGCCTGCGACCTCGATCGAGGGGGCCTCGATCATGCACATCTGCGTCATAGGGGTATCGCCGCTCGTCCGCCACGGGCTGGCGCTTCAGCTGCGCGCCCGCGGGATCGCCGTGCATGCCGAGCTCGCGTCCGCCCACGAGCTCGACGTCCGCGCGAGGTTCGACGCGGCGCTCGTCGTCGCGTCCGCGCAGGAGCTTCCGGCCCTTCCCGCCGCGCTGAGCGGCCTGCTCGACGGCGGGACGGCGGTGCTCGTCCTCACGGACTCGCCAGGCGGCTGGGTGACGACGGCGGGGCGCGCCGGCAGCGCGCTGCGCTCGGTGCGGCCGGTCGGCCGCGCCCCACGCCTCGCTCGGGCCGTCGCGAGGCGGGGGCGCCTCGACGTCATGGCGCTCGACGACGCCCTCGACACCGACGTCCTCCTGGGCTGGCTCTCCTCGGCCACCGCCCGAGGAGAGGGGCCTCGCCGGGTGGCGAGCGCCGTCGTCGTCGGTCGTCCCACCCCGTTCCCGCCGCCGGGTCCGCGCGTGCGCCGCGCCCTCACCGCCGCGGAGAGCGCCGTGCTCGCCCTCGTCGGGCAGGGGTACTCGAACGCCGGGATCGCGAGCGCGCTGTCGCTGAGCCCGAAGACCGTGGAGTGCTACGTGTCGGCGGTGTTCGGCAAGCTCGGCCTGTTCGCGGAGGACCGGGAGCGCAACCGCCGTGTCGCGGCCGCCCTGGAGTGGCTCCAGAGCACCGGCTGACCGCTGCCCGAGGTCGACGGGCCCCTTGCCGCTGCGTCCGACATGCGAGACGATGCGGCGTCCCTGCAGCGGCCGGGACCTCGCGTTCGAGCGGCGTTCACACAGTCGTGACGCTCCGAGCCACCCGGTGTCACCGGCCGTCGCTACGGTGAGCGCGGCGCCGATCGGTGCCGCGTGGATGGTGGTCGAAGGAGACGTCGTGGGTTCAGCTGTGCGCACGCGGGTGACGGGTGGGATCGGGGCGCTGGCGCTCGCCGTGGTCGGGATCGGGGCGGCGCCGCTCGCCGCGCAGGCAGCTGTGTCGCCCGACGCGCCGGTCGTCGTGGCGGAGGTCTACGGCGGTGGGGGGAACTCCGGCGCCGTGTACAGCCACGACTTCATCGAGCTGGCCAACACGAGCGACGCCGTCGTCGACCTCGCCGGATGGTCGGTGCAGTACGCGTCGGCGGCCGGGACCAACTGGAGCGGGGTCATCCCGCTGGCCGGCTCGATCGAACCGGGTGCGCGGTACCTCGTGCAGGCGGGCACGAACAACGCCGGCGTCGGTCAGCCGCTCCCCGCGCCGGACGCCACCGGCTCCGCGAACCTCAGCGCCACGAACGGCAACATCGCGCTCGTCAGCGCGGGCGGTGCGCTGCAGTGCGACGCGGCAGCCTGTGCGGCCGACGCCGCCGTCGTCGACCTGGTCGGGTTCGGCACCGGTGCCGCGTTCGCCGGGACCGGGCCGGCGCCGTCGCCGTCGAACTCGACGTCGATCGCCCGCGACGCGGATCTCACCAACACGGCGGCCAACGCCGCCGACTTCACCGTCGGCGCACCGACGCCCGACGCGGCGGGCGGCGGAGATCCGGACCCGGACCCGGTGACGGCGACGATCGCCGAGATCCAGGGCGACGGCGCCGCGTCGCCGCTCGTGGGGTCGACGGTCGTCACGCGAGGCGTCGTCACGGCGGCGTACCCGACCGGCGGGTTCGACGGCTACGTCATCCAGACCCCGGGCACCGGCGGCGTGCTCGACCTTGCCACCCACACGACGTCGCAGGCGGTCTTCGTGTACTCCGCGGCCACCGTGGGTCAGGTCGCGATCGGCGACCACGTCGAGGTGACGGGCGTCGTCAGCGAGTTCTTCGGCCTCACGGAGATCACCGTCGGTGCCGACGGGCTGTCGGTGCTGAGCGAGCCGGCCGACGACGTCGCCCCCGCGCAGCTGGCCGGGTGGCCGGCCGACGGCGCGCAGCGCGAGTCGCTCGAGTCGATGCTGTACCTGCCCGAGGGGGCGTTCACCGTCTCGGACACCTACAACACGAACCGCTGGGGCGAGGTCACGCTCGCGGCCGGCGAGGAGCCGCTGCGGCAGCCCACGGACGTCGCGCGACCGGGATCGCCCGAGGCGGCGGCCGTGGTCGCCGACAACGCGGCACGCGAGGTGAGGCTGGACGACGGCGCGACGACCGACTTCCTCGAGCCCGCGAACTCCGGGCTCACCCCGCCGTACATCTCGCTCACGGACCCGGTGCGGGTGGGCGCGGCAGCGACGTTCGGCGCCGCCGTCGTCGTGGACTTCCGGAACGACGTCTGGAAGCTCAACCCCGTCGCGCACGTGACGCCGGCCGACCCCGGCGCGTACCCCGCGACGTTCGCGAACACGCGCACGGACGCCCCCGACGCCGCGGCGATCGGCGACACGGGCGACGACGCTGTGCGGCTTGCCTCGTTCAACGTGCTCAACTACTTCACGACGCTCGGCACCGATGGTGCGACCTGCGTCCCGTACACCGACCGCGCGGGCGACGGCGTCACGGTCGAGGAGGGCTGCGACCAGCGCGGGGCGTGGGACGCCGAGGACTTCCAGCGCCAGCAGGACAAGATCGTCGCGGCGATCAACGGGCTGGACGCCGACGTCGTCGGGCTCATGGAGATCGAGAACTCCGCAGCGCTGGGCGAGACGGCCGACGAGGCGCTCGGTGCGCTCGTGGCGGCGCTCAACGCGGCGGCGGGTGCGGACGTGTGGGCGTTCGTGCCGTCGTCGGCGGAGCTGCCGCCGGTCGAGCTCCAGGACGTCATCACCAACGCGATCATCTACCGGCCGGGCGCGGTGACGCCGGTCGGCGAGCCGCGTGCGCTCGGGACGCAGAGCGCGGAGGGGCAGCCGTTCGCGAACGCCCGCGAGCCCATCGGCCAGGTGTTCGCGCCGGCCGGCGGTGGCGAGGACGTCTTCGTGGTCGTCAACCACTTCAAGTCGAAGGGCTCGCCCGGGCCGCTGCCGGGCGACGAGGACTCCGGCGACGGGCAGGGAGCGTCGAACGCGTCGCGCGTGGCGCAGGCGACGGCGTTGCGCGACTGGGTGGGGCAGGTCGCCGCGGCGGACGACGCCGTCGCGCTCCTCGGTGACTTCAACTCCTACGGGCAGGAGGACCCGCTGCACGTGCTGTACGACGCCGGGTACACCGACGTCGAGGCGCACTTCGACGTCGACGGGTCGTCGTACTCGTTCGGGCGGCAGTCCGGCTCGCTCGACCACGTGCTGCTCAACGCTCCCGCGCTCGCTCGGGCGACCGGTGCCGACATCTGGGAGATCAACTCCGGCGAGGCCGTGGCCCTCGAGTACAGCCGGCACAACTACCACGGCACGCTCTTCTACGACGCGACGGCGTACCGCTCCTCCGACCACGACCCGGTGCTCGTCGGCCTCGCCGCCGGCGACTCCGAGCCGACCGGACCGGTCGACCTGACGCTCCTGAACATCAACGACTTCCACGGCCGCATCGACGGCAACACCGTCGCGTTCGCGGGCACCGTCGAGGAGCAGCGGGCGGCGGCCGAGGCCGCCGGCGGGTCGGCCGTCTTCCTGTCCGCGGGCGACAACATCGGCGCGTCCCTGTTCGCGTCGTCGGTCCAGCAGGACCAGCCGACCATCGACGTCCTGAACGCCCTGGAGCTCGCGGCGTCCGCCGTCGGGAACCACGAGTTCGACGCCGGGTACGCCGACCTCGTCGACCGGGTGATCGCCGGTGGGTCGAACGCGCAGTGGGGCTACCTGGGCGCGAACGTGTACGAGGCCGGCACCACGACTCCGGCGCTGGACGAGTACCGGCTCGTCGAGTCGGGCGGCGTGACGGTCGGCGTCATCGGCGCCGTCACCGAGGAGACCCCCACGCTCGTGCGGCCCGGCGGGATCTCGACGCTCGAGTTCGGCAACCCCGTCGAGGCGGTGAACCGCGTGGCGGCGCAGCTGACGGACGGCGACGAGGCGAACGGCGAGGCCGACGTCATCGTGGCCGAGTACCACGAGGGTGCGGGGGCGGGTACCCCGGACGGCTCGACGCTGGAGGAGGAGGTCGCCGCGGGCGGCGCGTTCGCGCAGATCGTCAACGAGACGTCGCCGCTGGTGGACGCGATCTTCACCGGGCACACCCACAAGCAGTACGCGTGGGACGCCCCGATCCCGGGCTCGACCGAGACGCGGCCGATCGTGCAGACCGGCTCGTACGGGGAGTTCATCGGGCAGGTCGTGCTGACGTACGACGCCACGACCGACGATGTGACCGCGTACACGGCGGAGAACGTGGCGCGCACGGCGACGCCGGCGGATCAGCTGATCGCGACGTACCCGCGGGTGTCCGAGGTGAACGACATCGTGACGGCGGCCCTCGCGTACGCCGAGGAGATCGGCGAGCAGCCGGTCGGGTCGGTGGCGGCGGACATCACGACGGCGTTCTCGGGCGGGTCGTACGTGAACGGTGTGTACGTCGGCCCCGGCCCGGAGCCGACGAGCGGGCGCGACGACCGCGCGTCCGAGTCGTCGCTGGGCGGTCTCGTCGCCAACGCGCTGCTCGACACGCTCGCCGACGCGGATCTGGGCGGCGCCGAGATCGGCGTCGTCAACCCCGGCGGCATGCGCGCGGAGCTGCTGTACGCACCGGACGGCGTCGTGACGTACGCGGAGGCGAACGCCGTCCTGCCGTTCGTCAACAACCTCTGGACCACCACGCTCACGGGCGAGCAGGTGAAGCTCATGCTCGAGCAGCAGTGGCAGCGGACCGACGAGGGCGAGGTGCCGTCGCGGCCGTACCTGCAGCTCGGGCTGTCGAGCAACGTCACCTACACGTTCGACGCGTCGCGGCCGGAGGGCGACCGCATCACGTCCATCACGGTGAACGGCGCACCCCTGGACCCGGCGGCGCCGTACCGCATCGGGACGTTCTCGTTCCTCGCGGAGGGCGGCGACAACTTCCACGTCTTCGCCGACGGCGCCGACACCCGCGACTCGGGTCTCATCGACCGCGACGCGTGGATCGCGTACCTCGAGGCGCACCCCGGGCTAGAGCCGGACTTCGCGCGGCAGGCGGTGAGCGTGCCGGAGCTGCCGGAGACGGAGGCCGGCGCGGAGGTGGCATTCGACGTCACCGGCCTGAACCTAACGTCGCTGGGATCACCGGAGAACACCGCCCTCACCGCGTCGTTCGACGGCGCGGAGCTGGGCGAGTTCGCCGTGGCCGACGGCGCGGCATCGGTCGCGCTGACCGTGCCGGCCGACGCGACGGCGGGGGCGCACACGCTGACGCTGGTCGCGGCCCCGTCGGGGACCACTGTCACGGTCCCGATCACGGTGTCCGAGGCGGCGCCTCCCACCGTCGGGTCCGAGACGTCGCTGTGGCTCTCGCAGACGACGTACCGCAGCGGGTCCTGGTTGCCGATCATCGCGTTCAGCCATGTCGAGCTCGACGACGGACGGTTCCCGCGGGGGCGGGTCGAGATCCGGGAGGGCGACCAGGTCGTGGCGTCGGCGCGGGTGGTGCTCGGCGTCGCGATCACGACGCTGCCGCGGCACCTCACGCCGGGGACGCACACCTACACGGCGCACTTCGTGCCGAGCGACCCGGAGGCGGTGTCCGGGAGCGTCAGCGATCCGGTGACGGTCCGGGTGCGCTGAGCGGCCGTCGGACCCGGCCGCGGGGCGGTCGGCCGGGTCCGGCTCCGGCGCCCGGCGGACCGGCTGGGCGCGCCGTCAATGGGGTCGATCCGGGAGTCATGTGCTCCCGAATCGACCCCGGTCCGGGCACCATCGTGCGCATCCCGCCGTGTGAACGGCCCGCGACGTCCGGCGTCCGGTCAGCGTGCCGCGAGCGCGAGGTCGCGTTCGATGCGCGCGACGATCTCGGCAGCCGTGTCGTCGACGTCGATGACGACCCCTGCCTCGTCGTCCGCCAGCGGCTCGAGCGTCGCGAACTGTGACGGCAGGAGCGACGGCGGCATGAAGTGGTCCGTGCGGCGCTCCATGCGCTCGGCGATCGTGGCCGCAGAGCCGCGCAGGTGGACGAAGACGACGGCGCCGCGCGCCTGCCGCAGGACGTCCCGGTAGGGCCGGCGCAGCGCGGAGCACGTGACGATCGTGCGACGTCCCGCCTCGTGCTGCTCGGTCATCCAGTCCCGGATCGCCTGCAGCCACGGCGCCCGGTCGTCGTCCGTCAAGGGAGTGCCGGCCGCCATCTTCGCGACGTTCGCCGGAGGGTGGAAGTCGTCGGCCTCGGCGTAGGTCCAGCCGAGGCCCGCGGCGAGTCCCTGGGCGACCGTCGTCTTCCCGGACCCGGCGACGCCCATGACCACGACGTGCTGGAGGTCGGGCGGGATTGGCGCTGGCACGGCGACCAGGGTAGAGCGTCCGCACGCACGCTGCGGGCCGTGACATCTCGGGCGGTGGGACGTCCGGAGGCGCGCCGTCGAGCTCGGCTAGGGTTTCGCGGCGGCCGGGCTGGCCGGCCACCGGCTCCCTGGTCCGGCCACCGGCTACTGAAGAGGAACACGTGAAGATCCGAACGATGGGTGCCGCCCTGACCGCGGCTGCCGCTGCGGTCGTGCTGGCGGCGTGCTCGGCGAGTGCCAACCTGACCGTGTCGCCGGACACCGTGGCCGACCTCGCGGAGGATGCGCTCGAGGAACAGGTCGGCGAGCGGCCCGAGATCGACTGCGGCGACGAGCAGATCGACCTCCTGAACGACGTGGAGGTCGCGTGCGAGCTCACCGATCCCGCCTCGGGGAACACCTACGACGCGACGGTGACGGTCTCCGACGTCGACGGCACGGACTTCCGCGTGAACGTTCAGGTGGCCGACTCGCCGCAAGGCTGAGTCGGCGGCACGCGCCGGGACGGCAGCGGTGCGAGCGGCGGCGCCTCCAGCCGGGCCAGCGGACTACGGCCGCGGGATGTTGCGCAGGTTGGACCGCGCCATCGCCATGACCTCGCCGAGCCCGCCGCCGAGCACCTCCTTGGTCATCGCCGTCGCGAAGCCCTTCACCTGCTTGGCGGTGATCGACGGCGGGATCGAGAGCGCGTTCGGGTCCGTCACCATGTCCACGAGCGCCGGGCCGCGCCGGTGCAGGGCTCCGGTGAGCGCCTTGCGCAGGTCCTTGGGGTGCTCCACCCGCACGGCCGGGATCCCGAGCGCCGTCGCGACGGCGGCGTAGTCGACCGGCGGTGAGTCGGTCGCCCAGGCCGGGAGACCCTCCACGAGCATCTCGAGCTTGACCATCCCGAGGGTCGAGTTGTTGAACACCACGACCTTCACGGGCAGGTGGTACGTCCGGATGGTGATGAGGTCGCCGAGCAGCATCGACAGCCCGCCGTCGCCCGCCATCGCGATGACCTGGCGCGTCGGGTCGGCGAACGCGGCGCCGATGGCGTGCGGCATCGCGTTCGCCATCGAGCCGTGGATGAACGAGCCGATGACGCGCCGTCGCCCGTTCGGCGTGATGTAGCGGGCCGCCCAGACGTTCGTCATGCCGGTGTCGACGGTGAAGACGGCGTCTGGGCCGGCCACCTCGTCCAGCTGCACGGCCGCGTACTCGGGGTGGATCGGCGTCGTCCGCTCGACCTTCCTCGTGTACGCACCCACCACCGAGCTCATGAGCTTGTCCTGCTTCGCGAGCATCTTGTCCAGGAACGCGCGCTTCTTCTTGCGGGTCACGAGCGGGAGCAGGGCGGCGGCCGTCTCCCTCGCATCCCCGACGACGGCGTAGTCCAGGCGCGTGCGGCGGCCCAGGTTCGCGGGGTTGATGTCGATCTGGGCGGTCGGGACGTCGTCGGGCAGGAACTGGTCGTACGGGAAGTCGGTCCCGATGAGCACGAGGAGGTCGGCGTCGTGCATCGCCTCGAAGCACGACCCGTACCCCAGCAGGCCGGACATGCCGACGTCGAACGGGTTGTCGTACTGGATGACCTCCTTGCCGCGCAGGGAGTGGCCGACGGGCGCCGCCGCGGCGTCGGCCAGCGCGATGATCTCGTCGTGGGCGCCCCGCGCGCCGGCGCCGACGAAGAACGTCACCTTCTGCGCGCGGTTGATTGCGTCCGCGAGCGTCTGCACGTCGGCCTGGTCGGGGACGACGCTCGGCGGGACGGGGCGGCACACGATGGGGGTGGCCGACGTCGGCACCTCCTCCTCGGCGACGTCGCCGGGGATCGTGAGGACGGCGACACCCGGCCCGGCGAGGGCGTGATGGATCGCCGAGGAGATGACGCGCGGTGCCTGCGTCCCGCTCGAGATCATCTCGGAGTAGACGGAGCACTCGATGAAGAGCCGATCGGGGTGGGTCTCCTGGAAGAAGCCGGTGCCGATCTGGTTGCTGGGGATGTGCGAGGCGATGGCGAGAACGGGCACCCGGGAGCGGTTCGCGTCGTACAGGCCGTTGATGAGGTGCAGGTTTCCGGGGCCGCACGACCCGGCGCACACCGCGAGGGCGCCCGTGACCTCGGCCTCTCCGGCGGCAGCGAACGCGGCCACCTCCTCGTGGCGCACGTGCACCCAGTCGATGCCCTTCGTGCGGCGGATGGCGTCGACGATCGGGTTGAGACTGTCGCCGACGATGCCGTAGACCCGCGTCACGCCGGCGGCGACGATGTTCTCGACGAGCTGTTCCGCGACGGTCCTGGCCATGACGGCGTCCTCCTCGTTGCTCGGATGGTCGCCTGCCACTCTGCCCTTGCCCCCGCCTCGGCGCGCGCGCAGACGGCGCCGTGTGACGTACGAGACCCCGCCCGGTTCGCGAGAGGTGAGTGGCCGCACCGCGAGAGGTGTGTGGCCGCACCGCGAGAGGTGTGTGGCCGCACCGCGAGAGGATCGTGGCCCGGACGTGCGACGAGCCCGCACGCCTCGGGTGTGCGGGCTCGTCGTCGGACGCGGGCCTCGGCGGGCCGGCTGGGCCGGCTGCTGGGCCGGGCGGCTCAGGCCTGAGCGGTCTCCTGCTCGGCGATCTTGGCGCGGACGTCGTCCATGTCGAGCTCCTTGACGGCCGTGATGACCTGCTCGAGCGCGGCCGGCGGGAGAGCGCCGGGCTGCGAGAACACGAGCACCTGCTCGCGGAACGCCATCAGCGTCGGGATCGACCGGATGCCGAACTGCATCGACAGGTCCTGCTCGGCGTCGGTGTCGACCTTGCCGAACACGATGTCCGTGTGCTGCTCCGACGCCGACTCGTACGTCGGCGCGAACTGCTTGCACGGCGGGCACCAGGTCGCCCAGAAGTCGACCAGGACGATGTCGTTGTCGGTGACCGCGGACTCGAACGTCTCGCCGGTCAGCTCGCGGGTGGCCATGAAGTCTCCTCAGGGATCGGGGTTCGGAAGGCACAACGCCGTCGGGCTCCGAGGGATTCCCCGGACCGCCCGTCACGCCCGGCCGTCACGTTCGGCGGGTCACCCGACGCCCGCGCACTGCGGGTCTTCAGGGCAGAGCGACAGTGGCGGCGGCGCGCTCCACGTCGAGCGGATCCAGGCTGACGTCGGCACGCCGCTCGGCGAGGTGCAGTGCCCCGAGCACGGGCGCCGTCGCGGCGCGCACCGCCACGCGCGGCAGGCGGTGGCCGAGCCCTGCCCTCACCCCGCGCGAGACGGGCCCGACCGAGGTCAGGACGGAGCCCGCCAGCACCACGCACGGTACGTCGTCCTGGTCGCCGGCGGCCATCGCGACGGCGTCGCTCACCAGCGCCGCGACGGCCCGGGCGACGATTGCACCAGCGACCGCGTCGCCGTCGTCGGCGGCCTGCGAGACCAGCGGCGCGAGCCGCCCGAGGGCCGCCACCGGTCCGGCGTACGCCGCGGCGACCAGCGCCTGGCGGGGGTCCGCGCCCGTGTCCGGGCCGGCGTCGATCCCGAGCGCGTGGAGCACGATCGGGGTGAGCGCGGTGCGGGGGCCGCGCGCGTCGAGCTCGGCGGCACTCGCGCGCACCGCCTCCAGCGCGAGCCACAAGCCCGAGCCGACGTCGCCGAGCAGCCAGCCCATGCCGTCGCGCCGCCGCACGACGTGGCCCGATCGCACGCGCGCGGCCACGGCGCCGGTGCCGGCGAGGAGAAGGACGCCGTCGGCGTCGTCGCCGGACCCGGCGGCGAACGCGATCTCGAGATCCGTGGAGACGTCGAGCGAGCCGGCGTCCGTGGGGAGGCCGAGCTCCGTCCAGACGTCGGACACGACGGCCACGATGCGGTCGCGCCCTGCCGCCGCGGCCCCGGAGGCGCCGACGACGGCGCTCACCCCCTGACGGGCGGCGTCGTCGAGCGCGAGCGGGCGCACGGCCTCGGCGACGGCGGTGTGCAGGGAGGCGCGCACGTCCCGGGCGCCTCCGCCGGAGTTGATGTTCGCGCCGGGGCCGCGGCCGACCGAGATCGTCGCGGGTGCACCCGGAAGGGCCATGACGGCGAGCGCCGACACCGACGTCCCGCCGACGTCCACGCCGAGCAGCAGTCTCACGCGAGCATCATGCCCGGTGCAGGATGTCCGCGAGGCGCCCCCCGGCCGCCGTGACCAGGCGGTCGGCCTCGGCGGCGTCGACGCCCCGCGCGAGCATGACCGACGCCTGCGGCACGCGGTGGTCGGCGGCCGCGAGCGCCGCCGCGGCGTCGGCCTGGTCCGCTCCGGTGATGCGCTGCACGAGCCGCAGGGCGCGGGCGCGCAGCTTCGCGTTCGACGCCGTGACGTCGACCATGAGGTTCCCGTACGTCTTGCCGAGCCGCACCATGACCGTGGTCGAGATCGCGTTGAGCACCTGCTTCTGCGCGCTCCCGGCCTTCAGCCGCGTGCTCCCGGCGAGGACCTCGGGCCCGACGACGACCTCCAGCGGGTGCGCGACCAGGCTGCTCAGCGCGGCGTGCGGGTTGCAGCAGAGTCCGACCGTGAGCGCGCCGCGCCGCCCGGCCTCCTCGACGGCGCCGAGCACGTACGGCGTGCGGCCGCTCGCGGTGATCCCGACGACCGAGTCGTCGGCGGTGACGCCGCGCTCGGCGATGGCCGCGGCGCCGTCGTCGGCACGGTCCTCCGCGCCCTCGACGGACCGGAACACCGCCGACGGGCCGCCCGCGATGATCGCCTGCACGAGCTCCGGGTCGGTGTGGAACGTGGGCGGGCACTCGGAGGCGTCCAGCACCCCGAGTCGCCCGGGCGTGCCGGCTCCGACGTAGAACAGGCGCCCGCCGCGGGACATGCGCTCCGCGATCGCGTCGATCGCGCCGGCGATCGCGGGCGCGACCGCGCGCACCGCCGCCGGCACCGACTGCTCGGCCTCGTTCATCGCGAGCACGATGTCGGTTGTGCTCAGCTCGTCGAGGTGGCCGTACCGAGGATCGATGGCCTCGGTGGCCAGGCCGGACAGGTCGACGACGCCGTTCGTCGTTGCCTCGTCCATCGCACCTCCTGCGTGGGCTCAGGCACGCCGCCCGGCCGTTCTCGGCCAAGGTACCTCATTTACATCATGCGTGGCGAGAGTGAAAACGAATGACCATCAGGTGGATGCGCGGGACGTGCCGGGACGGGAGCGGGGTAGGCGCGACGTCGCCGGCGGCGCGCGCGGAGGTCGGCGGCGCACCCTGACGCGCGGCCGGCCGAGCGCCACTCTCGCGGCGTGGGCGGGGGTCCGCATCCCCGTCCGGCCGCGTCTCGTGCTCCGCCTCGGGGCCGCCGTCAGGACGGGAGCGGGCGGCCTGGAGCGGCGGGGCGCTCAGAAGCGGCGCCGGCGCCCCGACGCGGAGCCGGCGTCAGGACGCCGGGTCGGCGGCCGGGTCGGGGATCGTCGGGACCACGGCGTCCCGCCGCCTCCGGCTCGCGAGCGCCGTCCCCATGGCGGCGAGCGCCAGGGCGGCGGACGCCACGACCACGAGGAACCCGGCGCGCGCACCGTTCGCGTCGATGATCGGGCCGGCGATCGACGAGCCGAACGAGACGCCGACGCCCAGGGACGTGCCGATCCACGTGAGGCCCTCGGTGAGGCGTGCGGGCGGCACGATCTGCTGGACGAGCGCGTTCCCGTTGACGAGAGTCGGCGCGATCGAGAACCCGACCACGAACATGACAGCGGCCAGCACCCAGAGCGAGGTCACGAGGAAGAACAGCGAGACCCCGAGCGCGAGGGCGACGACGCCGATCGCGAACCGCCGCCACAGCGACGAGCGCCAATGCCGCGCCCCGTACAGCAGGCCGGAGATGAGCGAGCCACTCGCGCAGATCCCGAGGATGACGCCCGCCAGGCCCTTCTGGCCCTCCTCCTCGGCGAACGCGACCACCGACACGTCCGTCGCGCCGAAGATCGCGCCGATGCAGACGAACACGATGCAGATCGAGACGATCGCGCCGTCGCGCAGCACCGACGTCCGCGGCGTTCCTGCGTCCGGGGGCGACGGGGCCGGCTCGGTCTTGCGCAGGCTGAGGAACCAGTACCCGCCGACGAGTGCGGCGACGATCGCGACGACCAGCCCGGCCGACGGCGAGACGCTCGTCGCGAGGATGGTCGCGAGCACGGGGCCGATGACGAAGACGAACTCGTCGAGCGCCGACTCGAGGGAGTAGGCCGTGTGCAGCTCGCGCGGGTTGGTGACGACGGCGTTCCAGCGGGTGCGGACGAGCGAGCCGAGCGAGCCGATGGTCGCGCCCGTGACGATCGCGAGCGCGAACAGGAGCGGCGCTCCGGCGTGGGACGTGGCGGCCAGGATGAGCCCGACGAGCCCGATCATCGACACCGCGAGCGCGGGCCGCATGACGCGCGCCTGGCCGTGCCTGTCGACCAGTCGGGCCAGCTGAGGAGAGCAGAGCGCCTGGGCGACGACGTACACAGCGGAGACCTGGCCGGCGAGCCCGTACGAGTCGTACAGCTCCGAGATCATGAGCACGATCCCGATGCCGACCATCGACATCGGGAAGCGAGCCAGCACCCCGGCGCTGGAGAACTGGAGGGCGCCCGGCTTCCTCAGGATCTGGGCGTACGGGTTGGGCACGGTTCGCATCATCGCACCGATCTCCGACATCGATCGAATCGATTTGAGTGGCGGTCGCGCCCGGACGGGCTGCGGCGGATGCGCCGCGAGCCGCCGAGTCGCCGCCGAGTGCATGATCCGTCCCGCCCCGGGCGGCGTGTCGCCGCGAGGCATCACGCAGTCGGCAAGGGTGGGCCGGTCGCGAGGTCGCCCGACCCGGGCTGCGTCGCCCTTGACAACGTTGTAATGGCGCTGCTCGAATGACGTGGCGAAGATCACAGTGGATCCGTTGGGGAGGAACTCAGGTGCGTCGTGCACTGCGTTCGATCGTCCTGTTCGCGCTCGCCTCGCTGATGCTGGTCACGACCGCCTCGTGGTCGTCGGCGGCACCGTCCGAGCCACCACCGCCGGGCGGTGCCGAGAACGGCACCCGCCTCATGGAGGGTCCGGCGTTCTACCCGCGCACGATCCGCCTCGCCCACGCCGGGGCGGACGACGGCGCGATCATCGCGAGCGTCGTCACGTTCGCCGACGGCCTCGGCCACGGCGCGATCTTCCGGAGCGACGACGACGGCCGCAGCTTCCAGCGCATCGGCACCGTCACCGACCCGGCCACGGCCGACGGGCTGTGCTGCGCCACCCTCTTCGAGCTCCCGCAGCAGGTCGGTGAGCTCCCGGCCGGAACCCTGCTCTGGTCGGCGTCGGTCGGCCAGCAGGCGCCGGACCGCAGGATGACGCTCCCGGTCTGGGCGAGCACGGACCAGGGCCGCACGTGGAGCAAGGTCTCGACGATCGCCACCCAGCCGAACACCGGCGGCCTGTGGGAGCCGGAGTTCGCAGTCGCCCGCGACGGGTCGCTCGTCGTCTACGTCTCCGACGAGAGCCAGCAGCCCACGCACAGCCAGACGCTCGTCCAGGCGACCTCACCCGACGGGGTGCACTGGTCCGAGCTAGAGAACATCGTGGCGGCGCGGGATCCCGACCTCCGGCCCGGCATGCCGCTCGTGAGGCAGCTGCCGAACACCACGTACCTCATGAGCTACGAGATCTGCGGGCCGGGCCAGGAGTGCAGCCAGCGGACGCGCCGCTCGCTCGACGGCGTCCACTGGGGTCCCGAGACCTGGCTCGGCGTCCGCGTCCGTACCGCCGACGGTGCGCACTTCCGGCATGCGCCGACGATCAGCTGGTACGACGACGGCACCCGCAACGGACGCCTGCTCGCCGTCGGCCAGATGCTCTACGGCGCGGACGGCACGGTGCAGCCCGGCAACGGTCGGACGATCTTCACGAGCGACCTGCTCCCGGAGCTCCCATGGGGCACCGGCCCGGCCCCGCTGGCCATCGCCGAGCCGTGGAACAACTTCTGCCCGAACTACTCCTCGAGCCTGCTGGCGATGCCGGAGCGTGACGAGCTGCTGGAGCTCGCGAGCGGCTACGACGACGTGGGGGAGTGCACGACGTACTTCGCCGTGGGGGACCTGCCGGACTGACGCAGCCACGAACCTCTCGCGGTGGGGCCACGAACCTCTCGCGGTGGGGCCACGAGCCTCTCGCGGAGGGGCCACGAGCCTCTCGCGGTGGGGCCACGAACCTCTCGCGGATGGTTAGGCGAGGGCGGCGTCCACCACCTCGCGCGCGGCGTCCTGCACCTGCGCCAGGTGCTCCGGGCCGGCGAACGACTCCGCGTAGATCTTGTAGACGTCCTCGGTGCCGGACGGCCGGGCCGCGAACCACGCACTCGCCGTCGTCACCTTCAGGCCGCCGATCGGCGCACCGTTCCCGGGCGCTGTCACGAGCCGCTCGGCGATCGGCTCGCCGGCCAGCTCCGTCGCCGTCACGTCCTCCGGCGCGAGCGCCCCGAGCCGCGCCTTCTGCTCGCGGGTGGCCGGTGCGTCGACGCGCGCGTACCAGGACTCGCCGTGCTGCTCGGCGAGGCGGGCGTGGTACGCCGACGGCGACGCTCCCGTCGCGGCCGTGATCTCGGCGGCGAGGAGCGCGAGCAGGATCCCGTCCTTGTCGGTGGTCCACACGGAGCCGTCGGTGCGCAGGAACGACGCGCCGGCGCTCTCCTCCCCGCCGAACGCGACAGCGCCGTCGAGCAGGCCCGGCACGAACCACTTGAAGCCCACCGGAACCTCGACCAGCCGACGCGAGAGGGCGCGCGCCACCCGGTCGATGAGCGCCGACGACACGAGCGTCTTCCCGACGCCCGCCGCGGCCGGCCACCCCTCGCGGGACCGGAAGAGGTAGTCGATCGCGACGGCGAGGTAGTGGTTCGGGTTCATGAGCCCGCCGTCGGGCGTGACGATCCCGTGCCGGTCGGCGTCGGCGTCGTTCCCGGTGGCCACGTCGTACGGGACCTTCCCGCCGGCGTCCGGTGTCATGGTCCGCACGAGGGAGGCCATGGCCGACGGCGAGGAGCAGTCCATCCGGATCTTGCCGTCCCAGTCGAGCGTCATGAACGCCCAGCGCGGGTCGACCTCCGGGTTGACCACGGTGAGGTCGAGCCGGTGCCGCTCCGCGATCGCTGCCCAGTACTCGACGCTCGCGCCGCCGAGCGGGTCGGCGCCGATGCGCACGCCGGCCTCGCGGATGCGGTCCAGGTCGACGACGGCGTCGAGGTCGTCCACATAGGTGAGCAGGTAGTCGTGGCGTGCGGTCGTGGGCGCCGCGACGGCCCGCTCGAACGGCACCCGGGCGATCGCGGCGAGCCCGGAGCGCACGAGCTCGTTCGCCCGCCGCGCGATCCAGGACGTCGCCTCGGAGCCCGCGGGGCCGCCGTCCGGCGGGTTGTACTTGAAGCCGCCGTCGCGCGGGGGGTTGTGCGACGGCGTCACGACGATCCCGTCGGCGAGCTCCGG
The DNA here is from genome assembly GCF_000023105.1 of Beutenbergia cavernae DSM 12333. Taxonomy (NCBI): domain Bacteria; kingdom Bacillati; phylum Actinomycetota; class Actinomycetes; order Micrococcales; family Beutenbergiaceae; genus Beutenbergia; species Beutenbergia cavernae. The sequence continues at coordinate 417,201 of NC_012669.1, forward strand.
CCCCTGCGTGCGGACGCCGGCCAGCGACCCGGCGCCGTTGTGCCGCAGGATCGAGTGGGAGACGGCGGGGGTGGGAGTCCAGGAGCCGCGGGCGTCGATCCGGACGTCCACCTCGGCCGCGGCGAGCACCTCGAGCGCCGTGCGCCACGCCGGCTCGGACAGGGCGTGCGTGTCGCGCCCGATGTACAGCGGGCCGTCGGTCCCCTGCGAGCGGCGGTACTCCACGATCGCCGCCGTGATCGCGGCGATGTGCGTCTCGGTGAAGGCGCCGTCGAGGCTCGACCCGCGGTGCCCGGACGTGCCGAACACGACCTGCTGAGCGGGATCGTCGGGGTCGGGCACCCGGTCGTAGTACGCGCCCACGACCTGCGCGACGTCGATGAGGTCCTCGGGCTGGGCGGGCTGACCGGCGCGCGGGTGCATGGTTCGATCCTCGCACCGGCCGCCGACGCGGTCATCCCGGTGCCGGAACGACGATGTCCCGCTGCCCGTAGGCTGCCGCCCATGGCCAAGAAGAACCGCCGTCAGAAGCAGCGCGCCTCCGAGCAGGCCGCGGCGGCAGCATCGTCGCCCGCGAAGCCGCGCCGCGCCGTCCCCGAGTTCGTCGCCCGCCCGTTCGAGGGCCTGACGGGCGAGGCGGACTGGGTGGCGATGCGCGAGATCGTCCCGGCCGCCACGGCCAAGGTCCGGACGACGGCGGAGTACGGGAGCCGCGACGTCGTCGTCGCCACGCTCCTCCCGATGCTCTGGCCGGCGCTGCACCGCGAGGACGGCACCGTGCTGGTCGCGACGCAGACGACGTCGTCGAGCGGCGACGCGAGCCGGGACGTGGCCGCAGCCCTCCTCCAGGCGCTCGAGGCCGAACCCGGCACGGCGATCCCGCCGGGCGAGCTTCCCGAGCCCGGCCCGCGGCTGCAGGACGTGCTCGAGGACGGACCCTTCGCCGTCGAGCTGAGCGAGACGTTCGACTTCTGGCTCTCGCCCCAGGACGAGCACGACCACGAGATCGAGGAGAGCCTCGAGAACGCGAACGACGCGATCGTGCCGACGGTCGCCGTCGAGGGCGTCGACGCCGCGTACTGGTGCCGCATGAACGGGCGCGAGTTCCTGCGCTGGGTCGTCCCGCAGGAGGAGGACCGCATGCTCGACGCGCTCGCCCGCCTGCACGCGGACCGAGCCGCCGGGCTCGACGACGACGCTCGGCTGGTCGGCGCGTTCCGCACCTGCGGCGTGCTCGTGCCCGTCTGGGAGCTCGCGCGCGGCACCGAGGCGGACGAGCTCACCGCCCCGCTGCAGGCGTTCGCGGGCCGGCTCGAGGCAGCGCTCGCCGACGAGGAGCCCCTCACGCCCGAGCAGCGCCGCGCCCGCGCCGGGCTCGTGTCCCGGCAGGTCAACCTGCGCTGACGACGGGCACGGCCGCCCGGGGAGGCGGCCCCGAACTGCGTCGGTGCTCCCGGCGGCTATAGGGTCGTGACGTGAGCCAGCCGACCGCCCCAGGACGCGGCCCGCTGCGCGTCGTGCGGCGTCGGCGGGGGCGCCCCGACGAGGTGTCGCAGCTCGAGGTCCAGGGGCCGGCCGAGGACCAGCGCGTCGCCGTCGTCATCCCCGCGAAGGACGAGTCGCAGCGCATCGCCGCGACGGTGCGCGCGGCTCGGGCGATCCCGCACGTCGACCTGGTTCTCGTGGTCGACGACGGCAGCGAGGACGACACCCAGCACGTGGCTCGGGCCGCCGGCGCCGTCGTCGTCCGGCACTCGCACAACCGCGGGAAGGCGTCGGCCATGGAGACGGGCGCCGCCGTCGTCGCGATGCGCGACGTCGAGGGCGGGCCGCCACGGCTCCTCCTGTTCATCGACGCCGACCTCGGCGAGACGGCCGTGAACACGGCGCCCCTGGTCCCGCCGGTGCTCGCCGGCCGCGCCGACCTCTCGGTCGCCGTGCTGCCGCGCCAGCCCGGGGCGGGCGGGCGCGGGATCGTCACCGGGCTGGCCCGGAGGGCGATCCAGCGGGCGTCCGGGTGGAGCCCGAAGCAGCCGCTGTCGGGTCAGCGGTGCCTCACACGTGAGGCGTTCGAGGCGGCGACGCCGCTGGCCCGCGGCTGGGGCGTCGAGACGGGGATGACCCTCGACTTGCTCGCGCAGGGCTTCAGGATCGTCGAGGTCCCGTGCGACCTGCGCCACCGGCCGAGCGGAAACGACCTCGCGGGCCAGATGCACCGGGCCGCCCAGTACCGCGACATCGCGTACGCGATCGGGATGCGCCGCATGCGCACGTTCGGACGCCGCCCGCCGGCGTCCGAGGTCCGCCCCGCCCTGCCCGGCTCGACCCCGGACCCGGTGGATGCGGGGGACGTCGAGGGGACGACGGCGCCGGGCGGCTCGGGAGCGCGGCCGGCGGACGGCCCGGATCGTGCCTCGGGCGACGCCTCGGGCCAGACCCCGTCCGACGCCCCGGGCGACGTCCGCAAGGATCAGGCCGAGGAGTCCTGAGGCTCGACCAGCAGCGGCGCGTCGACCGGCACCGCCGGTGGTGACAGCGTGAGCATCCAGCTGGCGCACGCGGCGAGCAGCAGCGGCACCGCCACGGAGATCCCGATCGCGGGGATCGCGATGCCCGAGTCGTTGACGACGAACCCGATGCCCATGGCCACGGCCATCGCGACGAGCCCGGGCCGCAGCATCGGCGACGCCTGCCCCATCTGCGAGATCGGGGCGCCGGCCGAGAGCCAGTCGAACTTGCCGCCGCCCGGCGAGAGGATCGCGATCTTCACGGGCCTGGCCAGCACGAACACGACGAGCGCGACGCCGGCGATCGCCAGCAGCGTGAGCGGCCGGTTGTTCGCGAGGATGCGCAGGTTGGCCTCCAGCTTGCGGAACACGACGTCCCACAGACCGCCGTCGAGCACGGTGTCGATGAACCGCCCGAGGTGGGTGCGGTCGTCGGCCGGCCGCAGCCAGTCCACGAACGCGAACAGGACGGTCACGGCAGCCGCGCCGCCGAGGACGACGGCGATCCGTTTCCACGTCAGCCGCACCCCGGCGGCCATGAGCGCGAGGATCGTGAACGCCGGGACGAGCGCCGGCGGTCCGCCGAAGTCGGCGCCGATGCCGGGAGCGCCGTCGAGCACCGTCGCGACGATGCCGATCCCGGCCACGACGGCGGCGGCGAGGAGCCGCCGTCCGGCCCGCACGAGCGGGTTGGTGACGGCGACGACGACGAGGATCGTCGACACCGTGAACAGCGCGAACGCGGTGTTGTTGAAGCCGTAGAAGCGCCCGGCGACGAGCGTCGGCACCCCCATGACCGCGGAGATCTGCAGCCGTGCCCCGGTGAGGACGTCGAGGGCGAGCACGGCGGCGGTGATGCCGGCCACCACGGCGAGCGGGCCGAGCACCCAGTCACGCCACGGGCGCAGGAGCGCGACGGCGACGATCGCGGCGTCCCACACGATGATCGCGACGGCGAGGCCGAGCGCGGGTGGGTCGACGCGCCACCAGGGCAGCAGGTTCGCGAGGAAGGACGCGACGGGCAGGGCGCCGATCGCGAGCGACACGATGCGGAGCGAGAGCAGGACGCGGCGGCGCTGCGCGGCGAGGCCACGGCGCAGGCCCTTGCCGCGCAGCACCGACAGCCGCCGGTCGAGAAACTCGCGGATCCGGAACGCGGCGGGCCGTTTGAGGCCGATCGCGACGGCGGCGTAGAGGGCGATGTTGCCGACGACGAGGAACAGGTAGAACGGCGCGACGATCGGCCGGACGGCCTGCGCGTGGACGTCCTGGTCGAGCACCGCGTCGAGGCGTCCCTCGGCGCTCGCCGGTCCGTCGGTCGCGCGCATCGGGGAGCCGACAAGCGTCCCGGTCGGCACGAACTCACCGAGGTCGAGGGCGCTGACGAGGCCGGGCAGGAGGTCGGTGGTCTGGACGTACCCCGTCTGCCGGGTCGAGGTGGTCACGAGGAGGCTCTCGCCGAACGGCGTGGACCCGTCGGTGAGGCCCGGCCCGGTCGCCGCGAGCAGGCGCAGCCCCGGGGCGGAACCGGAGTCGGCGAGCGAGGCGAGGATCACCGTCGCGTCCGGAGCCTGCTCCTGCACGGCCGCGAGGACGGCGGCGATGCGCCGCTCGACGACGTCGACCTGCGCGGTGCGTGCCTCCTCCGGCGTCGTCGGGGCGGTCGGGGCCGGAGGGTTCGGGAGCGACGCGTTCGAGAGGTCCCGCACGGTGCCGGCGTCGACGACGACGAGCGCCGACGTCGTCAGGGCTGCCGTGACCTGGGCCTCGAGGCCGACCGGCGTGGGAGCGCGCCGCAACGACGTCCCCTGCACGGCACCGTCGGAGTCCGCGAGGGCGATCGCCGCGCCGGGCCCGATCGACGTCGCGGGCACCTCGGCCTCGCTGACGGCGTTGCCCAGCGTGCCGAGCCGGGCGCCGTACCCGGTCTCCTCGGCGGCGGCGACGTAGTCCGGCCACCCGGGGACCGCCCCGGCGACCGGTTCGGCGAGCGTGCGGCACCGCCCGGACTCGTCGGCGGCACGAGCACCGGACGAGACGGCGAGCCAGCCGTCGGCGGGGCACGTGGCCGTCCGGATGCTGCGGACCACCGCCGACCCCAGCGACGCGCGCTGCGCGAGATCCCACAGCGCGGGGGTCTCCGGGCTGACGTCGCTCCATGACAGGCCGCCCACCCCCACCAGCACGACCTGCTCGCCAGGCTGCCCGGCCGTCTCCGCCCGCGCCGGGGAGGCGCTCGCGAACACGGTGAGCGAGGCAGCGAGCACCGTCACGAGTGCCGCGAGCAGGGCGACGACGGCGCCCCGTCGGGCGGTCGCGGCAGGTCGCGCAGGGCTGGTCGGCGGCACCGGTCCAGGGTAGGGGAGCACTAGTGTCGGAAGCCGGACGGGGCGCGTGGGCCCTGGTCGGGAGACGAGGAGAAGCTGTGCAGGACGCCGCTGCGGGGTCGATCGCCGGCTCTGGCCGGCCGCGGTACGCCTACCTCGGGCCGCCCGGGACGTTCACTGAGGCGGCGCTGCACCAGGTGGCGTCGCCGGACACCGCCGACTTCCTGCCTCGCGGCGACGTGGTCGCCGCCGTCGACGCCGTCCGGACCGGTGACGCCGACTTCGCCGTCGTGCCGATCGAGAACTCGGTCGAGGGCGGGGTCTCCGCGACGCTCGACACGCTGGCCGCGGGCGGCGGGCTCGTCGTCGTCGGCGAGGCGCTCGTGCCGATCAGCTTCGTGCTCGCGGCGCTGCCAGGGACGCGACTGTCCGACGTCCGCCGCATCTCCACGCACCCGCACGCGTGGGCGCAGTGCCGACGCTCGGTGGCGGCCCTCACGCCGGGCGCGGTGCACGTGCCGGCGACCTCCACGGCCGCGGCGGCGGCGCGGCTCGCCGAGGTCGCGGCCGAGCGGGCGGGCGTGCACGAGGCGGCGGAGGCGCTGGGCTTCGACGCCGTCCTCGTGGCGCCGCACTCGGCGCGGTCGTACGGGCTGGAGGTGCTCGCCGCCGACGTCGGGGACAACCCGTCGGCGGTGACGCGCTTCGTCGTCGTCGGCCGCCCGGGGCGCATCCCGCCGCGGACCGGCGCCGACAAGACCACGCTCATGGTGCAGCTCCCGGACAACGAGGCCGGTGCGCTCCTCACGATGCTCGAGCAGTTCGCGACGCGCGGCGTGAACCTGTCGCGGATCGAGTCCCGCCCGATCGGCGACGAGCTCGGCCGGTACGCGTTCTCGATCGACGCCGAGGGGCACCTCGAGGACGAGCGGGTGGCGGCGACGCTCATGGGGCTGCACCGCGTCTGTCCCCTCGTGCTGTTCCTCGGGTCCTACCCGCGGGCCGACGGCGCGCGCACCCAGGTGCACCGCGGGACCTCCGACGCGGAGTTCGCCGCGGCGCGCGGCTGGGTCGAGGGTCTGCGCGGCGACGGCGCCCCCGCCTGACCCCCAGTAACCCCCTTCGCGAGAGGAAGTCTGCGCCACCGCGAGAGGAAGTCTGCGCGACCGCGAGAGGATCACTGCGATCCTCTCGCGGTGGCGCAGACTTCCTCTCGCGAACGGTGGGGCAGCCTCAGCCGCGGACGCGGACCCTGAGCCCGCCGGGCTGCACGCGGGTCCGGACGCCGATCGCCTCGCCCAGCAGATCGCCGTCGACCTGCACCTGCTCGGCCTGGTCCATGCGCACCTCGATGTCGGCGCCGCGGAAGAAGTCGATGCGCCCCGGGCTCGCCGCGAGCTGCCCGCGCACCCCGACCCCCTGCAGCACCACCTTCCCGAACAGCGACGCCCAGCCGATGAGTCCGCCGCGGGTGTCGATCGCGGCGACGTCGAGAAGCCCGTCGTCGATCTCCGCATCCGGGAGGAGCACGATCCCGCCGGGCAGGCGCCCGCAGTTCGCGAACAGCAGCGACCGCAGCTTCAGCTGGCGCGGCTCGGCGTCGCCGATCCTCATCTCCAACCGGATCTTGCGCCCGTGCAGGTGCCGGACCCCCGCCAGGAAGTAGGCCATCCAGCCCATCCGGGCCTTGAGGTCGTCGTCGGCCCCGGCCACCATCGCGGCGTCGAACCCGATCCCCGCCATGACGAGGAACAGGTGCTCCTCGCGGTCCGTGAGCACGTCGGGAGCGTCGGCGTCGTCGTCCTCCTCGTCCGGCGTCCGCAGCCGCACGGGCGTCAGCCAACCGAGGTCCACCGGCACGTCGCGCCCGGCCAGCGCCGTGCGGATGAGCGCGTCGGCGCCGTCGACGGGCAGGTCCAGGTTCCGGGCCAGCAGGTTCCCCGTCCCGGAGGGGAGCAGCCCCATGGGCGTGCCGGTCCCCGCGAGCGCCGTCGCGACGGCGCGGACGGTTCCGTCGCCGCCGGCCGCGACGACGACCGACGCTCCGGCGTCGAGCGCCGCCCGCGCCTGCCCGACACCCGGGTCCTCGACGGTGGTGCGGTACAGCAACGGCTCCGGCATGCCGAGCTCCGCGCTGATGGTGCGCGCCGCGTGCTCGATGCGCGCCGGGTCGTCGACCTTGACCGGGTTGATGACGAACGCCGCCGGCCCGATGTCGGCGCGCGGGTTCTCGGCCCGTGGCGCCGGACCCGGGGCGTCGCCGGCGGCGCGCAGGCGGCGCAGCGCGAGCACCCCGACGACGATCGCGGCGAGGGCCAGCACGATCGCCGCGAGCGCGACGATCTGCTCCCAGGCCATGAGCACAACGTAGGCGAAAGGACACGACGGGGCCCGATACGCTCGGGCGGGTGATCGACCTCAAGGCTCTGCGCGAGAATCCCGACGTCGGCCGGGCCAGCCAGCGCTCTCGCGGCGAGGATCCCGAGCTCGTGGACCGGCTGCTCGACGCCGACGCCCGGCACCGTGCGTTGCTCACCTCGTTCGAGCAGCAGCGCGCGGAGCAGAAGGAGCTCTCGCGCGCCGTCGGGAAGGCCGCCCCGCAGGATCGCCCGGCCGTCCTGGCGCACGCGAAGTCGCGCGCGGAGCAGGTGAAGTCCGCGGAGGCCGACGCCGACCGGGCCAGGGCGGAGCTCGACGCGCTGCTCTCCCGGATGCCGAACATCGTGGCCGACGGCGTCCCACCGGGCGGCGAGGACGACTACGTGGTGCTGCGGCACGAGGGCACCCCGCGCGACTTCGCCGCGGAGGGCTTCACGCCGCGGGACCATCTCGAGCTGGGCGAACGGCTCCGCGCGATCGACACGGAGCGCGGCGCGAAGGTCTCGGGGGCGCGGTTCTTCTACCTCACCGGTCTCGGCGCCCGGCTCGAGCTCGCGCTCCTCAACGCGGCGATCGACAAGGCGCTCACGGCAGGTTTCACGCCGGTCATCACGCCGACGCTCGTGAAGCCGGAGATCATGGCCGGCACGGGGTTCCTCGGTGCGCACGCCGAGGAGGTGTACCGGATCGAGAAGGACGACCTGTATCTCGTGGGGACGAGCGAGGTGGCGCTCGCCGGCTATCACGCGAACGAGATCGTCGACCTCTCCGACGGCCCGCTGCGCTACGCCGGCTGGAGCGCGTGCTACCGGCGCGAGGCCGGCTCGCACGGGAAGGACACGCGCGGCATCATCCGCGTGCACCAGTTCCACAAGGTGGAGATGTTCTCGTACGCGCGCCTCGAGGACGCCGCCGTCGAGCACGAACGGCTGCTCGCCTGGGAGGAGGAGCTGCTCCGCCTGGTCGAGCTCCCGTACCGCGTGATCGACACGGCGGCCGGCGATCTCGGCTCGAGCGCCGCGCGGAAGTTCGACTGCGAGGCGTGGCTCCCGACGCAGGAGCGCTACCTCGAGCTGACGTCGACGTCGAACTGCACGTCGTTCCAGGCGCGGCGGCTCGGCACCCGGGAGCGCCTCGAGGACGGCTCGACCCGACCCGTCGCCACGCTCAACGGGACGCTCGCCACGACCCGGTGGATCGTCACGATCCTGGAGAACCACCAGAACCCCGACGGGTCCGTGCGCGTCCCGGCCGGCCTGCAGCCGTATCTCGGCGGGCTGACGGAGCTGCGCGCCTCATGAGTGCGGAGCTCTCCGGGAAATCTGCCGACGCCGACGACGCCGCGGGTCGCCCGGTCTTCGACGCCGCCATGGTCACGTGGCCGGCGGGGCCGGACGCGCTGGTCGCCCTGGACATCGACGGCACGCTCCTCGGGCACGACGGCTCGATGAGCGTGGGCGTGCGGGACGCCGTCGCCGCGCTGCGGGAGGCGGGCACGCATCTCGTCCTCTCGACGGGCCGCTCCGTGCCGGCCGTGCTGCCGGTCGCGGAGGAGCTCGGGCTCGATCGCGGGTGGGCGGTGTGCTCGAACGGAGCCGTCACCATCACGCTCGACCCGGAGTCCGAGAAGGGGTACGAGTTCGCGGACCTCGTGACGTTCGACGCCGGGCCGGCCGTGCGGACGCTGCTCGCCGAGCAGCCGGGGGTGATCGTCGCCGTCGAGGACCTGGGCCGCGGGTTCAAGGTCTCCGCGCCGTTCCCGATGGGGGAGCTCGGCGGCGAGGTCGAGGTCGTGGACCTCGAGGAGATGCTCGCCGAGCCCGCGACGCGCGTGACGCTGCGCGCGCCGCAGCTCATGCCCGCGGACTTCGCGGACCTCGTCGACCGGGTCGGCCTGCACGGCGTCGCGTACGCCGTCGGCTGGACCGCGTGGCTCGACCTCACGCCCGACGGCGTCTCGAAGGCGAGCGCGCTCGAGCAGGTGCGAGGCTGGGCCGGCGTCGCGCCGGAGCGGACGCTCGCCGCCGGCGACGGCAACAACGACCGCGAGATGCTCCGCTGGGCGGGGCTCGGTGTGGCGATGGGCGGTGCCGACGCCGACACGGTCCTCGCCGCTGACGCGCGCACCGGGCCGGTGGAGGACGACGGCGTCGTGCCCGTCCTGCGCGCTCTCCTGCGAGCCTGACGGCGTCGCGAGCGGACGCCGGCGCCGCTACTCTCGTCGGGTCGCACCGTCGCGACGGAGGTCATCATGCCGACGACGCCGTACCCCTTCGATCTCGGGACGCACACGCGCCGCACCTCGACGTCGTCGCCGGAGGCGGCCCAGTGGTTCGACCGCGGCCTGGTCTGGAGCTACGCCTTCCACCACGAGGAGGCGGTGCGCTGCTTCGAGAGGGCGCTCCGAGCGGATCCGCGGTTCGCCCTCGCGCACTGGGGCATCGCGTACGCGATCGGCCCCAACTACAACCTCGCGTTCGACCTCTACCCGCCCGAGGACCTGCCCGGCATGCTCGCCCGGGCAGCGGCCGAGCTGGCGCGGGCGCGTGAGCTCGCCGACGGCGCGCCGGAGGTCGAACGGGCGCTCATCGAGGCCCTCAGCACCCGGTTCCCGACCGACCCGGCCGCGGACTTCGCGGCGTACAACCGGGCCTACGCGACGGCGATGGCGCGTGCGGCGGCGCTGCACCCGGACGACCTCGACGTGATCGCGCTCCACGCCGACGCGCTGCTCAACGTCACCCCGTGGAAGCTGTGGTCGGTGGCCACCGGCGAGCCGGCGGAGGGGGCGAGCACGCTCGAGGCCAAGGCGCTGCTCGAGGATGCGCTGGCGCGACCCGGCGCGATGACCCATCCCGGGCTGCTGCACCTGTACGTGCACCTCATGGAGATGTCGCCCACCCCCGAGCTGGCGCTCCCCGCCGCTGACGCCCTGCGCCACCTGGTGCCGGACGCCGGGCACCTGTTGCACATGCCGACCCACATCGACGTCCTCGTCGGCGACTACGAGAGCGTCATCGCCGGCAACACGGCAGCGATCGAGGCCGACGAGCGTTGGGTGGCCGCATCGGCGGCGTCTGGCGACGAGGCGCCCTTCTACGCGCTGTACCGCGCGCACGACCGGCACTTCCGCATCTACGGAGCGATGTTCGCTGGCCGGTTCGAGATCGCGCGGGCGACGGCGGAGGACCTGGAGGAGAGCGTCGCGCGTGAGCTGGTGCGCGATCCCGGCATGGCGGACTTCGTCGAAGGGTTCGCCGGCATGCGGCTGCACGTCCTCGTGCGCTTCGGCCGGTGGGACGAGCTGACGGCGCACCCGCTGCCCGCCGACCCTGACCTGTACTGCGTCACCACCGCCCTCACGCACTACGCGCGCGGCGTCGCCTTCGCCGCCCTCGGCCGGGTCGCCGAGGCCGAGGGCGAACGTGCGTCGTTCGTCGCCGCGTCGGCGCGCGTCCCCGAGTCGCGCTACCTCTTCAACAACACCTGCCGCGACATCCTCGCCGTCGCGTCGGCGATGCTCGACGGCGAGATCGCCTACCGCCGGGGCCACATCGAGGAGGCGTTCGCGCATCTGCGACGTGCGGTGGACCTCGACGACACGCTGCCCTACGACGAGCCGTGGGGGTGGATGCAGCCCGCCCGGCACGCCCTGGGCGCCCTGCTGCTCGAGCAGGGCCGGGTGGACGAGGCCGCCGCCGTGTACGCGGCGGACCTCGGCCTCGACGCGACGCTCGGTCGCGCGTGCCGGCACCCGCGCAACGTGTGGAGCCTGCACGGCTACCACGAGTGCCTGAGCCGCATGGCCGGGACCGACCCCGACCCCGACCGCGTCCAGGCCGCGACGGACGCCGGCCGGCAGCTCGCCCTGGCCACCGCCCGGACGGACGTCCCGATCGAGGCGTCGTGCTTCTGCCGCACCGGGACGTGAGGTGGCCCGGACCGCGACGGCGTCCTACAGCGCCGCGAGCCGCCGGTTGAGGTACCGCTGCTCCGGCACGCTCCGCGTGAGCTGGGCGGCCCGCGCATAGGACTCGCGGGCGCCGTCGAGATCGCCGGCCTCTTCGAGCAGGTGCGCGCGGACCGCGTGCAGCCGGTGGTGGTCACGCATCGCGGCGTCGGCGCGGAGGTCCTCGAGCATCGCGAGGCCGGCACCCGGGCCGTCGACCATGGCGACGGCGACCGCCCGGTTCAGCGTGACGACCGGCGACGGCGCCACGTGGGTGAGCATGGCGTACAGCTCGCAGATCTGCGGCCAGTCGGTGTCCTCCCACGTCGCGGCCTCGTCGTGGACGGCGGCGATCGCCGCCGTGAGCTGGTACCGCCCGACCGGTCCGCGCGGCAGGACACGCTCGAGCAGGGCCACGCCCTCGGCGATCGGCGCGCGCGCCCAGCGGCGGCGGTCCTGCTCCGCGAGCGGCACGAGGTCGCCGGCACCGTCGGTGCGGGCGCCTGCGCGCGCGTTCGTGAGGAGCATGAGGGCGAGGGCGCCGGCCGCCTCGTCGTGGTCGGGCAGGGCGGCGACGACCTGGCGCACCAGGCGGATGGCCTCCGCCGTCAGGGCCTCGTCGAGCAGCGCCTCGCCCGACGCGCGGGTGTAGCCGGCCGTGAACATGAGGTGGCAGGCGTCGAGGACGGCGGCGACGCGGTCCGGCAGCTCGTCGGCCGACGGCATCGCGAACCGGGCGCCCGCCTCGCGCAGCGTCGCGCGGGCACGGGTGAGCCGCTGCGTCATCGTGCGGACGGGCACGAGGTACGCGGCGGCGATGTCGTCCACGCCGAGGCCGCCGACCGATCGCAGGCACAGCGCGACCTGCGAGGACCGGCTCAGGCTCGGGTGGCAGCACAGGAGCAGGAGCTGCAGCGTGTCGTCCGCGTCGGTCGACGGCGTCTCGTCGGCGGCGGGGACGACGGCGGAGCGTGCGTCGCGCTCGTGGTCGGCCTCCTCGCGCGCGCGGCGGGCGCCGTCCGAGCGCAGCGCGTCGATCAGCCGCCGGGACGCCACGCGGACGAGCCAGCCCCGTGGGTTGTCCGGGACGCCGTCGGTCTCCCAGGCGAGGGCGTCCTCGGCGGCGTCCTGGAGCGCGTCCTGGCACCGCTCGAGGTCGGAGTACCGCCGCAGCAGGGCCGCGAGGACGTGCGGCGCCTCCCGGCGCCACACGTCCTCGAGCGCGGCCGGGGCGGCGGAACCCGCCCCACGGCGTACGGGAACGCTCATCGCGACCCTGTCGTCGTCGTCGTCGTCCCGCTACTCGTCGCCGCCCGGCCCCATCGCGGGGCGTAGCTCGACGGTCTCGCCGGGACCGGCGAACGACGCCGTGACCTCCTCGGCGCGCTCCTGGCTCTCGACGTCGATGAGGAAGAAGCCGGCGAGGTGCTCCTTGGCCTCGGAGTACGGGCCGTCGGAGACCAGCGGGGAACCGTCGGCCCAGCGGTACAGCCGTGCGCTCGCGGCGTCGCCGAGCGCCTCGCCCCCGATGAGCTCGCCGCGCTCCTGGAGCTCGGTCATGACGGACTCGAACGCGGCGTTGAGCCGCTCCCGCTCCGCGGCGGGCAGCGCCTGGTGCGCGGGGAGGAAGTCGCTCGTGGGGTGGCCCCAGGGCTGGGGGTTGGAGTGGATGAGGATGACGTACTTCATGGCGGCTCTCCTTGAGACTCGACGACGGCGTCCCTCGCCGTCACGGGTACGTCGGAGCGGACGTCCCCGATGTCGACATGGTCGCCGCGAGCCGCTCGGGCTCGGGGCCTAGAGGTACTGACCGGGCGCGCGATCGCCGTCGTCGGCGCGGGCCACGGGCACCTGCCCCCCGGCGCCGTGCCCGGGCACCGGCATGACCCCGGGCGGCAGCGCCCGGCGCATCTGGGTCAGCTGCGACTGCGCCTGCATCTGCTGCGCCACGAGCGCCGTCTGTATCCCGTGGAACAGACCCTCGAGCCAGCCGACGAGCTGCGCCTGTGCCACGCGAAGCTCGGCGTCGGACGGCGTGGAGGCGTCGGTGAACGGCAGCGTGATCCGGTGCAGCTCCGCGATGAGCTCCGGGGAGAGGCCGTCCTCGAGCTCGTGCAGGGATCGCTCGTGCACCTCCGCGAGGCGTTCACGGGCGGCGTCGTCGAGCGGTGCGGCCTTCACCTCCTCGAGCAGCTGCTTGAGCATCGTGCCGATCCGCATGACTTTGGCCGGCTCCTCGACGAGGCTGGTCGGGTCCGTCGGACCCTTCTCCTCGGGGGTGTCGGCGCCGATCGCCTCCGGTTCGACGACGACGACCTCGGGCTGGTCCGCACGCGTGCCGGTCTGGTCCTCGCTCTGCTCCGTCATGACTCCATCATGACCGCTCCGCGCGCGCCCGGCTCGCCCGCTGCCGCAGGGCTTCCCGGCCGGAGGTCGCCAGGTACTCCCGGGCGAGGTCGGGATCGCCGATGGCGGAGGTGCGGTCGTCGAGGAGGGCGAGCGCCAGCTCGGCGACGTCGGGGAGCGCCGCTCCGTCCCCGGCGTCGAGCGCCGTAGCGAGCACCGCCTCGGGTCGGACACAGCCCCGCAGCGCCTCGAGATCGAGCCGCGACAACAGCTCGACGTGGTCCGAGGAGCGCCCGAGAGCGATCTGCGCGGCCGCCAGCTCGAGCTCGTAGGACGCCCGCGCCCGGACGTCGTCGGGGACGTCGGCCACCACCGCCGCCAGGTCTCGGGCGAGCGCCGACGCCCTGCTGACCTCACCCAGCTCCCGGTACACGTAGTGCACGCGCAGCAGCGCCTCCGCCCGGTCCTTGGCCGTGTGCGCGTCGGACATGCTCGCCAGGGCGACGCCGGCCCACTCCCGCGCACTCTCGGGCACGCCCGCCTCGACCATGAGGAGCGCGAGCAGGGCGGCGAGGTCGACCTCGAGCTGGTGGTCGCCCACCTCCTTGGCGATCGTCAGCGCTTCCGTGAACAGCTCGTGGGCCGACGCCGTACGCCCGAGCAGCGCCTCGACCTGCCCGTGGACACCGAGCGCCGTCGCGAGCGCCTCCTGGTCGTCGAGCCGCCGGATGATCTCGAGGGACTCCGTCACCCACCGCCCGGCGTCGGCGAGCTGGCCGGTGAACAGGGCGATCGCCGCCGCGTTCGTCAGCGTCACGGCCTCGCGGTAGCGGTACCCCGTCCGCCGGAACAGGGGCAGCGCCTGGATGAGCGCGGACAGGGCCTCCGAGTACCGGCCCAGGTGGTACAGCACGTTCGAGGACTGGTGCAGCGTGACGGCCTGGGCCTCCTCGTCGCCACGCTGGGAGTTCAGGGCGTACGCGGCCTCGACGCTCGCGAGCGCCGCGGCGTAGTCGTCCTCCGCGACCTCGGTCATGGACCGGTACCGCAGCGCTTCCGCCTCGACGTCGGTCAGCCCGTGCGCGCGGGCCGTCCTGAGCGCGTCCGTCAGGGCCGCGCGCGCGCCGTCCAGGTCGAACGCCCACTGCCGTGCCTTCGCGAACGCGAGCTGGGCGGCGGCGAGCTCGGCGTCCGCGCCGAGGTGCCGCGCCAGGTCGGCGGCCTGCGCGGCGTGGGCCGACGCGTCGTCGTAGGAGCTCCGCTCGAACGCCCACACGGACCGCGCGAGGGCCAGGCGGAGCTGGCGTGCCTCGTCCGCGGGCAGGTCGGCGGCGCTCGCGGCCATCGCCTCGAGGTCGGCGTGCTGTCCGTCCACGTCGCCTCGTCGCTCTCGGACGAGCAGGCGCTCCGCATGGGCATCGAACCGCAGCGCGGGGTCGGCGGGCGCGGTACGCAGCGCGCCGGCCAGCAGGTTCTCGGCGTCCTGGAGCGCCCAGACGGACCCGGCCCGGCGTGCGGCGCGCAGGTACCACCCGGCGGCGCCCTCGTCGGCGCCGCGTTCGAGGTGGTCGGCGACGACGGCGGCGTACTCGTCGCCGCGCCCGGTGCGTTCCGTGAGGTCGGCGAGCCACGCGGCCGCCTGGCGGTGGTCGACGGTGCGGCGGGACCGGAGCACGCCGTCGTACGCGACGTCGCGCAGGAGGGAGTGCGCGAAGAGGAACTCGCGCGTGCCGTCGAAGGACGACGTCGCCCGCTCCTGCACGATGCCGACGGCGCGGAGCCGGTCCAGGACGGTGCCCACGTCGGCCGGGTCCTCACCGGCGACGGCCGCCACCGCCGTGTCCCAGAACACGCGGCCGACGACGGCCGCCCGTTGCGCGACGTCCCGGTCGAGCGGTCCGAGCGCGTCGATCCGGGCCTGGAGGACGCCGCGCAGCGTGGCGGGGACGACGAGCGGCTCCCAGCGGCTGAGGTCGACGCGCCATTCGGCGTCGCGGCGGACGACGACGCCGGTCTCGTGCAGCCACGCGGCGAGCTCCTCGAGGTAGAACGGGTTGCCGTCGGCGGCCCCGAGCACCGTGTCGACGACGACGTCCGGCAGCGTCCCGGCGTGGTGCGTGAGCTCGTCGAGGAGGGTGCGGCTCGCGCGCCGGCCGAGCGGGGCGAGGTCGAGCCGCACGTGGTGGGCGCGTCCCTCGCCCCAGAGCGGCCGCCGGTCGAACAGCGCGGGCCGCGCCGTCGCGACCACGTAGACGCGGGCGGACCGCAGCTGCTCGTCGGCGCTCTCGAGCCAGTCGAGCGACTCGTCGTCGGCCCAGTGCACGTCCTCGAGCAGCACGACGACCGGCGCGACCTCCGAGATGCGGGCCATGAGCTCCGCGAGGAGCGTCGTCGCCTGCTGCCGGAGCCCTCGCGGGTCGGTGCCCGGCTCGGGGTCCCGCAGCCCCAGCCACGTCGAGACGGTGCGCGCCGCTGCTGCGGCGCGCGAGCCGAACGGCGTCGCGAAGGCCGTGCCGATCGCCTGCTCGACGGTGGCCGGCGGATCCGTCTCCGTGACCCCGATCCTCGCGAAGAGCACGGTGCGCAGGAGGGCGTTCGGCCGGTGCAGGTCGGACCGCGTGGCGCGACCGCGGAACCACCACGCCGGCTCCGGGCGCTCCGACAGCCACCGGTCGAGCTCGAACGCCAGCCGGGACTTGCCGACTCCGGCGTCGCCGACGATCGTGACGAGCCGCCACGCCCGCTCCTCGACGACGTCGTCGAGCGTCTCCCGCAGCATCGCGAGCTCGCGTTCGCGGCCGACGGTGGGCGTGTCCGCCGAGCCGTCCGACTCGATGTGGAACCGCGCCGGCCGCTCGTTGCGCACCAGGTACGCGTCGACCGGGTCCTCGATGCCCTTCAGCACGAGGCCCGGGCGCTCCTCGAACGAGAAGAGGCCGCGGACGTGCCGGTGCGTGCCGGCGGAGATGAGGACGCCGTCGACGGGTGCCGCCGCCTGGATCCGGCTCGCGCGGTTGACGGTCTGTCCCACGGCCACGAACTCGTGACCGGCCCGCTCGCCGAGCGTGCTGACGACGACGTCGCCCGTGTCGATGCCGACCCGCATGTGCAGGCGGACGCCCTGCGGCAGGCCGGCCGCGGCGGTGAGGTCGCGGAGCGACGCCCGCATCTCGAGGGCGGCACGGACGGCGCGCTGCGCGTCGTCCTCCTCGGAGGCGTACAGCCCGAACACGGCCATCACGGCGTCGCCGATGAACTTCTCGACGACGCCGCCGTGCCGCGTGATCGCGGACTGCCATCTGCCGAAGTAGGCGGCGACGATGCCGCGCACGTCCTCAGCGTCGAGGCTCCCCGACAACGTGGTGAAGTCGACGAGGTCGGCGAACACGACTGTCACGAGTCGGCGTTGCTCGCCGGCGGTGCGGGCGGAGAGCGCGTCGAGGCGCTCGCGCAGCGGCCCGAGCGCCACGTCGACGACCTGGTCCCCCAGGGTGTCGCGCTGCGCCTCGAGCGCCTCCATGGCACGCCGCAGCTGCGCGACGTCGTCTGCCCCCGGCACCTGGCCGGCCATGAGCCAACGGTAGAGGCGGGAGCGGCGCCGCGTGCCCGACCGGCCCGCGATCACCCGGCCTCCGGCGCAGAATCACCCTGTTCCGGCAGCGCGCTGGCGCCTGCGGCCGAGGATGCTGGGCCCGTGTCGTGGTGAGGAGCTCCCCATGCGTGTGCAGGCGACGGCGACAGCTGTGTCGTGGATCCCGTCCGAGTCGGTGACCGGGGCGTTGCGCGCGGGCTTCGACCTGCGGCTGTCCCACTACGACTCACCCCCTCCGGCGAGGCTGTCCTCCCCGGACGAGGTCCGGCGTCTCCGCGACGCCGACGGGTTCCGGTTCGCGAACGTGCTGGGGGTTTGGGCCGACGTCGACGACGACGGGGTGCACGACGTCGGGATCTCGCCGTCGTCGGGGCTCGCCATGGGGGCGACGACGACGCGGCTCGCGGGGCTCGCTATCCGGTTCGCGGCGGTGTCCCTGCCCGTGCTGCGCCATGAGCCGGAGGTGCTGGGCAGCGGGGTGCGGGTCGTGCAGACGGTCGGCGGTCGCACGGGTGTGCCGCTGCCGCGCCCGGTGCCGCACCCGCCGTTCGTCCAGTGGTCGGCGCCGACCGTGTGGACGACGCTCGCGGTGACGCTCCGGCCCGACGGCACGAGCGACGTCGAGCTCCTCGGCGCGAGCGCGTTCCCGCGGCACTGGGTCTACGGGCCCGACGGCACGCTCGTGGCGAAGAGCGGGCTCACGGACCCCGACGGCTGGCTCAAGCACTCCTTCGGGGAGCGGACGCCGTGGAGCAGCTCGGACTCGTCGGTGCTGGTCGCTGAGGCGGAGAGCGCGCTCGAGCGGGAGCTGTCGGCGCTCATCATGCGCGGCGGCGCTGAGCCCGAGATCCGGCGTGTCGGTGCCGGCGCCGCCGTGATGCGCCAGGGTGAGCCTGGCGACGAGCTCTTCCTCGTGCTCGACGGCGTCCTCGACGTGGCTGTCGACTCGACGATCGTGGCAGAGGTCGGGCCGGGCGCCGTCATCGGCGAACGTGCGCTCCTGGAGGGTGGTCGGCGCACGGCGACGGTGCGGGCGCGGACCCCGGCGCGGCTCGCCGTCGCGGGGGCCGACGCCGTGGACCTCGACCGGCTCCGCGAGCTCGCCGCGGGTCACCAGCGGGAGATCGGCGCGACGCCGGTCGCCTGACGGGCGGCGGGCCGGCGTCCGACGTCGCTTGGCGGGCGCCCGCCGTGACTGCCGGGTCGGGATGGTGCGGAAACCGTGGTGCGCCCGGCGCGGGTCTGGCATCCTCTGGCCATGGTGACGGGCAGCACCACGATGACGACGGCGCGGGCAACGATGCATGCGCGTTCGCTCCCGCTCGCGCTGACCTCGGTGACACTCATTGCGCTGTTGTTCTGCGAGATGGCGTACCCCCACAGCCCGTACCCCCAAGGGCTGGTGCCGGGTGTCGCGTACCTCGTGACGTTCCTGATCGTCCGAGCGATTCGGCCACGGGAGCCGATGGGTGTCCGTGTGCCCTACGGGGTGCTTGCTCTAGTCCTGCTCGCGCTCGGCATCATGCCGCTCGTCGGGATGTTCGCGGGCGCGCCGTTTCTCCTCGGGCTCGGCCTCGTCACGCTGGGGATTCGCGACCGCGATGCGTGGCTCTGGGTCCCCGGGATTGCGCTGATGGTCCTAAGCCCACTCATGGCGTTCTGGACTATCGAGAACCACCTGGGCCTGAATTCGGAGAGCGTCCTCGGTGCGCTCGTCGTGGCATTCGCCGGACTTGGGGGTTCCGCCTGGCGCCGGGAGCGCGAGATCCTCACGGCGCCTGTCTGGCCGGTGGGCTCGGCGATCTGACGACGCCGGGGCGAAGCTTCGTCGAACGCGGGGGTTCGGTCGTGCGCGTCGTTCGTGGGCGGGGAGGGTGTGTGTTCCGGAGGCGTGTTCGTTCTGGTCGTTTCGTGAGCACCCGACCGGTCGGCGAAACGACCAGAACGATCAGGTTCCGGGAGCGCATGCGTCGTCCGGGCACCCGACCGGCCGCGAAACGACCAGAACGATCAGGTTCCGGGAGCGCATGCGTCGTCCGGGCACCCGGCCGGTCGCCGAAACGATCACAACGTCCAGGTTCCCGGAAGGCATGCGCCATCCGGGCCCGTATCACCGCCGCGACTGGTCCGGTCCAGCCGACCGGTACGGCGAGAGCGCACAACGTGAACCGCTGTCTGTCGGCGGTGCGCCGACCTGCGGACCCGACGGCCGCCGTCGTCGGCGTGTACTAGCGTCGTTCCCGTGCCGCCGAAGCCCGCCGAGACGCCCCAGCCCACCGACCTGAGGGCGGCCATCGACGCCCCGCTCAGCTGGATCGGGCGCCCCGCCCACGCGCGCTGGCTCGAGGCCCACACCGACGACCTGCTCGCGTTCGCCAGCGGCGCCGGGACCCCGCACGGCTTCGGCTACCTGGACGCCGACGGCGGCCTGCGCCCGGGCAAGGACACCGAGCTCTGGATCACGTGCCGCATGATCCACTCGTTCAGCCTCGGGGTGCTGCTGGGTCGGCCCGGCTGCGCGCCGCTCGTCGACCACGGCCTGGAGGCGCTGCGCACCTCGTTCGCCGACGACGCGAACGGCGGCTGGTACTCCGCCGTCGGCCCCGACGGCCCGACCCAGCCGATCAAGGAGGCGTACGCGCACGCGTTCGTGCTCCTCGCGACGTCGAGCGCGATGCTCGCGGGCCGGCCCGGCGCCGCCGCGCTGCTCGGGCAGGCGCAGGCCGTGCACACGGAGAAGTTCTGGCGCGAGGACGAGGGCATGGCCGTTGAGTCCTGGAACGAGGACTTCACGGAGTGCGAGGCCTACCGGGGCGTCAACGCGAACATGCACACGGTCGAGGCGTACCTCGCGGTCGCGGACGCCACAGGTGAGTCGCTCTGGCGCGACCGCGCGGTGCGGATCCTGCGCCGTGTGCTGGGGTACGCCAAGGACTACGAGTGGCGCATCCCGGAGCACTTCTCGCCGTCGTGGGAGCCGCTGCCGGACTACAACACCGACGACCGGGCGCACCCGTTCCGGCCGTACGGGGCCACTGTCGGGCACTGGTTCGAGTGGGCGCGGCTCGCGCTCCACGCCCACGCCGCGCTGCTCGCGCAGGCGGGCGAGGGCGACGTCGGCTCCGTGACGGATGACGTGCAGTGGCTGCTCGACGGCGCCGTCGCCCTGTTCGGCGCCGGTGTGAGCGAGGGGTGGGACGTCGACGGCGCACCGGGCTTCGTCTACACGGTGGACTTCGCCGGGGTGCCGATCGTGCGGGACCGCATGCACTGGGTGGTCACAGAGGCGCTCGGCGCGGCCGCCGCCCTGTACGCGGCGACCGGCGACGACGACTACGCCGCCTGGTACGCCACGTGGTGGGACTACGCCCACGAGTTCCTGCTCGACGCCACGGGCTCGTGGATCCACGAGCTGGACCCGTCGAACGCGCCGGCCGACTCCGTGTGGCCCGGCAAGCCGGACATCTACCACGCGATCCAGGCCACGCTCATCCCGCGGCTCCCGCTCAACCCGGCTCTGGCGAGCTCGCTCAAGGCCGGGCTGCTCGACGCCTGAGGTCCGCGCCGACCGTGCGGCTGCTCCCCGGTCCGGTCGGTCCTGGGGGAACAACCACACGGTCGCGCGCCGCCCGCTCACGAGACCTGCACAGAAGGTGCCGCTCGATCCCGACCGGCTGGCGCCGTCGAGCACCTAGCATCGAGCCGCGCGGCAACGGCCAACCGGAGGGGACACACACGATGACGGTGCGGGACCTACGCGCGGCGGGCGGCGCCGTCGTCGCCCTCCTGGTGCTCACCGGGACGCTGACCGCGTGCTCGCCGGGTCGGCCGGGGCCGGGGGACTCCGCGGAGGCGCTCGCGAGCGCGCTCGCCGGCGGCGACGAGAGCGACGTCGGGGCCGTCACGTGGACCGGGTCCACGCCCGACAAGGTCACCACGCACCTCACCGACACGTTCGCGGCGCTCGACGGCGTGGAGCGCACGGTGCAGGTCGCCGAGCTGGAGGAGCCGGGCGACGACGACGGCGACGGTGACCCCGACACCGCCGCTGCGGAGCTCGCCTGGGAGTGGGACTTCGGCGACGGCGGCGAGAGCTGGACGTACGCGACGACGGCGCAGCTCGCGTGGGACGAGGAGACCGAGACGTGGACGGCGGCGTGGTCACCCGAGCTGCTCGTGCCCGGCCTGACGCCGACGGAGCTGCTCTCGCTCACGCGGACGAGCGGGGAGCGCGGCGAGGTCGTCGACGCGAACGGCGGCGCGATCGTCATGGACCGCGGCGTGCTGCGCATCGGGATCGACAAGACGATGGTCGACGCCGCCGACGCGCCCGCCTCGGGGCTCGCCCTCGCAGAGCTGCTGGAGTTCGACGACCCGCAGGCGTTCGCCGACCGCGTCGCCGCCGCCGGGGAGCGCGCCTGGGTCGAGGCGATCATCGTCCGGGTGTCGGAACCCGGGGTGGACCTCGACGCCGTCGCCGCCATCGACGGAGCGCGCGCCATCGACGACACGCGTCCGCTCGCCCCGACGTCCACGTTCGCGCGGCCGATCCTCGGGCGTGCCGGACCGGCGACGGCGGAGATCGTCGAGGAGTCCGACGGCGCCGTCGTCGCCGACGAGATCACCGGGCTGTCCGGGCTGCAGCGCCAGTACGACGAGGTGCTGCGCGGCGTGCCGGGGTACCTCGTGGAGGCGGTGCGCGAGGACGGTCGGCCGCGGACCCTGTTCGAGCGGGACCCGGCGCGCGGGTCCGACCTGGCGCTGACGCTCGACGCGCCCACGCAGATCCTCGCGGAGGAGGTGCTCGCCGGTGTCGGCCCCGCGAGCGCGCTGGTGGCGATCCGGCCCTCGGACGGCGCCGTGCTCGCTGCGGCGAGCGGTCCGGGATCCGCCGGGGAGAACACCGCGATGCTCGGCCAGTTCGCGCCCGGCTCGACGTTCAAGGTGGTGACGGCGCTCGCGTTGCTGCGCTCCGGCGTCGGCGTCACCGAACCGACGCTCCCGTGCACGCCGACCGTCACCGTCGACGGGCGCGAGTTCGACAACTTTCCGGGCTACCCCGAGGCCGGGCTCGGCGACGTGCCGCTGCGCACGGTCATCGCGCAGTCCTGCAACACGGCGCTCATCGCGTCGCGCGACTCGGCGCCTCCCGACGCGCTCGCCGACGCCGCAGCGGCGCTCGGCCTCGGCGTCGAGCCGTCGCTCGCGTACCCGGCGTGGCTGGGTTCCGTGCCGACCGACGTCGACGCGGGCGGCACCGAGCACGCCGCGTCGATGATCGGGCAGGGGCGGGTGCTCGCGTCGCCGCTCGCGATGGCGACCGTCGCGGCCTCGGTCGTGCGGGGCGCGGCCGTGACGCCGGTGCTCGTGGCCGACGCCGACCAGGAGCCGGCGCCCGAGGCGGAGACGCCACTCACCGACGAGGAGGCGACGGCGCTGCGCGAGCTGATGCGCGCCGTCGTCACGGAGGGCAGCGGGTCGCTCCTGGCGGACGTGCCGGGGGAGCCCGTCAGCGCGAAGAGCGGGACGGCGCAGTACGGCGACGCCGACCCGCCGCACACGCACGCGTGGATGATCGCGACGCAGGGCGACCTCGCGGTGGCGGTGTTCGTGGAACGCGGGGACTACGGCTCGGCGACGTCGGGGCCGATCGTGGAGGCGTTCCTGCGGGGGCTCGCCGCCCTCTGACCTTCGCGAGAGGTTCTCTGCGCGACCGCGAGAGGTTCTGTGCGTGACCGCGAGAGGATCTGTGCGTGACCGCGAGAGGTTCTTTGTAGGGTGCCGAGCATGCGCCGACCCAACGTCGTCCTGATCCTGTCCGACGACCACGGGTACGCGGACCGCGGCGCGCTCGGCCTGGACCCGGCGGTGCGCACGCCGGCGCTGGACCGCCTGGCCGCCGACGGCGTGACGTGCACCGACGCGTACGTCACGGCGCCGATCTGCAGCCCGTCCCGCGCGGCGATCATCTCGGGCGCCTACCAGCAGCGCTGGGGCGCGAGGTGGTTCGACTCCTCGCGCTTCGGCGACGAGCGCACGTCCCTCGCCGAACGGTTCGCCGAGCTCGGCTACGCCACGGGCTACCTCGGCAAGGTGCACTACGGCCCGGAGGACGTCGGCGACCGCGCGTGCCCGCCGCACCACGGCTTCGCCGAGACGTACTACGGGCTCGCCGGCC
The DNA here is from genome assembly GCF_000023105.1 of Beutenbergia cavernae DSM 12333. NCBI lineage: Bacteria > Bacillati > Actinomycetota > Actinomycetes > Micrococcales > Beutenbergiaceae > Beutenbergia > Beutenbergia cavernae. Next base: position 440,479 of record NC_012669.1, read on the forward strand.
GCCAGCAGGGACGCCTGAACTACTTGCGGCACTCCGACGACGCCGTCGCGGAGTACGGGCCGGAGGCGTCCTGGCGCATGGCCGTCCAGCCGATGCTCTCCGGCGACGACCCCGAGGACCTCGAGGGCTTCCTCACGGCGGAGCTCGGCCGCCGGTCGCGCACGTTCGTCGACGACCACGCCGCCGAGCCGTTCTTCCTCATGCTCGCGTTCAACGCGGTGCACAACTTCTGTTGGCAGCTGCCGCCGGACGAGCTGCGCCGCCGCGGGCTCCCGGCGCGCGACGACTGGCACGACGCCGACGCCCAGGGCTACGCGGACTGGTACGACGGCGCCATCACCCCGAACCTGGAGCACGGCCGCGAGTACTACCTCGCGCAGCTCGAGCTCATGGACGCCGAGATCGCCGCGCTCCTCGACACGCTGGAGGAGCGCGGTCTCGCCGACGACACGATCGTCGTCTACCTCACCGACAACGGCGGCTCGACCTGCAACTACGGCAGCAACGCGCCCCTCGCCGGCACGAAGTACACGCTGTGGGAGGGCGGGATCCGGGTGCCGTTCCTCGTCCGGTGGCCGGGCGGCGGGTGGGCGGGCGGCCGGACGACGACGGCGCTCGTCAGCTCGCTCGATCTGGTCCCCACGCTCGTCGCGGCGGCGGGCGGGGCGGTCGACGACGTCGACGGCGTCGACCTGGCCGACGTGCTGAGCGGCGCCGGCGATCGCGCGCACGACGCGCTCCACTGGGACTGCGGCTTCCAGTGGGCGGTCCGCGAGGGCGACCTCAAGCTCCGCTACGTCGACGGCGCGTCCGAGACGGCCGCCGGGATCCGCGCCGTCGAGCACGCGGACCCGGGGGACGGCCTGACGCTCGTCGACCTCGCGGCGGACGTCGCGGAGCGGCGAGACCTGGCGGGTGATCGGCCCGACGACGTCGCCCGTCTTCTCGCGCGGCACGAGGTGTGGCGGCGGGACGTCGGGTGGGCCGACCCGGTACCGCGCTGACCGACGTCAGGCGCGGTGCTCCGTGAGCCACGCCGTCGCGAACGCCGCCGCCGCGGCCAGAGGGAACAGGCGCGCCGTCGCGTCGCCCACCCGACCGACGACCACGCCGCCGCCACCCGCGCCGGACGCGGCGCCGTCGTCGTCGTGGGCGGCAGCCTCGAAGGCGGCGCCGAGCTCGGGGAAGCCCTCGTCGTCGAGCTCGACGTCCGTGTAGGTGACCCACTCCCGCGTGCCGTCGGCGCGGAGCACCGCGCACGACGACGGCGCCAGGCGCGGCCGCGGCACGCGGTACTCGGCGAGGTGGAACGTGGTGCACGCGTCGTAGCCGACGCCGAGCAGCAGCACGCGCGCGCCGAGGCGTTCGAGGTGGCCGAGAGGGGAGTCGTCGCCGAGGTTGCACTCGAGCGGATGCGGCTCGGTGACCTCGGCGGCACGCGCCCCGAGCGCCGTGAACGACGACTGCGGGTGCGCGCTCCGCACCGCCCCCGGCACGGCCCGCACGGCGTCGGGGATGCGGCCCATCCCGCGCGTCGGGCTCGTGCGCGGGTCATACCCCGGCATCTCGGCGCGGATGAGGGGCCACCAGTCCTCGGGGACGGGCGGCGCCTGCCATCCGGCGGGGTCGGTGTTGTCCATGGAGTGGGTGGGTACGGCGAGGGTGCCGTCCGGCCCGAGCGCGTCGAGGAGCGCATCGACCACGGCGGGCGCGCCCCCGCACACCCATCCCAGCGAGCTCAGCGAGGAGTGCACGAGCAGCGTCTCGCCAGGCCGGACGCCGAGCGCGGCGAGGTCCTGAGCGAGCGAGGAGCGCGTCTGCAGCGAGCGGCCGTGGAGGTCCGTGGACGACGACGGCGGAGCGGGCGTGGTCATGGCGGTGCGGTCTCCCCGGGTGTGCGTCCCGTCAGCGTGCCAGGGGCGTCAAGGGAGATACGGGGGCGAGCGCCGCGAAGATCCTCTCGCGAACGCGCAGAGATCCTCTCGCGGTGGCGCAGACTTCCTCTCGCGAACGCGCAGAGATCCTCTCGCGAACGCGCAGGGATCCTCTCGCGAAGGTGGGGGTGAAGGCGCCCTGAGGGCGCCGTGAAACCGGGGCCGTCGAGCATGGTCGCCATGACCACACCACTGCTCAGCCGCGCCCGGAGCTCCCGGGCCGACGGCTCCGCCGTCGCCGTCCGCACCGAGGGCCTCGTCAAGACCTTCGGCACGAACCGCGCCGTCGACCACGTGGACCTGGAGGTCCACCGCGGTGAGATCTTCGGCGTCCTCGGCCCCAACGGGGCGGGCAAGACCACCACGCTGCGGATGCTCGCCACGCTGCTGGGCATCGACGAGGGGCGCGCCGAGATCTTCGGCGTCGACGTCAAGCAGCGCCCGCACGTCGTGCGCCAGCTCATCGGCGTCACCGGCCAGTACGCCTCCGTCGACGAGAACCTCACCGCCACCGAGAACCTCTACCTGTTCGGCCGGCTGCAGGGCATCAGCGGCCCGAAGTCCCGCGCCACGGCTCAGGACCTGCTCGACCGGTTCGGCCTCGAGGAGGCCGCGAACCGCCCCCTGTCCCAGTTCTCGGGCGGCATGCGGCGGCGGCTCGACCTGGCCGCGAGCCTCATCACCCGCCCGCCGCTGATCTTCCTCGACGAGCCGACCACCGGCCTGGACCCCCGCACGCGCGGCCAGATGTGGACGACGATCCGGGAGCTCGTCGAGAGCGGCTGCACGGTGCTGCTCACCACCCAGTACCTCGACGAGGCCGACCAGCTGGCCGGCCGGATCGCCGTCATCGACCGCGGCCGCAAGGTCGCCGAGGGCACACCGGACGAGCTCAAGAGCCAGGTCGGGTCGTCGACCCTCCAGGTCGTGCTGAGCGACCCCGCCGAGATCGCGACGGCGGGCGACGTCGTCAGCCGGGCGATGAGCGCCGAGCCGGTGCTCAGCCCGGAGTCGGGGCGCATCCACGTGCCGATGTCGAGCGCCGACGAGGCGGCCGACGTCCTCATCGCGCTGCGCACGGCCGGCGTCTCCGTCGCCTCGCTCAACGTCAGCAAGCCCAGCCTCGACGAGGTCTTCCTCGCCCTCACCGGCCACGACACGGGCGAGGGCGACGACGGCGCCTCCACCGACACCACGACCGAACCTCAGGAGAACGTCCGATGAGCACGCTCGCCCTCACCCAGGTCGCGGCCGACCCCGTCGCCGCCACCACGTCCCACGTCTCCCTGCGCCAGGCCGTCGCCCAGACCATGTCCATGGCGTGGCGCGCGGCGAAGACGATGCGCCGCAACCCGGAGCAGTTCTTCGACGTCACGATCCAGCCGCTCCTGTTCACCGCGATGTTCGCCTACATCTTCGGCGGGGCGATCAGCGGCGACGTCGCCAGCTACCTGCCGCTCATGATCCCGGGCATCCTCGCCCAGACTGCGCTGACCGCCTGCATGGCGACGGGCGTGCAGCTGCGCGAGGACATGGACAAGGGCGTGTTCGACCGCTTCAAGTCGCTCCCGATCGCGCGGATCGCGCCGCTGGCCGGGCCCATGGTGGCCGACCTGCTGCGGTACCTCATCGCCGCCGTCCTCACGTTCGCCACCGGGATCCTCATGGGATACCGGCCCGGCGGCGGCGTCGTCGGCGTGGCCGCGGCGATCATGCTCGTGGTCATCTCCGGATGGTCGCTCGCCTGGGTGTTCACCTGGGTCGGGACGATCGCGCGCTCCGCCCGCAGCGTGCAGGGCATCTCGATGATGATCATGTTCCCGCTGACGTTCCTGTCGAACGCGTTCGTCCCGATCGAGACGCTCCCGAGCTGGCTGCAGGGCTTCGTGCGCGTGAACCCGGTGTCGCTCGTCGTGACGGCCACGCGCGACCTCGCGAACACCGGGGATGTCACGACGGCGGTCGGCTGGGCCCTCGTCGGCTGCGCCGTCGTCGTCGCGGTCTTCGCCCCGCTCGCGGTGCGCAGCTACCAGCGCAAGATGTGACGCTCACAGCTGCGTGAGGAGTGCCGCGGCCTCCTCACGCAGCTGAGGGCCGAAGCGGCCGACGTACGCGGGCCGGAGGTCGGCGAACCGGCGAGTCACGTCGTCGCGCATCGCGACGGCCGCCTCGAGGCTCATCGTCGGGAGGGCACGGTTGTAGCCGAAGCCGTCGGCGAGCAGCAGCAGGCGGGCGACGACGTCGGCGTCCGCTCCGTGGCGCCCGTGCCACCACGCGAGCGCGAAGAGCACAGTGCCGGCGACGGGGTAGTCGAGGAACCCGGCCCCCTCACCCACGTACGTCCGGGCCTTCGCCAGGACCGTGGCGGCGAGCGCCGCGGCGAAGACGGCTCCGGCGTCCGACGGCGGGGTGTCGGCGGGCAGGTACCGGGCGTGCGCGGTGAGGCAGGACGCGGACGAGAAGAGCGTCCACGGCTCGAAGCCCGGCACGCCCGCGACGCCGGGGAAGCGGAACGCGCCGGCGGCGGCGTGCGCGTCCCGGTACCGCCGCAGGCCCTCGGCGAGGTGGCCCTCCGCCAGCACGAGCTCTGCCCGCCCCGACGCCGTGACCACGTGCCCGCCGAACCCGAACTCCGGCGCGTCGGCGCGCTCGACCTGGTCGAGGATCCGTTCCGCCTGGGCCAGGTCGCCGCGCCGCATGGCGACGACGGCGAGGAGGGCGCGCAGCTGGTGCGTGTCGTCGACGGCGCGCAGCGCGGTGAGCGGCTCGAGCGCGAGGAGCGCGTACCGCTCGCCGGCGTCCGAGTCACCGATCTGCAGGTGCATCCCGGCGAGGCCCGCGTGGAGGTTCGCCGTCACGGCCGGCCCCTCCTCCGGCCGGGCCAGGGCGAGCGCCCGCTCAGCGGCGTCGATGGCGCCGTGGATGTCGCCGTCGTTCTCCTTCCAGTGGCACGACCACTGCCAGCCGAGAGCTGCGACCCGCGGGTCTGGCGACGCCGTGAGCGAGAGGAAAGCCTGTGGTCCCACGACGTCCTCCGCCGTGACGGCGAGCACGAACGTGGTCTCCGCGGCCACGCGCGGATCGGCGGAGTCGGCGCCCAGCCGCGTCAGCACCTCGCGGGCCTCGGCGATCGCCTCCCCGCCGAAGATCCCCTCCGTCATGAGGATCGCGCCGACGACGTCGCGCGCCGGGTCGAGCAGCGCGTCGGGCAGCGGGTGGTCCCGGATCACGGTGAGCACCGCCCGGTTCAGGGGCGCGACGATCCGGGCGAAGTTGCCCGACAGACGCCACAGGTCGGCCAGCGCCGCCATGACGACGACGACGCACTCGGCGTCGGGCAGCGTCGTCGCCCGCCGCGCGATGTCGGCGAGGTTCGCCTCCTCGTCCCAGAGGCGGTCGATCGCGGCGATCTGCCTCGGGCCGTGGAGGTCGGCGCACGCGGCGACGCAGTACGCGACGGCCCACTCCCGCTGCGCCCGCTCGGCGTCGGCCGCCTCGCCCGCCTCGGCGAGCCGCAGGCGCCCGAACTCGCGGACGGTCTCGAGCATCCGGTACCGCACGCTCCCGCCGGCGTCGTGCACGCTCAGGAGCGACTGCTCGACCAGCGACGCGACGGCGTCGAGCACACCCGGTCCGGCCGTCCGCACCACGGCCTCGGCGGCGTCGAGCACGAAGCCGTCGTGGAACACGGACAGTCGGCGCAGGGCCTGCCGTTCGGGCTCGCCGAGCAGGTTCCACGACCAGTCGATGACGGCGAGCAGCGTGCGGTGGCGGTCCGGAGCGGAGCGGTCGCCCCCGCGCAGCAGGGCGAACCTGTCGCCGAGGCGCCGGTCGATGTCCGCCACGGACATCACCCTGACCTTCGCCGCGGCGAGCTCGACGGCGAGCGGGAGCCCGTCGAGGCGTCGGACGACGGCCGCCACCTCGCGCTGGTCGAGCGCGACGTCGGGGCGGGCGGCGACCGCCCGCCGGCGGAACAGCTCGGCGGCGTCGGCGTCGCCCAGCTGGGCCAGCGCGTACACCCGCTCGGCGGCGATGCCGAGCGGCGCGCGCGACGTGGTGAGGACGGTGAGGTCGCGGTTCGTGGCGACGAGGAACGCGACGAGGTCGGCGACCGTGTCGACCACGTGCTCGCAGTTGTCGAGCACGAGCAGGGTCGGGACGCCGTCGAGCTGCTGCGCGATGCGCGAGCGGATGTCGGCGCGCTGCTCGGGCGTCAGAGCGCGCCGGCCGGTGACGGAGTCCCGGACACCGAGCGCCGTGCCCACCTCGCCGAGCACGTCCTGCGGGTCGGACACGCCGACGAGCTCGACCACGTGGACGGCGGGCTCCTCGGCGCGGCGGGCGAGCACCTGCGCGAGCCGTGTCTTGCCGAGCCCGCCCGGCCCGACGATCGACGTCACGCGGCTCGTGGCGACCATCGCGCGGAGGCGGCGGACGTCGTCGTCCCGGCCGATGAGGTCGGTGGGGTCGAAGCGCACGCCCGTGCGGACGGGCCGGTCGGCGGCGATCAGCTCGCGGTGCAGACGCTGCAGCTCCGGTCCGGGGTCGGTGCCGAGCCGGTCGGCGAGCCGGGTGCGGTGTGCGTCGTACCGCTCGAGCGCCGCGGAGGGTCCACGGACGGCGGCCTCGCTGCGCAGGAGCGCGGCGAGCACGCCCTCGTCGCCGGGGCGGCGCGCCGCGGCGCGTTCGAGGAGCGGGAGCGCGGCGTCGTGGTCGCCCCCGGCGGCCAGCGCTGTGCCGAGGACGACGGCGGCCCGCTCCTTCTGCGCGGCGGCGGCCGCGCGCAGCTCGCCGAGCGCCCCCGGGGCGGGCTCGGGTTCGCCGGCCAGCGCGAGGGCCTCGCGGGCGGCGTCGCGCGCCCCGGTCGCGTCGCCGCCGGCGAGGCTCCGCTCCGCGAGCCCGGTCAGGCCGGCGAGGCGCAACGTGTCGACGTCGGTCTCCGCGAGGCCGAGGCGGTAGCCGTGCGGCGTGCGGACGACGGCGCCGGGCGACGTCGCGGTGCGGGCGCGCGCCGCGACCACCTGGAGGGCCTTCGCGGGGTGTGCCGGTGCGTCGTCGCCCCACACGGCGTCGACGAGGCGATCGTCCGCCACGGCGCCCGGCGCCGCGAGCGCGAGTGCCGCGAGGAACGCCCGGGGCCGCGCGCCCACCACGGGTGCGCCGTCCCAGCTGACGTCGTCGAGGAGCCGGAGCACCGGCCCAGCGTACGGCGGCGCTCCGTCACGCCGTCCCCGGCCCGCGCTCGGCGGACGCCGAAGCTCGGTTGCCGACGCGGCACCGGTTCCTCGGCACCCGGCAACGACGGCGAGAGTCCGCCCGGCGCGATCTCAGTCCGCGGTCAGCCAGGCGCCCACGCGCCGGATCGCGTCCACCGGGTAGGGCGCCGTCACCCACAGCGTGCGCCGGTCGACGCCGGCCGCGAGCAGGGGAGCGAGGTCCCCGCCGCCGGGGTGGTCGACCTCGAACGGCGCGTGCACGCTGACCTCGAATCCTCGGCCGCGATCCTCCTGCGCTCGCTGGCTCTCGCTGTCGGAGTCCCGCTCGGACCCGGGTGCCGCAGCGTGCGTGCGGGCGAGCGCCACCTGCTCCGCGAGCCGCGGTCCGGCCCCGCCGACGAGGTTGACGCCGTCCGCGTGCTCGGCGGCGAGGCGGATCGTGGCATCCGTGCCGGCGCCGATGACGATCGGCGGCTGCGCAGCGCCGTCGACGACGCCGGTGAGGCCGTGCGTGCGGATCGTCACGCCGTCGGCGTCCTCGTCCCGCCAGATCGACCGGAGCGCGGCGACGTACTCGACGAGCAGGGCCCGTCGCGCCGTCACCGGCAGCGTGGTGCGCCCGATCGCGTTCGCCTCGGCCGCGAACTGCGTGCCCGGCCCGGCTCCGGCCCCGATGCCGCACACGACCCGGCCGGGCGCGAGCGCCTGCAGCGTGTTGAGCGCGCTCGCGAGCTGCGCCGGGTGCCGGTTCGCGATGTTGGCGACGAGGACGCCGAGGCGGAGCCGCTGCGTGCGCGCAGCGATCGCGCCGAGAGCCACGAACGGGTCGCGTGACCAGCCCCGCGGGCCGATGCCCGTGGCGACGAGCGCGCTGAAGTGGTCGTACGTCCACACGCCGTCCCAGCCGTCGGCGTCGGCGGCCTCGGCCGCGGCGATCATCTGGTGCCCCTCCGCCCCGAACGGGGAGAGGACGAGGTCGGTCTTCACAGCGGGCCAGCGTACGGGCGTCCGCCCCAGCCGGCGGCTCAGTCCGCCTCCGGCACGGGGCGCGTGCCGTCGGGCAGCCGGACGTGGCGCAGCTTCGCGGGGTTCGCCAGGTCGTACAGCTCAGCGATGCGGCCGTCGCGCACGCCGAGCGCCATGACGCGGGGCGGGATCGGGTCGTGCGTGGCGTCGCCGGGCGAGCCCGCGAGCAGGAAGCCGAGCTCGCCGTTGACGAGCACGGGCCGCGCCGTCGTGATGACGTGCGTGCCGTACTTGTCGAGGAGCCCGAGGAAGAAGCGGGCGACCTTGTCGGAGCCGCGCACCGCGTGCAGCGCCGTCGCCGTCGTGCCGCCGGAGTCCCCGCGGGCGACGACGTCCGGGTGCAGGACGGCGACGATCGCGTCCAGGTCGCCGGCCGAGAGGGCGGCGGCGAGCTGCTCGACGGCGCGCAGGCGCGTCTCGGCGTCCGACGCCGGAGGTGGGTCGGCCACGCCGGCACGGGCGCGCGCCGCGAGCTGGCGCGCGTTCGCGGGGGACGTCCCGAGCACGTCGGCGACGTCGGCGAAGGGCACGCCGAAGCCGTCGTGCAGCACGAACGCGACGCGCTGGTTCGGCGGGAGCGCCTCGAGGATGACGAGGGCGGCGTACCGCGCGTCGGCGTCGGCGACGACGGCGTCCAGGGGGTCCGGCGCGGCGCTCGCGTGCCCGGGGGTCGGGAACGCCGTCACGACCGGCTCGGGCAGCCAGTTCCCGACGTATGTCTCGCGGCGGGCGGCGGCCGACGTGAGCCGGTCGAGGCAGATGCGGCTGACGACCGTCGTGAGCCAGGCGGGCAGGTCGCGGATCGCTGCGGACTCCGCCCGGTCGAGGCGCAGCCAGGCCTCCTGCACGGCGTCCTCGGCGTCGGCGACGCTGCCCGTCAGCCGGTACGCGACGCGCAGCAGCCGGGGACGCTCGGCCTCGAAGGCGTCGGCGAGCTCGGCGGTCCCGACGCTCATGCCGCGCCCCCCGCCGAACCGGAGCCGGTCGCCAGGAGCACCTTGCCGAAGATCGCGCCGGCGTCGAGCAGCGCGTGCGCCTGCGCGGCCTCGCGCAGCGGCAGGACGCGGTCCACGACAGGGCGCACGAGCCCCGCCGCCACCATCGGCCAGACGTGGGTGCCGACGTCGGCCACGATCGCCGCTTTCTCCGCCGGCGGGCGCGCGCGGAGCGTGGCGGCGTGCACGCTCGCGCGGCGCTTCATGAGCTGCCACACGTCGAGCTCGCCGCGGCTGCCGGCCTGGGTGCCGATGACGGCGAGCCGACCGTCGGTGGCGAGCAGTCGCACGTTGTCGGCGAGCGCTCCGCCGCCGAGGAGGTCGAGGATCACGTCGACGCCGCGGCCGTCGGAGGCGTCCTCGACGCGTTCGACGACGTCGCCCGGCCGGTGGTCGATCGCGACGTCGGCGCCGAGGTCGCGGCAGCGCGCCGTCCGGTCCGGGCCGCCCGCGGTCGTGATCACCCGCGCGCCGAGCGCCTTCGCGACGAGGATCGCCGTCGTCCCGATGCCGCCCGACCCGCCGTGCACGAGCACGGTCTCCCCGGCCCGCAGGCGCGCGGCGCGGACCATCATCGACCACACCGTGCACACCGTCTCGGGCAACCCGGCGGCGTCGACGAGGCTGACGCCGTCGGGCGCCGGGAGCACCTGCCCCGCCGCGACGACCGCCTGCTCCGCGTACCCGCCGCCGTCGAGCAGCGCGACGACGGCGTCGCCGGTGCGGAGCGACGTGACGCCGTCGCCCACCGCGGCGACGTGGCCGGAGACCTCCAGGCCCGGCCACACGGGCGCGCCGGGCGGCGGCGGGTAGCCCCCGGCGACCTGCAGGAGGTCGGGGCGGTTGACGCCGGCGGCCACGACGTCGAGGAGCACCTGGCCGGGACGGGGCTCGGGGCGCGGGACGTCCGTGGGGACCAGCCGCCCGTCGTCGATCGTCATCGCGAGCACGCTGACGACCCTACGGCGTCACCCCATCCGCGTCCTCGCCGAGGCCGCCCTACGCTGGGTGGGTGCGCGCATTCGTCGACGGGTCGACCTTCGCCGTCGACGCCGCCGACGGCCCGGACGCCGCGCCCTGGCGCGCGTGGCGGGCGACGTTCGAGGGGGAGCTCGAGGGCCGGCTGTGCACGAGCGCGGGGGCGCTGGCGCGCATGCGCAGCGGGCTGCGCTCGTCCCCGCCGGCCACCAAGCGCGCGGGGGAGGACGCCGTCGTCGGCGTCGAGGTGCTGGGCGTCAGCGACCAGGCGCTCGCGACGGCGGCGCACGCCGCGAGCGTCGTCGACCCGTTCCGCGCGATCGACGTCGGCATCGCCGTCACGCACCCCGACGTGCGGGTGATGGTGAGCTACGACCCGCTGCTGTGCCGGGTGAGCGCCGTGTACGGGCTCGACGTCGTGACGCCGGGTCGCGCCTCCGGATGGTGGGACGCGGCCTGACGTCGGGTGCGGGAGAATGGGCGCCGCCCGCGTCGCGCCCTGGCGCCCGCGAGCCGGGAGGGCTGACAGAGCGGCCGAATGTGACGGTCTTGAAAACCGTTGTGCGGTGACCCCGCACCGGGGGTTCGAATCCCCCGCCCTCCGCCCTGCGCTAGGTCCAGGAATGGGGTGGATCCGGGAGCCATGCGCTCCCGGATCCACCCCACTCCTGGCCATGGGCCAGGTCCCGCGCCCCCGCTACGGCACGAGCTGGACGTCCATCTCGCGCACGGTGGTCTGGTTCAGCACGAGGTCGATGCCCACGATGCGTCCCCGCTCTACCGTGAACGCGAACACCGCCCGCGCTGCGCCGTCCGAGGCCCACACGGCGCCCCACGCGCCGTCGACGAGCGCCGTCGTCGCGTACGCCGCGCGCCCGGCGAACGCCTCCGCGACGGCGCCAGCACCGCGCACCTCGGGAGCGAGCTCCGGGGCCCCCTTCGCCGCGTTGACGGTCGCGGCGGCGACGGCGGCCCGGTCGGCGGTCAGCACGACGTCCGGGTCGAGCAGGGCCAGGAGCCCGGCGAAGTCGCCCTCGCGCGAGGCCGCGAGGAACGCCTCGACCACCTGACGCTGGCGGGCCGGGTCCGGTTCGGCGCCGGCGTCGTCGCCGGCCCCACGCACCCGCCGCCGCGCGCGGCTCGCGAGCTGACGGGACGCCGTCGTCGACCGCCCGACGATCGGCCCGATGTCCTCGAACGGCACGCCGAACAGGTCGTGCAGCACGAACGCCAGCCGTTCCGCGGGTGCGAGCTGGTCCAGGACCACGAGGAGGGCCGTGCCGACGGCGTCCGCCTGCACGGCCGCGGCCTCCGGGTCGGGCGCGGCGTGGTCGACGGCGTCCGAGCGCTCGGCCTCGAGCGGAGCCTCGCGGCGCGACGTGCGGGAGCGCAGCATGTCGAGCGAGATCCGCCCGACGACCGTCGTCAGCCACCCCGTGAGGTTGGCGACGTCGCTCGTGTCCGATCTGCTGAGTCGCAGCCACGCCTCCTGTACGGCATCGTCGGCCTCGGCGGCGGATCCGAGGAGGCGGTACGCGACGGCGCGCAGGTGCGGCCGGTCCTCCTCGAAGCGTCGGGCCAGTCGTTCCGTGCGGTCCATCGGTCACATCCTCCTCGCGCCGGTCGTCACCCACATGACGCGTCGCATCATCGGGATGTGACCGCGACCCTCGAGGTGAGAAGCATGTCGCAGGTGTTCAAGGTGATCACGTACCCCGTCCGGGACCTCTCGGCCGCGAAGGCGTTCTACACGACGCTGCTCGGCACGGAGCCGTACGCGGACTCGGAGTACTACGTCGGCTACCGGCTCGGCGACCAGGAGATCGGCCTCGACCCGAACGGCCACGCGACCGGGCTCACGGGTCCGATCGGGTACCACCCGGTCGACGACCTGGAGGCCGCCGTGGAGGCGGCGACGGCGGCCGGGGCGACGCTCGTGAAGCCCATCGCCGAGGTCGGCCCGGGGCGGCGCATCGCCGCTGTCGCCGACGCCGACGGCAACGTCACGGGGCTCATGCACGGCTGAGGCCGGGCCTTCCGCGCCGCCCTCGGTTCGCCGAGGCGTCGCGTCCCGCCGGTTGCCCACGCGGCGATCGGCGGAACGCGGCCTCTCGCGGGCATCCCAGCGGGGCGAACCGTTCGTGCTGCTTGCATGGTGCAACCAAAAGGAGTACCGTCTCCGGTTGGCCACGTGGCGCCGTCGCCGCGCTCGCAGACCACGCCGCACTCGCGCTCAGACGGAGAGGACGCCGCATGACGACCACCACCCCACGCAACGCCCACGCATCGGGGGCGGCGCCGTCGGCGTCCACCGCCGCAGATCAGCACGACCCGACGGCGGGGTCGAGCCCGACGTCCGACGACGGCGGCCCCTCGCTCCTGAGGCAGCCGCGCGCCGTGTGGGCGGTGGCGTTCGCGGCGGTCGTCGCGTTCATGGGCATCGGTCTCGTGGACCCGATCCTCCCGGCGATCGCCAGCGACCTCGACGCGACGCACGCCCAGGTCATGCTCCTGTTCACGAGCTACATGGCCGTGACCGGGGTCGCGATGCTCGTGACTGGCTGGGTGTCGAGCCGCATCGGGGCCAAGAAGACGCTGCTCGCCGGGCTCGCGATCATCGTCGTGTTCGCCGCGCTGGCCGGAGCCTCCGACTCGATCGGCGCCATCGTCGGCCTGCGGGCCGGCTGGGGACTCGGGAACGCGCTGTTCATCGCGACGGCGCTCGCGACGATCGTCGGGGCAGCGTCCGGGGGCGTGGCGTCGGCGATCATCCTGTACGAGGCGGCGCTCGGCGTCGGCATCGCCACCGGCCCGCTGCTCGGTGGTCTGCTCGGCTCGGTGAGCTGGCGCGGGCCGTTCTTCGGGACCGCCGTGCTCATGGCGATCGCCTTCGTGGCGATCACCGTGCTGCTTCCCCGCAGCGCCCCGCCCGAGCGGCGGACGTCGCTAGCGGACCCGTTCCGCGCCCTGCGCTTCCCGGCGCTGCGTGCGCTCGCCGTGACGGCGTTCTTCTACAACATGGGCTTCTTCGCGCTCCTCGCGTACACGCCGCTCGTGCTCGACATGTCCGCCGGCTCCCTCGGCCTCATCTTCTTCGGCTGGGGTGTGTGCCTGGCGGTCACGTCGGTGCTCGTCGCCCCGTGCCTGCACAGGCGGTTCGGGAGGATCGGCGTGATCCTGGCGATGTTCGTGGGGCTCGGCGTCGTCCTCGCGGTCATGGCCCTGACGACGACGGCGCCCGCTGCCCTCATCGTGTGCGTGATCCTCGCGGGTGCGTTCCTCGGCGTCGTCAACACGCTCCTCACGGAGGCCGTGATGGTGGCCGCGCCGGTGGAGCGGGCCGTCGCGTCGGCGGCGTACAGCTTCGTGCGGTTCTTCGGCGGCGCGCTCGCGCCGTTCCTCGCCGGGTTCCTCGCCGAGGTGAGCGTGGGGCTGCCGTTCTGGATGGGGGCGGCGGCCGTGGTCGTCGCGTTCGTCGTGCTGCTGACGCAGCGGCGCACGCTGGGGCACGCCGACCGCGACGACGAGCCGGAGATCGCCGAGGCCGAGGCCCTCACCGTCGCCGAGGCCAGCTGACGCCGTCGGGCGATCAAACGCCGTCGGCTGCCGACGACGGCGAAGCGCGCCTCGTGCAGGTGCGCGAGACTTCCCTGGGTGACCGACGAGGCGACGGGGCGGCCGGACGTACCGATGATGTGGATCGGCGGGGCGCCGGGGGCGGGGAAGTCGACGATCGCTCGTGCGCTCGCGCACGAGCACGACCTGCCGCTGCACCCGATCGACCGGTGGACCTACGACCACGTCCAGCGGCTCGGGCCACGTGACTGGCCGCCACCCGACCCGGAGGAACCGGATGCGGCCGCCGAGGTGTTCGTGGAGAGCAGCAGGGAGCGGCTCGCCCTCGTGCGCGCCGACGTCCGCGCCCGCGACCTCGGCGAGGTTCCGGCCGTCGTCGAGGGACCCCAGCTGTTCCCGGACGACGCGTCCGGGCTCCGCGACGGCTGGGCGGTGTGGCTCGTGCCGGACGCGGAGCAGACGAGGTCGGCGCGGGAGCGCCGCCTCGCCGCCGTCGAGGACCCGGGAGGTCGGGCGCGTCTCGCCGGGTACCTGGCGCGCGACGCCGTCCTGGCGCGCCGGGTGCGGGAGGGCGCGGTGGTCGCGGGGCGGCCCGTGGTGGAGGTGGGCGCGGACCCCGACTGGGTGGCCGTTCGGCGCGCCGCCGAGGCGGCTCTGGCTCCTGCGCTCGGCGCGGCGTCGCGCCTCGAACCGGGCGCGCGTCTCGCCGAGCAGCGGCGGTTCGAGAACCGGGCGGCGGCCAGGCAGATCCGGCTCTGGGTCGAGACCGAGCGGCTGGACGCGCGACCGGAGTTCCCGTTCGCGTGCGAGTGCGGGCGATCGCGATGCGCCGCCACCTGGCCGGCGACGGTCGGCGCGTACGAGGCGACGGCGAGCGACGGTCCGGTCGTCACGGCCGAGCACCGGTAGCGGCTGACGTCGTCGACGGCGAGCGCTACCTCCAGGTCGAACGGGAACAGCAGCTGAGCGGAAGGCACCAAGGAGAGATCGATCCGATCCGACGCGTCAGCACCTCGGCGCACCCGTGCGTCCGGACCAGCCCGAGGGCGGGTACCGCGGGATGGCTAGGGTGGCCGCCATGGCAGCGCTGCGAGTCCTCTTCATCGGCGGCAACGGCACGATCAGCGCGGCGTCGAGCCGACTGGCGATCGAACGGGGTCACGACCTCACGCTCCTCAACCGGGGCGTCTCGGCGGCGTCGGACACCCCGGACGCCCGGCCCCCGATCGAGGGCGCAAGGTCGCTGGTCGGAGACGCCGGGGATCCGGACTCGATCCGGGCCGCCGTCGCCGGCCAGGAGTGGGACGTCGTCGTGAACTTCCGCTCGTTCTCGCCCGAGCAGGCGGCGGCCGACGTCGAGATCTTCGACGGCGTCGTCGGCCAGTACGTCTACATCTCCTCGGCCTCGGCCTACGCCAAGCCGGTGGAGCACCTGCCGATCACCGAGTCGACGCCGTTGAAGAACCCGTTCTGGCAGTACTCGCGGAACAAGATCGCCAGCGAGGAGGTGCTGGTGCGGGCCTGGCGCGAGCGCGACTTCCCGGCGACCATCGTCCGCCCCAGCCACACCTACGACGAGCGCAGCATCCCGATCCCGGGACGCTGGACGGCGATCGACCGACTGCGCCGCGGAGCGCCGGTGCCGGTGGTCGGCGACGGTACCTCGCTGTGGACGCTGACCCACACGCGCGACTTCGCCGTCGCGTTCGTCGGGCTGCTGGGCGACCGCCGCGCGGTCGGGGACACCTTCCACATCACCTCCGACGAGTCACTCACCTGGGCGCAGATCACGCGGATCCTGGCCCGTGCCGCCGGCGCGGACGAGCCGGAGCTCATCCCCATCCCGGGACGGGCCATCGGGACCGAGCTGCAGGACGAGCTCGACGGGCTGGTCGGGGACAAGGTGCACTCGGTGGTCTTCGACAACAGCAAGGTCAAGGCGCTGGTGCCCGAGTACACGGCCACCACCCGGTACTGGCAGGGCGCCGCCGAGGTCCTCGCCTGGTACGACGCCGACGAGCGCCGCCGCGTGGTCGATCCCGACGTCGACGCCGCGCTGGACCGGCTCATCACCCGCTTCGGGTCGTAGCTGTGCGCAGGGGGAGTCTGAACCGGACCGTTTAGTCCGCTCTCACGCGCCTGGTGTCGTAGGCCCACATCGCGATCTCGACGCGGTTGCGGGCGCCGAGCTTGGTCATCAACGACGCGACGTGGGTCTTGACCGTACTGAGGCCGACGAAGAGCTCGGTGGCGATCTCGGCGTTGGTCCGGCCCCGTGCCACCAGCGCGAGCACCTCCTCCTCGCGCCCGGTGAGAGGGTCGATGGGCTGGACCGGTACCGCCGGCGCCTGGTCGGCGAAGGTCGCCAGCAGCCGTCGGGTGACGTTGGGGGCGATCAGCGCGTCCCCCTCGGCCGCGGCGTGGATGGCCCGCACGAGGAGCTCCGGCCCGGCGTCCTTCAGGAGGAAGCCGCGGGCGCCCGCGCGTAGGGCGCCGAGGACGTACTCATCGAGGTCGAAGGTGGTGATCACGACGACCGCCATCGGGTCCGTCACGCCTGGCCCGGCCAGCCGCCGCGTCACCTCGACGCCGTCGAGCCCGGGCATCCGGATGTCGACGAGGAGGACATCGGGACGCAGTCGGGTCGCCAGCTCGAGCGCTGCGAGCCCGTCCTCTGCCTCACCCACGACCTCGAGGTCGGGTTGCGCGCCGAGGATCATCACCAGCCCGGCCCGGACCAGGTCCTGGTCGTCGGCTACGACCACACGGATGCTCATGTCAGCACCTCGACCGGCAGCACGGCCTCGACCACCCAGCCACCATCGGGCCCCGGCCCCGCGGAGAGCGAGCCGCCGAGGAGCAGGACGCGTTCGGCCATGCCCAGCAGGCCGAATCCAGGCTCCGGGGCTGGGCCCGGCTCCGTCTGTCCATCGTCGCTGACACGTAGCCTGACGGCGTCGCCCTCCTGCCGTACGACGATCCCGACGCGGGTCGCGCTCCGGGCGTGCCGGACGGCGTTGGTCAGCGACTCCTGCGCGAGCCGGTAGAGCGCGGCGTCCACGGGTCGTGCCAGCCGAGTCAACGAGCTGTCCAGCGAGACCTCGACCGTGGGCGTCGTGTCGGCGCGCGCCAGAGCAGGCAGGTCCGCGACACCCAGCGGCGGTGAGTAGGCGACGGCTTCCTCCTCGCGCAGCACCCGCACCATGGATCTCATCTCCGCCAGGGTTTGCGACGCTTCAGACTCGATGGCGGCCAGGACCTCGGCAGCCTTCTCAGGCTGGGCGCCGGCGACCACGCCACCGGCCTGTGCCTGCACCGCGATGGCCGAGACGTGGTGGGCCACGGTGTCGTGCAGCTCACGCGCCAGCGCCACCCGTTCCTGATTGCGGATCTCGCGCTGTTGGCGATGCAGGAGGTCCGCGCGATAGCGGAACACCGCTGCGAGGGCGACGAACAACAACAAGAGGACGATCCCGCCGAAAACGTCGACCCAGCCCGCGGAGGTTGCGTACATCCCCAGCGCGACGACGACTGTCACGAACGCCGTCCCCACGACCATCTCCCGTCCCGAGCCCCACCGCACCAGTGAGTAGAGCAGGATCAGGACGGCCATCATGGCGTACAGGCCGAGCTCCCCGGCGTCTGCAGTCAGCTGGAGGACCGAGAGCAGCCCGGCGACGCCCCACCCGACCAGGGCGGCCACCAGGGGGCGGCGCCGCCGCCAGAGCAGGGCAGGTATCAGCGCCAGGGCGAGCACCATCACCAGGGGTCGCCAGGCCAAGCCCGGCCGGACAAGGCCCTCGACCAAGGCAGCGGCCGCGAAGACGCCCACGAGCAGCCAGTCGAGACGACCAACGGGCGGGACGTCAGCAGGCCGCGGCTCGTGCCAGATGGAGCGCCGAACGGTGACCACGAATCCAGCCTAGGGATCGGCGCGTCCTGGCGTACCGGCCGAAAGCACGAGAGAGAGATCCTGCCATCGGCCAGGCGAACTGCAGCCTCCGGGCGGACGAGCTCGCCGCCGCGCTCGTCGATCGTGGACCTACCGATCGTCACCACAGCAACGGAGCCCATGATGAGAACACGTCAACCCACCATCACACTGGACGACCAGCCGATCCCGGTGAGAGCCAAGCTCGCCGCAGCGTGGACAAGCCTCATGTTCCTGTACGCCTACGTGGACATTCTCAACTTCTTCACGCCCGGCGTCGTCGACGACATCCTCGCCGGCAGGGTCTTCGAGTTCGCCCTCTCCCAGACCTTTTCGACGACGGCGCTGGCCCTCATGGCCATCCCGATCCTCATGGTCGTGCTGTCGATGACACTGCCCGCCAGGGTGAACCGGATCACGAACCTCGTCGTGGCTTCGCTCTACGTCCCCGTCACGGCATTCAACGCGGTGGGCGAGTCCTGGCTGTACTTCTACGGCCTCGGCATCGCGCTGGAACTGATCCTTCTCGCCCTGATCCTGCGGTACGCCTGGACCTGGCCGCGCACCGCATCGTCGGCGACCATGGTGACCAGCCCGGACCGTGACACCGTTCGCGCTCCGCAGCAAGCCTGAGCCCAAGAGCAGTCTCCGTGGAACCGATCACGGTGCAGACCGGTCCCACGAGGATCTTCGCTGCGCGCGATCGGTGCTCCGGCCACTCGCCCCCGCGATCGCCGTGGCACCTGCCCATTTGTGCTCACCGCAGCGGGCGAGTCGACTGCCCGCTAGCCGCATGATGCCAACGAAAAGCCCCGGATCCCTAGGGATTCGGGGCCTCGTGGCGGAGACGGTGGGATTTGAACCCACGGGAGGATTGCTCCTCCACGGCCTTAGCAGGGCCGCGCACTAGACCTGACTATGCGACGTCTCCAAGGGGACCGGCCGAGGCCGAGTCCCGTGCAGGGTACCTGCCCGGCGAGCGCGACAGCAAAGCCGCCACCGGCGCTGCTCCGTGGCGACGGTTGGCGCGAGCCAGCTGGGGCTGAACGCCCGGTGTCACCGCGCGAACTGCGGCCAGCTGTCGCGAACCCCGGCGTCGAGCGTGCCCAGCGTGCCGGCCGCGTTCCTCAGCTCCCACTGCAGCGTGATGACCGCCGTGGTGAGGGCGACAGCGGCCGTCGCGACCGCTGCGATGAGCGGCGCGATCGTGAACGAGGTCGCGATGCCCGCGATGAGGGCGACCAGCGTGGCGACGAGGCCCATCTGGAAGACGCTGACGCCGAGCCAGGCGTCGGAGAGGGCATCGTAGATCTCGAGCGCGATCGGGTCGATGACGTCGCCGATCGCGTCGAGCTGGATCGGGATCAGGCGGCCGTAGGCCTCAGCCGCTTCGCCCGTCCAGTTGCCGCCGCGCAGCAGGTCGCTGGACTCCACGAGCGTGCGGAGCTCTGAGACCGGCCCGCCGACCCCGGACGCCCACCCGTTCGCCGCCCGGTCGATGTCCGCGGGATTCCCGAACGCGATGCTGATCTCCTCCAGCCAGTCGATGACTTGCCGCACGAGCGTGTCGAGGTAGTCGAGCGCCTCCGCGATCAGCATGCCGCCGACGATGTCCGTCGGCGAGGAGAGGTCGATCCCGTCGACGACCCGCTGCCGAGCGGCGGCGATCTCCCGCTCCACGTTCCGGATGAGCTCGATGACGGCGTCGATGTTCATGTCTGCCCCCTCACTCCCAGTTCCACTGGCCGTCGAGACGGGCCTTCGCCGCCTCGTCCGTCGAGGCGTACGTGGCATGCACGTACCGCAGCTCCTCCGACGCCCCCTGGACGGTGTTCGCCCCGTCGACGAGAAGATCGTGGATGCGAGTGCGGACCTGCTCGTACTGCTGGTCGAACCCGTCCCCGAGGAACGTGAACGCCCGCTCCACGACCCCGAGCCCGTTCACGGAGTTGGCGGCCGATCTCAGTCCGTTCGCGACCTCGTACCAGAGCACCGCTTCCTCGGCGAGTGCCTCCATCGCCACCTCGTACGTCATGGCGCCTCCCGTCAGCCGAGCAGGCCGAGTCGGTCGGCGACGGCCATCGGGTCCTGGAGCTCGCGCGCTAGTCGCTCGAGGGGTGTCGCGTCGTGAGAGCTCCGCGCGGCGGCTGCGGATGCCTCGGCCCGCGCTGCGACGATCGCGTCCGTCGTGGCGAGGGAGATCGCGAGCGCCGACTGCCCACGCAACCAGTCGCCGTCGTAGGCGACCTCGAGCAGCTGACCCTGAGCATCCGCCGTGGCGACGACGCCGCCCTCACGGTGCCCGTCGTAGCGCGCGCGTCGTCGCGCCTCGAGGAGCTCGCGGCTTTCCCCCAGCGCGTGGAGTGCCTCGTCGACGACGCCGTTCAGCCTCGAGGCGACGGCCTGCGCGTCGACCGCCCCGGCCGGGCGCTCGGCGAGGATCTCCCGCAGCCGGCCGGGCAGCGAGTCCGACGTCGGCGGCATCGGCCGCGTCGTCGGCGGAGCGTCGCGCAGCCGCTCGCCGGTCATGGTGAGCGCGGTCCTCAGCCGCGCGACCTCCGCAGCACGGATCGTGTCCCGGACGACCTGACCGAGCTCCTCCGGGCGGTAGTGGTCCGGCCAGTCGGCGTCCACGACGAGCGAGACGATCGCGCCGTCGTGCCCCAGCTGCACGCTGACCGAACCAGTGTCATCGGTCGCCTCAGCGAGCGTGCCCTCGGCGTCGACCGCCTCGGCGACCTGCTGCACTCGGTCGAGCGACTCCCGGATCTCGGCGATCCTGTCCAGCTCGATGCTCATGCGTTCCCCCATCCCCACCAGCCGTGTTCGGAACTCGACGACGCTACGTCGGCGCCTCAGCCCCTGGCTGGTCCAGTTGGCCGTCCCAAGAGGGGACCACTTCGGGTGGAGGGACCCGCACGGCAGCGGCGGTCGCGATCAGCCGGACGCTCAGACCTCGGCGGGGCCTGCCTCGGCCGCTGCTGCTCGTAACGCCGAGGCGAGCGCTGCGAGCGCACCGCGGAACTCGTGCTCGGCCGGCGTCGCGAAGCCGATCACGACACCCGCGCGGCCCGCGGGGACCGGCCCGAACCGCGTGAGCGCCGGCGGCGGCGAGACGCCGAGCCGGGCGCACGAGTCCTGGACGGCCTCGACGGTCGGCATCCCCGGACGATCGCTCCAGGTGAGCACGACGTGCAGGCCACCGATCCCGCCCTGGATGTCTGCCCACGGGGCTGCCATTCGGACGGTGGACGCCAGCGCTTCCCGACGCCGTCGGTACGCGAGGCGGGAGCGGCGAACGTGTCGGTCGTACTCGCCAGAGGTGATCAGGTCGTCCAGGGTGAGCTGGGTGAGCACGCCCGCCTGCTGATCGAGGTTCCGCTTCGTCCGGACGATCTCGCCGACCCAGACCGGCGGTGCCACGACCCAGCCGAGCCTGATCCCGGGCGCGAGAGTCTTGCTCACCGTGCCGCAGTACGCGACGTGCCCCGGTTCCAGGCCCTGCAGGGCACGGTGCCGCCCGCGCGGGTCGGGGAACTCCCCGTCGTAGTCGTCCTCGACGATGAGCCCACCGGACGTCCGCGCCCACTCGATCACGGCGCGACGTCGGGCTGTGCTCAGCCGGGCGCCGGACGGGTACTGATGGGCCGGCGTCAGCAGCACCGCCGTCGCGCTCGTGGAGGGCAGTCGGGCGACGTCCGCCCCGTCCTCGTCCAGAGGAAGCGTCAGGGTGCGCACTCCGGCCGTGTGCACGACGACGGTGTGGTGCCAGTGGCGTTGCTCCTCGAGGGCGAGCACACCGCGGCGGGAGGCGATCACCCGGGACAGCACGGCCAGCGCCTGGGTGAATCCGGAGCAGACGACGACCTGCTCCGGATGGCACACGACGCCGCGCACCCGTCCGAGGTACTCGGCGAGTGTGTGCCTCAAGCCGGGATCGCCACGGCTGTCGATGTATCCCAGGCTCCGCGACGGAGCGGCGAGCAACGCACGTCGCGCGGCGGCCGCCCACGCCTCGCGGGGGAATGCCGACACGTCGGGCGAGCCGGGCTCGAAGCTGTACCGGAAGGACGCGATCTCCTCCAGCCTGCTCCCGATGTCGATCGGGGCCACGTCCGGACCGTCGCCGGCACGGTCGGCGAGCCACGTGCCGGAGCCCTGCCGGGTCGCCAGCCAGCCTTCCGCCACGAGCTGCGTGTAGGCTTCGGTCACCGTGTTGCGGGAGACGCCGAGGTCCTCGGCCAGGGCGCGGGAGGACGGCATCCTCACACCCGCACGAAGGGCGCCGCTCCGCGCCGCCGACCGGATCGCCTCCGCGAGACCCGCGCTCACCCCCTCGCCCCGTCTCACCACCGTCCGCAGGTCCTCGGACCACGATCGTGCTCGGTCGTCGGGGTCGTCACGCTCCGTCCCGATCGTGAGCAGGTCGAGCTCACGCCGGTGGCGCGCGTCGCTCGTCATGTCGGTCGAGGTCCGATCATCGGGAGACCACCCACGCTACTCACCGGTGACTAGGCGACCCTCCCGGAGAACTGGCCGGTGTCGTTCGACGTCATCCGTGAATCTTCCTCACGCCTCCGCCTCGGTGGCGCGCGGCGTCAGACTCCGGCTGTGCGGCGTCCCGGGTTCGGGTGTGGACCAGGCGCCGAGCACCTGGAGGGCTTCGTAGTCAGGGGATCCGGGTTCCGCCGTCAGGACGGTGAGCTGAACGCCGGGATTCCCGACGACGTCGAGCCCGTCGTAGTGCAGGGTCAGCTCGCCGACGATCGGGTGGTGATAGCGCTTGGTGCCGCTCTCGTGGTGCCACACGTCGTGGCGTCCCCACAGCCGGCGGAAGTGGTCGCTGCGGGTCGACAGCTCGCCGATGAGGTCGTGGAGCTCCTTGTCATGTGGGACGCGGCCCGCCTCCGTGCGCAGCTGAGCCACGTTCATCGCGGCGGCCGTGTCCCAGTCCGGGTAGAACCGGCGGGCGACCGGTTGGAGGAAGATGAACCGCGCGAAGTTGGGTCTGACCGTCGTGCTCGTGGCGATCAGCTCGTCCATCAGAGCGCGGCCGAGCGGATTCCACGCGAGCAGGTCCGTGCGGCCGTTGCCGACGAGGGCAGCCGCCGTTCCCACCGAGTCGAGGAACCACTGCAGGGTCGGTGAGGGGCGCCAGCCGGTTGTGCCTCGCTCCTGCCTCGGTGAGCCGCCGCCAGCGGCGCCTGCCCGATCTGCGAGGCGGTACAGGTGTTCGCGCTCGGCGTCGTCCATGAGCAGTGCTCGCGCGATGCCGTCCAGCACTGCCGGCGAGGCGCTGCCGAGTCCCCCGCGCTCGATCCGGGCGTAGTACTCGACGCTGACTCCGGCCAGCGCGGCGGCTTCGCCACGTCGCAGGCCCGGCACGCGCCGGTCGTCGCCGCGCTGCAGGCCGACCCGCTCCGGATCCACCCGGGCGCGTCGTGTCATGAGGAACTCGCGGACCTCCGCACGGTGATCCATCCCTCGAGGGTAGGACGGCGTCGAGCACTCTGAGATGCCCTGTCAGGACACGTCAGCCCCGGGACTCCCGCGCGCGTGCAGCCGGCGGTTCTGATGGGTTCATGGCACAGGGAGCTCGGCTCGTACTCGCAGCAGCGCTGCTTCTCGGCGTGTCGGCGTGCTCCCCGAACGTCGCCGACTCGACCGCAGCGGCGGAGGTCCGCGTGGAGGACGACGCCGTTGCCGCGCAGCTGACCGAGCAGCTCCCGTCCGACCACATTCTCTCGTTCGACAGCAGGATGGGCACGGCGCAGGTCGCTGCCCTGCCGCAGCCGCTCGACGTCCGGGGTGATGCCATGCGCAGTTACCGTGCCGGCGACGTCGTCTACTGGTCCACGGAGCAGGCGCTCGTCATCTTCCTCACCGACGGCTTCGCCGTGCCGGACGATGGCGTTCTGACCCGCATCGGCGCCGTCGTCGACGGGATGGACCAGCTCGTCGGGTGCGAGCGGGACTGCCGTGTCCATTTCGGCGCAACCTCCTCGTCGCTCGGCCGTGGCGGCGGGTGAGCGGGCCCGCAGTGGTCACTCGACGACGTCGCCGGTCACCTCGCCGCCTTCGAGCCGTGGGCGCGTTGGATGCGGTCGGGTCGCTGGTTGGAGCCTCGGACACTGCCGGGCGGACCGTTGACTGCGGCGTGGGCCCAGCCGAGCCGCATCCGGCGCCGGCCGCCAGGACGACGGCGATGACCGTGACGTCAGGTCTGAGCTGGTTCAGGTGACCTAGGAGCTGGCGACGGATGTCCGGTGCGAATGGCCACCGTTGACGTGGCCGCGGCGACGACCCAGATGAGTGGGCCCGAGAGCCCTGCGGCGATGTCGACGTGTCCGGGCACCACCATGACGGCTACGAAGGCGGCATCGATGAGACCGAGGACGACAAGGTTGAGCCAGTAGCCGAATCGGTCGTTGACGCGGTTGCAGAACCAGCCAATGGCGATCGCCTGCGCGCCGAAGACGCTCGCGCAGACGAAGAACATCAGGCTCTCGGCCTCGAGTTCACCGGCGGCAGCCGCGCCCTGTCCAATCTTGGGAACCGCCATCGAGACGCCGAGCCCCAGATGCAGCAACCCCCACAGGATGTAGGCGGCCGCGCCAACCTGAGCCCAGCGGGAAGGACCCCTCGATGCCGTAACATTCACGCCGTGAAAGATACACGACGTGTACGAGCTGTCCAAGCTGATCCTGCCATCGAGACCGCCCTGTCGGCCACCCGCCAACTGCACGCAGCGACCGAGGAGCTCCTCGACGCCGCGGCCGAGCGCTATGGGATCAACCGCAACGACCTGCGCTGCCTGGAGATCCTCGACCGTGAAGGGCCGATGCAGCCCGGCCGGCTCGCTCAGACCAGCGGACTGAGCCCAGCGGCGATCACCAAGGTGCTCGATCGACTCGAACAGGCCGGCTACGTCATACGCATGGGCCAGGGCGCGGACCGGCGCACCCGACAGGTGCGGACATCCGACCGTCACGCCCGCAAGCGGCGCGACACCTGGCAGCCGGTCGTTGCTGCCGCCACGACAGTCTTGGCTCAGCTGAGCCCGCCACAGCTCGATCTCCTCGCCACCACCCTCACCGACCTCGCCCAGGCCAACCGGGAGAGCGCCCAACGCCTACGACAGTCTGAACCGCCCCGGGTTTAGTGGAGGGCGCGCCCTCCCAGCGGCGATTGCGCTGGGTGGTGAAGGACCAGCTCGAGCTCGTCGACGGTCCGGAACGAGCCGTCGATCTTGACGCACCTGTTCTCGTCAGTGCGCCGAGCGCGGGTCCCTATAGTCAGCGGCATGCCGATGGCTTCGGTCGGCCAGATCGCGTAGGTCGCCGGGCGGCGCCTCGTGCGATCGCCAGGGTTTGGTCAAGACCCGGAGGTGCAGCATGCGCGTCGTGGCGTTCGTCCTGACCGTGGTGGGATTGACCGTCCTCACGGGGTTGGCGGGCTTGGGCATGGTGGTCCAAGCGGACCGCACCGACCCGCTCTGGCTATCCGTATCCGGCGCTGGTGTCGCACTGGCGTTCTCTGGGCCGGTGGTCCTGGGCAGCCTGGCCGCGTGGTGGCAGCTCCGCGGGTCCTCGGACTCCGGCCGCTACTACCGCCTCTGGCGCAACGTGGCCACGGCGGGCACGGTCCTGGGCGCCGCGCTGGTGGTGGTCGCCGGCTTGGCGATGGGTGTCCCCATCTGGCTGCTCTTGGTCATCGCCGTCGTGGCGCTCGGACTGCTGATCGTCGCGGTGCCGGTCGGAGACCGGGTGCGCCGGTCGGCCGATGCCAAGGGTCGGGTCACAGACGCCTTCGCGCCCGATACGAGCGACGACACGCGCCGTGTGATCCGGAGGACCGCGCTGACGTTTGCGATCACCCTCGTCGTGGTGGCTGCCGCCTGGATCCCGCTGACCGTTATGACGGGGGAGGAGCCCAACGACCTCCGGTTGGCGATGGCTCTGTCCGGGTTCCCGTTCATCGCGGCGAGCCTCGCCTGCAGCTTGTCGGCGCTGCGGCTGAACCGACGCGTCCGCGAGGTCACCGGACAGGACTTCGGCCGCCTACGCGCCATCGCGCGTGTGGTCCTCAAGGGCAAGGATGACGAGCTCGATGAGCTGGGCCAGATCGCGGCCGCGAGGTACGCCGCCCTCGCACCGGCCACGCTTGGGACGCAGCTGGGCTCCGTCGCCCTGCTGTACGTCGGCCTCGCGCTCAACATCACCTCGCAGGCGCTCGGCGGCGTGATCCCATCGACGATTCCGCTCGTCATGCTCGCCGTATTGGCAATCGCCCTCGCCGTCGTCATCCCGCTCCAGCTCCGCAACATCCGGCGCGCCAGAAATTACGCCGCTGAGCACCGCGACCTCCTGAGCAACAGGTGACACAGCCCAGCGACGGCGGCCCGACGCGCGGCCGGTGGGCTCGGAGGGTGATCTGACACTGTGCCCGGCGGCGTCGTCGTAGTGGGTAGGAGAAGGACGCTACGAAGGAGATCGTCATGGAACCTCGCATCGACCCGCACGCGAACGCAGGGCGGCTCACCGCGCACCGAGCCGCAGCGACCAAGGCTGCGGGCGCGAGCCTGGGATCACGATGAACCTCGCCTTGTGGATCACGGCCGGGCTGCTCGCGCTCGCGTTCCTGGGGTCGGGCGCCGTGAAGCTCGTCAAGTCACGTGACGACGTCGTCGCGGCCTATGCGTGGGCTGAAGACTTCTCGAAGGGGCAGATCCGACTCATCGGTGCGGCGGAGGTGCTGGGTGCCGTGGGGCTGGTCCTCCCCCCGGCGCTCGGCACGATGACCGTTCTGACTCCCGTTGCGGCCGCAGGCCTGGCTCTCTTGATGGTCGGCGCCGTGATCGTGCACCTCCGTCGCGGTGAGACGAGCAAAATCGGGTACCCGCTCGTGCTGTTCGTGCTTGCCGCTGCGCTGTGCGTGCTCCGAGCGGGTCCGTACGCCTTCTGACCGACCCTCGTCCGTAGAACGGCCACAGCCCATGGACCACGAGAACCTGCACGACACGACCGCGCTCGTCGTCGGCGGAGGCCCGACAGGCCTGACGGCGGCACTCGTCCTCGCCGCGAACGGCATCGCGTGCCGCGTCATCGAACGACGTACGGCACCAAGCTCGAGCTCGCGCGCGCTCGGCCTCCAGGCGCGGTCGATGGAGCTGCTCGCCGGCCTGGGCGTCGCGGAGGAGGTCGAACGCGTGGCCTACCGCCTCTCCGGGGCCTCTGTCATGCGCGGCGACGATGAGCTGGTGCGGCTGCCGTGGATCCCGCCGGACAGCCGCTACCCCTACACGTACGTGCTCCCGCAGGTCGGGCTGGAACATCTCCTGCGCACCCGGCTGGGCGAGCTGGGCGTCGAGGTCGAGCGCGGCGCCGAGCTCCAGCGGCTCACGCAGGACGACGCCGGCGTCGTCGCTCACCTGGCCGATGGCCGCCGCCTCACCGCCGGCTGGCTCGTCGGGGCCGACGGCGCACGCAGCCGGGTCCGCGAGGAGCTCGGCATCGCGTTCCCGGGCACGGCCACGGGCGAGACGTACTACCTCGCCGACGTCGTCCTGCGCCTCGCGACGCCGATCGAGGACAGTGCCATGTGGCTCGGCCCCGAGGGGCCGTTCATGCTGATGCGCCTGCCGGGCGGGGAGGGTCTGTGGCGGATCTTCGTCGACGTCACGGACGCGGCGCGCGCTGCAGACCTCCCGGAGCCGAGCGCCGAGATCCTGGGCGACCTGCTCGACGAGCGCGGGCCGGGCGGCGCAGGGATCGAGCGCCTCGACTGGACGTCCGTCTTCCATACCCGGGTCTGCCTCGCCGACGCCTATCGGCGCGGCCGGGTCTTCATCGCCGGCGACGCCGCACACGTCTTTCCCCCGTTCGGCGGGCAAGGCATGAACCTCGGCATCCAGGACGCCGTCAACCTCGCCTGGCGCCTGGCGACCGTCGCTCGCGGCGGCCCGCAGAACCTGCTCGACGACTACGAGACGGAACGACGTCCGATCGCCGCTGCGACGATCCGGGACGTCGAGGCCCGTCGCCGCATGTACGCGCTGCGCCATCCGGTAGCGCGGGCACTGCGCGACCTGCTCCTCCGTATGGGCGGGCGCAGCGAGCGGGCGGCGCGGAGCGGTGCCCGGAAGAACTCGCAGCTCGACTCGGGCTACTCGACAGGTGGACCGTTCGCTCCCCGCCCGCGCGTCGGCGACCGCGCACCAGACGGCGCGCTCGGCACGGGCACGGTTCACGAGCGCTTCGGTCCTGACCACCTCACGCTGTTGCGGTTCCGAGCCGGCGCGTCGCCCGAGCCGCTGACGCGCGACGGCGCGGTGCTCACCGTCTCCGTGGACGACGGCACCGACCCCGGCGGCACGCTCCGCGCGCGGTACGGCATGCGCGGGGACGGCTTCGTGCTCGTCCGGCCCGACGGCCACATCGCCGCGCGCGGCGCCCGTCCCACGCAGGCACGGCTGGCGATCGAGGCGCTTCAGCCGCAGTGAGCCCCCGCGTCGGTCACGTGGCGGCACCAAGGGTCATCGATCGCTGGCGCGCGGCGTCGACGGAGGCACGCTCCCGGCGGTCGGCCGCCGATCGGCGTCGTCGTTCCAGCGTTGGAGCTTGGCGGGGTTGAGCACGGCCCAGATGTGCTGGATGCGGTCACCGGTGATGTCGAACGCCAGCACGGTGACGATGGCGCCCTCCCGCTGCACCGACAAGCCGGGCTGACCGTTGACCAGGCACTCGACGATGGTCACGTTCGCGGGCGTTCGCTCGGCGATCGACACGTAGTGGTGCGCGACCTGGTCGGCGCCCTCGATGGGATCGAGCGCCGCGTGGGCAAGCCCGCCGCCGTCGGCGATCGCTGTCGCGTCGGGATCGAGAAGCTCGAGGAGCGCCTCGATGTCCTGGGCCACCCATGCCCTCTTGAATGCTCGGACCGTCTCCGCGTGCCGGATGGTCGACGTCTCAGGGGACTCGTACGCACGGGCACGGCGGCGAGCCGAGGAGGCGAGCTGCCGGCAGGCCGCCGGCGTTCGTCCCACGATGTTCGCGACCTCGGGGAACGAGTAGCCGAAGACGTCGTGGAGGATCAGCGCGACGCGTTCGGCCGGGCTCATGGCCTCCAGCGTCACCAGGAAGGCCATGGTCACGGACTCGTCGAGGGTGATCCGGTCCGCGGGGTCGCCGAGGCCGGCAGGCCGGCCGACGCTGGACCACTGGCCGGCCGCGGGCAGCGGCTCGGGAACCCACTCCCCGACATACCGCTCTCTGCGGGCCCGCGCCGAACCGAGGACGTCGAGGCAGATGCGGCCCGCCACGGTCGTCAGCCACGCTCCGGGGGAGCGGATGGCGTCACGCTCCTGTGGCGACTGGGCGTACCAGCGTGCGTACGTCTCCTGCACGACGTCCTCCGCCTCGGCCAGCGTGCCCAGGAGCCGGTACGCGAGGTTGAGCAGATGACGGCGCTCACCCATCACGGTGCTGTGGTTCGGTTCCCGCCGGCCCTGGTCCGGCCCGTTCTCGGTGGTCATCGCGGCGCCTGCCTCCCTCGTCTCATCCCTACCATGACGACGAACCAGGCCATCCAGCTGTGAGGGCCGAGGCTCGGCCGAGGGTTCAGGCGGCCCGGCGACGCCGTCAGGCCGCCCCGGCAGGTCTTTTACGGACGACGCCGAGGGCTGATCGCCGCTCAGCCGCTGACCCGGTCCAGGTGCTGCAACAGGTCGTGTGCGGCGAGCTCGATCTCCTTGTGTCGCCACTCGGAGGCCCGGTAGACGCAGGCGATCAGCGCGGTCCGGTGCACGCGCCGGAAGTCGCCGCACACGAAGGCATAGCGGGCCTTGGTCTCGTCGGAGGCGCCCTCGGTGAGTCCGAGGTGCCACGCGGCGTACTCCTCCCACGAGTGCCGCTCCAGGTAGGCGTTCTCGTCGTCGGCCCGCGGCTGCACCTCGCCCCAGTCGCTGTCGAGCACGTACTGCCTGGCGTCGATCAGCCGCCTGGCGTGCTTGAGGCCGCCGGGGTTCACCGTGTACGTCGCCACTTCTGCAGCCTGACCCAGCCAGACCTGGTTGTCGAGGCCAGCGCTCGGGCCGCGCCGTCTCGCGATGCGAGACCCTCAGACTCATTCGCTCAGGTGCCGGCATCTCTGGGCACACTGCACGTCGCACGAGTCGGTCGAGGGCAGACGGCCCGCAGTGCACGGAGCCGCAGCGCGGTCCGACCGTCGCCGACCCCATGGAGACCTGATGTCGCAGGACAGCACGAGCCACGACGATATCGCCGGCCACCTCGCACGCACCCGAAAGCGCCGTCGGATCGGCTTCGTGGCCGGCGGCGTCGTCGTGCTCGCCGCCGCCATCACGATCCCGCTCGTCCTCCGCAACTCCTCGTCGCCCGCCGAGGGCGCCGCCGGTGAGGACGAGCTCATCCCGCTCACCATCGCCGACACGGCGCAGAGCGACTTCCAGGACGCGATCGTCGACGTCGGCCGGGAGAACGGGCTCGACATCGAGTT
The DNA here is from genome assembly GCF_000023105.1 of Beutenbergia cavernae DSM 12333. Taxonomy (NCBI): domain Bacteria; kingdom Bacillati; phylum Actinomycetota; class Actinomycetes; order Micrococcales; family Beutenbergiaceae; genus Beutenbergia; species Beutenbergia cavernae. The sequence continues at coordinate 470,654 of NC_012669.1, forward strand.
CATCAACTTCGACGACCCCTACCTCCCGAACACGGCACTGGTCGAGGGCGAGGTCGACGCGAACTCGTTCCAGCACGTCGCCTGGCTCAGCCAGTTCAACAGCGAGAACGACACCGAGATCACGCCGGTGTTCTCCACGGTCATCTCCGCCTGGGGCCTGTTCTCGGACCGGTATTCCAGCGCCGACGACATCCCCGACGGCGCACGCATCGCCGTCCCCGACGACCCCGCCAACTTCTCTCGCGCGCTGTTCATCCTGCAGACGGCGGGGGTGCTCGAGGTCGACGAGGACGCCGGGGTGTTTCCCACGGAGGAGGACATCACGGCCAACCCGCGCGGCGTCGAGCTCGTGCGCATCGCCCACGAGTCCGTGCAGACGGCGTACGGCGACCCCACGATCGACGCCGTCGTCGTGGCGACCGACGACTTCGACCCGGCGCTCGGCATCACGAGCGACGACGCGCTCACGCTCGAGGACTCCGCGGCGTCGACGTCCAGCCCGTACGTGATCGTCGTCGCGACGACGCCGGAGCGCGTGGACGACCCGGCGTGGCCGCTACTCGAGCAGACCTACCGGGACGAGCGCGTCGTCGCCGCGCTCGAGGAGGAGAAGCGGGGCGAGGCGACCATCGTCGAGATGCCCGTGGAGGACCTGCGCGAGGCGCTCGCCGAGCTCACCGAGTAGGCGCCCGCATGACCGAACGCATCCGCCTCACCGGCGTCTCGAAGCGCTACGCGTCGGCCGGACGCGGCCCGGGCGCGCTCGCGCTCCACGACATCGACCTGTCCATCGCCGCGGGCGAGATCTATGGCCTCATCGGCCGCTCCGGCGCCGGGAAGTCCACGCTCCTGCGGACCATCAACGGCCTGGAGACCCCCACGAGCGGCCAGGTGCTCGTCGACGGCGTCGACGTGCACGCGCTCGCACCCCGCGAGCTCCGGGAGCTCCGGCACGGCATCGGCATGGTGTTCCAGCAGTTCAACCTGTGGGGCTCGCGCACGGTCTACGGCAACATCGCCACCCCGCTGAAGGTGGCCGGCTGGAAGGACGACGCGATCGCTGCGCGCGTGGGCGAGCTCATCGACTTCGTCGGGCTGGGCGGCAAGGCCTTCGCGCGCCCGCGGCACCTCTCCGGCGGGCAGAAGCAACGCGTCGGCATCGCCCGCGCCATCGCGAGCCGCCCGTCCATCCTGCTCGCCGACGAGGCGACGAGCGCGCTCGACCCCCAGACGACCGTCGAGATCGTCGAGCTGCTCCGGTCCGTGAACCGCGAGCTCGGCATCACGATCGTCGTCGTCACGCACGAGATGGACGTCGTCAAGCGGATCGCGGACCGGGTCGCCATCCTCAGCGAGGGTGCGGTCGTCGAGTCCGGCGAGATCCACCAGGTGCTCGCCCACCCGCGCCACCCCGTGACGGCGGGCCTCGTCGGCTCGTACGCCCGGACGTCGCTCTCGGACGCGGATCGCGCCGAGCTGCACGAGCGCTTCGACGGGCGCCGGATCGCCGTCGCGGCGGACGACGCAGTCGTGGACGGCCCCCTCCTGACGCGCCTCGCGCGCACGCACGGCGTCGACTTCGCGATCGTCCAGGGCGGCGTGGCGCGCGTGAAGGGCAGGCCGTACGGCCAGCTCAGCCTCGCGCTCTACGGGGACGACGGCGCACTCGACCGCTTTACGGCGGAGCTCGCCACCCAGGCGGAGGTGACGTCCTGGTGACGTTCGCCGGCATCGATCTCGACGTCGTCGTCCCGAAGGTCGCCGACGCGCTCTACGAGACCCTCCTCATGGTGACGGCGTCGTTCGTCCTCGCCACGGTGATCGGGCTCGTGCTCGGCATCTTCCTGTTCGCGACGCGGTCCGGGCAGCTGCTGCAGAGCTCGGTGGCGCACACGGTGCTGAACATCGTGGTCAACACCCTCCGGCCGATCCCGTTCATCATCCTGCTGATCGCCCTCACCCCGGTGACCCGCTCCCTCATCGGCACGAGCATCGGTCCGGCCGCGGCGATCCTGCCGCTGACCATCGCGGCGTCCGTCGGGATCGCGCGGGTGGCGGAGTCGAACCTCGTCGCCGTCGACCCGGGCGTCGTCGAGGCGGCGAAGGCCATCGGTGCCCGGCCGCTGCACATCCTGTTCGGGTTCGTCGTACGGGAGGCGTTCGGTCCGCTGCTGCTCTCGCTGACCTTCATCTTCGTGGCGCTCATCGACGCGACGGCGGTCGCCGGCGCGGTCGGCGGCGGAGGGCTCGGGAACCTCGCGCTCACGTACGGGTACCAGCGCTTCGACTACGGCGTGATGATCCTCATCATCGTGGTGCTCATCGGTCTGGTGCAGCTCGTCCAGCTCCTGGGCAACCGCGTCGCGCGCAGGTTCATCGACTGATGCCCGCCTCCCGCACCGGGCGGAGCGTGCTCGTGATCGGAGGCGGCGTGCTCGGGTCCGCCGTGGCAGCGAGCGTCGCCGTCCGTGGCCATGACGTCACGCTGGTGACCGATGAACCCGGGCTCGCGACGCGCGTCGGTCTGGCGAGCTTCGCCTGGGTGAACACCGCCGGCTCGCTCCCGGACGACTACCGGGAGCTCAGGTCGGACGCGCGGGCGGTCCACGCCGACCTCTCGGCGAACGGGGACGCGTGGTTCGCGCAGACCGGGTCCGAGGTGGGGACCGAGCGGACGGCGGAGGACGGCTGGGTCGACGTCGCGCGCTTCGTGGCCGCTCAGCGCGCGAGGGTGGTGGCCCGGGGCGGCTCGGTCCGGACCGGCGTCCGCGTGCGCGACCTGCGCCGGACCTCTCGCGGGCTCACCGCGACGGCCGTCCCGCTCGGCGGAGCGGAGGGCCAGGACGTCGCCGAGCTGCGCCCGGACCGCGTCGTCGTCGCGGCAGGCACCGGCACCGCGGAGCTCCTCCGCGGCCTCGGCCCGGTGTCTCGACGCGTCGGGACGGCCACAGGGCCGCGCGGTTTCCTGGCACGCGTGCGGCTCGCCGAGCCGCTGCCGGTCGACGGCGTCGTCGTCCGCGACGACCTCCAGCTGCGCCCCGACGGCCCCGGCCGGCTCGCCGTCCAGAGCCTGCGGCTCGAGGAGGCGCTGCGCGCCGGCGGCGAGTCCGCGACGCCGGCGACGGTGTGGCCGCATCTGCGCGCGGACCTCGAGCGTGCCCTCGGCACCGATGTGCCGGAGCAGGCGCTCCTCCGCGTCGACGAGGCCGCGAGGCCCGTGTCCACCGACGGGCTCCCCGTCGTCGGCCCGGTCGAGGCCGACGTGCACGTCGTGCTCACCCACAGCGGCGTGACACTCGCTCCGCTGCTCGCCGAGCTCGTCGCCCGTGATCTGGACGGCGACGCCGACGCCGGCGCGCGCCTCCGCCCGTACCGCCCCTGACCGATGGAGTGACACCCGTGACCGACCCTCACGCCGACCGACTCGCCGGCGCCAGCACGTTGCTCGCCACGTTGCCCGAGCGCCGTGGTTTCGGTGACGCGACGCTGATCCGCCCCGTGCCGGGATCGATCGACCTCGGCGGGGGCAACCCCTCCGTCGACCTGCTCCCGACCGAGCTGTACCGCGACGCGACGCACGCCGTCGTGACGGATCCGGCCTTCGGCACGGCGCTGCGGTACTCCGCCGCCCAGGGGCTGCCCGCGCTGCGCGCCGCCGTCGCCGCCCGTGAGAGGGTCGATCCCGAGCGCATCGTCGTCACCAACGGCGGGGCTCACGGGCTCGCGCTCGCCGTCCTCGGCACGCTCGACCGGGGCGACACGATCGTCGTCGACGATCCCGTGTACCCGCTCTTCCTGCGCGTGCTCGACCTCGTGGGTGGTGTGAACGTCGTGGCCGCGCCGGTCACCGCGGACGGCATCGACGTGGACGCCGTCGAGCGGCTGCTCCGCGACGGTCTCCGCCCGAAGGCCCTGTTCACGGTCCCGACGTTCCAGAACCCGGCGGGCGGCACGCTCTCGACCGAGGCGTCCGCGGCCCTCGTCGACCTCGCCGAGCGGTTCGGCTTCACGATCATCGCGGACGACCCCTACCGCGAGGTCGCGTTCCCCGGGGTCGTCGTCCCGGACCGGCCCCGGTTCCGCGACACGGACCGCGTGGTCGGCGTGAACACGTTCTCGAAGACCCTCGGGCCCGGGCTCCGGCTCGGGTGGCTCACGGTGCCCGAGTCGCTCCGCCCCGCGTACACCAAGCTGCGCAACCGCCTCGACGGCCAGACGAGCGGCGTCCTGCAGTCCGTCGTCGCCCGGATGCTCGCCGACCCGCGGTACGACGCCGCCGTGGCGCGCGCCGGCGCCGGGTACGAGCCCAGGGCGAGGGCGCTCGCGGCCGCGCTGCGCGACGAGCTGGCCGGGCACGTCGAGGTCCGCGACCCGGACGGCGGGTTTTTCGTGTGGGCGCGGCTCGACGTCGGGGCGGAGGACTCCGCGCGCCTGTTCGACGTCGCACAGGACGCCGGCGTCGTCTACCAGCGCGGCGAGTGGTTCGCTGCCGGCCAGGAGAGGTTCACCGGGTTCGTGCGGCTCTCGTTCTCCGAGGGAGACCCCGAGACGCTGCGGGAGGGTGTGGCCCGGCTCGCGACGGCGTGGCGCACAGTCCGCACGCCGTCGGTCGCGCGCCAGGAGCGCTGACGCGCGACCGCCACGCGGTCTAGGACCGGATCCCGTCGAGCAGCGCGAGCTCGTCGTCGCTCAGGCGGAGTGCGCCGGCGGCGACGTTCTCCTCGAGGTGCGCGACGCTCCCGGTGCCGGGGATCGCGAGGACGTGCGGACCGCGGTGCAGCGTCCAGGCCAACCGGACCTGGGCCGGCGTCGCGCCGTGGGCCGCGGCCACGGCGGCGACCTCCGAGCGACCGGTGTCGTCGGGGACGCCGCCGCCCGGCGCCGCGCCGGGGATGGCCGCTCCCACGGAGAAGAACGGGACGAACGCGATGCCGAGCTCGCCGCACTGGGCGAGGAGTCCGTCGTCGGCCCGCTCGGTGAGGCCGTACCGGTTCTGGACGCACACCACGGGTGTGACCTCGAGTGCCTCGGTCAGCTGCTCGGGCAGCACGTTGGAGACGCCGATATGGCGGATCAGGCCCGCGTCACGGAGATCCGCGAGCGCGCCGACGTGCTCGGCGACCGACCCTGCCTCCTGCACCAGGCCGGAGCCCCAGCGCAGGTTGACGACGTCGAGGTGGTCGAGGCCGAGCTGACGGATGTTCTCCTCGACCTGGCCGCGCAGCTGGTCGGGGCGCGCGTACGGCTCGAACTCGCCGTCGCGCGAGCGGGACGCGCCGACCTTCGTGGTGATCACCAGCTCGTCGGAGTACGGCTGGAGGGCGGTGCTGATCAGCTCGTTGATCGATCGGGTGGGCAGGAGGTAGAAGGCGGCGGTGTCGATGTGGTTCACGCCGAGCTCGACGGCGCGGCGCAGGACGGCGATCGAGTCGCCCCGCCTCCGGGGTGCGGGGTCCCACGGCATGCCGGCGAGGCGCATCGCGCCGAAGCCGAGCCGGTTGACCGTGAGGTCGCCGAGGCGCCAGGTGCCGGCGGCGGCGTCGGGGGTGGTCAGGGTGTCCGTCGTTGAAGTGGCCATGCCGCCAGCATCCGCTGCCGACGGCGTCGGCTCGCAGGAATGGCAGGTTGTTGCCGATCCTGGCAGGACCTTGCCACGTCGAGCAGAATCGACGTCATGCAGACCGGTGAAGCCGTCACGATCGTGCAGGGCGAAGCGGAGCTTCTCGCCCGCACCACACATCTGTTCGCGACTGCGACGGACGTCGCCTGCGCAGCGAACGACCTGGTCACCTGGGCGGGCGCCCACGGCTCGGCCGAGTTCACCGCCGCGCTCAGGGCGCAGAGTGAGAACGACGTCCGCATCCGCAAGGTCTACCGGCCGAACGTGCTGCTCGACCCGGTGTCGGCGCGAGGGCTGGCCAAGGCCCGCGACCGCCATGGCGCGCAGATCCGCATCACGACCGAGGAGATCAACGAGACGATCATCCTCGATCGTCGCCTGGTGATCCTGGCGGGAGACCTCAGCGCCGGACGGCGCAGCTACAGCGTCATCACCCAGCGCGAGGCCGTGCAGGGGGTCACGTCGCTGTTCGAGGCAGCCTGGCGCTCGGCCACGGATCTCGCCGTGTTCGACGCCCGGATCGCCGAGATCCGCGAGCTCGCGCCGCGGGTGCTCGATCTGCTCGGGCAGGGGGTCAAGGACGAGACGGCGGCCCGGATGCTCGGGCTCGGCGTGCGCACGTACCGCCGCCGCGTGGCCGAGCTGATGGACGCGCTCGGGGCCGAGTCGCGCTTCCAGGCGGGCGTGCGGGCGCGGGAGCTCGGCCTCGTCTGAGCGCGTCAGCATGCGAGACGCTGCGACGCCGTCGACGGCCCGCACCAGGCGTCCGACACACTGGCCGGGACAGCGCGAGGAGGAGGCAGCATGACCCTGCTGACCGCCGTCGTCGGCAATCCCCGCCAGGGATCCCGGACGCACGCGCTCACCGCGACGGTCGTCGACCAGCTCGCTCGCGCCGTCGACGCGGACGAGATCGAGACCGTCGACCTCGCCGCCCTCGGTGCGGCGCTGATCGACCCGGCGGGCGAGGGTCCGCGCGCGGCTCGCGAGCTCGCCGCGGCGTCCGACCTCCTCGTCGTCGCGACGCCCGTGTACAAGGCGACGTACACCGGGCTGCTGAAGCTGTTCCTCGACGGGTACGGGAGCAACGGGCTCGACGGCGTCACGGCTGTCGGCGTGGTCGTGAGCGCGGCGCCGGGGCACCTGCTCTCGACCGACATCCACCTGCGGTCGCTCCTCGTGGAGCTCGGGGCGGTCGTGCCGACGCGGAGTCTCGGGGTCGTCGAGGCTCAGCTGGAGGGTGCCGCGTCGCTGGTCGCCGAGTGGACGTCCGCCCACGCCGACACGCTGCGCCGGCTGACAGGCCCGGCGTCCGGAGCGCGGCAGGTCGCGGAGCTTGCGACGGGCGGCCGTGCCTAGCCGGCCGCGATGACGGCGTCGACGTCGACCTCCCGGCGCAGGTCACGGTCGGGGTGCAGCACGAAGAGCCGCGAGACGACGGCGCGGTAGAGCCGCAGGTCGGCGGGTGCGGTGACGCGTTCGGTGGTCCAGCCACCCAGTCCCTCGGCGCGGGAGCGGCGATCGACGACGCCGAGGCAGCGCGCGCGGTCAGCCTCCGACGCCTCGGCGGCCGTCGCCTCCGCGTACACCGCGCGTGTTCGCCCCTCGACGGATACGGGCGTCTCGAAGATCACGAAGCCCACCGCTGACCGCGCGTCGATGTTGCTCGAGTGACGCGCCTGGGGCCGGGAGGCCCACACGAACTCCCGTCCCTCCCGGGCGTACCAGACGGGCGTCGGCCACGGACGCCGTCGGCGCCCGCCGTGGCGAGGACGAGGTAGCGGCCGGCGTCGATGACCCGGCGCGCAAGCTCGGCGTCGTCGTCCATCGGCGGGACAGAGGTGTCAGTCATCGTCGCCCCTTCGACCGAACAGGCTTGTCCGAGTTGTCCCCGCACCGTAACCTGTACATGAGTGTTCAACAAGGGTCGACGCGTTCGAGGAGGCAGTCGTGGCGAGAGATGCGGGCGGGCAGACCGTCAAGCGTGCTGATGCGCGGCGCAACATCGAGGCGATCCTGGACGCCGCGGCGTCGCGGCTCAGTCGCGACCCCGAGGCGACCATCGCGCAGATCGCCCAGGAGGCCGGGGTCGGCCGGATCACCCTGTACGGGCACTTCGCGTCGCGGGCCGAGCTCGTCGACGCGGTGGTCGCCCGCACGATCGCGGAAGGCGATGCGGCGCTGGACGAGGTCGACCTCACGGGAGACGCCCGAGAGGCGTTGGTGCGGTTGATCGGATCGAGCTGGCTGCTCATCGTCCAGATCGGCGCGCTCATGACGGTCGCCGCGGCCACGCTCCCGCCGGAGCGCATGCTCGAGCTCCACGCCGGGCCCGTCTCGAGGGTGGAGTCGCTGATCGACCGAGGACGCGCGGAGGGGGCGTTCCGCACCGACGTGCCGTCCTCGTGGCTCGCCGGAACGCTGCACCGGCTGATGCACGGCGCGTCGGTCGAGATCGACGCCGGTCGCCTCGCGCCGCACGATGCGGCGGCCACGATCGCGGCGACGGCGCTGGCGGCGTTCACGGCACCCGGCGAGACGGTCCCGTCCGTCGACCAGGCGAGCCAGTGGTGACAGTCGCGCAGGGCGCCGGCCGTCGTCGCACGGCGTGGCTCGGCCGTCGGTGGCCGACGGCGGCGGGCATCGTCATGGCGGCCTCGCTCGCCGCGGCCTTCTGGGTCGGGTTCGCCGACCTGCGCGACCTCGCGCAGATCCTCACCGCCGCCGGGCTCGTCTACCTCGGTGCCGGTGCGCTGCGTCGTCGGGCAGCCGCGTGGCCGCTCTTCGCCATGACGTTCGTGCTCATCGGGATCGGGTTCGCCGTGCCCGGCTTCGACCCGACCCTGTGGATGTCCGGCATCGCCGTGGCCCTGCTCGTGTACGGGCTGGCACGCGGTGCGCTCCGCCCGCCGTGGGGGATGCCCCTGCAGGCGGGGGTGATGGTGCTCATCGTCGCGCTGGTGGTGGTGGCCGCGTGGGTCGGGCAGCCGTGGGCCGGGGTGCTCGTCGGTGTCGGGCTGCTCGCCCACGCCGGGTGGGACGTCTACCACCACCGAACCCGGCGGGTGGTCGCCTCGTCGATGGCGGAGTTCTGCTGCGTGCTCGACACGCTCGTCGGCGTCGCCCTCATCGTCACGTCGCTGGTGGCGTGACGGTCGGCTCAGACGACGCCGGTCACGCCGAGCAACGACCCGATCCCGTACGTCACGGCCAGGGCGAGTGCGCCGCCGAGCACGACCCGCGCCGTCGGGCGCCCCATCGGCGCCCTGCCGAGCCGCGCGCCTGCCGCGCCGAGGACCGCCAGCGCCACGAGCACGGCGCCGACCGTCGCGACGATCCGCACCGGCGCCGGCACGAGCAGCACCGTGAGGAACGGCAGCAGCGCACCGAGCACGAACGCCAGCGCCGAGGCTCCCGCCGCGTGCCAGGGGCTGACCACGTCGTCCTCATCGATCCCGGCGGCCTCGAGATGGGCGGCGTCGGCGTCGTGCGCGACGAGCTCCGCGGCCACCTGTCGAGCCGTGGCAGCGGACACGCCGCGGCGCTCGTAGGCGGCGGCGACGTCGGCGAGCCCGCGCTCCGGGTCGGTGGCGTTCCGGCGTGCCCGGGCGATGACGGCGTGTTGGCTGTCGCGCGCGCTCGACACCGACACGTACTCGCCCAGCGCCATCGAGAGCGCGCCGCCGACGAGCGCCGCGGCGCCGGCGACGACGATCGCGGGCGTCGACGACGTCGCCCCGGCCACACCCACGACCACTGCCGCCACGGAGACGATGCCGTCGTTCGCCCCGAGCACGCCGGCGCGCAGCCAGTTCAGCCGAGCGGCGAGCCCCTGGGCCAGGGGCTCGCCGCTCTCGGACCGCGCCTCGGAGGAGGAGGCGGACGTGGGGGAGAGCAGGTCGTGGTCGGCGTGGAGCGTCGTCATGCCCTGATACGACCACTATTCCTGGCGCATTTCCAGCAAGGCCAGGTTTGCCTTCAGTGAAAGCGGGCCGACGTGCGCAGGTTAGCCATTCCTTACCGTGCGGCGAATGTAGGGAAGGCCTTCTTTCCTCCGCGCCCGCGGGAGGACCCGGGCCTCAGTAGAGCTCCTCCACCGTGAGGGAGCCGGCGTGGACGGTCAATGGGTGGCCGTTGCTGGACCGTGCCACCACGCTCAGCTCGGGTGTCTCGCTGTCGGCCTCGACGACGACGGCGGCGCTCGCGTTCACCTGACCCGCGCCCGCCGCGGCCCGCTGCCGGGTGTGCTCGATCGGGACACCGTCGACGGCGAGACACAGGTCACCGGTCCCGCCCTGGGCCTTCTCGATGACGCCCGTGAACGTGGTTCGCACACGTGCCGAGCCGGAGGCGACGCCGGTGAGCGCGACGGACAGCCCGGGGACGCCGGAGTAGTCAGGCGTGGTCACGGTGGTGCTCGTGGCCAGCGCGGCGAGCTGGAGGTCCCGCGTCCGGAGCACGCGCTTGCCGTACGCACTCTGGACGCCGCGGTGCGACATCGCTGTGATGTACGGGAGGTCGGGGAGTGCTGCGCCGTCGCCCTCCTGGAACGTCGTGAAGATGTTCCCGAACGTCCCCGACGTGCCGCCCACGTCCTGGCTCATGCCGATGTTCGTGAACACGTTCTCGAGCGGGAAACGTGGATCACCGGACCACGGCTGGAAGTACACCGAGCTTCCGCCCTGCGCACCACCGCTCGGGATCGCCTGCGCGCCGTAGACAGTGTTGTTGTCGGCCCCGTGCAGGAAGAAGCCAGCCGTGCCGGCGCTCCCGCCGTAGAAGTAGACACCTCCGATGACGTCGTTGTTCGCTGCGTCCGGGTTGCCGGTCAGCGTGACCGACTCAGTGACGCCCGACGTCATGACGAGCCCGTGGGCCGCAGGCTCCGCGTCGTAGGACCAGCAGTGGAGGAGCACGTTGTTCCCGCACCCGTAGACGCACCCGGGCGGGAAGCCGTTGCGTGACGTGAGGATCCAGCCGCTCACCGTCGCAGCCCGGGTCATGACGTTCGTGAAGATCGAGTCCGTGACGTGGTTGACGCGGACGCCGTACCCCGCCTTCGCGTTCGCGTTCACCACCATGTTCGAGACGGCGAGGCTGTGGAGCGGGCCCTCGAGGCTCAGAGCCGCGGCGTCCGGGTCCACCGGGCCGTCGTAGACGAGCTCCGTCGCGCCGTCGTTCTGCACGAAGTTCAGGGACGGCGACCCGCCCCGCCCGCTGCCCTGCAACGTGACGCGGTGGTGTCGCGTCGACACAGCGGCGTCGCTGCCGTCGCCGATCCGGAGTGCGTCACCGAGGCGGTACCGCCCGCTCGGGAAGAACACGATGCCGCCGCCCTGGGCGTCGACGGCATCGATCGCCGCTCGGATCGCCGCCAGGTCGTCGGCTGTCCCGTTCCCGACGGCGCCGTGGTCCTTCACGTTCTCCCAGCCGGCCCCCGGAGTCGCCGTGGCTGGCGCGGTCCCCAGGGTCGTGGCGACGATGGCTCCGGTGCCGATCCCAGCCGTGCGCAGCAGCCCGCGTCGCGTGATCCTCGCGGCCTGGGCCGTCTCGCGTTCCTGATTCATGAGGGTCATGTCTCCTAGCGCTCGATGTCGATGAGGAAGGAATACCTGTCTGCTCGGTAGAGCGACCGCGTGTACTCGAGAGGGCGACGGTGCTGGTCCAGCGTGAGGCGCTCGATCACCAGCGCCGGCGAGAACGGCGCCACCTCCAGCAGCTTCGCGTCGGCCTGGTCGACCACCGTCGCGCCGATGCGTTGCTGCGCCGTGGAGACGGCGATGTCGTACCGGGTGGTGAGGAGGTCGTAGAGGGACCCGGACAGGTCCTCCTCGAGGAGTCCGGGCACTCGCTTCTCGCTGATGTGCACGGCTTCGAGGCAGACGGGTTCGCCGTCGGCGAGGCGGATCCGGTTGATCCTCACGACGGCGTCCGCGGGGCTGAGCCCGAGCCGCGCACCGACCTCCGGGCCGGCGTGCTCCGTCCCGCTCGTCACGAGCCTCGCCCCTGGCGTCATGCCCCGTTCCCGCATGTCCTCGGTGAACGACGTGAGGCGGATGGTTTTCTCGATGACGCGTTCGGCGACGTAGTTGCCCGAGCCCTGCACCCGGTAGACGCGCTTCTCGGCCTCGAGCGAGTCGAGAGCCTGGCGCACGGTCATCCGGCTGACGTCGAGCTGCGCCGCCAGGAGTCGCTCGGGAGGCAGTCGGTCATGCGGCTGGAGCGAGGTGTCGATGAGCTGCTCCAGGTGCCGGCGCACCCGCTCCGCCTTGCCGTCCTCCGCCTGCGTCGTGGTCATGCCGTCACCCCATCGGTCAGTGGTCTGGACCAGACGTTAGACCACCTGACCCGACGGAGGGAAGGGTCTGTGGTGGTTGGGCCAGCGAAACCTATGAAATCGAGCGAGGACCACCCCGTCGTTGACAGGTAGTCCCAAAGTGGACTAGACCTATCGAACCGGTCGTTCCGAGGCTCATGGGGGAGCGCAGCGGCGTCGGCCAGGTTCACGTCGACCGTTCCATGACCGTTCCATCGAGTGGGAGAAGACCATGAAGCGAACCCGAAGGCGGGTCGTCGCCGCGCTGGCGCTCGTCAGTGCGACGTCTCTGGTGGCGAGTGCGTGCAGCAGCGGATCCGAGGGAGGGGAGGGTGGCGAGGAGGAGGCGACCCTGCGAATCTTCGTGCACGCCAACCCGCCCACGGACGCCGGCTTCGAGGCGATCAACGCGATGTTCGAGGAGCAGCACCCGGGAGTCACCGTCGAGCTGACGACGGCGCAGGGTGCCGACTTCTTCACTGTCCGCAACACGCGTCTCACTGCGGAGAACGTGGACATCACGGAGGGGTCGTCCTCGGGCGGCACGCGCCTGCTGCCCGACTGGGTGCAGGACCAGACCGAGAGCGACTGGGTGGTGGGGCTGCAGGCCGGGACCTGGGTGGACCTGACCGACCAGCCGTTCCTGGACAACTTCAGCCCGGAGATCATGGAGGCGTACGAGTACGAGGGCCGCTCGTACGCCGTCCCGACCGGCACGAGCCTCGTGGGCGGCGTGTACTACAACACGGCTCTCTTCGAGGAGCACGGCCTCGAGCTGCCGACCACCTGGGACGAGCTCCTGCACGTCATCGACGTGTTCGAGGCGGCCGGCGTCGCACCGTTCATCATGGGCGGCAAGGACGTGTGGCCCGCGGGTGCACCGATGTATGGGCTCGTGCAGTCACTCTTCCCCGACAGCGCGGCACTCGACCAGGGGCTGTGGGAGGGCGATGTACAGCTGACGGACCCGGAGGTCGTCACGCTCATGGAGCGGCTGGCGACGATCTACGCCCACACGTACCCGCAGTGGGAGGGGATCGATTACTCCTCGGTCCCGGCGCGGTTCGCCGCCGGCGACGCCGCGATGATGCCTGACGGCGGCTGGAGCATCCCCGCGATCCAGGAGGCGGACCCGGACTTCGAGTTCGGCTACTTCCCGCTCCCCGGGAGCGACAACGCCGCTGACAACGACACGATCGCCGGAAAGCTGGAGTTCTCGCTCTCGATCCCGACCAGCTCCGACAACCAGGAGCTGGCGATGGAGTGGCTGGCGCTGTACTCCGACCCGGAGGTCTACAGCGACTTCATCGTCGCGTCCGGGTTCGGCACGGCGCAGCCTGACGTCGAGCTCGGCCCGGTGCTGCAGGGGGTCCAGCAGTACCTGCCCGAGGGTGGCTTCACGCCGTCGTGGGACCAGGTCTTCCACGGCAACCGCTACGCCGGACCGCTGGCGGCGAACCCGTTCGCGTTCGACAACGTCGCGCCCGTCGGCACCTACACCGACATGGCCGAGCTGACGGCGCGGATGAACGACGACTGGCAGGTCGGGCTGGACTCCCTGCCGTGACGGACAGCCATCGCCGCGCGCGTCGTCCCGGAGGGAGGCCGACGAGCAACCCGTTCGGGACGACGCGCGCGGGGCGCTGGGCGCCCGCTGTCACGATGGCCCCCGGCCTGCTGCTGTTCGCCCTGTTCGGGCTCATCCCCGCCGTCGCCGTGATCGGCATGTCCTTCACGAACATCTCCGGGATGCCCAACGTCCCCTGGGAGTGGACCGGGCTCGACAACTACCGGCGGTTCTTCTCGGCCGGGGCCGCCGCGGCGAACATGAGCGTGATCGTGCGCACCATCGTGTTCGCCTTCTCGGTGACGGTCATCCTCAACGCGCTCGCCCTGTTCATCGCGATCATCCTCAACCGCCGGCTCCCCGGCGCCGCGATCGCGCGCAGCATCGTCTTCATGCCGGTGGCGTTCGGCGTCACGGTGGTGGGGCTCGTGTGGTCGCTCATGCTGAACCCGACCGGTGGCCCCGCGGCGTCCCTCTGGGAGATCTTCGGAGCGAGGTCGGCGTTCCTGGGCGATCCGAGGTTGGCGTTCCCGCTCATCATCCTCGTGCAGATCTGGGCGGCGATCGGGACGACGATGATGATCTACCACGCCGGTCTCCAGGCGGTTCCCGACGACCTGTACGAGGCGGCGACCGTCGACGGCGCGAACGCGGCACAGCGGGTGCGGCACGTGACGATCCCGATGGTGGCCCCGTCCATCACCGCGAACATGATCATCTCGATCGTCGGGTCCCTGCAGACCTACCAGATCATCTACGTGCTCACCGGCGACCGGCCGACGACGTCGGTCCTCGCCATGCAGATCTTCTCGCTCGGCTTCGGCTCGTCCGAGCAGGGCTACGCCGCGGCCGTCTCGATGGTCCAGTTCGTGCTGGTCGCCGTCGTGGCGCTGGTGTTCCTCGCCTACCTCCGCCGACGGGAGACCCAGCTGTGACCACTCTGGAGCTCAGCCGCACGCCGGTCCAGGCGGCACCGAGGAAGCGCGAGGCTCGCACGTCGAAGCGGCTGTCGACGCTGCTCGTGTACGTGGCGATGCTGCTGATCGCCGTCGTCTACCTGTTCCCGCTCTTCTTCCTGCTCAACACAGCGCTCAAGGCCCCCGGCGAGTTCAACCGGGATCCGATGGGGATCGTGGACGCCCCGGCTCTGGAGAACTTCAGTGCCGCCTGGCGGCAGGGCGACTTCGGCTCACTCGTCGCGAACAGCGTGGTCTACGCGATGGTGAGCGCCACGGTCAGCACCGTGCTGTCGGTCTTCATCGCGTTCCCGGTGGCTCGGAACTACGTGCGATGGTCCAGGTTCTTCCGCGTGCTGTTCGTGATCTCGCTGTTCCTGCCGAACGCTCTGGTGGCGCAGTTCCAGCTCGTCCTGCAGCTCGGGCTGTACGACACGCGGCTCGGGTACATGCTCCTCATGACCGCGGGGCTCGGACTGGGACCGCTCCTGGTCATGGGCTACCTGCGCAGTCTCCCCCGGGAGCTGGACGAAGCGGCGGCGCTCGACGGCTGCGGGTACCTGCGGTACGTGCTCACGTTCGTCTTCCCGCTGTGCCGGCCCGTCGTCATCACCGTCTTCCTGCTGCAGGTCATCGGCGTCTGGAACGACATCATCGGGGCGACGATCTACCTGGCGTCCCCGGAGCTGCGCACGATCTCGCTCGGCCTGTTCTCGTTCTACGGGCAGTACGGCAACAACCAGTGGGAGCTGCTGTCGGCCGCGACGCTCATCGTTGCCGGACCGCTGATCCTCCTCTTCCTGCTGGCGCAGCGCTTCTTCGTCAGCGGCGCGATCGGAGGTGCGCTGAAGTGACGACACCCTCGCTGGAGCGCCTGCGGGGTGGGCTCGTCGTCTCGTGCCAGGCCCGGCAGGGCGAACCGCTGGACGCCCCCGACCACATCGTGGCGCTCGCCCGGTCCGCCGTCCTCGGCGGCGCCGTGGGCGTGCGCATCGACGGGTCCGAGAACATCAGCGCAGTACGTCGAGCCACCGACGTGCCCATCATCGGCATCAAGAAGGTCGCCGACCGCGAGCGTCCACGCATCACGCCCACGGAGGCCGACGTCATCGAGGTCCTCGACGCGGGCGCCGACATCGTGGCGGTGGACGCCTCGATGCAGTACCGGACCGACGTGGCGGCGCTCCACCGGATCGTCCGGCGGATCCGCGCTCACGGGACGGCGACGGTGATGGCGGACATCTCGACGCGTTCCGAGGCCGAACGCGCATGGGAGGCGGGGGTCGACGTCGTCGGCACGACCCTGTACGGCCACACGCCGCAGACGTCCGCCACCGTGGGTCCTGGCCTCGAGCTGGTCGCTGAGCTCGTCCCGCTGGGGATGAGGGTGATCGTCGAGGGACGTGTCACCGAGCCGGCGGAGGTCGAGGCGGCGTTCACGCTCGGCGCCTGGTCGGTGGTCGTCGGGGGCGCGATCACGAGCCCGATCGACCTGACGCGTCGGTTCGCGGCCGTCACCCCGCGCCGCAGCGGTGATCACGAGCCGGCGGAGGCCGGTCGAGGGACCTCCGGAGGGCCCGGATGACGGGGACGAACGACGGGGCACCCGTCGTCGCCGTCGACGTCGGGGGAACCAAGATCCGCTCGGCGCTGGTCTGCGGCCGCGACCAGGTCGGGGAGGCTGGGTGGCGCGCCACGCCGCGCGAGGGTGGAGCCCCCGTGCTCCAGGCGGTCCGCGCGGAGGTCGAGGCACTCGTCGCCAGCTCCGCGGTGCGCCCCCGGGGCGTGGGTCTCGCGTGCGCGGGTACGGTCGACCGCGACCGGGGTGTGGTGGTGGCCGCCGGCTCGACCCTCGCGGACTGGAGCGGTACACGGCTGCGCCGTGCGCTCGAACCCGGCCTCGGCCTGCCCGTCGTCGTCGACAACGACTGCAACGCCTTCGCCTCCGGTGTTGCGGCCGACGACGGCGGTTCGCTGCTCGCGGTGATGGTCGGGACCGGCCTGGGGGCGGGCCTGGTGATCGACGGCGAGCTCCACCGCGGGCGGCGCTTCACGGCCGGCGAGATCGCACACATGGCAGCCGGGGAGAGCGTGGGCCCGTGGTGCGGCTGCGGCCTTCCGGGACACCTCGAGGGGATCGCCTCGGGTTCCGGCATCGACCGGTACCACGCGCACCTGACGGGGCAGGGCGCCGTCGGCGTGGGCGTTGTCGCGCAGCGGTACCGGCACGGCGATCCGACGGCGGCACAGGTCGTCACGGCGGCGGGCGCGGCGCTCGGGGGCGCCCTCGCCGGGCTCGCCGTTGCGCTCGACCTCGACCGCGTCGTCGTGGGCGGAGGCGTGATCGACGCCGTCCCCGAGGTCGGGGAGATCGTCGCCAACCGGTTCGATCACGCCCTCCCCCCGACGCTCCAGCGGGACGTTCGGCTCGAGGTCTCGCCGGACTCTGCCACCGCCGTCCTGCGGGGGATCGCCCGCCAGGTCGCCGACACCACCGCCCGACGACCCGGACCCGAAGGACACGCCAGATGACCACCCCTCCCGCGCCGTCGCCCTCCGCTCAGCCGTGGTTCACCACGCGGGGCATCGTGCTCACGTGGGACGACGTCACGAGCTACGACTGGCCTGCCCTCGCCGCGCGGGCCGGCCTCACCACGGTCAGCGTCCACACGAGCGCTGACGGCTGGGCCTCGCCGGCCGCGCACGAGCTGCGAGCGCGCTGCGCCGAGCTCGGCCTGGCGATCGAGGAGCAGCAGCACGCGCTCGACCGTCTGCTCCCGCGCGCCCTGTTCGACACCGCCCCGGGCATGTTCCGGGCGGGGGCCGACGGCGTGCGCACCCCTGACGCGAACTGCTGCGCCAGCTCGCCCGACGCCCTCGACGTGATCGCCGAGCACGCCGTCACGGAGCTCGAGCGGTCCGCCACGACCACCGACCGCTTCTACTTCTGGGCGGACGACGGCGGCGGCTGGTGTCACTGCCCGCGATGCTCCGAGCTGTCGCCCAGCGACCAGTCGCTCCTCATCTCCAACCACGTGATGCGTGCGCTGCGCCGGGTGCGACCCGCTGCGCAGCTGTCGCACCTTGCCTACCAGTCCACGATGGCGGCACCGGTGGCCACGGTGCCGGAGAAGGGCGTGTTCCTGGAGTTCGCGCCCTTCTTCCGCACGTGGGAGGTGCCTCTGTCGCGGACCGAGGCCAACGGGCCGGGCTGGGACCCCAGCGTCCCCGACCGGTCGTCGCCGCGGGCCGGCCGGCGCGACATGTTGCGCGTCTCGCACGCCGAGTACCTGGACCGGCTGGACGAGAACCTGACCGTGTTCCCGGCTGCGACGGCGCAGGTCCTGGAGTACTGGCTCGACGTGTCGCTGTTCAGTGACTGGACGATGCCCGCCGTGGAGCTCCCGTGGTCGGACGGAGTCCTGGAGGCCGACCTCGACACGTATGGTTCCCGGGGGATCCGACATGTGACGACGTTCGGCGCGTACATGAACGGCGAGTACTTCGCGAGCGTCGGCGGCGTGGAACCCGTGGAGCGTTACGGGCGGGCGCTCGCGGCCTGGCGACCCCGCTGAGCGAAGGGCGACGCCCGGTGCTCGCCTCGCGTGTGCGCGCGTGGTGCGACCGGCCCGCCCGGCGTGCGGGACGTCGTCGGGCGCGTTTGGCTGGGTGCATGACGATCGCGACCAAGCGCGTCTACGACGACGCGGCGCACGGCGACGGATACCGCGTGCTCGTGGACCGCCTCTGGCCGCGCGGCGTGTCGAAGGAGCGGGCGCACGTCGACGTCTGGCTGCGCGACGTCGGACCGAGCGACGAGCTGCGCCGGTGGTTCCACCACGAGGCCCGGCTGTTCGAGGAGTTCGCCGACCGGTACCGGGCCGAGCTCGCGACCAACCCGGCGGTCGAGACGCTGCGCGGCATCGTCCGCTCCCACGACGTCGTCACGCTCGTCTACTCCGCGCGCGACGCGGAGCACAACCAGGCCGTCGTGCTGCGCGACTACCTCAGCGACTGACCGTCACGCCTCCTGCGTGAGCACCGTGCGCAGCACCCGCCGCGAGGCGAGGACGCCGGCGATCACGAGCGCGAACGCGGCGAGCACGCTGACCGCGAACTGGAGCACGACGCTCGGGTCGGTGACGGCCGAGAAGCCGAGCATCGGCACCAGGAACATCAGCGAGAACCCCGCCGCGACGCCCATCCCGACGAGGAGCGGGATCACGATCTCGCGCAGCTGGGCCGACCGCATGACGCCCAGCCCGGCGCCCGTCAGGGCGAGCGTCCGGTACTCGGCGCGCTGGTCGATGATCCGGCCCGACTGCATGACGCCGGCCGAGACCGCCGCGAGCAGCCCGGCGATCCCGAGCGTGAGGAAGCCGCCGGTCGCCATGTCGCGCGTGACGACGTCGGCGTCCGCGCCGGTGAGGACGGACATCACGCTCGCCATGCCGGCGATGAACGTGGCGAGGCTGACGCCGCCCACGGTGCGCCACGCCGTCTTGGGCGAGTCGAGGATGCGGCGGCCGGCGATGAGGGTCGCCGCGGAGCGGGCGCGCGCTGTCGTGACCCGGCCGATGAGCCAGACGACGAACGGCCCCACCACGTTGAGGATCGCGAACCCGACGAGCAGGACGGCGAGCAGGATGCCGATCCCCGCATACGGCGAGTTGAGCAGGGCGATCCACGCGCCGCCGGCCACGACCACGGGCACCACGCGGAGCCACGACAGCCCCTTCGGAGTCACGCGTGCTGCGACGCCGAGCGGCGTGATCGCGACGCGGCGCAGGCTCAGCGCGGCGGAACCGAGGGCGAGAACGACGACGGCGAGCACAGCCAGGGCGACATAGCCGGGCCCGACCCACAGCTCCGCCAGCTCGAACGTGCGGTTCTGGAAGCGAAGCTGCGCGACGAGGGGGATGAGGGCGAGGTAGCCGACGACGCCGAGCACGGCACCGACGACAGCCTGCGACGCCGCCTCCAGCAGCGTGAGCAGGCCGACCTGCGACGTCGTCGCGCCGGCGAGACGCAACGCCGCAAGACGCGCGTCACGGCGGGCCATCGCGAGCCGGGCCGCCGCGGCGCCGAGCGTCACGATCGGGATCACGAGGAGACCTGCGGCGACGTAGGCCAGGATCGGGTAGACCGCTGCGTCGCTGAACTCGTCCGCGCCGACTGCGCGTTCCTGGAACGCGAGGACTCCGCCCAGCACGACGAGCACCACCGCCGTCGTCACCGCGAACGCGATCGTCGCGAGCACCGCCGTGAGCCCCTGCGGGTCGCTCCGACCCGCGCTCCGACGGCGCAGCATCCACCACAGCGAGACGGTCTGCCTCATCGGGCGCCGCCCCACGGCGTCGTCCCGGCCGGCGCGACAGGCTGGGCGGGAGGTGCGGGCGGGGCGGGGGGTGCGGGCTGGGCTGGGGGTGCGGGCTGGGCTGCCGGCGCCTGCGGTGCGGTCTGGGCCGGCTGGGCGGGGGGTGCGGGCTGCTGCGTCGGCGCGACCATGGGCTGGGCCGACGGCGCCACCGGCGCGGCCGCGGCCTGACCACCAGCCGCCTCCTGCACCGCCTCGCCGATGATCCGCCCGTCGCGCATCGAGATGGTGCGGGAGCACCAGCGCGCCACCTCGGGATCGTGCGTGACGACGACGAGCGCCGCACCCGACGCGCGGGTCGCCGTCGTCAGCGCGTGCATGACCTCGTAGCCGGTGGTGCGGTCCAGGGCGCCGGTCGGTTCGTCGGCGAACACGACGCCGGGGTTGCCGACGAGCGCCCGCGCGATCGCGACGCGTTGCGCCTGCCCGCCGGAGAGCTCGCCCGGTCGGCGCTGCTCCATCCCGGCGAGCCCGAGGTAACCGAGCCACTGACGGGCGCGGGAGACCGCGTGCGGGCGCTCGGACCCGGCGAGCAGCAGCGGCAGCGCGGCGTTCTCCTCGGCCGGGAGCTCGGGGAGGAGCTGCCCGGACTGGAACACGAAGCCGAAGTCGTCGCGGCGTAGCGCGGTGCGCTGCGCGTCGGACAGGCCGCCGAGCTCGGCGCCGCGCCACGTGACGGTGCCGCCGGAGGGCGCGAGGATCCCCGCGAGGCAGTGCAGGAGCGTCGTCTTCCCGGAGCCGGACGGCCCCATGATCGCGACCGACTGGCCGGGGGAGATGGTGAGGTCGACGCCGTCGAGCGCCACCGTCGGGTTCTGGGCGTCGCCGTAGGTCTTCGCCAGTCGGCGCGCGACGAGAGGGGAGGCGTCTGTCATGTCGTCCATGCTCGACGGCGCGGCGGTGCGGCTGCGTCGGTCCGCGGGCGGGACGTCGCCGGAGCGGCGTGGTCCCACGGTGGGGTGGACGACGACGGCGCGTCCCCCTGCGGGAGGACGGAGTCGCCGAGTGCGGGGTGTGCGCGCGAGTGCGGTGCGTGCCGGCCCGCACTCGCGCGCACGCACCGCACTCGCACTCACCGCACCCGCGCGTACCGCACTCGCACTCACCTCGCTCGAGTGCGCGCACCGCACCCACGCGCACCGCACGGGTCGTGACCGACCACACACCCGCCGTCGCCCGGGCTGATTCGTCGCGAGGCGCCCGGAGCGGGTATCCTGCTACGCGGCCCACGGCACGTTCCGGGGCCACGCGCCCGTAGCTCAACGGATAGAGCATCTGACTACGGATCAGAAGGTTGGGGGTTCGAGTCCCTCCGGGCGCGCTCGTTGAGACAGCGACGGAAACGGCGCCACTGCTGGGAGACCGGCGGTGGCGCCGTTCTCGTTCCGGCACGGACGCCTCGCGTGCGGCGAAGCCCCGGCGCCGTCAGCCGCGCAGCGGGACCGTGACGTCCGAGCCGCCCTCCAGCGTGAACCGCTCCGCGAGCTGCGCGATCGTCGGGGTCGCCGCGAAGCCGCCGGCGAAGAGTGCCTGGCCCTGCCGGAACGACGGCGCTCGCTGGAGGAGGTCGGGCGGCACCGCGCCGAAGAACTCGCCCAGGTGGGCGAGGTCCAGAGGCCCGTTGAGCTTCATCAGGCACAGGTTGTCGCACTGGGAGAGCACCTGCGGGTGGATCTTCGACGGTCGCTGCGTCGACAGCAGCAGCCACAGCCCGTACTTCCGGCCCTCCGCCGCGATCTGGATGATCCTCTCCGTGATCGCCCGCCGCACCGGCGTCAGCGGGTCCGGAGGGCAGAGGTTGTGGGCCTCGTCGATGACGATGAGCAAGGGCTTGCGCTCCGCGCGCAGCGCCCACAGCCGGTCGAGCACCGCGAGGGCCGCCGTCGTCGACTCCTCGGGCTCGTCGAAGCCGCCGAGATCCAGTACCGTCGCCGCGGGTCTCTCCTCGATCACCGACTCGACGCTCACCCGCCCCCGCGCCCACACGTCCCAGCCGAGGGTGCCCAGGTTCTGCACCCGGAGCAGGAGCGGCCGGGCGCCGGGCTCCGACGACTGCCGCAGTGCGGCCTCGAGCGCGTCGGCGTCCTGCGGGCCGGAGTCGTCCTGGAGCCGTCGCATGGCGTTGAACTCCTCGGCGTCGGCGATGGGGTCCAGGCGCAGCACGGCGGCGCGTGAGGCGAGGTCCATGGCGACGAAGCGGACGAGGAGCGGTTCACCCCCTTCGCCGCGCGGCCGGAACACCCGCACGTCCCGCTCGCGGATCTGCTGCGCGACGTCCTCCGGCGCGCTCGGTGCGGGCTGACCGAACGAGACGAAGTCCGAGTTTGGGTCCAGCACCAGCATCGGCAGCCCCGTGTCCAGGAGGAGCCGCTCGAGCACGACGCCGAGCGCGTACGTCTTGCCCGAGCCGCTCTGGCCGCACCAGAACGTGTGACGGTTGAACCGTGCGCCGTCGAGCGAGAAGGGTTCGGCGGACCCGGCGTGCGTGCCGACGGGGAGCTGGAGCATGAGCGACCTCGTATCCAGTGCGGCCGGACGAGGCACCGCGTCGTGTGCTGATGCGCTGGAACGTAGGACCACTCGGACCCGCCCGCAAGGCGAGGGTGGCCGGCGGCCTCAGGTGCCGACGAGAGCGAGCGTGCGTTCCCGCTCGAACGCTGCGCCCAGGTTCCCGAACAGCTCGGCCGCGTCGTGCAGCGCGTCGGTGTCGCCGGTGAGGCGAGCCCGGCTCCGCTGCAGCGATGCCGCCACCCACCGGTTCCTGCCCGCGTGGCGAGCGGCGGTCTCGAGCCGGTCCTCGACGTTCGGTGATCCGGCGACGACGGCGATCTCGGCCGCGACCGCGGCGGCGTACCCGTCGAAGCGTCCCGGGGAGAATTCCGCACCGACGGACGCGAGCACGCCGTCGAGCTCACCGGTGTGCAGCGCCAGCCGAGCTCTGACGAACGCGTCCCAGGGCGCGAGGTTGGGCGAGGCGTGAAAGTCGGCAAGGCCGGTGCCCTCGCGTGCGCGCTCGCGCCACCGGTCGGCCCCGCCGGAGTCTCCCGCCAGTCCGGCCGCGAGCGAGCCCGCCAGCATCGGTACGCCGAACGTGCTCGTGCGAGGCCGCCCGGCGTCCAGGAACGCGCTCCAGGAACGCTCGGCCAGGTCGACGGCGCGCGCGTGATCCCCGGCGAGCGCGGCGGCGACGACCAGCCAGTCGAGGCTCCGCCGGTGATAGGCCGCCAGGGAGGTCTCCGCGGCTGCACGTTCGCCGATCTCGAGCGCCTCGGCGACGGCGCCCGTCGCGATCGCGTAGGCCGAGGCCCCCCGGTGGGCGTCCACGATCTCGACGAGCGCTCCCGGATCGCTCCGGTCCATGAGCGCGACGAGGTCCAGACGCTCACCCGCGAGCCGGTGGGACTCGTCCGGCCGGCCGGACGCCGCCCACGCGGTGCTGCTGGCGTCCAGCGCCGCGCTGAGCAGCACGACGTCTCCCGTCTCGCGAACCTGCGCCACGGCGTGCGCGGCCGCCCCGGCGTCGACCAGCTGCGCGCCGTCGCCCGACAACCAGGCGCGCGCGACCGCCACTGGTGCGACCCGCCGCGACGCGCCGTCGTCGTCCCCTGCAGCGATCCGATCCGCCTCCGCGAACATCCCCTCCAGCACCGGCCGCTCCACCGGCCGCTCGAAACCGGAGCCGAGGAAGCGCCGCGCCACGACGACCGCGCCCGCGAGCGCGTCGGCCCTGACGCCGCCGTCCGCGCCGGCCACCTGCGCCGCCTCGAGCAGCAGGTCGTAGGCGTCCTTCGCGTGGGTGAGCAGGTGGGCGCAGCTCGCGGCGTCCGCCAGGTCCCGCGCTGCCGCCGCCCCCGAGGGAGCGAGGCGGGCTGCCGCGAGGAAGTGGCCGCGCGCCTCGCCGACACAGCCGCGGGCGGTGGTCAACCGGGCCAGGTCACGGACGAGGGCGTGCCGGGTGGCACCACCACCTCCGCCGCCCGGGAGGGCGCGGCCGCCTCCGTCACGCGTGGGGACGCTCGGGTCCTCGAGGCGCGCGCACGCACGCAGGTCGTCCTGCACGAGCTCGAGGGCGTCCCACCAGTCCGCGCCGGACGCCATGCGGCGCCTCAGGTCCGCGGCAGTCGACGCCGCCCAGGTGCGGTAGAGCCCGACGGTGCGCCCCGCGTCGTCGGACGCGTCGAGCTGCTCACGGGCGAACTGGCGGACGCTCGCCAGGAGCGTCCATCGGGCGGCGTCCTCCGCGCGGTGCACGAGGCTCTTGTCGCCGAGCCGGCCGACGACGTCGGCCACCGTGCCGGGCGCCAGGTCCGGGCAGAGCGCGGCCGCCGAGGAGAGCGTGAACGAGCCGGCGAAGAGCGACGTCCGGGCGAGCACGTACCGCTCGTCCGCGGCGAGCAGGCGATGGCTCCACTCGATGACGGCGCGGAGCGAGCGGTGCCGCTCGTGCCCGCCTCGCGACGCGGCGACGACGCGCAGCTGGTCGGCGAGGCCGGCCCGGAGCCCGGCGACTCCCAGGGAGGCGACCCGGGCTGCGGCGAGCTCGATCGCGAGCGGTGAGCAGTCCAGACGCCGGCACAGGTCCTCGACGTCGGCGGGCTCGGCAGCGAATGCCGGGTCGCCGTCGCGGGCACGCTCGGTGAACAGCACGACGGCCTCGTCGGCCACGTGCAGCGGCCCGAGCAGGAGGACCGTCTCACCGGCGACGGCGAGACGCTCTCGGCTCGTGGCCACGATGCTCAGCCCCGGACAGGCATCGAGGAGGTCCTCGACGAGCCCGGTGACGTCGTCGACGAGGTGCTCGGCGTTGTCGAGCACGAGGAGCACCCGACCTCGAAGAGCGGCCGCGAGCGCCTGCCGCAGCGTCTGCCCCGGGCCCTCCGTCACCCCGAGCGCTGTGGCGACGGCCTCGTCGACGTGTCCCGGCCGGGTCGGGACGAGGTCCACGTACGCTCCGCCTGACGGGAACGCCGGCGCCACCGCCGTCGTCGCGGCGATGGCGAGCCGCGTCTTCCCGGCACCGCCCGGGCCGACGATCGTCGTCAGGCGCGACTCCTGCGCCAGCCGGGTGGCGGCGTCGACCTCAGCACGTCGGCCGACGAACGACGTGCGGGGCGCGGGCAGGCCGATCACACCCGACGGCGTCCCGGCGCTGCGCAGCGAGTGCCGGTGAGGTCCGGGTACGCGTCGAGGCCCGTCGTGATCGGCGGGCCGGGCACTCCCGTCCGGGCGAGCCGTGAGCCCCGCGGCGGTCGCCGCGAGGTCGCGCCGGCTCGCGACACCGAGCTTGCGCAGCAGCGCCGAGACATGGGTCTCGACGGTGCGGACCGACAGGTGCAGGTCCCGGGCGATCTGTGCGTTCGTCAGGTGCTGCGCCACACCGACCAGGACGTCGTGCTCGCGAGGGGTCACCGCTTCCGCGGGCAGGGTGGGCACGCCCCCAGTATGCAAGGCCGGCCGCGGGAGGTCCGGTCCCGGGCGGCTGCTGCCCCGCGAGATTCCGTACCGAGTCCGTAGCGGCTCCGTGGTCACCACCGAGGTGGTGGTCCACCTGCAACCCACACGATGGCTGCACTGCCCCCGGCACCGCGTCGGGCCGAACGAGGGAGGACACCCATGCTGATCGTGGCCAAGGAGGCGGACCTGCGGATCGGGACCGGTCGGACCGTGCGCTTCGAGGGGGAGGGCTACGGCTCCGGGATCTCGTACTTCCACGTGGAGAACGAGCCGGGCCAGGGGCCGGACGCGCACGTCCACCCGTACTCCGAGACGTGGGTGGTCCTCGCCGGCACCGCTCACATGCGCACCGCCGACGGCGAGACGCTCGCGCACGCGGGCGACGTCGTCGTCGTCGGCCCTGACACGGCGCACGCCTTCCGGGCCGCCGGCACCGAGACGCTCCGGATGATGTGCATCCACGCGTCGCCGCGGATCCAGCAGGAGTTCCTCGCCGACGACGAGAGCGAGCGGCTCGCTGTCGCCTTCTGACCGGCATCCCTGCCCCCACCCATCCCCGGGCGTCAGCCCGACACCACCACCCCCTTGGAGTCACCTGTGAGTACACGCAAGATCGTCGTCGGCCAGTTCGTCTCGCTCGACGGCGTCGTGGAGTCGCCGCAGACCTGGCACTTCCCCTACCTGAACGACGAGATGGGGGCAGCGCTCGGCCAGCTCTACGCCGAGGCCGACACCCTGCTCCTCGGGCGGGCCACGTACGAGGAGTTCGCCGCCGTGTGGCCGCACCAGACCGGCGCGATGGCGGACGCGATCAACGGCGTCCGCAAGGTCGTGGTCTCGACGACACTGGTGGACCCCGACTGGCAGAACACGACAGTCGTCGCGCACGACGTGCTCCGCGAGGTGGCCCGGCTCAAGGAGTCGCCCGGGAGGGACATCGCCGTGACGGGCAGCATCACCCTGACCCAGGCGCTGCTCGCGGCCGGTCTGGTCGACGAGCTGCGGCTGCTCGTCCACCCGATCGTGCTCGGCGCAGGTCGTCGCCTGTTCGCGGACGGCGGCGCGTTCGCGGACGGCGAGGCGCCCGGCCGAGGAGCCACGCGAGTGCCGCTGGCGCTCGCCAGCTCGACGACGTTCGCCACCGGCGTGCTCGACCTCACCTACCGGCCCGCCTGACCTCGGCCACCTTCCCGACCCCGCACCCGACCGAGAGGAATCCCCACCATGACCACCATCGACGAGCTCGTCGCCGGACTCGACGACGAGCGACGCGAGACCGCCACGCGGCTGTGCACGCTCCTGGACTCGGCTCTTCCCGAGGCGAGTGCCCGCGTCTACCACGGGCATCCGGTGTGGCTCGACGAAGCGCGGCCGGTCGCCGGCTTCAAGCCCTTCCCGCGCTACGTGACCTTCATGATCTGGAACGCCGAGCCGATCGACGACACCTCGGGCACGCTCGTGCCGGGTGCCCGCATGTCGACGGTGAAGTACGCGGCGGCCGAGGAGATCGACGAGGCGCTCGTCCGCGACTGGCTCGCCCGGTCCGCGGGCGTTCGAGGCGCCTGATCCCGGACATGAATCTGGCCCACCGGCAGGGGGCGGTCGGTGGGCCAGACGAGGGGCGGAGGGGAAACCTCTACCCCTGGATTGGTGACTGGCCCGCCGGCAGGGGGCGGTCGGCGGGCCAGCTGAGGTCGACTGTAGCCCGGCGCCCCCCGCCGTCCCCAGCCGATCGGCTCAAGATTTCCGCAGGATCGACGAGGGCCCCCAACGGTGCGGCCCGAGCGGCGTCAGGAGTCCTCGCCGGCGGGGGCCGGCTGCGGCGCGGAGGCGCCGGACGAGTGCCCCTGACGTAGCGAAGGAACGTGGCGCAACGCTCCGAGCCCGATGACGGCGACGCCCACCATCACGCCGACGACGCCGACGAGCCCGGCCCGCATCCCGGCGAGGAACGCCTCCCGTGCGGCGTCCAGCAGCGCGTCGTCCCCGAGCGTGCGCGCGACCTCGACGGCGCCGGCCAGGCTTCCGCGTGCCGCCGCCTCGTCCGCGGCGGAGAGGGACGCCGTCGTCGACGCGGACAGGCGTGAGGCGTACACGGCGGCAGCGACCGAGCCGACGACGGCGATGCCCAGCCCGTAGCCGAGCTCGCCGCTGGACTCGGAGGCGGCGGCCGCGGACCCGGCCTTCTCGGGCGGCGCCGAGCCCACCACGAGGTCGGTGCCGAGCGTGACCATCGGCCCGCAGC
Organism: Beutenbergia cavernae DSM 12333; assembly: GCF_000023105.1. NCBI lineage: Bacteria > Bacillati > Actinomycetota > Actinomycetes > Micrococcales > Beutenbergiaceae > Beutenbergia > Beutenbergia cavernae. The sequence continues at coordinate 498,189 of NC_012669.1, forward strand.
CGAGCTGGAACAGGGCGTAGCCGAGCACGGCGAACGTCAGCGGGCCGCCGACTCCCGCCTGCGTGAGCACGACGACGCCGGACGCCGCCACGGCCATGCCGCTCGCGATGAGCACGCCCGGTCGGACGCGCCGCGCGAGCAGCGGCGACACGAGGAAGCCGGTGATCGACGCCACGACTCCGGGGAGCGTGGCGATGCCGGCCTCGAGCGGTCCCATGCCCCGCACGAGCTGGAGGTACTGCGTGACGAGGTACATCGTCACGCCGGTGGAGGCGATGAGCAGCATGCCGCCGACGCCGGCCGAGAACCGGTGGTTGCGGAACAGGCGCAGGTCGAGCACCGGGTCGGTCAGGCGCAGCTGGCGGCGGGCGAACGCCACGCCGAACGCGATCCCGGCCGTGAGCCCGAGCGCGGGGAGCGGCGCCCATCCGGCGCGCGCGAGCTCCTTGACCCCGAAGACGAACGGGAGGATCGCGGCGAGCGACAGGGCGACGCTCGCGAGATCGATGCGCCCCGCGGTGGCGTCGCGGTACTCCGGCAGCAGGAGCGGTCCGAGGATCAGCAGCAGCACCATCACCGGCACGCCCAGCAGGAACGCCGCGCCCCACCAGAAGTGCTCGAGCACGATGCCGCCGACCACCGGGCCGAGGGCGGCGCCGCCCATGAAGCACACCAGCCACACGCCGATCGCCTGCGCGCGTTGCGCGGGGTCGCGGAACAGGTTGCTGATGAGGGCGAGGGTCGACGGCGCGAGCGTGGCTCCCGCGATGCCCAGGGCGCCTCGCGCGACGATGAGCATGAGCGGGCCGGTCGAGAGAGCGGCGACGATCGACGCGACGCCGAACGCGGCGCCTCCGATGAGCAGCAGGCGACGGCGTCCGATCCGGTCGCCGAGCGTGCCGGCGGTGAGCATGAACCCGGCGAGCATGAACCCGTAGACGTCGAGGATCCAGAGCTGCTGGGTTGCGGTGGCCCCGAGGTCGGAGCTCAGGGACGGCAGGGCGAGCAGCAGCACGAACACGTCGATCGAGACCAGGAGCGCGGGGAGTGCGAGCACGCCCAGCGCCGTCCACTCGCGGGCGCCGGCGCGCGCGGGGACGTCGCGACGGGAGGTGGGCTGCGTCGTCGTCATCGGCTCGACTCCTTCTCGGTGGGTCCGACGACGTTACCCGCGACTGATCCTAAAGTGCAACCAGTCGCGGATGCCGAGGGTGGGGTGAGCGTCCGAGAGCGGGCCGGCACGCACCACACTCGGACGCTCACCCCGCACTCGGCGACGGCGAACGCGCCGGTGGACGCCTCGCGCACCCCACGCCGTCGGCCTAGCGTCGCTCGGGTGGAGTGGTTCGCCGCCGGCGACTACACGATCGCCCGCGAGATCCTGCAGCGCGGTGTGGCCGCGGTGTTCGTGCTCGCGTTCGTCGCGGTGCTGCGGCAGTTCCCGGCGCTGCTCGGCTCGGGCGGGCTGCTCCCGGTTCCGCGCTACCTCGCGCGGCTCGAGCGGGTGACGCGACGTTCGCGCGTGCTCACGCTCTTCTGGTGGCGGTACTCCGACGCGCTGCTGCGCACGGTGGGCTGGGTCGGCCTGCTGCTCGCGCTCTCGCTCGTGGTGGGGCTGCCGCAGGCGGGGCCGTGGTGGGTGCCGCTCGTGGCGTTCCTCCTGCTGTACGTGCTGTACCTCTCGATCGTGGAGGTCGGGCAGACGTTCTACGCGTTCGGCTGGGAGACGCTGCTGCTCGAGGCCGGGTTCATCGTGGCCTTCCTCGGGTCCGACGACGTCGCCCCGCCCGTGCTCGTGCTCCTCGCCGCGAGGTGGCTGGTGTTCCGCGTCGAGTTCGGTGCGGGGCTCATCAAGATGCGCGGCGACCCGGCCTGGCGCGACCTCACCGCGCTGTACTACCACCACGAGACGCAGCCGATGCCCGGTCCGCTGAGCTGGCACGCCCACCACGCCCCGCGCTGGTGGCACCGCGTGGAGGTGGCCGGGAACCACGTGACGCAGCTCGGGATCGTGTGGTTGCTGTTCGCGCCGCAGCCGGTCGCGTCGATCGCGGCGGGCGTCATCGTGCTGACCCAGGCGTGGCTCGTGGTCACCGGGAACTTCGCGTGGCTCAACGCGCTGACGATGGTCCTGGCCGCGTCAGCGATCTCGGACTCCTCGTGGCGGTGGCTCCTGCCGTTCCTTCCGGAGCCTGCCGACGACGGCGTCGCTTCCGGCGCGAACATCGGCTTCGGTGTCGTCGTGGCCGCGTTCTTCGTGCTGACGGTGGTGCTGTCGTACTGGCCGGTGCGCAACCTGCTCTCTCAGCGCCAGCTCATGAACGCGAGCTTCAACCGGTTCCGCCTCGGCAACACGTACGGCGCGTTCGGGTCGATCACGCGGCGTCGTCGGGAGGTGGTGGTGGCGGGCACGCTCGCGGCCGAGCCCACCGAGGACGACTGGCGCGAGTACGGCTTCCGCGGCAAGCCCGGTGAGGTGCGTCGGCGGCCGCCGCAGGTCGCCCCGTACCACCTGCGTCTCGACTGGCTCATGTGGTTCCTCGCGCTCGGCGGCCGCGACGAGGCCTGGTTCGTGGCATTCCTGCGGCGGTTGCTCGAGGCCGATCCCGCGACGCTGCGACTGCTGCGGCACGACCCGTTCGACGGCGTCGCGCCGCGGTTCGTGCGGGCGCGCGTCTATCGGTACCGGTACACGACGCGGGCGGAGCGGCGGGTCTCCGGCGACACCTGGGTGCGGGTGTCCGCGGGTGTGCTCGTACCGCCCGTCGCGCTCGGGGACCTGCCGCCGACGCCGTGAGGCCGCAGGCGCCGGCGGCGGAATCCTTGATCGGACGCGGTCCGTGCGCGATTCAGACCCGAGCGGTCGATTCAGGGGCTCCGGAGGGTCTGAATCGACCGCTGGGGTCTGAATCGTGATCAAGGGCAGCGAGAAGCTCCGTCCGCAACTCGGGGTGGGCGTCGTCGCGGCTCACGGCGCTGCCTGGGACCGCCACCTCGCGCACGATCCGCCCGGGACGGGCGCTCATCACGAGCACCCGGTCGGCGAGGCGCAGCGCCTCGTCGACGTCGTGCGTGACGAGGACGACGGCGCCGGCGGCGGCGGCGCCGTCGGCGGTGGCCGCGCCGAGCCGAGACGACCCCGGACCGACGGCGAGTCGACCCACGCCGGAGGCTCCGCCGTCGTCCGCGTGACCGGCGAGGTGGAGCCCGGCCAGCCAGTCGTTCATCGACCGCCGGGTGAGGGCGTCCAGCGCGCCGAACGGCTCGTCGAGGAGCAGCACGCGGCGTCCGGCGAGGACCGTCCGGAGGAGGGCGAGCCGTTGGCGCATCCCGCCCGAGAGCTCGTGCGGCCACGCCCGCTCGAACCCCGCGAGCCCGAACCGGTCGAACAGCTCGGCGGCGCGCGTCTCGGCGTCCGGCACGCCGGCGATCCGCGCCCCGACGAGTGCGTTCGCCCAGGCTCGGCGCCACGGCAGGAGCGCGTCCCGCTGCGGCAACCACGCGACGTCGGGCCTTCCGCCCTCGTGCGGGACGTCGATGGCGCCGTCGAACCGGGCACCCGCGGGAAGCAGTCCCGCGAGCGCCCGCAGCACCGTCGACTTGCCGCACCCGGACGGCCCGATCACCGCGACGAACTCGCCGTGCCCGACGTCGAACGTCGCACCGCGCACGGCCTCGACGGCGTCGAACCGCACGCCGAGGCCACCCACGGCGAGGAGCGGCTCAAGCATCGGGCAGCAGCTCGTCGGTCCACAGGGCGTCGGGGTCGGTGCCCGGCGCGGCGAGGCCCTCCGACACCAGGAACTCCACGAACGCGTCCCACGTGGCCGAGTCCTGCGCGCCCCACTGCTCGGGCGTCGAGGAGTACCGCGGCGCCAGGTACGCCGCGGAGAGACGTACCAGCTCGGCGTCGAGCGCCGGCGCCGCCGCGAGCAGGGCGTCCGCTGCCGCCTCCGGGTCGGCCGTCGCCGCCTCGTAGCCGCGTGCGGTCGCCTCGAGGAACGCGCGGAGCAGCTCCGGGTCGGAGTCGACCAGCTCCTGGGACGTCGCCACCAGAGGCGTGTACCAGTTCGGGATGCAGTCGGTGTGGTCGGCGAACGGGATGGTCGTGACGTCGAGCCCGTCGACGTCGCGCAGCCGGATCGTGTCCCAGCCCTCGAAGACCCAGCCGACGTCGAACTGGTCCTGCGTGAGGCCGATGCGGAAGTCGTCGCTCGCGAGCGGCGTCATCTCGACGGCGGCCGGGTCGCCGCCGTCGCACGCCACGAGGCGCTCGATGAGCGCCGCCTCCAGGGCCGACCCGTACGTGCCGTACCTCCGGCCCGCGAGGTCCGCCGGTCGGGTGATCCCGTCAGCGGTCAGGGAGATGAGGCTCGAGGTGTTCTCCGGGATCACGGCGGCGATCGAGACGACGTCCGCCCCCTGCTCCCGGGCGGGGACGAGGGACTCGGCGACCGACAGGGCGACCTCTGCCTGGCCCGCGGCCACCAGCTGCAGCCCCGACGTCTCGCCGGGCTCGACGATCTCGACGTCGAGGCCCGCGTCGGTGTACCAGCCGCGCTCGGCGGCGAGGTAGATGCCGGAGTGGTTGGTGTTCGGCGTCCAGTCGAGCACGAGGCGCAGGCGCTGCGCCTCGCCGTCGGCGCTCGCTCCGCCTCCGATTCCGCCGCACGCGGCGAGCGTGGCGCACAGCGCGAGGGCGACGACGGCGGCCGGCACGGCCCGGGACCGGCGGGCGACCCGGTGGGCGCGCCCAGGATGGGTGAGCGTCATGATGGCGAGTCCTTTCACGAGAGGTCTGGGCGCTGCCACGGCACGAGGCGGCGGGACAGCGCGTCGACGGCGAGCACGAGGGCGCCCGTCACGAGACCCACGAGCAGCACGCCGACGAGGATCTGGTCGACGGCGTACGCCTTGCGGGAGTGCTGGATGAAGACGCCGATGCCGCTGGCACCGGCGAGGTACTCGGCGACGACGGCCGCCCCGATCGCGTACGTCGCGGCGATCCGCAGGCCGGCGAGGGCGCCAGGCAGGGCGGCGGGCAGGCGCACGAGGGCCAGCTCGTCGCGGCGCCCGCCTCCGAGCCCGCGCACCATGTCGGCGAGCTCGGCGTCCGCGCGGGCCATGGCCGAGCTGGTGGCGACCATGACCGGGAAGAACGTCGTCAGCGCGACGAGCACCACCTTGCCGCCGATCCCGAAGCCCGCCCACAGGATGAGCAGCGGGGCGAGGACGACGGTCGGCACGGTCTGCGTCAGCACGACCAGCGGCAGCACGGCGTCGCCGATCACCGGCACGAGGGCGACGACGACGGCGATCCCGGCGCCCGCGAACGCCCCGGCGGCCAGCCCGAGGCCGGCCTCGGTCAGCGTCGTGGCGAGGTGCGCGCCGAGCTCGTCGTGCAGGCGCACGCCCGCGGCGAGCACCGCCGTCGGCGCCGGCAGCACGAACGGCGGGAGCTCCGCCGCCCGCACCGCCAGCTCCCAGACGGCCACGAGCGCCGCCAGGACGAGACTCGGCAGCAGGACCCGCCGCGTCCTCCTCACGCCCGGAACTTCGTGACCAGGTCCGCGATGGTCGGGCCGGCGTCGTCCTTCCCCTGCGCCAGGCGGATCGTGGTCATGGTGCTGTCCGCGCCGGCGGCGAACGTGGCCTCGTGGACGTCGCGCACGAGCGACCAGATGCGGTCCGGCGGTCCCTCGATCACCGTGCCGAGCGCGTGGACCTCGTACGTGAGGCCGGACGCGGCGATCACCGCGATGGCGGCGTCGACGTGGGCGTACTTCTGCTCCGGGGTGCCGCTGGGGCGGGGGGAGACGTGGATCTCGACGAGCACGGTTCACTTCCTTCGGGAGTGAACCGGGCATGACGGCGGAAGGTCGACGGCATCCGACCACGAGCCCGTAGGCGGTCGACCGAGAAGTGCACGATTCCTCGCACGGCGTCCCTCCGCTGGCATTACCCAGTTCAGGTTCACGGGTCGACGCGCGCTCGCCTCGCGGCTGCGGCGCATCCTCTCAGCCCGGCTGTCCCGAGCTCCCCGGCGTTGGCGCGTCCACCCTAGCGCCACGGAGCGGACCCTCGACGCCGCCGGTCCGCGCTACGGACTGACCCATCCGGCGAGCGCGTCCCGTGCGTCGTCGCGGAACGCGCGCAGCGCCGCCGGGTCCCAGTCGTGGCCGTCGGTCGGCCGCTCTGCCTCCGACACCGGCCGCCCCGAGCGGTAGCACGCGAGCGCCTGGGCGACGACGCCGCGCCGCGGCTCGGGCAGGTTGGCCAGGGCCCAGAGGGCGCCCTCCTCCTTGCTGGTTCCCTCGGCCACCGCGCGCTCGATGCCGACGGCGTCCGCACGGAGCGTCCGAGCGACGTTGAGGACGCCGTAGTACGGGGACTCCAGCAGGTGGTCGTCGGACAGGGTCCAGGCGAGGTCCGCGCCCACGGAGTCCCGGAACGCCTCGAGCGGCACGGCACCGAACAGCTCCACGGGCGGCGGTCCGAGCAGCGCGACCCCGCGTGCCCGCGACACCACCACGTGCCCGGCCAGATCGCCGTCGACCTGCTGGGCGGCGACGTCCACGCGCCCCTCGAGAACGGCGTCCCGCCACGCCGCGGAGTAGTGCAGCTCGTACGGGCTCGGGTGCCGGAACGTCGCGGCCGCAGCCGCCGTGATCGCCGACACCTCGAGGTCACCGAGGATGGGGCGGGTGCCGGCGAGCTGTGCGAGCCCGCGCGAGAGGCGTGCCCGGCTCGTCGGCTCGATCGGGTCCGCGACGACGACGAGCAGGTCCAGGTCGGCCTTCGCGCGGTAGAAGCACCCGGCCGCGAGCGACCCGTGCAGGACCACCCCTGCTACGCCGTCGCCGAGCTCGTCCGTGAACAGGCCGACGGCGGCGCTCACGTAGGAGCGGATGTCCGGGTCCGCCGTCGCCCAGCTCTGCGCGCGGTCCGGCGGGTGCGGGGTGAGGGCGGCGGACGTCACGCGCTCAGGGTGGTGGCCGAGCGCGGGGCCACGCAACGGGATAGCTGGCGCCGGGCCGGCCCGCGCATCTGGCGCGGGCCGGCCCGACAGGTCCCTCAGCCCTGGTGGGCGCGTCGCCTGACCGCTGCGACCGTGAGCCCGCCGAGCACCACGAGCCCGCCGGCGATCCCGGCGTACGTCAGGGTCTCGGTGCCGGTGTTCGGGAGGCGTGCCTCGCCGCTCGACGGCGGCGGCGGGTCCTCGCGTCCGGGCGGGTTGGCCGAGCAGCTCGGCGTCGCCGGCGGGTAGCTGACCGTGGCGCTCGCCGTCGGGTTGACCTCGATCGTCACCGTGATCGGGTTGCGCAGCCACGCGTCGGAGGAGTCCTCGACCCACTCGCCGCCGACGAACGCCCACCCAGGCCAGTCCGTCGGGGCGCCCGAGCCGTCGACAGCCGCGCCGGGCCACAGGATCGTCCCCGACAGGGGGAGGTCCGTGTACACGACGTTGCCGCCGCTCGGGTTGACGAAGGTGATGGTCGCCGTCGAGCCCTCCGTGTTCTCGACGTCGACGTCGTACACGAGGTACGGGGCGTCGCCGTCGCAGATCGGAGAGAGCACGTTGAGGAGCATCGTCGGCTCCGGCGGCGGCTCGTAGTTCGTGGGCTCCGGCGTCGGCGCATCCGTGTTCGTGGGGGCCGGCGACGGCGACGGCGGCGGTTCCGTCGTCGGCGGTGCTGTCGCACCGAGAGCTGGAGCGGCGAGCAGCGCGGCAGGCACGAGAAGGCACGTGACCGCCAGGGCCCGCACCGAGTGGCGGCGCTTGCTCGGATGTGGTGATCCGACTGACGTGAGCATGTCCTCGACCTGTCCTTCCGGCGGCCGCTCCCTCGAGCCACCGCGCCTTGAACCCCGATCGCCGTCGGCGACTCGTCGAGCATGGCAGCGGGCTCGGGCCGGGGGGAGGGCTGCGGGCCGGAATCACCCGCGCGCGGGGAAGTTCACCCCGGGGTGAGGCGGAGGGTCACCCGCAGGTGGCCACGGCGGCGTCGCCGCCGTGGCGCGCCGTCGGTGTCATCCAGGTCCCGCCGGCGCCGGCCGCGCCGCTCGTGGTGACGGTCAGCGTCGTGGACTCACCCGGCGCCAGCTCCACGGTGACGACGGTGACCTGCCGGCCGGCGCCGTCGTCGTGCACGTCTCCACCGATGACGACGCCGTCCCGCGCGATGGAATCGATCGAGCCGCCGGCGGGGGAGTAGATCGCGACGTTCGTGCGGAGCACGCCGGGCTCGAGCGAGCCGGCACCCGCGGAGCCGAGGACGTACCACGGCAGCTGCGCGACGTCGGCGGGCACGCTCGACGTCAGCGTGACGGTCCGCGTGAGCGTGACGGCGTCGGCGTCGGCGGCGCAGGCGGCGACGCTCGTCGTCTCGACGTCGAGGTAGTAGTCGAGTTTGGCGCCGGTGCCGTCGTTGAGGAAGACGCCGGAGGCGGCGGGTTCGGCCGCGAGCGATCCGCCGACGCCGAGGCCCACGAGGTCGGCCTGCAGGTCCGCGTCACGGCTCCAGACGTTGATCCGGTGCTCCTGCGCGGCCCGCTCGACGGCCGTCGCGAGCAGGCTCGGGTCGACCGCGCCGCCGAGCGCCGAGCCGAACACGGCGGCGCTGACGCCGGCGAAGAACTCGTCCTGCTGCGCCGGCTCCGGGAACATCGCGTACGCGCCGCTCAGGAGGAGGTCGACGGCGCCGTCCGCGTCGATCCGGCCGCCCGGCACGTCCACCGGCCCGGTCGAGGTGAGGACGTACGACAGGGCCACCGGGTCCACGGAGATGACGCCGTCCACCGCGCCACGGCCGGACGCCTCCCACATGGTCGCCGCGAGGGACGCCGCGCTCGGGAAGTCGGGGAGCATCGTCGTGTCCTGGATGTACCGGGCCGGGCGGTCGCCGAAGATCTCCGCGTCCTCCGGGGCGAGGCCCGGAACCGGGTCGTCGAACGGCCCGACGTCGGCGGTGGAGACCTGGTCGGTGAGCGCGACCCGGCCGTCGTCGGCGGTGAGAACGGCCAGGGCACCGGGGATCCCGCCCGCGGAGCGCAGCTCGGAGTTGGTGAGGAACAGCACGAGGTACCGCTGCTCGCCGTCGGCACCGAGCAGCGGGGGAAGGACGGTGGTGACGGCTCGGGCGCTCGTGAGCTGCTCGTCCAGCGTGGCGAGGCCGGCCTGCAGCGACTCGACCGGTCCGGCGACGGCGCCGCGCAGCTCGGCGGGGTCGAGCGCGGCCACGTCGGCGACGACGCCGGCGAGCGCGTCGCTCGCCTCGCGCACCAGCGGTGCAGCGGCCTGGATCGGGGCGAGGTCGACGCGACCGTCCACGGGTCGCAGGGCGGCGAGGTCGACGCCGTCGCGGGCTGCGAGCAGCGGCGGCAGCACGTCGTGGGTCACGACGTCGACGGCGTCGGCGCTCACGCTCACGGCGTGGACGTCCGCACCGAGGCCGGGGAGCCGTGCGGCGAGCCACCAGAGCGGGCCGTCGGTGCTGGTGCGCGCGGTGGTCGTGAGGTCCTGGAGGTGGGCGAGGTCGACGTCGGCCGTCGGGTCGGCCTCGAGCTGCTGCTCGGCGGCCTGGACCAGCGGGACGGCCTCGGCGAGGGCGTCGCGGGCGCGGAGGGCGTCGAGCGCGAGCAGGGCCGCGGCGGCGACGACGGCGACCAGGAGCGCGGCGATGGACCAGCCGACGATGCGGCGCCCGGTGCGACGTCCCCGAGCAGGGCGCGCAGCGTCGTCGTCCGTGAGCAGGTCGTCGAGGACGTCCTGCTCGCGGGTGTCGTCCTCGCGCACGTCGGCCACCTCGTCACGCTAACCGCGCGCGCGCCGGACCTCGGGGGCGGTGCGGGGTGAAACTCGTGCCGTCCGGGGCGAAATCTCGCGGGCGCGATCGCGGGAAGCGGGGCGGCATTGGGTGAGGTGTGCGGAACCTACGGCAGTGACCCGGCCAGCGGGTCAGAGACGTAAGGGCGCAGCGACCCCGGGGGTGGGGCCACAAACCTCTCGCGGTGGGGCCACGGACCTCTCGCGAAGGGGCCACGAACCTCTCGCGGTCGGGCCACGGACCTCTCGCGGTGGGGCCACGGACCTCTCGCGGTCGGGCCACGAACCTCTCGCGGTGGGGCCACGAACCTCTCGCGAAGGGGCCACGAACCTCTCGCGAAGGGCTACTCGGTGGAGATGGCCTCGAGCACGGGCAGGCGCGAGGCGCGCACGGCCGGGCCGACCGCCGCCACCAGCCCCACCACCACGGCGAGCGCGAGGATGAGCCCGATCCGGTCCCAGGGCACGGCGAGCACGGACAGCCCCTGGTCGGCGTAGACCGACGGCAGCGCGGCCGCCAAGGCGACCCCGACCGCCACGCCCACGAACGTGCCGAACACCGCGATGAGGATCGACTCGATGGTGATCGTCGCTCCGAGCTGCAGCCGCCCGAGCCCGACGGCACGCAGCAGCCCGATCTCGCGAGTCCGCTCGACCACGGAGAGCGCGAGCGTGTTGACGATCCCGAGCACGGCGATGATCACCGACAGCGCGAGCAGGGCGTACAGGATCGCGAGGGCCTGGTCGACCATGTCGCCGAGCAGCGACGTCAGCTCGTCGGCGTCGAGGGCGGAGACCACGACGAACGGTTCGAGCGCGGTGTCCAACGCGTCGCCGAGGTCGGCCACCGAGGTCCCCGGTGCCGCGTCCACGAGCACCGCCGCGACCTGCGGCTGCCGCATGATCTCGTCGAACTGCTCGTCCGCCAGCAGCACGTCCACGGCCACGACCTGCGAGTCGATGACGGCGCCGATCGACGTCGTCAGCCTCGCGCCGCCGTCGCCGGTCAGCTCGATCGAGTCCCCCACCGCCCAGCCCTGCTCGACGGCGACGCGCTGCTGCACGGCGACCTCGCCGTCAGCCAGCGCGTCGAGCGACCCGGAGCGGACGTCGAGAGTGAACGCCCGCTGCACGCCCTCGGCGTCGATCCCGCCGAGGGTGGCGGTCTCCGAGCCGCCCTCGGGACCCTCCGTCCGGCCCTCGCCGAACCGCACGGCGTCGGCCGTCCCGACGCCGGGCACCCCCTCGACGGCGGCCACGGCGTCGGCCGGGACCACCCCCGTCGCGGACCGCACCATGAGGTCGGCGGCGACCTCCGTCGTCACGATCGACCGCGTCGACGCCTGCGCCGAGGCGGCGATCACCGCGCACGCCGCGACGAGCGCCATCCCGATGAGCAGCGCGCTCGCCGTCGACGCCGTCCGGCGCGGGTTGCGCGTCACGTTGCCGCGCGCGAGAGCGCCGAGCGGCTTGATCGGCAGGAAGGGCAGTGCCAGCACCCGGGCGCACGCCCGCGCGATCACGGGGGCGATGGCGATCGTCCCGAGCAGCGCCGCGCCCGCCCCGACCCCGAGCCACAGGCCGCGGCCTCCGGGCAGGGCCGCGTCCGCGTCACGGACCGCCGCCACCACGCCCGCGGCGCCCAGCACGAGCAGCACGGTCCCGACGATCGCCCGCAGCAGCAGCGACCGTTCCGTGACGACGACGTCGTCCCGCATGGCCTCGACGGGTGCGGTCAGCGCCGCGCGGCGTGCGGGGATCGCCGCCGCGACCACGCTCACGAGCGTGCCGGCGACGACGCACGCGGCGATGGTCGCCGCGGACAGCGGGATCTCCCCGGAGAGCGTCAGCCCGAACACGGACCGCAGGCCGGCGCGCACCACGTGCACGAGCCCGTACCCGGCCACGGCGCCGACCGCCGAGCCCACGAGTCCCACCACGGCCGCCTGCACGAGGACGACGCCGAACACCTGGCCGGGCGAGGCGCCCAGCGCCCGCAGCAGGGCGAAGTCGCGCTGCCGCTGCCGCACCGACATGGCGAACGCGTTGGCCACGATGAAGGCGCCCACGAAGAGCGAGATCCCCGCGAACACGAGGAGGAACGTGCCGAGGAAACCGAGGATCGACTGGACCTGGGCGTTCGCCTCCTCGCGCAGCTCGTCGCCGGAGGCCACCTCGACGTCGTCGGTGGCGAGCGGCTCGAGCGCGGCGAGCAGGTCGTCGAGGGCGACGCCGTCCTCGGCGTAGATCGCCACCGAGCCCACGAGTCCCTCGGGAGCGTAGGCGGCCGTCGCGGTGTCGAGGTCCAGGAACGTGAGCGTGGCCCCGGCGGCCGGCGTGCCGAGGCTCGCCTCGCCGACCACCGTCACCTCGCGCACCGAGTCGCCGAGCACGACCTGCGTCGCGTCCCCGACGGCGAGCCCGGACGCCGCGAGCGCGCCCGTCTCGAGCGCGACCTCGTCGGCGGCGCGGGGCGCGCGTCCCTCGACGATCGTCACGCCCGGGTCGTCGTCCGCCAGCGCGACGCCGATCGACGGCGCCTGCCCGTTGATCACGGCCTCGCCGTCGGCGCCGACGAGCACGAGTGGACCGGAGACGTCGGGCACCGCTTGCGCGACGCCGTCGATCGCCGCGGCGTCGTCCGCCAGCGTGAGCGGGACGAGCGCGCGTCCGCCGCCCCCGAACATCGCGCCGGAGGAGCCGCCCTCCGGCGGTCCGTCCGCGGGATCGAAGCCGCCGGCGTCGTCGGAGTCGGCCACGGCGGGACCCCGCAGATACGCGTCGCCCTGGATCGTGCTCTGGACGATGGACGAGAACGTCGCCGAGAGCATGGCGCGCAACGAGAACGTGCCGGTCACGAACGCGACGCCGAGCAGCACGGCGAGCACGGAGAGCCCGAAGCGGCCGAGGTGCTCGCGGACCTCGCGCCACGCGACGCGGCGCATCAGCGCTCGGTCTCGGGCGTGAGCTCGCCGAGCGCGTCGAGGATCCCGGTCTGCGTGGGCTGCTCCAGCTCCCCGACGATGCGGCCGTCGGCGAGGAAGAGCACCCGGTCGGCGAACGCGGCGGAGCGCGGGTCGTGCGTGACCATGACCATCGTCTGGCCGAGGTCGTCGACGCTGCGTCGCAGGTACTCCAGCAGGTCGCCGGCGCTGCGGGAGTCGAGGTTGCCGGTCGGCTCGTCGGCGAAGACGACGGCGGGGCGCGCCACGAGCGCGCGGGCGACGGCGACGCGCTGCTGCTGGCCGCCGGAGAGCTCGCTCGGGCGATGATCGAGCCGGTCGCGCAGGTCGACGGCGTCGACGACGGCGTCGAACCGCTCGCGGTCGACGCCCGCCCGGGCGATGTCCATCGGCAGGGTGATGTTCTCGGCGGCGGTGAGGGTCGGGACGAGGTTGTACGCCTGGAACACGAACCCGATGTGCGTGCGGCGCAGCGCGGTGAGCTGCCGCTGCGACATGTCGCTCACGCGCTGGCCATCCACGGTGACTGTGCCGGACGTCGCCGTGTCCAGCCCGGCGAGGCAGTGCATGAGCGTCGACTTCCCGGACCCGGACGGGCCCATGATCGCCGTCAGCGCGCCGCGCGCGAAGTCGACGTCGACGCCGCGCAGCGCGTGCACCGCCGTCGACCCGGCGCCGTACACCTTGACGAGGTCGCGGGCCGTGACGATCGCGTCGCCGACCGGACCGGGGGAGTGCAGCGCGTCGCCGGCCGCGGCCGGCGCACCGGTGGGGTCGACGACGGCGCCCGGCGACTCGGTCGGGTGGGTTCCGGTGGTCTCGGGGCTGGGTGAGGCGTGGCGCGGCACGGGTCCATCGTCACCTACGACGGGGTGGTTGCGCGTCCCCTGGGCGGGGGAACGCCCACGCGAAGGGTGAGCGCGCGACGTGCCCGGCGCCCGGTGCAGCCGTGCACCCTCTACCCTGGCGCCCGTGGAAGGGACGCCCGAGCCGCCGGACGACGCGGCGCACGCGCCGGCGCCGGAGTCGGCAGCTGGGCCGGCGCCGGAGCCGCAGCAGCGGCGCTCGCGCGACCGCGGGAAGGAGGGCGGGCGCCGGCGCGGTGCTGCCCGGGCGGCGTCCGCGCGCTACTCGCAGAGCGCGCGCTCGGTGCTGCGGCCGCTGCCCGCCCGCGTCGTCCTCATCACAGCGATCGCGGGGATCGCGGCCGTCGGCGCGACCGGAGGGTTCGCTCCCGTCGAGCTCGTGGACGTGCCGGAGGTCGAGCCCGGCACGGTCATGGAGCTCGGCCCGTACACGGCCCGGGTGGAGTCGTTCTTCGTGACGGACCAGGTCGCGACGTCAGCCCTCGAGAGCCAGGAGGGCGCCGAGGCCTGGCTCGGCGTGCGGGCGCACATCGAGAACACGTGGACGGAGCCGAGGGTTGTGAGCGACTCGTCCTTCACCCCCTTGCTGGACGGCGAGGAGGTCGCGCCGGACGGTCGGCCCACCGACATGCTCGTGCGCGACGGCTCCACGTACGTGACGTTGCAGCCGAACCTGCCCGAGGACGTGCTGATGCTGTGGCCGATCCCGGATGCCGACGCGATCGGTGACGAGGTGACGGTCCGGATGGACTCCCTCGTGTACGTCGACTCGGAGCTCCTGGGAGCGTGGGACTGGCTGCGCCCGCAGCCCGTCGCGCTCGTGACGCTGGAGCGGGACGACGACCTCCCGCCGCAGGTCATCGACCCTCCGGAGGAGGAGGACACGTGAGCAGACGTCGCTGGGCGCGCCGCGGCGTCGTCGTCCTGCTCGCGGTGCTGGTGACGTTCACCGGCTGGCTGCACAACCAACGGAGCACCCACCCGCCCGCGCAGCCGCGGGCGGCCACGGGCGCCGTCGGCGAGGACGTGACCGCCTACCCGCTCGTCGTCCACGTCACGGGTGCGCGCGCCGCGCGCCTGCTGACGTACGAGGAGTTCGACGGCCCGATGGAGCTGGACTCCGGCGGCGCGTGGGTCGGCGTCACGCTCTCCTACGCCGGGATCGACACGCCCGTGCTGCCGTCGGGCTTCGAGCTCCGGGACGCTCAGGGCCGCACGTTCAGCGAGTCCGACCGCGTGGACGTCATGACCCGCACGGCCCAGCCGGACGAGTTCTTCCGCACGGAGATCGTGTTCGAGGTGCCGACCGGTGCGCTCGACGGCGACCTCCTGCTCCGCGCGCTGCCCTCCGGCGAGGTCGACATCCCGATGTGGATCGCGGAGATCCCCCTCGGTCGCGTCGAGGTGGACGACGCCGCCCCGCTCGAGCCCGTCGAGGGCGAGTTCCTGCCGGTGGGGGAGCGATGAGCGTGGATCTCGCGTACGGCCGGAACCGCGGCCCCGGCCGCACCGTCGCGCTCGTGGTGACGGCTTTGCTCGCCGTGGGCGCGATGGTGGTGACGGTCGGCTGGTCGGACGCGCGGAGGTGGTGGGACGCGCAGCCGCGCACGGCTGTCGTGCCGGACGACGACGGCGTGGCGACGATCGGCGACGTCGCCTTCCGGCTGAGCTCGTTCGAGCGGCTCGCGAGCATCGACACCGGCTTCGAGATCTGGCAGGCGCCGGCGGGCACCCAGCTGTGGCGGGTCGAGACGGAGGTCGTGGCGCAGGGCGAGGAGGCGTCGGCGTGCGACCTGGAGCTGCTGACAGCGGACGGGCGCGTGTTCACGCGGTCGGACCAGGCGCCCGCCGCGGACGTCGCCTCGTGGAGCTTCTACTGCGGCTACGACGAGGAGGACGGCCCGACGCAGATCGTGGACTTCCTGCTCCCCGCCGACGCGGAGCCGGTCCAGGTCCGCATCTACTCCCAGTTCGACACGCTCCCGCGCTACTGGGCGTTCGACGTCGACGCGTAGTGCGGGGCCGGGGCCTCGGCTGCCGTGGGGGCGGCGGACGGCATGCGCTCGGGTAGCCGGAGGGCGCTGCGTGCCCCGAAGCGACGGAGCAGCGCGTCCGCCGCGCTGGCCAGCAGGGCGATGGAGAGCACCTGTGACACCACGACCGCCACCGCAGCGATGGCCGGGTAGAGCGCGATCCAGTCCGTGCGCACCGCCGTCGGGAGCGCCACGCCGGCCAACCACCAGATGACGTAGTCCGCCTGTTGCGCGAGGAGGAACGCCGCGCAGAACAGCAGGGCGGGCAGCCAGCCGGCCGCGAGCACGAGCCCCAGGCCACCGGTCAGTCCGCCGAACCGGCTCTCCGGATGGAGCATCGACGCCCACGCCCGACGGATCCGCTCGGCGCCCACCCGGTCGGTCACGCGCGCGGTGAGCCGCCCGAGGCGGCCGCGCGCGAGCGCCGTCGGGTCGTCGACGACCCGTTCCGCGCGCACGCCGTACACGATCGTGCCGATCGTGAGCCACGCCAGCGGCACGCCGACGCCGACGATCGCCCCGCCGACGGCCGCAGCCGCGACGGCGAAGGCGGCGTCGGCGAACGCGCCGAGGTGGGGCAGGTCGGCGACCACGCCCTCCCACCAGGCGGCGAGCTCGACGGCGGCGCTGCGCTCCCGCCACCAGCCCTGGGCGTTCCTGGTGACCTCGACGATGGCGACGGCGCCGAGGACCATCCACACGACCTCGGAGTAGCCGATGACCAGGCGCAGCCACGTCCAGCCGCCGCCGTCGTCCTCCGGATCGCGGGAGCGCAGGATCCGCCCGCCGACGAACCGGACGAGCAGCGCCGCGGCGATCGTGCCGAGCACCACGAGGGACGTGGGGTCGGGGATGTCCGCCGTCGCGTCGAAGGTCGGGTCGAGCTCGAGGTTCTCGTCGAACGCGTTGCCCATCTGGGTCTGGAGCGAGGTCAAGAAGTAGCGACCGCGGTCGTCGCTGAGCGACCCGGTGTACTCGTAGACGAGCAGGAACGGGACCATGACGCTGCCGAGCGAGGCCAGCACGAGGCCGGTCGTGCGGCGCACGCGGCGGCGGGCGCCGTCGTCGTCGGTGCTCCCGCGGTCAGGGCGTCGGAGCACGAGCAGCATGCCGACGACGGCGATCAGCCAGACGAGCGGCACCAGCGAGAACACGAGCAGGCCGAGCACGTTGTTGACCGGCGCCGTCAGGACCGCGAGGTTGAGCACGAGGTGCCGCCCGATCACGGCGAGCGCGGCGAGCGCGACGAGCGGGGCCCAGTGGCGGGCGAGCAGCCGACCGGCGTCGCGGAGGACGTCGAGGCCGTCGCGCAGGATCTGCCCCGCGCCCTCCGGAACCGGCGCCTGATCGGCGGCGCCGGCCGGCGGCGGCGATCCGGGGGACGCCGGAGCGTCCTCCTCCGGCGTGGGCCGGGGCGTCTGCGGCGGCGGTGCGCCGTGGCCCGGGACCCCAGGGCCGGACGCCGTGACGCCCGGTGGCGGCGGCAGCGGGACCGGGACACCGGCGGGCGGCGGCGGACCGGGAACAGGGCTTCCGGCGGGCGGCGGCGGACCGGGAACAGGGCTTCCGGCGGGCGGCGGCGGGCCGGCGACGGGGCGTCCGGCGGGCTGCGGGTGGCCCGGTGCGCCCGGGCGGGGGGTGCCGCGCGGCGGCGTGGGGACGTCGCGCTCGTGCGGCTGCCCCGGGGGCGGGGGCACGGGCGGCGGCACACTCACGCGGGAGAGGCTACCCACCCGGCGTCGACCGGCGGCCCGCGACGCCCCTCTGGCGCGGGCCAGCACGCCCCTCGACTCGCCCCGCCCGGCCCCGCCCCGCCTCGCCCCGCCCGGCCCCGCCCCGCCCCGCCTCGCCCTCGCTCCCGCCCCGCCTCCCCTGCGCCGAGTGCGGGATCCCTCTCGCCGGCGCACCGCGGTTCGCGTGAGAACCCACGCACTCGGCGTCGAGGGCGGACCAGGCTGGCGGGCACGCGAGCCCGAACGCGCCAGTAGCGGACCGGAACCGTCCGGTGCTGGTGCGACGATGGCGCGCATGACGGACACCCCGGGACGACTTCTCCGGCTCCTGTCGCTGCTCCAGGCGCGGCGGGACTGGCCGGGCGCGACGCTCGCCGAGCGACTCGCCGTCACGCCCCGCACCGTGCGTCGCGACGTCGACCGCCTGCGCGAGCTCGGGTACCCGGTGGTCGCGACCAAGGGACCGCACGGTGGCTACCGCCTCGCCGCCGGGCAGCAGATGCCGCCGCTCCTGCTGGACGACGAGCAGGCGGTCGCCCTGACGATCGCCCTGGTCACGGCGGCACCATCGGTCGCCGGGCTCGACGACGCCGGGCAGCGCGCCCTCGCCACCGTCCGTCAGGTGATGCCGGCCCGCTTGCGCTCCAGGGTCGACTCCCTCGCCGACGTCAGCGTCCTGCGCCCGGAGGAGCCGCACGGCGGGGTGGAGCCCGTGTCGCCGGACGTGCTCGTGGCGCTCGGCGACGCGGTCCGCGCCCAGGAGGTGCTCCGGTTCGACTACGCCGGTGGGTCGGGGGAACAGCTGACGGACGCCGACGGCGCCACGTTCCGCCCGCCGCGGCGCGTCGAGCCGCACCACGTCGCGACGTGGAGCGGGCGGTGGTACCTCGTCGCCTGGGACCTCGACCGGCGCGCCTGGCGCACGTTCCGGGCCGACCGCATCACACCGCGGACGCCGACCGGCCCGCACTTCACACGCCGCACCCTGCCGGCGCCGGACGTCGCGACGTTCCTCGGACGGCGCCTCACCGCGCGCGAGTGGCCGTGCCGCGGCGAGGCCGTGGTCCACCTCGACGCGGCGACGCTCGCGCCGTGGATGGGCGACGTCGGCAGCGTCGAGGACCTCGGCCCCGGTCGGTGCCGCGTGCTGGTGGGCTCGTGGTCCTGGGCCGGGCTCGCCGCCTGGTTCGGCAGGCTCGAGGTGGGGTTCGAGGTGCTGGGGCCGGACGAGCTGCGCGACGCCTGCGGGCGGCTCGCCGAGCGCTACGCGGCCGCGAGCCGGAGCGTCTGAGCGGCTTCGGAGGACGGGTCCGGCGTCAGCGGCCGACGGCGTAGCCCTGCATCCCGCGCGGGTTCGCCGCCGCGACGAGCATGCCGTCCTCACGCATGCCGGCGGCGCTGATCCGCCCGAGCGCCCACGGCCCGGCCTCGGTGACGACGTGGCCGCGCCCGCGCAGGTCGTCGAGCACCGCCGCACCGAGCCGCGGCTCTGCGCGGACGCCCATCGGCTCGGCCTCCCGCGGTGCGAACGACGACGGCACGTGCGTCGAGTGCCAGCTCGGCGCGTCGATCGCCGCCTGCAGGTTCGCGCCGTGCAGCAGGTGCTGCACGAGGAACGGCACCGGCCACTGGTCCTGCTGGTCCCCGCCCGGCGTCCCGAACGCGAACGCCGGCCGGCCGTCGCGCAACGCCATCCCCGGGCTGAGCGTCGTCCGCGGCCGGCGCCCTGGCCGCAGCGAGGCCGGCAGCCCGGGCTCGAGCCAGAACATCTGCGCGCGCGTCGGCAGGGCGAAGCCCAGCCCCGGCACCGCCGGCGAGCTCTGCAGCCACCCACCGGACGGCGTCGCGGACACCACGTTCCCCCACCGGTCGACGACGTCGAGGTGGCACGTGTCGCCGCGCGCCACGGTCGGCTCACCCTCGCCGACGCGCGGCGTCGTGAGCCCGTCCGGCCACGCACCGCCGTCGGCCATCGCACGCACCACGTGCTCCGCGAGCCGCGGCGTCCGGCCGCCCGGCGAGCCCGGCCGCAGCCCGTCGGCGGCCGTCTCGCCGAGCAGCGCGACCCGTTCCGCCAGGTACGCCGGGTCGAGCAGGGCAGGAGCGGAGACGACGGCGTCGGGAGCGTCGGCGTCGAGCGAGTCGCCGTAGAACGCCTCCCGGTCCGCGAACGCGAGCTTCGCGACCTCGACCGCGAGGTGCACCAGCTCCGGGGATCCGGGCGCGAGGTCGGCGACGCCGGCCCTCTCGAGCATCGCGAGCTGCGCGAGCAGCACCGGACCCTGGCTCCACATCCCCGGCTTCGCGATCTCGAGGCCGCCGAACGCCGTCGTGACCGGCTCCTCCTCGCTGGGCCGCCAGGCGTCGAGGTCGTCCGCCGTGAGGAAGCCCGCGTGCCGGGCGTCCTCGCCCCCCACGCCGTCCCACGCCGGTGTCCGCACGAACGCGTCCACGGCCTCCGCGACGAACCCCGAGTAGAACGCGCGCCGCGCTCCCTCGGCCTGCGCCGCGGCACCCGCCCCGGCAGCCTCGCCCTCCGCGACGAGGCGTTCGAGCGTCTCCGCGAGCAGCGGGTTCGCGAAGCGGCTGCGGGGCGCCGGAGCGCCTCGCCGCCCGGGTCCGCGTCCGAGGTAGATCTCGGCGGAGGCCGTCCAGTGCTCGGCGAACACGTCGGCGACGGCCTCGATCGTCGTCGCCGCCTGCGGCACGAGCGGGAAGCCGTCGCGGGCGTAGCCGATCGCGTACTGCGCGACCTCGCGCAGGGGCAGCGTGCCGTACCGCCCGAGGAGGTGCATCCAGGCGCCGAAGGCTCCGGGGACGACGGCGGCGAGGTGGCTGGTGCCGGGCACGAGGTCGAGTCCGAGGTCGCGGTACGCCTCGATCGTCGCGCCCGCCGGCGCCGACCCCTGCCCGCACAGCACGAACGTGCGGGACGCGGAGGCGTCGTGCGCGATCAGCGGCATGTCGCCCCCGACGCCGTTGAGGTGCGGCTCGACCACGTGCAGCACGAGCCCGGCGGCGACGGCGGCGTCGAACGCGTTCCCGCCCCGCTCCAGGACCGCCATGCCCGACGCCGACGCGAGCCAGTGCGTCGACGCCACCATGCCGGTGGTCCCCAGCAGCTCCGGACGAGTGGTGAACGTGGGTGCGGGGGCGACGCCTGCCATCGCGCCAGTATGCCCGCGTCCGACCGCGGCGACGTCGGCCGTCCGCGCCGCCGTCGTCGGCCACGGCCACCGACGTGCGGGTCGCGCTGCCGACGTCGACACGTGGCGTCGGGCGGGAGCGTCGGGTCCTCACCGGTGTGAGCGAGCACACACCCGCTCACATGCGTGCGCCACGCATGCAGGGCTATGCTTGGAGCATGCAAACGATTCCTGCGCTTCGTGCTGCCCTGCCCCGGGCCGACGAGCCGCCGAGGGGCGGCGCGGCATCGCCCGCCGGCGACCTGTCTCTCGTCGACCCTGCCGAGGCCGCACGCCTCGCCGCGTGCGGCGACCTCGTCGACGCGCTGCGTCGGATGATCCGCATCTACCGCGCCGGCTCGGCGCACCGGGAGCGACCCCACGGCCTGGCGACGGGCCAGGTCATGGTGCTCACCGCCGTCGACCGCTGGGCGCCCGCGCGCATGAGCGAGCTCGCGTCCCGGATGCACCTCGACGCGTCGGTCGTCAGCCGACAGGTCGCCGCGCTCGAGGGCCTCGGGCTGCTCGAGCGCGAGCCCGACCCGGACGACGGCCGCGCCTGGCGCGTCCGCCTCAGCGCCGAGGGCGTCGCCAGTCTCGCCGACGTCCGCGCCGACCAGGCGCGCATCCTCGCCGAGGCGCTGCCCGGCTGGGACGCCGAGCGGCTCCGGCACATCACCACCGACCTGCAGGACATGGCGCGCGACGTGGCCGCCGCACTCGACACCCACCAGGAGGCCACCGCATGACCGCCACCACGGCAAGCACCGCACCAACGACCGACACGGACTCCGACGCCGAGCACAAGCAGATCCTGCGCGTGCTCGTGGGTCTGCTGCTCGCACTCTTCGTCGCGATGCTCTCGGGCACGATCGTCGCGAACGCGCTGCCCGTGATCATCGCCGAGCTCGACGGCACGCAGCAGCAGTACACGTGGGTCGTGACCGCGACGCTGCTGGCGTCGACGGCGGTGACGCCGTTGTTCGGCAAGCTCGCCGACCTGTACGACAAGAAGAAGCTGCTCCTCATCGGCATCGGGATCTTCGCCGTCGGCTCCCTGCTGTCCGGTCTGTCCACGAGCGCGGGGATGCTCATCGGGTTCCGCGTGATCCAGGGCGTCGGGCTCGGCGCGCTGCAGGCGCTCGTGCAGATCACCATCGCGACGATCATCTCGCCGCGGCAGCGCGGCCGGTACGCCGGCTACATGGGCGCCGTCATGGCGTTCGCGACGGTCTCCGGGCCGCTGCTGGGCGGCCTCATCGTCGACGTCAGCTGGCTCGGCTGGCGCTGGTGCTACTGGAGCGCGATCCCGCTCGCCCTCATCGCCATGGTCGTGCTGGCCCGGCGCCTGCACGTGCCGCCGCCGTCCCGCACCGAGGTGAAGGTCGACTGGCTCGGCGCCACGCTCATCTCGGCCGCCGTCACGCTGCTGCTGCTCTGGGTCTCGTTCGCCGGCCCGACCCACTCCTACGACTGGATCTCCTGGCAGACCGCCGTCATGGTGCCCGGTGCCCTCGCCCTGTTCGGCCTGTTCATCTGGGTGGAGTCGCGCGTGGCAGAGCCGATCGTGCCGCTCTGGATCCTCAGGGAGCGGACGACGACGCTCGCGATCGTCGCGTCGATCGCCGTCGGTGTCGGGATGTTCGGCGCGAGCGTCTTCCTCGGCCAGTACTTCCAGATCGCCCGCGGGTACTCGCCCACCGAGGCCGGCCTGCTGACGATCCCGATGATGCTCGGCCTGCTGGTCTCCTCGACCGTCTCGGGGCGCTTCGTCACGCAGATCGGGCGCTGGAAGCCGTTTGTCGTCTGGGGACTCGTCACGTTCACCGCCGGGATGGGCCTCCTGGGCTCGATCCAGTACGGCACGTCCCTGTGGCTGATCGGCGTGTTCATGCTCGTCGCCGGCATCGGCCTGGGCGCCAGCATGCAGAACCTCGTGCTCGCCGTGCAGAACACGGTGCCGCTGTCCGACATGGGCGCGGCGACGTCGAGCATCACGTTCTTCCGCTCGCTCGGTGGTGCGATGGGCGTCCAGGTGCTCGGCGCGGTGTTCGCGTCGCACGTCTCGTCGCTGACGGCGACCCGGCTCACGGACGCCGGGATCCCCGTGGCCCCGGGCGGTGACGGAGGCGGGAGCCTCGATCTCAGCGAGCTCCCGGACGCCGTCGCCGACATCATCCGGTCCGCCTACGGCGACTCGATCGGGCTGCTGTTCCTCATCGGTGCCGGGCTGGCCCTCGTCGGCCTGGTGGCGGCGCTCTTCATGCGCGGCACGCACCTGCGCGACACGGTCGACCTCAAGGCGGCCGTCGCGGAGGCGGCCGAGGAGGACGTCGCCGTCGAGACGGCCGCGGCGACGGCGCTCGGCGCTGCGGTCGCGGTGGACGAGACCGCGGACCAGACTGCGGACGAGACGGCGGACGCGGTGGACGACGCCGACGGCGTCACGGCAGGCGCGCGCTCAACCACGTGAAGACCGCGCGCTCGAAGTCCGCGCGGGCGCGCGGCGCCGAGAGCGTGAGGTCGTGCAGGCCACCGGGGACGGCGACGATCGTGACGTCGTCCCCGAGGCCCTGCGCGCCGCGCCACATGTGCTGCACGTCGAGGACGGTGTCGGTCGAGGCGAGCTCCTCGGGAGTGGCCGGCCGGCCCGCGACGCCGCCCGAACGGGTGGACGAGCACACGAGTACCGGGATCCGGACGTCGAGGCCGCGCGCGACCCGAGCCTGAGCGCGGCGGATCGCGCGCAGCCACCCCGCCCGCACCGGGAAGCCCTCGATCGGCTTCCAGGCAAGGTCGTACTCCCACGAGCCGCCCGTGCTGGTGTGTAGCGAGCGCCCGTAGGCCCCGCCCAGCTTGCCCACGCGCCGAGTCGGATCGAGCCGCGAGATGCTCTCGGCCAGCGGCGTCGCGATCATGCGCCGCAGCGCCGCCTCGTTGAGGTCGAACCACGGGCTGTTCAGCACGAGGGCGTCGGCCGCCCGCGGGTGGGCGTGCGCGTACAGGCTGAGGATGAGGCCGCCCGTCGAGTGGCCGAGCAGGATGACCCGTTCGTGCCCGCGCTCCGCTCGGAGCACCGAGATCGCCGCGGAGATCTCCTCGTCGTAGGCGCGGAGGTCGCGCACGTCGCCGGCCGCGTGGTGGGCGCGCAGCGAGCGTCCGTACCGCCGCAGGTCGAGCGCGTAGAAGTCGATGCCGTGCCCCGCCCAGGCGCGCGCGTGGTGGTCCTGGAAGAAGTAGTCGGTGAAGCCGTGCACGTAGAGCACCGCGGTGGACGACGACGGCGGCCCGGCCTTCCGTACCAGCGTCGCCACGAGCTCGCCCTCCGGGTCCGCCTCGTCCGGTGCCAGCGGCAGCGTCCGCGCCACCCACTCCGAGCCGAGGACGTCGGGTCGTTCGTCGAGTTCCGTGCTCATGGCCCGATCCTCGCGCACGAACGCCGTCCGTGGGCCGAACGTGCTGCTCGAGGGACCCGGAATTGTGTGACGTCGTTGTTGTGAAATAGTGCCCCCGAATAGCGGAAGAAAGGGTGTCCTCACTAAGGCGCGCCTATCGTGGGAATGCCTCTCTGGCGCATTCTTCGGAACGGGTTTACCGTGATTCACGTACCCGCGAACCCGGAGGCGAACCCATGACCGCCACGCTCGAGATGCCCCACGTCGCCGAGTGCACGGTGCTCGGCTGCGACTACAACCACGACGGCTGCCGCGCGTTCGCCGTCACCATCTCCTCGGCGCACGCGGGCTCCACCGCGAGCTGCGCGACGTTCATCGACATCGGCGCGCGGGGCGGCCTCGACCGCGTCGTCGCCCAGGTGGGCGCGTGCCAGCGCACGGACTGCGTGTTCAACGAATCGCTCGAGTGCCGCGCCGAGGCCGTGCGGATCGGCCCCGGCGGCGGGACCGCGCACTGCCTCACGTACACGCACGGCTGACGCGCCGACGCACCTGACGCCCCGTGGACCCCGGTCCGCGGGGCGTCGTCATGTCCGGAGCCCCGCGGAGCCCTCCGACGGCGCCCGCCGAGCCCGTCCTGTCTCGGCATGCGGACATTCGCCGGGCTCGTGGTCCCGCGGCAGGGCTGCTCACCATGCTGAGGCTCAAGCAGCCCGCGCGTCGTCCAAGGAGCACCCGTGCCACGAAGCACCACCCGGTCCGTCGTCCCGTCGGCCCTGAACCGGCGAGGGTTCCTCCTCGGCACGGCGTCCGTCGCAGGGGCGGGCGTCCTCACCGCATGCGCCGGCGGTGGTGGCGAGCCGGGCTCGTCGGGCTCGACGGCGTCCGGCGAGCCGACCACGGGCGGCACCCTGACCGTCGCGTTCCCCGCCGACCCGGAGAACCTGGACCCGCACCAGCGGCCCCAGCTCTACCCGCGCACGATCACCCGCCAGATCGCTGACTCGCTCACCGACCAGGACCCGGAGACCGGCGAGGTCATCCCCTGGCTCGCCTCCTCCTGGGAGATCAGCGACGACGTGCGCACGTTCACGTTCACGCTGCGCGACGACGTCACGTTCTCCGACGGCACGCCCCTCACGGCCGACGTCGTCACAGCGAACTGGGAGCGCATCCTCGAGATCGGCCCGCTGGCGTACGTGGCCGCCGGGCTGCTGCGCGACTACTCCAGCTCCGAGGTGATCGACTCCCACACGGTGTCGATCACGTTCGCCAACCCGAACGCCCAGTTCCTCCAGGCGACGGCGTCGCAGTCCCTCGCGGTGCTCGCCCCGGCGACGCTCGCCCTCACGCCGGAGGAGGTCGCCGCCGGCGACGTCATCGGCTCCGGCCCCTACATCCTCGAGAGCTACACGCCGGGCGAGGACGTCGTCCTCACCGTGCGCGAGGACTACGCCTGGGGCTCGCCGCTGTACGCCAACCGGGGCCGCGGCTACGTGGACCGCATCGAGTTCTCGATCATCCCGGAGCCGACGACGATGGCCGGCGCCGTCGCCTCGGGGCAGATCGACTTCGCCTACCTGCTCGACGTCTCGGTGCTGTCCACGGTCGAGAGCTCGGACGCCGAGCTCATCGGCACCGACATGCCGGCGATCGCGATCCCGATCGTGCCGCTCGTGTACCGGCCGATCTTCGCGGACGAGCGCACGCGTCGCGCTCTCAGCCTCGCCACGGACCGGGAGGCGATCGTCGACTCGGTGTTCGAGGGCCGCTACCAGCCCGCGAGCGCCGTCCTCACGAAGGCGAACCCGGGCTGGGTGGACCTGTCCGACCAGCTCGCCTACGACGTCGACGGCGCGATCGCGCTCCTCGAGGAGGCCGGCTGGACGACGGTGGGTGACGACGGGCTCCGGTCGAACGACGCAGGCGAGCCGCTGCGCTTCGAGATCCAGTACACGTCCGCCGGCACCAGCTCGGAGCTCATGCTCCAGCTGCTCCAGCAGCAGTGGCGAGCCGTCGGTGCCGACTTCGTGCTCACCCCGGTCTCGACGCCGTCCGAGGCGAACCTGCACGAGTACCCGTTCGACATCACGACGTGGTCGCAGACCCGGGCCGACGCCGACGTCCTGCGCACCGTGTACAGCTCGTTCTTCGAGAACCAGTCCTTCCTGTTCGACAACGCGGACCCGGAGCTGGACGGCCTGCTCACGGAGCTGCAGACGACCGTCGACGCCGCCGCGCGGCTCGAGGTGTCCGGCGAGGCACAGCGCCTCATCGTCGAGCGCGGGTACTCGATCCCGCTGTACGACCTCACGCAGTTCTCCGCGGCGAGCTCCGCGACGTCGGGTGCTCACGCCGACATCGAGGGGAAGCCCGTGCTCGTCGACATCTGGAAGCCCTGACCCGAGGTGCGCTGGTACATCCTCCGCCGCCTCGGTCAGGCGGCACTCGTGCTCTGGGGCGCGATGACGCTGTCGTTCGCGATCGTGCACCTCGTCCCGGGCGACCCGGTGCGGATCATGCTGGGCGTCGGGGACGGCGCCGAGGGCGGGTCGGCGGCGACGACGGAGCAGATCGAGCAGGTGCGCTCCGAGCTCGGCCTCGACCGCCCCGTGCTCGTGCAGTACGTGGCGTTCCTCGCCCGTGCGGTGACGCTGGACTTCGGGACGTCGTACTCGACGCAGCGTCCGGTCACGGAGGTCATCGCCGGCGCGACGCCGCCGACGTTGCAGCTGGCCGCTCTCAGCATCGCGCTGTCGCTGGTGCTGGGGCTCGTCTTCGCGCTCGCCGGGGCGCTCCTGCCGACGCGCTGGATCCGGTCCCTGTTCCAGTCGGTGACCGTGCTGGGGATCGCCGTGCCGTCCTTCTGGGTCGCGATCCTGCTGCTCCAGGTCTTCTCGTTCTCGCTCGGGTGGTTCCCCGCCTTCGGCAACGACTCGTTCGCGGCGCTCGTCCTGCCCGCGTTCACGCTGGCGCTGCTGACGGCGGGCACGCTGGCCCAGGTGCTCGGCCGGGGCATCGTCGAGTCGCTCGCGCAGCCGTACGCGGACACCGCACGGGCGAAGGGCGCGAGCCAGGCGCGCGTCGTCGTCCGGCACGCGCTGCGCAACGGCTCGCTCCCCGTGTTCACGATCGTCGGGATGATGGTCGGCGGCATCCTGTCCGGCGCGACCATCGTGGAGACGATCTACGGCCGCAACGGCCTCGGCACGGTGATCGTCGACGCGATCACCGCGCGGGACTTCCCGCTCATCCAGGCCCTCGTGATCTTCTCCGGCGGAGTGTTCGTGATCGTGACCCTGCTCGTGGACCTCGGGTACCGCTACATCGACCCGCGGGTCACCTCGCCCGCGGCGAGCGAGGTGCTCGTATGACGACGTCGGCACTCACCGTCGCGACGGCGGATCCGTCCGGCCGGCTGGGCACGCGCCGCCTCCCCCTGGGCCGGGCGCTGCGCGAGCCGGGGCTCGTCCTGGCGGTCGCCTACCTCGGCCTCGTGCTGCTGGCCGCCCTCGCGCCGAACGTCCTCACCACGTGGGATCCGGTGACCGACGTCGACCCGGCGGCGTCGCTCTCCGCGCCGAGCGCCGAGCACTGGTTCGGCACCGACGCGCTCGGCCGCGACGTGTACTCGCGCGTCGTGCACGGCGCCAACCTCTCGATCACCGCCGGCCTGCTCGCGGTGAGCATCAGCCTCGTCGTCGGGGTGCTCGCCGGTGTGGTCTCCGGGTACGTCGGGCGGTGGGCGGACTCCACGATCATGCGCGTCATGGACGTGATGATCGCGATCCCGGGCCTGCTCCTCTCGCTCGCGTTCGTGTCCATCCTGGGCTTCGGCGTCGTGAACGTGGCGATCGCCGTCGGGATCGCCGGCATCCCCGGCTTCGCCCGGCTGGCACGCGCCGAGACGCTGCGGCTGCGCAACCTCGCCTACGTCGACGCCGCGCGGTGCTCCGGCTCCGGGTCCGCGCGGATCATCGTGCGGCACATCGTCCCCGGCGCCGGGACCGCCGTCGTCGTCCTGGCCGCCCTCGAGATCGGAGGAGCCGTGCTGGCCGTGTCCGCCCTGAGCTTCCTCGGGTTCGGCGCGGTGCCGCCGACCCCGGAGTGGGGGTCGATGGTGAACGAGGGGCGGTCGCACATCGCGTCCGCCTGGTGGCTCACGACGTTCCCGGGCGCCGCGATCGCCGCGACGGTGCTCGCGTGCAACCGGATCAGCCGGGCCGTGCGCGTGGCGGGGCGCTCATGAGCGCCGCGGACGGCGTCGTGGCGACGTCCTCGTCGGCGCCCCTGCTGCGCGTGGCGGGACTGTCCGTCACGTACCGCGGCCGCCGCGGCGTGCACCAGGCCGTGCGCGGCGTCTCGCTGGACGTCGCGCGCGGCGAGGTCGTGGCCCTGGTCGGTGAGTCGGGCTCCGGGAAGACGACCATCGGGCGGACGATCCTCGGCCTCCTGCCGGCGTCGGCGGAACGCTACGGCGCCGTCGAGCTCGACGGCGCCGACCTCCTGCGGCTGCCCGATCGCCGTCGTCGCCGTGTGCTCGGCGCCCGCATCGCCACGATCCCTCAGGATCCGCTCGCCGCGCTCAACCCGGTCCAGCGGATCGGCCCCCAGGTCGCGGAGGTGCTCGCGATCCACGGGCTCGCGTCGGGGGACGCCGCACGCGCGAGGGCGCTCGAGGCCTTGCGGCTCGCGGGCCTCGACGACGCGGAGGCCCGCTACCGCCAGTACCCTCACGAGCTCTCCGGCGGGCAGCGCCAGCGCGTGCTCATCGCGATCGCGATCGTCGCCGGACCCGAGCTGATCGTCGCGGACGAGCCGACGTCCGCCCTCGACGTCACCGTCCAGCGCCGGATCCTCGACCACCTCGAGCACCTCGTCCGCGAGACGGGGACGTCGCTCCTCCTCATCACGCACGATCTCGGGGTGGCGGGAGACCGGGCGGACCGCGTCGTCGTCCTCTCGGACGGCGAGGTCGTCGAGCAGGGTGCGACCGGCGCGGTCCTCGAGCGCCCGGAGCAGCCCTACACCCGTGCCCTGCTCGAGGCGACCCCCGACCGCCGGCCGCCGGCGACGCCGCCGCCGTCGGCCGGGTCGTCGGACTCGCCGGCCCTCGAGGTGCGCGGCCTCGGCCGCACGTTCCACGTCACCGGACGGCCGCCGGTGACCGCCGCGGACGACGTCTCGTTCACGATCCCGCGCGGGGGAGCGCTCGGCCTCGTCGGGGAGTCGGGTTCCGGGAAGACGACGACGGCGCGCATCGTCCTCGGGCTCCTGCGCCCTGACGCCGGCGAGGTGCTCGTCGACGGCCGGGTCCAGGACTCGCCCGCGGAGATCCGGCGGGCGCGCCGCTTCGTCCAGCCGGTGTTCCAGGACCCGTACTCCTCGCTCAGCCCGCACCAGTCGATCGCCTCCTCGATCGCGGAGCCGCTGCGCGCCCTCGGAGGCGGGAACCGCGCGGAGCGACGCGCCCGCGTCGCCGAGCTGCTGGACCGCGTGCACCTGCCGGCGTCCGTCGGGCGGCGGCGCCCGACCGAGCTGTCGGGCGGGCAGCTGCAGCGCGTGGCGATCGCGCGGGCGCTGGCGATCCACCCGCGGCTCGTGGTGTGCGACGAGCCGGTCAGCTCGCTGGACGTGTCCGTGCAGGCGCGGGTGCTCGACGTCCTGGCGGAGCTGCGCGAGCAGGACGGCCTGGCGCTGCTGTTCATCTCGCACGACCTGGCCGTCGTCCGCGCCGTGTGCGAGGACGTCGCGATCATGCGCGCGGGCCGGATCGTCGAGCAGGGCCGCACGCTCGACGTGTTCGCCTCACCGGCGTCGCCGTACACGGCGGAGCTGCTGGCCGCGATCCCCGGGCGCCGGACGGCGGCCGCCGTCGCCTGAGAAGCGTCGCCACCGCCGAGTGCGGGATCTCTCTCGACTCGGCCCGGCGTGTCGCGGGAGACCTCGTGCACTCGCTAGGTTCGTTCCCACGTTGTAGTCGGATCTGGGCCGAACCGCCCGCCCGCCGCCCCCGGTGGGCTCGACGTGAGGGACACCGATGTCACCTGCCACGCCCCGCACCCGCCGCCTCGCCGTCGTCGGCCTGGCCACCGCCTCCCTGATCACCACGCTCGTCGCGGCGCCCGCGGCAGCGGACCCGCCCGACCCCGCGATCGACACAGGCGACCCGGCCGCCGTCGCCGCGGCGTCGGTGACGCCCAGCCCTCCACCGGAGCCCGCGACGATCACCAACCCGGTGTCGTCGCCGTTCGCGGACAGCTACGCGGACCCGGCGGTGCTGCGCGGGCGGGACGGCTGGTTCTACGCGTACGCCACGAGCGACCCGCTCGTGAGCGGCGGCGAGTTCGGGCTCATGCACATGGCGCGGACCCGGGACTTCGCCGACTGGGAGTACCTCGGCACGGTGTTCGACGACGCCACGCGCCCTGCGTGGGCGGCGCCCGGCTCGTTCTTCTGGGCGCCGGACGTGCGGTACGTGAACGGGGAGTACCGCCTGTACTACACGGTGACGGACTCGCTCGCGAAGCCCGGCGCCGATCCCGGCATCGGGATGGCGACGGCGCCCACGCCGGCCGGGCCGTGGACCGACATCGGGCGGCCGGTGCTCGAGTCGCAGGTGCTCGCCGAGGCCGGCGCCACGGCGTTCGACCTGCGCGACTACGACGGCGCCGTGAACTCGCCGCGCGAGCTGCGGTCGCCGGAGCTGGCCGCCACCGAGAGCGCGCGAGCCGCCGTCCCGGCGTACCAGGGCCTCATCGACCCGTCCGTGCTCGCGGACACCGACGGCAGCCTGTACCTGTACGTCGGCGGGTTCGCGGGCGGCCCGCACGTGACGCGCCTCGACGACACCGGGACGACGGCGATCGGCGAGCTGCAGCAGATCGCCGTCTCCGACCGGTACGAGGGGTCGTACGTGGTCCAGCACGACGGCGCGTACTACCTCATGGTCTCTGCGGCGGGCTGCTGCTCGTCCGTCGCGAGCGGGTACAGCGTGTTCGCGGGCCGTTCCGACAGCCCGTTCGGGCCGTTCGTGGACGCCGCCGGCGTGCCGCTCAACCAGTCGCGCGCCGGCGGCACCCAGGTGATCGCCGCGAACGGGAACCGGTGGGTCGGCGTCGGGCACCACGCCGTCGTCACGGACACCACCGGACAGGACTGGATGGTCTACCACGGCATCGACCGCAACGACGGATGGCTGAACGAGCCGGGCGGCATCAACAAGCGGCCGATGCTCGTGGACCGGCTGGACTGGATCGACGGGTGGCCCGTGGTGAACGCCGGGGCGGGGCCGAGCGACGGCCCGGAGCCGGGGCCGGTCACGGGTTCCGCGCTGGGGATCACCACGGACGACCCGGCGAGCGGGCGCGCCTTCCGGGCTCTGACCGGCTCGTTCGCGTCGGTGCCGGACGACGACGGCGACGCCGGCCAGGTCGCGGCGCTGCGGCCGGGTCGGCGCGTGCCCGCCGTCGCCGTCGCGCGCGAGCTGCTGCGCGGCGAGAACCGCGTCGAGGCGGACGTCCGGCTCGCGGGCGCCGACGCCG
This sequence comes from Beutenbergia cavernae DSM 12333, assembly GCF_000023105.1. NCBI lineage: Bacteria > Bacillati > Actinomycetota > Actinomycetes > Micrococcales > Beutenbergiaceae > Beutenbergia > Beutenbergia cavernae. The sequence goes on from NC_012669.1 coordinate 529,734, forward strand.
AGGCGTGCGTGCGCGTGGACGGGCTGCGGCGCGGCGTCGAGGTGTGCGTGGACGGCGCGGCGCGCGAGCTGGTGGTCGACGCGCGGCCGGGCGGGCGCGACGTGACGGCTGCCGTGCCGGAACGGATCGACCTGGAGGGCTGGCACACGCTCGTCGTCACCCTCGAGGGCGATGCCGTCGCGGCCGAGCTGCAGGAGTCGCGGCTCGGCGACCCGATCGCGCGCGCCGTCGCCGACGTGCGCCGCGGGGGCGGCGTCGAGGGACTGCTGTCGCTGACGGCGCGGGGCGCCGGGGCGGACCTGGACAACCTCAGCGTCGCGCGGCTCGCCGAGGGTCCGACGACGCGGGTGCCGGATCCCGAGGTCGGCGACGTCACGTACACGCAGACCTTCGACGGCTCGCTCGACGACGTCCTCGCCGACGGCTGGACGCTCCTGGGCGAGCACCCGGGGCTCACGACGGCGGACGGCGCGCTGTCGTGGCCGCTCACCAGCGGCGACATCGCCGGGGCGAACGGCGCCGGGCCGGTGCTCGTGCGGGACGCCCCCGCCGGCGACTGGGTGCTCGAGACGGATCTGGAGCTCGACCTCGGTACGGACACCGTGCGGAACTTCCAGCAGGCCGGGCTGCTCGTGATGGCCGACGAGAACTTCTTCGTCCGCCTCAGCTCCGTCGCCATCGGGCACTCACGCACGGTGGAGTTCTTCACCGAGCGCGAGCACCAGGGCGTCCTCCTGCTCGGCGGGCACCTCGACGGGCCACCCGCCACCGAGATCACCCTCCGCATCCTGCGCACCGAGAACGCGGCCGGCGAGCAGCTGTACCGGTCGGCGTTCTCGATCGACGACGGCGTCACGTGGCGGTGGGGAATGACGTGGACGTTGCCGGCCGGGACCGACGTCCGCATCGGCCTGCAGGCGGGCGGCGGTGCGACGCCGGCCACGACGGCGGCGTTCGAGGAGGTGCGCATCCGCGACGCCGCCTGAGGCGCGCGGGCGCGGCGTGGCCGGACCCGAGTCAGCGGGCGGAGGTGAGGTGCAGCTCGTTGCGCCACGGGTCGGCGACGCGCAGGAGCGCCGTCGCGCCCGGGCCGCCGCCGCCGTCGAGCTCGTGCGCGATGCCGGCCACGCGGAGGCGGTCCGCGAGGGCGGCGACGTCGTCGGCCGACGGCACGTCGATCTCGATCTGGGCCAGCCGGAGGGACTGCGCGCGCGGCCCCGCGCCCATGCTGGCCCACGTGTTCGCGGCCATGTGGTGGTGATAGCCGCCCGCGGAGAAGAACAGGGCGCTGTGGCCGAGTGCGGCGGTCTCGTCGAAGCCGAGCACGTCCACGTAGAAGGCGCGGGCGGTCGGGACGTCGCCCACCTGGAGGTGGACGTGGCCGACGACGGCGTCGTCCTCTCCCGGCGTGTCCTCGAGGGCCGACGGTGTCGCGTGCGCCTGCAGGTAGGCGTTCGGGTCGAGGGGGAGTGTGTCCATGACGACGTGCGAGCCGGTCCACCGCCACGCCGAGCGCGGCCGGTCGACGTACAGCTCGACGCCGTTGCCCTCCGGGTCGGTCGCGTAGAACGCCTCCGAGACGAGGTGGTCGGCGCTCCCCGTGAACGTGTGTGGCGCGTGCTGTGCGAGGCGGGCCAGCGCGCCGGCGAGCGAGGCGGCGTCGTCGAACAGGATCGCGGTGTGGAAGAGACCCGCCTCGCCGCGCCGGGGGCGGGGCAGGTCCGGGGCGTGGACGAGGACGACGATCGGCGCTGCGCCGCGGCCGAGCGTCACCCGTGAGCCGGTGGAGTTCTCCGCGATCACGTCCAGCCCGAGCGCGCGCGTGTAGTAGGTGCGCATCGCGGTCATGTCGCCGACGTGCAGGGTCACGGCGCCCATGCGTGTGTCGGCGGCCATGAGGTCTCGGGTCATGCTGGCGTCAACGCGCGCCGGCGGGCCGTTCTTCCGCGGCAGGATGTGAGCCGTGCCTCGCGCGTTCGCTCCCGGTCAGACCGCCACCGTGTGGATCCACGACGTCGAGACGCGGGAGCGGCACCGCGCCTGGGTCTCCCGCGACGTCCTGCCGGAGGCCCCGAACTGGACGCCGGACGGCGCTCACCTCGTGCTCAACGGCGGCGGGCGGCTGTTGGTGATCGACGCCGAGCGAGCCGTCGCGCCGGAGTCCGTGACGCCGTCGCCCGTCGACGCCGCTGGGCTACCGCCGGTGAACAACGACCACGTGCTCGCGCCCGACGGGCGGACGGTGTTCGCCTCCGCGGAGGACGGGCACCTGTACGCGGTGCCCCTCGCGGGCGGGTCCGCGCGCCGGGTCTCCTCCTCGCGCGGGCCGACGTTCACGCACTACCTGCACGGCGTCTCGTCCGACGGCGCGACGCTGAGCTACGTCGGGCTGGAGCGCCGCGCCGACGGCGTCCGCACGAACCTGTTCACGATGCCTGCCGCGGGCGGGCCGAGCGTGCAGCTCACCGACGACGACTTCCCGGACGACGGCGCCGAGCTCGGTCCCGGCGAGGACGGCACCGAGTGGCTGTGGTTCAGCTCCGAGCGGCCGCTGCCCGGCGCGCCACGCCGGGCGCCGGGCCACGCGCAGCTGTTCCGGATGCGCCCGGACGGCACGGGTCTCGAGCAGCTCACGCACGACGAGCGCGTGAACTGGTTCCCGCACCCGTCGCCGGGCGGCACCCGCGTGGCGTACGTGAGCTTCCCGCCCGGCACGCTCGGGCACCCCGCCGACGTCGCGGACGTGCGGATCCGGCTCCTCCCGCTGAGCGGGCGCGCGCCGTCGGGCGCTGACGGGGAACTGGGGTCGATTCGGGAGGGTATGGCTCCCGAATCGACCCCGGTCCGGCCGCCCGGAGGGGTGGATGACGACGGCGTCGGCCGTCCCCGCGACCTGGCGCGCGTGTTCGGCGGCCAGGGCGCGATGAACGTGCCGAGCTGGGCGCCGGACTCGCGGCGGCTCGCGTACGTCGACTACTCGCCCGTCTGAGCCGGGGGCGTCCGACCGGGCCGCGTGGTGTGGCGGCGCCCTACGTCACTGACCCGGTGCGTGGGTCAGTGACGTAGGGGCTCGGGGGTGCTGCGGTTGTGTACGTCACTGACCCGCCAGCTGGGTCAGTGACGTAGGGGCTCGGGGGTGCTGCCGTTCTGTACGTCACTGATCCGCCTGGTGGATCAGTGACGTAGGTCCGCGAAACACCCCTCGCCCCTCGCGCCGAGCGGCGAGACGGACGAGACGGGACGAGCCGCCGTCGACCCGACAGGATGGGCCCATGACCACTCACCTCGAGACCGACCGCCCGCTGCGCTGGGGCATCCTCGGCCCCGGCCGAATCGCGGAGAAGGTGGCCGCTGACTTCACGCACGTGCGCGACGGCGTGCTGGTCGCCGTCGGCTCCCGGTCGCAGGAGCGTGCGACGGCGTTCGCGAGCCGGTTCGCCGACGTCGCCCCGGGTCCGATCCGGCCCCACGGCAGCTACGCGGACCTGCTCGCGGACGACGGCGTCGACGCCGTCTACATCGCGACGCCGCACAGCGAGCACGCCCGCAACGCCGTCGACACGCTGCGGGCCGGGAAGGCGACGCTCGTCGAGAAGGCGTTCACGGCGACGTACGCGGGCGCCGAGCGGGTGGTCGCGACGGCCCGCGAGACCGGCGTCTTCGCGATGGAGGCGATGTGGACGCGGTTCCAGCCGGCGATCGTCCGGATGCGCGAGCTCATCGCCGACGGGGCGATCGGCGAGGTGCGCGGCGTCCAGGCGGACCTCGGCACGCGCCGCGAGTTCGACCCCGACGACCGCACCTTCAACCTCGCGCTCGGCGGCGGCACGCTGCTCGACCTCGGCGTGTACGTGGTGTCGTTCGCGCAGATGGTGCTGGGCGATCCCGTCGGCGTGACGGCCCGGGGATCGCTCCTGCCGAGCGGCGCCGACGCCGAGGCAGGGCTCCTGCTGGACTACGGCGACGGGCGCGTGGCGACGCTGCAGACCTCGTTCGTGACGCCGTCGCCCGGGAACGCCCGCGTCTATGGCACCGCAGGGTGGATCGACGTCCCGCCCCGGTTCCACCACCCGCACGAGATCGTGCTCCACCGGCAGGGGCGCGATGCCGTGACCGAGCGGGCGATGCCCGACGGCGCCGGGTACGCGCTCGAGCTCGACGAGGTCGCGCGGTGCGTGCGTGCGGGCCGGCCCGAGAGCGCCGTCATGCCGCTCGCCGACTCGCTCGCGGTGCAGCGGGTGCTCCAGGACGCCGCCGACCAGATGGGGGTCGCGTTCGTCGACTCGTGAGCGCCCGGTCGCCTCGGCCGGACGACGCACCGAGCCCTACTGGCCGACGCGTCCGTCGATGCACTCGCGCAGCAGGTCGGCGTGCCCGCAGTGCCGGGCGTACTCCTCGATCCGGTGCACCCAGATCTCCCGCACCGCGATCTGCTCCTCGCCCAGGCGTTCGCCCAGGTCGGGATGCCTGGCCAGGGCGGCGTCGGTCGCGGCCTGCTCGCGCGCCAGATCGGCGTACGCGGCGTCGACCACCGCCGGGTCCGCGACGGCGCCGTCGAAGTCCGCGTCGGTCCCGCCGTGCAGCTGCGGCAGAGGATCGGCGTCACCCATCCCGTTGCGCCAGTCCCGTTCCGTCGCGGCGAGGTGCCGCAGCAGACCGAGCAGCGACATCGTCGACGGCGGGACGGACCGCCGCGCGAGCTGCTCCGCGTCCAGGTCCTCGCACTTCATCGTCAGCGTGAAGCGGTAGCTCGCCGTGTAGTCCTGGAGCGTCGCCAGCTCGCCGTCCGGGCTGACGCCGTCGGTGTTGCGGGGGTCGTCGGCCGGGTCCACCCACATGTCGGTGTAGACGGTGCCGCGGGTCCATCGCTCAGGTCGCTCACCCATGCGCTTCAGGATCGTCCGGGCGCGCAGGCGCCTGCAACGGAATTGCGGGCGGTGCCGCTCGAAGCGCCCACGCGGCCTGGACCTCCCGCGTTCGCCGCCCCTGCCCAGGGTGCCTACGCTGGGGGCACGGACCGAACCTGAAGAGGGTGAGCCGGAATGGACGCGACGAAGCACTGGAGCATCGCCGTCGAGATCGACGAGCACGACGACACCACACGGGCGCAGGCGCGCCTGGAGACGGCGGCCGGTCGCGAGGTCCGCGGCCTCGGCCATGCGCAGCGGAACCCGCTCGACGCGAGCGTGCCGGAGATCGGCGACGAGCTCGCCGTGGCACGGGCCTTGCGCAACCTCGCGGACCACCTGCTGCACACCACGGAGAAGGACATCGAGGGCGCGACCGGCGAGCCCGCGCACCTGTACCGGTAGACCGCGCCCGCCCCACGACGCGGGCGCCGCGGCGTGAGACGGGCCGTGCCGACCCGTCAGTTGAGCACGTCGATGTCCACCCACCACTCGTCGTCGACGAGGTTGAGGATGAGCGGCATGCGCGCATCCTCCGGGGTGTCGGCCGAGTAGGACTCGTCCTGTACGTACGCGGTCGACCCGCCCTCGTTCACCGCGGCGTCCGCGACCTCGACGTCGCCGAAGATCTCCAGCTCCTCCTCCGTGAACTCGGAGATGAAGCCGTCGACCTGGTCCTCGCACGCCTGGGCGTCGCCGTCCGCGATGGGACCGTCCTCGTCGGCCATCTGCGCGCAGGCGGCGCCGGAGTCCTGGGCAGCGACGGCATCGACGAACGCCTGGCTCACCGCGACCGGGTCCGTCCGGTCGACGTTGCCGCCACCGCCGCCGCTGCATCCGGCCAGTGCGAGCACGGCGGCCGCGCTCACGGTGAACCACATTCCCCGACGTCCCATGCGAGCCATTCCCTTGTTCGTCCCCGATGCGGCGGGCCGAGCGTCCAGCCCGTCCAGGGTGTGCGATCCGTGGCCCACCGTCGGCGGCTCCTCCCGCCGAGCCGCCTACGCTTCCACAGATCGGTTGCGCGCATCAAGGAATCGCGTCGGACGTCAGGCTGGGCGGCGGGCGGCTGCGCGCGCGAGGATGTCCCGCATGGCCCTGCCGCTGACCTCGCCGATCGACCCGATGCTCGCCAAGTCCGTGCGCGGCGTTCCCGACGCCGACGCCGTCCCCGGCGGGTACGCGTACGAGCCGAAGTGGGACGGCTTCCGCACGATCGTGTTCGCCGACGACGGCGACGTCGAGCTGCAGAGTCGCAACGGCAAGCCGATGACGCGGTACTTCCCGGAGATCGTGGACGCCGTGAAGGCGGAGCTGCCGGCGCGGTGCGTGGTCGACGGCGAGGTCGTGCTCTCGCGCGGCGGACGCCTCGACTTCGAGCTCCTCGGGCAGCGCATCCACCCGGCGGCGTCGCGCGTGAAGATGCTCGCGGAGCACGCGCCGGCCGCGCTGGTGGTGTTCGACCTGCTCGCGCTCGGCGACGACGACCTCACCCAACGCCCGTTCGCGGAGCGCGCGGCCGCCCTCGACGAGCTCGGCCTCGACGGCCCGTCCGTCCACGTCACGCCGCGCACGCGCGACGCCGACGTCGCCCGCGAGTGGTTCACGACGTACGAGGGGGCGGGGCTCGACGGCGTCGTCGCCAAGCCGCTGGACGGCGCGTACGAACCCGGGAAGCGCGCGATGCTCAAGATCAAGCACGAGCGCACGGCCGACGTCGCCCTCGCCGGGTACCGCCTCCACAAGACGTCGACCGACGAGCGGCCGCTCATCGGTTCCCTCCTCCTCGGCCTGTTCGACGACGGCGGCGACCTGCGGTTCGTGGGCGTCTCGGCGTCGTTCCCGGCCGCCCGCCGGGCCGAGCTGTACGACGAGCTGCAGGAGCTGCGCGTGGGCGAGGGGGACGAGCACCCGTGGGGCAACTGGCAGCAGCCCGAGGGCAGCAGGCGGCCCGGCGCCGTGTCGCGGTGGAACGCCGGGAAGGACCTGTCGTTCACCGCGCTGCGCGTGGAGCGCGTGCTCGAGGTGGGCTACGACCACATGGAGGGCGACCGGTTCCGCCACACGGCGCAGTTCAAGCGCTGGCGCCCGGACCGGGAGCCGACCTCGTGCACGTACGCACAGCTCGACGAGGCCGTGGGCTACGACCTCGCCGAGCTGCTGCCCGGTGCCCCGACCGCGGCACCGGGCTTCACCGGCGCGCTCTGAACGAGCGCGCCGCCGGGGTGGTCAGCTCCAGCGGAACACCTTCGCGGCGATCGGGAGCAGCACCACGGGGTAGGCGAGGAGCACGAGGACCTGCGCCCCGGGGACGGGTGCCCCGATCCACGCAGCGCTCATGACCTCGACTCCGGCGCCGAGCGGGGAGAAGGACGCCACTCTCGCCAGACCGTCGGGCATGAGCGGCAGCGGCAGCCACATCCCACCGAGGAAGAGCAGCGGGAAGTAGAGCAGCGACGCGACCGCGTTGGCGAGCGAGATCGTGGGAACGATCGCCGCGACGAGCATGCCGATCGCCAGGCAGGCGAGCGCGGAGAGGGCGACGCCGACGGCGAGCATCAGCGGGTTGTCGATCACCGGCAGGTCGAACGCCAGGAACCCGGCGGCGATCGCGAGTGCGGCGGCGACGGCGATGACGACGATCGCGATCGTCACCTGAGCGAGCAGCACGCCCTGGGGACGCATCGGCGTCGTCGAGAGCCTCCGCAGGACGCCCTGCGCCCGGTACGTGGCGATGACGACCGGGAACGACATGAGGGACGCCGTCGCGGCCGCCGCGGCGAGCGCGACCGGGGCGTAGGTCGCGATGACCTGGAGGCCGTCGTACGGCGAGCCGGGCTCCACGATCGTCTCGCGCATCCCGGGGATGACGAATCCGACGGCGACGAGGAGGACCGTCGGGAAGATCAGCGCGAAGAACACGTCGCCGGGGCTGCGCACGAACAGCTTGGCCTCCGTGCGGACGAGCCGGCCGAGGCCGGGCATGCCGCCGCGGCGGGATCGGGGGCCGGCGGGCACAGTTGTCGTGGTCATGGGTGGGCTCCTTCCTGGGCGGGGGTGTCGTCGTGGCTGATGAGCCCGACGAAGACGTCCTCGAGCGAACGGGCGCCGGTCCGAAGGGACTCGGGCACGATGCCGGCGGCGTCGAGGGCGGCGACGGCGGAGGGCAGCACGCGCCGTCCACCGCGGATCTCGAGGTCGAGGCCGTCGCCGGTCACCGTGGCGACGTCGGGCGCGGCGCGCAGGGCCTCGAGGACGGCCGCCGACGGCGCCTCGGCGAGACGGACGTGGATGGTGCGCAGCTCGCCGTCGCCGGACACCAGCTCCGCCGGCGAGCCCTCGGCGACGATGCGTCCGCCGTCGATCACGACGAGCCGGTCGCACAGCCGCTCCGCCTCGTCCATGAAGTGCGTGACGAGCAGGATCGTCACGCCGGAGTCCCGGACGGTCTCGATGAGGTCCCACGTCGCGCGGCGTGCGGCGGGGTCGAGGCCCGTGGTCAGCTCGTCGAGGATCGCGACCTGGGGGCGGCCGACGAGCGCGAGCGCGATCGACAGCCGCTGCTTCTGCCCGCCCGAGAGCGCGGCGTACCGGGCGCCCGCGCGGTCGCGCAGGTCGAGCATGTCGATCAGCTGCTCGGTCGGCATGGGGTCCGGGTAGAACGACCCGTACAGGTCGATCGCCTCGCGCACGGTGATGCGTTCGGGCAACGCCGACTCCTGCAGCTGCATGCCGAGCGCGGTGCGGATCCGGTCCGGCTCCGCCTGCGTGTCGATGCCGAGGACGCGGACGTCGCCGGAGTCGGCGTGCCGCAGGCCGGCGATCGCCTCGACGGTCGTGGTCTTGCCGGCGCCGTTCGGCCCGAGGATCCCGAAGATCTCCCCGGGGGCGACGGCGAAGCTGACGTCCTGGACGGCGACCTTCTCGCCGTAGGACTTGCGCAGGTGACGGACTTCGACGACGGGCGGGACGCCGTCGTCGGCGTGGTGACGAGCCATGGTGAACCTCTTCTTTCGGGGCTGGATCAGGACGACGTGAGTGCGCGGATGCGGATGTCGCGCACGATGAGGTGGAGCAGTCCCGCCGCGAGCGCGGTCGCGAGGATCGAGCCGGCGACGGCGACGGGGACGGAGAACGCGGCCATGCCGAGCGCGCGGGCCAGCGGCTCGCCGTACGAGCTTCCCTGGAGCGTGACCTCCGCCACGACGGCGGGAACGGCGGCGAGCGGCAGGGCGGCTGTCCCGCGCCATCCGCCCCAGCGGTAGTACCCGGTGCCGACGGCGGCGCCGGCGACGTAGTACACGGCGTTGCACACGGTCTCGGACAGCGCGAGCCGCCACGGCTGCGTGACGACGTAGCTCCGCCCGGTGAGCGAGACGTCCGGCCAGTCGTTCGCTGCCCAGAGCGCGTTCTGGACGATGGTCATGACCAGCGCGAGCAGTCCGAACGCGATGCCCGAGGCGATCGCCAGCGCCCAGAGTCCGCGCACCACGGAGCGCCGCGTCCCGCCTCCGCCCACGACGTGCGTGGCGAGCATCGCCACCGGGACGATGATCCCCATCACGAACAGGAACCATCGGCCGGACCCGATGAAGGCGAAGACCGGCTCCTCGAGCGCACCCGTCCGGGCCTGGACGATGGTCAGGACGACCAGAACGATGACCATCACGACCCAGAAGCTGATGTAGGTCGGGAGCGTCCCGCGGAGGGACCCGAGGACGACCTGCCGGGCCATCGATGCCTCGCGCCGGCGCGCCGCGGCGGCGCGGTCCACGGCGGAGGTCGTGGAGGGGGCGGTGTTCACTGCTCGGCCTTTCGTCGACATGGCGGGATCAGGAGGGGGTGAAGCCGCGGATCGGGATGTCGCGTACGACGACGTGGAGCAGCCAGCCCGCGAGCGCGATCGCGAGGAGCGAGCCGAGGACGGCGACAGGGGCCGAGGGTGTTCCGATGCCGAGCGCGGCGGCGATCGACTGGCCGTACCACTCCCCGTACCACTCGTTCTGGAGCGCGAGCTCCGCCACGGCGGCGGGGATCAGGGCGAGCGGGAGGGCCGCGGTCCCGCGCCATCCTCCCCATCGGTAGTACGCGGTGCCGACCGTGCACCCCACGAGGTAGTACAGGACGTTGTAGGCGGACTCGGCGAACCACATCAGCCACGGCTCGGACGAGTCCGCGAGTCCCGACGAGCTGATGGTGACGAGCGGCCAGTCGTTCATCGTCCGGATCCGCGTCTCCGCGAGGGTGAGCAGGACGGCGAGGAGGCCGAACGTCACGCCCGACGCGAGGGCCAGCGCGTAGTGGCCGCGGACGATGGACCGCCGGGTCCCGCCGCTCCCGACGACGTGCGGGGCGAGCAGGGCCAGCGGGAGGATGATGCCCATCACGAACAGGAAGAACCGCGAGGATCCCAGGAACGCGAAGACGGGCTCGTCGAGGGCGTTCGTACGCGCCTGCACGACCGTCAGCACGGCCAGCACGATGACCATGACGACCCAGAAGCCGGCGAAGACCACCCACGTGCTGCGCAGGCAGCCCAGAGCGACCTGCCGCGTCATGAACGCCTCGCGACGGCGCGCCGCTGCGGCGCGCTCCGACGCGGTGATCGTGCTCACGGCGTCTCCTTGCGGGTGAGGTGGACGAACAGGTCCTGGAGGCCCACGGAGTCGACCTCGACGCCGGCGGCGCGGACGGCGCGGCGCGCGTCGTCGTCGAGCGCGACGTCGAGCGTCACGCGGACCACCCCGCCCAGGCGTTGCCGGGCGAGGACCGTGTGCTCGCGCGCGATGGCCTCGACGGCGTCGGCAGGGCCGGTCAGCCCGGTGCCGCGGGCGCGGATCGCATCGGCGGAGTCGGCCACGAGCACGCGGCCGCGGTCGATGATGACGACGTCCTCGAAGAGGCGCTCGACCTCCTCGATGAGGTGGCTCGAGATGATGATCGTGCGCGGGTGCTCGGCGTAGTCCGCAAGGACAGCGTCGTAGAAGGCGTAGCGGCTGGGGGCGTCCATGCTGAGATAGACCTCGTCGAAGATCGTCAGCGGGGCCCGCGAGGCCAGGCCGAGGACGGCGCCCAGTGCCGAGCGCTGGCCGCGCGAGAGCGAGTTCGGGGACTTCTTCGTGACGATGGCGAAGACGTCGAGCAGCTCGGCGGCGAGGTCCGTCGACCAGTTCGGGCGGGTGGCCGCGTAGTAGCGGAGGGTGCGGCGCACGGGCTCGTCCCCGATCACGTCGCCGCTCTCGCGGACGAGGTGCACGCCTGCCATCACGAGCGGGTCCTCGAACGGGTCGACGCCGTCGACCCGCACGGTGCCCGACGTCGGTCGGCGCAGGCTCGCGAGCAGCGAGAGCAGGGTGGTCTTGCCGGCGCCGTTGCGGCCGATCAGGCCGGTGATGATGCCGGGCCGGAACGCGACATCGGCGCCGTCGAGCGCCTGCTCGTCTCCGTAGCGCACGACGACGTCGCGCAGCTCGGCGCCGAAGGGTGCGGGTGTCATGGCTTCTCCGTGGTGCTGGTGCCGAGGATGTGGGCGACGACGGCGTCCCGGGAGATCCCGAGCAGGTCGGCCTGGGTGAGGGCCGGGTCGAGGACCTCGCCGAAGAACGCCGCGCGGTGAGCGGCGAGGAGCTTCTCGCGGGCGCCGACCGTGACGAACATGCCGAGGCCGCGGCGCTTGTAGATGAGCCCCTCGTCGACCAGCTGCGCGTACGCCTTGGCGACGGTCGCGGGGTTGATGCGGAACGTCGTCGAGAACTGTGTGGTGGACATGACCTGCTCCTCCTCCCCGAGGGAGCCGGCGAGGATCTGCGCGCGGACCATGTCGGCGATCTGCACGTAGATGGGCTCAGGGCCGTCGAACATAGGGCCCGCTCCTCGTTCGGGGGTTCATTACGTAAGTAGTGAACCATGGGAGCGGCCTCGGGGCAAGACGGCGTCGTTGCGACGCACGCCCTGACCCGTTCGGGGCTGGGAGTGCCCGGGCGCTACGTCGCTTCCCTAAGGAGCCGGAGTGTGAGTGCTCGAGCGCCGAGCCGGCGCCCGCGTCGTCGGCGCCGGGCCGGCGGCCCGTCACGCCGACGAGCAGCCAGCCGAGCCCGAGCTGCCCCTCCGTCGCGATCCAGGCGATGACCGCTGACACGCCGCTCCCGACGGCCGGCTCGAGCGCGAGCGACGCCGGCACACCGGCCAGGACGAGCGGCGCGCACGCGACGAGCAACGCGCTGACCGGACGGGGGAGCGCGCCCGAGCGCCACGTCGCGACGCCGATCAGGGTCGTGCCGACGTAGGCCAGGTGCGCCAGCGCCCAGGCCGGGATCGCGGCGACGGCGACGACGTCGGCGGCCCCTGCGGGCAATGTCGGTGCGAGGCCACCGAGGGCGGAGCCGAGCAGGTGCGCAGCCAGCCCGGCGACGACGAGGCCGGTTCCCCAGCGGCCGAGCCGGCCGGACGTCGCGGGGCGCGAACGTCCGAGGCCGACGACGCCCACGAGCAGCAGGGCGCCGCCGATCACGGCGACGGCGACCTGGGCGACGGACGTCGGCGATCCGAGCTCCGGCTCGCCCCACACGGGGGAGCCGGCCGCGGCGAACGCGATGCCTCCAAGGACCAGGCCCGACCGCGTCGCCTGGGGCAGCGCACGGGATGCTCTCGCCGTCGTCGTCATCCGGCCAGCGTGCCCCACGCGTGTACCGCACGACTCCCTCCGACGGGTGAGATGTGGGGCGGCGTCCCTATGCTGGCCGCGTGCTGCTCGTGCTGCCACCGTCGGAGACGCAGGCGCGGCCGTCGGCGGGTTCGGGCGACCCGCTCGACCTCGCGGACCTGTCGTTCCCCGGCTTGACGGACGCCCGGGAGCGCGTCCTGCGCGGCATGGTCGCCACGAGCACCCGGCCGGACGCGCTGCGCCGACTGGGCGCGCCGGCCGGTGCGGTGGCGGACGTGCTGGCGAACGTCGACGTCGAGGATGCTCCGACGCGGCCCGCCGTCGAGCTCTTCCACGGCGCGCTGTACGCCGGGCTCGACGCCGCCTCCTGGGACCCGACCACCGCGCGCCGGGCGGGTCGGCGGATCGTGATCCTGTCGTCGCTGTTCGGCGCGCTCCGCGCGCACGACGCCGTCCCCGCGTTCCGGCTCCCCGTGTGTGCGCTCCTGGACGGGCTCGACGTCGGGCTCGAGCGGTACTGGCGCGCTGAGCTGGGCCCGGTTCTCGACGAGGCGGCGGGGCGCGAGCTCCTGGTCGATGTGCGCTCGAGCAGCTACACCTCGCTGTGGAAGCCGGGGCCGGACGTCGCGGAGCGGTGGGTTCTCGTGCGCGTGCCCGGTTCCCCGTACGAGGCGAAGCGGACGCGTGGGTTGCTCGTGCGCCACCTGTGCGGGCTGCCGCAGGGTCCGCTCGAGCCCGAGGAGCTCGTGCCCGCCGTGGCGGAGGCGTTCACGACGGCGCTCGCCCCGCCGGAGCGGCCGGGGCGACCCTGGGTGCTCGACGTCCGCCTGGCCGGCTGACCAGGCCACGTCGTCCGGTCGGGGCGGTGGCCGGCTCACCGTCGTGACGGATGTCATCGCCGAGCGGTGAGGTCCGCGGACGAAGCGGTGACACGGCGCCCTACTGCCGTCGCGCCGTCGCGGAGAGGCTGGGAGCAACCCCAACGAAAGGTGTGCTTCCCGATGTCCGACCTCATCGTCAACCTCCAGGACTTCACGGAGTCGTTGCCCCCGCTGCTCCGGTGGGTGGGGGTGATGCTCGCCGGGCTGATCCCCTACGTCGAGGCCGAGGGTGCGGCGCTCATCGGGACCGTCGCCGGCATCCACCCGGCGGTCGCGATCCCGGCCGCTGTGCTCGGCAACGCGATCGCGCTGGCCGTCGTCGTCGGGATCACGTCAGCTGTGCGCACCGGTGTGACGCGCAACCGCACGTCGGACGCCAACCCGAAGCGGGAGCGCATGCGGCGCGTGTTCGACCGCTGGGGCGTGCCGGGCGTGAGCCTGCTCGGTCCGGTCCTGCTGCCCAGTCACGTGACCGCAGCCGCGATGGTCGGCTTCGGCGCCCCGCGCGGCAAGGTCCTCGCCTGGGGAGTCGTCGCCGTCGCCGCGTGGGCCGTGGTGATCGGCCTCGTGGCCTACCTCGGCATCCGGGCCACGCTCGGCTGACCGCTCCGGGACGACGTCGCCAGGTCGGCGCGCGTCGACGTTCTGGTCGTCTGCGGTGGGGACGGGATGCGTTGCTGGGAACCTGGTCGTTCTGGTCGTTCTGATCGTTCTGGTCGTCTTGCGGTTCGGCGAAGCGACCAGAACGACCAGGTTCCCGGAGCACCAAACCCGCGGATCGTGTTCCGCCTGGCAACCTCAGACTCAGGGGCGCAGGTCGAGGCAGAAGCCCGGGTACTCGGGGTAGGCGCCCACGCGGTCCGCGACGAAGCCGAGTGATTCGTAGAACCCCACGGCGCTGGGGCTCGCCTGCCAGGTGCGGCTGAGGTGTGGTCGCGTGACGGGGTCGTTCGGCGGTGCCCGACGCCGCGGATCCCCCCCCGCAGGTGTGCTGGCGGGCGGGCGCCGTCAGGCGAGCCGACGGCGCCGCGCGGTGAGCGTGGCCACGGCCAGGTGCAGCGCGAGCGTGGCCGCAAGCACGACTGCGGCGACCACCAGCAGACCGGGCGGCTCGAGGCCGCCGGCCAGGGTGAGCCCGCCGAGGCCGCCGCCGAGCGCGGACCCGAGCGAGATCGCGCTCGCGTTGAGCGCCATGACCATGGTCGCGGACTCCGGCGCCATGGCGGCCAGCCGCGCCTGCTGCGGCACGGCCGCCCCGCCGTTGCCCACGCCGGCGACGAAGAACCACACCAGACCGAGCACGGCCGTGACCGACAGCGACGTGACGGCGAAGGACACCGCACCGAGCACGCTGTTCAGGAGCAGGCCCACCAGGATCACGGTGAGGACGCGCGCGGGCGTGAAGCGGTCGGCCAGGCGGCCGGTGAACGCGTTGCCGAGCAGGCTGGCGAGGCCGTACCCGAACATGATCGCGATGATCATCCAGCTCTCCGGGTGCGTCGGGCCCAGGATGAGGACCGCGTACGTGAAGCAGGTGTAGCTCGCGCACAGGATCCCGGTGGTGACGAGCAGGCCGCCGACCAGCTGGGGGCGGCCCAGCGGCCGGAGCCGCTCGCGCAGAGTGGTGGCAGGCAGGGTCAGACGCGGGAGTCGCAACGCGATCCCGACCAGAGCGACGGCGCCGACCACGGCGACCATGACCAGGGGGAACCGCCAGCTCGACTGGCCGAGGAGCAGTCCGACCGGCACGCCGAGCGCCGTGGCCGCCATCCAACCTCCGAGCACGAACGAGAGGGCCCGGCCCCGGTGCTGCTCGGGCGCGAGGTGGATCACGTAGCTCGTGATGACGGCGTTCAGCAGGCTGGCGCCGAGGGCCGACAGCACGCGCCCGCCGAGCGCGGCCGGGTAGTTCGGTGCGAGCGCCACGGCCAGGTTCCCGGCCACGAACACGGCCAGCGACGCCGCGATGGTCCGACGGCGTTCCCAGCCGCCGGTCGCTGCGCCGAGGATCGGACCCGCGAGCGCCGAGGTCAGCGCGAACACGGAGACGAGCTGCCCGGCCCACGAGTCGCTGACCTGGAGGTCGCCGGCGATCGCGGGCAGCAGCCCGGCCAGCACGTAGCCGTCGATGCCGGTGGAGAACGCGGCCACGGCGAGCCAGATCAGCGCGTGGTACGGCAGGCGGGACGGCGTCGTCGACGGCGTCGTCACAGAGAGTGGTGTCGTCACAAGTCTGCGTGCCCCGCCGCGGTCGAGTTCTCGAATGGCCTCGACGAGGCTATCGGGTGCCGCGGTGCGCCTCGTCGTGCGGAGGAGCCGGGCGGCCGTCAGTCGTCGCGCGGGCGGTCGCGGTCCCGCGACGGCTGCACGCGCTTCGGCTCGCCCGGCATCTTCGGGTACTCCGGCGGGTAGGGCAGGTCGCCCAGCCCGTGGTCGCGCTCGTCGCGCGCCGCCCACTCGAGCAGCACGTCGAGCGATCCCGCGGGGTGGTCGGCGTCGCCGTTCGCCCCCGCGAACAGGTCGCCGACCTCCGCGAACCGGTCCGGCATCGTCAGCACCGTGAAGTCGTCGGGCTGCACCTGGTCGACCTCGTCCCACCGCAGCGGCGCCGACACCGTGGCCCGCACGTTCGCCCGGATCGAGTAGGCGGACGCGATCGTGCGGTCCCGCGCCATCTGGTTGAAGTCGATGAACACCCGCTCGCCGCGCTCCTCCTTCCACCAGTTCGTGGTCACCTGCTCCGGAGCGCGTCGCTCGACCTCACGGCCGAGCGCGATGACGGCGCGCCGTGCCTCGACGAACGACCAGCGCGGCTCGATCGGCGCGAACACGTGCACACCGCGCCCGCCGGACGTCTTCGGCACAGCTGTGAGCCCGGCCTCCGCCGCGACCTCCCGCACGAGCGGTGCGAGCCGGGCGGAGTCGACGTAGTCCGTACCCGGCTGCGGGTCGAGGTCGATGCGCAGCTGGTCCGGGGAGTCGACCTCGGGACGGCGCACCGGCCACGGGTGGAACGTCAACGTCCCCTGCTGCGCGGCCCAGGCGACGACGGCGAGCTCGCTCGGGCAGACCTCCTCGGCCGTGCGCCCGCTCGGGAACGTGATCTCGACGGGCTCCACCCAGTCCGGCGCGTACTGCGGCACCCGCTTGCTGTAGAAGCCGTCGCCCTTGGCGCCCTGCCGGGTCGTGAGCTTCATCCCGTCGGCGTAGCCCTGCGGCCAGCGCTCGAGCGTGGTCGGTCGCTCCTTCAGAGCCGCGAGGATCCCCTCGCCGACACTGATGAAGTACCGGACGACGTCAAGCTTCGTGACGCCGTCGCCGACGCCTGCGAACAGCACCTTGTCGGGACTGCTGACCTTCACGGTGCGGCCGGCCACGTCGAGCTCGACGGGCGGCGTCTGGGCGCGTGCCATGCACGCCAGGCTAGGGCCGGCCGCCCACACGCGCTCGGACCGTGCCCGTGAAGACCGGGACGCGTATCGTGCGGCACGGGTCGCGGGTCGCGACCGACGAGAGCCGGGAGGGCCCACATGCCGACCATCGCCGTCAGCGGGAGCACCGTACAGCACCACCCCGCCGAACGCGGGACCGTCCGGCTCGCCATCACGTTCACTGGCGATCGCCGCGATCACGTGTTCCGCGCCGCGGAGAAGCTCCACGGGAGCGTCGTCGCCCAGGCGAAGGAGCACGTGGCGGCCGGCGCTGCGACGTGGTGGGGGTCGGACCGCGTCGTGGCCTGGAGCTACGACGAGTGGGTCAAGCCCAAGCCGCACCAGGACGGCGTGAAGGTCCGTCGGTTCCGCGCGTCGGCGGCCGTGCGCGTCAAGTTCGCCGACTTCGCCGCACTCGGCGCCTGGGTGTCGGACGTCGGGGTTCTCGAGGGCATCCAGGTGCAGGGCATCGAGTGGGCGCTGACCGAGAAGCGGCGCGACGCCGTCGTCGCGCAGGTCCGCACGGCCGCGGCGCAGGACGCCGTCACGCGGGCACAGGCGTACGCGGACGCGCTCGGCCTCGGCCCCGTGCGGCTGCTCGCCGTGTACGAGGACGGGCTGCGTCCCCATGTGTCCGCCGGCGCCCCCGGCCCCGTGGCGTTCGGCGCCCGAGCGATGGCCGCGGATGCCGGCGGGGGCGCGTTCGAGCTCCGCCCCGACGACATCGACGTCCACGCCGAGCTGACCGCCGACTTCGAAGCCGGAACCTCGGCGTAGCCCGTGCGCGTCGCGGTGTACGTCGACCCGAGCGCCGGCATGGCGCACGACGGGTGGGCGAGCGCCACGACGTTCGACCTGGCCGCATGGGGCGTCGTCGGCCAGGGGCCCGACGACGGCGCGGCGCTCGCCGACCTGAGCCGTCGCCTCACGGACGCCGGCGTGGTGGTGGACCCCGCCGTCGTCGAACGGCTCGAACCCGCACCCACCGGCACGGAACGGCTCTTCGGCCCGGAGCTCCTGCCGGCGACCCCCGAGCAGCGGGTCGCGACGCAGGCGGTGCTCGACGACGTCCGCCCGCGCACGCTCGCCCTGCTCGACTCGCTCGGCGAGGCGGAGCTCGACCGGGAGGACCCCGAGCGCGACCTGCCGGCGTGGGCGGCCTGGCGAACGCTGCGCGCGATGTTCTGGCACATCGCCGACTGCGAGACGAGGTACTACCTCGCGTGCCTCGGGATCCCGGCGCCGCCCCGCCTCCAGGACCTGCGCGCGGAGCTGGTCGCGTCGGCCGCGGCGGTGCGGGAGGCCGTGGCGACGATGCCCGCCGATCTCGTGGTCGACGTCGGCGCGGAGGGGCGGTGGAGCACCGTCAAGGTGCTGCGCCGGCTCGCGTGGCACGAACGCGACGAGCTCGTGGCCATGACCGCGCTGGCCGCGCGGGCGCGCGGCGCGACGGCGTAGCTCGCCCTCCCGACGACGCCGCGCTGGGCACCTGGTGCCTGACGCCATATGCCGCGTATTGCCATAGTGTGTGACACACAATAGGGTGATGGACATGAGCATGGATGACACGTCCGCTGGGCACCTGCAGGAACTCCGCCGCGGCACGGTCGTGCTCGCGAGCCTGGTGTGCCTGCGTGAAGCCGGATACGGCTACGCGCTGCTCGACCAGCTCGACGGGCTGGGCATCTCCGTCGACGCGAGCACGCTGTACCCGCTGCTCCGCCGCCTCGAGAAGCAGGGGCTTCTCGTCAGCGAGTGGAACACCGACGAGGCGCGGCCCCGCAAGTTCTACCGCACCTCGCCCGCGGGCGAGGCTCTCACCGCCGCGCTCGTCGCCGACTGGCGACGGCTGAACGACTCGATCGAATCCCTTCTGAAGGAGAACCCCTCATGAGCCGGCAGTCCCTCACGGACCGCTACGTGTACGCCGCCCTTCGTACGGTCCCCGAGGAGCAACGGGCCGAGCTCGACCCCGAGCTGCGGGAGCTCGTCGCCGACCGCATCGAGGCGCAGGACGCCGACGAGGCGGGAGACGCCGAACGGGCTGCTCTGCTCGAGCTCGGCGACCCAGCCCGCCTCGCGGCGTCGTACATCGACCGCCCGTTGCAGCTGATCGGCCCGCAGCACTACCTCCAGTGGTGGCGGTTGCTCAAGCTGCTGTGGGCCATCGTTCCGGCGTGCGTCGCCGCGGCCGTCGCGCTCGGGCTGGCCATCTCGGGCGAGAGCGTCGGCTCGATCATCGGGCAGACCATCAGCGTGGTCATTCAGGTCATCGTGCACATCGGCTTCTGGACCACGCTCGTGTTCGCCGTCCTCGATCGCACGGTCAAGGAGCCGCTGGTCGAGTGGACTCCGGACTACCTGCCCGAGATCCCGACGGCGGGCGGCGTCTCCGGCCCCTCCCGCCTCTCCCGCGGCGACGTCGTCGGCGGGACCGTGACCCAGCTGCTGCTCGTCGGCGCGCTGCTGTGGGGGACCTTCGGCTCCCCGTGGCCCTGGACGTCCGTGGACCCGCTGCTGCAGTCGGACCTGTGGCCGATCTGGGTGCTGTACTTCGCCGTGGTCGGCGTCGGTCAGATCGCACTCCTGGTGGCGACGTTCCGCCGGGGATTCACCTGGCCCCTGGCCGCCGTGAAGGTGGCGCTGAACGTGGCGTTCGCCGTCCCAGCCGTGTGGCTGACGGCGTCCGGTCGGCTGCTCAACCCGGACGTCGTCGCCCTGGCCGGCGACTCGGCCACCG
Source organism: Beutenbergia cavernae DSM 12333 (assembly GCF_000023105.1). Classification (NCBI taxonomy): domain Bacteria; kingdom Bacillati; phylum Actinomycetota; class Actinomycetes; order Micrococcales; family Beutenbergiaceae; genus Beutenbergia; species Beutenbergia cavernae. The sequence goes on from NC_012669.1 coordinate 549,356, forward strand.
ACGTGGACACCGTCCTGACGGCGATCATCGTGATCACCGTCATCGTGATCGCCGCCTGGGACTCGATCGACGGCGCGATCAAGGCGTCGAAGCAGGCGCGACTCGCGCGGCGCGAGCGGGTGGCGGCGTAACCTCCGGACGTGAACGTGCGCGACGCCGACGCGGCCGGTGCCCCTGCGGGTGCCGGCCGCTCGCGCGTGCGCCGCCGGGCCGTCGTCACGGGGATCGTGCAGGGCGTCGGCTTCCGGTACTCGGCACAGCACGTCGCGGAGTCGCACGGTGTCGACGGCTGGGTGACCAACCGTGGCGACGGCGCTGTCGAGGCCGTGCTCGAGGGGTCGCCGGACGCCGTCGAGGCCGTCCTCGCGTGGCTCCGCGAGGGGCCGCCGGGCGCCTGGGTGCGGGACGTCGTCGTCACGTCCGAACCACCGGCGGGGGAGCGCGGCTTCGAGATCCGCTGAGGGCGGTCGCGACGACTCCGTGGGCGCGCGCCCGCTACCGTCGAGCCCGTGACCTCCTGGCGTGAACGACTCCGTGCCCTGCCCACCATCCCCGCGGAGGTGGAGGATCTCGACGTCGCCACGCTCCCGGGCGACCCCGTGGACCTGTTCACGGCATGGCTCACCGAGGCGATCGACGCCGGCGTCCCGGCGCCGCACGCGATGACGATCGCGACGTCTGGTCTGCACGGCGAGGTGAGCGCTCGCGCCTTGATCCTCAAGGACGTCGGCCCGCACGGCTGGGCGTTCGCCACCCGTCGGGACTCCCTCAAGGGCGCGCAGATCGCGGACAACCCGCGGGCGGCGCTCGTGTTCCTGTGGCCAGCGCTGGGCCACCAGGTGCGGGTCGTCGGCCCCGTTCGCGACCTCGGCGACGACGCCGCAGCCGCCGACTTCGCGGCGCGCTCTCCGTACTCGCGGGCGAGCGCGCTGGCCGGTCACCAGGGGGACGAGCTCGCCGACGTCGCCACGCACCGCCGGGCGTACGCGGACGCGCTCGCCCGAGCGCAGGCCGATCCCGACCTGACGCTGGCCGCGTGGCGGGTCTACGCCGTCGTTCCGCGCGAGGTGGAGTTCTGGCACTCCAGCGCGGCCGGGCAGGTGCGCGTGGTCTACTCCCGGCCGGTGGACGACGACGCCGCACCGGGCGGGGCGTGGCGGCGCACTTTCCGCTGGCCCTGAGTTGGCGGTCTGGGGCACCGCCCCGCCACCGCCGAGTGCGTGACCTCGCCCGCGACACGCCGGCCGGCGGCGCGAGGGATCATTCACTCGAGGAGTCGGCTCCTGGCGCGGGCTCCGTGGGTGGTCCGGCGGGGGCGCGGCCGGTCGCGCCGTCGCGCGGCGCCGGTTAGTTTGGCGCCGGTCGAGAGCGTTGGCGGTCGGCGGCATCCCGCCAGGAACGGATGGTCATGTCGTCACCTGTGGAGCCCTCCACCGCGCGCTGGCGCGCTACGCCGTCGGTACCCGTCGCCGCGGTGGTGTTCGTCGTCTACTGCGTGATCGTCATCGGCTTGATGAAGGCCGCTGGCGTGGGGTACGAACACTTCTTCGACAGTGCGCAGGCCGCGCTTCGCGCCGTCGTCCTACCGCTCGCCGCGGGTGCCGTCTGGCTGACCGCTTTCCTCGTCTGGGCGCGCTGGGACCACGTGTTCCGGGATGCGCGCCGCCTGCCGACGAGCTGGTTCCTGTGGATCCTGCCGGGTCTCATGGCGCTCGTCGCCGTCCTGCATCTCCTGGGCCTCGACTGGAATCGGTTCACGCCCGGGCACGTGCTCGCCGTCCTGCTCGCGAGCCTGCTGGTCGGGTACACGGAGGAGACGCTGTTCCGTGGCATCGTCCTGCGGGCGCTGCGCCAGGGCGCACGGTCCGAGGGCATGGCCATCCTCTGGACGACGCTGTGGTTCGGCGGGTTCCATCTCACGAACCTCCTGCTGAACGAGCCGGGCGCCGTCCTTCAGGTCGTCTTCGCAGCGCTCACCGGCACCGCCCTCTACCTGGCTCGCCGTGGGACAGGAACGATCATCGCGGCGATGGCGCTGCACGCGCTCTGGGACAACTCGACGTTCCTGGCCGGCGTCCACACGTCCGACAGCGGCCCCGCCCTCGCGGCGAACGCCCTCACGACCGTGGTCTACCCGCTCGCCGCTGTGACTCTCGTCGTCCTCGTGGTGCGCGACCGCCGGCGCCCGGCGCGTGAAGCCATCACCGCAGAGCCGGGCCAGGTCACCGAAGCCGACTCCCGGTCCTGAGGGCTCGGACGCCGCCCCACCGTCGTCGAGTGCGTGACCTCTCCCGCGACACGCCGGCCGGCGGCGCGAGGGATCACGCACTCGAGGAGTCGGCTCCTGGCGCGGGCTCCGTGGGTGGTGGGGGCGCGGGCGCCGGCGTGCGGATCCCGACCCACGAGATCAGCCCGCCCAGCCCGAACAGCACGGCCGTGGCGACGAGCGAGCGGTGGAACGCGGCGACGTCGAGAGTCGAGCCGATGACGATCCCCGCCCCGGCCACGGTGAGCAGGCCGGCGACGCGCGCGACGGCGTTGTTCACCGCGGAGCCGATGCCCGCGCGCTCCGGCTCGACGGCGCCGAGGATGGCCGCCGTCAGCGGCGACACCGTCATCGCGAGACCGAGGCCGAACACCACGATGCCCGGCAGCAGCTGCGTGAGGTAGGTGGCCTCCGCCGTCGTGCCCAGCATGAGGAGGTACCCGACGCCGGCGACGAGCGGCCCCGCGGTCATGAACAACCGCGGGCCGAACCTCCCGGCGAGGCGCCCGAACCAGCCGGAGAGCAGCAGGAGCAGCACCGTCGGCGGGAGGAGCGCCAGCCCGGCCTGGGTGGCCGTGTAGTTGCCCACCTGCTGCACGAACAGCGTCAGCAGGAACGAGCCGACGCCGAGCGCCCCGTAGACGGCGAACGTCGCGAGGTTCCCCCACGCGAAGTTCCTCGCCCGGAACAGGGCGAGCGGCAGCATCGGGTCGGGGGAGCGCCGCTCCCAGACGACGAACCCGACGAGCGACAGGACGCCGACGACGAGCGAGACCCACACCACGGGGTGGGTCCACCCGAGCCGGGCCTGCTCGATGAGCGCCACCACCGTGCCGCCGAGGCCGACGGCGGCCAGCGCCGCCCCGAGGACATCGATGCGCCTGCCGGCCTCGACGGCGTCGCCTCCGCGGAGGGCGGCCATCAGGATCAGCGTCACGGCCACCGGCAGCACGTTGATGCCGAACACCCAGCGCCACGACGCGGCGTCGACGAGCACCCCGCCGATCAGCGGGCCGGCGATGAACGCCCCCGACGTCCACGCCGTCCACGTGCCGATCGCCGCCGCCTGGGCCTGGCCGCGGAACTCCTGGACGATGAGCGCGAGCGAGCTCGGCACCAGGAGCGCACCCGCGGCGCCCTGCAGCGCGCGGGCCACGATCAGCACCTCGGCGGTCGGGGCGAGGGCGCACAGCACGGACGTCGCCCCGAACAGCACGAGCCCGATCGTCATGATGCGGATGCGGCCGTACACGTCGGCGAGCGAGCCCGCGAGCAGGATGAACGCGCCGAGCGTGATGAGGTACGCGTCGACGACCCACTGCTGCGTGACGAGGCCGCCACCGAGCTCCGTCTCGATCGCGGGCAGCGCCACGTTGACCACCGCGCCGTCGAGGAACGGCACGAACGCGGCGAGGATCGCGACGACGAGGGCGCGTCGCTGGCGCGGACTCACCCGCGCGACGCTACGCCCCACCTCCGACGGCGGCGCGGCAGACGTCGCTCACATGCCGCGAGGTGCGGATCTCCCGCCGAGCTCGCCCGAGGTGACAGGCGAACTCGGCGGGAGATCCGCACCTCGGTGCGGGTACCGGAGCCCGGAGGGCGACGGCGTCAGTTGCTGCGGGCGGAGATGTTGCCGTACGAGGTGGTCGCCCGGATCTCGAGCTCGACGCTGCCAGTGTTCTGCAGCGCGTTCTCGATCCGGCCGTAGCTCGTGCCGGCGTCGAGGGTGGCGGAGACGCCGGAGGCGGCGCCGACAGTGACGTCGCCGGCCTGGGTGCGCAGCTCGACGCTGCCGCGCGTGGCCTCGTCGATCCGGATGTCGCCCTTGGTCGTGCTGATCTCCGCCGGGCCCGTGAGGCGGCCGACGGTGACGTCGCCGGCGATGGCCGTGACGCGGAGGTTCGCCGCCTCGTCGAGCTTCACCGTGCCGTACGAGCTCTCGATCGTGACGTCGCCGAGCCGGCCGACGCCGCGCAGCTCCGCGGGACCCTTCGCCTCCACGCGGGAGCCGGCGGGCACCTGGACGGTGACCTCGACCGCACCGGACGGGCCGAAGAGCTCGTTCTTCGTCGGCGTCGCGATCCGGAGGACGCCGTCGGAGAGCTCGACGGTCGTGCGCTCCTCGGCCTTGACGTCGCGACCCTTCGCGGCGTTGGCGGCCCGGACGTCGACGGTCGTGTCGGCGCGGTCGGCGGCGATGACCTGCACGCGCCCGGCGGGGACGTCGATGACGGCGGTGACGGTGGTGGGGGTGTCGAACGTGTACATCGTGCTCAGCTCCTGTGCTCGGTTGCTACCCGGTGTTTCTGACATGAGAAACGCTACGTTGCGTTCGCTATTCAGGCAACCATCATGTTGCGTCACGCGCACATAATTGCAGGTCACACCGGACAGATCGTTGCACTGAACCAGAAAGCAATGCAATGAGGGGTATCGCCTACGTTGCAATGGCGAGCGATGAACGCTACGGTGGCGGCGTCGGTGGACGACGGCGGAGGGACGAGGGATGCCGGGAGGCAGGCTCACGCAGCAGGAGCGGCGGCAGATCGCGCTCGGCCTGGCCGACGACCTCGCCTACGCGGAGATCGCCCGCCGACTCGAGCGGCCGACGTCGACGATCACGCGCGAGGTGATGCGCAACGGCGGCCCGACCGCCTACCGGGCCGACCTCGCCCACCGCGCGACCGAGCGTCGGGCGCACCGCCGCCGGGAACCGGCCGTGCGTGCGTCGCGGGACGTGCGGACCGACGGCCGTGACGCCGCGGCCGTGCGGGCCTACGAGGAGTCGTTCACGGCGCTGCTCATGCAGTCGGGCCTGCCGCGCATGGCGGCCGGCGTGCTGACGTGCCTCTACACCGCCGACGCCGGGAGTCTCACCGCTGCGGAGCTCGCGGAGCGCCTGCAGGTCAGCCCGGGGTCGATCTCGAAGGCGATCACGTACCTCGAGAACCAGGGGCTCGTCATGCGGGAGCGCGGCGAGGGCAGGCGGGAGCGCTACGTCGCCGACACCGACGTCTGGTACCAGTCGATGGTCGCGTCGGCGCGGTCGAACGCCCAGCTCGCCGAGACGGCGAGGGCCGGCGTCGCCGTCCTCGGTCGCGGCACGCCCGCGGCCGTGCGGCTCGAGAACATGAGCCGCTTCGTCGACTTCGTCGGCGAGAGCATCGCCCGGGCTGCCGAGCAGGCGCGGGAGATCCTGTCGACGACGTCGCAGGCGCCGCCGGGCCCGGGTGGTGGCTCGGCGTCGTCCGGCGAACCCGGCGCCTGAGGCCGCAACGCGCTCGCGCAGTACGCGAACGGGGTAGATCGCCGGCGCAGGACGCTGCTGATCTACCCCGTTGGCGCGGCCCCGGTCACAGGACCGCCTTCCCGATCATTGCAAGTCGAAGAACCGCTCGAAGAACGCCGTAAGTCTCTCGATGACCGTCTGCTTCTTGGCACCGTGGTTCGAGCCTTTCGCAAACCGCGACACCGGGGGCAGGAGCGCGGTCACCGCGGTGCCGGTGACCCGAACCTGGCCGTCGCGGAACGCGGTGTCGATGAAGGCGCGTGTCTGGTCGGGCTTGAGGTTCTCGTCCGCGATGATCTGCTCGAGCTCGGCGTCGCGCTTCGTCGCGACGTAGGCGCGCCACTCGGCAGCCACGTCCTCATCCACGGACAGCCGGTCGACGAACTCCTCGATGAGGTCCTTCTTGTTGCGCAAGGACGGGCTGGAGTCGATGGCCCGGTCGATGGTCGCCCTGATCTCCCGGTCGTCACCGTCGCCCTTGGCCGCCCGGTACTTCTCGACGAGCATGAGGATGTAGTCGACGTTGATCTCGACCTGCTTGATTAGCTCGATCTCGAACACGACATCGTCGTTGATCGTCTCCCGCTCCGCGGTGTCGGCGCGACGGAACGACTGGTACAGGTCCAGGTAGATCGACTGGTAGTCCTGCAGGTCCCGGTCGGACAGGATCTGGTTGCCCGCGAAGTTGTCGAAGGAGAGCAGGATGTTGCGGAGCCGCAGCAGCGCCCCGAAGACGGCGATGAAGTCCTTCTGTGCCTGCTCCCCGACGATCGGCGTGCCGAGGGGGAAGCGCTCGCGCAGCTCGGTGACCTTGTCGGCGTACTCGTCGAAGTACTCCCCGTAGGGCTTGAGGAGGACGATGCCGGCGGCGTCCTTGTTGCCAAACAGCGCGATCGCGTCGTTCGTCTCCTGCTCGAGATCGCGGAAGGAGACGATGTTGCCGTAAGTCTTGACCGAGTTCAGGATCCGGTTGGTCCGCGAGTACGCCTGGACCAGACCGTGCGCGCGCAGGTCCTTGTCCACCCACAGGGTGTTCATCGTGGTGGCGTCGAACCCCGTGAGGAACATGTTGACGACGATGACCAGGTCGATCTCGCGGTCCTTTAGCCGCAGCGACAGGTCTTTGTAGTAGTTCTGGAACTTGTCCGCGCTGGTGTCGAACGAGGTCCCGAACATGTCGTTGTAGTCCTGGATTGCGTCCTCCAGGAAGTCCCGTGAACTGGCGTCGAGGTCGTGAGTCTCGAACTCCTCCTCGCCCAGCAGCCCGGCCGCGGTCTCGTCCTCGGCCTCGTTGGCGGCGTAGGAGTAGATCAGCCCGACCTTCAGCTTCTTCGCGTCAGGCAGGTCCTCCTGGAGGAGGCTGAACATGTTGTAATAGACCTTCGCCGCGTCGATCGACGCGGTCGCGAAGAGCGCGTTGAACCCCACGACACGCCGGTCCTTCAAGGCGTACGTCTGGTTGCGCTTGGTCTTCTGGTCGAAATGGTCCAGGACGTACTGGGTGACCTGGCGCACGCGGGCCGGGTCGAGCAGCGCCCTCTCCGTGTCGATCGCCGAGACCTGCTTGTCGATCACGGCGCCGACCTTGACGGTGTTGACGTAGTCGATGCGGAACGGGAGCACGTTCCTGTCGGTGATCGCGTCCACGATCGTGTACGTGTGCAGCTTGTCTCCGAACGCCTGCGCCGTGGTCCGGAGGGTCGGGTTCCCGCCCGTGCCGGCGTTGACCGCGAAGATCGGGGTCCCGGTGAACCCGAACAGGTGGTACCGCTTGAACGCCTTGGTGATCGCGGTGTGCATGTCGCCGAACTGGGAGCGGTGGCACTCGTCGAAGATGGTCACCACGTGCCCGCCGTAGATGGCGTGGCCCGCGTTCTTGGCGATGAACGTCGACAGCTTCTGGATCGTGGTGATGATGATTCGCTTCGACGGGTCCTCGAGCTGCCGCTTGAGCACGGCAGTGGAGGTGTTGGAGTTCGCCGCGCCCTTCTCGAACCTGTCGTACTCGCGCATGGTCTGGTAGTCCAGGTCCTTGCGGTCGACGACGAACAGCACCTTGTCCACGCCACCGAGCTTCGAGGCGAGCTGCGCCGTCTTGAACGACGTCAACGTCTTGCCCGAGCCGGTGGTGTGCCACACGTATCCGCCGGCAGACAGCGTGCCGAACCGCTTCTGGTTCGACGACGTCTCGATCCGCGTGAGGATCTGCTCGGTCGCAGCGATCTGGTACGGACGCATCACCAGCAGCATCCGGTCCGCTGTCTGCACGCAGTACTTCGTCAGCACGTTCAGCAGCGAGTGCTTGGCGAAGAACGTCCTGGTGAACCCGACGAGGTCCATGATCGGTCGGTTCGTCGCGTCCGCCCACCACGACGTGAACTCGAACGAGTTCGACGTCTTCCGCCCGCGCTTGGCCTTGCCCTGCTCGCTCAGGTGCTGGCTGCGGGTGGTGTTCGAGTAGTACTTCGTGAGCGTCCCGTTGGAGATCACGAAGAGCTGCACGTACTCGAACAGGCCCGATCCGGACCAGAACGAGTCGCGCTGGTACCTGTTGATCTGGTTGAACGCTTCCCGCAGATCGACCCCGCGGCGCTTCAGCTCGACGTGCACGAGCGGGAGTCCATTGACCAGGATCGTCACGTCGTAGCGGTTCGCGCGCCGCGGCCGGCCGGCCCCGTCCGACGACGGCGCACCCGGCACCTCGTACTGGTTGATCATCTGCAGCCGGTTGTTGTGGATGTGGGTCTTGTCCAGCAGCGTGATGTTCTTGCTCGTGCCGTCATCGCGCTTCAGGAGCTGAACGTGGTCCTCCTGGATCCGGACCGTCTTCTCGACGATGCCGTCCCGTTCCCCGGCGATCCTCTCGGCGAAGAACCGCTTCCACTCGGCATCGGTGAAGGTGATGTGGTTCAGGGCCTCGAGCTGCCTTCGCAAGTTCGCGACCAGGTCCGACTCGGAGGTGATCGGCAGGTACTCGTAGGCCTGCTCACGCAACAGGCGGACCAGCTCGGCCTCGAGCTCGGCCTCCGACTGGTACCGCGTCGCCTCGGCGGGGTCCGCCGTGAACTCCGCGACGACGGTCGAATCCGACGACATCGCGATCGGCTCGAACTTCGACGCGGTGTCCGTCACAGCACACTCTCCCCATCGACCTCGGCAAGCCGGTCGCGCAACGCGTCGAGGGTCGGCCCGCGAAGGTCGCCGACGCGCCATGTCGTCCAGCCGTTGGATGACCGAAGCCCCAGCGCCTGCTGGGCGGCCGTGCTCGGCGATGCGTACGCGACACCCGCGACGATGATCTCTCCCGACGTCGTCACGGTGCCGCTCGCCGCGCGTCCCCCTTGGCTGAGGTGGACTTCTGCTCCCGCTCGTAGCAGTCCGGCGGCAAGGAGGTCGGCGACCGTGCCGCGCTTCGCGATCGGGCTCTTTCGCCTCGTTCCTCGGGGGGAGGTGCGTTCCAGCTCGTCGGCCTCCTTGTGCGTGTCCACGCCCGCGAGCCGGAGTGCGGCGAGCACGCTCGCGAGCAACTCGTCGAGCGAGAGCAGCATGTGCGGAGGAAGCGTGGTGTCCTGGTCACGTTTGCCCTCGATGACGGCGACACCGGGGATCGCGGCCAGCTCGGCAGCGACGCGGCCCTCGAGGTAGCCGATCTCCGCGCTGTTGAACCCGTGGGACGTGTCGCGCTTGATCGCCACCACCCGCGACCACGCCAACTTGGGTCTCGAGGGATGGTGCAGCAGGCGCCTGCGCAGGTCGACGGCCTGGCCTACGTACAGCTGGTGGGTGCCGTCGTCCGTCAGGAGTACGTAGATGCCCGGGACACCCCACTCCTCCGGCGTCAGTCGATCGACGTCGCGACGCGCCGCGTAGGCGACCCGCAGCGCGTGCGAGACGAAGTCCGCCACGACGGGCGCCGTCGACGCCGACGGGATCTGGACGTTGACCGGGATCACCTGCGACATCAGACCGTCAGCTCCTCGAACGACAGCAGCCGGTCGCGGTAGTGCGCGTACTGCTGACGACGAGCCTCGATCTCCGCCGGCAGCCCCGACGACAGGTCGTTCACCAGCGCGTCGAACTTGTCGAGCAGGGCGACGATGCGCTCCTGGTCAGGCATAGCCGGAACCGGGACTCGGAAGTCGGCGACGATCGCCTTGTTCAGGTTGTTCTGGGATCCCACCTGGCGCTGAGCGAGGAGTCTGTCCTTCGAACTCAACATCGTGTAGTACAGATAGTCGACAAGGATGCCCGAGCCGTCTCGAGGTACGAGGCCGAGGATCGCCTGGTTGGTGGCCATCGGGATGCTAGTGATCGTGACCTCCCCGAGACTCGCATAGATCGAAAGCAGGAGTGTCCCCGCATCGAACACCTTCGCGGAACTGTTGGCCAGCCCCTCTGGCGTGATAGTCCTCTGCGTCCTCCGGATGTACTTTGAGGCCGACGTAATATCGCTGATCGCACACCAAGGGATGTCGCCGCCGTAATACACGGCATTGTCTGACTTCGGGGTGCCGCCAGACTGGATCGTACAGAGTTCGCTCAAGGTCGCCCAGCTCACTGCCTCACTTCCGCCGAATGAGAGAAGCGCGTCCCGGTAGTGGGCGTACTGCTGCTTGCGGGCCTCCAGCTCCGCCTCCAGCTCCGCCTCCAGCTCCGTGAAGGCATCCAGGATTCGCACGATATCGCGCTGGACTTCAAGCGGTGGCGCCGGGAATTTGAACTTCTTGAGTCCGACCATGTCGACAGAGGCAAAGCTGGAGACTGTGGTGTTGTTCTTGCACCACTCGTCGAGTACGAAGCAGTAGTAGAAGATGAACTTGATCTCGAAGCGATCCTGGTACTTCGGTTTGAGCGCGAGCGAAGTGAACCTCTGGTTCGACAGGTGCGGGACCGAGATGAGTGCGTGCTCCCCGATCGTCGCCGAAGTCGCGACGATGATCGAGTTGGCTGGAAACAGCCGACCACCTTTGACCGCCGTCGTGGCGATGTGCTGGATCGAGTCGTCGAGCACGCGGCCTTTCTCGCGGATGTCTTCCATCCGGAACCACGGCACTGTGCCGTCTGCCCAAGCCGACGCATCGGATTTAGGCGGCGTGTAGCCGTTTCTGGTCGAGAACAGTTCTGCGAGCTCGATGTACTCAACGCCGTCGGGCGCGTACCGCCGGATGAGGTCGTCGATGCGGCTCATGCGCCTGCACCCTCGAGATCAGCGACGATGGCGTCGATCTGGGTACGCAGCGCGGCCTGTCGTTCGACGATGCCGGCGATGCGGGCGTTGAGCTCGGTGATGTCGACGACCTCGCGTGTGTCCTCGGCCTCGACCCACGACGACACGGAGATGTTGTAGCCGTTCTCGGAGATGGCCTCGTTGTCGACGAGCTTGGCGACGTGCACGACGTCGTCGCGGGTAGTGAACGCGTCAAGGATGCGCTGCTGGTTGGCCTCGGTGAGCTTGTTCTTGTTGCCCCCGCGAACGAACTGGGCGGAGGCGTCGATGAACAACACGCCGTTGTCGGCCTTGGACTTCTTGAGCACGATGATGCAGGTCGCGATCGCAGTGCCGAAGAACAGATCGGGAGGGAGCTGGATGACGGCGTCGACGAAGTTGTTGTCGATCAGGTACTTGCGGATCTTCTGCTCCGCACCGCCGCGGTAGAGCACGCCGGGGAACTCGACGATCGCCGCGGTCCCGTTGACCGCCAGCCACGACAGCATGTGCATCGTGAACGCCAGGTCCGCCTTGGACTTCGGGGCGAGCACGCCGGCCGGTGCGAAGCGCGGATCGTTGATGAGGAGCGGGTTGGCGTCGCCTGCCCACTTGATCGAGTAGGGCGGGTTGGACACGATCGCCTCGAACGGCTCGTCGTCCCAGTGCATCGGGTCGATCAGCGTGTCGCCGTGGGCTATGTCGAAGTGTTCGAAGCCGACGTCGTGCAGGAACATGTTGATCCGGCACAGGTTGTACGTAGTCAGGTTGATCTCCTGGCCGAAGTACCCCTGGCGTACACCGCCCTTGCCGAGCACCTTGCGGAACTTCAGTAGCAGCGAGCCGGACCCGCACGCCGGGTCGTACACCTTGTTCACGCTCGTCTTGCCCACGACCGTGATCCGGGCGAGCAACTCGGAGACCTCCTGCGGTGTGTAGTACTCCCCGCCCGACTTGCCGGCCGCCGAGGCGTACATCTGCATGAGGTATTCGTACGCGTCGCCGAACGCGTCGATCTTGTTCTCGCTGAACGTGCCGTTGCCCAGGTTCAGGTCGCCGATGGCGTCGAGCAGCCTGACGAGCTTCTCGTTGCGCTTGGCTACGGTCGGGCCGAGCTTGTTGGAGTTGACGTCGACGTCGTCGAACAGGCCCTTGAGGTCATCCTCCGCCTCGGTGCCGACCGCGGAGGACTCGATGGTGCGGAAGACACGCTCGAGCGTCTCGTTCAGGTTCGGGTCGCGTGCTGCTCGGGCGCGGACGTTCGCGAACAGCTCGGAGGGACGGATGAAGAACCCCTTCTCCGCCACGATGCCCGCGACCACCTCATGGTCCGCGACGACAGAGTTGGGGGCCGTGACGTACTCGAAGTCTGTACTGCCGGCATCGCGCTCCCCTGCGTTGAGGTAGGCGGTGAGGTCCTCCGAGATGTACCGGTAGAACAGGAAGCCGAGGACGTACGCCTTGAAGTCCCAGCCGTCGACGCTGCCGCGCAGGTCGTTCGCGATCCTCCAGATGGTCTTGTGCAGCTCGGCCCTCTGGGTCTCGCGGTTCATGCTCAGACTCTCCCGTCCCACGTCGGCGCCGGCGCGCCGCAAACGTCGAGGCCACCAGGGGCGCCGTTCCGTGGAGGCTATCGGCATGGGCCGACACTCACCCGCCGGCGTCACCGCTGACGGATCGTAGAGGTCAAACCCGACGAACTGTCGGACTCAAACCCGACGAATTGTAGAGATCAGAGCCGACGAACTGTAGACTTGCGCCATGACGGACTATCGGCCACGGGTTGTGGACGCCGAGCTCGCACGTCGCATGCGCGTGATGGGCGCGGTGCTCATCGACGGCCCCAAGGCCGTGGGCAAGACGCAGACAACGACGCGGGTGGCCAAGACCGTGCTGCGGCTCGACGTCGACCGGGTGGCACGAGCGGCCCTGGAGACTGTGCCGGAGCAGCTGTTCGAGTACCCGACCCCGATCCTGTTCGACGAGTGGCAGGAGACGCCGGACCTGTGGAACCTGGTCCGGCGTGCGGTCGACGACCACCGCCGCAAGGGCTTGTACCTGCTCACCGGGTCCGCAACGCCACGAGACGACACCCGGATGCACTCGGGCGCCGGGCGGATCGGGCGCCTGCGCATGCGACCGATGTCCCTGTTCGAGTCCGGCCACTCGGACGGCTCGGTCGGCGTCGCCGCCCTACTTGATGGCGAACGAGTCACCGGCACCACGAACACGCTCACCGTGCCGCAGCTCCTCGAGCGGATCGTCGTCGGCGGCTGGCCCGAGATCACCGACTGGGACTGGACGGACGCGCGCGATTGGCTCACGGACTACCTGCGCAACCTCGCCGAGGTCGACGTCCCGCGTCTCGGACCGCGCAGGAACCCGGGAAACATCGCTCGCCTGCTTGCGTCCCTCGCGCGGGCGGTCGGGACACCGCTGAACCGGTCCGCCCTGGAGGTCGAGGTGGGCGGCGCGACCGGCCCGATCGCCTCGGAGACCCTCAACAACTACCTCGACGCACTCGAGAGGCTGATGGTGCTCGAGCCACTGCCGGCGTGGCGACCCCACATGCGTTCGCGCACCCGGCTCCGCACGACGCCGGTGCACCACTTCGTGGACCCGTCGATCGGGACGGCCGCACTCGGCGTCGGCCCGGCCGACCTGCTCGCGGATCTCAACGCGGCCGGCTTCCACTTCGAGTCGATGGCACTGCGCGACCTGCGGATCTACTCTCAGCCCCTCGGAGCGACGCTGTCCTCCTGGCGCGACACGCAGGCCAACAAGGAGATCGACGCGATCCTCGAGCTCCCGAACGGCACGTGGGCGGCGTTCGAGTTCAAGCTAGGGGAGGGCGCTACGGACGCCGCCGCAGAATCCCTCAAGGCCTTCGCGAGCAAGGTGGACACCAGGAAGCACGGAGAGCCCGCCGCCCTCGTCGTCATCAACGGTGGGCGCTTCACGGTGCGCCGCGACGACGGCGTCACGGTCGTACCGCTCTCCGTTCTCGGCCCCTGACTCGGTGGCCCGAGAACCTTCGTCTCGCCAGTGCTGCCCGGCCAAGGTCCGGGGCGCGGTCGAGCGCTCGCGGCAGGCCCGGATGTGCCGACGGGTCGTGCGCTGGGCGCCGCCGGCGCCCGAACACGGCAACGGGAAGGATCGCTGCTGGCAGGGCGCAACGATCCTCCCCGCAGACGCGAGGCGAACGCCTCAGAGGTTGATCATGTGCCCCGTGATGCCGTGGAAGGCCTCCTTGACGGCCTCGCCCAGCGTCGGGTGCGCGAACACGACGCGGGACATCTCGTCGGCCGTGAGGTCCCACGTCTGCGCGGTGTTGATCGCCGGCAGCAGCTCCGTGACGTCCGGGCCGATCATGTGCGCGCCGAGGATCTCGTTGTGCTCCGCGTCGGCGACGATCTTGACGAAGCCGATCCCGTCGCCCAGGCCCTGCGCCTTACCGTTCGCGCTGAACGGGAACTGCGCGACCTTGATCTCGTGGCCGGCGTCCTTCGCCTGCTGCTCGGTGAGGCCCATCGAGCCGATCTGCGGGTGGCAGTAGGTGGCGCGCGGGATGAACCGGTAGTCGATCGGCATGGTCTCGGCCCCGGCGATCGTCTCGGCCGCGACGATGCCCTGCGCCTCGGCCACGTGCGCGAGCATCAGCTTCGCCGTCACGTCGCCGATCGCGTAGATGCCCGGCACGTTCGTGCGCATGTAGTCGTCGATCTCGACGGCGCCGCGATCGGTGAGCTTGACGCCGACGGCCTCGAGCCCGAACCCGGCCGTGCGCGGCGCGAACCCGATCGCCGAGAGCAGCCGGTCGGCCTCCAGCACCTGCTGCTCACCGTTCGCCGACACCGTGACCTTGACCCCGCTGCCGGTGTCCTCCACGGACTCGACCTTCGTGCCCGTGAGGACCTTCACGCCGAGCTTCTTGTAGTGCTTGGCCAGCTCCTTCGAGACGTCCGGGTCCTCCAGCGGGACCATGCGGTCGAGGAACTCGACGATCGTGACGTCCACCCCGAAGTTCGCCATCACGTACGCGAACTCGACACCGATCGCGCCGGACCCGGCGATGATGATCGAGCCGGGCAGGTCGGCGTCGAGGATCTGCTCCTCGTAGGTGACGACGTTCTCGCTCACCTCGACGCCGGGCAGCATCCTCGTGACGGACCCGGTCGCGAGGATGAGGTCGTCGTACGTGAGCTGCTCGGTGGCGCCGTCGTTCAGGGCGACGTCCATCGCCTTCGGCCCGGTGAGCGTGCCCCAGCCGTCGATCTCCGTGATCTTGTTCTTCTTCATCAGGAAGTGGACGCCCTTGACGATGCCGGCCGACACCTGGCGGCTGCGCGCGTGCGTGGGGCCGTACGCCATCGTGGCGTCGCCCTCGATGCCGTACTTCGCCTTCTCACGGTTCAGCGTGTGCGCGAGGTCGGCGTTCTTCAGCAGCGCCTTGGACGGGATGCAGCCGACGTTGAGGCAGACGCCGCCCCAGTACTTCTTCTCGACGACCGCCACGGACTTCCCGAGCTGGGCCGCGCGGATCGCGGCGACGTAGCCACCGGGGCCCGCACCGAGGACGACGACGTCGTAGTGAGTTGCCATGTGGCTCAGCCTATTGGCCGCGAAGGGTCGCGCTCGTGGGCGTGGACGTGCCCTCCGTCACGCCTCGGCGGCTCGTTCGCCGGAGTGGTCGACAGCCCGTCGCCGAGTGCGTGGATCCTCCCGGGTTCGACGGCGTGTCGGCGGGAGAGAGCACGCACTCGGCGGAGGGGTAGGCGGCCGGGGTCGGCGCCAGCGCGGGTCGGCGCGAGCAGGGCCGCCGGCTCAGGCGGGGGTGGACGCCAGCGCGTGGGTCGCGGCGTGCGTCGCAGGCTCGGGGGCGGGCCCGCAACCCACGCCCGCCGCGGCCGTGGCCAGGACGGCGGGCGCCGTCGCGTCGGCCCCGAGCGCCGCCAGCAGCGACACCGCCTCGGGCAGGACTCGCTGGTCCGCCGCCGGCTGCCACCGCCCGTTCACCACGACGTACTCCGCGCCCGGTCCCTCGTCGAGGTAGGCGCGGACGCCGGCGAGCAGCCGGTCGACGTCGTCGGCAGTGGTCCCCAGCCCGATCGACGCGCGCAGCGCCCCGGCGTCGAGGTCGAGCCGGGACAGCAGCGGGTGCGCGCAGAACCGACCGTCGCGTACGCCGACGCCGTGCTCGGCGGACAGGTACGCGGCGACGAGCCCCGGGTCGTGCCCGGGCAGCGCGAACGTCACCACGCCCACCGGCTCGCCGACCGCCTCCGCGCTGTCCGACCACAGCGCGACGGTCCGGACGCCGTCGAGCTCCTCGAGTCCGGCCACCAGCCGCGTGCGCAGCTCGGCGTCGTGCGCGCGGAGGGCGTCGTCGCCGATCGCTGTCAGCTCCCGCGCGGCCACGCCGAGGGCGAGCGCCCCGATGACGTTCGGGCTGCCGCCCTCGTGCCGCTGCGGCGCCGGCTCCCACGTGGTGGACGACGCCGTCACGTTCGTCACGGCGCCGCCCCCGGCCAGGTACGGGCGGCCGGCGTCGAGCCAGTCGCGCCGACCCACGAGCGCCCCCGCGCCGTACGGCGCGTAGAGCTTGTGGCCGGAGAGCGTGACGTAGTCGGCGCCCGAGGAGGCGAGCGAGAACGCCCGGTGCGGCAGCAGCTGGGCGCCGTCGACGACGACCCGCACGCCCGCCGCGTGGGCGAGCTCGACGACGTCGTCGATCGGCAGCGCCTCGCCCGTCACGTTCGACGCGCCGGTGACGGCGAGCAGCGTGTAGTTGCGCGTGGCGAGCGCGCTCGTGAGCGTCCGCAGCGTCTCGGCGACGGTGGGTCGCAGCGCGAGGACGTCGGCGCCGCCGGCCGAGCGCTGCCAGGGGAGCAGGTTGGCGTGGTGCTCGAGGTCGAGCACGAGCACCGTGCCGCCCTCGGGCACGCACCCGGCGAGCAGGTTGAGCGCGTCCGTGGTGTTGCGGGTGATGACGACGACGTCGTCGGTGCGCGCCCCGACGAACGTGCCGATCGCCGTCCGGGACGCCTCGTACAGCGCCGTCGAGACCTGCGACAGGTAGCCGGCGCCGCGGTGCACGGAGGCATAGAGGGGGAGCGCACGGGTGACTGCCTCCGCGACGGCGGCGAGCGCCGGGGCGGAGGCCGCGTAGTCGAGGTTGGCGTACCGCACGGTGCGCGGGGCCGCGCCTGCGCCGGCAGAGGTGTCCGGCGTGACGATCGGGACGCGCGAGTCGAGACCGACGATCGGGGCGAGCGGGGACGTGCTCATGGTGAGGCCTCCTGGGTCCGTGGACCCGGTGAGGGTCCGCGCTTGCGGGCGTCACCTCGACGTCCGCCAGGTCGTCACCCGGGGCACCCCACCGCGGAGGAGGGTTGCCGGCCAGCGAGCCGGGGCTTGGCGCTGGCGCTCATGACCTACGCCGAGGATGCCACGGATCGCCGCCCGGGTGCCAGCGGGCTCTCCGGTTGCGCAAGCCCCGGACGGATGTGACGGTGCCTGCACGAGCTCACGACGAGGCGTTCCCAGCGGGGAGGGACGATGACCGGCACCGGGCACGAGCCCGCACGACCCGCACGGGTCGTGCGGCGGTGGCTCCTGCGGGGTGCGATCGTCGTCGGTGGCGCCGGGCTCGGGGTGCTCGTCGCGGCGAGCGCAGCGCAGGCGGAACCCGTCGCGTCCGAGGCGCCGGCCCTGAGCGCCGGTGCCGACGGCCCGGCCGCCGCGACCGGCCTGCTCGAGGGGATCGTGGACGACGTCGTCGCGCCCGTCGTGGAGGACGCCGTCGCCCCCGTCGTCGAACAGGTGGTGGACGACGTCGTCGCCCCGGTGATCGACGCGATCGCACCTGCCGGCGTCGCCCCGGAGCCGGCAGCGCCCGAGCCGGTGACCCCTGTGCCGCAGCCGCTGCCTCCCGTCGTCGACGACGCTCCGCGTGCCCCCGAGCCCACCGACCCCGCTGCGCCCGCCGCGCCCGCTTCCCCAGGTGAGCGACCCGGTCGCGACACGCCGACCGCCGACCTCGGCGGGGCCGCCGCGCGCGCCGTCGAGTCGCTCGCGCCCGCCACAGCTCCCGTGCTCGACGCGCTCGACCCGGTGACCGAGCCCGTCGTCGACGTCCTCGCACGGGCGCTGCGCCCGACGCTCGTGGAGGTCGGCGGGTCGCTCGGCCCGGTCCTGGGTGAGGTGCTGGGACCGCTGGCGCCGGTGCTCGGCGACGTCGTCGTCCCGATCGTCCACGCCCTGCCCCCGGTGACGGGCGGAGCGCTCGATCCGATCCTGCGCCCCGTGCTGCCGGTGCTCGAGCCGGTGCTGCCCGGCGTCGTTCCCGCGGCGAGCGACCCACCCTCCCGGGAGAGCTCTGCGCCGCCCGGGGCTCCACCAGGCCCCGCCGCCCGTGGCGACGCCACCGCCGCGTCCGTCCCGATCGCACGCCCCGGCGTCGGGACGTCCGGCACGACGGCACCGCCGGGAGTCCTCCTCCCGCCGCTCGCCGCGGCTGCTCAGCAGGTGTCGAGTGCGTCCGGGGACGACGGCGCCCCGGTGCGCGGCCCCGGCGACGAGCAGGTTCCCGCCGCGACGACCGGGGCCCCCGCCTCGTCATCCGGGGGAGCCCGCGACCTCGCCGTCGTCGCCGCTCTCGCCACGGTCACCTTCCTGCTGCTCGGCGTCGCTCGGCTGCGCGACACCACCCTCCCGTCCGCCCCGGCGTTCGAGGTGCTCGTCTCTCCTGCCTGACGCGGCTCGCCGGCGCACGCGTGCCGGACCGAGTCCCCGCGCCTCCGGGCGCTCCCAGGTATCACGGCAGGAGAAACCCATGCATGTGTTCGTGAAGAGAGCGCTGCGCATCGCGCTCTGTACGGGCGGCCTCGTGGTCGCCGGGGCCGGGGCGGCCAGTGCCGCCGAGTCCGGCCTGCTCGAGTCGATCGGCGTGGACGCGCCGATCGACGTGTCCGTCGGCGTCTCCGACGTCGCCGTCGGGGTGCTCGGCGACGCGGCGGCCGAGCCCGCCGACGAGCCCCTCCAGGTGGTCCCGGTCATGCCGGAGGTCGTCGCTGGGCCGCAGGCGGTCGAGGCTGCGCCGACGGCCGACTCCGCACCCGTCGCCGAGCTCGTGGACGACGTCGTCGGCGTCGTCGCTGACGACGTGGCGGTGGACGTGCCGGTGGACGTGTCCGTCGACGTCTCGGACGTCGCCGTCGGGGTGCTGGGTGACGCCGGCGCATCGTCGGAGACGCCGGCAGCCGAGCCGGCGGCATCTGTGGCCGTCGATTCCGCACCGACCGGAGCGGAGTCGGAGGACTCGACGTCGCTGCTCGGCGATGTCGCGGTGAATGCCCCGATCGACGTCTCGGTCGACGTCGGCTGCGTAGCGGCAGGCGTCGTCGGCGACGCGGCGGCGGCCTGCGAGGAGCCGGCTGCCGCACCGGGTCCGGCCGAGCCGGCCGCACCGGCCGAGCCGGCGGCGGGCCCGGACGAGGTGTCGGTGGACGCCCCGGTCACGGTCCCGGTGGACGTCTCGGGGATCGCCGTCGGGGTGCTCGGCGACGCGTCCGCGGAGCGCGCCGAGGCCGAGGCGAACGGTCCTGCTCCCGCGCCGGCTCCCGAGGAGCCGGCGGCGCCGGGTGCGGGATCGGGCGTGCTCGACGACGTGCTCGGTCCGGTGGACGTCGACGCTCCGGTCACGGCCCCGATCGAGCTCGGGTGCCTCGGCGCGGGTGTGGCCGGCGACGCGTCGGTCACGTGTGCCGCGCCGGCGACGGCGACACCTGCTCCGGCCGAGCCCGCCGACCCGGGAACGCGGGAGGGCGGCGTCTCGGCCGGCCTCCCGGTGACGGTTCCGGTGGGCGTCGGGTGCCTCGGGGTGGGAGTCCTCGGCGACGTGTCCTCGCAGTGCACGACGACGGCCGCCGTCGACCCCGGTGACCCGGGCGACCCCGGTGACCCGGGCGACCCCGGTGACCCGGGAACTCCGGGAGACCCGGGCACCCCGGGCGGCTCTGACGACGCCGACCAGGTCGGCCCGTCAGTCCCGGGCGGGCGCAGCGTCGTCGTCGCTCGTGGCCCTGCGCCGCGGGAGGCGAGCGGTGAGCTGGCCGAGTCGGGCGCGTCCGACGCAGCGGGACTCGCCGGTCCCGCCGCGCTCGGGCTCGTCCTGCTCGGCGCCGGCCTCGTGATCGGCGCACGCCGCCGCAGCGAGGCCTGAGGCGTCGGCGGCGGCGGCGTCATCGGGGGCGTCGCCGCCGCCGGCTGTCGGTGGGAGCGCGTGTCGTTCCCGTCGATCGGCGTCGCACTCATCTCCACAGAGGCGACGCCGGCGCCCCGGGTGCGTGGTCTCTCCGACTGAAGTGGTGTCGGTGACCGCGGAGGGATCGCGCACCCGGTGCAGCGCCGACGCTGCGCGCGCCGTGAGCGAGCGAGCCATGCCTGCCGAGCGCGTTTGGAGAGCGCCGTGTGCGCGGCGTACCATCACGCCGACCATCCAGAGCAGCCGAGAGACCTGGCTCGACGACGCTGCAGCAACCCCCCGTCCGCGGGTGAGGGTGCTACCGCCAGGACCGATGGAGGAGTACGCGTGACTGAGCGAACCACCGACGCACCGCCCCCACCGTCCGGCGACCAGAGCGCTCGCCGGCGGTACCGCCTGCTCACCGGGCCGGACGACGGCAGCTTCTGCGACCGCGTCAGCGCGGCCCTCGACGAGGGGTACGTGCTGCACGGTTCCCCGGCGGCGACGTTCGACGGCGCTCAGGTGATCGTCGCGCAGGCGGTCGTGCTGCCCGCCGCCCCGAGCGCCCAGGTGAGGCCGGCATGAGCGCCGCGGCGACGCCGTCGGGCACGACGCCGCAGCCCGGCTACGCGGGCGACGTCACCCCGGAGCGGGCGTGGGAGATCCTGAGCGAGGACGACGGCGCCGTGCTCGTCGACGTGCGCACGCGCCCGGAGTGGGCGTACGTGGGCGTACCGGACACGTCCGACCTGGGCCGCGACGTCGTCCTGGCGGAGTGGGTGAGCTACCCGACCGGGGCGCCTAACCCGGCCTTCGTCGACGAGCTGCGCGCCGCGGGCCTGGAGCCGGGCGACGAGCGGCCGATCGTGTTCCTGTGCCGGAGCGGGCAGCGCTCGATCGGTGCGGCGCTCGCGGCGACGGCGGCGGGGTTCGGCCCGGCGTTCAACATCCTCGACGGGTTCGAGGGCGGCCTCGACCCCCAGGGGCACCGGGGCGCGCGCGGCTGGCGCGCCGTCGGGCTGCCCTGGCGCCAGTCCTGAGCGGGGGCGGCGCCCGATGAGTGATCCCCGGCCCCGTTCGCCGCTGCCCGAGGGCCTGCGGCCGGACACGCTCGCCGTGCGCGGCGGGCAGGAGCGCACGAACTTCGACGAGACGTCGGAGGCGCTGTTCCTCACGCAGGGGTACGTGTACGAGAGGGCGGCCGACGCCGAGGCCGCGTTCGCGGGCGAGCTGGAACGGTTCGTGTACAGCCGGTACGGCAACCCGACCGTGTCCACGTTCGAGGAGCGGCTGCGCCTGCTCGACGGCGCCGAGGCGTGCTACGCAACAGCGACGGGCATGTCCGCCGTCTTCACGACGCTCGCGGCGCTCGTGAAGTCCGGGAGCAGGATCGTCGCCGGTCGCGCGCTGTTCGGCTCGTCGCTCGTGATCTTCGACGAGATCCTCGCGAAGTGGGGCGTGCGCACCGACTACGTGGACGCGCACGAGCTCGACCAGTGGGAGGCGGCGCTCGCGACGCCGGCGGACGTCGTGTTCTTCGAGACGCCGTCGAACCCGATGCAGGATCTGGTCGACGTGCGCGCGGTGAGCGACCTCGCCCACGCGGCGGGCGCCGTCGTCGTCCTCGACAACGTGTTCGCGACGCCGGTGCTGCAGCGGCCGCTCGACTTCGGCGCCGACGTCGTCGTCTACTCCGCCACGAAGCACATCGACGGGCAGGGCCGTGTGCTCGGCGGCGCGATCCTCGGCCCGTCCGACTTCATCGACGGTCCGGTGCAGCAGCTCATCCGCAACACCGGCCCCAGCCTCAGCCCGTTCAACGCGTGGGTGCTGCTCAAGGGGCTCGAGACGCTGTCGCTGCGGGTGCGGCACGCGACGGCGTCCGCGCTGACGATCGCGCGGTGGCTCGAGGAGCAGCCCGCCGTGGCGGACGTGAGGTACCCGTTCCTCGACTCCCACCCGCAGGTCGAGCTCGCGAAGGCGCAGCAGTCGGGCGGCGGGACCGTGGTGACGCTCACGCTCGACGCGGGCGCGGAGCCGGAGGCCGCGAAGGCGCGCACGTTCGCGTTCCTCGACGCGCTCCGGGTCATCGACATCTCGAACAACCTCGGCGACGCGAAGTCGCTCGTCACCCATCCGGCGACGACGACGCACCGCAAGCTGGGTCTCGAGGGTCGGGCCGCCGTCGGGATCGGGGAGGCGACGGTGCGGCTGTCCGTCGGGCTCGAGGACCCGCTCGATCTGCAGGAGGACCTCGAGCAGGCGTTCGCCGCGGCCGCGCGCGCCTGAACGGGGCCCGTGCGTCGGCGGTGCTCAGACCTGGGTGACGCCGCCGTACGTCGCGAACGGGCGGTCGCTCGGCACGATCTGCTTGCCGAGCGGCGTCAGCGTGACCGGGATGATCTTGAGCTCGGCGATGGCGAGCGGGATGCCGATGATCGTGACGAACAGAGCCAAGGCACTCACGAGGTGCCCGATCGTCAGCCAGATGCCGGCCACGATGATCCAGATGACGTTGCCGATCGCGGAGCCGAGGCCCGCCGTCGGCTTGTCGATCACCGTCCGCCCGAACGGCCAGAGCACGTAGTTCGCGATCCGGAACGACGCGATGCCCCACGGGATCGTGATGATCAGGACGAAGCAGATGAGGCCGGCGACGGCGTAGCCGAGGGCCATCGGGATGCCGGCGAAGAGCAGCCAGATGATGTTGAGGATGACGTTCAGGACGGAGCGCACGGTTCCATCATCGCCGCCCGGCGGGCCGTCCGGCCCCCACCGTCACCCTGATCTTTCCCTGATCTTCGCGAGCGGCGCCTCAGTCAGACGACGCCGTAGAGGCGGTCGCCGGCGTCGCCGAGCCCGGGCACGATGTAGCCCCGCTCGTTGAGCCGCTCGTCGACGGCGGCGGTCACGATGGTCACGTCGGCGCGGTCGCCGACGGCGTCCTCCACCGTCCGCAGACCCTCCGGCGCCGCGAGGAGGCAGATCGCCGTCACGTGACGTGCGCCGCGCAGGAACAGGTACTCGATGCTCGCGACGAGCGTGCCGCCCGTCGCGAGCATCGGGTCGAGCACGAAGCACTGCCGACCGGAGAGGTCGTCCGGGAGGCGGTTGGCGTACGTGATCGCCTCGAGGGTCTCCTCGTCCCGCTGCAGCCCGAGGAACCCGACCTCCGCCGTCGGCAGCAGGCGGGTCATGCCCTCGAGCATGCCGAGCCCGGCACGCAGGATCGGTACCACCATCGGCCGCGGCGACCGCAGGTGCACGCCGACCGTCGTCGTCACCGGCGTCGTGATCTCACGGGGCTCGACGGCGATGTCGCGCGTCGCCTCGTACGCGAGGAGCGTGACGAGCTCCTCGGTGAGACGCCGGAACGTCGGGGAGTCGGTCCGCTCGTCCCTCAGGACGGTGAGCTTGTGGGCCACCAGAGGGTGGTCGGCGACGTGCACACGCATGCCGGGCAGCCTATCCGCGCGCGTACGGCAGTGCCCGGGAACGGTGTCACCAGGCGACCGTCCCGGCGGCGTCGACGAAGCGGCCGCTGGGGGTGCCGTCCGGCGCCACGGCGGCGGCCGCCACGACCACGGCAGCCTCGTCGGCAGTGAGCGGCGCCTGCTCCCAGTTCCCCGGTGCGAGATCCGTCTGCACCCAGCCCGGGCAGACCGCGGTGACCACGATGTCCGTCCCGGCGAGCTTCTTCGCCAGCTGGATCGTGAGGGCGTTCACCGCGGACTTCGAGGTCTGGTAGGCCGGCACGAGCATCTCGTACCACGGCGACGCCGGATCGGTCTGGGCGGCGAGCGATCCGACCGTGGACGAGACGTTGACGATCCGCGCGGCGCCGCTCGCACGGAGCAACGGCAGCAGGGCCTCCGTGACGGCGACGAGACCGAAGACGTTCGTCTCGAACGTGGTCCGGAACAGGTCGACCGACGCGAAGTCGACGGCGTCCGTCGCCGTCGCCTCCGGGAGGATCCCCGCGTTGTTGACGAGGACGTCCAGCTCTCCGTGCCGCTCCTGCACCCAGGCGACGAGCGAGGCCACGCTGGCCTGATCGGTGACGTCGAGCGGGTGGCCCTCGACGACGACGCCCTCCGCGCGCAACGCCGACACGGCCGCCTCGACGTCGGCCGCCCCTCGCCCGGTCAGGATGACGTGGTGCCCGGCTTCCGCGAGCCGCCGGGCGGTGGCCAGGCCGAGACCGCGGGTGCTGCCGGTGACGAGGACGAGCGACATGGATGAGCCTTTCGCTGGGTGGGCGCGTGGCGCCCCGGTGGTGACGTCCGGTTCGGGCCGTCTGATGGGTAGACGCCGGCGCCGGGCGAAACGTGAGGTCGCCTCGACGCGGCGTCGACGCCGCTGCCGGCGACGCGCGCGCACGGCCGTGGGGAGGCCGTGCGCGCGCGACGCTCAGACGAGGGTGAGGTCGATCCGCGCCTCGGTCGGCTGCCAACCCGCTCGCGCGAACCCGCGGATCATGCCGACGTTCTCGTCGTCGGTGTCGGCGATGAGCGTGTGCGCGCCCGCCGCGACGAGGTCCCGGGTCGCGGCTGCGACCAGCTCGCCCGCCAGGCCGCGGCCACGATGCTCGACGGCGACTCCCACCGTGAGCACGTAACCGCGCCCGCGGGGCATGAGCCGCCAGGAGATGAGGCCGACGTCGGCCCCCGCGATCGTCGCGATCCTGATGCACTCCACCGGGTCGTCCTCGAGCAGGTCGTCGACCTGCTGTGCCGCTGCCGCGGCGAGCCCGTGCTGCGCCACGAGCTCACGGTCGCTGACGTCGAGCGAGCCGGGCAGCACCCGAGTGAGCAGGTCGGTCAACCGCTGCTCGTCACCCGGCCGCGCCTGCTCGAGGTTCATCGAGAGCGGTACGGCTGCGCTGTGGGGCGCCGCCACCTCCGCGCCGAGCTGGTAGTGCCGTCGGGTGACGCGCACCTGCCACCCGACGGCACCGAACGTCTCGACCACCCGCGTCACCGCAGGGTCGTCGAGCGTGTCGGTGACGGCGGCCGACTCGAACGACACCACCGCCTCCTCCGCCGAGCGGGCCCACGACGTCGCCGCGTGGGCGAGCAGCGCCGCCGCGTCGTCGTCGGCCGGGAGAGCGATCATGTCGACGAGCGCCAGGTCGCCGAGCAGGCGGCCCGCCACGAGCCCGTGTGCGCCGGGGTCGGAGCCTCGCACGGCCCAGACCCGCTCCGGTGCGCGTTGCCCGTTGTCGAAGACGCGGCCGAGCGAGGGCTGCTCGAACAGCAGCCGCTGCCCGGGAGTGTCGGGCTGGGGCCGATGGGTCAGGATCAGAGAGATGGCGTCGTCGCGTGACGCCGGGGAGAACAGGTCCATGTGGATCCTCGTGGTCGCGGCGCCCGGACGAAGATCCGGGCGCTGACGGGATGGCTCCGCCACCGCCGCCTGGTGTCAGCCGACCTCGGTAGCGAGGGCGGCGCGGTGCGTGAACATGGCGGCCTCCTCTCGCTCAGGCCCCTCGACAGGGGCACGGCCTCACACCCTAGGCAACAGTCCTCCGCGTTGACCAATCGGTTCTCCGGCACACTGGCGGCGTGGACCACGAGGAGGCGATCGGCCTCGCGCTCGAGCTCGCGCGCGGTGCCCTGGAGACGGACGACGTGCCGGTGGGCGCCGTCGTCCTCGGTCCCGACGGCGAGGTGATCGGCCGCGGGGCGAATCGTCGCGAGGCCGACGACGACCCGACGGCGCACGCCGAGATGATCGCCATCCGGGAGGCTGCCGCGGCCCTCGGCCAGTGGCGGCTCGAGGGATGCACGCTCGCCGTGACGCTCGAGCCGTGCACGATGTGCGCCGGCGCGACGGTTCTCGCCCGGCTGCCGCGGCTCGTGTTCGGCGCCTACGACCCGAAGGCCGGAGCGGCGGGGTCCGTGACCGACGTCGTCCGCGACCCGCGCCTCAACCACCGCGTGGAGGTCACGGGCGGCGTGCGGGAGGCGGAGTGCGGCGAGGAGCTGCGCGCCTTCTTCCGCGCCCGGCGGCGCCCGACGGCCGCGGATCCGCCGTCGTGACGGCGTCGGTTCCGGCGGTGAGCACGACCGCCCCGACCGTGGCTGACGTCGACGCCCTGCGCGGGCGTCTCACCGGGTACTGCTACCGCATGCTCGGCAGCGCTGCCGACACCGACGACGCCGTGCAGGAGACGGTGATCCGCGCCGTCGGCAACCTGGAGCGCTTCGACCCCGGGCGCGCCGCGCTCTCGACGTGGGTGCACGCGATCGCGACGCGGGTCTGCCTCGACATGCTGCGGGGAGCGCGGCGCCGGGCGCTCGCCACGGACCTCGGGCCGGCCGCGAGCGGTGGGGACATCGGCGCGCCGCTGCCGGCGGAGGCGTTCGTCGAGCCGATGCCGGACTCCCGGCTCCTCGAGGCCCAGGATCCGGGCGACGCCGTCGTGGCGCGCGAGACCGTGCGCCTCGCGTTCGTCGCCGCGCTGCAGCGACTGCCGCCCCGGCAGCGGGCGGTCCTCGTGCTGCGCGACGTCCTCGCGTTCAGCGCGCGGGAGGTGGCCGACGCGCTGGGTGTCTCCGTCGCCGCCGCGAACAGCGCGCTGCAGCGGGCTCGGGCCACGCTGGAGGCGCACCGGCCGGATCCCGTCGACCTCGCCGAGCCCGACGACGCCGGCCAGCGGGACCTGCTGCGTCGCTACGTCGCCGCGTTCGAGGCGCACGACGTCGCCGGTCTCACGGCGCTGCTACGCGAGGACGCGACCACGTCCATGCCGCCGTTTGCGTGGTGGCTGCGCGGCGGGGCGCTGATCGCGTCGCTCGTCGCGGGGAACGACGAGTGCGCGCACGATCGGCTCCTCGTGACGCGCGTCAACGGAGGGCTCGGGTTCGGGCAGTACCGACCCGACGACGCCGGCCGGTTGCGTCCGTTCGCGCTCGTGGGCGTGGAGGTGGTCGGGGGCCGGATCGCGCGCACCGTGACGTTCCTCGGCGCGGCGGACCGCTTCGGGGAGTTCGGGCTGCCGCTGGAGTGGTCGACGCCCGACCGATGAGTTCCGGTCGTGGCGGACGTACCAGGAGGTGACCGCCACACCGACCGGAAGGATCACCATGGCCGACACCGGCCGCATCATCGCCGAGACCCGGGCCGAGCGCGCCCGGCTCGTCGGCATCCTCGAGGGCCTCGCGCCTGCTCAGTGGGCCGCGCCGTCGCTGTGCGACGGCTGGCGGGTCCGCGAGGTCGTCGCCCACATCACGATGCCGTACCGGATCGGCGGCCTCGGCTACCTCGCGGGACTGGCACGGGCCGGGTTCCGGTTCCACGTCTACGCGGACCGCGCGGCCCGCGCCGACACCGCTCGCATGGACGACGCCGCGCTGCTCGCCTCGCTCCGCGACAACATCGATCACCCCTGGCGGCCGCCGGGCGGTGGCGCGCTCGGGGCGCTCAGCCACGACGTGATCCACGGGCTCGACATCACCGAACCGCTCGGCCTCCCCGGGCCGCCCGCCGAGCGCGTCGCGCTCGTGCTGGCCGAGAGCAAGGCCAAGCAGTACGCCTACTTCGGCGTGGACCTCGACGGCGTGCGGCTGGAGGCCACGGACGCCGACGTCGCGATCGGTGACGGCCGCACGGTCCGGATGCCGGTGCGCGACGTGCTGCTCGTCGTCACGGGACGGAGCCCGATGCCGGCGCCCGCGGGCTGAGGTTCGCGGCGCGCCCGCGCCACCTGCGAGTGCGGGATCCCTCCCGCCGACACGCCGGGGGACGCGCGAGGCTTCACGCACTCGGGGAGTGTTGACTCCCGCCTCTCCCGCACTCGAAGGAGGGTTGACGCCGGCCTTGCTCGAAAGATATGTTTCGAAACATGCCTTTCGAGCATGAGCCCACGAGCACCTCCTCGCTCGCGTCCCTGCGGGCGCTCAGCCACCCGCTGCGCCTGCGGATCGTCGAGCTGCTCGACGACGTCGGCCCGCTCACCGCGACCGAGGTCGCGGCTCAGCTCGCCGACACCCCCTCCAACTGCTCGTTCCACCTACGGGTCCTCGCCCGGGAGGGCCTCGTCGAGGAGGCGCCCGGCGGCCGGGGACGAGCGCGCCCCTGGCGGCTCGTCCGTCGCGACGTCGACGTACGCACCGACGACCTGGACGACGACGGCCGCGCCCAGCTCCGCGCCGTCGTCGTCGCCCTCGCCGAGCGGTTCCGCACGCACGCCCTCGCCTGGCTCGACCGCCGCGGCGAGTTTTCCCCGGCCTGGCGCGAGGCCGCCACCTCCCGGCACCTGCTGCTCCGGCTCGCCCCTGAGGAGCTCCAGGACATCAACGAGCGCGTCACGGAGCTGCTCGCCCCCTACGTCGAGCGCGACGACGACGCCGTGCCCGCCGATGCCCGTTCGGTCGCGCTCACGATCGCCACGCTCCCCGTCCTCCCACCCCGAGCTTGACCGAACCGAGAGGCCAGCCATGCACACGTTCGACGACTTCGTCCCACGCCGGCGGTTCCAGGACGCCGTCGCGCTCAGCCCCGACGGCACCCTCGTCGCGTACAGCGCGCACGACGACGGCGCCTACTCGCTGCTCGTCCGTCCCGTCGCCGGCGGCGAGCCGCGCCGGCTCGCCCGGTTCGACGACCGCTCGGTGCGCGCCGTCGCGTGGTCGCCGTCGGGGGACCGGCTCGCGTTCTCGGCCGACCGCGACGGCGACGAGCAGACGCAGATCTTCGTCGTCGGGGCGGACGGCGGTGACCCGGTGCGACTGACCGACCGGGACGACCGGCAGTACGGGCTCGCGGAGCAGCCGTTCACCCCGGACGGCGCGACGCTCGTCTACTCCGGCAACGACCGCGACGAGTCCGCCTCGGACGTGCTCGTCCACGACCTCGCGACCTCGCAGGTGCGCCGCATCGAGATGGCGCCGGGCATCACCGCGCCGGTGGACGTGTCGCCGGACGGGCGCCTGCTGACCGTGCTCGTGCTGCACTCCAACTCCGACAGCGACGTCGCCGTCGTCGACCTGGCGGGCGGCGCCGACGCCGTCCGCACCGTCGCGAGCCACGAGGGCGCCGTACGGCACCTGCCCGGCCCATGGCTCGCGGACTCCTCCGGCTTCTGGCTCCGCACGGACCGCGACGCGGAGTTCCTCGCGCTCGCCACGTGCACGCTCGACGGCGACGTCGAGGTGGTGCACGCACCCGACGCTGATGTCGAGCTCGTGACGACGGCGCACGGGCGCACCGCGTGGGTCGTCAACGAGCCCGGGGGGTTCGTGCCCTTCGTCCGCGACGAGCCGAGCGCCGAGTCGAGCGCCGAGCCGCGTCGCGTCGACCTGCCGGCCGGCGTGCTCGACGTCGCTGAGCTGGCCCCGGACGGCGTGACGCTCGTCGGGCTGTGGGGCAGCGGCGTACGTCCCCGCGAGCTCGTCGCGATCGACCTCGACGCCGCGCGGCTGCAATACCTGACCGACAGCCGGCCGCCGGCGATCCTCGAGGGTGCGCCCGCCGCCCCGGTCGCGATCACGTACCCGACCCACGACGGCCGCGACGTGCCCGCCTGGCTGTACCGGCCGTCGTCGGCCATGGGTGACGGCCCGTTCCCCGTGCTGCTCTCCGTGCACGGCGGGCCGGAGGCGCAGGAGCGCGCGGAGTACAACTACTCGGGCCTGTACCAGTACCTGCTCTCGCGCGGCATCGGTGTGCTCGCGCCGAACGTGCGCGGCTCGACCGGCTACGGCGCGAGCTACCAGAAGCTCATCCAGCGGGACTGGGGCGGCGGCGAGCTGGGCGATCTCGAGCACGCCGTGCGCTACCTGCGCACGCTGGAGTGGGTCGACGGCGATGCGATCGCCGTGTTCGGCGGCTCGTTCGGCGGGTTCGCGGCGCTGTCGTGCCTGTCGCGGCTGCCGGAGCTGTTCGCCGCCGGCGTCTCGGTGGTCGGCCCGTCCAACCTCGTCACGGTCGGACGGTCGGTGCCGGCGACCTGGCGTCCGCTGATCCGCGCCTGGCTCGGAGACCCCGACGACGACCACGACTTCCTCATGTCACGCTCGCCCATCACGTACGCCGACCAGATCGTGGCCCCGCTGTTCGTCGTCCAGGGCGCGAAGGACCCGCGCGTCGTGCAGGCGGAGAGCGACCAGATCGTCGACGCGCTCCGGGCCCGGGACGTGGTGGTCCGCTACGACGTGTACGAGGACGAGGGGCACGGCTTCACGAAGCGGGAGAACGAGATCCAGGCGCTGGGCGACGTCGCCGACTTCCTCGTCGAGCACCTCAGGCCCGCCGTCGTCACCTCCAGGTGAGCATCGCCAGGCTCGTGCCGGTCACGATGAGCGAGAGCGCGCCCCCGAGGAGCAGGGGGCGCGCTCCCGCGCGGCGCAGCCCGGCCAGGTCGGTCGACAGGCCGATCGCCGCGAGCGCGACGGTCACGAGGAATCCCGCGGCGGTCGTGAGCGCGGCACTCGCCGACGTCGGCACCAGGCCGGCGCTGTTCGCCCCGGCGAGCGCGAGGAACCCGAGGAGGAACCACGGGACGGCGCGCAGCAGCGCCCGCCGACCCGTGCCGCCGTCGCCGGCGTCCGTCCCGCCGGCGGTGGCGCCGCGCCGTCCGCGCCGGGCGACGACGACGCCGAGGACCGCGCAGATCGGCACGATCATCAGGGTGCGGGTGAGCTTGACGACGACGGCGTCGTGCGCGGCATCCGGCCCGAACGCGGTGGCGGCGGCCACGACCGACGACATGTCGTTGACGGCCGTGCCGGCGAGGACGCCGAACGTGTGCGCGTCGAGACCGAGGGCGTGCCCGAGCGGCGGGAACGCGAGAGCCGCTGCGATGTTGAAGACGAACACGGTGGACAGGGCGTAAGCGACCTTCTCGCTCGCGGGCCGCAGGACGCCGGTGACGGCAGCGATCGCCGACGCGCCGCAGATCGCTGTGCCCACGCCGATGAGCGTGCGCAGGTCGGACTCGACGCGCATCGCCCGGCCGAGCGCCCACGCGGCGAGGAGGCAGACGGCGAGCGTGACGAGCATGACGGGCACGGCGTCGGCGCCGACGCGCGCGACCTCCGCGAGCGACAGCTGGGCGCCCAGCAGGATCACGCCGAGCTGGAGCACGGGCCGGCTGGCGACGGCGAGGCCGGGCTTGAGCGTGGCCGCGGCCCTGCCGCGGAGCGCCGCGGCGACGACGGCGCCGAGCAGGATCGCGCAGACCGGTGCGCCGAGGAGCGGGAACGCCCGCCCGACGAGCGTCGCCGGCGCGGCGATCGCCACGGCGAGGGCCAGACCGGCGAGCCAGGGGAGGCGTCGGCCACGCGCACCCGACGGCTCGTGCGCTTCGTCGCGGACGACGGCGTTCCCCCGCCCGGGTGCGGGTGCGGGGGTCGCGGCGATGGTCGGCTCGGGCACGTGGTCGACTCTGCGCGCCCGGCGGCTATGCCGGAACCCATCAGTTCACGGTATGCTTATAGTTGCTGCCTATGGAGGAAGCCAGAGGCGGGCGCGGCCGCGGGGCCACGCTGGACGAGCTCCGGCTGCTCGTCGACGTGGCGGACCAGGGCAGCATCTCGGCAGCGGCGCGGGCGCAGCTCATCAGCCAGCCGTCGGCGAGCGCACGGATGCGCACGCTCGAACGCCGGCTCGGGCTCGAGCTGGTCGACCGACGCACGCGGGGCGCCGAGCTGACGGAGCACGGTCGCGTCGTGACCGACTGGGCGCGCGCCGTCGTCGCGGCGGCCGACACGCTGGTGACCGGCGCCGAGGCCCTCGCGGCCCGCCGCGACGAGCACCTCCGCCTCGCCGCGAGCCAGACGGTGGCCGAGTACCTCGTGCCCGGCTGGCTCGCTGAGCTGCGGCGCCGCGACGGCGAGCACGCGACCCGGCTGCGTGTGGCGAACTCGCGCGACGTCGTCGCCGCGCTGCGCGCCCGGGACGTCGACCTGGGGTTCGTCGAGGGGCCGAGCGTGCCCGCGGACCTGCGCTCGCGGGAGGTCGCGACGGACCGGCTCGTGCTCGTCGTGGCGCCGGACCACCCGCTGGCGCGACGCCGTCGGCCGCTGACGCGGGAGGACCTGGCGGCCCTGCCGCTCGCATCCCGCGAGGACGGGTCCGGGACGCGGGACACCGTGCGTCGGGCGCTCGGCCGCGACATGGCGCCGCCGGCCGTGGAGCTCGACTCGAACGCGGCGGTCAAGGTGGTCGTCGTCTCCGGCGGGTTCGCCGCGGTGATGAGCGAGCTCGCCGTCGCGGCGGAGCTGCGCGACGGGCGGCTCGTCGAGGCGCCGCTCGAGGGGGTCGACCTGCGGCGGTCGCTGCGGGCGGTGTGGCGGCGGGACGCGGGGCTGTCGCGGGCGGCAGAGGCGATGATCGCCGTCGCGGGCGGCCGGCGGCGCTGAGCACGACGGCAGCGAGCGCGACCTGACCTCCGCGCAGGTGGGCGTCGCGGGCTACGGCACTGACCCGCCCGGTGGGTCACTGCCGTACGGCCCGCGTGAACGCCCCGCACCGCCTACAGCGAGCCCAGGGCGAACCCGCCCGAGCACACCAGCGCGCTCACCACGGCGACGCCGAGCACGTAGACCGCAGCGCGCCGTCGTTCGCCCGCTCGCAGCAGCACGACGCCCTCGACGGCGGCCGTGCTGAACGTGGTGTACCCGCCGAGGAAGCCGGTCGCGACGACGGCGTGCCAGGTTGCCGGGACGGCGTGCGCCACGGCGAACCCGGCCAGCAGCCCGATGAGGAACGAGCCCGAGACGTTCACGACGGTCGTGCCGAGCCAGGGGAGAGCGGCGCGCGAGCGGACGACGCCGTCGACCACGAACCGCGCGGCGGCCCCGACGCCACCGGCCAGCGCGATGAGGACGAGAGTCACGAGCGGCCCCGGCCGGCCGCCGCGATCCCGCCCCACGCCGCGAGCAGCCCGAGCACGAGGCTCGCCGCCACGTAGGCGACGCCGAGCCAGGTGTGCCCGCCGCGGACGAGCGTGTCGGCCTCGAGCATGAACGCCGAGTAGGTGGTGAAGCCGCCAAGCACACCGCTGCCGGCGAACACGCGCAGGCGGCGCCGTCGTCCGGTGTCGGCGCCTCGCAGCGCGAGCGTCTCCAGCAGGACACCGAGCGCGAACGCCCCGACGACGTTGATGCCGAACGTGGTGAGCGGGAGCTCCGCCCCGGACCACGTGAGGCGGGGCACGACGTCCTCGAGCCAGGCGCGCAGGGCCGTCCCGATCCCGCCGCCGAGGGCCACGAGCCCGACGAGCGCCGGGTCCCGGTGCACGGAGCGCTGCTCGGGGCCGGTCACCGGTGAAGTCTGGCAGGCGCTCCCCGCCGACCGTGTCGTGAGGGTCTCGACGTGGCTGCTCCGGACCCTCACGACACGGTCGCGTCACGCCGCGTGCCGTCGATGTGCGTCGAGGGCCAGCCGGACCTCCGCGGGAACGAGCCCGGTGCGGACGTCACCCGGGTCGTAGCGCAGGAAGGTGGCACCGCCAGTCAGCGTGATCCCGTTCTGGCGGCGCCGGTCACGTCGATCGGCTCCCGGGGCGCCGTGCACGCTCTTGCCCTCGATCTCGGCGAGCAGCCAATGGTCCTCGTCAATGCGCCACCCCAGGTCGCCCCGAGCCTCCCCGCCGTCCGGTCGGCGGAGCCGGACCTGCAGATCGTCAGGTGGGAGTCCGGCGTCACGGCACTCGAGCCGTGCGAACGTCTCATAGGTCGATTCCGATCGTCCGTCCACGAGGCTCCACCATCCGGCGACGCGCTCGGCTCCCCGCCGACCGCGGACGAGCGAACGGACGTGCTCCAGGTCCTGGGCCGTGAGCAGCCCGAGGTTCACTGCCGAGTCCAAGACAGCGACGGCGTGGTCTCGGTCCAGCTCGGGGACCGCCTGTGCGAGTGCGACGTCGAGCGGTGCCACGGCGTGCCCGTCGCGGGTTCGCTCCACGACAGGGACAGCGAACCTCCGCACGAGGATGCCGTCCCGAGATCGTCTGCTGTCGCCGTCGGCGAGCGCC
The DNA here is from genome assembly GCF_000023105.1 of Beutenbergia cavernae DSM 12333. Classification (NCBI taxonomy): domain Bacteria; kingdom Bacillati; phylum Actinomycetota; class Actinomycetes; order Micrococcales; family Beutenbergiaceae; genus Beutenbergia; species Beutenbergia cavernae. Next base: position 583,348 of record NC_012669.1, read on the forward strand.
ACCTGTGGGCGAATACGGACGGGAAGACCCCAGAGCCCGTGCAGGGCGAGTGCCGCGGTACCGACCGCCACGGCGTCCGGGCCGTACGCCAGCAGACCCAGGACCGCGGCGCGGCGGCGCAGGCCTCCGGGGTCGAGCTCGCGCGTGCGTGCGGGGTCGACGTCGTAGACGCCAGTCGTGACGCGTACCCACGCGCGACGATCCGCGCGCGTGCGCACCGCCTTCCTGCTCATGCCGGCCGCGACGCACTGCGCGGTGGTCACCAGGCCGAGCTGCCGCCGGGCGGCGGCACGCACAAGCAGCGGTGCAGGTCGAAGGCGACGCATGGCCACCAGGCGACCACGACGTCGTCCCGTCCCACCGGCCGCCTGTGGGCAACCTGGGCCGGCTGATCCGCACGACGCTCCTGGGGACAACCGCTCATTGACTCCGGGTCCGACCGTGTCGTGAGGGTCTCGACAGGGCTGTTCGGGACCCCCACGACACGTTCGGCGTCGTCGGACGTCAGGACTGGTTTCAGGATTCGACGTCCGGGAGCCGCCGGTCGAGCTCGACCAGGGTCTCGGTGGTCCCGGCGTGCAGGAGGACGGTGGCCAGCGCGTCGCCCCGCGTGACGCCGCGGTTGACGACGACCACGGGCTTCCCCTCGCGCGCGGCGTGCCGCACGAAGCGCAACCCGGACATCACCGCGAGCGACGATCCGGCCACGAGGAGCGCGTCGCCGTCGTCCACGATCTCGAACGCCCGCGCCACCCGTTCGCGGGGCACGTTCTCCCCGAAGTACACGATGTTCGGCTTGAGCACGCCGCCGCACACCTCGCACGCGGCGATCACGAAGTCCTCGGTCGCGGCGATGACGGCGTCGGCGTCGGGCGCGATCTCGACGTCGCCGACCTCCTCCACACGCTCCAGCCAACCCGGGTTGAGCGCCGTGAGCCGGGCGTCGAGCTCCGTCCGGGTGACGGTGGTCCCGCACTGCAGGCAGACGACCTCGTTGTAGTGACCGTGCAGGTCGACGACGCGCCGCGAACCGGCCGCCTCGTGCAGCAGGTCGACGTTCTGCGTGACCACGCCGGCGACGGCGCCGCGCTGCTCCAGCGCGGCGAGGGCGCGGTGCCCCGCGTTCGGCTCGGTCGCCGTCATGTGGTGCCACCCGACGTGGTTGCGCGCCCAGTAGTGCCGGCGGAAGGCGGGATCGCCGACGAACTGCTGGTACGTCATCGGGTTGCGCGGCGGCGAGTCGGGGCCGCGGTAGTCCGGGATGCCGGAGTCGGTGGAGATCCCGGCGCCCGTGAGGACGGCGAGGCGGCGGCCCGCGAGAAGCTCGACGACGGCGTCCAGGTCCTCCTCGGTGGCGGGCTCCCGCGTGATCGGCTCGGCCTGCCAGGTCGTCGTCCGCACTCCGTGCTCCTTCTCTCACCTCGTCGAGCGGCCCCGGTTTGGGCTCGCCCGCCCGCCCGGGTACCCTGTCCCGGCCGGGTAGCGTGTCCGAGCGGCCTAAGGAGCACGCCTCGAAAGCGTGTGTGGGTGCAAGTCCACCGTGGGTTCAAATCCCACCGCTACCGCGCACCGCCAGCGGCCCGAACCAGCGCTCAGCGCAACGGTTCGGGCCGCTGCGTCATTCCCGGGCCGCACCCGGTCATGACTCCTGGCGGCGCACGATCTCCGCGATCCAGGTCGGCGCGAACGGCGACGTGCAGCCCGGGGAGGTCGGGTAGTCCTTGAGCACCTCGAGGCGTTCACCGATGTCGACGGCGCGGGCGCGCTGCTCGGGGTGCGAGATCCCGATCTGGGCCAGGCACGTGTTCATCGCCCACTGCAGGCGGTCCGGGGCGTCCTTCATCTCCTCCTCGACGACGTCGAGCAGCCCGGCGAGGTCGAGGCCGTCCGGGCTCTTCGTCACCCGCTCGGAGGTCAGCGCCCAGCCGGCGCTCGCGACCACCGGGTCCGGATCGGCCGACCACGCGACGCGCAGCTCCTCGGCGTGCGGGTTCTTCTTCACCACGTAGTTCACGAGCCAGTCGTGCACCTTGGGCGCGCGTGCCTCGCGCAGCATGGTGTCCAGCTCGTCACGCCCGAACGCCCTCGGGCGGCTGATGAGGATCGACAGCAGCTGCGCCGCCGTGTCGTCCGTCGCCCAGAGCTCGCGGGCGAGATCGGGCTGCGTCTTCAGCCGCTTCGCGATGGCGCGCAGCCTGCCGAGGTTCACGCCGTGGTCGTCGCCGTGCCGCTCGTTCACCTCGCGCGCCTTCGGGTCCTCGAGCGCGGCCAGCTCGGCCATCAGCTCGGCCACCTCGGGCTCGGTCTGCGTCATCTCGGCCATGTCAGCCTCCCGTCCCTCACGCGGATCTCAGGGTACGGCCGGACTCGGCCTCGCGTCGTCGTCGTCGCCCCGCTGCCACGAGCACGCGCAGCGCGACCACGAGCAGGCCGACGAGCACGGCGTTGCGCGCCGCGAGCACCCAGGCCCACACGGCGGAGCCCGCGAGCAGGTCCGGGTAGCCGATCGGGTACACGAGCTGCGTGAGGAACGCCGCCACCAGCGTCCAGGCCGCCACGCGTCGCCATCGCACCCGGCCGGCCGCCCGACCGAGGGCCACGGCCACGGGCGGGGCCAGCCACGCGACGTACTGCGGCGAGAGCACCTTGTTCACGACGACGGCGACCAGCAGCAGCGCGAACGCGCCCCACGCCAGCGCACCCGCCGAGGTGAGCCCGCGGCGCGAGCGCCACACGAGCCACGTGACGACGGCGACGGCGACCGGCAGCGCGACGTCGAGAGCCAGCGCGACGCCGTCGGCGCCCGGCCCGTGCACCTCATACGTGACGAGCGGGTCGAACACGATGGTGACGGCCGGGCTCACCAGGCGGGCCAGCACGTACGGCGTGGCGGCGACGGCCTCGACCTGAAGGCCACGGGAGCCCTGCTCGAGCACGAAGTCGAGCACCCGCCCGCCGGCACCGAGGGCGAGGGCCGTGCCGACGACGAGCACGCTCACCCCGGCCGCCGCGGCCACGATCGCGCGGCCCCGCTCGCGGACGGCGGCGACCAGCGCGAGGAACGCGACGCCCGGCGTCGCCTTGATCCAGGCCACGAGCGTCAGGAGCGCGCTCGCCAGCGCCGGTCGAGTGGTCGCGACGGCGAACGCCGGGACCATGAGGGCGGCGACGACGGCGTCGAGCCGCCCCATCCCGACCGGCCCGAGGGCGAGGACGAACGCGAGCCACCACCACGCCGCGCCGACGCCCGCCGGGAGGTGACGCCGGAGCACCACCGACGCGACGCCGTCGAGCGCTGTCACGAGCACGCACCAGACGACGACGGCGCCCGTCGGGGACGACGCGACGGCCGCCAGCGGGAGCAGCGGCAGCAGAGCGCCCACCGGGTACACCCACGGCGTGTCCAGCACGGGCCACACACCGGCCTGGAGGCCGGCCTCGATCCACTGCCGGTAGAGGTCGACGTCGAAGAACGCCGGCCGGCCGAACGCACCCGCCCCGGCGACGGCGAGGAGCGCGTGGACGGCGAGGAACGCCGCCCAGAAGAGGGCCGCCGAGCGGCCGGCTCGGCGCATCGGGTTCACCCCGTGGTGCGGAGGTCCATCGCCATGGTGCGCCCGTTCACCGACTCGAACACGGTGTGGAAGCCCATGTGCTCGTAGTAGCCGATCGCGTTCGTGTTCGCCGCGCCGACGCCGAGGTGCACGCCCGGGATGCCGGCGGCGCGGAGCGCGTCGAGGAGGGTGGTCATGAGTCCGCGCCCGGCGCCCTTGCCCTGGAGGCGCGGCAGCAGGTCGATGTGGAGGTGCGCCGGGTACCGCTCGAGCAGCCCGGGGTCGGTGGCCGGCGGGTGGTGGAACGAGTGCGCGATGACGGGGTCCCGCGGACGGACGTCGCTGTCGACGTCACCCGGGTCGGGGTACCGCTCTCGCAGGTCCGGCCACCAGTCCCGCTCGAGGCGCGCCTCGAACGCGGCCGAGTCCGGGGCGCCGAGCACGTAGCCGGCCACGCCCTCGGAGTCCTCCGCGACGAACGCGAAGTCCGGCTCCAGCGCCAGGTAGGGCCCGGCGAAGCGGTGGCCGAGGATCTCCGGGTCGGCGTAGAGCTCGCGACCGTCCTTGCCCGAGTTCCCGGTGAGCAGGCACACGTGGTACAGCGCGTCCCGGTCGGCGGGTGCGGCGTGGCGGATGTGGACGTCAGGGGTCACGACCGTGAGTCTCCGAGGGTGAGGTAGGCGAGCAGTGTCAGTGCCATGAAGGCGAGCTGGAGGTAGCCGATCACGAGGCCGGCGATGGCCATCCCTCGGCCCGCCTGCTGGGTCCGCTTGATCTGGCTCAGTGCCACGTGGCCGAAGATCACGGCCGCCGTCCCGCCGAGAGGGCCGAAGCAGAGCAGGATCGAGCACACGAGGGACGCCGTCGCGAAGCCGTTCGTCGTGCCGCCGCCCGGGTACGGGACGGCCTGTCCCGGCGGGCCGTAGGCGAGGTAGGGCGACGGCGCTGCCTGCTGGCCGTACGCCGGTGGTCCGTATGCGGGTGCCGGAGGCTGGCCGTAGCTGGGAGGCGGCGGCCCGTACGCGGTCGGCGGACCGACGGGCGGCGGTGGACCGGCGGGACCCGGAGGCTGAGCTCCGTACGACGGCGGGAGGCTGGCGCCGCCGGGAAGGTACGGGTTCGGGTCCCGCTCGCTCATGACGAGGGTTCGGGCGTCGGCACCGGCTCGCACCCGGCCGGCGCGGCGATCGGCGTCTCGGGGTCGAGGGCGGCCTCGGCCGGGTCGCTCATCGCCTCGAACCCGTCGCCGAGCACCACGTTGACGGCGGCGTCCGTGCGGTTGGTCTCGAGCGTGATCGTGGCCTCGGGAAACAGGGCCGCGATCGTGTACCCGGCGGTCACGCCGGCGGCGCCCACCTGGATGTCCGTGACGCCCTCGTAGTGGCCGCCCGGGTTGTTGAGCTCGGAGTTGATGAGCACGCCGAGCGCCGCGAGCTGCTCGGCCGTGGACCCGGCCAGGCCTGCGCGCGTGGTGCCGTTGTACACGTTGACGGTCACCTCGCTGAACGCGACGGGGAGCGCGTCGGCAGCCGGGCACGGGGGCGGCAGCGCCGTGTCGGTGGGCTCGGGCGTCGAGAACGGCGGGTCGATCGGGGAGGGCAGGATCCCCGTGAACACACCGGCGGCCGCGAGGGCGACGACGCCGAGGACGGCGAGCAGCCCGCCGAAGATGACGGTCTGGCGCTGCTGGAGGTGACGTCGTCGGGCGGCGCGGCGGCGCGCGGCCTCGTCGGTGGGGGCACTCGTCACTGCGTCACCGTAACCGACGAGGAGGGTTCGCCCGGCGGCTTTCCACATCCGGCGCCGCGCGCCTGCGCACGACCGGGCTGGGGCGGCGTCGTCATGACAGCTCGAGCACCCGAGCGTGCAGGAGGGTGCGCTGCTGGAGCGCCGCGCGCAGCGCGCGGTGCAGCCCGTCCTCGAGGTACAGCTCGCCCTTCCACTCGACCACGTGAGCGAAGAGGTCGCCGTAGAACGTCGAGTCCTCCGAGAGGAGGCTGCGCAGGTCGAGCTCGAGCTTCGTGGTGATGAGCTCGTCCAGGCGCACCTGCCGGGGCGGGATCTCGGACCAGTCGCGGGGGGTCGTGCGGCCGTGGTCGGGGTAGGGGCGCCCTTCGCCCACGGCCTTGAAGATCACCCCGGGAGTCTAGCCAACCGGTGTCCGCGCCCTGACCGACGCCGCCGTCAACCCGACCCGGAAGGTAGGTTAGCCTGCCCTCAGCGGCGGTCCGCCGCGACGTCCGTGCGGCCGCTCCGGTCGCCGCTCGCCCGAGGAGACTGTGGTTTGCCGAAGCGACTGCGCGAGACGCGCGTCTTCCCCATCGTCCTGCGCCGGCTCGAGGTGCTCGCCGTCGCCGACGTGACGCCGGGCATGCGGCGTGTCACCGTCGGCGGCAGGCAGCTGCGGGCGTTCCGTTCGGAGTCCGGGATCGACCTGCCCGAGCTGCGCTCCGACGGGTTCGACGACCATCTCAAGCTGTTCTTCGCCGAGCCCGGGGCGGACCCGGTGCTGCCCGTGCAGAACCCCGGCAACATCGACTGGCCGCGGGATCCGCGACCCATCGCGAAGGACTACACGCCGCGGCGCTACGACGTCGAGGCCGGCGAGCTCGATCTCGACTTCGTGCGCCACGGCACCGGGTACGCATCCACGTGGGCCGAGCGCGCCCAGGTCGGCGACGCGATCTACACGGCCGGGCCGAAGGTCTCGGAGCTGCACCCGGCCGACGCCGACTGGTACCTGATCTTCGGCGACGAGACGGCGCTCCCGGCGATCGGGCGGTGGCTCGAGGAGATGCCGTCCGACGCGCGCGGGCAGGTGTTCGTCGAGGTGGCCGAGCCGGAGCACGAGCAGGACCTGCGGCACCCGCCGGGCGTTGAGCTGACGTGGCTGCACCGCCACGGCGCCGCTCCGGGGTCGACCGACCTGCTCGAGCTCGCGGTGCGCGGGGCCGAGTTCTGGCCCGGTGACGTGTACGCGTGGGGCGCGGGCGAGGCGGACTCGCTGAAGCCGATCCGGCGCTTCCTGCGCGACGAGCGCGACGTGCCGCGCGAACGGCTCGACGTCACCGGCTACTGGCGGCGCACCGAGCTGGCCGTCGCGGAGGACGGGAGCACGGCACTCGGCGTCGCCGACATGGTCAACCCGGTCCACGAGCGCCTGCACGAGCTCACCGACCTCGTCGGGCCGTACGCGCTGCGGGTGGCCGTGACGCTGCGGATCCCGGACCACGTGGCACGCGGCCGGACGTCCGTCGAGGCGCTCGCCGCGGCCACCGGCACCCACCCACGCGCGCTCGCGGCGCTGGTGCGGTACCTGGTCTCGGAGGACGTGCTCGGCACCGACGACGACGGCGCCCTGCGCCTCGGGGCGCTCGGCGGCGATCTCGTCGACGACGAGCACGAGGTCACCGAGCTCGACCTCGGTGGCGCCCAGGCCCACCTGGACCTCGCGATCGCCGGGCTCGCCGCGACGCTCCGGTCCGGCGCCTCGAGCTACGCCTCGACGTTCGGGCGGAGCCTCGCGGAGCACGCGGAGGAGGACGAGGCTTTCCGGCGCGAGCTGTTCGACGCCGTCACCGAGCGGGCGCGGTGGGCGCGGGCGTCGTTCGAGAACGCGTTCGGGTGGGGCGAGGCCGGCCGTGTCGTCGTCGTCGGACCGACGGCGAGCACGGTCGCGGAAGGGGTGCTCGCCGCGACGACGACGACCCGCGTGTCGGTCGTCGACCTGCCCTCCCGTCTGCCGCTCGTGCGCGAGGCGCTCGAGGAGCACGGCCTCACCGACCGGTTCGACGCCGTCGCGCGTTCGCCGCTGGCTCCGCTGGGGGACCTGGGCGCCGACGTCGTCGTCCTCGCCCCGCAGCTCCTCGAGACGCTGCCCGACGAGGACGCGCGCCTCGTGCTGGCCCAGCTCCGCGACGTCGACGCCGGCGTGGTGGTGCTCGACCGGCTCGCGGAGGACGACCCCGACGGGCTCTCGTTCGACGTCGGCGAGGACCTGGTCTCGTGGTGCGTGCACGGATCGGCGCGCCGTACGCGAGCCGAGCTCGCGGAGCTCGTGAGCGCGTCCGGCCTGACCACGGTGGAGGAGCGAGGGATCGGCTGGGGCATCACGCTCCTCCGGCTCGCGCCCGCCTGACCCTTCGCGAGAGGATTTCTGCACCTCCGCGAGAGGATCTTGGCGCGCCGCCACGCCTCAGACCGTCGGCACGTCCCGCCGTCGGAAGCCGGCCATCCCGAGCGCGCCGAGCACGAGCGCCCCAGCACCCATGATGACGAGCGGCAGGGCTTCCAGCGCCTCCATCGGTACGGCCGGTGTCTGGTTGACCGGGGAGATCCACGTGGTCCACTCCGGCAGGTCGAGGAGCGTGCCGAGCACGAGCACGACCGTCATCCAGCCGACGAGCGCCCACGCGAGGCCGAACAGCTTCGGCCACGTCCCGAACAGCAGGGCGCCGAGCGCGACCACGAGCACGAGCGCAGGGACGTAGGCCAGGGCACCGCCCGTCACGCGTCCGGTCCACGATCCGTCGCCGGTCACGGCCGCCCCCGTCGCGCCCATCGCGAACGCCCCGACGGCGAGGACGAGGACGCCGCCCACGGCCGAGACGCCGAGCGTGGTGCCGAACCACGTCCAGCGGCTCACCGGCCGGGCGAGCACCACCTCCGCGCGCCCCTCGGTCTCCTCGGAGCGCAGGCGCTGCACGACGCTGAGCGCGTAGGCGACGGCTGCGAGCACGAGGTAGGGCAGGAACAGGGCGAAGAACGACTCGGTGACCCGCGACTCGCCGCCGAGGAGCTGCTCCATCAGCGGGCTGTCCTCCATCGCGTCCTGGACGGAGTTCACGAGGGCGCCGAACGCCGCGCCGCTCACGGCGACGGCGACGGTCCAGGCGACGAACGACGGCAGCGTGAGCCGCGTCGCGAGGGCGAGCGGCGACGCGAGCGCCGGACGTGCCTGCGCACGCCCCGGCCGCTGTGCGACGAGCCCGGCCGCGAAGTCGCGCCGCGCCGCGAGCGCATGGGCAGCGAGGAGCGTGCCGGCGACGAGCGCCGCGGTGAGCAGGAGCGGCCACCACCTGGCCCCTGCGTACGGCCGTGTCTGCTGCGCCCACGCGATGGGGGAGAACCACGACAGGAGGCCGCCGTGCTCGACGAGCACGTCGCCGATGCCGCGCACCAGGAACGCCGCGCCGAGCACCGCCATGGCCATGCCGGACGCCGCGCGGGCGTGCTCCGTGACCTGCGCGGCGACGAGGGCGACGCCGCCGAACGCGACGCCCGTGAGCCCGACGGCGACCGACAGCAGCAGCCCGTCCCCGGCGTCGAGCCCTCCCGCGACGAGTCCACCCCAGATGAGGAGCGCGACGAGGGCGTTGGCGATCGCCGTCGTCACGAGCGCCGCGACGGCGGCGGCGGACCGCCCGACGACGGCGGCGCGCACCAGCTCCGCGCGGCCGGACTCCTCCTCGGCGCGGGTGTGCCGCACCACCATGAAGATGCTCATGATCGCGGCGGCCACGACGAGCGTGAGGCTGAGCTCGTTCGCGACCATCGCCCCGAGCGTGTAGTCGTCCAGCCCGAAACCGGGCCCGGCCATGACGATCGCCGCCGGGTTCTGCACGAGCTCGGCGCGGGCCTGGCGCGCCTCGGCGGTGGGGAAGGACTCCTCGAGCGCCGGCACGCTCCCGAGCACGGTGAGGCCGAGCGCGAGCGACCAGACGGGGATCCGGATCCGCTCGCGACGAAGCGCCAGCCGGACGAGCGTGCCCGTCCCGGTGAGGGCGCTCATCGGGAGGTCTCCTCGAGCTCGTCGCCGTAGTGCCGCAGGAACAGCTCCTCGAGCGACGGCGGGGCGCAGGTGAGGCTGCGGAGGCCGCGGTGCGTGAGGCTCGTCATGACCTCACCGAGGTGGTCGTTGTCGACGTCGAACGTCACGCGGCCGTCCTCGGTCACCAGGTCGTGGACGCCGGGGAGGGAGCCGATGGACGCGGAGGCGGCGGCGCCGTCGTCGAGCACCGCCGACACGGTGGACCGCGTGAGGTGTCGCATCTCGTCCAGCGTCCCGGTCTCGACGGTGCGGCCCGCGCGGATGATCGTCACGGTGTCGCAGAGCTTCTCGACCTCCGCGAGGATGTGGCTCGAGAGCAGCACGGAGCGCCCCTCCGCCTTGATCTCGGTGATGCACTCGCGGAAGACCGTCTCCATGAGCGGGTCGAGGCCCGACGTCGGCTCGTCGAGCACGAAGAGCTCCGCGTCGGACGCGAGGGCCGCGACGAGAGCGACCTTCTGACGGTTCCCCTTGGAGTACGTGCGCGTCTTCTTCGTCGGGTCGAGCTCGAAGCGCTCGAGCAAGCGCGCCCGCCGTGTGGCGTCGACGCCGCCGCGCAGGCGGGAGAGGTAGTCGATCGCCTCGCCGCCCGAGAGGTTGGGCCACAGCGCGACGTCGCCAGGCACGTAGGCGATGCGCCGGTGGAGGTCGACGGCGTCGCGCCACGGGTCGCCGCCGAGGAGGGTTGCGGAGCCGGCGTCGGCGCGGAGCAGCCCGAGGAGCACGCGGATCGTGGTCGACTTCCCGGCGCCGTTCGGGCCGAGGAAGCCGGCGACCTCGCCGGTGCGGACCGTGAGGTCCAGGCCGTCGAGCGCGCGCACGGGGCCGAACGTCTTGACGAGGTCGCGGATGCCGACGGCGTCACTGGTGCTGGTCATGGGTCGCCTTTCGTGGGCGGGGTCTGGGGGTCTCGGGGGTCTTCGGGCTTCCGGACGACGGCGTCGGCGGCGGGTGCGCCCGCTCGTACTCCAGGTACGCGTCGAGCATCGAGCTGTCGGTGAAGAGCCCGTCGGTGTAGAGCTCGAGCAGCGGGGCGGTGTAGCGCTCGACGTAGCGTTCGATCGCCTCCGACATGGACTCGCCGGGTCCGGGCGGGTCGAGCGCGAGCTCGAGGGCGAGGCTCCCGATGCTCTGGCTCGTGAGCGCTCGAGCGCGTGCCACCTCGTCCCGGGACGGGCGCACGAGTCCGCTCGCGGCGCTCCGCTCGAGGAAGGCTGCGGCGTCGGCCGCTGCGTGCTCGACGAAGTCGCGGGCGAGCTGCCCGCCTGCCTGCACGCTGCGGAAGACGTACGCCACGAGCGGGGCGAACTCGGCGACGGCGGCGAGCTGGGTGATCATCGCGCCGGACGGGCCCGAGACGTCGGCGGCACGTCGCGCCTCGTTCAGGGCGCTCAGCACGTGCGCGTCGCACGCCTCGCGCAGGCCGTCCTTGGACCCGAAGTGGTGAGCCACGAGCCCGACGCTGACACCCGCCTCCTGTGCGATCGCCCGCAGGCCGACGCCGAACCCGTGCTCGCCGAACAGGCGGATCGCGCCGTCGCGGATCCGGGCGCGGGCGGTGAGGTCCGACGGCGGAGCGGCGGTCGTGCCGCCGCCTGGCTGTCGCGTTGAACGCATGTTCAGCATGCTAGGCACGCGTTCAGTCAGGGTGCCACCTGATGTGGCGCGCGTCACAGGGAGCGCGCCCTGGTGGGGGTTCAGCGTCCGCTGTACTGTTCAGCACATGCTGAACTCAGCGACGAACACCCTGGATCGCGTCGAGGTGATGGGGCGGCTCGGCAGGGCGATGAGCGACCCGACGCGGGCACGGCTCCTGGAGCGGCTGCTGGACGGTCCGACGTATCCGGCCGAGCTCGCGGCGGATCTGGCGCTGACGCGGTCGAACGTCTCGAACCATCTGGCGTGCCTGCGTGGGTGCGGCCTCGTGCTGACGGTGCCCGACGGTCGCCGCACCCGCTACGAGATCGCCGACCCGCACCTGGCCGCTGCGCTCGGAGAGCTGATGCGGGTGGTGCTCGACGTCCGCGACGGCCGTGAGTGCGCGAACCCGTTGTGCGACGTCCCGGGGTGCACCGCCTGCGAGACGGGGACCGCGTGAGCCGGGAGTGCTGCGGCGACGACGAGATCGACGCTCGCGAGCTGCAGCTGCGAGCCCTCGCCGACGGGTCGTCCGGCGCGCTCTCCGGCGGCGCCGATGACGACGATGCCGCCGCGAGCGAGGAGGAGTTCGTCCCGTTCTGGCGGGATCGGGTGTTGCTGCTGCCGGCGGCATCCGGGGTCCTCCTCGGCGTCGGCTACGTGCTGGAGTGGACGGGTTCGGACGCTCCGGCGCTCGTGGCGCAGGGCGCCAGCCTGCTCGCGGGCGCGTGGACGTTCGTCCCGGGCGCCGTACGACGGCTCGCCCGCGGCAGGCTCGGCGTCGGGCTGCTGATGACGATCGCGGCCGTGGGCGCCGTCGCCCTCGGGCACGTGGGCGAGGCCGCCGCTCTGGCGTTCCTGTTCTCGATCGCCGAGGCGCTCGAGGACCGCGCGATGGATCGCGCCAAGCACGGTCTGCGCGCCCTGCTCGCGCTCATGCCCGCCACGGCGCGCATCTCGCGGATGGCCGGAGAGATCGAGATCCCGGCGGCGCAGGTCCGTGAGCTCGACCTCCTCGTCGTCCGACCCGGCGAGCGCATCGCCACCGACGGCGTGGTCACCACCGGGCGCAGCTCGCTCGACACGTCCGCCGTCACCGGGGAGTCCATCCCGGTCGAGGTCGCGCCGGGCGACGCCGTTCTCGCCGGGGCCGTGAACGGGACGGGTGCGCTGCTCGTCGAGGCGACGGCGGACGGGCGCGACAACTCCCTCACCACGATCGTCCGGCTCGTCGAGGAGGCCCAGGCGCGCAAGGGCGAGCGGGCGCGGCTCGCGGACCGGATCGCACGTCCCCTGGTGCCGGCGGTGCTCGTCCTCGCCGCCCTGGTGGCGGTCTGGGGACTGATCGTCGGCGACCCGGCGCTGTGGACGCAACGGGCGCTCGTCGTCCTCGTCGCGGCCTCCCCGTGCGCCCTGGCGATCGCCGTCCCCGTCACGGTGATCTCGGCGATCGGGGCCGCGAGCCGGTTCGGCATGGTCGTCAGGTCGGGCGCCGCGTTCGAGGAGCTCGGGGCCGTGCGTGCCGTGGCGATCGACAAGACGGGCACGCTCACCAGGAACCGGCCCGCCGTCGTCGAGGTCAGCACCCGTGCCGGCGTCACGGAGCACCAGGCGCTCACGCTCGCCGCCGCGCTCGAGGCGCGCAGCACGCACCCCCTGGCTGCGGCGATCCTCGCGGCCGCCCCGAGCCCGCCGCTCGCGCACGACGTCGCCGAGCTCCCCGGGCGCGGGCTCCAGGGGGACGTCGACGGCGTCCGGGTGCAGGTCGGCACTACCCGGTGGCTCGATCCCGGGGACCTCGCCGACGACGCCGCTCGCCTCGAGGGCGAGGGCATGACGGTGGTGGCGGTCGTGTCCGACGGCGTCCCGGCGGCCGTGATCGGGATCCGCGACGAGTTGCGGCCCGAGGCGCCCGACGCCGTCGCCCGCCTGCGGGCCGACGGGATCACCGTGACGATGGTCACCGGCGACAACGAACGCACCGCCCGGGCGCTCGCCGCGGAGGCCGGCATCGAGGACGTGCGCGCGGCCCAGCTGCCACAGGACAAGGAGCGGGCCGTCCGGGAGTCCTCGTCCCGCGTCCCGACGGCGATGATCGGCGACGGCGTGAACGACGCGCCGGCGCTCGCGGCGGCGGACGTCGGGATCGCCATGGGCGTGGGTGGCTCAGCGGCCGCGATCGAGTCGGCCGACGTCGCCTTCACGGGTGCGGACCTGCGGCTCGTCCCGCAGGGCCTCGCTCACGCCCGTCGCGGTCGGCGCATCATGACCGGCAACATCGCCCTCGCCCTCGCCATCATCGTGGTCCTGTTCCCGCTCGCGCTGTTCGGCGTGCTCCCTCTGGCGGGCGTCGTCCTCGTCCACGAGGTCGCGGAGGTCGTGGTCATCCTCAACGGCGTCCGGGCGGCGCGCACGGCCGGCGCGCTCGCGCCGCTGGCCCCTGTCGCCGGCCGGGGCGAACGCCTCCCCACCGGAGCGGCTCAGCGGGTCCGGTAGTGCGCGTAGATCAGGCCGCTGTCGAAGGAACGCTCCTGGACCAGGTCGAGATCGAGGCGTACGCCGTCGGGGAAGAATCGCTTGCCGCCGCCGACCACGCTCGTGGTCATGAACAGGTGGTACTCGTCGACCAGCCCGGCCGCGATCGCCTGGGCGGCGAGGTTCGGGCCGTCGACGGAGAGGTCGTGATCGGAGGAGGCCTTGAGCTTGCGCACCGCGTCCGGGTCGAAGGTTCGCTCGATGCGGGTCTTCGCGCTCGACGGCGACTCCAGCGTCGTGGAGTAGACGACCTTCTCCGCGGCCTGCCAGTCGCGGGCGTACTGCACGATGTGCGGTGGCGCATCCGGATCGGTGTGCGCGGTCTCCCAGAAGACCATCGTCTCGTACATCCGCCGCCCGTAGAGGTACGTGCCGACGTGGCGGAACGTGTCGCCGATGAAGGTGTGCACCTCCTCGTCCTCGGCTCCCCGGCCGAGGTCGCCCTCCGCGGCCTCGGCGTAGCCGTCGAGCGAGGTGATCATCGAGTAGATGAGCTTGGCCATGTCGAGCTCCTTCGCTTGAGGTGAGTCAACGGGCTCACCACAAGCACGGTAGTCATATCCGTAGTCGTGAGTCAAGTAACTCACCTCTATGGCACTATGGATCCATGCCGCGCGAGCTCTCCACCTACCATCGGGGAGTCGCCGCGGCCAACCGTGCGGCGATCCTCGACGCGGCCATGGCCCTGTTCCTCGCGTCCGGCTACGACCGCACCTCGCTGGCGAGCGTCGCCGAGAGCGCGGGGGTGTCCAAGGCGACGCTGTTCAAGCAGTTCCCGACGAAGGCGGAGCTCTTCGAGGCGACGGTGCTCGCGGCGGGCGGCACACCTGGTGGGGAGCTCGTGGATCCGCCGCCGGGAGACTTCCATGGCGGCCTGGTCACACTGGGCCTCGCGTACGCGGAGCTGCTGACACGCCCCGGGATGGAGGACCTGATCCGCGTCGTGATCGCCGAGGCCCCGCGGTTCCCGGAGCTGCGCGAGCAGACGTTCGACTTCGGCACGCTGCCCGTGCTCGCGGCGCTGGGGCGATATCTCCGGGCGGAGCACGCCGCGGGCACTGCCGACGTGGACGACCCGGACGCGGCCTCGGCGCAGTTCCTCGGGATGATCTCCACCGTCGTCTTCTGGCCTCGCCTCGTCCACGGCAACTGGTCCCTCAGCGACGAGGAGACGCTTCGCGTGGTGGACGACGCGGCCCGGACGATGGCCGCGCGCTACGGCGTGGCCGTGGGCAGCTGATCCGCCGACGCGGCTGGTCGTCGGGCCGGCGCGCCGATGACGAAGCCCCGGAACCAGACGGCTCCGGGGCCTCCGTGGCGGAGGATGGGGGATTCGAACCCCCGAGGGCTTGCACCCAACACGCTTTCCAAGCGTGCGCCATAGGCCACTAGGCGAATCCTCCGAGCCCGACGAGGATACCGGAGCCTCGGGCGCCCCCCGAACGTGAGGGGCGCCGCGCCGTCGTCGTCCGCGTCACACGTGTGGAAGGTCGGTCACCGCTCCGAGCACCGATCTTCCACACCGGCAGCGGGTCAGCTCCCGAGCCACTCCGAGGCCGCCGCGAGCATCGCGCGCACGGCGCCGTCGAGCGTTCCCGGCGCCGACGGCGCGAAGTGCGGGGAGTGGTTGTACGCCACGCCCTCGGGCAGCGACATGATCGACGCGCGCCCGGCCAGGATGTCCGCGAACAGCGCCGGGTCGTAGCCGCCCACGAACCAGAACACCGACGGGCAGCCCGCTGCCGCACCGAACCGGCCGAAGTCCTCGCTCCCGGACACCGGCCGGGGCATCTCGTGCACGTGCCCGGTCCCGAGCCCGAGGGCCAGCGCCGCGCGGGTCCGGGCCTCGCCGTCGACGTCGTTGGCGTTGAGCGGGAGCGAGTGGAGGTACGTGAACTCCGGCTCGCGCGGGGCACCGGACGCCGCCGCCTCGGCGCGCGCCATCCGCTCGATGGCCGCCATCACCTGGTCGCGGATGGTCGGGTCGAACGTGCGGACGCTGATCTTGAGCACCGCGTCGTCGGGGATGATGTTCTCCTTCATCCCCGCCACGAGGGAGCCCACCGTCACCACGACCGGGTCCTGCGAGGAGATCTCGCGTGACGCGATGGTCTGCAGCCGCATCACGAGCGACGCCCCCATGACCACAGGGTCCACCGTGAGCTCCGGCGTCGAGCCGTGGCCCCCGCGCCCGAACAGCCGGATGTGCACGGCGTCCGCCGTCGCCATCATCGGTCCCGGTCGCAGCATGGCGTGACCGGCGGGGAGCGAGGAGACGTGTTGCCCGAGGCACACGTCCGGCGTCCCGAATCTCGCGAACAGGTCGTCCTCGATCATCGCCTGAGCGCCCTCGCCGGTCTCCTCGGCGGGCTGGAACACGGCGAGGACGGTGCCGGACCAGGCGCCGCGATTCTCGGCGAGCTGCGCCGTCGCCCCGAGGAGCGCGGTGACGTGGACGTCGTGCCCGCAGCCGTGCATCACCGGGACCTCGACGCCGTCGGCCCCGATCGCCGTCACCGTCGACGCGAACGGCAGACCCGTGTCCTCGCGCAGCGGCAGCCCGTCCATGTCGGCTCGGAGGAGGACGCGCGGTCCGGCGCCGTTGGCGAGGACGCCGACGACGCCCGTGCCGCCCACGCCCTCGGTCACCTCGTAGCCCTGCGCGCGGAGCCGTTCCGCGACGACGCCGGCCGTCCGGTGCTCCTGCATCGACAGCTCCGGGTGGGCGTGCAGGTCCTCGTACAGGGAGCGCAGGTCCGCCAGTCGTCCGTCGAGCCCGTCGGTCAGGGCGTCGATGCGGGTGGGGGCGTCGGTCACGGTTCCTCCTCGGTGCGGGTCGCGATCAGCGTAGGGCTGCCGGGGACGACGGCGCCCGGCCGGGACAGCTCGGCGGGATCAGGCCGACGGCGTCAGCGGCCGAGCACGCGGACCGAGTCGATCTCGAACCGGGCCGGGAACGCGGCGTCGTCCACGCCCTGCGCCCCGCCCCAGCCCCCTCCGACGGCGAGGTTGAGGATGAGGTGGAACGGCGTGTCGAAGGGCCACGTGTCGCGCTCGGCAGCCGCCTCCCGCGCGTAGGTGAAGGACGCCTCGCCGTCGACGGACCAGGTGATGGACTCCGCGTCCCAGTCCACCGCGTACGTGTGGAACGCCTCCTGCGCGTCGGGGACCGCCGTGGTGGCCGTGCGCTGCGTGCCGTCGACGTGGTTGTACGCGGCCGTGTGGATGCTGGCGTGCACGACGCCGGGATCGTGCCCGACGTGCTCCATGACGTCGATCTCGCCGTCGTCCGGCCAACGTCGTTCGCCCGGCGTCGACGGCAGCATCCAGATCGCCGGCCACGTGCCGCGACCGATCGGCAGCCGGGCCGTCACCTCGACGCGAGCGTGGAGCCAGGCGGCGCGCGAGACGAGCCGCGCGGACGTGAAGCGCCGGTCCTGCCAGTCCTCGGCGTGCGCCTCGATCACGAGACGGCCGCCGGAGACCCGTGCGTTGCGCGCCCGGTCCGACGTGTAGAACTGGAGCTCGTCGTTGCCCCAGCCGTGGCCGCCCACGGCGTGGCTCCATCGCGCGGGATCCGGCGCGCCGTCGTCGGCGAAGTCGTCGGACCACAGCAGGGTCGTCATGACGCGCATCCCCTTCGTGCCGGCCGACGGCCGTGATCGTATCGGGCTCCGGGCGTGCCGAGTGCGGGGCGAACGCGTGAGTGCGGGCCGGTGCGCACCGCACTCGGACGCTCACTCCGCACTCGGCACGTCGACGACGGCGGAGCGCACGTCCCGCGTCGTCCTCACCTGTGTGTGGGCTCGGGTAACCTGGGTCGCGACCCCTCGTGTGGCGTCATCCCGCTGAACCCCCCCAGGGCCGGAAGGCAGCAAGGGCAGGTGGGCTCTGGCGGGTGCGCGAGGGGTCCTCACGTCCCGGAGCGTCCCGGAGCCCGGGCGCCGACGCTCACGAGCTCGCGCTCGCGTACCGGCGCAGCGCCACCACGAAGTGCCAGCGGGTGAGCAGCGCTCCCGCGAGGACGCAGCCGACACCCGCCACCGCGAACCGCGGGTCGGAGCCGCCGTCGAGCGCCGTGACCGGCAGGGTCGTGGCGAGCCCGATCGGGATCACGACGAGCAGGATCGTGCGCACGGCCGCCGGGAAGAACGCGACCGGATACCGCCCGGCGGACAGCAGGGTCGCCATGAGGTCGGTGACCGAGTCGACCGACTCCAGCCAGAACGCCAGGTAGCCCAGGTTCGTCCAGACCAGCGCGACGGCCACCAGGCCGACGGCGAACCACAGCGCGGCCAGCGCCACGTCCGCGGCGCTGGGACGAGCTCCGGCCTCGGCGAGACCGACGGCGACGAGCAGCAGCCCGGCCAGCCCGCTCCACAGCTCGGACGGCTGCATCCAGCGCACAGCGGCGTACCACTGCGTCGAGACGGGCCGGATGAGGACGCCGTCGAGCTCGCCGCGGCGGACGTAGTCGGTCATCTTCGCCTGGTTCGGCACCACGAACGCGCCGAGCAGGGCCATCGCGACCTGCGCCATCCCGGTCACGGCGATGACGAGCCCGACGTCCCAGCCGTTCACCTCGTCGGTGTGCTGGAACACCAGCAGCGCCGGGACGAGCCCGACCGCCACCTCGATGAGGCCGACGACGATCGTCGTCCAGGCCTGGGCGCGGAACTGCGCATCCCGGCCGAGCGCCTGGACGAACGCGGCGGCGGTGAAGCGCGCGTGACGGCGCAGCGTGCGCATCTCAGGCACCCGCCGCGGCGTAGGAGCGCAACCCGAGTCGCCACACGCCCGCGGCACCGGCCACGAAGACCGCCAGCCAGCCGACCTGGAGCGCGAAGCCGGCGGTGAGGCCGCCCGGCCCGCCCGCGGGATCCGCCAGCAGCACCTCCATCGGGTAGGACAGCATGAACCGGAACGGCTGCACCGCCGTCACCGCGGCGATCCCGGGCGGCATGAGCGCGAGCGGCACCACGGCCCCGGACAGCACCGGGGTGATGACGGCGAGCGCGCGGATGAAGCCCTGCACGTCCTCGAACCAGAACGCCAGCGAGCCGATCATGATGTCGAGAGCGAGCCGCATCCCGGCGGCGAGGACGACGGCGACCGCGAACAGGAGCCACCGGCCGGCGTCCGAGGGCAGGGCGATCCGATCACCGAGCAGCAGAGCGAGGGCAGCGATCAGCGGCACGATGATGACGAGCTTGACGACCTTCTCGCCCACGTTGTTCGCCACCGCGTCCAGGTGGGTCGACGCCGGCCGGATGAGCCACCGGTTGAGCGCGCCGTCACGGATCGACGCCGCCAGGTAGAACGCCGTCCAGGACGCGGTCAGCATGCCGACGACGCTCACGAGCAGGAAGTACGCCACCAGGAACTCGCCGTCGACCGGGAGCGGGGCGCCCGAGGCCAGGGCCGCCTGCCAGACCAGCAGCGACGTGATCGGCACGATCAGGTTCCCGATCTGCATGATGAGGAACTCGCCCCGGTACTGGAACGTCACGCCCACGTTCAGCGCGAACAGGCGACCGAAGAGGTGGAGCTGCCTCATGCGCCCTCACCCGCCAGCACCGCGCGCATGACGTCGTCGATGTCGGCGTCCCGCACCTCGATGTCGACGACCTCGCCCCAGCCCGGTGCGGCGGCGAGGAGCCGTTGGGCGGCCTCGCGCTCGACCTCGAGGTCGAGCCGGCTGCCGGTGGGTGAGTCGTCGGCGTCGACGAGGCGGACGCCCGGCGGCAGGAGGGCCGGGACGTGCGCGGATGCCGCGAACGTCAGCATGACCCGCTTGTGCGGACGGATGGTCCGCACGAGGTCGGGCAGGTCGCCGTCGTACTGGAGTCGGCCGTGGTCGACGAGGATGACGCGGCGGCACAGCTCGGCGACGTCGTCCATGTCGTGGCTCGTGAGGATGATCGTCGTACCGCGGGTCGCGTTGAGAGCGGCGAGGAACTCGCGCACCGCCGCCTTCGACACGACGTCGAGCCCGATCGTCGGCTCGTCCAGGAACAGCACGTCGGGCTCGTGGACGAGCGCGACGAGCAGCTCGCACTTCATCCGCTCGCCGAGCGACAGCTTGCGCACGGGGATGTCCAGCAGGTCGCGGAGCTGGAGCAGGTCGGCGAGCTCGTCCACCGTCGCGTCCAACCGGGTGCGGGGCAGGTCGTACATCGCCTGGTGGAGGCGGAGGCTGTCGGACGTCGACACGTCCCACCAGAGCATGGACTTCTGCCCGAGGACGACGGCGATGCGCCGCAGGAAGTCGTAGCGGCGCCGGGCCGGCTCGTGGCCGAGCACCGACACCGTGCCGGACGTCGGCCGCAGCAGCCCGGAGAGCATCTTCAGCGTGGTGGTCTTGCCGGCGCCGTTGCGCCCGAGCAGCCCGACGAACTCACCCTCGTGGATGGTGAGGTCGAGCGACTCGACGGCGACGCGGGTCTCGCGCGTGCGGTGGACGAGACCTCGCACGGCTGCGAGCAGCCCGGGCTGCTGTCGGTGGTACCGGTACTCCTTGCGCAGGGCGCGGGTCGAGATGACGGGTTGTGGCATGCGTGGGTCCTTGCTCTCGTGCGTGGTGCCGCCAGCGGCGCGGTGACCGGGGAGACTTCCCGGGGTCACCTCACGGGGGAGGCCGGGCCGGCGGCGAGGGATCGGTGCGGACGCACGCACGGAGGCGCCCGGGCGCAGTCGCTCCGGGCGTCACGGGGGCCAGGTCCGCGGACCTAGCTAGGTCGAGGCTTCGCCACGGCACCAGACTAGGCGTCCTCGCGGAGCACGCGCAGCGCGTTTTCCGTGAGCCGGCGGCTCGGCGGGCGGCGTCCACACGGTCCCGACGCCGTGTCGGGACCCCCGGTTAGGCTGACGCGGTGACCACAGCCCTGTACCGCCGGTACCGTCCGGACACGTTCGCGGACGTCATCGGGCAGGAGCACGTCACGGGTCCGCTCATGGCGGCGCTGCGGTCCGATCGCGCCACGCACGCGTACCTGTTCTCCGGTCCGCGAGGCTGCGGCAAGACGACGTCGGCCCGGATCCTCGCGCGGTGCCTCAACTGTGCGCAGGGACCGACGGACACGCCGTGCGGCACGTGCGACAGCTGTGTCGAGCTGGCGCGTGGCGGGCCGGGCAGCCTCGACGTCGTCGAGATCGACGCCGCGAGCCACAATGGTGTCGACGACGCCCGTGACCTGCGCGAACGCGCCGTCTTCGCCCCGGCGCGCGACCGCTACAAGATCTTCATCCTCGACGAGGCGCACATGGTGACGGCGCAGGGGTTCAACGCGCTGTTGAAGCTCGTCGAGGAGCCGCCGCCGCACGTGAAGTTCGTGTTCGCGACGACGGAGCCGGACCGCGTGATCGGCACGATCCGCTCGCGCACGCACCACTACCCGTTCCGGCTCGTTCCCCCGCAGGTGCTCGGCGACTACCTGGCTCAGGTGAGCGAGGCGGAGGGGGTGGCCGTGGCCCCGGGCGTCCTGCCGCTGGTCGTTCGCGCCGGTGGGGGATCGGTCCGGGACTCGATGTCGGTGCTGGACCAGCTCATGGCCGGTGCGGACTCCGATGGCCTCGACTACGACCGCGCGATCGCGCTCCTCGGGTTCACCCACGCGACCCTGCTGGACGACGTCGTCGACGCGTTCGCCGCCGGCGACGGCGCCACGGTGTTCCGGGTGATCGACAACGTGATCGAGTCGGGGCACGACCCGCGCCGATTCGTCGAGGACCTGCTCGAGCGGCTGCGCGACCTCATCGTCCTCGCCGCCGCAGGCGACCAGGCCGTCGCGGTGCTCCGCGCCATCCCGGAGGACCAGGTCGAACGGATGCGCGGCCAGGCGCAGCACCTCGGCGCCGCGCGACTGTCGCGAGCCGCCGACCTGGTCAACGCTGGGCTCACGGAGATGACCGGGGCGACGTCGCCGCGGCTGCAGCTCGAGCTGCTGTGCGCGCGCATCCTTCTGCCCGCGACGCCTGCGGCCGCGACGGGGGTGGAGCCGCGCTCCGCCGGCACGTCCGGCCCCGCCTCCGGCTCTGCGCCCTCCGGCGGCGCCGGGTCTGCCGCCGGTGCCGCGCCTTCGCGGCGCGAGACGCCGGCGCAGCCCGTGCCCCGCACCGAGCGGCCACCGGCTCCGGAGCGAGGGGCGCCGAGCCGGGCGGCGGCCGAGCCGCCCGCGGCGTCGGCCGCTCGCGGTGAGCGGGAGCGCGGCTCGGCGGCGCGCGCTGCGGACGAAGCGGGTCCCGAGTCGGCTGGGTCGGTGGCGTCGGGGTCCGCGGAGGCCGAACCGGGGGCGGCCCGTCGCGGAGCGCCCGCCACCGATGCGCCCGCGCGACGCCAGCAGCCCGACGCGCGCCCGGGTGGAGGCGATGACGTCGAGGGCCGTGGCGCTGGGGCCGGGCCGGAGGCCGAGGAGGCGCCTGGATCCGCGGAGCCGCCTCGCTCGGAGGTGTCGGACGAAGAGGCGCCTCGCTCCGGGGAGCCGGCCGCCGGGCAGTCTCGCTCGGAGGTGTCGGACGAAGAGGCGCCTCGCTCCGAGGTCCCGGCCGAAGGGCCGCCCCATCCGCAGGAGGCAGCCGCCGGGCGGACTCCGTCCGAGGCGCCCGCCGCCGGTCCGGTGTCCGCGGCCCCGCAGCCCGACCCCTCCCCGCTCACCGGCACGGACGCCGCCACCGTCAGGCGCCGCTGGCCCGAGGTGCTCGAGACCCTCTCCGGGATCCGGCGCGTGACGTGGACGCTGGTCGCGCAGAACGCGCAGGTCGCCTCGATCTCCGCGGGCGTGCTCGAGCTGGCGTTCGCGACCGAGGGCCTCGCCGTCACGTTCCGCAACGGGACCCACGCGGAGGCTCTGGAGCGTGCGCTGCACGAGACGCTCGGCCTCGACGTGCGGGTCCGGGCGACGATCGGCGACGCGGCGCCGACGTCGCCCCCGGCCGGCGGGACGTCGGGCGGAGCGGGTGCACCTGACGCGCCGGGCAGCGCGGGCGCCGGTGACCCGGCAGCGCGCGCCGCGGCCGACTGGGCCGCGCCGGTGGCTCGGCTCGACCCGCCGGAGCCTCCCGCGGGGGGCTCGGCTCCCGCTCCAGCCGATCCCGGGAGCACCCCGGCGCCCGGAGCGGCATCCCAGGCGAGGGCATCGGGCACCTCCGACGCGCGCCCGACCCAGGCGCGTGCCCCCCGCACCACCGACGCGCGCCCGACCCAGGCGAGGACGACCGCGGAGGCGCCACCCGCCGTCGTCGGCCCTGACGACCCCTGGCCGTCCGACGAGGACGACGACCCTGGTGAGCCCGGGGCGGGCAGCGGGCTCGTGGGTGCTCCCCTCGTCGCGCGCCTGCTCGGCGGCACGGTCATCGACGAGGTCGCCGACGGCCCGGGCGGCCCGCGCCCCGGCCCGTAGGCTGAGCCCGTGTACGAAGGCGCGGTCCAGGACCTCATCACCGAGCTCGGCCGGCTGCCGGGCGTAGGTCCCAAGAGCGCGCAGCGCATCGCGTTCCACGTGCTCGCCGCGGACCCGGACGACGTCGGCCGGCTCGCTCACGCCCTCACCGAGGTGAAGGCGCGGGTCCGGTTCTGCGAGACGTGCGGCAACGTCTCGGAGGAGGCGCAGTGCCGCATCTGCCTCGACCCGCGTCGCAACGCAGCGATCCTGTGCGTCGTCGAGGAGCCGAAGGACGTCGTCGCGATCGAGCGCACACGCGAGTTCCGCGGCCGGTACCACGTGCTCGGCGGCGCCATCAACCCGATCGACGGCGTGGGTCCCGACGACCTGCGCATCCGCGAGCTCATGACCCGGCTCGCGGACGGTCAGGTGACCGAGGTGATCATCGCGACCGACCCGAACGTCGAGGGCGAGGCGACGGCCACGTATCTGGCCCGCATGCTCGCCGGCATGGGGATCACCGTCTCGAGGCTCGCCTCGGGCCTGCCGGTCGGGGGCGACCTCGAGTACGCCGACGAGATCACGCTGGGCAGGGCGTTCGAAGGAAGGCGGAGGATCGATGTCTGACACCCCGGAGCACCAGGACCCGGCGGAGGCGCCGGCGCACGAGCTCGATGCCGACCTGACCGACCTCGCGGGGGCGACGGCGGGCGAGGTGCGCCGCTACCTCACGACGATCACGGAGGTCGCCGCCGGCGCGAACCCCGACGCCGCGATCCCGCTGCTCCTGCTCGCCGTCTCCGACCTGCTCGCCGCGGGCTCGAGGCTCGGCGCGATCGTCGACGTCGTCCCCGCGCAGCGGTTCGAGCCGGACGACGGCCCCGACGTCGACCTCGAGCCGCTCCGTCGAGGGCTCGAGAACCTCCTCGAGGGCATCGACGAGTACACCGAGGTCTCCGACCCGCTCGTGACGGCGGAGGTCGCCGTCGTGTCGCTGTCCGGCGATCTCGTGACCGTCGCCCAGGCTGCCGTGCAGGGGCTGCAGCACTTCGAGGCCGGGCACACGTCCGAGGCGCTGTGGTGGTGGCAGTACTCGTACCTGTCCTCGTGGGGGGAACGGGCGGCCGCCGCGCTGCGCGCTCTGCTCAGCGTGCTCGGGCACCTGCGGCTGGACGTGCCGGACGACGTCGCCGCCGAGGCGGAGTTCGAGGCTCTGCACCAGCCGTGACCGGACCGGACGACACGGTGCGGAAGGTTCCGCCCTCCTCAGGCGATCCGGGTCCCACGCGCCAGCGTGCGCGCCGGCACCCGCAGCCGACGGATCGTGACGGCGAGCGCGCCGGCGCCGAGCAGCAGGTAGACGCCGAGCCCCCACGGCCACACCGGGCCGCTCGACGGCAGCGGCTCCGGCGCGCCCGACCACGACGCCGGGCACTGGTCGATCTCGGTCGCCGGGCCGGCGTGGGCGTACCGGATGCCGGCGCTGATCGCGGCCATCGGGTTCGAGCCCGTGAGGTCGGGCGGCGTCAGGTCGGCCACGATGACGAACGGGTTGAGCGTCAGCAGCCAGGCGGTGCGCTCCAGGTGCGTGACGGGCAGCTCCTGGGTCCGCCACTCGCACTCCGGCGGCTCGTCACCCTCCCAGTCGTAGTCGGCGGCGACGTCGTACACCCTGACCTCGTCGGTGCGCGTCACGAGCGGCGCCGAGAGTCCGAACGCGATGAGTGTGCCGACGGACAGCCCGGCCACGGTGAGGTACGTGAGCACGGCGCTTCCCGACGTGCGCGCGGTGAGGGCCGAGAACGCCAGACCCACGGCGCACACGACGGCCAGGATGAGCGCGAGCAGCACGACGGTGCCGATCGCGACGACGACGGCAGTCCCGCCGAGCGCGAGACCCCACGCGAGGAACGGCAGCGAGGCCGCGAGGAACGCGAGCGCCGCGAGCCAGGCGGCGACGAGCTTGCCGACGGCGAGGTCCGCCGCCGACAGCGTCGTCACCTGCAGCGTCGCGAGCGTCCCGGCCGCCCGGTCGCCGTTCACGGACGTGGCGGACAGCGTCGGCGCCACCAGCAGGCCGAGGAACAGCACGAAGAAGAGCACGAGACCGAACACCGTGGCGCCGACGTCCTCCCGCGGCATCTGGGTGCCGCCGAAGTACGACACGGCTCCGCTGACGAGCGCGGTCACCCCACCGACGACGATCACCCACACGAGCAGCGCGATCTTCCAGCGGGTCGAGCGGACACGCTGGCGCAGCTCCAGCTGCGCCACGGTGCGCACACCCCACCACGTCAGGCCGCGCGGGACGTCGTCACCGTCCGGGACCGCGACGGGCACGTCGAACTGGGTGGTCATCGCCGTTCCGCCTCCAACGAGAGATACGCCTGCTCGAGCGCGCCGCCGGCCGGCGCGAGGGACGACACCGGGACACCGGCGGCGACGGCGTCGCGCAGCAGCGCGGCGGCGGCCCGCTCGTCGGGGAGGGTGACGATCGCGTCCGCTCCGCCGTCCACCGGCGGCCGGGCGTCGGCGTCGACGGCGAGCGGGAGCCCGACCGATGCCGCCCACGCGGCGAGCGCTGCGCCGTCGAGCGTCCGCAGCCGCCACCGCGTCGTGCCCTGCGTCGGCGCGACGTTCGTGGACGACGTCACGCCCCGGTCCAGGAACACGGCGTCGTCGACCAGCTCGTCGAGCTCGGCGAGAACGTGCGAGGAGATGAGGACGGCGGTCCCGGCGGCGGCGAGCTCGCGCACGAGGTGTCGCAGGTCGACCCTGGAGCGCGGGTCGAGCCCGGACGCCGGCTCGTCGAGCAGGAGCGCGCGCGGCCGGTGCACGAGGGCGCGCGCCAGCCCCAGCCGCTGCTTCTGGCCGCGCGAGAGGACGTGTGCCGGCACGTCCGCGTACTCGGTCAGGTGGACGACGGCGAGGAGCTCGTCGGCACGGGACGCCGCCTCGGGCGCGCTGATGCGGTACGCCGCGGCGACCGTCGTGAGCACCTCACGCGCCGTGAGCGAGTCCCAGGTGCCGAAGACGTCGGGCATCCAGCCCAGCAGGCGGCGAGCCCGGGCGCCGTCGTGGGCGGGGTCGAGCCCCGCCACGCGGACGACCCCGGCGTCCGGGGCGAGGAGCCCCGCGAGCATGAGCAGCAGCGTCGTCTTGCCGGAGCCGTTCGGGCCGACGAGCGCCGTGACCTGGCCCGGATGGACGCGGATCGAGGCGTCGGCGACCGCGCGGACCGAACCGAACCGGCGGGCGACGTGATCGGCGAACAGCGCGGCGCCGTCGCCGTGCTGTCGGACGTCAGTGACCGTCATGGCATGAACCTAAGCCTGAGGCCGCTGTCGGGACCCGGGGACACTGTGAACGGGTCGTGCCGATGCGGTGGGAGAGCGGGCCAGGAGGTCGACGCGAGGACCGTCTCGGCGGGCAGCGCCGGCGCACCCTCGCCGGGGACCCCGTGATAGGACGGGCGCGTGCCGCCCGACATCGACCTGCTCACGATCCTGCTGCTGGTGCTCGCCGGCCTCGCCGCGGGGTGGGTCGACGCCGTCGTCGGCGGCGGCGGGCTGATCCAGCTGCCGGCCCTGCTGCTGGTGCCCGGGATCACCCCGATCGAGGCGCTCGCGACCAACAAGCTGGGCTCGATCATGGGCACGTCCACGAGCTCGATCACCTACTACCGCCGCGTGCAGCCCGACCTGACGACGGCGGCCCCGATGGCCCTCGCCGCCCTCGCCGGGGCAAGTGGCGGTGCCCTGCTGGCCTCGCAGATACCCGGCGAGCTGTTCACGCCGATCATCCTCGTGGTGCTCGTGGGCGTCTTCGTGTTCACGCTGGCCAGGCCGCGGCTCGGCGCGCACACGCAGCTGCGCTGGGAAGGCAACCGGCACCGGTGGACCGCGGCCGGGCTCGGCGTCGCCATCGGTCTCTACGACGGGCTGCTCGGCCCCGGCACCGGCACGTTCCTCGTCATCGCGCTCGTGAGCGTGCTCGGCTACGCGTTCCTGCCGGCGTCGGCGATCGCGAAGATCGTCAACTTCGCGACGAACTTCGGGGCGCTCGTCGTGTTCGTCCCGCACGGCGTCGTGCTCTGGGGTCTGGGGCTGTGCGTCGGGGCGGCGAACCTCGTCGGCGCCTACATCGGCGCCCGGATGGCTGTCGCCAAGGGCAGCGCCTTCGTGAGGGTGGCGTTCGTCGTCGTCGTCGGCGTGCTCATCGTCCGGCTCGGCTGGGACGTCGTCGCCGACTGGCTCTCCTGACCCGAGTCCCCACACCACCCACCCGACCCCCTGCGGGCGCACGCTGTGGGTGCGACATCCGGGCTCCGTGAACACTCACTGAGCCCGGATGTCACAACCCACAGGCCGGTTGGCCACCCGGGGTGTCCGCCCGGACGGTCAGCCCTTGAGGGCCCCAGCCGCGATGTTCGCGATGAAGTGCCGCTGCCCGATGATGAACACCCCGATGAGCGGCAGCACGCTGATCAGCGCTCCCGCCATGACCATCCCGTAGTCGGTGAGGTAGATGGAGTTCAGCGTCTGGAGCGCCACCTGGAGGGTCTGCCGTTGCGGGTCGATGAGCACGACCAGGGGCCAGATGTAGTCGTTCCACGCGCCGATGAACGTGAAGATCCCGAGGAACGCCAGGCCGCCCCGGAGCATCGGAACGCCGATCGACCGGTAGCACCGGAAGAACCCGGCGCCGTCGATCCGAGCGGACTCCAACAGCTCGTCCGGGATCGAGTTCGTGGCGAACTGGCGCAGCAGGAAGATGCCGAAGGCGTTCGCCGCCCCGGGGATGATGAGCGCCTGCAGGCCGCCGATCCAGCCGAACCAGGACATGAGCACGAAGCTCGGCACCAGGGAGAGGCTGCCCGGGACGAGGAACGTCGCGATCAGCAGCGTGAACAGCACGTTCTTGCCCGGGAACGAGTACTTCGCGAACGTGAACGCCGCCAGCGAGTCGAAGAACATGACCAGGACGGCGAGCGCGCCGGCGACGAGGATCGTGTTCAGCAGGGCCTGGAACAGGTCGACGCTCGCCAGGAGGTTGCGCATGTTCTCGGCGAAGTTCGTGCCGAACGTGAGCTTCGGCGGGAAGCCGAAGATCTCTGCCGTGGTGTTCGTCGACATCGTGATGAGCCAGTAGAACGGGAAGATCGACATCAGGACGCCGATCCACAGGCAGACCTGCGTCACCAGCCTCGCCACGAGGTTGCGCTGCCGCGCGTGGCGGTCGACGCGTTCCTGGGTCGGGTCGCCCAGTCGAGGAGTCGTGAGCGCGCTCATGCCGACGCCCCCTTCTTCCGCCCACCGCGGATGCCGTCGCGTTCTCGGATGAGGCGCCAGTTGATGATCGCGAAGACGGCGGCGATGACGAAGAGCGCCCACGCGATCGCCGAGCCGTAGCCGAAGTCGAACTTCGTGAACGCCTGGTTGTACTGGTAGAGGACGATCGTCATGCCCGCCTCCCCGACGCCGCCGGTATCGCCGAGGAGCACCTGCGGCTCCGTGAACAGGCTCAGCCCACCGATCGTGGACGTGATGACGGTGAAGAGGATCACCGGGCGCAGCATCGGCACGGTGACGGAGCGGAAGATCCGCCACCCGTTCGCGCCGTCGACCTTGGCGGCGTCGTACAGGTCGGTCGGGATCGCCTGGAGGCCGGCGAGGTAGATGATCGCGTTGTAGCCGGTGAACCGCCAGATCACCATGACGGCGATCGTCACCTTGATGCCCCAGTTCGAGGAGAGCCACGGCACCTGGTCGATCCCCAGCCCGGCCAGGGCCGAGTTCACGATGCCGAAGCTGTCGGAGAAGATGGAGCCGAACACGATGGCCATGGCCACCATGCTCGTGACGTTGGGCAGGAAGTACGCGACGCGGAGGAAGCCCTTGAACCGGATGTTCTGGTGGAGCAGGAACGCGAGGACGAGGGCCAGGAACAGCATCGGGATCGTCGAGATCAACCAGATGACGAACGTGTTCCCGACGGCGTTCCAGAACCGTGGGTCGCTCAGCAGGAACTGATACTGCGCGAGGCCGACGAACCGCATCGGGCCGATGCCGTCCCAGTCCTGGAACGACAGGAAGACCGAGTACCCGATGGGGAAGAGCCCGAACACGAGGAACAGCAGGTAGAAGGGCGAGACCGCGAGGTACTGCGGCCAGAACCTCCTCAGGGGCGAGCCTTGCCTGGGGCGCGGCTGGTCCGTGGCGCGGGAGGCGGTGCGCCCCGGGGTCAGCCGGACGGACTCGTCGAGCGCGGCCATCAGATCACCCCTCGCTTCGCGAGGTTGCGGTCAGCCTCGGTGACGGCGTCGGCCCAGGCCTGCTCGGGATCCTTGCCGCTGGCCTCGACGTTCGTGAGCTCGGTGGCGAACGCGGCGGCCTGCGGCTCGTACGTGCTGACGAACGTGGGCGGGACATCGGGAGCGACGGCCGCGAAGAACTCGAGCGGGTCCTGCTCGCCGAAGAAGCCGGTGTCGCTCACCATCTCCCCGGCGGTGAACGCCTCCGGCGAGGACGGGAAGAGCTGGACCTCGTTGAACGTGGCGGCCTGGTTCTCGGGTGTGTTGAGCCAGGTGACGAACGCGAACGCGGCCTCGGGGTCCTTGCACGTGCTCGGGATGCAGAAGAACGAGCCACCGCTGTTCCCGGGCGGGCCGGGCTGGTGGGCGATGCGCCACGAGCCGGCGGTGTCGGGCGCCGTGTCGCCGAGGATCTGCGCCCACCACACGGCCTCGATGTGGCCGACCGTGCGGCCCGACGACCACGCCGAGTTCTGCTCCGTGGGAACCGGCAGCTTCGCCGTGATGCCGGCCTCGCTCGCCCGGATCGCGACCTCCCACGCCTCGCGGACGGCGCTGCCGTCCTCGGAGTAGAGCGGTCGGTTGTCGCGGTCGAAGTACCGCTCGGGCGAGGCGTTGAGGAACTGGCCGAACACCATGCCGGCGGTGTTCATCAGGGCCACGTCCGCCGTCGCGCGGAGCTCCGTGCCGAGCTCGATCCAGGCGTCCCAGTCGGCGACGGCGGCGCTGACGTCGTCCGGGTCGGACGGGAGGCCCGCCTCATCGAAGACGTCCGCACGGTAGTAGAAGCCCGTCGGTCCGGTGTCGAGCGGGAAGAAGAGCTGGCGGCCGGTCGGCGAGGTGCCGAGGTCCCACTTCCAGTCGAAGTAGCCCGCGGAGTGGTCCGCTGCGCCGAGCTCGTTGAGGTCGAAGAACTTGTCCTCGCTCGGGAAGTACAGCGAGCAGTTGGAGTTGATCGCTGCGACGTCCGGGATGTAGGCGCCACCCGCGAGCGACGTCCGGAACTTGTTGTCGTACCCGCCGCCGATGACGTCGGCCCGCAGCCTTTTCGTCGACCCCGGGATGCCTTCGGCGGCCTGGCCCAGGAGGGTCGGGCTGACCGAGCGGTTCCAGTACCAGAGCACCAGCTCGTCCGGGTCGGAGGAGATCGACGTGCTCGAACCGCAGCCCGTGAGGCTGGCGGTCAGGGCGGCGCCGGTCATCACCCCCAGCCCGCCGAGGAACTGGCGCCGATCGAGTGTGCCCATCTGCATCCCCGCTCTCGTCCTTGAGTCGAGCACCGCGCCGTGAACGATCCCGTGAACGATCACGGCATGTCGGAGGGACCGTGGCACGGTGGTCAACGCCGTGTCAAGGGTTCGTCTCGGGTGGGTCCGCGGGGCGGTGCGCCCGTGGCCGAGCCGAAAGCGCGCAGAGTGCCGCACTCCCGGCCGAGCCGGTGGTGCGGGTCCCGCGCTCCTGCCCGTGCGAGTCGGGCGCCGGGGGCTGCGTCGGTCGCTCACCGCCTTGCCGGACCCCCGCCGCCGTGGCTAACCTGGACGCGCCGTGAACGTTCACGGCGATCGATGAGCGCGCGTCGCTGCGCCCGCATTCCCGCGGAGCAGCGGGCGCCACGTCCGTCACGACGACGCCGGAGGTCACTCGTGTCCGCACCGTTCCGCTGGGCGATCCTGGGCCCTGGATCCATCGCCGCCCGCTTCGCCTCGCAGCTGCCGCACAGCGAGCACGGGGTGCTGGCCGCCGTCGCCAGCTCCGACCCCGATCGCGCGCTCGCCTTCGCCGAGCAGCACGGCGCCGGGGTGACCGGCGACTACGCGACGATCCTCGGCCGGGACGACGTCGACGCCGTGTACGTCTCCACCGTGCACACGACGCATGCCCGGCTCACGATCGCGGCGCTCGAGGCGGGCAAGCACGTCCTCTGCGAGAAGCCGCTCGCCCCGAACCACGGGTCGGTCATGGCGATGGTGGACGCCGCGCGCGGCTCCGGTCGCGTGCTGCTCGAGGCGTACATGTACCGGTTCCACCCCCTCACTCGGCAGATCCTCGAGCTCGTGGCGAGCGGCGCCGTGGGCGAGCTGCAGCACGTCGACGCGTCGTTCTCGTTCCACGCGGGCCGCACGACCGGCCGGCTCTTCGACCCGGCGCTGGCCGGTGGCGGCATCCTCGACGTCGGCGGGTACCCCGTGTCGTACGCCCGCGCGATCGCCGGCGCAGCGGCGGGTCGTGCGTTCGTCGAGCCGACGGCGCTCTCGGCCCGCGGCACGATCGGCGAGACGGGCGTGGACGAGTGGACCGTCGCCGACCTCACGTTCCCCGACGGCGTGACGGCGTCCGTGCGCACGGGCGTGCGGCTCGCCGACCCCACCACCGTCACGATCTACGGCTCGCGCGGGTCCGTCACCCTGACGGATCCGTGGACGCTCGGGGCCGGCGACGGCGCGAGCGCCACGCTGCGCGTCGTCGGCGCGGAGCCGCAGCAGATCGAGACCGGCCCGGCGTTCCCGTACGCGTTGGAGGCCGACGCCGTCGCGCTCGCTGCGTGGTCGGGCGCCGCCGACGTGCCCGAGGCCTCGCTCGACGACTCCCTCGGCACGGCGCGCGTCCTCCAGCAGTGGCGCGACGCGATCGGCCTCGTCTACCCCTTCGAGGACGACGACGCCGACGTCCCCACCGTCTCCGGCCGCCCGCTCGCTCTGCCGACGCCGGGCACCGCGACCATCCCGCACGGCACCATCGACGGGGTGGGCGACCTCTCGCGGCTCGTGATGGGCTGCGACAACCAGCCCGACCTCGCGCACGCCTCCGCCCTGTTCGACGCGTTCGTCGAGGCCGGCGGCTCGGCCTTCGACACCGCGTACATCTACGGCGGCGGCCGGCACGAGGTGCTGCTCGGCCGGTGGATGGCGAACCGCGGCGTGCGGGACGACGTCGTCGTCATCGCCAAGGGCGCGCACACGCCGCACTGCGACCCCGAGTCGATCCCGCGCCAGCTCACGGAGTCGCTCGACCGGCTCGGCACCGACCACGCCGACCTGTACCTCATGCACCGCGACAACCCCGCGGTCCCGGTCGGGGAGTTCGTCGACGTGCTCGACGCCGAGGTCCGCGCCGGCCGTGTGCGGGCGTTCGGCGGGTCGAACTGGACCCCGGAGCGCCTCGACGAGGCGAACGCCTACGCGAGCGCCCACGGGAAGACCGGATTCGCCGTCGTCAGCAACCACTTCGGACTGGCCGAGGCGTACGACGTGCCGTGGACGGGCTGCGAGCACGCCACCGACGCGGCCTCCCGGGCGTGGCTGACCGAGCGCCAGATGCCGCTGCTGCCGTGGTCGTCGCAGGCACGCGGGTTCTTCGCCGGACGGGCGCACCCCGACGACCGGTCGGACGCCGAGCTCGTGCGCTGCTACTACTCCCCGGAGAACTTCGAGCGGCTGCACCGCGCCGGGAAGCTCGCTGCGGGGCGAGGCGTCGCGACGACGGCGGTCGCGCTCGCGTATGTCCTCGCGCAGCCGTTCCCCACGTTCCCGCTCATCGGGCCGCGGTCGATCGCGGAGCTGCGCTCCTCCCTCGAGGCGACCCGGGTCGCGCTCACGCCGGAGGAGGTCGCGTGGCTGGACCTCCGCACCGACTCCGTGTGAGCCGCGGTCCCCGCCTGGCGCGATGACTCCCGGTGGCTAGGGTCGGGCCATGACGCGCGGACGACGGGTGACGATCACCGACGTCGCGGAAGCGGCCGGCGTCTCGAGGCAGACGGTCACGCGCGCCATGAACGGGATGGCCGAGATCAGCGATGCGACGCGGAGCCGGGTGCTCGAGGTCGCACGCGAGCTGCGGTACCGGCCGTCGCGGTTCGGGCGAGACCTGGTCAAGCGCGAGCAGCGCACCGTCGGGCTCGTCGTGCACGACCTCACGAACCCGTACTACCCGGAGCTGGCCTCCGCCGTCGTCGGGGCGGCGGTGGCGCGGGGCTGGAACGTCGTGCTCGCGGACACCGTGCACTCGCGGGACCGCGTCGCCGACCTGGCGGACCTCGTGCGGCAGGTCGACGTCGTCGTCGGCTATGTCGGCCTGAACCGCGAGGAGAAGGCCGAGGTGTTCGCCGGGCTGCCGGTCGTCGAGATCGACCCCGGTCCGGGCTCGGCGTTCGGCGCCGTCGACCTGGACGAGCGCCCGGCGATGGCGGAGCTGTGCACGCATCTGCTCGACGTGGGCGTGCGGCGGCCGGTGGCGCTCATGACGTCCGCCGGCGCCGAACGCGGCGTGCTCTTCCGGGAGTCGATGGCCGCGCACGGCGTCGACGTGCGCACCGTCGTCACGGGGCAGGAGAGCATCGACGCCGCGGATGCGGCCGTGGCCGACGTCGTGGCGTCCGGCGAGGAGCTCGACGCCATCCTGGCGTTCAACGACCTCCTGGCGTGCGGTGCGCTCAAGGCCCTGCGGCACGCCCGCATCGAGGTGCCGGGTCGCGTGCGGGTGGTCGGCTTCGACGGGCTCAGCCTGGGCACCGTCGTCTCCCCGGAGCTCACCACGCTCGCCATCGACATGTCTGAGGTGGCCGACGTCGCCGTCGAGCTCGCCGTGGCGATGTTCGACGGCGAGCTGCCGTACTCGGGCGACGACGTGCGGCGCAGCGTCACGCACCGGCTCGTGCTGCGCGAGTCCGCGTGAGCCCGGCATGTGGACCCGGTGCGGTCCACACCCTGAGCCCGACCTAGAATCGAACGTTCGACCCGCTCTCGAAAGCCGTCCCGAAGGTACGTCCAGTGGCCCTCATCGTCTGCAAGTTCGGCGGCTCGTCGGTGTCCGACGCCGCCAGCATCCAGCGCGTCGCCGATCGGATCGTGGCGACGAAGGCGGGCGGGAACGACGTCGTCGCCGTCGTCTCCGCGATGGGGGACACGACTGACGAGCTGGTCGACCTCGCGCAGGAGATCTCGCCCGACCCGCCGTCGCGGGAGATGGACATCCTCCTGACCGCGGGCGAGCGCATCTCCATGGCCCTGCTCGCGATCGCGATCGACGCGCGCGGCGTGAACGCGCAGGCGTTCACCGGGCAGCAGGCCGGCGTCATCACCGACACCTCGCACGGCAACGCGCGCATCATCGACGTGTCGCCGAGCCGGATCCAGCGCACGCTCGGCGCGGGGAACGTCGCGATCGTGGCGGGCTTCCAGGGGGTCACCGCGCACACGAACGACGTCACGACCCTCGGCCGCGGCGGATCGGACACGACCGCCGTCGCGCTGGCCGCGGCGCTCGGCGCGAGCGTGTGCGAGATCTACACCGACGTCGACGGCGTGTTCACCGCCGACCCGCGCATCGTCCCGACGGCGCGGCGCATCGATCGCATGACGAGCGAGGAGATGCTCGAGCTGGCCGCGAACGGGGCGAAGATCCTGCACCTGCGCGCCGTCGAGTACGCCCGGCGGTACGGCGTCACGCTCCACGTCCGCTCGTCGTTCTCCGACCGCACCGGCACGCTCGTCGTCCCGCCCGACTCCACCGAGGAAGACACCATGGAAGCCCCGATCATCTCCGGCGTCGCGCACGACCCGAGCCAGGCGAAGGTGACGGTCGTCGGCATCCCTGACGTCCCGGGCATGGCCGCGCGTCTCTTCGAGGTCGTGGCGGGCGCCGGCGTCAACGTCGACATGATCGTGCAGAACGTCTCGGCGTCGGCCACCGGGCTGACGGACATCTCGTTCACGCTCCCGGCGAGCGACGTCGCGGCCGCGCACACCGCGCTCGACCAGTTGCGCTCCGAGATCGCGATCACCGACGTGCGCTACAACGACCAGATCGGCAAGCTCTCGCTCATCGGCGCCGGCATGCGCTCGCACCCGGGCGTCTCGGCGAAGCTCTTCGGCGCCCTGCGTGACGCCGGCGTCAACATCGAGATGATCTCGACGTCGGAGATCCGGATCTCCGTGGTCACGGCCGCCGCGGATCTCGACGTCGCGGTGCGCGCCGTCCACACGGCGTTCGACCTGGACGCCGCCGAGGTCGAGGCCGTCGTGTACGGCGGGACCGGGAGGTAGGGCCATGGGTGCACGGGACGGGTTGCGGGTCGGCGTCGTCGGCGCCACCGGTCAGGTGGGCGGCGTCATGCGCCGGCTGCTCGACGAGCGGGACTTCCCGGTCGCCGAGATCCGGTACTTCGCGTCGTCGCGCTCCGCGGGCAGCACGCTGCCGTGGCGGGGGAGCGACGTCGTCGTCGAGGACGCGGCGACGGCGGACGTCGGCGGGCTCGACATCGCCCTGTTCTCCGCCGGGGCCGCGACGTCACGCGCCCAGGCTCCGCGGTTCGCGGAGGCGGGCGCGATCGTCGTCGACAACTCGTCGGCATGGCGGATGGACCCGCAGGTGCCGCTCGTCGTGTCGGAGGTGAACCCCGAGCAGGTGCATCACACGCCCAAGGGGATCATCGCGAACCCCAACTGCACGACGATGGCCGCGATGCCGGTGCTCAAGGTGCTCGACACCGAGGCCGGCCTGCGGCGCCTCATCGTGTCGACGTACCAGGCGGTCTCCGGGAGCGGGGGCGCCGGCGTCGCGGAGCTGGCCTCGCAGGTGCGGGGCGCGCTCGCGTCGGACGTGCCGCTCGAGGCGCTCGCGGTGGACGGGTCGGCGGTGCCGATGCCGGACCCGGTGAAGTACGTGCGGCCGATCGCGTTCGACGTCGTGCCGCTGGCCGGCTCGATCGTGGAGGACGGGCTCGGGGAGACGGACGAGGAGCAGAAGCTCCGGAACGAGTCGCGCAAGATCCTCGGGCTGCCCGACCTGCTGGTGTCCGGGACCTGCGTGCGGGTGCCGGTCTTCACCGGGCACTCGCTCTCGATCAACGCCGAGTTCGCGCGGCCGCTCTCGCCGGAGACGGCGATCGAGCTGCTCGCCGGGGCGCCCGGCGTCGTGCTGACCGACGTGCCGACGCCGCTGCAGGCCACCGGCGCGGACCCCACGTTCGTGGGCCGCGTGCGCACCGACCCGGGCGTGCCCGACGGGCGCGGGCTGGCGCTGTTCCTCTCCAGCGACAACCTGCGCAAGGGGGCGGCGCTCAACGCGGTCCAGGTCGCGGAGCTCGTGGCGCGGCGCGTGCTCGCGCACGCCTGACGCGCCGGGGGCGAGTTCGGCCTCAGGGCACACCCGCCGCCGCACCCGACCCGGCGCCCCAACGCTGATTGGGGTAGCTCCGGGAGCACATGACTCCCGGAGCTACCCCAATCACCGGGAATTCGGGACTGGGCAGAGGGGCCCGCACCTGCGTGCGGTTCCCTGCCACCCGCCGCTGCGCAGCGCACCGACGAGCTGCACCGTGCAGTCGCAGGGACGCACGGCGAGATGCGACCAGCGGTACCGCAACGTCACGTGTGATCGGTCCACCCGGACCTCGTTGTCGCGCCAGACATCGGCGTCGGTCGTGCCCCCGGGATGCGCGAGGGCGCCGTCGAGCTCGGCCCGGGTCGCGTACTCCCCGAACACGGCGTCGGCGCGCAGACGCAAGCCCCGGATCTCCGCCCACACCTGCCGCGCTGACGCGGGCAGGTCGTGAGCGCGGACGACGTCGCGGTGGAAGCGGTGCTCCAGCGGCGACTCCGAGCCAGCAGCGACTTCGGCGACGAGCTCGTGCAGCAGACCTCGATGGCGGAGCCTCGCCCGCCCGGCGACCTCCTGCCGAAGCCGTGAGGTTGGCACACCTCGTCGTGCCGCGGCACACAGGAACCCGATGACGTCGTCCTCGTTCGTCGCTGCGTCCGCGAGGTCGATCGCAGTCACCGCGCGACCGAGCCGGGGCGGGTCGCCGGTCGGTGCGAGCCTCCGCCTCGTGCGGTGCAGTCGGACCCCGGCGAGCGGTCGTACCTGGCGATCGTGCGGGATGGTGACGTCAAGCTGGCGCGGTTGCGATGCGACGAGACCGCCGAGGTAGCCGGCCGAACGGTGCGACAGCGCCGCCCCACGGCCACACGCGAGAACCGCTGCCCACGCACGTGAGCTCCACGTGATCGGGCCCGAGTAGGTCAGGTACACGCCGGGGTGAATCAGTTGCCAGCGCCCGGACTCGAGCCGGGAACGCGGAACCCGAGGCGACCGCCCGCACTGGGCGATCTGCCGGCGAGTGATCACCCCGCTCTGGCGTTCGAGAAGAAGCGTCAGCGGGTGGACACGCGCGACGCTGGCCATGGTCATGGTGGCGAGTGTGGCGCCACAGCCCCCGGACGGGCTCGGAGGCTGTGGACAGGTGTGTCTCGTCCCGCCAACGCGCGAGCTGCGGACAACCCGCGAGGAGGGTCGCCGCCGCCGTCATTGGGGCAACTTCGGGAGCGCATGACTCCCGGACTTACCCCAGTCGCGGAAGGGGACCGCCGGGATGGGTGCGTGAGCGACCGGCTCAGGCGGCGTGGCGCCCCGCGACGGCGGTACCCATCTGCTCGATCGCCTGCGCCAGCACGGGCCGGGGCAGGGCGAAGTTGAGCCGCACGAAGCCCTCCTCGCCGCACGCCGCGCCGTCGACCATCGCCACGCCGGCGTGCTCGCGGAAGAAGTCGCCGGGCGCGGCGCCGAGCTCGAGCTCCCGGCAGTCGAGCCAGGCGAGGTAGGTGCCCTCGGGCGGCGAGTAGCCGACGTCGGGCAGGTGCTCCGTGAGCAGCTCGCCCAGCAGGCGCCGGTTCCCGTCGAGGTAGGTGACGATCTCCTCGAGCCACCCCTCGCCGGACGTGAACGCCGCCGTGTTCGCGATGACCCCGAGGTTGGCCGCGCCGTGCGAGGCCATGAACCCGAACTTCTCCCACTCCACGGCGTCGGCGGCGTTCGACAGCAGGAGCTGAGCGCACTTGAGGCCGGGCAGGTTCCAGGCCTTCGACGCCGACGTCGCCGTCACGGTGTGGCTCGCCGCCGCCTCGGAGATCGACGCGTACGGCACGTGGTGGGCGCCCGGGTAGACGAGCGGGGCGTGGATCTCGTCGGAGAACACCCGCCCGCCGTGGGCGGTGACGACGTCGGCCAGGGCCGCCAGCTCCTCGCGGCCGAACACGCGGCCGAGCGGGTTGTAGGGGTTGCACAGCACGAGCAGTCCGGCGCCGTCCGCGAACGCGCGACCGATGCCGTCGAGGTCGAGCCGCCACACGCCGTCGTCGTCGTCGAGCAGCATGGGCACCCGGATGATCTCCCGCCCGAACAGCTCCGGGATCTTGAGGAACGGCATGTAGGCGGGCGTCGTCACGATGACCTTCTCGCCGCGACCGGAGAAGTGCTCCATCGCGACCTCGAGGGCCTTGATGACGTCGGGGAGGGGATGGATCCGCTCGGGCGAGATCTGCCACCCGTGGCGGCGGGCGTACCACTCGGAGACGGCCTCGGACATCGTGCGCACGAGGCTCGGCGGGAGGTAGCCGAACTGCGCGTCGTCGACGGCGGTGTGGAGCGCGCGGGCGATGCCCGGCGCCACACCGAAGTCCATCTCTGCGACGAAGGCGCCGATGCTGTCCGGGTAGGTCGACCACTTGATCCCGCCGCGTGCGCGGAGGTCGTCGACGGTGATGGCGTCCAGGTCCTGGGGGCTCACCACACGATCCTCTCGCATCGGCGGAGCGCGGCCGGTGCGACACTGTCGGACGTGCCCGACCCCACCGAGCTCGTCGCCGACTGGCGCGAGGCGCCCGACGTCCGCGCCGTCCAGCACCGCACCCGCCGCGTGCTCGTGTCCGCGCAGGTGCTCGGCTCGGTCGGGATGGGCGCCTCGGCGTCCGTCGGGATCCTCCTCGCGGAGCAGGTGACGCAGTCGGAGACCTGGGCGGGGGTGGCACGGACGTCGACGACGCTCGGTGCCGCGCTCGTCTCGCTGCCGCTCGCGCTGCTCGCCGCCCGCGCCGGACGGCGGACGGCGCTGAGCGCCGGCTGGTCGGTCGCGCTGCTCGGCGCCGTCCTCCTCGTGCTCGCCGCC
Source organism: Beutenbergia cavernae DSM 12333 (assembly GCF_000023105.1). Classification (NCBI taxonomy): domain Bacteria; kingdom Bacillati; phylum Actinomycetota; class Actinomycetes; order Micrococcales; family Beutenbergiaceae; genus Beutenbergia; species Beutenbergia cavernae. The sequence continues at coordinate 622,538 of NC_012669.1, forward strand.
GCGACGTCGTCGACGGTGCTGCTCGTCCTCGGCATGCTGGCGTTCGGCGCGGGGTCGGCGACCGGGCTGCAGTCCCGGTTCGCGGCCACCGACCTCGAGGTGCCGGCCCATCGCGCCCGGACCCTGTCGATCGTCGTGTGGGCCATGACGATCGGCTCCGTGCTCGGCCCGAACCTGGGAGCGCCCGGCGAGCTGGTCGAGAGCTGGTTCGGGCTCCCGGAGCTCTCCGGCGCGTTCGTCATCAGCGCCGCCGGGCTCACGGCCACCGTGATCATCCTGCTCGTCTTCCTGCGTCCGGATCCCGTGGCCGTCGCCGCGGCGAAGGCCGGCCCCGACGCCGTGCCCGCCCCGAAGGCACGGGGGAGCCTCGTGCTCGGGCTGCGGGCGATCGTCGCGACGGCGCCCGCCCGGTTCGCGTTCGTCGCGCTCGTGCTCGCGCACACGTCGATGGTCCTGCTCATGACGATGACGCCGGTGCACATGCACCACCACGGCGGCACCGTGGAGATCATCGGGCTCGTCATCAGCGGCCACGTGCTCGGCATGTTCGCGTTCTCGCCGCTGGTGGGCGCGCTGGCCGACCGGATCGGACGGATCGCCACGATCCTCATCGGCCAGGCCGTGCTGCTGGCCGCCGCCGTCGCCGCCATCGGGTGGAGCGGCGGGACCGGGGGCGTCACGGTCGCGCTGTTCCTGCTCGGTCTCGGCTGGTCGTTCGTGACGATCCCGGCCGCGACGGTCGTGTCCGACGCCGTCGCGCCGGCCGTGCGGAACGTCGTCCAGGGCACGTCCGACACCGCGATGAACGTCGTCGCCGCCGTCGCGGCCGGCGTCTCGGGTCCGCTGCTCGCCGTCGTCGGCTTCGCGAACCTCGCCTGGGGCGTCGTCGCGCTCGTGATCCCGGTGGCCGTGCTCGCCCTCCCGCTGCGGCGCGGCGTCGACCGCGCCGCGTGACAGGGCGGCTCAGGCGCGGGACTGCGACCGCGCGTGAGCGGCGGCCATCGCCCGACGCCCGGCGGGCATCGCGATCGCCGCTGTCACGACGACGAACGTGAGGATCCCGGCCGCCACCAGCAGGAGCTCCACCGAGAAGACGTCCGCGAGCGGGCCGAAGATAACCATCCCGAGCGGCATCGCCACAGCCATGACGATGCCCACGAAGCCGAACACCCGGCCCTGCCTCTCCGGTTCCACGGTCTCCTGGAGGACGGTCATCGACGTCGTCGAGAAGAAGGGCACGGCCAGTCCGACGAGGAACATGAACCCGAAGAACACCCACATGTTCGTCGACAGGCCGAGCGCGATGGACAGGCCGCCGAACGCGAACGTCGCTCCGACGATCATCGTGATGCGGTTCTTCAGCCCGCCCCAGGTGGCGAGCAGCGCGCCGCCGAGGATCATCCCGATGCTGAACGCGAGCTCGTTGACGGTGAGCTTCCACACCTCCTCGCCGAACGTCCGCACCACCATGAGGGGCGTCAGGTACGACGGCGCGACCGTCAGCACGAAGACGACGCCGAACAGCACGAGCAGCCAGCGCACGAACGGGTGCGTGACGACGTACCGCACGCCGCCGACGAGGTCGTCGAAGTAGCCGACGGGTGCGCCGTCGACCAGCTGGCGGACGAGGCGCGGCACGCGGAGCGAGGCCAGGAGCGCGATCCCGATCACCGCCGTCGCGACGTCGACGAAGAAGACCGCCTCGATCGACGCGCTCGCGTACACCGCCGCGGCCGCCGCCGGCGCGAGCAGCATCATGGTCGACTGGATCGTGCCGTTGATCCCGTTGACCCGCATGAGCTTCTCCGTCGGCACGATCTGCGGCAGCAGCGCGCTGACGGCCGGCATCTGGATCCCGGCGCCGATCGACCGGATCGCGAGCGCGGCGTAGATCAGCCAGAGCTCGTCGCGGCCGGACAGCATGAGCAGCGCGAGCGCCAGGGTCGTGACGGCGATCGCGGAGTCCGCGGCGATGATGAGCTTCTTGCGATCGAGCCGGTCCGCCCACACGCCGCCGAAGATCGACACGACCGCCTGCGGCAGGAACCCGAACAGCGACGCCAGCGCCATCACGGAGCCCGACTTCGTGACGAGCGTCAGGTGCCACATGATCGCGTACTGCACGAGCATCGACCCGAACAGCGACACCGTCTGTCCGGACAGGAAGACGGCCGCGTCGCGCCGCCAGGTCGGTTTGTCGACGACGGCGTCCCGCACCTCAGGGTCGATCCCCTCGTGGGGTGAGGGGTCGGCAGACGGCGCGCTCGGCTCGTGCTCGGGCATGGTCACCGGACCATGGTCACACCCGGATCCGACACCGGCCTCCCCCGATCGGCCGAGGTTTGGGGCGGGGCGGTCAGCCGAGGTGCGTGCGCACGAACTCGAGCTGCGCCCGCATCTGCTTGATGCGCTCGGTGTCCGCGTACGAGCCGTGCCCGGCGTCGTACCGGTACACCTCCACGGGCGGCGCCTCGGATCGCCCGCGCAGCGCCCCGACGTAGTTGTCGATCTGCCGGATCGGGCAGCGTGGGTCGTTCTCGCCCGCGAGCACGAGGGTCGGGGACCGGACGGCGCTCGCGTACGTGATCGGCGAGGACACCCGGTAGGCGTCGGGCACCTCGGCCGGCGAGCCGCCGAACAGCGACCGGTCGAACGCCTTGAGCCCGTCCATCTCGTCCTCGTACGCGGCGACGTAGTCCGCCACCGGCACGCCCGCGAGGCCCAGCGACCAGCGGTCGGGCTGCGTGCCGAGCCCGAGCAGCACGAGGTACCCGCCCCACGACGCGCCGGCCAGCACCGACCGGTCGGGGTCCAGCACGCCGCGCGTGACCAGGTGCTCGTGCACCGCCGCGACGTCCTCGAGCTCCGTGAACCCGACCTTCGCCTCGAGCGCGTCCCGCCAGGCGCTGCCGTACCCGGTCGAGCCGCGGTAGTTCACCTGCAGGACGGCGAAGCCGTGGTCCACCCACGCGGCGGCGTCCGGCGCGAACGAGTCCGAGTCGTGCCACGTGGGGCCGCCGTGGACCTCGACGATGACGGGCAGGGGCTCGACGCCTCCGGCGGGTCGGCGCAGCAGCGCGTGGATGCGGCCGCCCGGGCCGTCGAGGCACACGTCCTCGACGGGCACCGACGGGGGTGCCGGCGCCCCGATGGGCGTGAGGACGGCGCGATCGGTGCGAGCGGACAGGATCGTGCGCGGCGTCGCCGCCGACGACCACGAGAACCACACGTCGCCGTCCGGCCGCGCCGTCCCTCCGGCCACCGTGCCGGACTCGGGGCTGACCGGCGTGAGCGTGCCGTCGGACAGGTCGTACCGGTACAGCCGGGTCCGCGCGTCGTGGTCGACGGCGACGAGCAGCGCTCGTCCGTCGGGGAACCAGTCGGCGTCGGCGATCTCGCCGTCGATCCCGATCTCGATCGGTCGCTGGAGCCCCGTGGCGACGTCCCAGACGAGCGGCTTCGGCCGGCCGGCGCGCTCGTGCAGCACGAGCAGGCGCGGGTCGCCGTGCACCGGCGCGAAGTCCATCGCCCACAGGCCCTGCCCGGGCCCGTCGTCGAGCTCGGTCACGCGGCCGCCGTCGTCGGCCCGCACCACCCGGATCGCCGGGTGCCGGTTGTCCCCGCGCTCGCTGTGCTCGATGGCCACGAGGTTCGCGTCGCGGCTCAGTGCTGCGGCCGACGCGTCCTGGGCGTGCGCGTACAGGAGCACCGGGGCGGTGTCACCCGCTCCGGCCGGACCGACGACGAGCTGGTGGATCTGGGTCCCGTACGCGTCGTCCGAGCGCCCGACGACGACGGTCTTGTCCTCGCCGAGCAGCAGACCCGCCGAGTAGGCAGCGGTCAGGGGCAGCGGCGTCTCCGTGCGGCGACGCGGACCCGAGGCGAACGGCTGGCGACGCCACACGCCGAACTCGTCGCCGCCGTCGTCGTCGAACCACCAGATCCACTCGCCGCGCGGGTCGATGGTCGCGGTGACCGTGCCGTGCGGGCGGTCGGTGGTCGGGATGAGGGCACGGGTGGTCGAGTCCCACGAGTGGACCTGCCGCACGCCCTGGTGGGTGGCGACCACCACCGCGCGCTCGGGCGCCGCGAGCGCCCACTCCGGGACCGACACGTAGCCGGCGCGGAAGCGCGCCTCCCACGCGGGAGCCGGCCACTCCGGATGGCCACGCGGGACCTGGGGGGCCTCGGGGAGCTGCACGGCGTCAGTCCTGACCGCTCGTGGGCCCGTTCATCCGACCGGCGCCGCCGCGCCGCAGCCGGACGATCAACGTGACGATCGTGCCGATGATCGCGAGGCCGAACACGACGAGCAGCGGGGTGCGCCACGGGTTGCCCTCGTCGATGCCCGGCTCGTCGGCTCCGGCGGCCGCGTCGTCGGTGGCCGACGCCGTCGCCTCCGGCTCCGTGGGGGTCGCCTCGGCGGTGGGCTCGGCGGTGGGCTCCGTGGTGGCCTCCGGCAGCGCGAGCGTGAACGTCGACGTCCCGGAGATCGGGTGTCCGTCCGCCGACGTCACCCGCCAGTTCACCGTGTAGGCACCGCCGGCGAGGTCGGTGGTGAGGTGCTGCACGACACTGGTGCCGTCGAGCGTGGGCGCTCCGTGGGCGACGTCGACGCCGTCCGCTCCGACCACCTGGATCTCGTTACCGATGTCGGACGCCGGCTCGTTGAACTCCAGGACGATCTCGGTGGGAGCGGCGTCGAGGGTCGCCCCGTCAGCGGGTGTCTGGCTCACGAGGGCGTTGTGCGCGGACGCCGGAAGGGCGGTGGCCACGACGGCGACGGCGAGAAGGGTGCTCGCGAGGCTGGTCGCGGCAAGACGGCGGAACATGCAGGCATCACTCCGGTCGGATCGCTGTGGCGGTCAGCCCGCCGCAGCGTCAGCCTAACCAGCGTCGGCGGGACGCCGGGGCGCGCGGCTCCCGCCGAGGTGCGTGCGCGGCCGGGGACGGGCCATGCTGGACCCGCCGCCGGCCCGCCCTGGACCTCCGCGGCCCCGCGCGGAGCGAGCATCGCCCGGCGGGCGCTCGAACAGAGAGGTCACCGATGCCGACGACGCACCACGTCCGGGTCCACCGCAGCGAGGAGCACCTGCCGCGCTCGGAGCAGCTCGCGTGGGCGATCGCCGAGGTGGCGACGGACCGCGTCGAGGTGCCGCGCGCCGTCGTCGACATGGTCGTCAACCGCATCATCGACAACGCGGCGGTCGCGGCGGCGTCGCTGCTGCGGGCGCCGGTGGTGGCGGCGCGCGCCCAGGCGCTCGCCCACCCGTACACGCCGGGGGCCACGGTGTTCGGCCGCAGCCCGCAGCTGCGCGTCAGCCCGGAGTGGGCGGCGTGGGCCAACGGTGTCGCGGTGCGGGAACTCGACTTCCACGACACGTTCCTCGCCGCCGACTACTCGCACCCCGGCGACAACATCCCACCGATCCTCGCCGTCGCGCAGCACACGGGCGCCACGGGCGCCGACCTCATCCGGGGCATCGCCACGGGCTACGAGATCCAGGTGGACCTCGTCAAGGCCATCAGTCTCCACGCGCACAAGATCGACCACGTGGCGCATCTCGGCCCGAGTGCCGCCGCGGGCATCGGGACCCTGCTGCACCTGGACGCGTCGACGATCTACCAGGCCGTGGGCCAGGCGCTGCACACGACGACGGCGACGCGGCAGTCGCGCAAGGGCGCCATCTCGACGTGGAAGGCGTTCGCGCCGGCGTTCGCGGGGAAGGTCGCCGTCGAGGCGGTCGATCGCGCGATGCGCGGGCAGTCCAGCCCGACGCCGATCTACGAGGGCGAGGACGGCGTCATCGCCTGGCTGCTGGACGGCCCCGAGGCGAGCTACGACGTGACTCTGCCTGCTCGCGGTGAGGCGAAGCGCGCCATCCTCGAGACGTACACGAAGGAGTACTCGGCCGAGTACCAGGCGCAGGCGCTCATCGACCTGGCCCGCAGGCTGCACCGGCGCTACCCGGAGGTCGCGGACCCGGAGCAGGTCGAGCGGATCGTCATCCACACGTCGCACCACACGCACCACGTGATCGGCTCGGGGGCGAACGACCCGCAGAAGTACGACCCGACGGCGTCCCGCGAGACGCTCGACCACTCGATCCCGTACATCGTGGCGGTCGCGCTGCAGGACGGCGGCTGGCACCACGTCGACTCCTACGCGCCGGAGCGGGCGGGACGCCAGGACACCGTGGCGCTGTGGCACAAGATCTCGACGGCGGAGGACCCCGAGTGGACCCGCCGGTACCACGAGAGCGACCCGGCCCAGAAGGCGTTCGGCGGGCGCATGGAGATCGTGCTCACGGACGGCCGGACCCTCACCGAGGAGATCGCCGTGGCCGACGCGCACCCGCTCGGCGCCCGGCCGTTCGAGCGCGAGCAGTACGTGCGCAAGTTCCGCACGCTCGCCGACGGCGTCCTCGAGGACGTCGAGGCGGAGCGGTTCCTCGACCTGGTCGAGCGTCTCCCGGACCTCGGCACGGGTGAGCTGTCCGGCCTGACGATCGCGGCGCGGCCGGGCCTCCTCGGCACCGCCCGCACACCGAAGGGACTGTTCTGATGCTCCACGCGACGGCGACCGCCCAGGAGAAGCGCGGCGCTCTGCGGTCGGCGCTCGCGGACGGCGACCGGCTGCTGCGCTGGCCCGGGGCGTTCAACCCGCTCGGCGCCCGCCTCATCGAGGACAAGGGGTTCGAGGGCGTCTACGTGTCCGGCGCTGTGCTCTCCGCCGATCTCGGGCTGCCCGACATCGGCCTGACGACGCTCACCGAGGTGGCCGGTCGGGCGGGGCAGATCGCGCGGATGACGAACCTGCCGACGCTCGTCGACGCCGACACGGGCTTCGGTGAGCCGATGAACGTCGCGCGCACCGTCCAGGTGCTCGAGGACGCCGGGCTGGCCGGGTGCCACATCGAGGACCAGGTGAACCCGAAGCGGTGCGGGCACCTCGACGGCAAGCAGGTGGTGCCGCTGGCCGACGCCGTGCAGCGGGTCCGGGCGGCGGCCGACGCACGGCGCGACGGCGACTTCCTCGTGATGGCCCGCACGGACGTGCGCGCCGTCGAAGGGTTCGACGCCGCGATCGAGCGGGCTCGCGCCTTCGTGGACGCGGGCGCCGACGCGATCTTCCCCGAGGCGATGCGCTCGCTGGCGGAGTTCGAGGCGGTGGCGAACGCCGTCGACGTCCCGGTGCTGGCGAACATGACGGAGTTCGGGAAGTCCGAGCTGTTCACTGTCTCGCAGCTGCAGGACGCCGGCGTCCGGATCGTCATCTACCCGGTGACGCTGCTGCGGGTGGCGATGGGCGCCGTCGAGCGTGGGCTCGACGAGATCACCGCGGCCGGGACGCAGGCCGCGCTCGTGCCGGACATGCAGACGCGCGCGCGGCTGTACGAGCTGGTCGACTACGCCGGGTACAACGCCTTCGACGCGGAGATCTTCACGTATCGGCCGTGAGGCTGGCCTCGCGCGGGGTGTGGCGCCGCGAAAGGACGGCTGGGGATGGTCACCACGGGGCGACGCGGTCGGCGTGGCGGTGCTCGTGGAGCATCTGGAGGTCGGAGACCGCAGCGCAGAGCTCGAGCCGCCGCCGCGCGTAAGCCGGGTCGTCCCACCGGTTGACGAGCTCGTCGGGGTCGTCGGCGAGGTCGTACAGCTCGCCCGTCGCCGGCCGGCCCGCGTCAGGGTCGCCGTGCCAGACCACGACCTTCGAGTCGTGGCGCCGATACATCGTCGTGTGCGCCGGCGGGTCGTACGGGTAGCCCGAGTCGCGGTACTCCGCCCATGCGTAGGTGCGTGCCTCGCGCTCCTCACGCGCGACGGCGACGAGGTCCAGGCCCTGGTCGCGCGCGTACGGCTCGAGCCCGGCGGCGCACCGGATCGTGTGCGCGACGTCGTGGACGCCCACGAAGTCCGTGACGCGGTGGCCGGCCGGCACGAGGTCGGGCCACGACACGACCAGCGGCACCCGGACGGCGGGGTCGTACATCATCGGCCCCTTGAGGAGGAGGGCGTGGTCACCCAGCATCTCGCCGTGGTCGCTGACGAAGACGACGAGCGTGTCCCGCTCCAGCCCCTGCTCCCGCAAGGTTCGAAGGATGCGGCCGACGCCGTCGTCGATCTGGCTCACCATCGCGTGGTACGTGCGCCGGATCTCGTCGATCCCCTCGGGCGTGAAGTCCGCGAAGGACGGCCCGTGACCCACGTAGCTGGCCCGGGAGGCCTCGGACTGGAGGGTCGGCTTCGTCGCGAGCTCGTCGGGTCCGCCCACCGGGGGCGGCACCGAGCCCGGCGGATACAGGTCGAGGTACTCCTGAGGAGCCGCGAACGGGTGGTGCGGCGCGAAGTAGTTCGCGAGGAGGAAGAACGGCCGGTCGTCCTCGGTCCGCAGGAAGTCCCCGACCTCCTCGGTGACCCACGTCGAATAGCTCGCGTGCGCCGGCATCTCGTCGAAGCGCGTGTTCTCGTGCGCGAAGTTCTCCACGTCCGGTGTGACGACGTCGCCCATCGCCTCCGCCCAGAGGGCGGGGTGCCGTTCGCGCAGCCACCGGTGGTAGGCGTTCTCGGGCGCGCCGTGGAACGGGTCGTGGGCCCAGGCGAACGTCTCGAACCCGTCGTCCAGCCGCTCCTCCGTGCGCCCCTCGAACGCCGACGCGAGGTGGAACTTGCCGACGAGCCCGGTCCGGTACCCGGCGTCCGCCAGCTCGCGCGAGACGAGGCTGCGCCCTTCCGGGAGGGTGACGCCGTTGGCCCACAGGCCGTGGGAGCTCGGGTACTCGCCGGTGAGCATCGACGCGCGCGTCGGCGAGCACACCGTGTTCGGGGCGTAGCACTGCTCGAACACCGCCCCCCGCTCGGCCAGTGCCACGAGGTTGGGTGTGATCGCCGCGCTCCCCGGGTGCGTGCCGACGGCGTCGAAGCGGTGCTGGTCGGTACAGATGACGAGAATGTTCGGTCGCGAGCTCATGCTCGGGCGTTCCTCCGTGTCGGTGGTGGTCATTTCACGCTGCCGGCGGCGAGGCCGCCGACCATGTACTTGCCGAAGATCGCCCCGAGAACGATGAGGGGGAGCGAGAGCAGGACGACGCCCGCCATGACCTGGTTCCACTGCAGCGTGTAGCTCCCGAGGAACTTCTGCAGCACGAGGGGGATCGTGGCGGACTGCGAGCCGGTGAGGACCAGGGGAAACAGGAAGTTGTTCCACGCGAAGAGGAACGTCATGATCGTGACCGACGCCAGCCCCGGCCGGGCCACGGGCAGCACGACCTGGAGCATCGTCCGTAGCGGTCCGGCGCCGTCGAGCGCGGCGGCCTCGTCGAGCTCGCGCGGGATCCCGTCGATGAAGACCTTGAGCATGATCGTCGCCAGTGCCACGTTGAACGGCAGGTACACGAGCAGCAGCGCGACGATGGTGTCCGACAGACCCACTCTGGTGAAGATGGCGTACGCCGGGACGGCGAGCCCGATGGCGGGCAGGGCGCGAGCCGCGAGCAGCCACAGGCCCGTCGCTCCGGAGGAGGAGACGCCTGCACGGCTCAGGGCGTAGGCGGCCGGCGCGGAGATCGCGAGCGCCAGCGCGGCCGAGCCCACGCTCGACTGGACGCTGTTGAGGACCGGCCCGAGGAACGAGGACTCGTCGAAGAGCGCCACGAAGTTGTCGAGGGTCGGCGTGAACACCCATTGCGGGACCGGGTTCAGGCTGACCTGGGGCGGCTGGAGCGAGGTGAGGACGGCATACAGCGTGGGCAGCGTGAACACGACGAGGACGAGCGCGATGAAGACGTAGGCCGCGATCCGCGCCGGGAGGCTGGACCTCGTCGTGCGCCTCATGCCCATGCCCGTTCCGCTCGTCGCTGGAGGCGCGTGAACACCGTCACGCACACCAGCGTGAAGACGACGACGAACACGGCGATCGCGGCGCCCTCACCGAACCGCAGCTGACCGAAGAAGACCTGGAAGTTGTAGTAGGTCAGGAGCTGGGTGCTCGACCCCGGTCCGCCACGAGTGAGCACGTAGATGGTGGGAAACACCTGGATCGCGTCGATGAACCGCAGCAACGCGATGGCGATCACGGCCGGCCGGACGATCGGCAGCACGAGGCTCCACGCGCTGCGGACAGCGCCGGCGCCGTCGAGCTGGGCGGCCTCGAGGACCTCCTCGGGCACGGTCTTGAGCGCCGCCAGGGTCAGCAGGATGACGAACGGCGTGTACTGCCAGACGTCGATCCCGATGATGACCGCCATCGCCGATCCCGGCTGCGTCAGCCACTCCTGGTGGATACCGACGAGTCCGAGGTAGTAGGACACCATGCCGATGTCGCCCTGCAGGATGTACTTGAACACCAGGGCGACAGCGATCGGCGGAAGCACAGCCGGCCAGAGCAGCAGCACCCGCAGGGCGTTGCGGTTCGGGAGGAACCGGTCGAGGACGAGCGCCGTGAGAACGCCGAGCGCCAGCTCGAGCGCGAGCGCCCCGACGAGAAAGACGACGGCGAGCCAGAGGGCCGACCAGATCTCACGTCCGCCGAAGACGTCCGAGAAGTTCTCCCCGCTGAACGGTGCACGGGGGGTCAGGCTGTCGTCCGACGCGCCGAGCGCGAGGGCGAGGGCGTACACGATGGGCAGGATCGTCGTCAGGGCCAGCACGACGAACAGCGGGGCGGTGAATCCGAGCTGCCATCCACGCAGCCGGCCGTCGGCCGCGGTGAACGAGCTCACTCGAGGTACGCGGCGGCGGCCCGGATGGCTTCGGCGACCTCGACCTGGCCCGTCACCGCCTTGCTCAGCTCCTCGGCGATCTGCTGACCGACGGTCGCCCAGTCCGGTGTCGCCGGCAGGTAGTTCGGATCGTCCTCGAACGGTGAGACGCCGCCGTCGTTCGCGATCCCGATCGTGCCGGTGACGGTCGGGACGAAGCTCCCGAACCCGTAGCTCTCCTCGTACTCCGGCGACTCGTACACCTCCGCGAGAGGCGGCGCCCCGAAGTTGGCGTCCGTCTGTGTCGCCGCCGTGAGCGTCTGCGCGAGAGTCGCCCACTGCGTGAAGAGCCACGCCGCGTCCGTCGCATCGCTGTTCGCCGCGATGGTCCACCCGTGCGTGTTGTACGGCACGTACGAGCCGGCGGGACCCTCCGGCAGCGTGAACGAGTCGATGTTCCCCGCGACCTGCGAGGCCTCCGGGTTGTTGAAGGTGCCGCCGAACACGGCACCCTCCTGGACGATCGCGACCCGCCCGCTGGCGAAGGCGCGCGTGACGTCGTCGACGCTCCAGTTCGTCGCTCCGGACGGCGCGTAGTTCTGCACGAGGTCGGTGTACGTCGTGAGCGACTCGACGGCCTCCGGGGAGTCCAGGGCAGATCCCGAGTACGTGCCGTCGTCGAACGTCTCGTAGTAGCTGCCGCCGTTGGCGTAGAGCCACGCCGACCAGACGAACAGCAGCTGCGACGGGCTCGGGGCCGTCCGCAGCGCGATGCCGGCGACATCGTCGGAGTGGATCTGGTGGACGACGTCGACGAGCTCCTCGTACGTCGTCGGCACCGCGTCGATGCCGTGCTCGGCGAACACGTCGGTGCGGTAGTAGAACATCTGGGTCCCGATGAACATCGGGACGCCGTACAGCTCGTCCTCCCGGCTCAGCAGCGACGTCGTCCCCTCGCCGAACGCCGCGAGGTCCCATCCGGGGACGATGCTCTCCGCGTCGTCGACGAGCGGCCCGATCGGCTCGAGCCAGCCGCGGTCCACGTACGTCGGGATGAAGCCGGACGGCGTCTGCAGGACGTCGTACCCGCCGTCACCCGAACCGAGTGCCACTGCCGCGCGGTTCTCGGTGGACTGCTCGTCGAGGATCGTCCAGTCGACGGTGATCCCGGTGAGCTCGGTGAACTGTCCGCTGATCTGCTGGATCGCGTCGGCCTGAGGTGAGCTCTGAGCGAGAACGCTGATGCTGCCGACGCCGAGCTCCTCGCCACGTCCAGCGAGGAAGTCCTCGGCGGAGGCTTCGAGCTCGGCACCGGTGTCGTCGCCGCCGCCGCCGGCGTCGCCGCCGCCCGCGCCGCATCCGGCGAGGACCAGCGCCGCCGCGACGCCGAGCGCGCCCCACCGGGCGAGACCGGTCGGATCGTTGCGCATGTGACCTCCTCGTCAGGGTGCACACGGTCGCTGTGACCGATGGCGGTGGATCCGTGCGCCTGGCTGCTCATCCGAGCGGTGCGAGGACCATCGCTGCGCCTCAAGTCAAGGTGATGAGGGCATGGCGGGCAAGGCCTTGCGTCGAAAGTGCTCAAACGAGCATCCTGGGCGGATGGTCGATGCCTCGGGATCCCATGCTCGCGAGCGGGCGTTGATGGCACACGTCGCCCGCCGGTACTACCACGGCGGCCGGTCGAAGAGCGAGATCGCGGACGAGCTCTTCCTCAGCCGGTTCAAGGTGGCGCGCCTCCTCGACGCCGCTCGACGCACCGGCGTCGTGCAGATCACCATCGACGTCCCGGGCGACGTCAACGACAACCTCTCCCGCGAGCTCGAGGAGGCCTACCAGCTCCGGCGCGCCGTGGTCATCGATGACGGTGCCGAGGACCAGCTGCTCGCCAGACTGGGCGAGGCGGCGGTCGTGCTGCTGTCGGAGGTGGTCCGCGAGGGCGAGCTGGTGGGCATCACCTCGGCCCGCACGATGCTCGCGATCCACGAGCTGCCGCAGGTTCCCCTCCCGTTGTGCACGTTCGTGCAGATCACCGGAGAGCTCCCGCGGACAGACGCCTCGAACGTGATCAGTCTCATCCGGATCCTCACGCGCAGGACCGGAGGATCGGCGCAGGTCTTCTTCGCACCGATGGTCGCCTCGAGCGAGGACGCGTGGCGCAGCTACATGGCGCAGCCCGAGGTGCGCGCGGCCTTCGCGCGGTTCCGGGAGCTCAGCGTCCTCATCACGGGGGTCGGCGCGTGGGCGCCCGGGCGGTCGATCATCTACGACCACCTGCCGGACGTGCGCGACGACGCGACACGGGCCGGCGCCGTCGCGGAGGCCCTGGGCATCCCGATCGACGCCCACGGGCGCACGGTCCACGGACCGGCGCGGCGGCGGATCGTCGCGCCGGACGTCGAGACTCTCATGGGCACGCGAGAACGCATCGCCGTCGTGTTCGACCCCGCGCGCGCCGACGCCGTTCGGGTGGCGGCGCGGAACGGCGTCATCAACAGCATCGTGACGCAGCGGTCGAACGCGGAGGCGCTGCTCGCGTGACCGGCGCTAGCGTGGGAGCGAGCTGTCCACGCGCGGTTCCTCACGAAGGAGTGACATGACGGACGCAGATCCGCAGGCGAAGGAGATCCACAAGGGGCTGGCCGGCGTCGTCGTCGACACCACCTCGATCTCCAAGGTGGACCCCGACACGAACTCCCTGCTGTACCGCGGGTACCCGGTGCAGGACCTGGCGGCCCGGGTGTCGTTCGAGGAGGTCGCGTACCTGCTCTGGCACGGCGAGCTCCCGACGCCCGACGAGCTCCAGGCCCAGAACGCGACCGAGCGGCTCCAGCGCGACCTGGACCCCGACGTCCGCGACGCGATCCTCGCCCTCCCGACGACGGCGCACCCGATGGACGTCGTGCGCACCGCCGTCTCGGTGCTGGGAGCGACCGACCCCGATGCGGAGAACCTCGACCCCGACGCGCTGCAGGCCGCCTCGCTGCGCCTGTTCGCGCAGCTGCCGGCGATCGTCGCCCTGGACCAGCGCCGCCGGCTCGACCTGCCGGAGGTGGCGCCGCGTGCGGATCTCGGCTGGTGCGAGCACCTGCTGTACCTGACGTTCGGGCAGGTGCCGGACGCCGTCGTCGTCGACGCCTTCTCCGTGTCGATGACGCTGTACGCGGAGCACTCGTTCAACGCCTCGACGTTCACGGCGCGGGTGATCGCCTCGACGCTCTCCGACCTGTACTCGGCGGTGACCGGCGCCGTCGGCGCGCTCAAGGGGCCGCTGCACGGCGGCGCGAACGAGGCGGTGATGCGCACGTTCGCCGAGATCGGCACGGCCGACGACGCCGCCGGTTGGCTCGCCGATCGCCTGGCCGCCAAGGGCAAGGTGATGGGCTTCGGGCACCGCGTCTACAAGCACGGCGACTCCCGGGTCCCGACCATGCGCGAGGCGCTCGTGCGGATGGTCGACCACACCGGGCGCACGGAGCTCATGGCGCTGTACGCCGCGCTCGAGGACGCCATGGCCGAGCGCACCGGCATCCTGCCGAACCTCGACTACCCCGCGGGCCCGGCGTACCACCTCATGGGGTTCGAGACGGCGACGTTCACCCCGCTGTTCGTGGCGAGCAGGGTGACGGGGTGGACGGCGCACATCATGGAGCAGCTCGCCTCGAACGCGCTCATCCGGCCGCTGTCGGAGTACGTGGGACCGGAGCGGCGCGAGGTGCCGGAGCGCCCCTGACGGCGGTCAGGGGACGAAGTCGGGCCCGTTGGCCGGGTCCGCCCGGTACCGGTCGTAGGCGGCCACACGCTTCGAGGTGCTGGCGGCGAGCGGCTCCGGCAGCGCGTCGCGGGCGAACCAGCCGACCGCCGTCGACTCGTCGTCCGCGACGTGCGCCTCGCCGCCCGTCGCCACGCACCAGAACGTGAGGTTGAGGTACTGCGCGCTGTCGCCGCTCGCGTAGTGCACGACGTCGGTGGTGTCGACGAGCACGAGCGCCTCCGTGCGCGCGAGCACCCCGGTCTCCTCGAGGATCTCGCGTCGCAGACCGACGGCGGGCTCCTCGCCCGGGTCGAGGATGCCGCCCGGGATCGCCCAGAGGCCGTTGTCCGTCCGGCGACCGAGGAGCACACGATCGGCGGGATCCGTGACGACCGCGCTCACACCGGGGAGCCACAGGAGCTCGTGCCCGACGGCGGCGCGCAGGCGGGCGACGTACTCCGGGACGGGCATCGGCCCAGCCTAGGGGCGGTGCTACTCTCACCGGCGTGACGGTTCAGTTTTATTGGCGCCCCGCGCTGGCTCCTCGCGAGTCGGCGGGTCGCCGCTGAGCACCCACCGACGCACAGAGCCAGCCAGGGCGTGGACCACTCGGGTCCGCGCCCTTCGCCTTTCCAGGCGGGCCGGTCTCCTCGGTCCGCCGCCGATCGAGGAGACCGACATGACGACCGTCGCCGCCGCGCCGCGCACGAACGACCTCCGGGTCCGGGCGCTCGAACTGCTGCCCACCCCCGCCGCGATCCGCACCGAGGCGCCGCTCGACGATGACGGCGCCGCGCTCGTCGCGTCGTCCCGCCGAGGGGCCTCGGACATCCTGCGCGGCGCCGACGACCGCCTGCTCGTCGTCGTCGGTCCCTGCTCGATCC
Organism: Beutenbergia cavernae DSM 12333; assembly: GCF_000023105.1. Lineage (NCBI taxonomy): Bacteria > Bacillati > Actinomycetota > Actinomycetes > Micrococcales > Beutenbergiaceae > Beutenbergia > Beutenbergia cavernae. The sequence continues at coordinate 637,876 of NC_012669.1, forward strand.
ACGACCCGGAGGCCGCGCTCGCCTACGCCGCTCGGCTCGCCCCGCTGCGGGAGAGGTTCGCGGACTCGCTCGAGGTCGTCATGCGCGTCTACTTCGAGAAGCCGCGCACCACGCTCGGCTGGAAGGGCCTCATCAACGACCCGGGGTTGGACGGCTCGCACGACGTGCCTCGCGGGCTGCGCCTCGCCCGGCGGGTGCTGCTCGACGTCGTCGCCGCCGGACTCCCCGCCGCAACGGAGTTCCTCGAGCCGACGACGCCGCAGTACGTGGCGGACGCCGTCAGCTGGGGTGCGATCGGCGCGCGGACGCCGGAGAGCCAGGTGCACCGGCAGCTCGCGTCCGGGCTGTCGATGCCGATCGGGTTCAAGAACGCGACGGACGGCGACGTGCAGGCGGCCATCGACGGCTGCGTCGCGGCGGCGGCCGAGCACACGTTCCTCGGGATCGACGACGACGGCCGCGCGTCAGCCGTCGCGACCACCGGGAACCCGGACGGGCACGTGGTGCTGCGCGGGGGACGGTCCGGGCCGAACTTCGATGCGGCGTCCGTGGCCGCCGCGCTCGACCTGATCGGGGCGGCGGGCCTGCCGCGCCGGCTCGTCGTCGATGCGAGCCACGGCAACTCCGGGAAGGACCACGTGCGGCAGGCCGGCGTCGTCCGCGAGCTCGCGCAGCGGATCGGCGCGGGGGAGCGCGGCATCGCCGGCGTGATGATCGAGAGCTTCCTGGTGCCGGGGCGGCAGGAGCCGGCGCCGACGGGGCTCGTGTTCGGGCAGAGCGTGACCGACGCGTGCGTCGGCTGGGACGAGACGGAAGAGCTCCTCGCGGCGCTGGCCGTCGCCTCCGCCTCCCGCCGGTTGTCGGCCTGAGGAACTCCTCGAATCAGACCCGAGGGGTCGAGTCAGACCCTCCGGAGGGCCTGACTCGACCCCTCGGGTCTGACTCGACGCGCGGGCGAGGTCCCTAGAGCTCCCCGCCGGCGAGCAGCCGCTCGATGCGCGCGCGGTACGGCGCGGGGTCGAGGCCCTGCGCGGCGACCCACGCGTCGTCGTAGTACGTGCCGGAGTACAGGTCGCCGGAGTCGCACAGGAGCGTGACGACGCTCCCGGTCCGGCCGTCGCGGCGCATCGCGTCGATGAGCGTCCACGCACCCCACAGGCAGGTCCCGGTGGAGCCGCCCGCGCGGCGTCCGGCGTAGGCGGCGAGGTGCCGCATCGCGGCGACGCTGGCGGCGTCGGGCACGGGGATCATGTGGTCGATGACGCCGGGCACGAAGCTCGGTTCCATGCGCGGGCGGCCGATGCCCTCGATCCGGGACGGCATGCCGGTGGTGTAGTCGGGGACGTCGTCGGCCCAGCCGGGGTAGAAGGAGGAGTTCTCCGGGTCGACGACGGCGAGCCGCGTCGGGTGGCGGCGATAGCGCAGGTAGCGGCCGATGGTCGACGACGTCCCGCCCGTCCCCGCGGCGACGACCACCCACTCGGGCACCGGGTGCCGCTCCAGCGCGAGCTGGCCGAAGATCGACTCCGCGATGTTGTTGTTGCCGCGCCAGTCGGTGGCGCGCTCGGCGTAGGTGAACTGGTCGAGGTACCGGCCTCCGGTCTCGGCCGCGAGCCGCTCGGCCTCGGCGTAGATCGCGGACGGCGTGTCGACCAGGTGGCACCGGCCGCCGTACGCCTCGATCCGCGCGATCTTCGCCGGGCTCGTCCGCCGCGGCATCACGGCGACGAACGGCAGGTCGAGCATGCGCGCGAAGTACGCCTCGGACACCGCCGTGTTCCCGCTGGTGGCCTCGATGACGGTCGTGCCCTCACGCAACCAGCCGTTGACGAGCGCGTACAGGAACAGGGACCGCGCGAGGCGGTGCTTGAGGCTCCCCGTGGGGTGCACCGACTCGTCCTTGAGGTACAGGTCGATGCCCCAGTCCGCCGGGAGCGGGACCTGGTGGAGGTGGGTGTCGGCGGACCGCTGGGCGTCCGCCTCGACGCGGCGGATCGCCTCGTCGCACCAGGCGCGGTCGGCGGGGGTGAACGCGGGCATGCCGCGTAGTCTGCCGCAGCGCGTCGTGCCCGTTCCCGCCGCCCGCCGGCGTGCGAGCGGCGCCGCCCGTGCGCGACGCGTCCGGCCTCGCGAGTGCTGGATTGGTATACACGCCGCGCCGGTGACGTCGGCGACGTGCCACCGCCCTCATGGTGCACCGGAAGCGCCGCGTTCCAGGAGTTGCACTTCGGCATGGGCGCCACCACGGCTCGGCTGCCGCTACGCTGGTATACCACCACGGCCGTACGCCCGCCTCAAGGAGTCCGATGCACCCCGCGTCAGAGACGATGCCCCGCGCGACCAGAACCACCCGCTGGTGGGTGGTCGCCCTGTTGTTCTTCCTCGGTTGGCTCTTCATCTACGCCGACCGCACGATCCTCAACCCGGTCATGTCCGAGATCGGCTCGGAGTTCGGCCTCGACAAGGCCGGGCTCGGGCTCCTCAACTCGGTGTTCTTCCTGGTGTACGCGCTCGTCCAGGTCCCCTCGGGGATGCTCGGCGACAAGTACGGCCGCCTCAAGTTCATCGTGTTCGGGTTCATCGTCTTCGGCCTCTTCACGGGCCTGACCGGCATCGCCGGCGCCGTCGGCGTGCTCTTCCTGATGCGCGCGATGGCGGGCTTCGGGCAGGGCTTCTACTACGGCCCGCAGTACTCGCTCTCCGGGGAGATGATCCCGGAGCGCTTCCGCACCGTCGGCAGCGCCCTCATCAACTCGGGCCAGGCGTTCGGCATCTCGATCGGCCTCATCGCGTCAAGCTACATCGCGTTCGACCTCGACCTCGGCTGGCGCGGGCCGTTCTACGTGTTCGCCCTGCCGACGATCGTCGTCGGCCTGGCCATGTGGGTGTTCATCAAGGAGCCGGCGCGCCCGACGCCGTCGGCGGGGGACGAGCCGAAGCCCACCGTCCTCAGCCTGTTCAAGAGCAAGAACCTCGTGCGCACGTTCGTCATGGTGTTCTGCTCGATCTACGGGTTCTTCGTCATGATCACGTGGCTCCCCACCTACCTCAACGAGGTGCGCGGCGTCGCCCTGGAGGACACGGGGTTCGTGTCGTCGCTCGCGGCGTGGACGTCGGTGCCGGCGGCCCTCGTCTTCGCGTACTTCTCCGACCGCATCGGACGCCGCAAGCCGCTGCTGCTCATCGTCTTCCCGGCCGCGATCGCGTCGATCCTGCTGCTCGTGTTCGCACCGTCCATGCCGCTCGTCATCGTCGCGCTCGTGCTGTACGGCCTCACCGGCAAGCTCGCCACGGACCCGCTGCTCATCGCCCTCTGCGGCGTGAACTCGCCGAAGGCGATCACGGCGACGGCGTTCGGGCTGTTCAACTTCATCGGGATGTCGGCGTCGATCCTCGCGCCCTACATCACCGGGTTCCTCGTCGAGGCGACAGGCGAGTGGAACGTGGGCTTCTACCTGGCGATCGGCCTGCTCGTCGTCGCCATCCTCGCCGCGCTCGGCATCAAGGAGAACAGAAAGGCCGTGAGCTGACAGCATGCTCCAGACGATCATCAAGCCGAACACGTATCAGGACTCCGTGAGCCTGATGATGCTCAGCACGCAGCTGAGCGGGCTCGACGCCGTCGAGCGCGTGTCGATCATGATGGGCACGCCGGCGAACAAGGAGATCTTCCGCGACACCGGGTTCGGGTCGGACGAGCTCGAGGGTGCAGGGCCGTCCGACCTCGTCATCGCCCTGGAGGCGGACGGCGCGGGGGCCGCCGATCTCATCAGCGGACGCGTCGCCGAGTTCCTCAAGAGCCAGGCGAGCGCGGCGTCGGCGACGACCTACCCGCGCGTGCGGTCGCTGGACCGGGCGCTCACAGCGCTGCCGGACGCGAACCTCGCGCTCGTGTCGATCCCCGGCGAGCAGGCCGCACCCGAGATCGACCGGCTGCTCGACAAGGACCTCCACGTCTTCGTGTTCTCGGACAACCTCGCCGTCGACGACGAGGTGCGCCTCAAGCACAAGGCCCGCGAGAGGGGACTGCTCATGATGGGCCCGGACTGCGGTACCGGCAGCCTCGGCGGTCTCCCGCTGGCGTTCACGAACATCGTGACCCCCGGGTCGATCGGGATCGTCGGCGCGTCCGGCACCGGCACCCAGGAGGTCATGGTGCAGATCGACCGGGCGGGCGGCGGCGTCAGCCAGGCGATCGGCCTGGGCGGGCGCGACCTCTCCGAGAAGGTCGGCGCCGTCACGTGCCTCCAGGCGCTCCGCGCGCTCGACGCCGACCCGGGCACCAGCGTCATCACGCTCGTCTCGAAGCCGCCGGCGCCGTCCGTGCGCGAGACGGTGCTCGACGTGTGCCAGGAGCTGGCGACGCCGGTCGTCGCGATCCTCCTCGGCGAGCAGCCGGCGGTGGAGGTCGACGGCAACGTCCACTTCGCCGCCACGCTCGACGAGGCCGCCCGGCTCGCCGTCAGCCTCGCGGGCACCGTCACCGACGAGGAGGCGCCCGCCGTCGAGCTCGCGCCGGGCCAGCGGACCATCACCGGCCTGTTCTGCGGCGGCACGCTCACCAGCGAGGCGGCGATCCTGCTCTCGCGCGGTCTCGGCGTACCGACCGACGCCGAGCACGCCGACGGCTACATGCTGCACCACGACGGGCACACGGTGATCGACCTCGGCGACGACGCCTACACGCAGGGTCGTCCGCACCCGATGATCGACCCGTCACTGCGCGCCCAGATGATCCGGGACGCGTTCGACGACCGGCAGCTGGCGGTCCTCCTGCTCGACGTCGTCACCGGCTTCGGCTCGCACGAGGACCCCGCGGGGGCGATCGTCGGGGCCATCGAGGCCGGACGCGAGGCGGCCCGGGCCGACGGGCGTGAGGTCGTCGTCGTCGCCAGCGTCTGCGGGACCGAGAAGGACCCGCAGCCGCTGTCGGAGCAGACCCGCACGCTCCAGGAGGCCGGCGTCGTCGTGCTCGGCTCGAACGCTGCCGCGACGCGGTACGCGCTCGGCGTCGTGAGCCGCACCGGCGAGCGCCGCACGCCGGCGGAGATCCCGGAGCCCACGCGCCGGCTCGTCTCCGAGGCGCCGCGCGTCGTCAACGTCGGGCTCGCGTCGTTCGCCGACACGCTGCAGGAGCGCGGCGGCCAGGTCGTGCAGTACACGTGGTCGCCCCTGGCCGGCGGCAACGCCCGGCTGCAGCGCATCCTCGCGGCGCTGAGCTGAGCCCGCGACCCCACCAGCACCCAGACCCACGAGTTCCGAGGAGTACCCAGGCATGAACCACGCCGCCGCCATCGACGCCGCCAACGCGAAGGTCGTCGAGAAGATCACCACCGCTCAGCCCGTGCTCGTCGACGTCGTCCGCGCCGGCGACGTCATCCCCGAGCTCACCGAGGGCAAGGTCCTGCTGCACGCCGGCCCGCCGATCGCGTGGGACGAGATGACCGGCCCGATGCAGGGGTCGTGCGTCGGCGCCGCCCTGTTCGAGGGCTGGGCGACGACGGAGGACGAGGCCCGCGCGCTGCTCGCCTCCGAGGTGCGCTTCGTCCCGTGCCACCACGTGGGCGCCGTCGGCCCGATGGGCGGCATCACGAGCGCCGGCATGGCCGTGCTCGTCGTGGAGGAGCGGGGCAACGGCAACCGCGCGTACTGCACCATGAACGAGGGCATCGGCAAGGTGCTGCGGTTCGGGGCGTACGACGCCGAGGTCGTCGAGCGCCTGCACTGGATGGCCGACGACCTCGGCCCGGCGATCGCCGCCGCCGTCGCCGGCATGGAGGACGGCCTCCCGCTGCTGCCCCTCGTGGCTCGCGCCATCACGATGGGCGACGAGTTCCACCAGCGCAACATCGCGGCGTCGGCCCTGCTGTTCACGAAGCTCGCCGGACCGATCGCCGCCCAGGACCTCGAGCCGGCCCGCAAGGAGCGCATCCTGACGTTCCTGGCCGACACCGACCAGTTCTTCCTCAACGTGATGATGGCGGCGTGCAAGGCGATCATGGACAGCGCCCGCACGATCCAGGAGGGCTCGGTCGTCACGGCGATGACCCGCAACGGGAAGAACTTCGGCATCCGCGTCGCCGGGCTCGGCGACCAGTGGTTCGAGGCGCCCGTCAACACCCCGGAGGGCCTGTTCTTCACCGGGTTCTCGCAGGACGACGCGAACCCCGACATCGGCGACTCCGCGATCACTGAGGCGTTCGGCGTCGGCGGCATGGCGATGATCGCCGCGCCGGGCGTCACGCGGTTCGTGGGTGCCGGGGGCTTCGGCGACGCGCTCGCGGTCTCCAACGACATGCTCGAGATCGTCACCGGCCACAACCCCGGGCTGCCGATCCCGACGTGGGACTTCCAGGGCGCCTGCGTCGGCATCGACGTGCGCAAGGTCGTCGCCACGGGCATCACGCCGATCATCAACACGGGCATCGCGCACAAGGTCGCGGGCAAGGGTCAGGTCGGCGCCGGCACCGTCCGCGCGCCGCTGGCGTGCTTCGAGCAGGCCCTCGAGGCCCTCGCCGCGACGTACGGCGTCGAGGTCGACTGACGCCCATGACGGCCCGGTGGATCGGAGCGACGGCGTCGGAGGTGCTCCAGGCGGTGCGCGTCCTCGACGTGCACAGCGTGTTCGACACCTCCGTCAACCTCGCCGCGCCCACCACCCGCGAGCCGGCGCTCGTGCACGTCTCCCTCGTGCGCGGCGTCCGGCTGCTCGAGTGCCCGTTCGGCATCGAGCTCGAGACACCGGAGTGGACGGCATGGAGCCGGGCCGTCCACTCCGGCCGCACCCGGTGGCACGTCGACGCCCGGACCGGGGCCCTGACGGCGGACGACGCCGCGGTGAGCCTGGAGCTCGGTGCCGCGTGGCGGGGGGCGTGGGTCGACGTCGTCGCGCCGCCGCGGCCGGACTCCCTCGACCTGGCGCCCCCGACCGACGACCTGATCGGCGCGAGCGGCCTCGCGACCGTCGCTCCCGACGTCCTGCGGCGGCGGCTCCGTGACGCCGTCGCCGGGCTCGCTCGGGGCGACGCCGGCGCGGCCGCCTGGCTCGTGGGCCGCGGCCCGGGTCTGACGCCGAGCGGTGACGACGCGCTCGTCGGCGCCGTCGGCGCGCTGCACGCGCGGCGGCTCCCCGACCGGGCCGCCGACGGCGTGCGGGCGCTGGCCGAGCTGGTGGCCACCCGGGGGAGCGCCCTGACCACCGACGTCTCGTGCGCCTACCTCCGGGACGCCTGCCGCGGACGCTTCGCGGGGCCGCTCCGGCGCGCCCTGGCCGCCCGCCCCGGCGTCGTGGGGAGCGCGGCGATCCGCGACCTGCTCGCCGTCGGCCACACCTCGGGGGCCGACACCCTGCTCGGGATCGCCGCGGTGCGTGACGCGCTCGCGCCGCGGCCGTCGCTCGTCGGGGCCGCGTCGTGAGCGCGCCGGAGGGTGGTGCCGTCCCCGCGACGGAGACCTCGCAGACTCCGCCGGCCGCTGCCCGGCGATCGGACTGGCGGTGGTTGCGCTACGCGTTCCTGTTCTTCCTCGGCTGGGTCATGATGTACGCCGACCGCTCGATCCTGTCGCCGGTGCAGGACACGGTGAGGGAGCAGTTCGGCGTCTCCAACGCGACGATCGGGCTGCTCTCGAGCGTGTTCTTCGTCGTCTACGTCGCGACGCAGATCCCGTCGGGGATCCTCGGCGACCGGGTCGGCCGGATCCGCCTGATCTTCGTGGGGTTCGTGATCTTCGGGATCGCGACGGCGCTCACGGGAGTCGCGGGCATCCTGCACGTCTTCGGGATGCTCGTGCTGATGCGCGCGTTCGCCGGCTTCGGCGAGGGCCTCTACTACGGACCCCAGTACGCGAAGTCCGGCGAGGAGACTCCGCTGCGGTTCCGGGCGCTCGGGGCCGCGATCATCAACTCCGGCCAGGGGATCGGCACGGCGGTGGGCATCCTCGCCGCGACGTTCATCACGTACACCCTCGAGCTCGAGTGGGGCTGGACGTTCGTCCTGTTCGGCGGCATCACGCTCGTGGTCGGACTCCTCATCCGCACGCTCATCCCGGACTCGCGGCCGAGCCGGCCGCCCGGTCCGCTCCGCGGCGAGCTGGGCCGGTTCGGCACGCTGCTGCGGAACCGGGTGCTGCTGGGCACGTTCGTCATGCTGTTCTGCGGCGTCTACGCGTTCTTCGTGATGGTCACGTGGCTGCCGACGTTCCTGGCCCACGAGTGGGGGATGGAACCCGAGGCGGCCGGCCAGCTCTCCTCCGTCGCGTTCTGGGTGGCGGTGCCCGCCGGGCTGCTGGTGGGCCACCTCTCGGACCGCATCCGCGCCCGCCGCCCGTTCGTCGTCGTCCTGGTCCCGCTGACGATCCTCGCGATCCTCACGATGGCGTTCACCGGGCAGCACGCGGTGCTCGTCGCGGCCATCGCGATGTACGGCGCGGTCGGCAAGCTGGCCCTCGACCCCGTGCTCATCAGCGTCGTCGCCGACAACATCACGAATGAGATGCGCTCGACGGCGTACGGCCTCTACAACTGCATCGGCATGGCCGCGGCGATCGTCGCCCCGTACGTGACGGGGGCCCTCGTCGACGTCACAGGGTCGTTCCAGGCCGCCTTCCTCCTCTCCTCCGTCCTGCTCGCGATCGGCGCGAGCGTCTTCCTCCTCACCTTCCGCGAGCGCGCCACCCCCGTGGCCCCGCGCGAGGAGAGCACCGCCGTCTGACGCCCCGGCGTCGACCCCACGAAAGGAACGTCAGGTGAAGATCGTCGCTGCCCTCGGGGGCAACGCGCTGTCGCGGCGCGGTGAGCCCATCACGTCGCAGAACCTCCGCAAGAACGTGCGCGAGGCCGTGGAACCTCTCGCCGGGCTCGCGCTCGAGCACGACCTCGTGCTCACGCACGGGAACGGCCCGCAGGTCGGCCTCCTCGCGCTCCAGAACCTGGCGTACGAGGAGATCGCCGCGTACCCGCTGGACATCCTCGGCGCGGAGACGCAGGGGATGCTCGGGTACGTCGTCGGCCAGGAGCTGATGAACGCCGTCCGCCTGAAGAAGGAGATGGCGACGATCCTGACGACGACGGCCGTCGCGGGCGACGACCCGGCGTTCGACAACCCGACCAAGTTCGTGGGGCCCGTGTACTCCGAGGAGCGCGCGAACGAGCTCGCCGCCGAGCACGGGTGGACCATCGCGCAGGACGGCGAGTGGTGGCGGCGCGTGGTGCCCTCGCCCGAGCCGCTGCACATCCGGCAGGCCGCCACGATCCGCGCGCTGTCCGAGATGGGCCTCATCGTGCTGTGCGTCGGCGGTGGGGGCGTGCCGGTGGTCGCCGACTACGAGGCCGGCCACCTGCGCGGCGTCGAGGCGGTCATCGACAAGGACCTCGCGTCGGCCGTGCTCGCGCACGACATCGAGGCAGACCTGCTCCTTCTCCTGACGGACGCCGACGCCGTCTACCTCGACTGGGGCACGCCCGAGCAGCGCGCCATCGAGCGCGCGACGCCGGAGGCGCTCGCCGAGTTCGGGTTCGCCGCGGGGTCGATGGGCCCGAAGGTGGACGCCGCCCGCCGCTTCGTCGCGGACGGACACGGCGAGGCGGTCATCGGGTCGCTCAGCAAGCTCGGCGAGATCCTGGCCGGGACGTCCGGGACCCGGATCGTCGGGTCGGGTGACCTGCGGTTCTACAGTTGAGCCGATGAGCACGGTCCCCTCGCCCGCTCCCTCCACCGCGCCGCGCGTCGTGACAGCGCGCGCGGCCCTGCGGGACCGCATCGTCAGCTCGCTGCGCCAGCAGATCATCGACGGCGACCTGCGGGCGGGGACCCGACTGCACGAGCGGGACCTCTCGGAACGCTTCGGCGTCTCGCGGGTCCCGGTGCGGGAGGCGATCATCACGCTCAGCGGTGAGGGCCTGGTGGACGTGCAGCCCGGCGTCGGCGCGTTCGTCACGCCGCTGACGCGTCAGAACGTGCGGGAGGTCTTCGAGATCCGCGCCGCGCTCGAACCGATGGCGGCGCGGCTCGCGGCGTTGCGCTGCACGGCGGACCACCTGGCGACCCTGCAGGCGCTGGTCGCCGGCGCACGGGACGCCGCCCGGGTGCACGATGCGGCGGCCGGCGCGCGGGCGAACGCGGACTTCCACGAGATGCTGTTCCGGGCCACCGGGAACGACCTGCTGCAGACGATGGTGCCCGCCCTGGACGTGATGACGCGGCGGCTCTTCCCCAAGAACATCGTCCATCACGAGGCGATGATGTGGCAGGACCACGAGGCGATCACGCGCGCGATCGAGCTGGGCGACGCGGAGCGCGCAGCCGAGCTCGCAGCAGCCCACCTCGAGAACACGCGCCGCCACACGTTCGAGATGTTCGAGCGCGACGCCGAGCTGTAGCGCCTGGGCGGTCGTCGTCACGCCGAGCACATGACGGCTGTCACGTCGCGGCCGAGCCGGCGCGGGTCCAGCATCGAGAGATGAGCATGCGAGACGTCATCCTGTACATGTCGATGTCGCTGGACGGGTTCGTCGACAGCGACCGTGAGCACCCGGGGATGGCGGTCCCCGAAGGCGCCGAGCTGAAGGCCTGGAAGCTGGACCGGATCAGCAGGGCCGGTGCCCATCTCATGGGTCGCGTCACCTACCAGCAGATGTCGTCGGCCTGGCCGGGGTCTGACGATCCGTACGCGGCGCCGATGAACGACATCCCGAAGGTCGTGTTCTCGACGTCGCTCAGCGACGCCGAGGCCACGTGGCCCGAGACCCGGGTCGCGCGGGGCGACCTCGCGGCCGAGATCGCCGCGATCAAGGCGGAGGCCGGCCCGGACGTGATCGTCTGGGGTGGCGGCCGGCTGGCCGGCGCGCTGGTCGCGGCGGACCTGATCGACGAGTACCGCCTGTTGGTCCAGCCGCTGGTCCTCGGCCGCGGACAGGCCCTGTTCGACCAGCTGCCGGAGTCACGGCACCTGGACCTCGTCGAGGCCACGCCGTTCCCCAGCGGCGTCGTCCTGCACGTCTACCGACCCCAGCGCACTCCGGCGCCGCGGTGACGTCGCCCCCTACGTTGGTGCGGTGACCGCCGCCACGATCGAGATGGAGGACGGCACGCGGCTGCGGACCTGGACCTCAGGCTCGGCCGCGAGCCGCCGTCCTCCCGTCGTGATGCTCCACGGGGGACCGGGACTCCCCGACTATCTCGGCCCGGTGGCGCACCTGGTGGACGACTTGTGCCTCGTCCACCGGTACGACCAGCGCGGCACGGGCGGCTCGCCGTGGCACGGCGAGCACAGCATCGAGGGGTCCGTGCGCGACCTCGTCGCGCTGCTCGACGCCTGGGGGCACGAGCGGGTCGTCCTGATGGGCCACTCGTTCGGGACCGATCTCGCGAGCTACGTCCTGCTCGCGCACCCCGAGCGCGTGGCCGGGATGGTCCATCTGGCGGGACCCTTCCTCGGCTCGTGGCGGGAGGCGGACCAGGCGACGCAGCGAGCCCGGCGCACCGACGACCAGCAGCGGCGGCTCGACGAGCTCGGCGACATCGAGGCCCGGACCGACGCGGAGGAGATCGAGTTCCTCACGCTCTCCTGGTTCACTGACCACGCCGACCGGGCACGCGCGTGGGGCTGGGCGGCCGCCGCCGCTGCCACGCTCCGCCCCGTCAACTACGTGATGAACGCGGCGCTCAACGCGGACAGGAAGGCCAGGCCGCTCGAGTCACGCGTGGGCGAGCTGCGTGCCGCGATGCCCCGGGGCGCGACCAGCATCGGCGGCGCCGGCGACTCCCGACCCGCCGACGCCCTGAGGAGCTTCGGCCCACGCATCGGCTGCGAGGTCGTCATCGTGGCGGACGCCGGGCACCATCCGTGGCTGGAGGCTCCGCACGAGTTCCGAGCCGCGCTCCGCGCCGCTGTGGAACGGCAGGCGCGCTGAGTCAGAGCGCCGCCCACGTGACGGCGAGCAGCAGGACTCCGAGGCCGAGGTCGAGCACCGCGCAGAACTCGGTCAGCGACCGGGTGACGACCTTGTCCCGGCGGTAGTGCACGATGTCCCAGACCCCGTGCCCGATCGCCGCGGCGGCGGCCAGGTACGCGGCAGCTACGGGGCCCACCGACATCGCCGTCAGCGCGATCGCGGCGAACACGACGAAGCCGGCGGCCTGGATACCGAGCTCGCGCCGGTCGATCCTCCTGCCGCGGAGCAGCCCGTACACGGCGAATGCCGCGGCCGCGACGAGCAGCACGACGATCGCGTCCAACGCCGTCGCCATCGCGATGACGACGGCGACGGTCGCCGCGCCGGCCACGACCCAGCCGCTGCGGCGGGAGCCGAGCGCCGCCGCGGCGAGGTAGCACATGGCCGCCAGGATGATGATCATCGCCGTGACGTGGGCATCGGGGCCGCCGGCGGCGCTCCAGGCGAGGACGGCCAGGCCGACGAGCGTCGGCCATCGGGCGAGCAGGGTGCCGGCGACGCCGAGGTGCTCGTGGCGGCCGGCGTCGTCCCGCGTTGCTGTCTCCATGCCGACACTCTCGGGCCGGTCGGGCACTACGCGACCCGTGCGGTCTGTCACGGAACGGGTGTGCGCCCGGCAGGCGGCGTCGGCGTCGCCCCGCTCAGATCCAGCCGTTCTCCCGCGCCGTGCGGTAGGCGTCAGCACGGGACGACGCCGCGAGCTTGGCGGTGACGGCGGCGAGGTAGTTGCGCACGGTGCCCGGGGAGAGGAAGAGCTGGCCGGCGACGTCGCGGATCGGGCGGTCCTCACGGGCGGCGGCGAGCACTTCTGTCTCGCGCGGCGTCAGCGGCGACGGCGGTGCGGTGAGGGCGTCCGCGGCGAGGACCGGGTCGACGTACCGGTTGCCCTCGTGCACGCGCCGGACGACGTCGGCCAGCGCCGTCCCCGGCGCGCCCTTCGCGAGGAAGCCGCGCGCCCCCGACGCGAGGGCCTGGTGCAGCACCCGGGGCCGGCCGTGACCGGTGAGGATGACGCCCGCGCAGGCGGGCAGGGCGCGGCCGAGCTCGGCGATCACGGCGAGGCCGTCGAGCACGGGCATCTGGAGGTCGACGACGGCGACGTCGGGGCGGTGCGCGAGCGCCGCGTCGATCGCCCGCCGCCCGTCGGCGGCCGTCGCCACGACGTCGATGTCCGCCTCGCGCTCCAGGAGCCCGACGAGCGCGTCGCGGATCAGCTCCTCGTCGTCCGCGACGAGCACCCGGATCGGTGGCGTCATCGCGACCCGGCGCCCTGCGGGGCGAGCTCGGCTCGCAGCTCGAAGCGGCCGCCGTCGACGGGCCCGGACACCAGACGGCCGCCGGCCGCCGCGCACCGCGCCGCCAGGGCGGCCAGCCCCGTGCCGGTCCCGGCGCCGTCTCGCGCGGGTGCGGAGCGTGCGCCGTCGTTCACGATCCTCAGTGTGACCCACGACGGCGCACGCGTGAGGTCGAGCGACACGGCGCGCGCGTCACTGTGGCGCAGGACGTTGGTGACGCCCTCCCGGACGACGGCGGCGAGGAGCCGGGACTCCGCGTCGGGCAGGTGCTCCGCGGCGCCGTCGACGTCGAACTCCGCCTCGATCCCGGCCGAGCTGAGCACGAGCTCCGCGGAGGTGAGCTGGGTGGCGAGGTCCGCGACCGTGTCGCCCTGCACCGCGGCCCTGGCCTCGGCGAGCGTGTCGACGGCGATGGCGCGGATCTCCTCGTTCTCGCTCCTCGCCCGGGCAGGGTCGCGGGCAGCGAGGTCCGCCGCCAGCTCGGCCTTGAGCGCGATGACGCCGAGGCGGTGCCCGAGGACGTCGTGGAGCTCGCGGCTCACGCGCAGCCGCTCCTGCGCGACGGAGAGCGCAGCCTCGGCCTCGCGGCCGGCCTCCTCGGCCCAGAGCACCCGCAGCAGCCACACGAGCACCTGGCACATGAGCCAGACGACGCCGGCGCAGCCGAGCGCCGTCGCCGTGGCGGCGAGCACGGAATCGTCGAACACCGCGGCACCGAGGGCGGTCGCCGCGGTGAGGCCGGTCCCGACCGCCAGCGCGCCGGGCCAGGCGATCGCGAGCGGCGCGACGCCGATGACGAACCCCGCCAGCCACGCCCACGGCTGGGACCCGGGCTCGGCCCACGCGTGAGCGGCCGGCCACAGGGCGAGCGACACGGCCGCGAGGACGGCGACGTACCCGGTGCGGGCGCGCGCGGACTGCCCGGGGGTGACGGCGGACCGGAGCACGAGCACGAGCGCGACCCCGAACGCGACGAGGCCGACGGCGTAGGCCGTGGCGGAGGCGGCGCCAGGCGGGCGGGCGAGCACCCACGGCAGCACGAGCGCCCACATCGTGTAGGCGAGGAGCGCGCCGAGCACGACGAGGCGCGGGCTGATCCTGGGCGACCGCCGGGTCATCGCCCTACCGTCGGGCCTCCGGCGTCAGTTGTCCAGGCCGCAGACCGCCGCCGCCGCAAGGTGACTGCAATTGCAGAAATGCGCCGTCACGCGCGGGAGCGCCACGAGCGGCTCACGGCGCGACGCCGTCGTCCCGTCAGGTGACGGCTCCGAGCTGCCACGGCACGAACTCGTCCTGCCCGATGCCGAGCTCCTCGCTCACGGTCTTCTCGCCCGACGCGACGCGCAGGATCAGGTCGAAGATCTCCTGACCCACGCCCGCCACCGTGGCGTCGCCGTCGAGGATGCGGCCGGCGTTGACGTCGATGTCGTCGGGCATCGACCGGGCGAGCGCGGAGTTCGTCGCGATCTTGATGCTCGGGGTCGGCTGGCACCCGAACACCGACCCGCGGCCGGTCGTGAAGCACACGACCGTCGCGCCGCCGGCCACGAGCCCGGTCACGGAGACCGGGTCGTACCCCGGTGTGTCCATGAACGAGAAGCCCCGGCCGTCGATGCGCTCGGCGTACTCGTAGACGTGGGAGAGGTCGGCCCGGCCGCCCTTCGCGACGGCGCCGAGGGACTTCTCGAGGATCGTCGTCAGGCCGCCGGCCTTGTTCCCGGGGGACGGGTTGTTGTCGAGGCTGCCGCCGCCGTCGGCCGTGTAGCGCCGCCACCACTCGATGCGGTCCAGCAGGCGCGTCCCGACCTCCTCCGACACCGCGCGTCGCGTGAGGAGGTGCTCGGCGCCGTACACCTCCGGCGTCTCCGCCAGCACGGACCGGCCGCCGAGGGCCACGAGCAGGTCGGAGGCGACGCCGAGCGCCGGGTTCGCGGTGATCCCGGAGTAGCCGTCCGAGCCGCCGCAGTTGAGCCCGAGCACCAGCTCCGAGGCGTCGATCGGCTCGCGCCGGCGCTCCCCGACCACGGGCAGCATCCGCCGCACGGCCTCGACGCCGGCCGTCACCGTGGCGCGCGTGCCGCCCTCGCCCTGGATGGTCATGCGTTCGACGACGACGTCGTCCGGCAGCTCGAGATCGGCCGTCACGAGGTCGAGCTGGAGCATCTCGCAGCCGAGCCCGAGCAGGAGGATCCCGCCGAAGTTCGGGTGGGCGGCGTAGCCGCGCAGCGTGCGCAGCAGGACCTGCGCGCCCTCGGACTCGCCGACGAGACCGCACCCGCTCTGGTGCACCAGGGCGACGACGCCGTCGACGCCCGGGAACGCGTCGAGGGCGGGTCCGCGGAACTGGTCAGCGATGAGGCGCGCCGCCGTCGCCGAGCAGTTCACCGACGTCACGATGCCGATGTAGTTCCGGGTGCCCACGCGCCTGTCGGAGCGGCGGTAGCCGAGGAACGTGGGGCGCTCGCCCGCCGGCTCGGGCAGCGTCACGCGCGCGCTGCCGAACTCGTGGTGCCGGTCCTCCTCGACCATCCCGAGGTTCTGCGTGTGCACGTGATCGCCCGCGCGGATCCCTCGCGTGGCGCGGCCGATCGACTGGCCGTACTTCCGCACCTGGCCGCCCTCGGGCACGTCGGTGACGGCGACCTTGTGACCGCTCGGGACGTCGTCGAGCAGCGTGAGGCGCACGTCGCCGAGAGCCACCTCCGAGCCGGCGGCGAGGTCCCGGGCGGCGAGCACGACATCGTCCTCCGGGTCGAGGCGGATGACGCCGGTGGCGAGGGCTGGGTCTGTCACGTCGTCCTTCTTGGGGCGGGGCCGTCGGGTTGGCGTACTGCAGGGCGCTCTGCATATGCTGCACCCGCTTGCACATCCTTGCACACCCACGCCGTGGACGTTCTGCCCGCGAAAGGACCTCTCAGATGCCGAACATCACTGCCGCGACCGTCGACGAGCTGACCGTCGAGGTGCTCGCGGACGAGGCTGCGATGGGGGCGCGGGCCGCCTCCGACGCCGCACGGGCGATCCGCGAGGCGGTCGCCGAGCGCGGCGAGGCGCGCGTCGTCATCGCCACCGGCAATTCCCAGTACGCGTTCACCGACGCCCTCGTGACCCAGGACGTGCCGTGGGACCGCGTGACCGTGTTCCACATGGACGAGTACGTCGGCATCGACGACGACCACCCCGCGAGCTTCCAGCGGTGGATCCGGGAGCGGATCGCGGAGCGCGTGAACCCCCGCCGCGTCGAGTACATCGGCGGGCACGGTGACCCGGAGCAGGAGGCGGCGCGATACGAGGCGGCGCTGCGCGAGGCGCCGCTCGACCTCGTGTGCATGGGCATCGGCGAGAACGGTCACCTGGCCTTCAACGAGCCGTACGAGGCGGACTTCGACGACGACCGGTGGGCCCGCATCATCGCGCTCACCGAGGCGTCGCAGCGGCAGCAGGTCGGGGAGGGGCACTTCCCCGACCTCGCGAGCGTGCCGAGCAGCGCCATCAGCCTGACCATCCCGGCGCTCCTGTCCGCGCGCCGCGTCCAGGTGTGCGCGCCCGAGGACCGCAAGGCGGAGGCCGTGCGGGCTGCGTTCACGCAGCCCGTCTCCAGCGCCTGCCCGGCGACGATCCTGCGCCGCACACCCCACGCCGTCCTCTACCTCGAGCCGCGTTCGGCCCGTCTCCTCGGCGACGTCGTCTCGGCGTGAGCCGCAGCGGCGAACCGGCCTGAGGGCGGAACCGGTGCCGGACCTCCTCCTGCGCGGCGCCCGGCTCGCCCGCGGCGACGGAGCGCTCTCGCCGGGGGACATCCGGGTCCGGGGCGAGCGCCTCGTCGCCGTCGGCGATCGGCTCCCGACGGCGCCGGGGGACGTCGTCGTCGACGTCACCGGGCGGGTGCTCAGCCCGGGCCTCGTCGACCTGCACGTCCACGGCGCCGGCGGTCACGCGTTCGAGGACCCGGGCGCCGCCGAGCGCATCGCGCGGGACCTCGCGAGGGTCGGCGTCACGAGCGTGCAGGCCTCGCTCGTGTCGGCGACGACGGCGGAGCTCGCGGAGCGGCTCGCCGCGTTCGCCCCGCTCGTGGGGCCGCGTCCCGCCCGCGCGGCGGTGCTCGGCGTCCATCTCGAGGGACCGTTCCTCGCGGCGGGTCAGCGCGGCGCGCACGCCGCGTCCGTCCTACGCTCCCCGACGGACGCCGACCGGTCCCTGCTCGGGGAGCACGCCGGCGTCGTCACGATGGTGACGCTGGCGCCGGAGGTCGACGGCGTCCTCGACCTGGTCGGACCGCTCGCCGGCGCCGGGACGGTCGTCGCGCTCGGGCACTCCGACGCGACGGCGGCGCAGGTCCGTGCGGCGCAACGCGCCGGGGCGACGCACGTGACGCACCTCTGGAGCGGCCAGTCGTCGGTGCGGCGCGAGGGGCCCTGGCGCGTGCCGGGGATGCTCGAGGCGGCGCTCGCGGCCACCGGGATGACGGCCGAGGTCATCGCGGACGGCCGCCACCTGCCGCCGGAGCTGCTCGAGATCGCGCGACGTTGCCTCGGCCCGGACCTCGTGGTGGTCTCGGACGCCACGGCCGGCGCGGGCATGCCGGAGGGCTACCGGTATCGGCTCGGCGAGATCGAGTGCGTGGTGGCCGACGGCGTCGGCATGGTCGACGGCGCACCCAGCTTCGGGGGGAGCACGACGGCGCTGCCCGGCATGGTCCGGCATCTCGCCCGGGATCTCGGCTGGCCGCTGGGGGAGGTGCTGCGGACCGTGACGAGCGCTCCCGCCCGCGTGCTCGGGCGCGAGGGCGACATCGGAGTGCTGGCCCCCGGCGCCCGTGCGGACCTCGTGCTGTGGGACGAGGACGTGCGCGTCGAGCGCGTGTGGGTCGGCGGGTCCGAGGTGCGTGCCCGCGACACCGCGAGCGGCTGAGGTCAGCGCGCGGCGACGGGGCCGGTCGAGCTGCGGACCACCAGCTGCGTCTCCAACGTGACGTGACCCGGGCCCGAGTCGGGTTCGTCGATCAACGCGAGCAGCGTGTCCACGGCCGTCACGCCGGCCTCCGTCCCGGGCACGTGGACCGACGTGAGCGTCGGGTACGCCATCGCCGACATCGGGCTGTCGTCGACGCCGATCACGCTGAGGTCGGTCCCGACCCGCAGGCCGCGCTCCGCGACCCGCGCGAGCACGCCGAGCGCGATGAGGTCGTCGTACGCGATGACGCCGGTGGCCTCGCCGGCCAGCACGAGGTCGGCCGCGTGGACGCCGGACTGCACCTGCGGCTCGAACGGTCCGTGCTGGACGAGCGTGAGCCCGAGCCGCTCGGCGGTCTGCTCGACGGCGTGGCGGCGCTGCTCGTTGGACCAGGACCGCCGCGGCCCGTTGAGGTAGGCGATCGTCCGGTGGCCGAGCGCCGCGAGGTGCTCGACGGCCTGCCCCATGCCGTCGCCGGCGTCGATGATGACGCTCGTGCTGCCCGGGATCTCACGGTTGATGAAGACCACGGGTGCGAGCTGGGCGAGCTCACCGAGCCGGTCGGCTCCCGTGCGCGGGGAGGCGATCACGAGGCCGTCCACCCGGCGACGGATGGTCCGGGCGAGCGGCAGCTCGTCGGCGGCACGCTCGTCGATGTCCGCGATGAGCACCGTCCACCCCTTGATGGCGGCGCGCGCCTGCACCGCCTTGATGATCGGGGGGAAGAAGGGGTTGGCGATGTCCGGCACGACGAGGCCGATCAGGTCGGTCCGTCCGGACGAGAGGGAGCGCGCGACCCGGTTCGGGACGTAGCCGAGCTCCTTGGCGATCGCCAGGACCCGCTCGCGGGTCGCCGGATTGACCTTGTCGGGAGCCGACAGAGCGCGTGAGACGGTGGACTCCGAGAGATCGGCTCGAGCTGCGATGTCCGCGAGCGTCACCGCCATGCGTCCTCCCCGTGGTCGTCCCGCGGTTGCAGCAGGAGATCGTCAGAGTATGGCACGCGGGAGCACGTGTTTCAGCCCGGTTTCCGACTCTTTGCAGCGCGATGTGGCCCATGGGCGGCATTTGCAGCAAGCGCATGCATCCCCTAACGTGACGCCGGGACGGCACCGCCGTCGTCCTGCACAGGCGAGATCGGAGCAGCATGGGTCACCTGAGGATCGGGGTCGTCGGGTACGGCAATCGCGGCGTGATCGCGCAGCGCGCCGCCGAGCTCGACGGCGATGCGAGCGTCGTCGCCGTCGCCGAGCCCCTGGCGCCCGGACAGGCTCGTGCCCGGCGCGACTTCGGTCCCGAGACCCAGGTCGTCGCCGACGTCGCCGGGCTCGTGGCGGTCGGGGTCGACGCCGCCTTCATCACGAGTCCCGACTTCCTCCACGAGGAGCACGCCGTCGAGCTGCTCGAGGGCGGCGTGGCCGTCTTCGTCGACAAGCCCCTCGCGATCACGCTCGACGGCGCCGACCGGATCCTCGAGACCGCCCGGCGCACGGGATCGCGCCTGTACGTCGGGCACAACATGCGGCACATGCCCGTCATCCGGCTGATGCGTGATCTCGTCGCGGACGGCGCGATCGGCGAGGTCAAGGCCGTGTGGTGTCGGTACTTCGTCGGCGACGGAGGCGACAACTTCTTCAAGGACTGGCACGCGGACCGCTCGAAGGTCAACTCCTTGCTGCTGCAGAAGGCGTCGCACGACATCGACGTCATCCACTGGCTCGCCGGCGGCTACACCTCCCGCGTCGTCGCGATGGGCGAGCAGACGCTGTACGCCGGCATCACGGACCGTGCCGACCACTCCCACCAGCTCGTGCGCGAGTGGCACTCCCGCGAGGACAACTGGCCGCCCCTCCGCCAGACGGGCCTCAACGAGGTGGTCGACGTCGAGGACCTCACGATGGTGCAGATGGCGTTGGACAACGGCGTCCTCGCCAGCTATCAGGAGTGCCACTACACGCCGGACTACTGGCGCAACTACACGGTGATCGGCACCGAGGGTCGCCTGGAGAACTTCGGCCTCGGCCCGACCGGCGTCGTCCGGGTCTGGAACCGCCGGTCCGAGTTCGCCGAGCACGGGGACCTGGAGATCCCGATCCCGCACGTTGAGGGCGGGCACCACGGAGCCGACCCCGCCTTGTTCTCCGAGTTCCTGAACTTCGTGCGGACCGGGGAGCCCACCCAGACCTCGCCCGTGGCCGCTCGGGCCGCCGTCGCGACGGCGGCCCTGGCCACCGACTCGATGCGGAGCGGGTCCGCGCCCCGGCAGGTCCCCTCGCTCGACCCTGACCTTCGCGCGTACTTCGAGGCCGGTCAGCCGGCGTCGGCGCACGCGACACCGAGCCGATGACGGCCCGGCACCCCACCCATCGGAAGAGAGGCACCACCATGGAGAAGACGCTCGCCGCGATGACGCGACGTGGGTTCCTCGCGGTCGGCAGCGCAGGGCTGGGCGGGGCAGCCCTCGCCGCCTGCACGTCGTCATCGGAGACGCCCGAGTTCGCCGCGGACACCGACGCCCTCGAGTCGCCCATGCTCGCCGAGCTGGTCGCCGCCGGGAGCCTGCCGGAGCTGGCCGAGCGCCTGCCCGCCACCCCGATGGTCGTCGAGCCGATCGAGGGTACGGGAGCGTTCGGGGGCACCCTGCAGCGGGCCCAGACCGACGCGACGGCGACCGGCGTCATGCAGTCGTTCGCCCCCACGGGTCTCCTCGAGTGGAATGTCGCCTCCGACGCCTCGCAGGAGAGCCTCGCGGAGTCCTACGAGATCAGCGACGACAACCGCGTGTACACGTTCACGCTGCGCGAGGGGCTGAAGTGGTCCGACGGCGAGCCGTTCACCTCGGCCGACCTCGCGTTCGCGATCGAGAACTGGCTCGGCAACGCGACGCTGGTGCCGGTGCCGCCCTTCTGGTATTCCGACGTCGACCAGCAGCTGCCGATGTTCGACGCGCCCGACGAACGGACCGTCGTCATCGAGTTCCGCGAACCCTTCTCGTTGTTCGAGAAGTACATGTGTCACCCGGGCGTGAGCACGCAGTTCATCAAGCCCAAGCACTACCTGGAGCAGTTCCACCCGGACTTCGCCGACCAGGCCGACGTCGACGCCGCGTCAGCCGCCGCGGGCTTCGACTCGTGGGACCAGTACTTCGCCGACCGCGACAACACGTGGACGAACCCGGACCGACCGACCATGGGCGCGTTCAAGGTGACCGCACCGGCGAGCGCCCAGAGCGGCACGGCGACGCTCGAGCGGAACGCCTACTTCTGGAAGACGGACCCGGACGGCCGCCAGCTGCCGTACGTCGACAAGATCCAGGTGCAGGTGCTCGACCAGTCGGCACTCGACCTGCGGGCCGCCAACGGCGACCTCGACTTCCAGGGCTACTACCTCGGCTACAGCACCACGGAGACGTACCTGGCGAACGCGGAGAGCCGCGGTTTCGAGGTGCTGCGCTGGACGGACACGTGGTCGCTGCTCTCGCTGTGCTTCAACCTGTCGCACCAGAACGAGGCGCTGCGTGAGGTGTTCCTGCTGCGCGACTTCAGGTTCGCGATGTCGCACGCGATCAACCGCGACGAGATCAACTCCACGCTCCTGGGCGGCCTCGGCATCATCCGGAACCCCGTGGCTCCCGAGGGCACCGAGTACGGCGTGGACGGCAGCGGCCAGACGGCGATCGAGTACGACGTCGACCGGGCGAACGAGCTGCTCGACGGCCTCGGTCTGGCGCTCGCGGGCGACGTGCGGGCGCTCCCGGACGGGACGCCGCTCGAGCTCACGCTGCTGTACATGGACGACAACCAGGGCATGTCGCGCGCCGACGCGTTCGGCATGGTGCAGGAGATGTGGGCCGCCGTCGGCGTCCGGCTGAACCTCAGACCCGTCGACTCGACGCTGTACGCGCAGCTGCGGCTCGCGAACGACTTCGACGTCGACGGCACGTCGATGATCGAGGAGGACTTCGACCTCGAGCCCGTCTGGTTCGTGCCGACCGGCGGCAACAGCCACACCGCCCCGGGCTTCGGGCTCTGGTACTCGACGAGCGGTGCCGACGGGATCGAGCCGCCGGACGAGTTCAAGCAGCTCCTCGCGAACTGGGACGCGCTCCGCTCGGCGCCCACCGCGGACGACCGGGTCGCATCCGGGCAGGAGATCATGCAGGCCCACAACGACAACGTGTACGTGATCGGCCTCATGAAGCTGCCGTTCCAGCCGGTCGTCGTGAACAGCTCGCTCAAGAACGTGCGGGACGACGCCCCGAAGATGTCGTTCTACTACGGCCGCGAGGGCATCACGAAGACCGAGCAGATCTTCTTCGAGTAGGCGGACGGTGCTGCGCTACATAGGGTTCCGTGCGCTCAACGCCGTCCCGACGCTCGTCGTCGTCTCGTTCGTCGCGTTCTTCGTCATCCAGCTGCCGCCGGGCGACTTCGTGACGACTCAGCTCCAGCAGCTCGAGTCGCAGGGAGCGACAGTCGACCCGGCGTTCGCCGAGGCGCTGCGGGACCGCTACGGGATCGGCGAGCCGTTCCTCGTGCAGTACGGCACGTGGATCCGGAACATCGTGCTCGACGGTGACATGGGGCTGTCGTTCCAGTACCAGCGCCCGGTGACGGAGCTCATCGGGGAGCGGCTCCCGCTGACGCTGCTGCTCGGCGTCGCGACGTTGCTCGTCACCTACCTCATCGCGCTGCCCGCCGGCGTCTATGCGGCGGTGCGGCAGCGCAGCGGCGCCGACTACACGATCTCGGTGATCGGGTTCATCGCGCTCGCGACGCCGAACTTCCTGCTGGCACTCGTGCTCTCGTACATCGGGTTCAAGTACTTCGGGCAGAGCGTCGGCGGCCTGTTCTCCCCGGAGTACGTCGACGCGCCGTGGAGCCTCGCGAAGGTCGGGGACCTGCTCGCGCACCTGTGGGTGCCGGTGCTGGTGCTCGGGATCGGCGGCACGGCCGGGATCATCCGCACCCTGCGGGCGAACCTGCTCGACGAGCTCAACAAGCCGTACGTGACGACGGCGCGGGCGAAAGGTCTCCCCGAGGGGAAGGTCGTGCGCAAGTACCCGGTCCGGGTGGCGCTGAACCCGTTCGTCTCGACGGCGGGGTGGCACCTGCCGTCGCTGTTCGACGGCGAGGTGATCGTCGCCGTGGTCCTGTCGCTGGGGACGGTCGGCCCGTTGCTGCTCGCCTCGCTCAAGTCCCAGGACATGTTCCTGGCCGGCGGCATCCTGCTCATCGTCGCCGTGCTCACGGTCGTGGGGACCCTGCTGTCGGACATCCTGCTCGCGGCGGTCGACCCGCGCGTGCGATTCGGGAGGGCGTGATGGGACGGACCGGAGAGCCGGCGCGGCTCGGGCGCCCGGGGCACGGCCTCGGCGCGGAGGACATGCCGCCGGACGACGACGCGGTGCGGGCCGCCGTCGCCGGCGTCGAGACGGACGAGGCGGTGCACACGTCGCCGGTCGCCGAGGAGCCCGAGTGGGCTCCGCAGCGGCCCGGCCGCGGGGAGGACGACGGCGCAGGTCCGGCCGCGCCCTTGGCGCAGCTGTCCCAGTCGCGCCTCATCTGGCGCCGGTTCCGTCGCCACCGCGCGGCACTGGTCGCCGTCGTCGTCCTCGTGCTGATGTACCTGGTCGCACTGTTCGCGGGGTTCTTCGCGCCCGCCGACCCCGCGGCCACGAGCGCCGACCACGCGTTCCAGCCGCCGCAGGTCCCGCACGTGTCGCTGTCCGAGGGTGCCTGGGTGCACCCGTCGGTCGGCGTGACGGACCCCGAGACGATGGCGCGGGTCTTCACCGAGGACACGAGCCGCCGGATCCAGCTCGGCTTCTTCGTGCGGGGCGACTCCTACGACATCCTCGGGATCGTCCACGCGGACGTCCACCTGTTCGGGCCGGTCGACGCCGCCGAGCGCTGGTACCCGCTCGGCGCGGACCGGAAGGGTGCGGACCTCGCGTCGCGGATCATCTTCGGGTCGCAGGTGTCCCTGTCGATCGGGCTCATCGGCGTCGCCGTCTCGCTCGTGCTCGGGCTCGTGCTCGGCGGGATCTCGGGGTACTTCGGCGGGTGGGTCGACAACGTCGTCCAGCGGGTCATCGAGTTCATCATGTCGATCCCGACGCTCCCGCTCTGGCTGAGCCTCGCCGCGGCCATCCCGCCCGGCTGGGGGGCGGTGCAGACGTACCTCATGATCACGGTGATCCTCTCGCTCATCGGGTGGACGTCGCTGGCGCGCGTGATCCGCGGCCGCTTCCTGCAGACGCGGGACGAGGACTTCGTGCTCGCGGCGCGGCTCGACGGCGTGAGCACGCCGAGGATCATCGGGCGGCACCTCGTGCCGTCGTTCGCGTCGCACATCATCGCGACGGTCAGCCTGGCGATCCCCGCGATGATCCTCGCGGAGACGTCGCTGTCGTTCCTCGGGCTCGGGCTGCGCGCCCCGGCCGTGTCCTGGGGCGTGCTGCTGCAGGACGCGCAGAACGTGCAGACGGTGGCCACGGCACCGTGGCTGATGCTGCCCGGCATCGCCGTGGTGCTCGCGGTGGTCGCGTTCAACTTCGTCGGCGACGGGCTGCGGGACTCCGCCGACCCGTACGACAACTGAGGGAGCAGGCGTGAACGACACACCCGACCACGTCCTCGACGTCCGCGACCTGAGGGTCTCGTTCGTCACCGACCACGGCGCGGTCCGCGCCGTCGACGGTATTTCCTTCGCCGTCCCGCGCGGTTCGACGACGTGCCTGGTGGGGGAGTCCGGGTCCGGGAAGTCGGCGACGGCGCGGTCGATCCTGCAGGTGCTCGACGTCGCCGGCCGGATCGACGGCGGCGAGATCCTCTTCCGCGCGGCGGCCGGTGCGGACGCCGTCGACCTCGCAGCCCTGGACGCGCGCGGCCCCGCGATCCGCGACGTGCGCGGACGTGACATCGGCATGGTCTTCCAGGAGCCGATGTCCGCGCTCAGCCCGGTCCACACGATCGGCAACCAGATCGCCGAGGTCCTCGCGATCCACGAGGGGCTCGACCCGCGTTCGAAGGAGGCGCGACGGCGGGTGGTCGCCGAGCTCGAGCTCGTCGGCATCCCCCGGGCCGCCGAGCGGTTCGACGCGCACACGTTCCAGCTCTCGGGGGGCATGCGGCAGCGCGCGATGATCGCGATGGCGCTCATCTCGAGGCCTGCGCTCCTCATCGCCGACGAGCCGACCACGGCGCTCGACGTCACGACCCAGGCGCAGATCCTCGACCTCCTCGCCGAGCTCAAGGACACGCTCGGGATGTCGATGCTGTTCATCACGCACGACCTCGGCGTCGTGGCCGAGATCGCTGACGACGTCGCGGTGATGCACGACGGGAACGTCGTGGAGGCCGGCGGCGTGCGGCAGATCTTCCACGCGCCGCGCGACCGCTACACCAGGCACCTGCTGGCGTCGTTGCCGCAGCGCGCCGACAGCCCCCTCGCCGTCCACGAGCCGGAGCCGAGCGCCGTCGCCGCGGAGGAGACGTCCACCGCGCAGGAGAAGCCCCTGCTCGAGGTGGAGGACCTCGTCATGGAGTTCCGCCTGCCGAGCCGGTCGCGGTTCGGCCGGTCGAAGGAGATCCTGCGGGCCGTCGACGGCGTCAGCCTGGCGCTGCACCCGGGCCGCACGCTCGGGCTCGTGGGTGAGTCCGGGTCCGGCAAGACGACGGTCGGGCGCACGATCCTGCGTGCCTACGAACCGAAGCAGGGCAGCATCCGGTACCGCACGACGTCCGGCGACGAGGTGGACCTCGCGCGGCTCGGGAACGCGGCGCTCCGGCCGTTCCGGCGGGAGATCCGCATGGTGTTCCAGGACCCGTACTCCTCGCTCAACCCGCGCATGACCGTCGAGCAGGTCGTCACCGAGCCCCTCCGCACCGCCGGCGTGAAGGACCGCGACGAGCGGCGGGAGCGCGCGGCGTCGATGCTGCGGCGCGTCGGGCTCAACCCGGCGATGCTCGCGCGGTACCCCCACGCGTTCTCCGGCGGCGAGCGTCAGCGCATCGGCATCGCCCGCGCGCTCATCACGCAGCCGCGGATCGTCGTCGCCGACGAGGCGGTGTCGGCCCTCGACGTCTCCGTGCGCACCCAGGTGCTCGAGCTGCTCGCGGAGCTGCGCGAGGAGATGGGCCTCGCCTACCTGTTCATCTCGCACGACCTCTCCGTGGTCGAGCGCGTGTGCGACGACGTCGCCGTGATGTACCGCGGCTCGATCGTGGAGCGCGGCGAGGTCGACGCCGTGTTCGCGGACCCGCAGCACGGGTACACCCAGGCGCTGCTGTCGGCGGTGCCGATCGCCGACCCGGACGAGCGGGGCACCCGGACGCGCGTCACGTACGCCCCGGAGCTCGTCGCCCAGCCCGCCTGAGCGAGCGTCGGCGTCACGCCGGGCGCCGAACTCGTACCGGGGCGGCGAGCTCGTACCCCCGGGTGACCGATCTCGCCGCGGAGGTACGAGCTCGACCGACCTCGCCGGGCGGGGTCAGGGCAGCAGGCGCAGGCGGTCGCCCAGCAGCCGCTCGACGCGGGCCTCGTCGAACCGGCCGGCGTAGCCGGGCAGCACCCACTGCCAGCGCCCGGAGTCGGCGTCCCAGGCGCGCGTGGTGAGGTCCGTGCGCGGGTCGACGTGGCCGTGCAGCTCGATCTCGGCGATCTCGGCGTCCAGAACGCCGGCGAGCAGCGCCGTGAACGTGTGGAGCCCCCAGGCCCGGAGGCGGATCGGACCGGGACGCAACCCGGGGACCAGGCCCTCCCGCAGGAGGCGCACGGTCTCGACCACGTCCCACGCGCGCCCCGCCTGCCACGAGTCGCCGAGCCACAGCAGGTCGCACCCGAGCTTGAACGTCGAGCTGCCGATCGTGCGCGGGTCGCGCCCGTCGCGCTCGTGCGGGACGAGCGCACCGGTGCCGCGCACGTCGAGGGCGAGCACGGCGTCGTCGTCCGGTGCCCAGTCCGGCGCGAGGGCCGGTGTTCCGGCGTCCTGCAGCTCGATCGTGAGGGGGAGGTCGTCGCGCACGCCGTCGAGCGGGGTCCGCACCACCCCGGCGACGGGAACGCCGTCCTCGGTGAACCAGAAGCCGCGACGCACTCGCGACCCCTCCGGCGTCGCGGCGTCGTCGGCCTCGAACCAGCGCGGGGCGCCGTCCACGCGGCGTCGCGGGACGCTGACCCGTCCCGACAACCAGGCGACCGCGTCGTCGTCGTCCGGGCCGGGCGGCAGCGGGCCGGGGAGCTCGGCGAGCTGGTCGTCGAAGAGGAACGTCTCGCCGGGGACGTCCAGCGCGACCTCGCCGCTGCGCGTCACGCGCAGCCGGTCCGCCGTCAGCGGGGCGGTGCTCACCCGGTCGTCGGCGACGGCGTCCCCTCCGAGGTGGTGCGCGAAGAACGCCGCCGCGGCGTCCGCCATCGCGGGGTCGTACCGGTGGGGCACGGGGAACGAGGCCAGCTCCAGGCTGCTCCTGCTGCCGCCGCACCGCGCGAGGAGGTCGTGCGCCTCCGCCACGGTGGCCCGGGTGCCCTCGATCGGGAAGAAGTCGTACTCGGCCGCGAGCACGAGGGTCGGGCGCGGCGCGAAGGCGAGGAGCAGGTCGACGTGGTCGACGCCGTCGAGCGTGCCGGACAGCAGGTGCTGTTCCGCGTCCTGCCAGCCGCCCGTGACCTGGTACGCCGTGCGCGCGGTGACGAACGTGCCGGGAGCGGCGGCGGCTACGCGGGGATCGACGGCCATGAGCAGGGTGGTCAGCAGTCCGCCGCCGCTGTTGCCCGTGACCCCGATCCGGGCCGGGTCGACGTCGGGGAGCGAGGCCAGCAGGCTGATCCCGGCCATCGCGTCGCGCAGGAAGCCACGAGCGACCGACCGGCCGTGCCACCAGTGCTGGATGCCGGCGACGGTGTGCTCCTGGGTGCCCCACCCGACGGCGAGCGAGCCGTCGTCGCGGACGTAGGAGTGGCGCTCGCCCTGCCCGAGCGGGTCGGCCATCAGCACGACGAGCCCGGCTGCGGCGAGCCGCCGTGCCACGTGCTGGTACACCGGGTCCGCCTTCGCCGTCTCCGCGTGCCCGCAGGCGAAGAACACGGCGCCCCGGCTCGAGGCGGGCGCGGTGGGCCGGTACAGCGTGGCCGTGACGTGGGTGGTCGGCGTGGCTGCGTAGTGGAGGAGGTCGACGTCGAGCCCGTCCTCGTGCCTCGTGGCGGTGACGGTCACCGGCGGGGGCGTCGGGTCCACGTCCGGAGCTCCGCCCAGGCCTCGCAGCACCGCGTCCCTGATGCGCTGCTGCTCCTGCGCGAGGTCCGCCGGGGAGGTCAGGAGCCGCCGCCGGTCCTGCCACTGCCGCACGAGCTCACGGGTGCGTCGCTCGACCAAGCGGTGCAGGGCGAGCTCGGTGTCGAGGTACCCGTCGAGGTTGGCACGGAAACCCGGTCGGGCGACGTCGGCCATGGGGGTGCGTGGTCCTTCCGGGAGGTGGAGGCGCCAGAACACTGCATGCGATTGCAGAAAGTGCAGCATATCGGGCAGAGTGGCGGTGTGGGAACGACGACATCCTCGACCTCGTCCGAGCCTGGCACACGCACCACGTACGCGGTGTGCGGGCTGTCCAACCGCGGTGTGGCCAGCTTCCTGCGCCCGCTGCTCGGGTCCCGAGGGGGGAGCGAGAGCAGCGTCGGCTTCGGGGCGAACGTCGAGGACTACTCGGGCAGCGCGGAGCTCGTCGCCGTGCTCGACGCCGACGCCGCGCGCATCGGCGAGTTCCGCGACACCCTGCTGCCCGCAGGCTACGGACCCGTCGCGGAATACGGTGCGGACGACGTCGGGCGCATGCTCGACGAGACCCGCCCCGACGTGCTGCTCGTGACCGGCCCGGACCATACGCACGCCGGGCACGTCCTCGCGGCGCTGGAGCGCGGCGTCGACGTCATCGCCGAGAAGCCCATGACGTCGACGGCGCACGACGCCGCGCGCGTGCTGGCGGCGGAGCGCGCGAGCACCGCCCGCGTGCGGGTCACGCACAACCTGCGGTACACCCCGCGGCACCGTCAGATCCGGCGACTCATCGCGGACGGCGCGATCGGCCGGCCGACCCACGTGACGCTCGAGTACCACGTCGACACCCGCCACGGCGCGAGCTACTTCCTGCGGTGGAACCGCACGCGGGCGGCGTCGGGCGGGCTCAGCATCCACAAGAGCTGCCACCACCTCGACCTGATCAACTGGCTGATCGGCGACCTCCCGGCGTCCGTCGTCGCGCACGGCGCCCAGAACTACTTCGGGCCGCGCAGCCCGCACCGCCCCGCGCCCGGCGACGTCGACCCGTACGCGGCCGCGCTGAGCGCGTCCGGAGCGCTGCCGGGCGCCGACGGCGTGCGCCGCGGACTGTTCGACCTCGCCTACCGCGAGCAGTACCCCCAGCCCATGTCCCTGTACGACGACGAGATCGACGTCGAGGACACGTACCTGGCGCTCGTGCGCTACGGCGGGGGTGCTGCGCTGGCCTACTCGATCGACTTCTCCTCGCCGTGGGAGGGCTACACGCTCGGGATCAGCGGCACGCACGGTCGCATCGAGGCCACGTACGGCCGCGAGCGCGACGGGCAGCCCCGCGAGGGCTCCGACCACATCGTGCACTACCCGTTGTTCGGGTCGCGCTCCCGCATCGACGTCGCCACCGGTGCGGGCGGTCACGACGGTGCGGACGCCCTCATGCGCGCCGACCTGTTCGGGACGCCCTCGGCGGAGTCGGCCGAGCTCGGCCTCGCCGCCTCCACCCAGCAGGCTGCCTACGCCGTCGCGGCCGGCGAGGCGATGTGGCGCTCCGCGTCCACGGGCGCACCCGTCGACGTCGCGGCGCTGCTCGAGGGCGAGGCGTGAGCGCCCCTCGGCTGACACGGGAGTCCGCGCGCGGCGTCTCCGCACGCCCCGGCGTGCGCGGGCCGCTCGTGGAGCCGGCCGCCGTCGGCGTCGTCCACCTCGGCATCGGGGCGTTCCACCGGGCCCACCAGGCGGTCTACACCGAACGTGCCGCCGCGCTCGCGGGGGAGCGGGAGTGGGGGATCCTCGGGGTCACCGGGCGGCGTCCCGACGTCGCCCGCGTGCTCGACGCCTCGGGCGGCGTCTACGGCGTGCTCGTGCGGGACGGCGCGGACGTGAGCGTCGACGTCGTCGGCGCGGTCGTGGAGGCGGCATCGCCGGACCAGGACGCCGAGCGCGTGGTCGCCGCGATCGCGGCCGAGACGACCGCCGTCGTCAGCCTGACGATCACGGAGCACGGCTACGCCGGACCCCCGTTCTCCCCGCCGATCGAGCTGCTGGTCCGGGGCCTGCGGCGGCGGGCTGCGCACGGGGCGCCGCTGTCCGTGCTCAGCTGCGACAACCTGGTCGACAACGGCGCGGTGCTGCGTCGCATCGTCCGCGCCGCCGTCTCGGGCGACGACGGCGTCGCGCGCTGGGTCGACGACGCCGTCCGCTTCCCGCGCTCGATGGTGGACCGGATCGTGCCCGCCACCACGGCGGAGGACCGCCGTGCGGCGGCGGTGCTGACCGGGTTCGACGACGCCGGGCTCGTGGTCGCGGAGCCGTTCAGCGAGTGGGTGATCGAGGACGACCTCGCCGAGCGGCGGCCGCGCTGGGAGCTCGCGGGTGCGCGGGTCGTGCCCGACGTCGAACCGTACGAGCGGCTCAAGCTGCGCACGCTCAACGCCACGCACAGCCTGCTCGCGTACGAGGGCGAGGCGCGCGGGCACACGACGATCGCCGAGGCGCTGGACGACGACGAGCTCGCGCGACGGGTCGAGGCCCTCATGGCGGAGTCCGGGCTGACGCTCGAGCAGCCCCCGGGCATCGACGTCGTCGCGTACCGGGCCGAGGTCCTGCGGCGGTTCCGCAACCGTGGGATGCGGCACACGGTCGCCCAGATCGGGCACGACGGCTCCCGCAAGCTGCCCATCCGCGTGGGCGGGACGATCGGCGACCTCGTGGCGCAGGGGGTGACCCCCGACGCGACGGCGCGGGTGCTCGCCGCGTGGGCCGTGCACCTGCGTCGCGGCGCCGTCGTCGACCCCCTCGCGGACGAGCTCCAGGCGGCGGCCCGGGCCGCTCGCGACGCCGTCGAGCTCGCCGAGCTGGTGCTGCGGCTGCCGGGGATTGTGCCGGACGCCGTCGCCGGCCGACGCGACGTGCGCGACGCCGTCGCCGCACACACCGCGGAGATCCTCGCTCTGGCGTGACGCCGGTGCCGCCCGGCATTGCCCCCGGCCGCGGCCGGTGGTCTCATGGCGCGATGAGCTCCGAGCGCTTCGCTGAGGTGGCCGGCGCCTTCGACGGGCGGCCCGGCGTCGCGCTGCCCGAGGACGGCGATCGGCACTTCGGGATGGGCACGCTCCGCGTCGACCGACGGATCTTCGCGATGCTGCACGACGACGCGCTGGTCCTCAAGCTGCCGGCGTCGCGGGTGGCGGAGCTCGTGGGCGACGGCGTCGGGACGTCGTTCGGTTCCGCGAACCGCGGCAAGCCCCTCCGGGAGTGGGTGACGATCACCGACCCCACGGCGGACTGGGAGGCGCTGGCCGAGGAGGCGTACGCGTTCGTGCGCGCTCTGAGGGAGGCCGGCAGGGCTGCCGGAGACGGCGAACGGCCCGGGACCGTGCGGTCCCGGGCCGTTCGCTGTGGTCGGGGTGACAGGATTTGAACCTGCGACCTCTTCGTCCCGAACGAAGCGCGCTACCAAGCTGCGCCACACCCCGTGTTGAGCCGGTTCAGGATAGCCGAGCAGGGCCCCGAACACGAAAACGGGTGAGGGTGGTCCCGGTCACCACGCCGAGGGCCGGCGCGAGTCACGGGGCACCAGGTCGACGAGCGTCGCCTCGGGCCGGCAGGCCAGCCGCACGGGCGTGTACGGCGACGTCCCGAGCCCGGCGCTCACGTGGAGCCAGAGGGAGCCCTCGCCCCCCGGCTCGTCGGGGCGGGCGCCTGGCCACCCGTGCAGCCCGCTCGCCCGTCGAGTGTCCAGGTCGCAGTTCGTCACGAGCGCGCCGTAGCCAGGCACGCACAGCTGCCCGCCGTGCGTGTGGCCGGCCAGCACGAGCTGCGCGCCGTCGTCCTGCATCCCACGCAGCACCCGCTGGTACGGGGCGTGCGCGACGCCGATCCGCACCGACGAACCCGGGGCGGCACCGCCGTCGGCAGGTGCGGTGACGGGCGGCGGAAGGACGTCCCGCTCGAGGTGCGGGTCATCCACGCCCACGAGGTCGAGGCGGGTCCCGCCGACGTCGATCGTGTCGCGTCGGTTGGTCAGGTCACGCCACCCCGCGGCGCGGAACGCCGCGCCGAGCTCCTTGCCGGGCAGCCGATCACCGCTCGGTCCCTCGTCGCCGAACCCGCGCGGGTCGTCGAGGAAGTAGCGGAGCGGGTTCTTGATCTTCGGGGCGAAGTAGTCGTTCGATCCCATGACGAACGCGCCGGGCAGCGCCAGCAGCGGTTCGAGCGCGTCGAGGACGGCGGGGAGCGCCTCGCGGTGCGCCATGTTGTCGCCCGTGTCGACGACGACGTCGGGACCCGTGGTCGCGAGGTCACGGAGCCAGGCGCGCTTGTCGGCCTGGCGCGGGACGAGGTGCAGGTCCGAGAGGTGCAAGATCCGGACCGGCCTCGCGCCGGGGGAGAGCACCGGGACCGGGACATGCCGCAGCGTGTAGCGCCGCGCCTCGAGCAGGGACCAGCCGAGGACGCCGGCCCCCACCGTCGCCAGCCCGAGGGTCGCCGCCCGGAACGCGCGGCTCAGTTGTCCCCTCCGCCGTTGCCGCCCCCGCCGCCGCGGTCGTCGTCGTCGCCTCCGCCGGGCGGGATGACCGGCGGGAGGTTGCCGCGGTCGTCGTCGTCCTCTTCCTCTTCCTCAGGCCCGCTGCTCGGACGCAGCGTGATCGTCGTGCCCGGGCGCACCCGCGAGCCCTCCGCCGGGTCCATCTCCGCGACGGTGCCCGCCGCCTGGTCCGACGTCACGGGCTCGGCCACCTGCACCTGGAACCCAGCAGCGGTCAGCGTCTGCTGGGCGGCCGCGAGATCCTGCCCGATGACGCCCGGCACCTGGACGAGGTCGCCGTAGATCTCGCGCTCTCCGGCCCGAGGGAAGTCCTCCACCGGGTACGGCGCCATGACCTGGCTCATGTAGTCGCTGAAGATCGGCGCCGGCAGCGCGCCACCGAACACCTGCGAGTAGTACCGGCCGTTGATCACCGAGTCGAACATCGAGATGTTGCCCTCGTGGTGACCGGTCCAGACCGCCGTCGCGAGCTGCGGCGTGTACCCGATGAACCACGCGTGGTAGTCGTCGTTCGCCGTGCCGGTCTTGCCGGCGAGGGGCCGCCCGATCTGCGCCGACGTCGCGGTGCCGTTCTGCACCACCTGCTGCATGGCGTACGTCGCCGCCGCGGCGATGTGCGGCTCGAGCGCCTGGCTGCACTCCGGCTCAGGCACGGGGATCGCCTCGCCGTTCGTGTCGGTGATGCTCGTGATCGCTCGCGGCTCGCAGTAGACGCCGCCGGACGCGTACGTCGCGAACGCCGCGGCCATGGTCAGCGGAGCGATCGTGTTCGCGCCCAGGACCATCGACGGCGTCGTGAGCATCGCCTCGCCGGCCTGCGAGTCGAACAGCGCCTGGCCGTTGGGCTGCACCGTGCCGGTCCCGACGTGCACGCCCATCCGCGCCGCGGTGTCGCGGAGCGCGCACAGGTCCATGTCCTGGTTCGCCATGTAGGCGAACGCCGTGTTGATGGACTCCTGCGTCGCGCGCAGCACGGTCATCTGCCCGCTCGCGCCGCTCTCGAGGTTCTTCGGCGGCCACGACGAGACGGCGTTCGGGTAGCACGAGATCGTCCACGAATTCGCCGGGAACACCTGCCCGTTCGAGCCGTTGACGACGTCGCTGAGCGTGTGCCCGTCGATGAGCCACTGCGTCAGCACGAACGCCTTGAACGTGGATCCGGTCTGGAAGCCGTCGCCGCCGCCGTAGGCGCGGTCGACGTTGTAGTTCACGCGCGTCGCGCGTGGCTGCTCAGCCGTGGGCTGGCCGAACGGCGTGTTCTGCACCATCGCGACGATGTTCCCCGTGCCCGGCTCGACCGTCGAGATCGCGCCGCTCACGCCGAGCTCGCCCTGACGGGAGTTGTACGAGGGGTCGTTGACCGGCACGCGCCCGGTGAGCGAGTCGTACGCCGCCTGCTGGGCCGGCGGCTGCAGCGTCGTCGTGACGGTCAGGCCGCCACGGTTCAGCGCCTGGCGCCGCTCCTCCTCGGTCTCCCCGAGGATCGGGTCGTTGAGGAGGACCTCGGTGACGTACTGGCAGAAGAACGCGCTGACGCCGCCGCCCGCGGTCTGGCACCCGACGGGTGTCTGGGTGATGTGGAGCATGTCCGGGACGGCGATCGCCACCGCCGCGTCGTGCTCCTCCTGCGTGATGTATCCCTGCTGGAACATCAGGTACAGCACGGTGTTGCGGCGGTTGGTCGAGTTCTCGTAGCCGTTCGCCTCGTCGCGGACCGGGTCGTACTTGCCCGGCGACTGCGTGATGCCCGCGATGAGTGCCGCCTCGGGCAGCGTCAGGTCCGCCGCGCTGTGCCCGAAGTAGAACTGGGACGCGGCCTCGACGCCGTACTGGCTCGCGCCGAACTGCGCGATGTTGAGGTAGCCCTCGAGGATCTGGTCCTTCGTCATGACCTTCTCGAGCGCGATCGCGAGCTTGGCCTCGCGGAGCTTGCGGCCGAGGCTGGTCTCGCGCGCGGCCTCGATCGCCTCCTCGTCGCCAGCCACGTCGCCGGCCTCGATGAGCACGTTCTTCACGTACTGTTGCGTGAGCGTCGACGCCCCCTGGATGTCGCCCGAGAGCGTGCTCACCGCACCGCGCATGATGCCTTCGATGTCGACGCCGCTGTGCTCGTAGAAGCGCCGGTCCTCCGTGGCGACGACGGCGTCGCGCATGTACTGGGAGATCTGGTCCAGCGGCACGACGATCCGGTTCCGCGCGTAGTACGTCGCGAGGTGCGAGCCGTCGGCCGCGAGGATCGTGGTGCGCTCCGACGGCGTCTGCGGCCCGAGCTCGGTCGGCAGGTCGTCGAACAGCTGGTTGCCTGCCTCGGACGTCGCGCCGGCGGCCGCGATGGCCGGCATGACGAGTCCTGCGGTCAGGACGCCGCCCGCGCCGGCCACCAGGAGGTAGGCGACGAGGAGCGACACCAGCTGGACCGGGTTGACGGCGCGCGAGGTCGACCGGCGGGGTGATGCCATGCCGCCTACGATACGGGGCGGCCCGTCGTCGTCGGCCGTGGAGCATGTGACGATCGTGTGCGAAACACAATCGTCACGTCTCAATACGGTCACAAGTCTGGTCTCGCGGCCGTCCCATCGCTTAACGTCCGGTCACCAGTCAATGGTGAGTCAAGGATCGGATGTGTGTTCATGAGTGACGGGGGCTTGACGCCCGAGGCGAGCTGGACGCTCAACGCGGCATGTGCGGCAGAGGCGCCGCAGGAGATGGCGGACGACCTCTTCGTCCAGGGCGCAGCGCAGCGCGATGCCAGGCGAATCTGCTTCGCGTGCGACGTCCGTCTCGAGTGTCTCGCCGAGGCCCTCCAGACCCGAGCGCCGTTCGGCGTCTGGGGCGGGATGACGGAACGCGAACGGCGCGCGCTGCTGCGACGTCGGGGCGACGTGGCCTCGTGGTGGGACGAGATCAGGACCGACGAGGAGCTGACGACGACGTTCAGCGCGCAGCGCCTCTCGCTTGACGACGGTCGACGGCGCGTGCGCTCCACCGCGTAGGGCGAGGCGCGCCGCCCTCGCCGCGGCGCCGAGAAACGTGACCCGGGACGCGCACCGCGCTGATGCGTAGGATCGGCGGCATGACGACGTGGGAGTACGCGACTGTCCCCCTGATCATCCATGCGACGAAGCAGATCCTCGATCAGTGGGGGTCGGACGGGTGGGAGCTCGTCCAGGTCGTGCCGGGCCCGGACGGCAACGGGCTGGTGGCCTACCTGAAGCGCCCGCGCGAGGGTCAGGCGTGACGCCGTCGCAGCGGCTGGCCGAGCTGGGGCTCGAGCTGCCGGCCGTGCCGGAGCCGCTGGCGGCGTACGTGCCGGCGGTTACGTCCGGTGAGTACGTCTGGACGTCCGGTCAGCTGCCGATGCGCGACGGCGCGCTCGTTGCCACCGGCAAGGTCGGCGAGGGACCGGGACTCGTCTCGCCCGCTGACGCGAAGGAGCTGGCGCGGATCGCTGCGCTCAACGCCCTCGCGGCGATCGCGCAGCAGGCCGGCGGGCTCGACCGCGTGGTCCAGGTCGTCAAGGTGGTCGGCTTCGTGGCCTCGGATCCGTCGTTCACGGGGCAGCCCGGCGTCGTGAACGGTGCGAGCGAGCTCATCGGCGACGTGTTCGCCGAGCAGGGCATCCACGCCCGGTCGGCCGTCGGGGTGGCGTCGCTGCCGATCGACGCGCCGGTCGAGGTCGAGGTCGTCGCCCGCATCGCCTGAACGACCGCGAGAGGTTCCGTGCGGCACCGCGAGAGGTTCCGTGCGCCACCGCGAGAGAGGATCCGCGCGCAACCGCGAGAGGTTCCGTGCGCGACCGCGAGAGGATCCGCGCGTCAGCGGGCGCGCCGCTCCAACCGTGGCACGTCCAGCAGGACGACGGCGCGCCCGTCGAGCTGGATCCAGCCCCGCGCGGAGAACTCAGCGAGCGACTTGTTGACCGTCTCGCGTGAGGCGCCGACGAGCTGGGCGAGCTCCTCCTGCGTGAGGTCGTGCGGCACGCGGATCCCGCCGGGGACCGGCCGGCCGAAGCGGTGCGAGAGGTCGAGCAGAGCCTTCGCCACGCGCCCCGGCACGTCGGAGAAGACGAGGTCGGCGAGCGCGTTGTTCGTGCGGCGGAGCCGCTGCGCGAGCGAGCGGAGGAGCTGCCGCGCGAGCGAGGGGTGGTCCTCGAGCAGCGCGACGAGGTCGGGATTGTCGAGCTCGAGGAGGTTCGACGGCGCGAGGGCCGTGGCCGTCGCCGTCCGCGCTCCCGGGTCGTACAGCGAGAGCTCACCGACGATCTCGCCGGGGCCGAGGATGGCCAAGAGGTTCTCCCGCCCGTCAGGGGCGGTGTGCCCGAGCTTCACCTTGCCCGAGGCGATGACGAAGAGCCGGTCCCCGGGTTCCCCCTCGCGGAACAGCACCTCGCCGCGTCGGACGGTGACCTCGTCCATGGCGGCACGGAGCGCGGCGACGGTGTCGTCGTCGAGATCGGCGAAGATCGGCGCGGTTCGGACGACGTCCTCGTTCACTTCACGATCCCTTCGGCGCGCAGGCAGGTCCGCCCCAAGTCTGCCATTGCCGCCGGATCCGGCCAGAGGAGCGCCGCGGGTCGGACCGTTCAGGCGTGAGCGACGACGTCGAACCGGTGCCAGTGCTTCGGTCCGCGGCCGCTCGGCCCGTCCCACTCGGTCTCGGTGAGCTCGACGACGTGGAGCCCGGCCAGCAGCTCCTCGACCTCCGCGCGGGCCTGGAACGTCATCCCGTCGACGCCCGTCTCGGCGTCGGCCCACGAGTCGTTCGTCCCGAACAGGTTCACGGCGAGGACTCCGCCCGGCCGAAGGGCGGCACGCACCCGTGACCACGCGCCGTCGAACGCGCCTGGCTCGACGAACGGCAGGCTCGCACACGCCAGCACGAGGTCGGCGGCGGGGAGCGCCGCCGTCGCCAGGTCGGCCACGACCGTGTCGAGCCGGTCCCCGGCGCGCGCCGCCTCGGCCTTCGCGCGCACGAGCGGCATCGCCTCGGGTGTGACGTCGAGCGCCCACACGCGCCAGCCGCGCTCGAGCAGCCACGCCGTCTCGGTGCCGTCCCCGCACCCGAGGTCGAGCGCGCGCCCCGGCGCGGCCGTCGCCGCAGCGCCGCGCACCACGAGGTCGCGGACGTCGCGGCCCTCCCCGGCGGCGTAGTAGCCCGCCCAGTTGGACCGAGCCGTCGTCGGCCGCGTCACACCGTCTCCAGGAACTCGAGCAGATGGCGGGTGACGTCGTCAGGCGCCTCCTCCGGCAGGAAGTGCCCGGCGCCCTCGATGGTGCGGAACGCGTACGGCCCGTCCACGAACTCGGCGTCGCGCCGTGAGGCCGACGGCGCCACGAACCGGTCGCGGGTGCCGTGGAGGCTGAGCACGGGCACGGTCACCGGGTCGTGCAGCGCCGCCAGGTAGCGGCGGCCGTCCGGGCGGGGAGTGGAGCGCACCTGCCAGCGCACGAGCTCGAGCGACGTGTGCGCCACGAACGGCAGCCGCATCGCGTCGTTGTACAGCTGCGTCGCGTCGCCCTCCCACCCCGGTGCCCCCCAGGCGCGCAGGAGCCGTGTGACGCCCCCCGGCGTGCGGAGCGCACGCTCGGGGAACCACGGGAGCTGCAGGCGGGCGAGCGTCGCGAGCGTGCGCATCGGCAGCCGTCGACGGCGTAGCGCGACCGGGTGCGGGGCTCCGAGCGTCGCGACGGCGCGCGTCACCTCGGGGGCGAAGGCGGGCATCGACCACGCGATCCCGCCGCCGTACCCGTGCCCGACGACGACAGCCTCGCTCGCCCCGAGCGACCGGATCACGCCGGCTACGTCCGCCACGAGGGACGGCGTGTCGTGACCCATCGGCGGCTTGTCCGACGCGCCGAAGCCGCGCAGATCCATGGCGGCCACGCGGTAGCCGGCCTCGGCCAGCGCGGGCAGCTGGGCGCGCCAGGCGTACCAGAGCTGAGGGAAGGCGTGCAGCAGCACCACGAGGGGAGCGCGGAAGTCGTCCGGCCCGGCGAGCGCGACGTGGAACCGAGCGCCGTTCGCGGCGACGTAGGTGTGCGTCCACGGGCCCTCGACAAGGACGATCGACGGGTCGACACTCACGCGTCGTGACCCTACCTGCCTGGGGCGGTACGCCGCCCGGCGAGGCTCCGGCGTCCGGCGGTCTGGCGGTCCGACCGTTCGGGCCCGGCACGACGCGGGCGGGTGGATCGGCGTCGTCCTGCCCGCCGATCCACCCGCCCGCGCGGCGGTCGCAGAGAACCTCTCGCGGTTGCGCAGAGAACCTCTCGCGGTTGCGCAGAGATCCTCTCGCGGTTGCGCAGAGAACCTCTCGCGGTTGCGCAGAGAACCTCTCGCGGAGGGTCAGTCGGTGGACGGCGCCGTCGCCAGACCCGTCGCGATGAGGTCCATGACCGACGTGTCGGCGAGCGTGGTGACGTCGCCCACCTGCCGGTGCTCGGCGACGTCGCGCAGGAGCCGGCGCATGATCTTGCCGGACCGGGTCTTCGGCAGCTCCGCGACCACGAGGATCGAGCGCGGCTTCGCGATCGGCCCGATCTCCTTGGCGACGTGGTTCCGGAGCTCGGCGACGACGTCGTGACCCTCGCCCTCCTCGTCCGCCTTCTCGACGGCTTCCGCCCGCAGGATGACGAACGCCACGACGGCCTGGCCGGTGGTCGCGTCCTGCGCACCGACGACGGCGGCCTCCGCCACCCACGGGTGCGACACGAGCGCGGACTCGATCTCGGTGGTCGAGAGCCGGTGCCCGGAGACGTTCATGACGTCGTCGACCCGACCGAGCAGCCAGATGTCGCCGTCGGCGTCCTTCTTCGCGCCGTCCCCGGCGAAGTAGCTGCCCGGGAAGCGCGACCAGTACGTCTCGCGGAACCGCTCCTCGTCCCCCCAGATCCCTCGCAGCATCGAGGGCCACGGCTCGGTGAGCACGAGGTAGCCGCCGGAGCCGTTCGGGACGGACTTCCCGGCGTCATCGAGGACGTCGGCGACGATCCCCGGCAGCGGCACCTGGGCGCTGCCCGGCTTCGCGGCCGTGACACCCGGGAGCGGGGAGATCATGATCGCGCCGGTCTCGGTCTGCCACCACGTGTCGACCACCGGCGTCCGGTCGCCGCCGATGACGCGGCGGTACCACATCCAGGCCTCGGGGTTGATGGGCTCGCCCACGCTGCCCAGCACGCGCAGGCTCGACAGGTCGAACTGGGCGGGGATGTCCCCGCCCCACTTCATGCACGTACGAATGGCGGTGGGTGCGGTGTACAGGATGGTGACGCCGTACTTCTGGACGATCTCCCACCAGCGCCCGCGGTGCGGCGTGTCCGGCGTGCCCTCGTACATGACCTGGGTCGCGCCGTTGACCAGGGGGCCGTAAGTCACGTAGGTGTGCCCCGTGACCCAGCCGATGTCGGCCGTGCACCAGTAGACGTCCGTCTCCGGGTGCAGGTCGAACACGTTGCGGTGCGTGTACGCCGACTGCGTGAGGTACCCGCCCGTCGTGTGGAAGATGCCCTTCGGCTTCCCCGTCGTGCCGGACGTGTAGAGGATGAACAGCGGGTGCTCGGCGTCGACGGCGACCGGTGCGTGCGTCTCCGACGCGGCGTCGACGCTCTCGTGCCACCACACGTCGCGGTCGTCGGTCCAGGCGACCTCCTGGCCGGTGCGCCGCACCACGAGCACGTGCTCCACGGGCGTGCCGCCCTTGGCGAGCGCCTCGTCGACGGCCGGCTTGAGCGCGCTCGGCGCCCCACGCCGGTACCCGCCGTCAGCCGTGATGACGAGCTTCGCCTCGGCGTCGACGATGCGGCTGTGCAGCGCCTCCGCCGAGAACCCGCCGAACACGACGGAGTGCGGCGCGCCGATACGGGCGCACGCGAGCATCGCGATGACGGCCTCGGGGATCATAGGCAGGTAGATCGCCACCCGGTCGCCCGTGGACACCCCGAGGTCGCCGAGGACGTTCGCGGCGCGTGAGATCTCGCGCTGGAGGTCCGCGTAGGTCAGCGTGCGGGTGTCGCCGTTCTCACCCTCCCAGTGGATGGCCACCCGCTCGCCGAGCCCCGCAGCGACGTGCCGGTCGACGGCGTTGAACGCCGCGTTCAGCGTGCCGTCGGCGAACCATCGCGCGCGCGGAGCGTCCGAGAAGTCGAGCACCTCGGTGAACGCGGTGTCCCAGTCCAGCAGCTCACGCGCCTGGTCGGCCCAGAAGCCGAGCCGGTCTGCGGAGGCCTGCTCGTAGAGATCGGCCGAGGCGACGGCCGCGGCTGCGAACTCTGGACTCGGCGGGAAGGTGCGCTCCTCGACCAGCAGGTTCTCGAGTGCGGGCCCCGACTCGACCGGGCCGTTCTCGGGCATGACTCCTCCAGGCAGCTTCGACTGTGTGCAGAACATCCGTAGCCTAGGCCCCTCGCCCGAGCCGCGGCGGAACCGTCCGTGGGCCGGAGCGATTGGAGAGGGTGCGGACCATGCCCGAAGAGTCCGATGGGATCGAAGCGGCGTGTGAGGGCCAGCGGCGTGTTCTCGTGACCGCAGCGGAACGGGTCTTGGCGCGCATCGCCCGGGCAATCGAGGATGCGCAGCCCGGGTCACAGGCAACGAGCGGACTGGAGGCACGCGAGCTGCAGTCGCGGCTCGACTCTGAGCGGCACGCGGAGCGCGCGGAGCTAGCCAACGTTCACCCGACCGGAGTGGTGGGGACCACCTGCCCCCGAACAGGTCGGACACGCCTACCAGGCCGCTCGCGGATGGGGCGCACGTTGGAGCTAGCCACACCGGTCCGACAGCGAGCGGCTGCCGCCCGGTGACCCCAAACCGGGTCT
Organism: Beutenbergia cavernae DSM 12333; assembly: GCF_000023105.1. Lineage (NCBI taxonomy): Bacteria > Bacillati > Actinomycetota > Actinomycetes > Micrococcales > Beutenbergiaceae > Beutenbergia > Beutenbergia cavernae. The sequence continues at coordinate 679,712 of NC_012669.1, forward strand.
GGGGCTGTGTAATAGCAGGTGCCGGCGCGGCGATGTACAGGGTGGAGGGCGTCGAGGAGATCGGAGCTGAGCGTGAAGCCGCGTTCTGAGGACCGTCTGCGTGAGCTGTGGCTGGCCCACGCGGCAGACGTCCATCGCTTCGCTCAGCGCGCTCTTCCGCACCATGACGCGGAAGAAGTCGTATCGGAGACCTTCGTGGTCGCGTGGCGCCGACTCGCAGACGTGCCGGAGGACGCACGCCCATGGCTCTTTGCCACCGCCCGGAACATCATGATGACCCGTGCGCGCTCGACGGGCCGACGCTATGCACTAATAGCCCGGATCGAGCGAGAACCCACAACAACCCCTGAGCCCACCGACGAACAAGCTCTCGCAAGGCACGACCTGGCGCGGGCATGGCTCTCGCTCTATGAGCAAGACCGCGAGTGTCTGGCGTTGATCGTCTGGGAGGGCCTGTCGAACCGGGACGCTGCTCGCGTGGTCGGTTGCAGCCCAACGGCCTTCGCTGTTCGAGTCATGAGAGCTCGTCGCCGCTTCGAGAAGGCGCTCGAGGACAAGCCGGAACCCCGCCCGCTGCCGATTCCACTGGGAGCAACCCATGAACAGGACTGACATCGACGCGCTGATCGGCGCGGGCGACCCGCATCCTCGCACGACGTTCGACCCGACGGCTCATGTGGAGAGGGTCCGTACCATTCTCCGGGATCCGCCTCAGAACCGCCCGGTGCGGCTGGAGTCCTCCCAATCTCCCCGTCGCCGACGAGGGTGGATCGCGGCCGCGGTTGCCGCCACTGGCGCTGCTCTGGGCGCTGTCACGCTGACCAGCCTTCCGACAGCACCAGCGTTTGCGGGATGGACGACTTCCCCCGCGTCAGTGAGCCCAGTATCGGCAGATGTACTGAGCGACGCCTGCCCTGGGCAGGCTCGCGAGATCGTTGACACCGACGGCGGACCGGCCGTCAACCTCCTCCCGCTTCCCCGCGTGATCGTCGACGTTCGTGGCCCGTACACCTATGTCGTGAGCGCCAGCGAGCAGGGATGGGAAGAGTGCCTGATCACCCCGGACGCCGAGGGTGGCATCGATGTCGTGACGAACGATGCGGCGTACGGACAGCCGGTCAGCACGCAGGTCGATGCGGATGAGGTCTCCGTCGTGGTGGGACTGGACCGTACGACCTCGTGGCGGCAGGGTGCCGACGGACTCCCCGGAGCTCTCACGTCCGCATTCGGACGGGCTGGTAGCGACGTTGTGTCTGTCACCGTCACCACCGCATCCGGGTCCGCAGTCGAGGCCACCGTTCACAACGGGTGGTGGGCTGTGTGGATCCCCGGTGAGGTCGACCTTGAGGGATCGATCTCGGCTTCCCTGGAGGATGGAAGCACCATCAGCGTGCTGTGACGACTGCACTGCTAGCACTCGATCAGGACCGGGGAATCCCGCGGGCCGGTAGGTCCACCGACCTCGAAGTGAAGGCTCCGAACGATCGGCCGCATCGTGATCATCACGCCGATCGGAGATCATTTGCTCTCCGATTCAGAGCACACTCCACGTAACCACGAATTGCCGGCAACGAGCCGGAATTACACCCCGGTGTCTGCCTGTTCTTCGCCCGCGTACTTGCTACTGTGCGCGCGTCGAGTCACATCGATGGACTCGATCCCAACGAAGCAGAAGGGGTGTTCGTAATGATGCGAACAGGCAACAGGATCAAGCTCGCCGTCGTCGCCGTGCTGGCGGCGGCTGGGGTGTCCTGGGCGCTGACAGCTGGCGCCAACCCGGAATTGGCCGAGGCGGAGTCGTCGCCCGCGCCGACCAACCTCCCCGGGATACCGGCGCCGGGAGCGCCCGACCATGTGTGGCGTGCGTGGGCCGAGGAAGACACCCTCGACCTCCGGGCCTACGACTGGGAACAGGACTCCGCCCAGCGGGGCTGCACGATCGAGGCGATCGACTTCGTCGAGGAAGTCGCGGCTGACTACAACCTCGCCATGGGCGCGCCGGATGACCTCGTCACCCTCAGGGTCGACCGGATCGAGAACTGCACCACCTCAGAGCCCGAGATCGTGCCGTTCGACATGCCTCCCGGTCCCGGGCCCATCTGCAACTCGCAGACGCACGGACCTGGCACCATCTGCATCTCGAAGTCGGGGGGCAAGGTCCACGCGTCATGGGCCTACCGTGGCTCCGGGGCCGTCAGCGGCTACCTGCGGATCTACCAGGCGCCGACCACCTCAGCGTGCGGCACCAATACGACATGGCACACAGGACCGAACACCGCCTGGAACTCGGGCGATACCCACAGCATTTCGAAGACGCAGACTCAGAACGGTGGTTACACCGCTGTGATCTGGAAGTACAACGGCATCGGGAGCTACACGAACTGGGGTCGGACCTGCGCCGTGTTGTAGGGCCACTCGGGTCACTGCGGGCGGGGTTTCCTCGGCAAGCCGTGGAGACCCCGCCCGCAGACGCGTCCCGCCCGCCGCCGTGAGTGGTCGCGTGGCGGCCAGCGCCTACACCGCCGGACGGAGCGACCGCGATGAGGTTGAGCGGGATTTGACCGGCGAGCCGAAGGTGACGCTGCGCACCGGACCGGGCGTGTGGCATCGACTGCTGTCACCCAGCGTGCGAGACCCTGAAAAGGTGTTGGTCCGGTCGCGCTGGCCTCGCCGCTTCCATCAGGGAGGTCGCTGCCGACCTGTGGCTACAACCCCGCCGCGCGGGGAGGCGCAGATGACCGGGCAGCAGTCAGAGAGTCAGCGCGCCCGGCCCTCCTGCCGGAGTTGGGGCGGCGGTCAGGCGGAGACGGCCTCCCGCCGAGCGGCGGCCTGGCCTTCCCGCCGGCCCTGACGGCGAGCGCCGTGCGAGACGACACCGGTCATCACGAGGATGACGCCGAACAGCACGAGCAGTCCCGCGCGGCCCGTGTCGAGCAGGTAGCTGTACACGTTCGTCCCGAAACCGTCGTTGATCACGAGGAACACGTCCCGGTTCTGCTCCAGCCACTCTGTGACCGGTGACGGGAACACGAGGAACGCGACGCCGGCGAGCGTCACGATCGTGCCGATGAGCATGGCGCCGAGGCCCGACCAGCGCGCCGTGATCATGATCAGGACGAGCGCCAGGAGTCCGCCGGCGAGCGACAGGAGTCCGGCGAGGTTCACGTCTCCCGGGTCCTGCTCGAGGCTGAAGAAGGTGCGCAGGGCGCCGTCGGTGAGCAGGAACCAGGCGACCGGCGTCAGCACGAGCGTGATGACGACGCTCCACAGGTGCGCAGCGGTGCGGCGGGGTCGCTCGTCCTCCCACCCGGGTTCGTCGAACGCGCCGGCTCGCGGGTCGTCCGCCGGGTACTCGCGGGCGACGTCGGAGGCGGGCAGGGGCTGTGTCGCGCTGGTGCTGGTCGTCATGGGTCGGGTCGGCTCCGTCGTCGGGGCGGCTGCGGCCGCCGGTTCGGTGGCAGGGTCCTGGGGCGTGTCGACCGGCGCGTCCGCGCCGGCGGCCGGCCGCGTGCCGGCCGGGCCCGCGGACTCCGCCGGCGTCTCGGGTCCGGTGCTCGACGCGCCCGACGCCGGCGGCGTCGCTGGTTCGTCGGCGCCGGCCGGTCGGTCCTGTGGCACCACGGGGTTCACGCGCGTCGCGTCGACCGACTCGCCGGCGCCGGCCGACTCCTCGCGCGCGTCCACCGGCGGCACGGGGCGAGGCGCGGAGTGGGAACCGGTCGTGCTCCCACTCGCTGCGTCGTCCGCGTTCTTGTCCGGTTCCGTGCTCATGGCGTCCTCCCGGTCGTGTGCTCGAACGGTAGCGACGCGGGGCGCCCGGCCTGCGGCGCCTCGCCGTGCGTGCCGCGCATCGCCGCGGTGCCTGCGCAGCTGCGGGCACGGCCCGATGCGGTCCTTCAGGATGGCATGCGGGGCGTCCGGGCGCGCGTGCTCGTCAGCCGTTCGGGCGGCTGACGACGGCGTCGCGATCGCGCACGAGAGCGATCTCCGAGCGTTCGAGGTTCCGGCCGTCCCGGCGCGCTCCGTGGGCGGCCACTCCGGCACCGAGAAGCACGACGCCGACGAGCAGGACCGTCCCCGTCGCGCCCAGGGCGTGCACGGCGTCGCCGACGGGCTCGCCGAGGAGCAGCTCCTCGATGCGGGTGACGGGTCCGGCGAGCAGCGAGCGCGCGCCGTCCGGTGCCGCGAGGTACCCGAGCCCGGCGATGACCCACAGCGCCCCGGCCACGAACGCGCCGAGGCTCGAGACCGCGGCGATCCCGACGACGACGGCGACGGCGAGCGCGCCGGCCAGCGCGACCACCGCCACCCGCGTGCGCGACTCCGACATGAGCGTGGCGGCGGTGAAGGCGCCGGCGGTCGCCAGCAGCACGGGAGTGCCGACAGCGCCCACGACCACGCTGACGACGTGCGCCACGATCCGCGGCCGCGGCGCCGTCGTCGCCCCGAGCGCGGCCGTGCGCCGAGCGTCCTCACGCTCGGTGTAGCGGCCCGCGCGTCGCGCGGCGAACGCCGTGATCCCGGCGGCGAGCATGACTCCGCCCACGAGCACGGGGGCCTGCGCCCGGAACAGGAGCTCGGCTCCGGCCTGGACGGGGAGGTCGAGCCACGTCTCGGGCAGCGCGTCGGTCACGGTGTTCACGCGAGATCGCGCGAACGTGTGGACGAGGGCGGCCGCGACGCCGTACGTCGCTCCGACCACGATCGCGGCGACCGCTGACCGCGCGGCCCACGCGACGATGCCCGCGAGCACGAGGGCACCGGCGAGCAGGGCCACCACCGCCGACGGAGGCGCCCCGCCGCCGTCGGCAGCGCCCTCCGCGAAGGCGCCGGCGGCCCCGGCGCACGCGAGCCACGCGAACGGGGCGACGACCAGAGCCAGGGCGGTGCCCACGAGGTGCGCGGCGACGCGCGATCGCGGCGGGACGGGGACGGTCGCGGGTGGTGCTGTCATCGAGGCGACGGGCTCCTTCGCGTCCGGTGCCCCCGGCCGGCGGTGCCGGCCAGCGAGGAGTGCTCCCCGCACGAAACGACGGCGCCCGCTGGGGCGCCGCCGCCGGCTCCACGGAGAGACGGGTGATCAGGCGTGCACTCGGTCGCTGCGGGAGGTCCCGCGCCACCTGTCCTCATCGACGGACTCATCGCGCGTGGGTGCCCGTTCCGCCCGTGGGGCTGTCCCGCCATTATGACCCTCCTGGCCCGCGGCGCACCAGGTCGGGCTCCTGCTGCCCGTCGGCGGGAAGAGCCACGACACGCGCGACGACGAGGGTCGTGTCGTCCCGCCACCCGCCCTCGGGCTCCAGCTGCGACACGACGTGGTCGCGCACCGCCTCGACGGGCGCGTCGGGCATCTCGCCGACCGCGGCGGCGAGGCGCGCCAGACCCGCCTCGAGGCTCTCCTCGCGGCGCTCGACCAGGCCGTCGGTGCAGAGCACCAGTGTGGTGCCCAGCGGGAACGCGGCGTGCATCTCGGGCCGCTCGCCGTGCGGGTGGGTGAGGCCGATCGGGGTGGACAGGCCGCCGTCGAGCACGTGGACGACGCCGTCGGGGGTGACGGCGAGCATGGGCGGGTGGGCCGCGCGCGCCCACCCGACGACGACGTGCTCGCCGTCGTCGTCGGCCACGCGCTCCAGGTGCGCGTACAGGCAGGTGCTGAGGTCGATCGAGCCGAGGTCCTGGGCGATCGCGTCGACCTCGGTCAGCGTGCGGCCCGGGCCGGTCCCGCCCCAGGCGCGGGCACGGATGAGCGAGCGCAGCTGGCCCATGGAGCCTGCGGCCCGCAGGTCGTGCCCGGCGACGTCGCCGATCACGATGCCGACGTTGCCGTCGTTCGCCCGGAACGCGTCGAACCAGTCGCCGCCCACGTCGGTGGCGTCGGCGGGGCCGTAGTGGGTGGCGATCTCCAGGCCGTCGAGCGGGGTGAGGTGCGGCACGAGGGTGCGCTGCAGGTCCCGCACGCGGCTGGACTCCCGGCGGTAGAGGCGCGCGTTGTCGAGCGCGACGGCGGCCCGCGACGCCGCCATGCGGGCGGTCGCGAGGTCCCGTTCGTCGAGGTGGCGCGCGTCGCCGGCGCCGAGCACGAGCACCCCGAGGCGGGCGCCGCGGGCGTCGAGCGGCACGGCGACGACGTGGTGCGCGCCGAGCGTGGCGACGGCGGCCGGGACGTCGTCGCGGAGCGTCTGGCGGCCCCACCAGGCGGCGACCTCAGAGCTGACGAGCAGGGCGCCGTCGTCGCTGACGAGCAGGCGCGAGAGCGCACCCGAGGGGTCCAGGTCGCCGCGACCGAGCGACGTCAGCACGGCGGCTGCCTCGTGCGCCGGTCCCGACCCGCCGCCCACGGTGGCGACGTGCGGCGGACGGAGGCGCCCGGCGTCGTCGAGCGACACGACCATCGCCCAGTCCGCCAGCTCCGGCACGAGGATCCCGGGCAGCATCGCCGCCTCGGCGTCGGCGTCGAACACGCCGTGGAGGTCGTCGCCGATGCGCCGGAGCAGCTCGAGCCGGCGCTGGGCGGTCCGTGACGCGGAGATCACCCGGTCGCGCTCCCGCTCGGCGTCGGCGCGCGCGGTGACGTCGACCTGGACGCCGACGTGGTGGGTCACGGCGCCGGCGTCGTCGCGCACGGGCGAGATGGAGACGTCGTTCCAGAACGGCGTGCCGTCGGGGCGGTAGTTGAGGAGCGCGGCAGCGACCGGCTCGTCGGCGCGCACCGCCAGGCCGAGGCGCGCGACGGCGGCCGGGTCGGTGGCGGGGCCCTGCAGGAACCGGCAGTTGCGGCCGAGCGCGGCGTCGCGCGCGTACCCGGTGGTGCGCGTGAAGGCCTCGTTGACCCAGACGATCGGCTCGTCGTCCTCGCGCGCGTCGGTGACGACGATCGACACCTGCGACGCCTGTGCCGCTCGGTAGATGTCATCGATGCTCGTCACGGGACGCTCCTCGGTCGGGCGCCGCCACTCTGGCGGGCGTTCGGCGGCCGGGCGGACTTCCGCGGCGTACGACGACGAAAGCCTACCGGGCGGCGTCCCTCGTCTCAGTGGGTGGCGGGTGCGGACCGGATCCTGGCGGCGCGGTTTGTCCCCAGCGGCGCCCCGACCGCCCGCTCGGGCGATCGTCCCCAGGCATCCCCCGAGCGATCGTGCCCGACGGCGAGGATCGCCTTCCGGTGGTCGAGGAGGGTGGCATGGGTGAGACAGGGCTGCGCGTGGCGCTACGGAGCAGCGACCCGCTGCTGGTGGGGCACGTCCGTCGGGTGACCGACGTCGCCGGCTGGGCGTTGGACGTCACGCCGGCCGGCGGCACGGCGCCGCGCGCCGACGTGCACGTCGACAGCGTGCGGGAACGCGGTCCAGGCGACCCTCCCTGGGCGCGCGGGGTGCGATCCCGGCGGGAGGGGCCGTTGTGGGTGGCCCGCGAGCAGCCCGGCGAGTGGCCGGCACCGGAGCCGGCGTCCGCCGTCGTGCACCTCCTGCCCGAGGCGGATGCGGAGCTGGCCGAGGCGATCGCCGATCGAGCGGAGCTGGGCCACGCCCGGGTGGTCGGCGTCGTGGGCGCCCGGGGCGGCGTCGGGGCGAGCGTCTTCGTGGGCGCGCTGGCTCGCGAGGCGGCCGGGGCGGGCGCCACGTGCGCGTTGGTCGACCTGGATCCCGCCGGAGGGCTCGACGTGCTGCTGGCGATCGAGCACGAGCCGGGTCCGCGCTGGGCCGACCTCGACGCGACGGCGGGGTCGATACCGCCCGACGCCCTGGCCGCGGCGCTTCCGGTCTGGCACGCCGTCCACGTGCTCGCGGGAGACGCGCGCGGCGGCCCGTCCGCCGGGGCGCTCGTGCCCGCGCTGAGAGCGCTGCGCGAGGCCCACGACGTGGTCCTGCTCGACCTGTCGCGGCGGGCCGACGACGCGGGCGCGACGGCGCTGGCGGCCTGCGACGACGTGGTCGTGCTCGCGCCCGGCGACGTGCACGGGGCGGCCGGGCTGTTGTCGCTGGCGCCGCGGGTCGCTGGGCGCGGGCACCTCGTGGTCCGGCAGGGCACGGCCGGCGACGCCGTGCTGGCGGCCCCGGACGAGCTCGCCGTGGCGAGCGGCCTCGGCCTGGCCGGAGTGGTGCGGCACGAGCGCGCGCTGCGTGCCGGGCTGGAGCGGGGCATGGCGCCGGGCGACCGGCGGCGCAGCCCGCTCGTCCGCACGGCTCGCGCCGTCGCTCGACGCCTGGTCCCGGCATGACGGGGCGCGCCCTCGCGGCCGAGGTCCGGGCCGCGCTGGGGTCGGCTCCCGCGCCGGCGGGCGTCGCGACGGCCGTCCGCGGCGGTGCCGGGCTCCGCGGCCGGCGCGAGGTGGTCGCGCTCGAACGCGAGGTCCGGGCCGAGCTGTTCGGCGCCGGGCCGCTCGTGCAGGCGCTGCTGGAGGCTCCGGACGTGACCGACGTCCTCGTCAACTCCCCGACCGACGTGTTCGTCGACGCGGGGATCGGGCTGGAGCGCGTCGACGTCGGGAGCGGCGTCGGTGACGTCCGGGCGCTCGCGGTCCGGCTCGCGGCGGCAGCCGGGCAGCGGCTCGACGACGCCTCCCCGGTCGTGGACGGCCGGCTCCCGGACGGCACGCGGCTGCACGCCGTCCTGCCCCCGATCGCCGCGGAAGGTGCGGTGATCTCGCTGCGCACGGTGCGCCGTCGCGCACTCACGCTCGACGAGTGGCGAGCCCACGGCGGCATCGACGACGCGACGCTCCGGGTGCTGCGGGCGATGGTCCAGCGCCGCGCGAACGTGCTCGTCTCCGGCGCCACCGGCTCCGGGAAGACGACGTTGCTGGCCAGCCTGCTGTCGGCGGCCGCGCCGGCCGAGCGGATCGTGTGCATCGAGGAGGCGCGGGAGCTCGCACCCGACCACCCGCACGTCGTGCACCTGCAGTCGCGGGCACCGAACGTGCAGGGGACGGGCGGCGTCGGCCTGCCGGAGCTGGTGCGCGCGGCCATGCGGATGCGGCCGGACCGGCTTGTCCTGGGCGAGTGCCGTGGCGCGGAGGTGCGGGAGGTGCTGACCGCCCTGAACACGGGGCACGACGGCGGGCTGGCCACCGTCCACGCGAACGCCGCCGCCGACGTCCCGGCGCGGCTCGTCGCCCTCGGTGCGCTCGCCGGGCTCGCGCCGCGCACGATCGCCGCCCAGGCGACCAGCGCTCTCGACGCCGTCGTCCACCTGGCGCGCGCGGGAGGGCGGCGGCACGTACGGGAGATCGCGGTGCTGGTGCGCGACGGCGGGGAGCTCGGCGCGGTGCTCGCCGCCGAGCGGCCGGCCGGCGGCGAGCTGCGGCTCGGTCCCGGCTGGCCGGTGCTCGGTCGCCGGCTGGGTCTGCTGGCGCCGGAGGCTGCAGACTGCTCGGCGTCGGGCGTCCTTGGCGCGCCGTCCGGTGAAACGACGGGAGGGCGCCCGTCGAGCGGCGCCGTGCGGGAGCCCTGGTGACGGCGCTGGTGCTCGTGGGCGTCCTCGTGGCCGTGGCGAGCGGCGTGGCGCTGTGGCCGGGTCCGCGGCGCCGACTGCCGCGGACGCCGCGGGCCCGGGCGGGGGCCGGGCGCGGGCGCTCGCTCCGGCTGGTGCTCGGGCCGCGGCGGCCACGTTCCGCCCGCGGGACGCCGCCGGGTGTGGATGCCTGGCTCGGGCCGATGCTCGTGGAGGTCGCCGGCCACCTGCGGGCGGGTGCGAGCGTCCCACTCGCCTGGGAGCGCGCTCTCGACCGTGCGGCCCGTGCCGGCCCGGTGGGCAGTCCGCGGGCGGACGCGCGCGGCGGCGCCGGGGCGCATGGGTCCGCGGACGTCGTGGTGCACACCCGTGCGTCGGCCGATCGTGGTGCTGGTGCTGGTGCTGGTGCTGGTGCTGGTGCTGGTGCTGGTCCTGGTGCGCGGGCCGGCGGCGTGGCGTGGCGCAGCGGAGGTGCCGCGCTCGGCGCCGACGGCGTGCCCGCCGTCCTGCTCGAGCGGGCGGGTGACTCGCCGGCACTCGACGCCGCGATCGCCGCGTGCCGGCTCGCGCACACCTCCGGGACGCCTCTCGCAGACGTGCTGACGTCGTGTGCCGCCGGGATCGTCGAGGCGGATGCCGCCGAGGCCGCACGTCGCGTCGCGCTCGCCGGGCCGACGAGCACGGCTCGGCTGCTCGGCTGGCTGCCGGTCGTCAGTCTGGTGGCAGGGACGGCGCTCGGCGCCGACCCGATCGGCGTGGTCCTCGCCGGTGGCGTCGGGCTCGTCGCGGTGCTGGGCGGCGTGGCGCTGATGGTGCTCGGGAGGCGGTGGTCCGCGGCGCTCGTCGCGTCCGCGGAGCGTGGGGGCGAGGCCGGCTGATGGCAGCGGCACTGGTCGTGGGGCTGCTCGTGGTGGTCGCGGCCGTGCCATGGCTGTGGCCGCCGCGACGGCTGCCGGTCCCGCGTCCGGCCCAGGAGCGGCGCGCGGTGCGGGTCGATGCGGCCGTCGCGTGCGAGCTCGTGGCGGCGGTCCTCGACGCCGGCGCCGCCGTCCCGACGGCGCTCGACGCTCTCGGCCGGGCGATCGACGGCGACGACGGCCGGGCTCTGCGATCGTGCGGCGGCGCGCTCCTGCTGGGCGCGTCCTGGTCGGAGGCGTGGTCCGGCGTGCCGGGGCGGTGGGCGATCGTCGAGCGCGCGCTGGAGCCGGCGTGGACGGACGGCGTGGCGCCCGGACCGGCGCTGCGCGCTGCGGCGGACGGGGTTCGAGCTCGCCGCGCGGAGCTGGCGAAGGAGGCCGCCGCCAGGCTCGGTGTGCGGCTCGTGCTGCCGCTCGGCCTCTGTTACCTCCCGGCGTTCGTGCTGCTCGGGCTCCTGCCGGTCGTGATCGCGACCGGCGGGTCGCTCCTCGGCGGGTGAGCCGCGTGTCGTCGCCGTGGCGCGGCTTGTCCCCAGATCGCGCGTGCCGTCAGTGCGGCAGAGCTGTCCCCACCCGCCCAGCGGTGCAGCGGTGCGGCGAGACATCGTGGCCGCAGGAGGTCCTCGTGTCCGAGGGCTCGAACAACGGGAGGGAAGATGTCGAAGGAGTCGAAGAGGTCCACCGGGTCGCGGGAGGTGGTCTCGGCAGTGGCGCGCGTGTGGCTCACTGCCGCACGGGTCGTCAGGTGCGTCCTGACGCGGGCGGCAGAGGGGCCGGTCGCCGCGCTGGGCCGGGTCGTGGCGATGGGGCGGGCGCGGCGCCGCCTGGTCGTGGCGAGCGCGGAGGCGGGGATGGCGACGGCGGAGTACGCGATCGCCACGCTCGCGGCAGTCGCGTTCGCCGGCCTGCTGCTCGTGATCCTGCGCAGCGGCGAGGTCCGCGAGATGTTGCTGTCGATCATCCGCGACGCCCTGTCCGTATGAGCGAGAGCTCCCCGCGGCGCGAGCGCGGGGACGAGGAGCGCGGCAGCGTGACGGCGGAGCTCGCCGTCGCGCTGCCCGCGCTGGTCGTGATTCTCGTGGCGGTCCTGCTCGCGGCGTCCGCCGGGCTGACGCAGGTGCGCTGTCAGGACGCCGCCCGCGCGGCGGCTCGGGCGGCGGCGATCGGCGACGACGACGCACGCGTCCGGGCGGTGGCGCTCGAGCTGGGAGGTCCGAGCGCCGGGGTGACCGTCGCTCGCGACGGCGAGTGGGTGGTCGTCACCGTCGAGCGCGAGGTCACGACGGGAGTGCCGAGCTGGTCGGTGACCGTGTCGGCGACGGCCAGGGCGTGGATCGAGCCGGGGGAGCCGCCGTGAGTTCTCGGGAGGGTGGTCGTCGTGTCGGTGGTCGTGTGTGTGGTCGTGACCGGGGGCCCGCCGGCGACTGCGACCCGGGCGCGGACCTCGCCGCGGACGGGCACCTCGGGGCTCGGGCGGGGAGTCGGGACCGGGATCGCGGCTCGGCGACCGTGCTGGTGCTGGGTCTCGTCGGCGCGCTGGCGGTCCTGCTCGTCGCCGTCGCACTGCTCGGCGCCGTGGCGCGGGCGCGCGGAACCGCGCAGACGGCCGCGGACCTCGCCGCGCTCGCGGCCGCCCGCGTCGCGAACGACCCGTGGGCGAGCGGTGACCCGTGCGCCGTCGCCGACGCCGTCGCACGTGCACACGCGGCCGAGCTCACGTCGTGCTCCGTCACCGGTGGAGTCCTGGACGTGACGACGGCGGTGCCCGTCAGTGTCACGCGCGGCGCGGACGGCCCGATGGTCGCCGAGGCGTCCGCGCGGGCAGGGCCGGTCGGTCCTGCCGGGTGATCCTCGCGCCAGGCGTGTCGCCCGGGTGATCCTCGCGCCAGGCGTGCCGGCCGGGTGACCCTCGCGCCGGGCGTGCCGGCGGGTGACCCTCGCGCCGGGCCGGTCGGTCCTGCCGGTGACCCTCGCGCCGAGCACGTGCCTGGCGCTCGAGCTCGTAGCGCGGAGGTGCGTGCTCGAACGTCCGGTATGTGCTCGCCGGCGACGCCCCGCACCCGGAGGCGGACCGCAACGCAGCGGGCCGTCGTCAGGCGCCCGCGGCCCGCGCGCGCAGATAGTCGAGCACGCGCAGCGCACCCGCCTTGTCGATGGGCGAGTTGCCGTTGCCGCACTTCGGCGAGAACACGCAGCGCGGGCACCCGGTGACGCACGCACACGCCGCGATGGCATCGGCGGTCGCGGAGATCCACCGGTCGGCGATCCCATACCCCCGCTCGGCGAACCCGGCGCCGCCCGGGTACCCGTCGTACACGAACACCGTCGGCTGCCCGGTGTCCTCGTGGAGCGCCGTCGAGAGTCCGCCGATGTCCCACCTGTCGCACGTCGCGAGCAGCGGCAGCATGCCGATCGCCGCATGCTCCGCGGCGTGCAGGGCGCCGGGGACGTCGCCGACGTCCAGCCCTGCCTCGCGCAGGGCGTCGAGGGGTGCCGTCCACCAGACACCGGTCGTCGCGAACGTACGGACCGGCAGCTCGAGCGGGTACGACCCGATGATCTCCATCCCGGGCAGCCGCCGACGGTCGTACCCCAGCACCTGCGAGCTCACTTCGAGCTGCCCGTACCCCCACGTCACGGGTCCCCACGACGTCGTCCGCAGCTCGGCGGCGACGCGCACATGGGTCGTGGATCGGGACCGTGTGCGGTACGTGACGTGCTGCGCGGTGACGAGTGCGACGTCGTCGGCCAGGCCGAGCACCTCGAACGTCCGGCCCTGGTGCACGTACACGGCGCCGGCGTGCACCGTGGCGTCCGCACGCGACCCGTCGACGGTGCCCAGCAGCCTGCCCGTGCCGTCCTCGACGACCTGGACCGGCGCCTGCCCCCCGCTGCCACGCAGGTCCGTGAGCCGGCTCGGCGGGTCGACGAGGGCGTGGTTCCAGTACCAGCCGGTCGGTCGCCGGCGCAGCAGGGCACGGCGCTCGAGCTCGTCGAGGAGGCTCGCGTCCGGCAGCCCGAACCGCTCGAGGTCGACGTCGGTCAACGGCCGCTCGGCTGCCGCCGCACACAGGTGCGGCGCGAGCACGTACGGATTCGTCGGGTCGAAGCTGGTCGCCTCGACCTGCTCGTCGAAGATCGCCTCCGGGTGATGCACGAGATACGTGTCGAGCGGGTTCTCGCTCGCGACGAGCACGGCCAGCCCTTCGGCGCCGGCACGCCCGGCCCGGCCCGACTGCTGCCAGAACGAGACCCGCGTACCGGGCCAGCCCGCCATCAGCACCGCGTCCAGCCCTGCGACGTCCACCCCGAGCTCCAGGGCGTTCGTCGTCGCGAGCGCCAGCAGGTCACCCGTGCGCAGGTCGGCCTCGAGATCGCGGCGTTCCTCCGGGAGATAGCCCCCGCGGTAGGCGGCGACCGGCGGCCGGCGTGCTCCGGCGACGGCGTCGCCCAGGTGGTCGAGCGCTTCCGTGGCCACCACCTCGGCGCCGATCCGCGACCTCACGAACGCGAGCGTGCGCCGTCGTCCACGCACGAGATCCGCGAGGAGGTCCGCCGTCTCCGCGAGCGCGCTGCGCCTGGGGAAGTCCCCTTCGAGCACTCCGGCGTCCGCGGCGTCGCCGCCCTCCTCCACCGAGACCGGGGCCGGCGCCGCGCCGGTCTCCCGGGTGGGCGGCGGCTCCCACAGGGCGATGCGTCGCCGACCCTGCGGCGAGGCGTCCCGCGTGACCGCGTGCACCCGATCGGGTGCGACGCCGATGAGCCGCGCCGCCGTGGCCCCCGGGTCGCCCGTGGTCGCCGACGCCATGACGACAGTCGGGGCCGCCCCCGCGGCCTCCGCGAGCCGCAGCAGCCGGCGCAGGACGAGCGAGACGTGCGCACCGAACACGCCGCGGTACGCGTGGCACTCGTCGACGACGACGTACCGCAGCCCGCGCAGCAGCCGATCCCATCGGCGGTGGCCGGGCAGCATCGAGAAGTGGAGGAAGTCCGGGTTCGACAGCACGACGTCGGCGTGGTCGCGAGCCCAGTCCCGCTCGTCGAGCGGGGTGTCGCCGTCGCACGTCGCGACCCGGACGTCGCGCAGCTCCCCGGCTGCCAGGAGGCGTTCGAGCCCGTGCCGCTGGTCCGCCGCGAGCGCCTTGGTCGGCGCGAGGTACAGCACGGCGGCCCGACGGCGCAGCGACGAGATCCGGCCGGGCTGCTCGGGCGGGCGGCGGACGGCGGTCAGCGCCGGCAGCCACGCGGCCAGGGACTTGCCGGACCCCGTCGACGTCGCGAGCACCGTGTGGGTGCCGGACCACGCGGCGTCGGCGGCCTCCACCTGGTGCACCCACGGACGCTCCACGCCCAGCCGCACGTACGCGGTCACCAGCTCCGCGTCCGCCCAGTCCGGCCACGCCGCGGTCGACCCCGGACGGGGCTCCCGTTCCTCGAGGTGCACGAGGCTCGTGCGCCGCGCCGCGGACGTCAGGAGCACCGACAGGGTGTCCGGACGCGTCATGCGCCCATCGTCGCACCGGGCAGCGACGCCGGTGTCCGGCGCTCGTCCGCCGAGTGCATGGGTTCTCTCGCGACACGCCGGTGGCGGGCGCGAGAGATCACGCACTCGGCGGAGGGTCCGACGACGTGCGGTTCAGCTCGGCACGAGCAGTCGGTACCCGATCCCCCTGACCGACGCGACCTCGAGACCCCCGACGGCGGCCAACCGCTTGCGCAGCCGCTTCACCGCCGACGTCACCGTGTCGGGATCGCCGAGGTACCCCGTGTGCCACACGTGCACCGTGAGCTCCGCGAACGACCAGACCCGGTCCATCTCGGACGCGAGCGCGACCAGCAGGTCGAACTCGCGCGTGGACAGGTGCACGCGCCGTCCGGCGATCGTGACCTCACGCGTGCCGAGATCGACTCGCAACGGTCCACGCTGCAGCGCGCCGACGCGACTGGGCTTCCGTGGCGGTGGATCGGGAGGGGCGGCCGCAACCCCAGCATGCGACCACTCCACCCGATCACCACCCAGGAGCGCCCTCGCCCCGTCGGTGTCTGCAGCTGCGACCACGACCGCCTGATTCCCCATCAGGCGGGCGACCTCGCTACAGGCTTCGAGCGGAAGCCCGACGCAGAGCACATAGCCCCTGTCGGTGTCCGCGACGTCTATGGACATGTACTGCCCACCTCCCCCGGGTGCAGTAGCGGAATCCTTGACGTTCGCGGGGTGTCGCGTCAAGGGGGGCGCATCCGTCAGAAACCGCGAGCGCGGCTTCCGAGGCGCCCGGAACCCGACCTCGAACGGCCCGGAAACCGACCGTGAACTGCCCGAGAGCCGCCAGTGACCTGACCGTGACCTGACCTTCCGCCGTCCTTGTCCACGATGTGATACAGCCGCCACGGTGAGCACGTCCCCTCACCTGGGGGCGTTCGCGGTGCCCGGCGCTCCGGTTCGGGCACACCGACCAGGAGGCACAGTGCGCACACCCGTGTTGGTCGCCAGGAGACTGGTGATAGCTGCCTCCGCGGTAGCAGGATTGGTCGCGACGCTCGCCGTCGGCGCCGTCCCTGCGCTCGCGGAACCGACCCCCGTGGTACCCGCCACGGCGGACGAGAAATTCACAGCCGAGGCCCTGCAGGTCCTCGAGGAGTCCGAGACCGCCGACTTCTGGGTCCGTTTCGCGGACCGGGCGGACCTCGACGCAGCCTCGTCCGTCGACGACTGGGACGCGCGCGGCATCGCCGTGTACGAGGCGCTGAGGGAGACGGCGGCCGCGTCCCAGGCGGGCACGATCGCGGCGCTCGACGCCGCGGACGCGTCCTACGTCCCGTACTGGGTTGCGAACGCGATCCTCGTGAAGGGTGGCACGCTGGACCTGGCGCAGAGCCTGGCGGCGAGCCCCGAGGTGCTCGAGATTCGGCAGACGACCGTCTACCCGCTGGAGGAGCCGGTGATGACGCCGGACACCACCATGGGTCCGCAAGCGGTCGAGTGGGGGATCCAGGCGATCAACGCCGACGACGTCTGGGCCACCTACGGCACCACGGGTGAGGGCATCGTGGTCGCGAACATCGACTCCGGCGTCGACTACACGCACCCGGCGCTCGTCAGCCACTACCGCGGCAACAACGGCGACGGCACGTTCACGCACGACTACAACTGGCTGGACACGTCGGCCGCCTGTGACGTCGGTCCGTGCGACACGGACGGTCATGGTTCCCACACGATGGGCACGATGATCGGGTCCGACGGCGGCGCGAACGAGATCGGGGTCGCTCCCGGTGCGGAGTGGATCGCGGCGAACGGGTGCTCCACGTGCTCCGACGCCGACCTGATGGAGGCCGGTCAGTGGATGCTCGCGCCCCGGCCCATCGGCGGCGACGACGACAGCGGCGACCCGACCAAGCGGCCCCACATCATCAACAACTCCTGGGGTTCGCGCTTCCCGTCGAACGACCCGTTCATGGAGGCGATCATCACCGACTGGGAGGCGGCGGGGATCTTCGGCTCCTGGTCGAACGGCAACAGCGGCCCGGCGTGTGAGACGAGCGGGTCGCCAGGAAGCCGGACGATCACGTACTCGGTGGGCGCGTTCGCCCAGAACGGCAGCATCGCGTCGTTCTCGGCGCGCGGCCCCGGACAGGACGGCACGATCAAGCCGAACATCGCCGCTCCCGGCGTCGCGGTGCGCTCCTCGCTCCCGGGCGGTGCGTACGGCAACGGCGACGGCACCTCGATGGCGGCGCCGCACCTCGCTGGTGCGATCGCGCTGCTGTGGAGCGCGGCGCCGTCGCTCGTCGGTGATATCCGTGGAACGTGGGCGCTGCTCGACGAGACGGCTGTCGACGTCGAGGACCTCACCTGCGGTGGCACGGCGGACGACAACAACGTGTGGGGCGAGGGCAAGCTCGACGCCCTGGCGCTGCTGCAGGCGGCCCCGGTCGGTGACTCGGGCACGCTCGCGGGCACGGTGACGGACGAGGCCGGCGCGCCGGTCGCGGGCGCCGCGGTGAACGTCGCGGGTCCGACGGAGCGCGACATCACCACTGACGAGGCGGGTGCCTTCTCCCTCGGCGTCGTGCCAGGCGACTACACCCTGACCGCCACGGCGTTCGGGTTCTCCCCGGGCACCGCGACGGCGACTGTCGTGCCGGGCGAGACCGCCACGGTCACGATCGCGCTCACGCCGGCCGCGACGTTCGCAGTCACCGGCACCGTCACGAACTCCGTGACGGGCGACCCGGTGGGCGGCGCGACGGTGAGCCTCGGCGCACCGATAGCCGACGTCACGACGGCAGCGGACGGCACGTACGCGTTCGCCGACGTCCCGGCGGGCGAGTACACGCTGTCCGTGACCGCTGGGGCGTGCGCCGAGCCGTACGCCGCAGCCGTGACGGTCGACGGCGCCGAGACGTTCGACGTCGCGCTCGCCGCGGTGTCCGACGCGTTCGGGTACTACTGCACGCTCGGTACCGACGGCTACCGCCAGGGCGACACGCTCCTGGACCTGACCGGGGACGACGTGGCCACGACCGTGGACCTGCCGTTCGACGTCGAGTTCTACGGCGACCGGTATTCGCAGGCCCACGTCTCCACGAACGGGAACCTCAACTTCCTCGCTCCGGTGACGACGGGTGCCAACGCGGTGCTCCCGCGGCCGGCGGCCCCGAACGCGGCGATCTACGCGTTCTGGGACGACCTGGACGTGGACGCCGAGGCGGGCGTCTACACGGCGGCGACGGAGATCGACGGCGAGCAGGCGTTCGTCGTCGAGTACCGGAACGTGAAGATCTGGGGCACGGCCCAGACGGGGCGGCTCAGCTTCTCCATCACGATCACCGAGAGCGGCGACGTGACCATCGGGTTCGGCGACGTGACGGCTGACGACGCGCGGGCGGGCGGCAGCTCGGCCACGATCGGCATCGAGAACGCGGACGGCACCATCGCGCACGTGTTCACGCACAACACCGCCGGCAGCGTGACCCCGGGCCTCACGGTCTCGTACGGTCTGCCCGACCACGGCCACATCAGCGGCGTCGTGAAGGACTACAACGACTCCCTGCCGATCGCGGGCGCCACGGTGACGGCGACCCCCGACGACGGCGGCGAGCCGGTGGTCCTGGAGACCGACGCCGAGGGCCGGTACGACGGGCTGCTGTTCTTCGGTGCGTACACGGTGACGATCGAGGCTGACGGGTACCGCACCGTCACGCGCGACGTCGTCATCGACGTCGAGGAGGAGCAGATCACCTTCTCGCCGAAGCTGCGCACGGGTATCGCGAACGTCGACCCGGCGTCGTTCGAGTGGATCCTCACCGAGGGCCAGTCGAGGACGGCGGAGCTCACGATCGGCAACTCCGGCTCGACGCCGCTGGACTTCACCATCGGTGAGGTTCCGCGAAACGTCAGCTCCGAGGCTCCGGCCCCGGCGCTGTCGGCGTCGACGCTCGCGAACGAGCAGGTGCCGGCCGGTGCGACGTCGCTCGCCGAGGCGAACGCCTTGGTGGCCGAGCGGGCGGAGGCGGCAGACGCCGTCGACCCGAACGCCCGGACGGCGCTCGGCGAGTACACCTCCGAGCAGCTCGAGGCGTTCTCCGCTCCGTCCTTCGAACCGGACGCGGCCGGCGACGTCCTCGCCCAGTGGAACACCGGACTGACGGTGGCGTGGGGTGTCGGCTACACGGGCGACGTCTGGGTCTCGGATCCCGAGGACATCACCAACACGCAGTTCACCCCGGACGGTGTGGAGCTCGGCTCCTACCCGGCCGACTGGGGCGGCACGTGGCCGGGCGACATGGCGCTCGACTCGAGCACCGGGGACATGTGCCAGGTCAACGTGGGTGGCGACAACGGCATCCACTGCTTCGACCCGGCCACGGGTGCGGAGACGACCGTCATCACGGGCGGGGAGGACTGGGACGCCACGTCACAGCGTGGCCTCGCGTACAACCCGACCGACGACGTCTTCTACATCGGTGGGTGGAACTCCGACGCCATCTTCACGGTGGCCGGCCTGTCGCACGACACGCCGGGAGCGCAGCTGAACGTCTGCGTGCCCGAGGACCCGTCAGTGGCGGGCCTCGCGTACAACCCGACGTCCGGCACGCTGTGGATGGTCCCGAGCTCGTTGACGACCGTCTTCTACCAGCTCGTGCCGGAGGACTGCTCGACGGTCTCGACCGTCGACTACCCGGGTGACGACCAGGGTCCGGGTGCCGGGCTCGAGCTCGACGCGACGGGCGCTCTGTGGGCCGCCAACCAGCTCACGGGCGACGTCTACCTGGTGGACGTCGGCGTCCCGAACGTCTCCGACGTGCCGTGGCTGTCGGTGGACCCGACCGAGGGTCGGGTCCCGGTGGGCGGCGAGCGCACGCTCGACGTCACCGTCGACACGACGGGGCTCGAGCCGGGTGTGTACGGGGCGAACATCCTCGTGCAGACGAACGCCGGACGCGTCTCGACGATCTCCGTCCCGGTCACCCTCGTGGTGTCGGCCTACCAGGTCGGCGTCAACGCGGGCGGCGGGGAGTACACGGACGCCGGCGAGTTCACGTGGTCGGCCGACCAGCAGCTCACGGGCAGTGCGACGTGGGGCTGGGTCGGGCAGCGCTCGGAGGTCTCGACGACCACCCGGGCGATCGGTGGGACGACTGAGGACACGCTCTTCCAGTCGCGCCGCTCCGGCGTCTTCTCGTACGTCTTCGAGGACGTTCCGGCCGGGACGTACGCGATCGACCTCGGCTTCGCCGAGTTCAACCGCAACTTCCCGGAGCGTGACCGGCTCTTCGACGTCCTCGTGAACGGCGACTACCAGATCGTCGCTCACGACGTGGCGGAGGAGGTCGGCGGTCTGTACGCGGACCAGCACGTCCTGCAGGTCGAGCACTCCGGGGGCGACCTCGAGGTGCAGTTCCTCAACCGCCGCAGCTACGACTTCCCGATCGTCAACACGGTCCGGGTGACGGAGCGCGGTGACCTGTAGGTGAGTTGACCGCGAGGGTGCACCCTCGCGAGGCGCGGCCGGGCCCCATCCCCCGGGGGCCCGGCCGTCGTCGTCCCCGGACGGCGACGAGCCGCCGGACGCAAGGCATCGGGCCACAGGGCCGAGGGATTCTGTCATGCTGTGGGCACGCGAGATCGTGGGGGAAACATGGAGCTGACGGTGGCGGGAACCGACCGGTCGGGGGTGCCGGTCGTCTCGGTCACGGGCGAGGTCGACGTGTACACGGGACCCGTCCTGCGCGAGGAGCTGGAGAAGGCCCTGGCGCGCGGCACGACCGGCGTCGTCGTCGACCTCAGCGGGGTGGCGTTCATCGACTCCACGGGCCTCGGGGTCCTCGTCACGGCCCACCGTCAGCTGGCCTCGCGCGGCGGCCGCCTCCACGTGTGCGCCCCCGAGGGGAAGATCACCTCGGTCATCGCCCTCACCGGGCTCGACGCCGTGCTGGCGGTGCACAGCGCGCTCGACGACGCCGTGCACGCCGCGGCGCCCGCCTCCGCCTGACCCTCCGCGAGAGGTTCGTGGCCCGGACCGCCCCTCGCGCGCTCAGGCCGCGCGGCGCTCTTGCGCCGACGCCGTCCCCAACCACGTGTGCGGGTTGCGGTCCCAGCACCAGCCGAGCTTCGGGGCGCGCTCCCCGCTGATCCACACGGCCGGGACGCGCTGGTCGCCCCGGCGTGAGCCGGCCAGCGAGTAGCACCGGTTGCGGCGCAGCATGTCGGGGCGTTGCGTCACGACGGCGATCCCCTCCGCGACGGTCAGCGGCGAGCGGTCCCGCGCCTGGATGGCGCGCACCGCGTCCTCCGGTGTGACGTCGCGGAGGTCGGAACCCGTGTCGATGTCGGTGAGCAGGTACGCGAACGACCGCTCGCCGTCGTCGTCCCGCGGCAGCGCGACGTCCGGACGCGGCACGAACCCCGCCCACTCCTCCTCGGTGAGCATGCTGGTCCCGGCGCGGCCGGCGAGCTCCATCCGGCGGGCGGCGGCATCCGCCGGGATCCCGGGGAGGACGAGGACGAACGGGATCGCGTCGTCGCGGCCGACGGCGTCGGCGTCCCAGGCGGTGCGCTCGCCGAGGTCGCGAGCGTGCGACCGGAGCGGCTCGAGACGAGTGCGGAAGGTCGCCTCGTCGACGCCGAGCAGCTCCGGGTAGCCGAGGTCGAGCAGGCGGGAGACCTGGCGCTCGAGCTCCACCGCGCCGTCGAACGGGACGCCCTCGTGCGGGGCGGGGACGGTGGTGGGGCGGGCGATGGTGGCGCGCACGCGGATCCTCTCCGAGGGGGCGGGGACGACGCCGACGGTACGGCGTACGGGAATCAGAACGCACCGCTGCGCCGAGTTGTTCCCGGGCGTTGGCGACGCGTCGCGCCAGGGCTGCCGACAATGGATGCCGGGACCTCGCCCGAGCGTGGGTACCGTTGGCGCATGTTCGATCCCGCCGCCATCCTGGGTCCCCGCGTCTCCGCCGCCATCGAGGCGGCGTTCGGCCTGCGCGACGTGGACCCGGTGCTGCGGCCCTCCCAGTTCGCTGACGTGCAGGTGAACGCCGCGCTCGCCCTCGCGAAGCAGGTCGGCGCACCGCCGCGGGACGTCGCCACCCGGCTGGTCGCGGCGCTCGACGCCGACGGCGCCTTCGCCGATGTCGCCGCGAAGGTCGAGGTCTCGGGACCGGGCTTCCTCAACATCACGCTGCGCGACGACTGGATCGCCGCGCAGGTGGGCGCCCAGGCCGGCGACCCCCGCCGCGGGTTGCCGACACCGGAGCCGCAGGTCGTCCCGATCGACTACTCCGCGCCGAACGTCGCGAAGGAGATGCACGTCGGGCACCTGCGCACGACCGTCGTCGGCGACGCCCTCGCCCGCACGCTCGAGGCCCTCGGGCACCGGGTCGTGCGGCAGAACCACATCGGCGACTGGGGCACCCCGTTCGGGATGCTCATCGAGCACCTGCTCGAGGTGGGGGAGGACTCGGACGCCGCGCGCCTCCTCGAGACCGACCCGAACACGTTCTACCAGGCGGCGCGGGCGAAGTTCGACGCCGAGGAGGGCGACTTCGCGACCCGTTCGCGCGCCCGGGTGGTCGCGCTGCAGGGCGGCGACGAGGCGACCCTCGCGATCTGGCGCCGCATGATCGAGCTGTCCAAGCACTACTTCAACCGCATCTACACGACGCTCGACGTGACGCTCCGCGACGAGCACCTCGCCGGCGAGAGCACGTACGACCCCATGCTCGAGGGGATCTGCGACGAGCTCGAGGCGAAGGGGCTCGCCGTCGTGAGCCAGGGCGCGCTGTGCGTGTTCCCGCCCGGGTTCACCGGGCGGGACGGGACGCCCCTGCCCCTCATCATCCGCAAGTCCGACGGCGGCTACGGCTACGCGACCACCGACCTCGCCACGATCAAGCACCGGGCGCAGGACCTGCACGCCGACCGCATCCTGTACGTCGTCGGCGCGCCGCAGCACCTGCACCTGTCGATGATCTTCGAGGTGGCGCGGCTCGCCGGCTGGCTCGGCGACACGGAGCCGGTGCACGTGCAGATCGGCAACGTGCTCGGCGCCGACGGCAAGATCCTCAAGACGCGGTCCGGGGCGCCCATCCGACTCATGGCGCTGCTCGAGGAGGCGGTCGAGCGCGCGGGCGCCGTCGTCGATGCGGCACGCGGGGATCTCGACGACGACGAGCGGTCGGCGATCGCGCGTCAGGTCGGCATCGGAGCCGTCAAGTACGCGGACCTGTCCGTGGCGCACGACACCGAGTACGTCTTCGACTTCGACCGGATGCTCGCGCTGAACGGCAACACCGGGCCGTACCTGCAGTACGCCGCGGCGCGCATCTACTCGATCTTCCGGAAGGCGGGGCTCGATCCCGCCGACGCGCGGGGCGCCGTCGTCCTCGGTGAGCCGGCGGAACGCGCGCTCGGGCTGGCGCTCCTCGACTTCGGAGCCGTCGTCGGCGACGTCGCTGCCCTGCTGGCGCCGCACCGCCTGTGCACGTACCTCTTCGAGCTCGCGCAGGCGTTCACGGCGTTCTACGACGCGTGCCCGGTGCTCACGGCCCCGACCGACGAGCTGCGCGCGTCACGGCTGGCGCTCACTGCCGCCGTCCTGGGGACGCTCGTCGAGGGGCTCGACCTGCTCGGGATCGCGGCTCCCGAGCGGATGTGAGTCCCGCCCGCGGGCGGGCGCCGGGCGAGCGACGGGCGCGCGTCAGTCGGTGACGACGACGTCGACCGGCCCGGCCGTCGCGAGCACGCTGGGCGGGGCGAGCGGGTCGAGCGGGTCGCCGCCGTCGACGACGACGTGCAGGGCCACCAGCACGGTGTACTCGCCGGCCGGGAGGCGGTCCGGCGCGGGAGTCTCCGCCGTCGGCGAGTCGCTCGGGGTGTGCTCCTGCGTCGGGTCCTCGGTGCCGAGCGCCTCGGCCGGCGTGCTGTCGGTGGGTGCCGGGCCGGCGGTCGCCCCCTCGCACGTCTGCGCGAAGGAGTGCTCGACGGAGAGCTCGACCTGCTCGCCGGACGCCAGGTCGGCCGCCACCGGTGCCTCGGAGCCGCCCAGCCAACGTCCGACGACGACGCCGTCCTGCGCGATCGTCACCGACGTGAACAGGCGCACGTCCGGGATCGTGGCGTCCGTGAGATTCGTGGCTGTCGCGGTGGTCGCGAACCAGTCCTCCGGCCCGATCGTGGTGGGCACGTCCGACGCCAGGTCGATCCGCAGCTCGCCCAGCGTCCGGGGCGCCTCGAGCTCGGCGCCGCACTCGGGGACGAACGCGACCGCCTCCGGCGTCCGCGTGGGCTCCGGCTCGGGCGTGGTGGGCTCATCGTCCGGTGTGGGCTCGGGCGACGGGGACGCCGACGGCTCGGCCGGCGGGTCGGTCGGGTCGGTGCTCGACGGCGGGGGCGAGACCGGGGCGGTCGGCAGCGGCGTCGAGGTCGGCTCGGCCGACGGCGTCTGGGAGGACGGATACCCCGGATCCGCGATCGGCGGGTCGGCGGGGAGCTCCTGCCGGGCCGCGCAGGCGCCCACGACGGGCAGGACGAGAAGGACCGTCGTGGTCGCGAGGAGCGCCCGTCGGCGCGCAGCAGTCATCATGGCTCTCCCCCTTCTCCTGTCGTGACCGCCCCTCTTCCCTACGCGAATCGAGCGCGAGATGCAAGATCGGCTACTCGATCGTGACGGACTCCACGTCGCTGACGGCGACCGCGACGAGGTGCTCGCCCTCGCCGTCCTGCGCGTCACCCGGGATGAGCAGCGCGACGACGTGCACCTCGTACCCGCCGGGCGGAAGGGAGCTGCCGTCGCAGCCGACGAGGTTGCCGGCCGCCAGGAGCGAGAACGCGCCGTCGGGGGAGGCGAACGGCACGGTGACGGCGTCACCACCGGGGAGCGGCTCGCTGACGGCCCGCCCGTCCTGCACCAGGACGACCTGCCCGAAGACCGTCGGTCCGCGCAGCTCCTGGGTCGTGGTCAGTGACCAGAACCCTTCCAGGTGGTCGGTCGCCGGCCGGGGCGACCGGATCGGCTGCTCCGCCTCGAGCGTGAACCCGGTGGTGATCGCCGGCGGCTCCCAGGCGGCGCCGCACTCGTACGTCCACGGCACGGCACCCTCCGGCTGACCGGACCGCTCCGGCGTCGGCCACTCCTCCGGCTGCTGACCGTCCACCACCGTCAGGGGCCACGGGCCGCCCTGGCCCTGCAGGTCGCCGTCGCCCTGGGCGGGAAGCAGGCCGTACACCTCGTACTCGCCGGGCGGCAGCGTCGCGTCGGTCGGTGCGGTCTCGCCGCACGCGAAGTCGAGCAGCAGCGACGCCGAGAGCTCGAACGTGTCACCGGGCGCCACGGCCAGCGCCGACGTGCCCTCGCCGTAGCCGATGTCCGGGTCCTCGTACGCGGCGACGACGGCGCCATCGAGGCCGACGACGACGAGCTGCGCCTCGTACGGCGTCGTCTCGTCGATCCAGGCCTCGCCCCGGTTCGTCAGCTCGACGACGGCGCCCAGGCGGGTCCCGAGGCCCGCCGGGTCGGCGGGGAACGCGACCGGCTCGGGGAAGGACGCCTCGAGGGCGAGCTGCGAGGGCCGGTCCGGCAACGCGAACGGTTCGCCGCACACAGGCTGGACGGGCTCGGACCCGACGATCGCCTCGCCCGTCGGTTCGCCGGTCGGCTCGTCCGTCGGCGCCTGGGTCGGCCCGTCCGTCGGGCTCTGCGTGGGCGACGGCGTCGCGGGCGGGACCGGCGCGTCGTCGTCGAACAGCCCGGGCAGCGCGGTCGCGGCGACGGCGAGGACGGCGACGGCGGCGACGCTCACGCCGGCCACGCCCAGGCCGCGCACCGTCCGACGACGGCGCACCTCGCGGCGCATCGCGGGAAGCGCAGCCGCCAACGCGTCGGGGTCGACGGGGGCGCGGTCCGCGGCGTCGTGCAGCTCGCGGGCGAGATCACGGAACTCGTCACTCATCTCGATCCTCCTGTCTCGCGGGCCGGTCGTCGTCGGACGTCCGCGCCGCCGGGGTCGAGCTGACCGGCGAGCGTCGCCGACGCGTCGCTGAGGTACCGCTTCACCGTGCCCTCCGCGAGCCCGAGCTCGCGGGCGACCTGGGGCACCGTGAGGTCGTCGTAGAAGCGCAGGATCACGCACGCGCGTTCGCGCGGGGCGAGCAC
Organism: Beutenbergia cavernae DSM 12333; assembly: GCF_000023105.1. Taxonomy (NCBI): domain Bacteria; kingdom Bacillati; phylum Actinomycetota; class Actinomycetes; order Micrococcales; family Beutenbergiaceae; genus Beutenbergia; species Beutenbergia cavernae. Next base: position 705,729 of record NC_012669.1, read on the forward strand.
CGCGAGGGCGCGCTCCACGTCGACCCGCCCGGTCACGCGCGACTCGTGCCCGGCGGTCTGCTCCTGGGCCGCGACGAGGTGGCGCACCTTTCGCCAGCGGCCCGAACGGCGCGCCTCGTCGAGGTAGAGCGTGAGGATCGCGCGCCGGACGTACGACTCCGCCTCACCGAGGGCGACGACGTCGCGTGTCCCCGCCGCGTCGATCCGCAGCCTCGGCGTCGTGCGGCGGCGGGCGAACGTCTTCACGAGCGCGTCCTGGACCAGGTCCTCGGCACCGGAGCGGTCGCCGCACAACAAGTACGCGGTGCGCAGCAGCCGCGCACCCCGCTCGCTCACGACAGTCGTGAGCGCCTCCTCCCAGCTCGCCATGGAGCTGCCCCTCTCCTGCTGCTCGGTCGGTGGTGATCACCTTTCACGAAGAAGCACGCTCGAACCAGGCGAACCGTTGGGGGGAGGATTCCCACCCTGGACTCTGGCTAGACTCACCCCGTCCCGGCGGCGACGAGGTCACCGGGCAGGGGCCAGGCGTCGCTCGACCAGCGGCGCCCGTCAAGGAGGACGAATGCTGGAGCTTGGGACCACGAGTCTGATCATCGTGGGCGTCATCGCGGTGGTCGCGCTCGCTTCCCTGGTCGTCGCGGCGGTCCTGCGGCGCCAAGTCCTGGTGGCCGGTGAGGGCACCACCGCCATGCAGGACATCGCGCGCGCGGTGCAGGAGGGGGCGTCCGCGTACCTCAACCGCCAGTTCCGCACGTTGGCGATCTTCGCCGTCGTCGTCTTCGGTCTGCTGTTCCTGCTGCCGGGCGACGGCGGCATCAAGATCGGCCGCAGCGTCGCCTTCCTGTTCGGGGCGGCCTTCTCGGCGGCCATCGGGTACCTCGGGATGTCGCTGGCGGTGCGCGCGAACGTGCGCGTCGCGGCCGCCGCGCAGCACCCGGACGGCCGGGCCGTCGGGGCGCGTCTGGCGTTCCGGACGGGCGGCGTGGTCGGCATGTCGGTCGTCGGGCTCGGGCTGCTCGGGGCGGCGGGTGTGGTGCTGGTGTACCGCGGGGACGCACCCGCGGTGCTCGAAGGATTCGGCTTCGGCGCGGCCCTGCTCGCGATGTTCATGCGGGTCGGCGGCGGCATCTTCACGAAGGCGGCCGACGTCGGGGCGGACCTGGTCGGGAAGGTCGAGCAGGGCATCCCGGAGGACGACCCCCGTAACGCCGCGACGATCGCCGACAACGTCGGCGACAACGTGGGTGACTGCGCCGGTATGGCGGCCGACCTGTTCGAGTCCTACGCCGTGACGCTGGTCGCCGCGCTCATTCTCGGCAAGGCCGTGATGGGCGAGCAGGGCCTCATCTTCCCGCTGCTCGTGACGGCGGTCGGTGCGCTCGTCGCGGTGCTCGGCGTGTGGACCACGCGGGTGCGGGGGAACGAGAACGGTCTGCGTGCGATCTACCGCGGCTTCTACATCTCGGCCCTCGCCGGCGTCGTGCTCGCCGCCGTCGCGGCCTTCACCTACCTGCCGTCGAGCTTCGAGGGCCTCGGCGGCACCGCCGATCTCGGCGACGTGACGGTGGACCCGCGCCTGGCGGCGGCGCTCGCCGTCGCGATCGGCGTCGTCCTCGCCGGCATCATCCTGTGGATCACCGGGTACTTCACCGGGACGACGACGCGGCCCACGCGCCACGTGGCGGCGACGTCACGGACCGGCGCGGCGACGGTCGTCCTGTCCGGCGTCGGCGTCGGCTTCGAGTCCGCCGTGTACACGGCCGGCATCATCGCGGCGGCGATCTGCGGCGTCTTCCTCATCGCAGGCGGCTCGATCTGGCTGTCGCTGTTCCTCATCGCGCTCGCCGGGTGCGGGCTGCTGACGACTGTCGGCGTCATCGTGGCGATGGACACGTTCGGCCCGGTCAGCGACAACGCGCAGGGCATTGCGGAGATGTCCGGCGACGTCGGCGAGGAGGGCGCGAAGATCCTCACGGACCTCGACGCCGTCGGGAACACCACGAAGGCCATCACGAAGGGCATCGCGATCGCGACGGCAGTGCTCGCCGCGACGGCGCTGTTCGGCTCCTACGCGGACGCCGTCAGCATCTCGCTGGCGGAGGTCGGCGACCGGGTCGCTGGCGCTGACGACGCGCTCGTCGCCGCGATGATGAACTACCAGATCATCTCGCCGATCACGCTGGTCGGCGTGATCCTCGGGGCGGCGACGGTGTTCCTGTTCTCGGGCCTGGCGGTCGACGCCGTCACGCGGGCCGCGGGGGCGATCGTGCTCGAGGTGCGACGTCAGTTCCGCGAGATGCCGGGCATCATGACCGGCCAGACGCGGCCCGAGTACGGCAAGGTCGTCGACATCTGCACGCGCGACTCGCTGCGCGAGCTCGCGACTCCGGGCCTGCTCGCGGCCTTCGCGCCGATCGCCGTCGGCTTCGGCCTCGGGGTGGGGCCGCTCGCCGGATTCCTCGCGGGTGCGATCGGCGCCGGAGTGCTCATGGCGGTGTTCCTCGCGAACTCCGGTGGTGCGTGGGACAACGCGAAGAAGATCGTCGAGGACGGGACCCACGGAGGCAAGGGATCGCCGGCGCACGAGGCCGTCGTGATCGGCGACACCGTCGGCGACCCGTTCAAGGACACCGCCGGCCCGGCGATCAACCCGCTGCTCAAGGTGATGAACCTCGTCGCGCTGCTCGTCGCTCCGGCCGTCGTCGCGATGAGCGTGCCGGCCGACGCGAACCACGCTCTCCGCGTGGGCATCGCCGTCGTCGCCGCGCTCATCGCCGGTGGCGCGATCGTGATGTCCCGGCTGCGTGCGACCCGCACCGACGACGCGAACGCCGCCCGGGCCGAGGAGGAGCGGGTCACCGCCGACGCCCAGCAGTAGGGCGCTCCGGGGCGCGCGTCTCGACGCCGAGGTAGTACCGAGCGGGTGAGGTGGTAGGTCGGACCTACTACCTCACCCGCTCGGTACTACCTCGACGCGTCAGGCTGGGAGGTTCCGGGCTGGTGCTATCTGGGCGCGTCGGTCGACGCGAGGTGCACGTTCGCGGGCACGCGCAGCGGGAGGAACAGCAGCAGCCCGATCAGGAGCACCGCCACGATGCCGATGATCCCCGCGCGGTTGAACCCGAACAGCGCGATCGCGAGCGCGAACGCCGCCGGCGCGAGGAACGACACGGCGCGCCCCGCCGTCGCGTACAGCCCGAAGTTCTCGTTCTCGTGCCCGAAGGGCGTGATGCGCGCGAGGAGCGACCGGGACGCCGACTGCACCGGACCCACGAAGAGCGAGATCCCGATCCCGCAGACCCAGAACACGACGGGCGACGGCGACGTCGCCACGACGGCGCCGAGCACGACGATCGCCGTCAGCGAGGTGACGATGAGGCGGCGGGGGCCGACGGCGTCGTCGATCCGGCCCGCTATCCACGTGCCGACACCGGCACCGAGGTTCGCCGCGATGCCGAGGTAGATGACCTCGGTCGTGCTGAATCCGTACGCGGACGCCGCCAGCACGCCGGCGAAGGCGAAGACGGCGCCGAGCCCGTCGCGGTACACGGCGGACGCAACGAGGAAGTGCAGGAGCCCGCGCTCGTTCCGCCACATGTGCGCGATGCGCAGACCGATGTCGCGGTAGGCGGTGACCGGGTTGAGGCTGCCGCGCGAGCCCTCGCCGGCGGGTGTGTCCGGGCCGAGGACGAGCAGCGGCAGGCAGAACACCAGGCACCAGACCGCGCTGAACAGGGCGACGGCCCGGATCGCGAGGCCGTCGTCGGTGGTGACGCCGAACAGCCCGACGTCGGGCAGCACGAACGCGAACAGGCAGATCACGAGCGACACGAGCCCGCCCAGATATCCGAGGCCCCACGCCATCCCCGAGACCCGACCGAACGTCGTCGGCGTCGCGATCTGCAGCAGCATCCCGTTGTAGAACACGCCGGCGATCTCGGAGAACACGGACGCCAGAGCCACGAGGGTCACGCCCAGCACGAGGTACTGCTGGTCCGGTCGCACGAAGAACATCGCGACCATGCACGCGACCAGGGCGAGCGTCGCGATCGCGAGGAGGCGCCGTCGTCGGCCGTAGCGGTCCGCGAGCACCCCCATGAGCGGGCACAGCAGGGCGATGGCGACGCCGGCGATCGTCTGTGCGTTGGAGAGCGCCTGGGTGCCGCGGGTGTCGGAGTCGTTCACCTGTTCCGCGACCGCCGTCGTCAGGTACACGGAGAAGACGAACGTGAGGATGATCGTCTGGAACGCCTGCTGGCCCCAGTCCCAGAACCCCCAGGCGACGACCTGGCGCCGGGGTGCCGGCGCTCCCGCAGCACCTGGCGCGGCGGGGAGGTGCTCGGTGGGAGCGGGCAGCGCGTCGTCGTGGCTCACGGGTGCACGGTAGGCCCTGAGAGGCGCCGGGCGGGGGAGTTCGTCCCGCGTTCACCGGCTCGACGGCGGCGCCTGTCACCCCAGCGCGCGCTGAGACCACGACGTGCCCGGCCGCGGCCAGTGCCGGGCACGTCGTGCGGGCAGCTCAGTGCGTGGCGGCGAACCAGTTGAGGTTGCCGATGGAGGCGAGGCCCGAGCCGAGCCCCGGTTCGGGCTGGTGGTCCGAGTAGATGGCGAGCGCGTGCTCGAACACGGCCGGGTCCCACTCGGCGGCGTCGATCCACCGGGGCGCCTGCAGGTACTGGCCCGACGGCGCGACCCCGGTGCCATTGACGCGCGTGAACACGGTGGCCAGCCCATCGGCGCCCGTCGTGGCGAGCTTGTGCGTGAACGTCCGCGCCAGCGCGCGCAGGTCCGCTTCTCCGATCCCGAGCCGGTACCGGTGCGCGGCCGCCGCGAACTGGACGCTGATGGCGCCGTGGCTCGTGTCCTCGATCTGGTCGGCGCCGTTGCCGGGCGTGCCGTAGCTCGGGTTGTGCAGCGACACGTCGCTCGCCGGGTCCCCAGTGGCGGCGTACCCGGAGAAGATGCTCGCGGTGGAGGGCCAGTAGTGCCACTGGGCGGCGCCGTCCTCCGTCCAGATCTCCGACCGGAGGAGCTTCGCGAGCGCCCGGACCCGGTCGGCGTAGCGACGGCGGCGCGTGAGGTGCGCGAGCTCGCACAAGGTCCGGCCGAGGCCGAGGCTCTGGTTCACGGGCTGGTCGTTGCCGTCGTAGGGGACCGTCATCCCCTTCGGCCACCGGTACGTGCCGCGGCCCGCGCCGAGGTCGACCCACTCGTGGTCGTGCACGGCGACGGCGGCCTCGACGGCGCGCAGGTAGCGCGCGACGCGACCCCCGTACCGGCGCTGCAGGCGCCCCTCGCCCCGGACGATCCCGACGAAGGCCGCGATCGGCGCCGTGACCATCCCGGTGTGCACGGCGAAGATCGCGGGCAGCGCCGTCGCGGCGTAGACGCCGGCTGCGGGGCGCGCGCCGGTGCCGAGGTCGTGCAGCGTGCTGTTGTTCGCCGCGGTCCCGAACGCGTCGTAGACGACGGCGACGGCGTACCGAGCGCTCGCGGGGTCGGCTGACAGCCCGGTGAACTCGTCGGTCGTGCCGCGCGCGGAGTTGCGCACGACGAGCGCGAAGAGGCCGTCCGCCTCGTGCCGGACCTCGACACTCGTCACGTCGGCCGGGCCGCGGGACGTGCGGTACTCGAACGCGACGTCGCCGGCGTCGTCGAGCAGCGGCGCCGAGCCCACCGTGTACGGACCCATCGCGCGCCACGCGGGCAGCGACTCGCCGCGGTAGTCGGTGACACCTCGCGCCGCGTCCGTCCGCTCGAGGATCAGGTCGATGTTCGTGACCATGCGGTCCAGGTAGACCGGATCGCCGTACGCGCGGTACATCGCGGCGAACCCGTCGAGCACGTACGACTGGGCCCAGGCGTAGCCGCCGGTCTCGTTGGCGTTCTCCTGGTCGGGCTGGCCGTTGATGTCGCCGGCGTGGAAGAACTCGTCGTAGGAGTCGAAGACGCCGCGGGAGGTGTAGTCACGCGGTGCGCCGGCGGCGTGTGCGCGCCCGACACCGGTCGCGGGGAGGGTGGCGATCGCGGCGCTGGCGCCGAGACCGAGGGTGAGAGCGGAACGGCGGGACAGGACTGGCGCGACCATGGAGACTCCCTGCAGAGATATGGGCGATTCCTTTCACAAGATAGGGGCTACCGAAATGCAGGGTCTAGAGGCAGTGCGACATCCGTTCCCCCGGCCGCGTCCTACGCGGGCTCGCCGTCGAGCTCGAGCCGGATCTGGTCGGCGTCGAGAACCTCGAGCGCGCGCGTGAGGGCTGTGGAGTCGTAGGTGCCGACGGCGCGCAGGTGGAGGAGCTCGGCACGCTGCGCCTCGATGACCTTCACCCGGAGGCTGCGGTACTGCGCGAAGCGTGAGGTAGGCCCGGCGGACTCCTCCTCGGTCTCCTCGCCGATGCCGAAGGTCGACTCGAGCCGCACCTGCGCCACGACCCCGGCGTCGTACGTGCCGCCGTCGTCGGTCGTCAGGCGGTCGAGCGCGCCGGTAGCGGCGTCGGCGAGGGCGACCTGCAGGCGCTGCCGCTCGTCGTCGCTCTCCGTGGTGTCCGTGCTCGTGAGCCCCAGCCGGCGGACCAGCCACGGCAGCGTGCCGCCCTGGACGAGCAGGGAACCCCCCGCCACGAGGAACGCCACGAGCACCAGCAGCGACCGGGCCGGGGTGTCGCGAGGCAGCGTCTGGGCCGCGGCGAGCGTGACCACGCCGCGCATCCCTGCCCACACGAGCAGGCCGCCCTCGCGCCACCCGAGGCGCGCTGAGGCCAGGTAGTCGACGTCGGCGATGCGCCGTGTGAATGCCAGCGTGAAGCGCGCGCGACGGCGCTCGTACGCGTCCTGCCCGAAGCGTTCCGCCACCTTGCGCACCCGCTCGGGGTCGGCCGCGGCGGCGTCCTCCCACCGCTGCTGGTTGTCCGCCATCGCCGCACGGACCGTTGCGGCCCGATCGGCGCGTCTGCCGAGCGAGCGCAGCAGCGGTGCGAGGAACGCCGCGCGGATGACGACGAGCCCGAGGATCGTCAGTGCCGCGATCCCGACGGCGAGCGCGACGCTCCCGTGGCTCTCCGTGACGTCGGTGACGATGTCGACGACCTCCAGGCCCATGACGAGGAAGACCGCGCCCTCGAGGACGAGCTCGATGGTGCGCCAGTTCTCGGTCTGGGCGAGGCGGTCCTGCGGACGCAGGTAGCGGGTGCTGCCCCAGCCGGTGACGAGACCCGCCGTGACGGCCGCGACCAGCCCTGACGCGCCCAGCTCCTCGGCGGGGACGTACGCGACGAACGGGACCACGAACGAGATCGCCGTGTTGAGCGTCGCCTGGCGGATCGCCTTGCGCGCCCGCAGGTTGAGGATGCCGACGACGCCGCCGATCGCCACGGCCACGACGACGGCGAACAGGAAGTCGCCCACGACGCCCCACAGCGACACCGCCGTGGCCGTCGCCGCGATCGCGGACCGCAGGAGAACCAGGGCCGAGGCGTCGTTGAGCAGGCTCTCGCCCTCGAGGATCGTCACGACGCGCGTCGGCGCCCCGAGCCGCTTGACGATGCTCGTCGCGACGGCGTCGGTGGGGCTGACGATCGCGCCGAGCGCGATGCCCGTGGCGAGGTTGATGTCCGGGATGAGCACGGAGAACAGCCAGCCGAGCAGCACGGCCGTGATGACCACGAGCAGCACGGAGAGCCCGGAGATCGCCCGGAAGTCACGCCGGAAGTCCATCGCCGGCATGGACACGGACGCCGAGTACAGCAGCGGCGGCAGGACGCCCATGAGGATCCACTCCGGTTCGACCTCGACCAGAGGGACGAACGGCAGCAGGCTGATCGCGACGCCGAGCAGCATGAGGACGAGCGGTGCTGCGACCCCGACGCGCGGCGCGAGCGCGTTGACGGCGACGATGGCGAGGATGCCGAGGACGGCGACGATCGCGAACTCCATGACGGTCAGTCTCCCGCCCCGGGTCACCGCGGTGTCTAGGGTGGCGACGTGTCCACCCCGCCGCGCGTCGACCCGGACGGTGCCGCGGCGCTGCGGGCGGACCTCGCACCGTTCACCGTCGACGCGCTCACCGAGCTGCTCGGCCCGGTCGCGGCGTCGGCGCTGCGGCGCGAGCAGGCGGTACCTGCGCGAGCCGTGGCGGCGGCGTCCGACGAGCCCGCCGCCACGCTGCTGCGACTGTTCGTGCTGGGCGACGACGTCCCGCGCCCCGCCCTCGACGCCGCCCTCCCGCGCCTTGGCACCGCGGGCGCCGAGCGCCTCGGCCTGGTGACCGCCTCCGGGAACGCACCGGACGCCGTCGTCCGCGCCACGTGCGACCTGACCCCCTACGCCGCGACCGACGCCGCCGGTGACGTCGCGTGGTGGATCGCATCCGACCGCGGCGAGCTCGCCACCGGCGGCCCGCTGCCCGCCGACTACGTGCTCGGCGTCGGCGGCGCCTCCACCACGCTCGCCCAGGTCACGGTGCCGGACCGTCGCGAGAGGGTGCTCGACCTCGGCACCGGTTGCGGGATCCAGGCGCTGCACGCGACCCGCCACGCGGGCGGCGTCGTCGCCACGGACGTCTCGGCACGGGCACTCGCGTACGCGGCGTTCAACGCGGCCCTCGCCGGCGCGGAGCTCGACCTGCGCGAGGGTTCGATGCTCGAACCGGTGGCCGGCGAGCGGTTCGACCTCGTGGTGTCGAACCCGCCCTTCGTCATCACGCCCCGTACGGCCGGCGTCGAGGAGTACACGTACCGCGACGGCGGACGGTCGGGCGACGATGTCGTGCGGGACCTCGTGACCGGCGTCGGAGCGGTCCTGGCGCCCGGCGGGATCGCGCAGCTCCTCGGCAACTGGGAGCACCGGAGGGGGGAGCCGTGGCAGGAGCGGGTCGAGGCCTGGCTGGTGGAGTCCGGGCTCGACGGCTGGGTGGTCCAGCGTGAGCTGCAGGACCCGGCCGAGTACGCGGAGCTGTGGCTGCGCGACGGCGGCACCACACCGGACCGGGACCCGGCGTCGTGGGCCGCGGGGTACGAGGCCTGGCTGGCGGACTTCGCCGCGCGCGGCGTCGAGGGCGTCGGGTTCGGCATCGTGACGCTGCACCGGCCGACGGCGTCCCGTGCGTCGTGGCACCGGGTCGAGGAGATGACGGGGACCGTGGCGTACCCGCTCGGCGCCGCGATCCTCGCGTCGGTGCGAACCGCGGACCTGCTCGCCGGGATGGACGACGACGGCGTGCTGGGCCGGGCATGGCGCGTCGCCCGGGACGTCACCGAGGAGCGCTACCTCACGCCGGGCGACGCCGACCCCCGCGTCATCCTGCTGCGCGCGGGCGGCGGGTTCGGGCGCACCGTGCAGGCGGGCACGGCGCTCGCCGCGTTCGTGGGCGCATGCGACGGCGAGCTCACCGGCGCCCAGCTCGTGGGCGCCCTCGCGGCGCTGCTGGACGCACCCGCCGACGCGCTCGCCGCCGAGCTCGCCGCCGACGTGCGCGCCCTCGCGCGGGACGGCCTGCTGCTCCCGGCCTGACCCGCTCCCGCTCGACCCGCGAGGCTCCTGAGCCCGTCGTCGTGTGCGCGGGCCCTCAGTGGGTGCGTCTGGTGACCACATGGGTCACCAGACGCACCCACTGAGGGCACGTGCGGACGTGTCCACAGGGCACCGTGCGCCATCGACGACGCGTGCGCCACCCTCCGGGGATGGTCACGTCCGATGATCGCCCTCCACGACGAACTCATCCCACGGCTGTCGCGCTGCTCGAGACGTTCGCCCGCCGCCAGAACGGAGTGGTGTCTCGGCGCCAGGCCGTCGAGCTGGGCGTCTCGCCGTCCTACATCCGCTCACGCCTGAGAAGCGGCAGGTGGCGCAAGGTCCACCCCGGCGTGTACGTGCTCCACACCGCGCCCCTGCCGTGGCACGCCCGGTGCTGGGCGGCCGTCCTCGCGCTCGGCGGTGCTGCGGCGGTGAGCCACGACGCGGCAGCTCACCTCCAAGGCGTCCGTGCGCGACCGCCCAGGAGGATCGACGTCGTCGTCCCGCACACGCACCGGGCACCGAGGTTGGAGGGCGTTCGCGTGCACCGCCGTCGCGGCCTCCCAGAACCCCAGGGCACACCCGCCCGAACCGAACCCGCCGTCACAGCAGTCGACCGGGTCGACCGCGCACACCACGCGGACGACGTCGTCGGCATCCTCACCGAGACTGTGCGAGCGGGAGTCGATCCCGAGCGGATCCTGGAGGCCGTGGCCGCTCGGAGCCGGATGCGGCATCGGCGGCTCGTTCTTGACGTGCTGGCGGCCGCCGTCGCCGGGGTGGAGTCCCCGCTCGAGTACCGCTATCACCGGGACGTAGAGCGAGCCCACGGCTTGCCGACCTCGCGGCTGCAGGTCCGTGAGGTGGTCGGTGGCCGGTGGATCCGCGCCGACGTCGTCTACGAGGAGTACTCGATGCGATCCGAGCTGGACGGCGAGCTCGGCCATCCGGGCGGCCGGACCGATAGCGACACCTGGCGGGACAACGACGTCGTCCTCGACCGCGGGCAGGTCACCCTGCGGTATCGGTGGGGCCACGTGGCGGGTCGGTCGTGCGCCGTGGCCGGCCAGGTGGGCCGGGGACTGCGGACCGGCGGCTGGGCAGGTTCGCCCCGGCGGTGTGGGCCGCCGTGCCGCCTGGAGGCATGATCGGGTGCGTCTGGTGACCCATGTGGTCACCAGGTGCACCCGCTCAGGCCGCGAGCAGGCCCATCGCCCCCGCGAGCCGCACGATGGCGGCGTGCACGGGGTCGTGCACCTCGAGGTAGTCGGTCGCCTCGTGCGGCGGGAGCGTCAGCACCTCGACGACCGTCTCGCCGTCGTCGGGATTCGTGGGCGCGCCGGCGAGGCGCACGTCGGCGACAGCCCAGGACCAGTGCGCCTGCGGGTGCGGCAGGTGGGGGCGGTACGGCGCGGGTCGATCGCTGTCCGCCACGTGCGAGCCGACGTGGCGGAGGTCGCCGACCAGCTCCGCCCCGGCCTCCTCGAGCAGCTCCCGGCGGGCGAGTGCGAGCAGGGTCTCGCCGGGTTCGCGCGTCCCGCCGGGGAGGAACCGGTGGTCCTGGTCGCTGCGGCAGACGACGACGTGACCCCCGGGCGTGACCGCGACCACGTGGAGACGCGACACCAGAGGGTCCGGGGCGGCCGCCGTCGTGAACGAGGTGCGACACCCGGCGTACGCCACGTACGTCTCGCTGAACAGGTCGGGGAAGCGGGTCCGCCACGCGGCGTCGGGCTCGTGCACCCGGCCCACTCTGCCAGGGGGCCGCTCACCCCTGGCGCACGTCTCTCAGCCGGCCGCGCTCGGCGCCGCGATCACGCGCCGCCGCAGTGCCACGAAGAACAGCACGAGCCCCACCGTGAGCAGGATGTGGCCCAGCCCCGCGATGCCCGCGATCATCTTCGTCGACTCCTGGCCGGCCACCGTCAGCGTGCCGTGCCAGATCATCATCGCCGAGCTCAGGACGACGCCGGCGTTGTACGTCCACAGGAACCACCGGAACAGCCGGGGCGACGCCGAGACGGTGAACACCTTCTCGAGCACGAGCGCGATGAGCAGGACGATCACGCCCAGCGTCAGCAGGTGGGTGTGCGCGACGGCGAGCTGTGTGCTGCCGGTGAACTCGTAGTGCTTCGTGAGCTCGCGGTAGTAGAGGCCGGAGGCCAGGCCCGCGACCAGGTAGGCCGCGGCGGCATGGAACAGCTGCTTCACGTGGGGTGTCCTCAGGGTCGATGAGTGGCCCGTTGCGGGCCCTGCGTCGACGCTACGGACGCCGTCGCGCGCGACATCGGCCGAAAGGTTGAGTTCCCGCCGTCGCGCACGCCGCGGGAGCGGGACCCCGGGCTCAGGAGGCGAGCCAGCCGCCGTCGACGGCGAGCACCTGACCGTGCACGTAGGACGCGGCGTCGGAGGCGAGGAACACCGCGGGTCCGACCATGTCCTCCGGCGTCGCCCACCGGCCCGCCGGGATCCGCGCGGTGATCTCGGCCGCTCGCTCGTCGTCGGCCCGCAAGGCGGCAGTGTTCGCTGTGACGACGTACCCCGGCGCGAGGGCGTTGACCCCGACGCCGCGGCCCGCCCACTCGCTCGCCAGGGCACGCGTCAGCCCGACGACGGCGTGCTTGCTCGCCGCGTAGGCCGCCACGTTCCGGCCGCCCTGGAACGAGAGCATCGACGCGATCGTGACGATGCGCCCGGAGCCGTGCGCGAGCATCGCGGTCCCGAACGAGCGGCTCAGCACCCAGGCGGCGTCGAGGTTCACCGTGAGGACCTCGCGCCACCGGCCCAGCGACACCTCCTCCGCGGGTGCCCTGGCGATGATGCCCGCGTTGTTCACGAGCACGTCCACGCGCCGGGTGGCGGCGAGCTCCTCCGCGACGTTGGCCGCGCCCTCCAGGTCCGCCAGATCGGCCACGACCGCCTCGGCCGACCCGCCGCCGTCAGCGATCTCGTCAGCGACCTCCTTGACGCCGTCGGTCCGGCCCCAGGCGAGGACGTGCGCACCGGCACGCGCGTAACCGTGCGCGATGGCGCGCCCGATGCCCGAACCGGCGCCGGTGACGACGGCGGTGCGGCCGGCGAGCGAGAACGGTCCCGTCATCGCAGGTCCGCCACGGCGACGGCGTCCATGTCGTCGAACGCCTGGTTCTCCCCGGCCATCGCCCACACGAACGAGTACGCGGCCGTCCCCGCGCCGGTGTGCACCGACCACGGCGGGCTGACGACCGCCTGCCCGTCCCCGACCACGAGCGTGCGCAGCTCGTCCGGCCGCCCGCACAGGTGAATCACGCGGCCCTCCGCCCCGAGCCCGGTGTACAGGTAGACCTCGGTGCGGCGGTCGTGGGTGTGGGGCGGCATCGTGTTCCACACGCTGCCCGGCTCGAGCGTCGTGATCCCCAGCACGAGCCGCTCCGACGCGACGCCACCCGCGTGCACGTACCGCCGCAGAGACCGCACGTTCGACGCCGCCGGCTCCCCGAGGTGCAGCGTCTCGGCGTCGGCCGCGCGGGCGAGCGTCGTCGGGTGCCGGGCGCCCGCCGGGGCGGACACGAGGTAGAAGCGCGTGTCGCCGGCGAACGCGACGGACGAGGCCCCCACCCCGACGTACAGCACGTCGTGGTGGCCGAGGTCGAAGGCCGAGCCGTCGACGGTGACGGTGCCCGCGCCGTCGCCGACGTTGACGACGGCGAGCTCGCGGCGGGCGCAGAACGTCGCGGTCCGCAGCTCCGCCGGCGGCTCGAGCGTGAGGGGTGCGCCGTCGGGGACGGCGCCGCCGATGACGATGCGGTCGTCGTGCGTGAGGGTGAGGCGCACCTCGCCGGGTGCGAACAGGTCCTCGACGAGGAAGCGGGCGCGCAGCTCCTCGGGGTCGAGCCGGGCGGCGTCGTCGGGGTGGGTCGAGTGTCGGATGTCCACGGGGCTCCTCAGCGGGCGACGGCGTCGGTCGTGACGGGTGCGGTCAGCGGGATCGCGAAGCCGGGTGCGTCCGGCACCGCCAGGACGCCGTCGGTCAGCGCGTACGCGGAGGTGTCAGCGCCCTCGGTGCGGCCGGGCACCCCCTCGACGGTGAGGACGTTCCCGAGCCCTGCGGCCATCTGCGCCGCGTAGAGCGTCTTGAGCGGCATCCCCCACGCGTGGGGCGAGGCGGCGACGCCGAGCTCGGCCAGCGTGGGCATGATCCGGCGCCACGCCGTGAGCCCGTACGAGACGACGTCCATGAGCAGCACGTCCAGGAGCCCGGCCGCGGCGAGCTCCAGGAGCTGCGGCTCGTCCGGCTCGAACTCGCCGTCGGCGACGAGCGTGCGGCTGCCCGTGGAGGCGAGGTGATCCCGCAGCAGACGCAGGCCGTCGGCCTCCTCCTGGAACGGCTCCTCGACCCAGAACAGGTCGCAGTCCGCGACGGCGGTGAGGAACCGGATCGTGCGCTCGGGGCTGAACCCGTTGTTGGCGTCGACCAGGAGGCGGGCGTCCGGGTAGGCCTCGCGCACCGCCCGCGTCACCTCGACGTCCCGCGCGAAGCCGGCCTCCGTCTCCATCCAGCGGTTGCCGCGGCCGATCTTGAGCTTGAACGCGCGGAACCCCGCCGCCCAGTCCTCAGCGCAGTTCGCGAGCACCGCCTCCAGGCCGCGCGGGGCGTCGTCCGGGTCGAGGTCGTCGAAGTAGATCGCCCCGGAGTACGTGGTGACCTCGGACTCTCCGAGGCCGCCGAGCAGCGTGTGCGCCGGGACGTCGAGGATCGTCGCCGCGAGGTCGTGCAGCGCGAAGTCCAGCGGAAGGGCCGCGGTGTCGGTCACGCCGGCCGCCGGGTCGAAGACGTCGAGCAGCGGGCGGCCGACGACGGCGTCAGCACCGTCGAGCGAGCCCTCGACGACACCCCAGCCGCTCGCCCCGGCGTCGGTCCGCACGATCACCGCCGTCGTGTCGAAGCCGGTGCCGTGGTTCCCGATCCGGGCGTTGCGGCCGACGTTGCGCGGGTAGCGGGTGCTGACTCTCGACGTCTCGATCGAGGCGATGCGGTGGTCGGCGAGCATGGTGGAAGGGCCTCCAGTGGTGGTGCGGGGGTCAGGGGGAGGAGCCGAGGTCACGGCTCAGGGCGGACACGGTGTCGACGACGGCGGTGACGATCGCGTCCTGCTTGGCGAGGATGCGCTCGGCGGGGCCGCCGACGCTCACCGAGGCGACGGGAGCGCCGCGGTGGTCTCGGACGGCGGCGGCGATGCACCGGACCTCGGGCTCGAGCTCGCCGTCGTCGATCGCGTACCCGCGTGCGGCCGTCGCGTCGAGCTCTGCGCGCAGCGACGGCAGATCGGTGAGCGTCGACGCCGTCACGGGACGCAGGTCCAGCCCGGCGATCGCCTCCTCCCGCTGGGACGGCGGCAGCGCGGCGAGATAGGCCTTGCCGAGGCCGGTGCCGTAGATCGGCCTGCGGCTGCCGGGCTTGGCAGTCATCGTCACGGCGCTCGGGCCGACCTCCTGCAGCACGTAGACCACCTCCGCGCCGTCGACCGTCGCGAGGAACGCCGTCTCCCGCACCGTCTCGACGAGCGTGCGCAGGCGACCGGCCGCGAGCTCGAACAGGTCGACGCCACCGAGCGCCTGCAGCCCGAGCCGCACGGCCGTGCCGCCGAGCCGGACGCCGCCGCCGTCGGACGGCTCGGACAGGAACCCGCGATCGCGGAGCTGGGACACGAGCCGGTACGCGGCGCTGCGTGAGATCTCGAGCTCGGCGGCGATCTCACCGACGCCGACGCGTCCGTGCTCGGCGACGAACTCGAGGATCGTGAGGCCTCGGGCCAGGGTTCCGGACGTCGACTCGTTGGTCGCGGCGGTGCGGGGGCTCATGCCGGACATCCTCGCGGATGCCGGTGGGACGAGAGCGGTCATCCCTTGAGACCCGAGCGGGAGACGCCCGCGATGATGTACCGCTGCGCGAAGGCGTAGATGAGCAGGACCGGGATGCTCGCGAGCACGGCTCCGGCCATGATCGCCGGGAAGTCGGTCCCGTACGCGCTGCGGAGCGTCGCCAGGCCCGCGGGGAGCGTGAGGCTCTCCGGGTTGAACAGGACGTACAGCGGCCACAGGAAGTCGTTCCAGCTCGCGAGGAACGACAGCACCGCGAGCGTCGCCAGCGGCGCCGTCGAGAGCGGGAGCACCACCCGCCAGAAGATCTGCCAGCGGTTCGCGCCGTCCAGCACGGCCGCTTCCTCCAGCTCGCCCGGGATCGAGAGGAAGAACTGCCGGAGGAAGAACACGCCGAACGCTGACGCCGCGCCGGGGATCACGAGGGCCCACATGGTGTCGAGCCAGTCGAACGCGTCGACGATGAGGTAGTTCGGCATGAGGAACACGAAGCCCGGGACGAACATCGTGCTGACGATGAGACCGAAGGCGACGTTCTTGCCGGGGAAGGTCATCCGGGCGAGCGAGTAGGCGGCGAGCGACGCGGTGAGCAGCACCAGCACGGTGTGCGCGACGCCGACCAGGACGCTGTTCGCCAGCCACCGCAGCACGGGCGCCTGCGGATCGGAGAAGAGCACCGTGTAGCCGTCCGTCGAGAACTCCGGCGGGATCCACTGCGGCGGGAGCGCCGTCGCGTCGCCGGCCGTCTTGAACGACGTCGAGATCATCCAGAGGATCGGTGCGAAGAACGCCACGGACAGGACGAACAGCACGAGGTAGAACGGGACCCGGGTCCACGGGCGGGTGGGCCGCTGGTGCACGACGTGCCGCACGTCGCCGTCGGTCATGGCGCCGGAGCTGGCGGGAGCGGGCGTGAGCGTGGCCATGTCAGTTCTTCTCCTGACGGCGGAAGAGCAGGAAGTTGAGAGCGCTGATCCCGATGAGGAGCAGGCAGAGGATGTAGCTCATGGCGGCGGCCCGGCCCATCCGGAACTGCTCGAAGCCGGTCTGGGCGATGTACATGATCGCCGTGCGGGTCTCGTTGCTCGGTGCCCCTCCCGTGAGGAGGTAGGACTGCCCGAACATGTTCGCGGACGCGAGGATCGTGATCGTCACGACGAACAGCAGCACGGGGCGCAAGCCGGGCAGCGTGACGTGCCAGAACTCGTGCCACCTGCTCGCGCCGTCGACGCGCGCCGCCTCGTACAAGGTGGTGTCGATGCCCTGGAGGCCGGCGAGGTAGACGACGGCGTTGAACCCGAGGGTCCACCACACGGTGACGCCGACCAGCGTGACCCAGACCCACGGCGTCGCCGTCAGCCACGGGATGATCTCGGTGACGCCCAGGCGGCCGAGGTAGTAGTTGATCAGCCCGACGTTCGCGTTGAGCAGGTTCTGCCACAGCACGCCGATGACGGCGACGCCGAGCACGTACGGCGCGAAGTAGACAGCGCGGAAGAACGTCCGCCCGGGGAACACCCGGTTGAGCATGAGCGCGAGCCCGAGCGGGATGACCACGAGGAACGGCACCGAGAAGAGGACGAACAGGCCGGTCGCCCGCATCGACTCCCAGAACTGGACGGCGGTGAGGCTCGTCGGGTCGAAGAGCTCGAGGTAGTTGCCGAGCCCGACCCACGGGCGCTCCGGCAGGAAGAAGTCCCAGTTGTGCAGGCTCATCCAGATGCCGTAGACGGCGGGGACGAGCACGAACACGCCGAAGATGATCATGAACGGCGCGAGGAAGAGGTACGGCGCCGAGGCGTTGCCCGCGCGGACCCTGGTGCCGCCGTCCGCCGAGCGACGCCGTGCTGAGGTCGGTGCCGTGCCGTTCGCGGCCTGCGTTCCGACCTGTGTGGATGCGGTCATGACATGGCCTCCGCGTACTTCTGTCGGTTCTCCTCGAGGAGGTGGTTGGCCTGCTCGGCGGCGCCGTCGAGCGCCTCCTGGGGGTCGGCGTTGAGGAGCAGGACGTCGCTGAGCGCCGGGTAGAGGATCGTCGACTGAACGTCGAAGATGCCGGGGATGAGCGGGTAGAAGCGCACGTCGGGGAGCGCCTCGGCGATCGAGGACTGCGCGGGCAGCTCGGCGAACTCCGGGCTCTCGACGACGTCACGGCGGGCGGGGATCGGGCCCGCACCTGCCCAGGCGATCGAGTTCTCGCTGATCCACGACAGGAACGTGAACGCGGCCCGCATGCGGTCCGGGTCGAACGCGCGTTGGCGCATGATGACGAACTGGTGGGAGCCGGAGAACGACGCGGGCTGCTCGCCGATGAGCGGGAGCGGGACCACCCCCCAGTCGAGATCCTCGACGCTGCCGAGGTCGTTGATCAGCGCGCCCGGGCCGCCCCAGAGAAAGGCGTTGAGGTCGTTCTTGAACGCGACGTTCGCGTCGCCGCCGCTGACGTTGCGCTTGCTCTGGTCGGACAGGATGCGCTCGAGCTGCCACTCGAGGGCCTCGCGACCCTCGGGGCCGTTGAACAGGGCGCGCGTGCCCTCCTCGTCGTACAGCTCCCCGCCGAACTGCCACTGCAGGCTGTCGAAGCCACGACCCACGCCCTGCGGGTCGATCGCGGGTAGCCAGTGCCCGGCGATGCCCTGCTCGGCGAGGATCTCGAGGGTCTCCTCGTAGCTGGCCCGGTCCCTGGGCGGATCGTCCGGGTCGAGGCCCGCGTTCTCCAGCACGCGCCGGTTGTAGAACAGGCTGTCCGGCCACACGTCGAGCGGGATCGAGTACCGGCGCCCGTTGACGATGCCGGAGCGCCAGACCGTCTCGGAGAAGTTGGCCTCGGACAGGCCGATCCGGTCGGCAGCCTCGTCGAGCGGGACGATGACGCCGCGGGCGGCGTTCGTGGCGACGTGGAAGTTGTGCATGAGGCCGATGTCCGGCGCGAGGCCGCTGACGACGGCCGACGGGAACTTCTGGTAGAAGGACGGCCACGGCATCGCGAACATCTCGATGGTGATGTTCGGGTGCTCGTCGCGGAACTGGAGCAGGAGCTCGCGCATGATCGCGCCGTCGCCCCCGGTGAGTCCGTTCCAGAACTTGAGCGTGAGCGGCGGTCCGTCGTAGCCCTCGCCGACGTCGGGGAGCGCGACGGGCGACAGGTCCGGCGGGGAGCACGCCACGAGGGCGCTCGCCGTGACCGCGGCCGCGCCGAGCCCGAGGAAAGCGCGCCGCGTCGGCGGGGTGGGGAGGGGTGGCATCGTGACGACTCCTGTGTCAGTCATTGGGACATTAACCCGGTGAATAGGACACTACCAGGACCGTTCGCCGCCTGTCACCGGGGTCCGCGCCCTAGGCTCACGGGGTGGAGATCCGAGACCGCCGGGACGGCGACGCCGATGCCCTCGTCCGGATCCTCGCCGACGTCCACGCGCGTGACGGGTATCCCGTCCGCCGGAGCAACGTCCGCCGGGAGTGGCTGTGGGACCCGGCGTTCCTCGGTGCGTGGGTCGCCGTCGTCGATGGCGACGTCGTCGGTCACATCGCCGTCGACCCGCGGCTCGACGCGCCGGGTGTTCCGCCCGGCACGCTCGGTGTCTCACGCCTGTTCGTGGCCTGGAGCGCGCACGGGCGCGGCGTCGGCGCAGCGCTGCTCGACCGCGTCCGGGCCTTCGCCGGCTCGCGCGCGCTGGGGCTGGAGGTGACGGATGATTCCGTCGCCGCTCGGGCGCTGTACGAGCGACTCGGCTGGCGACTGGTGGGCACGGCGTCGGCCTCCTGGACCGACGCCGCCGGACGGCATCCTGAGCTGACCTACTTCCTGGCGCCCGACGCCTGAGGTCAGCACGCCCACGCCGACATCGGGTGCGCCAGGTGACCACATGAGTCACCAGACGCACCCGGTGGCGACCGGACGCTCAGCTCGGTGTGAGCAGCGCGGCGTAGCGCTCCAGGATCACCGGCCACTCCGCGAACTTCCCGCGGTACTGAGCGTTCTCTGCCGTCCAGCCCCCGTGCACGAACCGGACCATTGTGCCCGCGCCGTCGTCCTCCGGTGCCGGCTCGAACCGCACCCGCACCTCGCTGGACACGCCCTCCGGCAGCGCCAGGGAGAACGTGAACGCCACCTCCGCACCCGGGTCCCACGTGGTGACCGTCCCCCAGGGGATCTCGCGCCCGCCCGCATGGTGCTCGACGACGGCGCCGCCCACCTCGGGCTCGATCGTCACCCCCGCGAACGTGTCGGAGTCCGCGGTGTAGCTCGGGTGCCACCACTCGCCGAGGCGCAGCGCGAACGCGTCGAACGCCTCCTGCGGCCCGGTCGGCACGCGGAGCACGTGGACGTGCGGCGCCAGGTCCGGGACCGGCGCCCCGCGGTACTCGCCGAACGACCAGAGGTTGCCCTCGGCG
Organism: Beutenbergia cavernae DSM 12333; assembly: GCF_000023105.1. NCBI lineage: Bacteria > Bacillati > Actinomycetota > Actinomycetes > Micrococcales > Beutenbergiaceae > Beutenbergia > Beutenbergia cavernae. The sequence goes on from NC_012669.1 coordinate 725,496, forward strand.
TCGCGCACGGCGAACGTGCGGCCGCCGTAGTCGCGCTCGGTCAGCGGCACGAGCACGTCCAGCCCGGCCGCGCGCACGGCGTCCCACAGGGCGGTCAGTCGCTCGGAGACGAGATATGTGCCAGCGGTGCCGGCGCGCTGCGACCACGCGTTGCCGTCCTCGTCACCGCGTTCCGGGCCGAGCATGACGCCGCCGCCCTCCGGCCAGGCGAGCTCGGCGTGCTGAACGGCGCCGTCCGTACCGGTGCGCAGGGTCTCGACGAACCCGAGCACGTCGGTGAGGACGGCGAGGAGCGCGGCAGGGTCGTGGGCCCCCAGGGTCTGCCACACCATGGGTGCGGGGGCCGGCGTGGTGGTCGACGTCGTCGTGTCCATGGACGTCATCGTCCTCCCAGCGGGTGGCCGTCCGCTTGGAGGTTTCGGAACTCCTCCGCGACCCACCGGCCCGGCGGCACCCCCGCGAACTCCCGGAACTCCGCGGTCAGGTGCGCCTGGTCGACGTACCCCGCAGCGGCGGCGACGTCGGCGAGCGCCGTCGGGCCCCCGGTGGCGACCGCCCGGGCCACGGCGGTCCGGGCGCCCGAGAACCGCGCGAGCCGAGCCACGGTCTTCGGGCCGATCCCCACCTCGTCGACGAACAGCGTCCGCAGCCGGCGCTCGCTGAGCCCGACCCGGGCGGCCACCGCCGAGACGCGGGCTCGGCCCCCCGAGGCGACGATCACCCGCCACGCCTCGGCGAGCTCCGGCCGCGGTGCGGGCGGGCTCTCCGTGCGGAGAGCCGTGCCGCGCAGGAAGGTCCCCAGGACGTCGAACACGCCGGCCCAGGGTTGACGCTCGCTCATCTGCTCCCGCAACAGCTCGCCCGAGGCTCCCAGCACGTCCCGGCCCGAGAACGTCGTCACGTCGAGCTCGCGCGCGGGCACCCCGAACAGGGCGCGGACGGCGAGCGGGTGCACCGACACCTCGACGCCGATCTGCTCGCACGCCTGGTCCACGAGAGCCGGCCTCGTGTGCAGCCCGCCGAGGATGATCGGCGTGGCGCTGGCGGACCCTGGTGCGCCGGCGTCGTGGATGACGAACTCGCCGTCGCCGAGCGTGAGGAGGAACGTCACGGACGGCGACGGGAGACCGCGGTGGACGGCGCCCGGCACCGGGGACAGGCGGAACGCGGTGACCGACCCGACGCCGGGCGCGAGACGCGACGGGCCGACCACGAACGACGCGGCGTCCCCGTCGGCGACCTCGGCAGCCATGCCTCCATCGTGCCGGGGGTGTGCATCGGGCGCGAAGCGGGGATCATGTGCGGATGCGCTCCATCTGGAAGGGCTCGTTGTCGTTCGGGCTCGTCAACGTGCCCGTGAAGGTGTATTCCGCGACCGAGGACCACGACGTCAAGTTCCACCAGGTCCACAACGAGGACGGCGGCCGCATCCGTTACCAGCGCAAGTGCGAGGTGTGCGGGAAGGTCGTCAGCTACGACGACATCGTCAAGGCGTTCGACTCCGACGACGGCGAGCGCGTCATCCTCACCGACGAGGACTTCGAGCAGATGCCCGCGCAGGCGTCGCACGAGATCGAGGTGCTGCAGTTCGTCCCGAACGACCAGATCGACCCGATCCTGTTCGACCGTAGCTACTACCTCGAGCCGGACTCGCGCTCGCCCAAGGCGTACGCCCTGCTCCGCCGCACCCTCCAGGAGACGGATCGCACCGCCGTCGTCCACTTCGCCCTGCGGCAGAAGACGCGCCTCGCGGCCCTGCGCGTCCGCGGCGACGTACTGCTCGTGCAGACGATGCTCTGGCCCGACGAGGTCCGGGAGGTGGAGTTCCCCTCGTTGGAGGACGCCCCGGAGATCTCCGACAAGGAGCTCAAGATGTCGGCGTCGCTCGTCGACTCGATGGCGGAGGACTTCCACCCCGAGGAGTTCACCGACGAGTACACGGTGCAGCTCAAGGAGCTCATCGAGGCGAAGCTCTCCGGCGGAGAGGCGTTCCAGATCGAGGAGAAGGAGGAGGAGGCGACGGGCGAGGACGCCGACGTCGTCGACCTCGTGGCCGCCCTGAGGCGCAGCGTGGACGCCCGCAAGAAGGGCACTCCCGCGAAGGACGCGGAGGGCGAGGGCGGCACGACGTCGCGGAAGAAGCCGGCCAAGGCTCCGGCGAAGAGCCGGAAGGCCAAGGAGAAGGCGTCGTAGCCGGGAGCGTCGGTGGCAGCGGGTGACGGCGGCGCGCGGGTACGCGTCGACGGCCGCGTGCTCTCGCTGACCAACCTCGACAAGGTCCTGTTCCCGGCCACGGGCACCACGAAGGCCGAGCTCATCGACTACTACCGGCGGATCGCTCCGGTGATGATCCCGCACCTCGCGGGCCGCGCCGTGACGCGCAAGCGCTGGCCGAACGGCGTCGAGACCGAGCCGTTCTTCACGAAGAACCTCGACTCCGGGACGCCCGACTGGGTGCCGCGCCGCGGGATCGTCCACCACGAGCGGACCAGCACGTACCCGCTGGTGGAGGACACGGCCACGCTCGTGTGGCTCGCGCAGATGGCCAGCATCGAGCTGCACGTGCCGCAGTGGCGCTTCCCGCCGGGTGACTCACCGTTCGTGCTCGACGGGAGCGCCACGCGGCCCGACCGGTTCGTGCTCGACCTCGACCCGGGCCCCGGCGTCGGGCTCGCGCAGTGCGCGGAGGTGGCGCTCGCGGCGAAGGGGTACCTCGACGACGTCGGGCTCGCCGCCATCCCCGTGACGAGCGGCAGCAAGGGCCTGCACCTGTACGCCACGATCCACGGCGTCAGCTCGGAGCAGGCGAGCGCGTTCGCGAAGGAGCTGGCCGGGCACCTCGCGGAGGACCTTCCGCAGCTCGTGGTCACGCAGATGAAGCGGTCGCTCCGCGACGGCAAGGTGTTCGTCGACTACTCGCAGAACAACGCCGCGAAGACCACCGTCTCGCCGTACTCGGTGCGCGGGCGGGACCAGCCGTGGGTCGCCGCGCCACGCACGTGGGGGGAGCTCGGGGAACCGGGACTCGCACACCTCGAGCTCGGCGAGGTGCTGGAGCGTGCCGCCGACGGCGACCTGCTCGCACCCCTGCTGCCGCCGGACCCGCTGTCCACCTACCGCGCGAAGCGGGACTCGGCGAGGACGCCCGAGCCGGTCCCGTTCGCCGCGCCCGTGGCGGCGCCGGCCGGGGATCCTCGGTTCGTCATCCAGGAGCACCACGCGCGTCGGCTGCACTGGGACCTGCGGCTGGAGCACGACGGCGTGCTGGCGTCGTGGGCGGTGCCGCGCGGCGTGCCGACGACGACGGGACACAACCGCCTCGCCGTCCACACCGAGGACCACCCGATGGAGTACCTCACGTTCCACGGGTCGATCCCGAAGGGGGAGTACGGCGGCGGCGAGATGACCGTGTGGGACACCGGGACGTACACGCCGGAGAAGTTCCGCGACGACGAGGTCATCTTCGTGCTGCACGGCCAGCGGGTGCAGGGGCGGTTCGCCCTCATCCGCACCGACCCGGGTCGGGGTGGGGGCAAGGAGCAGTGGCTGCTGCACCTCATGAAGGACCAGTCCGGCGTGGCGACGTCGCCGGAGAAGCGGGCGCACGCCGTCGTCGACGCTCCCGACGCGGCTGCCGACGACGGCGCTCACATCTCGCTCAGCGACGCCGTCGAACCCCGCCGCATCGCTCCCGACCTGAGACCGATGCTCGCCACCGCGGGCCAGGTCGGCGACGGCGACTACCCGGCGCGGGAGTGGGCGTTCGAGCCGAAGTGGGACGGCTACCGGGCGCTGGTCCGGTTCTCCGCGCGCGGCGTGGCCCTGCAGTCGCGGTCGGGGCGGGACTTCACGCAGGAGTTCGCGGAGCTGGCCGTCGTGCCCGAGGAGCTCGCCGCGCACGCCGGCGTCCTGGACGCGGAGATCGTGGCGCTCGACGCCGCCGGCCGCCCGAGCTTCCACGCCCTCCAGGAACGGGGCACCGGCGCCCGCCCCGCGATGCGGCTGCTCGTGTTCGACGTGCTGCACCTCGACGGCACCTCGCTCGTCAACAAGAGGTACAGCGACCGCCGCCAGGTGCTGCTCGCCCTGCCGCTCCCGGCCGCCGACCCGGACCATCTGGGCCGCGAGGAGCGCGACGTCGGCGGGTGGCGCCGGTCGGTCACCATCGGCACGTCGGTGCGGGCGGCACTGCGCGCGAGCGCGGAGGCCCGCCTCGAGGGCGTCATCGCGAAGCGCCTCGACGCGCGCTACCTGCCGGGCCGCCGCGGGCACGCCTGGGTCAAGCTCAAGCACTCGCTCGACGCCGAGGTGGTGATCGGCGGGTGGCGGCCCGGTCAGGGCAGGCGGGCCGGGGGGATCGGCTCGCTGCTGCTGGGGGTGCCCGACGACGACGGCGGCTTGCGGTACGTGGGCAAGGTCGGGACGGGTTTCACGGACGCCGCGCTGGACGCGCTCCTGGCGACGCTCGAGCCGCGGGAGCGGACGACGTCGCCGTTCACCACCGAGGTGCCTCGCGTCGAGGCGAAGGTCGCGCACTGGGTGCGGCCCGACGTCGTCGGCGAGGTGACGTTCGACTCGTGGACCGACGACGGCGTGCTGCGCGCTGCGAGGTGGCGCGGGCTGCGGCCGGACAAGGCGCCGGCGGACCTGGCCTGAGCCGCCCGGGCGCCGTCAGGGGTCGCCGGCGCCGCCCGGGGAGGGCAGCACGCTGCCGAGCGAGCGCCGCACCCGGTCCGGGTCTTCGCCGTCCGCGACGGACAGCAGAGCCGCCCGCCACGCGGCGGTGAGCATCCGCGCGGCCGGCTCGAGTCCCGCGCCGACGAGGGGGCGCAGCGCATGCTCGACCGGGTCGGGCCCGGTGGGCGCGTCGGACTCCTGGGCCGTGCTGGACGGGTCGGCCTCGCCGACGATCCGGGGGACGCCGAACCGGACGGCGGCGTCGAACGCGACGAGGAGCGCCGCTCGCAGCGCTGCCGGGCCGCTGCCCCCGTGGCTCTCCGCGGCGCCGGCGATGCGCTCGACCAGCCGCTTCTCCAGGTCCCCCCGCACGTAGGCGTACAGCCCGAGCTTGGACCCGAAGTGGTGGTACAGCGCCCCGGTGGTGACGCCCGCGTCGGCCGCGACGCCGGAGACGCTCGCGTTCCGGTACCCGTCCCGCTCGAACGCGCGCAGGGACGCCTCGACGAGTCGACCGCGCGTCGAGCCGGGAACCGGGATGTCCGCCCACATCCAGTCAGCATAACCCGTTGACGGGAACCCGTAACCGGCTTACGATATCGGCATGAGACTCACCTACCTGTATGTGGTCGTGGACGACTTCGCGCCGGCCCTGGCGTTCTACCGCGACGAGCTCGGCCTGGACGAGGCGTGGCGGGAAGGCGAGGGGACGGTCGCCTTCGCCCTCCCCGGGAGCGACGTCCAGATCATGGTCGACAAGCGCCTCGACGACGGCGCCCAGTGGTCCACCGGCCCGATGTACCAGGTCGACGACCTCGATGCCTGGGTGCGCGAGCACCCCGGCGTGCCGGCGCTCGCCCCCGAGATCGCCGCGCCGGACGCACGGATCCGCGCCTTCCGCGACCCGGGCGGCAACGTCTTCCACCTCCTGCAGGTCACCGGAGACGCGACCTGATCCAGGGTCGGCCCCCGCCGGGTCGGCCCTTCACAGGATCTGTGCGCTCCGGTCACGGTGCGCAGCGGCGATCGTCGGACCCGCCCTCTACGGTGGACGCCATGTCCGTGCTCGATCCCGCGCATCCGCGCGCCACCCACGCGCCGTCACTCACGCGAGCGACGCCGAGCGGTGGTGCCGGCGCCCGCTGGGCGTTCGCGTTCGTCGGGGCGATCGTCGCCGCGGTCGGCGTGTGGGCCACGTGGCGCTTCTTCGTGGCGTCCCCGACGGGTCAGCGCGTCGACGAGGTCGCGCTCCGGGGTTCGGAGCTCGGCCGCTCCCGGCTCGTCGAGATCGCGGAGCCGGTGCTCGACGTCGTCTCGGTCCCGTTCCTCGTCGTGGTGGTCGTGGCCGCCGTCGTCGTCGCCGCCGTGCAGCGTCGCTGGGGAACGGCGCTGCGGGTCGTCGTCCTCATGGTCGGCGCCAACCTCACCACGCAGGTGCTCAAGAGCTCGATCCTGGACCGCCCGGATCTCGGTGTCACGCCTGGGGCCAGCAACTCCTTCCCGAGCGGCCACACCACCGTCGCGGCGTCGGTCGCGGCGGCCGCGCTGATGGTGGTCCCGCGCGGCCTGCGGCCGCTCGTCGCCGTCGTCGGTGCTGCGTACACGGCCGCCACCGGCGTCGCGACGATGATCCTCGGCTGGCATCGGCCGTCCGACGTCATCGCCGCGATCGCCGTCGTCACCGCCTGGTCGCTGCTGGTGCTCATCCCCGGCGCGGCCCGGGGGTCGGCCGAGCGCGGCGTCGGCGGTGGCCGCACGTTCGCCGTCGTCGTCCTCGCGATCGCCGCCGTGGCGGGGCTCGCCGTCGGTATCGGTGCGTTGTTCGCGACGGCGAACGCGACAGTCGACCTGCCGCCGCTGCTCGACGACGTCGTGGGGGAGCTCGTCGACCGGGGCCAGCTGTTCCTGGCGTACGCCGGTGCTGCCGCAGCCGTGGGCGGGGCCGCGAGCGTGTCGGCCCTCACGCAGCTGCTGGGGCGGCGTTGAGGGATGTCGAGCGAGGACTCCCGAGCGAGCGCCAGTGGGTGCACGAGGATCGCGACCGGCGATCCATGTTGTACGGTGCGGGCGACCGGGATCACCGACCGCGCACGCCGAGCGGTCCGAATCGCTTGACGCCACGGGGCATCCTGGTCACGCACCGCCACCCGAGGAAGGCCCACCGTGCCCAGCTCCGCCCGCAAGCTCGTGATCGTCGAGTCGCCGACCAAGGCGCGCACGATCACGCCGTTCCTCGGTGACGACTACGACGTCGAGGCGAGCGTCGGGCACATCCGGGACCTCCCGCAGCCGTCCGAGCTGCCCGCGGAGATGAAGAAGGGCCCGTACCGGAAGTTCGCCGTCGATGTCGAGAACGGGTTCGACCCGTACTACGTGGTCGACGCTGACAAGAAGAAGAAGGTCAGCGAGCTCCGCAAGAAGCTCAAGGCGGCCGACGAGCTCTACCTCGCCACGGATGAGGACCGCGAGGGCGAGGCCATCGCGTGGCACCTCCTCGAGGTGCTGGAGCCGAAGGTGCCCGTGAAGCGGATGGTGTTCCACGAGATCACCCGCGAGGCGATCCAGCGGGCGCTGGAGGCGACGCGCGACCTCGACACGCGCCTCGTCGACGCCCAGGAGACCCGGCGCATCCTCGACCGGCTGTATGGCTACGAGGTCTCGCCGGTGCTCTGGCGCAAGATCGGGCCGGGGCTCTCCGCCGGTCGCGTGCAGTCCGTCGCCACGAGGCTCGTGGTGGAGCGGGAGCGCGAGCGGATGGCGTTCCGCAGCGCGAACTACTGGGACGTGCGCGGCGAGTTCAGCGGCGGGCGCGGCGAGACGGCGGGCACGTCGTTCTCCGCGCGGCTGACGGCGCTCGACGGCGACCGGGTCGCCACCGGCCGCGACTTCGACGACTCCGGCTCGCTCACGAGCAGGGCCGTCCACCTCGACGAGGCGGCCGCGACGGCGCTCGTCTCCGCGCTCGACGGGGTCGACGTCGTCGTACGTTCCGTCGACACCAAGCCGTACACCCGCCGCCCCGCCGCCCCGTTCACGACGTCGACCCTCCAGCAGGAGGCGAGCCGCAAGCTGCGGATGAACTCGCGCGCGACGATGCGCACGGCGCAGTCGTTGTACGAGAACGGCTACATCACGTACATGCGGACCGACTCCGTGACGCTCTCGACCCAGGCGATCACCGCCGCGCGCCGGCAGGCCGCGGAGCTGTACGGCGCGGAGTACGTGCCCGATGCGCCGCGCCTGTACGCGAACAAGTCGAAGAACGCCCAGGAGGCGCACGAGGCGATCCGGCCCGCCGGCGACTCGTTCCGCACTCCCGCCCAGGTCGCGAGCCGGCTCTCCGGCGACGAGTTCCGGCTCTACGAGCTCATCTGGAAGCGCACCGTCGCGTCGCAGATGGCTGACGCGAAGGGGTCGACGGCGTCCGTGAAGCTCGGTGCGAGCGCCGCCTATCCCGACGGCGCGACCCGCGACGCCGAGTTCTCGGCCTCCGGCACCGTCATCACGTTCCGCGGTTTCCTCGCGGCGTACGAGGAGGGCCGGGACGCGGGCCGGTACGACGAGGACGGCGACGGCGCGGGCCGCGGCTCCTCGTCGGGGTCGTCGGCCGCGCGCGAGACCCGCCTGCCGGATCTCGCCCAGGGCGACCAGGTCGCCGCGGAGTCGCTCACCGCGGAGGGCCACGACACCTCACCCCCGCCCCGCTACACCGAGGCCAGCCTCACCGCCGCCCTCGAGGAGCGCGGCATCGGGCGTCCGTCCACGTTCGCCGCCACGATCTCCGTGATCGTGGATCGCGGATACGTCCTGCGCCGCGGACAGGCGCTCGTGCCGAGCTGGCTGGCGTTCTCGGTGGTCCGGCTGCTGGAGGACCACTTCGGGCGGCTCGTCGACTACGACTTCACGGCCGCGATGGAGTCCGACCTCGACCGCATCGCGCGCGGTGAGCAGGACCGCGTGGCGTGGCTGACCCGGTTCTACTTCGGCGACGAGGCGGCCGGCTCGGAGGGGCTGCAGCAGCTCGTCTCCGAGCTGGGCGACATCGACGCTCGCGGCATCAACTCGATCGACCTCGGTGGCGGCGTCACCGTACGGGTCGGCCGCTACGGTCCGTACCTCGAGGCGACCGGACCGGACGGCGAGCCGCAGCGCGCGAGCGTGCCCGACGACGTCGCCCCGGACGAGCTGACGCTCGAGCGGGCCCGCGAGCTGCTCGCCACCCAGGGCGAGGGCGACCGCGAGCTCGGCACCGACCCGGCGACCGGGCGCACCATCGTGGCGCGCAGCGGGCGGTACGGGCCGTACGTCACGGAGGTCATCCCCGACGACGCCCCCGCCGCCTCGGACGACGCGAAGCCGGCGAAGCGCAAGCCGGCCAAGCCGAAGCCGCGGACGGCGTCGCTGCTGCAGTCGATGCAGCTCGAGGCGGTGGATCTCGAGCAGGCGCTCAAGCTTCTCTCCCTGCCGCGCGTGGTCGGCGTCGACCCGGAGTCGGGCGACGAGATCACCGCCCAGAACGGTCGGTACGGGCCGTACCTCAAGAAGGGCACCGACTCGCGCTCGCTCGAGACCGAGGACCAGATCTTCGACATCACGCTCGAGCAGGCTCTCGCGATCTACGCGCAGCCCAAGCAGCGGCGCGGGCAGCGGGCGTCGTCGGCGCTGCGCGAGCTCGGGGACGACCCGGTGTCCGGCAAGCCGGTGAGCGTGAAGGACGGACGGTTCGGGCCGTACGTCACGGACGGCACGACGAACGCGACGCTCCGCAAGGACGACGAGGTCGAGTCGATCACGCCGGAGCGCGCGTTCGAGCTCCTTGCGGAGAAGCGGGCCAAGGGGCCGGCGAAGAAGCGGACGACGGCGCGGAGCTCGAGCCGGAAGGCGCCCGCCAAGTCGCGCTCCTGAGGCCGGGACTGGACCTGAGCGGTCTGGGCGCGGGTCGACCGTGCGGTCGGTCCCGCGGGGCCGCCGGTCGAGGTGAGGTTCCGCACGGTCGACGTCGGGTGGCCGCCCTAGGCTGGGCGACGTGACCGATCCCACGCCGCCCGACGCCCTGCTCACGAGCGCCACCGCGCCCGACCCGATGGACGCGCCACCGTTGCGGTGGGGGATCCTCGCGCCGGGGGGCATCGCGCAGAACTTCGCGCGCACGGTGCCGGAGCACACCCGGGCGTCGGTCATCGCCGTCGGATCGCGCAGCCTCGAGCGCGCGGAGTCCTTCGCCACGGAGTTCGGCATCCGTCGCGCCTACGGCAGCTACTCCCAGCTCGTCGAGGATGACGACGTCGACGCCGTGTACGTCGCGTCGCCGCACAGCGAGCACCGCGCCCACGCGCTCCTCGCGATCCGGGCCGGCAAGCCGGTGCTCGTGGAGAAGGCGTTCACGCGGAACGCCGCCGAGGCGCGCGAGGTGTTCGACGCCGCGGAGCAGGCCGGGCTCTACGCGATGGAGGCCATGTGGTCCCGTTTCCTCCCGCACTACGCGGCGGTGCGGGAGATCGTGGCGAGCGGGGAGATCGGCGACGTCGTGTCCGTCACCGCTCAGCACGGGCAACGGCTCGTCTTCGGCCCGGAGCACCGCCTCTGGAACCCCGCCCTGGCCGGCGGCGCCGTCCTCGACCTGGCGGTGTACCCGATCTCGTTCGTGCACATGCTGCTCGGGGTGCCGGACGAGGTGCTCGCGGTCGGGTCCCTCTCGGACCTCGGCGTGGACGAGGGCGAGACCGTGCTCCTGCGGTACGGCGCACGCACCGTCGCCGTCGCCGAGGCGACGATGCTCGGCGCGATGCCGAACACCGCGACGATCACCGGGACCGCCGGCCGCGTCGAGATCCCCCGCACGTTCTACGTCCCGAACCGGGTGGTGGTGACACCCCTGGACGGGGAGCCGCGCGTCGTGCACGGCGAGGCGGTGGGCGGGTTCCAGTTCCAGGCGGCCGAGGCGGCGCGGCGCATCGCGGCCGGCGAGCTGGAGTCGCCGACGCTGACCTGGGCGGCGACGCTCGAGGTCATGGAGATCATGGACGAGGTGCGGCGTCAGCTGGGGGTCGTCTACCCGGGGGAGTGACGCTGCCGCGTGCGAGGAGCTGGGCCGTGGACATCAAGGACGAGCTGCACCGCAAGCTGAGAGCTGCTCGGGCGTCGTTCCTCTCGCGGCTCGACGGGCTCGACGAGTACGGCCTGCGCCGGCCGATGACGCCGACCGGCACGAACCTGCTCGGCCTCGCGAAGCACCTCGGCACGATGGAGTACGGCTACCTCGGTGACTGCGTGGGCCGGCCCGCACCGGAACCGATCCCGTGGCTCGAGGACGGGTCCATCTGGGACGGCGGCGACATGTGGGCGACGCCGCGGGAGTCGAGCCAGCAGATCGTCGCGTTCTACCGCCGCGCCTGCGAGCACGCGGACGCGTCCGTCGACGTGCTCGACCTCGATTCCCCGGCCCACGTCCCGTGGTGGGCGGAGGGAGAGCGCGACACGACGCTCGGCGTCCTCCTCGTCCGGATGCTCGACGAGACGGCGCACCACGCCGGCCACGCCGACATCGTGCGGGAGCTCGTCGACGGCCTCGCCGGTCCGGACCACGACGAGATCGACGACGCCACGTGGCGTGAGTACCTCGAGCGCGTGCAGGCGGCGGCCGACGCGTTCCGGCCGTCAGCGTCCGGCTGACGGGCGCCGCACCAGCAGGTGCACCGTGTGCACCACCGCGAATGCCACGGTGAACCACGCCGTCGTGACCATCATCGCCCCGCCGTCGTCGAAGGTCGGCGTCGGCGACCCCGCTCCGATCTTCGTGGCGAGCATGAGGGCGGCGAGCAGCGCGAGGACGGCGATCGTGATCGGCAGCCCGACCGTGCGGACGTCGCGGAACGCCGCGACGAGGCAGGCCGCCGCGACCGAGAACAGCACGAGCAGCCCCAGCATCGCGATCGCGGCACCACGGCCGTGACCGATCAGCTCCCACATCGACGCATACGTGCTCGTGACGTTGCCGTCGACGACGTCCGCGTAGATCTGCGTGCCGCTCAGTGCGATGGCGAGCATGCCGATCGCGGCGTACACGCGGCCGTAACCCGGCGGGGACGCCGGCCGGGCCGGGGGTGCGTAGCCGAGCGGCTGCGGGACGGCGTGCCCGGGCGGCGGCTGCGGTCCGGGCGGCGGTGTCATGGGTGACGTCATGGTGGTCCTCTCTCTCGGATCCGTGCCCACCCTGCACCGCCCGGCTTACACCGGGCTTGCGCCGGGACCGGCCCGGCGGCGGATCGCGCGATCGTCGGAGGGGAAGCGGAACTAGGCTGGCGCGCGTGAGGAGTCAGCCGCCCGGGGTGTTCGTCTCGTTCGAGGGCGGCGACGGCGCCGGCAAGACGACGCAGCTCGAGCTGCTCGCGACCTGGATCGAGCAGGCGGGTCGGGAGGTGGTGCGCACGCGGGAACCCGGGGGGACGGCGATCGGCCGCACGCTGCGGGACCTCGTGCTGCACGGCGAGGACGTCGACGCCCGCACCGAGGCCCTGCTGTACGCCACGGACCGCGCGCACCACGTCGCCTCGCTCGTGCGTCCTGCTCTGGCGCGCGGCGCCGTCGTCCTCACCGACCGGTACGTCGACTCCTCCCTCGCGTACCAGGCCGGCGGGCGCGAGCTGGCGGCGGACGACGTCCGGCGGCTGTCGATGTGGGCGGTGGATGGTCTGATGCCGGATGTGACGATCCTGCTCGACCTCGACCCGGCACACCTGCCGGCGCGCCTCACCGCCGCTCCGGACCGGCTCGAGCGTGCCGGCAGCGCGTTCCACGTGCGCACCCGTGAGGCGTACCTGGGGCTCGCGGCGCGCGAGCCGGAGCGCTGGCTCGTGCTCGACGCCGCGCTGGGGCGTGCGGAGCTCGCGGCGCAGGTGCGGGCGCGTGTGGCGCCGCGGCTCGGGAGGACCGGCACGTGACCGGCGTGTGGGACGACGTCGTCGGCCAGGACGCCGCCGTGGCCGAGCTTCGCGACGCAGCCCGCGACCCGGCGTCGATGACGCACGCCTGGCTGGTCACGGGCCCGCCCGGCTCGGGGCGGTCGGTCGCCGCGCGGGCGTTCGCCGCGGCGCTGCAGGCGGACGACGCCGACTCCTCGCCGGAGGCGGCGAACGCGCGGCGGCGCGTGCTCGCCGGCACGCACCCGGACGTGCACGTGGCGGCGACCGAGAAGTCGATCATCACGATCACCGAGGCCCGCGAGCTGGTGACCCTCGCCCAGCGTGCGCCGGCCGAGGGGCGGTGGCGGGTGATCGTGGTCGAGGACGCCGACCGGATGGTCGAGCGGACCTCGAACGTGCTGCTCAAGGCGATCGAGGAACCCCCGCCGCGCACGGTGTGGCTGCTGTGCGCGCCGAGCCCGCAGGACGTCGTCGCGACGATCCGGTCGCGGTGCCGCCAGGTGTCCCTGCGCGTGCCGCCGGCACATGCCGTGGCCGACCTCCTCGTCCGCCGGCACGGCATCGGCCACGAGCTCGCGCTGGAGGCCGCGTTCGCCGCCCAGAGCCACATCGGCCTGGCGACGAGGCTGGCGCTGAACGCGGAGGCGCGTGAGCGCCGCTCCCGGGTTCTCGAGCTCGCGGCGTCGATCCGCGGCGTCGGCGACGCGGTGCTGGCGGCCGGGGAGCTCGTCGAGGTGGCGAGCGCCCAGGCGAAGGCGTCGACCGAGGATCGCGACGCGGCCGAGCGCGCGGAGCTCCTGCACGCGATGGGCGCCGACGACGGCGCGTCCACCGCGCGGTCGTTGCCGCCCGCGCTCCGCAGCCAGCTCCGCCAGCTCGAGGACGACCAGAAGCGGCGCGCGAAACGGGCCGTGCACGACGTCCTCGACCGGGCCATGACGGACCTGCTGTCGCTGTACCGCGACGTGCTCGTCGTCCAGCTCGGTGCCGACGTCGAGCTCGTCAACGGTGGCCACGCCGAGCGGGTGCGCGCCCTGGCGAACGCCTCGACGGCCGAGCAGTCGGTCCGCCGGATGGACGCGATCGCGCAGGCGCGCACCCGGCTCGGCGCCAACGTCGCGCCGCTGCTCGCCACGGAGGCGATGGCCGTCGCGCTCCGGCCGCAGGCGTGAGCCGCGCGTGGCGGGAGGGCCCGTACGCTGACCCGGTGAGCAGGAGGCGAGCGGCGCGTGGCGTCGCGGCAGTGCTGGCGGTGGCAGGCCTGGCGGCCGCGTGCGCGGGTCCCGCGCCGATGCTGCAGCCGGTCGACGCGGGCGCGCCGACGGATCCGGGGCAGCAGGGGAGCGCCACGCCGCAGCCGTCGGACGACGCGCTCGCGGAGTTCTACACGCAGGTGCCGTCCTGGTACGCGTGCGGCGGCGGGTTCGAGTGCGCCGACGTCGAGGTGCCGCTCGACTACGACGCGCCCGACGGGGAGCGCGTGCAGCTCGCGGTCAAGCGGCTCCCGGCCGACGACCCGGCCGCCCGGCAGGGTTCGCTGCTCGTCAACCCGGGCGGGCCGGGTGCGTCGGGCCTCGACCTCGTGGACTCGGCCGCCGACCTGTTCTCGAACCGCGTGCTCGACGCGTACGACGTCGTCGGTTTCGACCCGCGGGGCGTGGGCAGCTCGACCAAGATCGTGTGTCTGGGTCCCGACGAGGAGGACCCCAGCGGCGGCGACTACGACCTGTCCGACGACGCGGAGGTGCAGCGCCTCGTCGACGACCTGGACGCGCTCGGCGAGATGTGCCGGGACCACTCCGGCGACCTGCTCGATCACGTCGACACCGTGCACGCCGCCCGTGACCTGGACGTGCTCCGGGCGGTGCTCGGCGACGAGCGTCTGACGTACCTCGGCTTCTCCTACGGCACCATCCTCGGGGCGACGTTCGCGGAGCTCTTCCCGGACCGCGTGGGGCGGCTCGTGCTCGACGGGGCGATCGACCCGTCGATCGACTACACGCAGATGACGGCGGACCAGGTCGACGGCTTCGAGGTCGCGTTCCGCTCCTACCTCGCGAACTGCCTCGAGGGCGACGCGTGCCCGTTCAGCGGCACCGAGGACGAGGCGTACGACCGGGCGGTGGCGTTCCTCGAGGAGCTCGACGCCGAGCCGCTCCCGTCCGAGGGCGAGGACGGCGAGCTCACGAGCGACGAGGCGTACGGGGCGATCCAGTCCTCGATGTACGTGGCCTGGGCCTGGGAGGCACTGAGCGAGGGCTTCACGCAGGCATTCGAGGACGCCGACGGTTCGGCGCTCGACGTCATCGCCCACGAGAACGACGACCCGGATCCGAACGCGGACTTCGCGTTCTGGGGCATCGACTGCAGCGACTACCCGATCACCTCGAGTGTCGACGAGATCCTCGCGCAGGCGGACGAGCTGGAGGAGGCCTCGGCCCTGTTCGGGGCGGCGATGGGCACCGGTGAGCTCGTGTGCCGCCAGTGGCCGTACCAGTCGACGGCGGTGCGTGAGCCGATCGAGGCCGCCGGCGCCGCGCCGATCCTGGTCGTCGGCACGACGCGCGACCCGGCGACGCCGTACCGGTGGGCGGAGGCACTCGCCGGCCAGCTCGAGTCGGGGCGGCTGCTCACCTGGGACGGCGACGGCCACACGGCGTACGCGAGCGGCAGCCCGTGCATCGACGAGGCGGTCCAGGCCTACCTGCTGGACGGGACCCTGCCGGACGACGGCACGGTCTGCTGACGCCCGGACCTCACACCCACGAGGACGTCGCGGGCCGGGAGTGCCCCCGCGGGGCCGCCCGGCTACGGTGGCGACCATGGCCCGCGAGGCGAGTGACGCCGTCGAGCTCGAGATCGCCGACAAGGTCGTCCGCCTCACGCACCCGGACCGCGTGTACTTCCCGGAGCACGGGTACACGAAGCGGGACCTCGCGGAGTACTACGTGGCCGTGGGTGACGGGATCGTCCGTGCCCTGCGGGAGCGGCCGTGCATGCTGCACCGGTTCCCGAAGGGCATCGCGGAGAAGAAGGTCCACCAGAAGCGCGTGCCCGCCGGGGCGCCACCGTGGGTGCGGACGGTGCGGGTCGAGTTCCCGCGCTACGGCCGGCACGCGTACGAGCTGTGCGTGACCGAGCCGGCGCAGGTGATCTGGGCGGTCCAGATGTCGACAGTCGAGTTCCACCCCTGGAACTCCCGCGCCGCCGACACCGAGAAGCCCGACGAGTGGCGCATCGACCTCGACCCGGGGCCGGACTGCCCGTTCTCCCGCGTGCAGCGCGTGGCCGGCGTCGTGCACGAGGTGCTGGACGAGCTGGGCGCGGTGGGGTGGCCGAAGACGTCGGGCGGGTCGGGGCTGCACATCTACGTGCGGATCGAGCCGCGGTACGGGTTCAAGGACGTGCGGCGTGCTGCGCTGGCGTTCGCGCGGGAGATCGAGCGTCGGGCGCCCGACGACGTCACGACGACGTGGTGGACCCGCGACAGGGATCCGGCGCTGCTGTTCGTCGACTACAACCAGAACGCGCGCGACCACACGATCGCCGCCGCCTACTCGGTCCGCGGGGTGCCGGACGCGCGGGTGTCCGCACCGATCACGTGGGCGGAGGTGCCCGACGTCGACCCGCACGACTTCACGATCGGCACGATGCCGGACCGCTTCGAAGCGCTCGGCGACCTGCACGCCGGGATCGACGACGCGGTGTTCTCCATCGAGCCGTTGCTCGAGTGGGCGGAGCGGGACGAGCGCGCGGGCGCCGATGCCGGTGGCCCCACGGACGAGGCGGACGACGCGGACGAGTCGGACCAGGAGGAGCACGCATGAAGCTGGCGGAGGCACTCGCCCGGCGGGCCGAGCTGACGCAGAGGTTCCAGGAGCTGCGCGGGCGGGCGGTGGCCTCGGCCCGGCACCAGGAGGGCGACCAGCCGGACGAGGATCCGGGTGAGCTCCTGGCCGAGGCGGAACGGGTCGCTGCGGAGCTCGAGGAGCTCATGGCACGGATCAACGCCACGAACCTGGCCACGGAGGTCGAGCCGGGCCTGACCGTGACCCGGGCGCTCGCGAGACGGGACGTGCTGCGGCTGCGCCGCGACCTGCGCGTGGACCTCGCGGACGCCGGCTCGGTGGGCCAGGGCGGCAGGTTCGGGCGCTCCGAGATCAAGTCGGTGTCGTCGGTCGACGTGCGCGCGCTGCGGCACGACGCCGACGCTCTGGCGGCCGAGCTGCGGGCCCTCGACTCGCGGCTCCAGGCAACGAACTGGACGACGGAGGTGGTCGACGGCTGAGCGATGGCAGTCGGTAGTCGCCGACCGAGCCGCGGGCGGACGCAACCCCCTTCACAGGAAACGGCTCACGCCGTGTCGCCCGGAGGGCAGGGCACGCAGTGCACAGGGCAGCCCTGGCACGACGCACATGCGTACCCGGCAGCACGCACAGCGCAGCACCGCGCGTCGACGTGACCCGGGAGGCGACGAGGGTGGGAACGGGGACCTGCCATCGCCGTGGACCTCAGCCGTCGCCACCTGCCGTCGTCACGCCCGAGCGGGCGTGACGACGGAGTGCCGGACCTCACGGCCGGTGATTTGGGAGGGGGTGCGGGCGGCAGGTACAGTTGTCGCCGCTGCCCGGGCCGGCTCCCGACGGCAGCGCGCCGCCTTAGCTCAGTCGGCAGAGCGATTCACTCGTAATGAATAGGTCGTGGGTTCGATTCCCACAGGCGGCTCCCTCGAACGCCCCGCACCGGTGATCCGGGCGGGGCGTCTCGCTGCCCGGTGGCGGCGCATCGGGCGCGGGCGGCGCGACGCGACCTACGCCGGGCGCGGGGCGTACATGATGACGGCGACGCCCGCCAGGCACAGGAGCGCGCCGACGACGTCCCAACGGTCCGGGCGGAAGCCGTCGACCACCATGCCCCAGGCGAGGGAACCGACGACGAAGACACCGCCGTAGGCCGCGAGGATGCGACCGAAGTGTGCGTCGGGCTGCAGCGTGGCGAAGAAGCCGTACAGGCCGAGCGCGACGACTCCGGCGCCGATCCAGATCCAGCCCTTGTGCTCACGGACGCCTTGCCACACGAGCCAGGCGCCGCCGATCTCGAACAGGGCCGCGGCGACGAACAGGATGATGGAGCGGGTCAGCGTCATCGGGGGTCCTCGCTGGTCGGCACCAGACGATCGAGCATCTCCCGGGCGTCGGGTGGGGCGGTGATCGTGAGGTCGAAGGTCGGTCCGTGCAGGTCGATCCGGAACGCGTAGAAGGCGCAGCACTCCTGCTCAGCGGCAGCGAGAGCGGTGATGCGCGCGAGGTGCGTGAGGGGCAGGGTCATCCGCAGGCCGTCCGGGACGTCTCGACGCTCCGATCCGGAGAGCGCGTCGTGCCACTCGGCGAGCCGTGCCTCGACGTCGCCCGAGCCGAGCGAGCACGCGAGCGGCGCCGGACTCGGCGCGACAGGCGCCTCGGGCACCACGGGCAGGGCGGGCGGGGCGGCGCGCGGCCGGTCGAGGAACGTGCAGCCGGCGTCACAGGGTTCCTCGCGATCCGGCAGCGCGTCGAGGCGGCGGATCGCCGTGGTGAGCGTCCCCCGGAGTGCGGCGAGTGCGGCGATCCGATCGTCGACCTGCGCGGCTCGTTCGGACATCATCGGCCGGTAGCGCGCCCGGACGCTGTGGCACGGCTCCGACTCCCACGCGTCGACGAGCTCGCGCACGGACGACAACGGGAGGTCGAGGTGCTTGGCCTGGGCGATGAACGCCAGCCGGTCCAGCGCCGTCGGCTCGTACTCGCGGTACCCGTTCTCGGCACGTGCCGCGGGCAGCAGGCCCTCGGCCTCGTAGTACCTCAGCGTCGACGCCGGAACGCCGCTGCGCGCGGACACCTCGGAGATCCTCATCCCGCTCATCCCAGGACGGTAGACCTTCAACTCGACTCGAAGGTCAAGCCGCGGGCCGGCCAAGGAACCCTGGTCAGCGGTTTCCACGGTCCTGACCATTCGCAGCCCGTGTCCGGTACGCTTGAGGGCAGTTGCAGTGCTTTGAGCGTCACATCGGCCCACTCGCGTGGGGCGTGGTTCCATCCGGAGCAGACGGCGAACACCGTGACGGCGAGTCCGACAGTCGGGCTCGTCTCGCTTTGAATGGAGTACCCATGACCATCGGAACCGTGAAGTGGTTCAACGCCGAGAAGGGCTTCGGCTTCATCGCCCCCGAGGACGGCTCTGCTGACGTCTTCGCCCACTACTCGGCGATCGTCGCCGACGGCTTCCGCTCGCTGGAGGAGAACCAGCGCGTGGAGTTCGACGTCACGCAGGGCCCCAAGGGCCCGCAGGCGTCCAACATCCGGCCGCTCTGAGCACCACCGGTCACTGAGCACGACGCCCCCGCCACGCGCGGGGGCGTCGTGCTATCCGCGCCGCGCCCCGGCAACAGACGCCTGCGCCCGGCCCAGCCCCGGAGAGGGACAGCGTGACCGCAGCGACCAGCACCACCGATCGACCCGATGCGCCGACGCGACCACGCGACGCGCACGTCAACCCGTACACGGAGCTCGCCGCGCGCATCCGCGCCGAGGGCTTCCTCCGTCGCAGGTACGGCTACTACGTCCTGCGCTCCGGCGCCGTTCTCGGCCTGCTCGCGGCGACGACCGCCGCGTTCGTCGTCATCGGCGACTCCTGGTGGCAGATGGTCACCGCCGTGATCTTCGGGGTGCTGTTCACCCAGGCGGCGTTCCTGGGGCACGACGCCGCCCATCGTCAGGTGTTCGCGTCGGGTCCGCGGAACGAGTGGGCGGGCATCCTGCTCGCGAACCTCGTCGTCGGCATCAGCATCGGGTGGTGGCAGAGCAAGCACACCCGGCACCACGCGAACCCGAACAAGGTGGGGGCTGACCCGGACATCGCGCCCGGCGTCGTGGCGTTCACCGAACGGGTGGCGGACGGACGCCGGACACCGATGGGGCGGTGGCTCACGGCACGGCAGGGCTGGCTGTTCTTCCCGCTGCTGCTCCTCGAGGGCCTCAACCTGCACGTCCAGGGCGTCCGGCGGGTGCTCGCGCCGGAGCCCGTCAAGCGCCGCGGCCTGGAGATCACGCTGCTCGCCGTGCGCCTGGTCGGGTTCATGGCCCTGACCTTCTGGGTGCTCTCGCCCGGGGTGGCCTTCGCCTTCCTCGGCGTCCAGCTCGCCGTGTTCGGCGTCTACATGGGCGCGTCGTTCGCGCCGAACCACAAGGGCATGCCAGTGGTGCCGGCCGACGTCACCATCGACTTCCTCAACCGGCAGGTCCGGATGAGCCGCAACATCAGCGGCGGGGCGTTCATGGACCTGCTCATGGGTGGCCTCAACCTCCAGGCTGAGCACCACCTGTTCCCGAGCATGCCGCGCCCGAACCTGCGCCGGGTCCAGCCCATCGTCCGCGCGTACTGCGCCGAGCACGGGATCCCCTACACCGAGACGACGATCTGGCAGTCGTACGGGATCGTGATCCGGTACCTCAACGAGGTCGGCCTGCGGGCGCGCGACCCGTGGGCGTGCCCGCTCGCCACGCAGCTGCGCTGACGACGCCGCACGGTATGTTCCCCGCGCGTGCCGCCGTGGGTGGTTCGCGGTAGACAGAGGGCATGTCGGTACTCCTGCGCTCGGTCGTCCTCGGGCTGGCGGCCGGTGGGCGCTCCACGCTCGCCGTCGCCGCCCCTGTCCTCGTCGCCGCCGGCCGCCGCCAGGGTGCCGGTCCCGCAGCGGCCCGGTTCGCCGCCGGAGCGGCAGTCGCGGCGGAGCTCTTCGGTGACAAGCTCCCCACGGCTCCTAGCCGCCTGGAGAGCCCGGCGTTCCTCGGCAGGCTCGTCGCCGGGGCCGTCGGCGGCCTCGCCGTGAGCCGGCTCGCCGGCCGGTCGTGGGGCGCGTCGCTGCTGCCGGCCGCGGGCGGTGCGGCCGCGGCGTGGGCGGGCTCCGTGGCGGGCGCGTCGTGGCGGGCGGCCGCGGGCCGTTCGGACGTGTCGTTCCTGCGCGACGACGCGCGGGCGGCCGTCATCGAGGACGCAGCAGCTCTGCTCCTGGCGCGCGCCTCCGTGGCCGGGCTCTGAATCTTGGTCGCGCGCAGCGCCGGACTGCTGCTCTTTCGCCGCGCGGACGACGCCGTCGAGGTGCTGCTCGGGCACATGGGCGGGCCGCTCTGGTCACGGCGGGAGCGGGCCTGGACGATCCCGAAGGGCGAGCACGCCGACGACGAGGACCCTCACGACGCCGCCCTGCGCGAGTTCGCGGAGGAGCTGGGGACGGCGGCGCCGCCGGGCGACGACGTCGACCTCGGCGAGATCCGGCAGCGCGCCGGCAAGGTGGTGCATGCGTGGGCTCGCGAGGCCGACCTCGACGCCTCGACCATCACCAGCAACACGTTCGAGATGGAGTGGCCGCCGCGATCGGGCCGGCGGCAGTCGTTCCCGGAGCTCGACCGCGCCGCGTGGGTGCCGCTGGCGAAGGCGCGCGGTCTCGTCGTCGCCGGTCAGGTCGAGCTGCTGGATCGCCTCGCCGAGCGGCTGTCGGGCTGACGCCGGCGCCCTCGGCCGGTCTCGCCGAGTGCGTGACTTCGCCCGGACTCCGCGGCGCGTCGGCGGAAGGGAGCACGCACTCGGCCGGCCGCGGGCGGATCCGGGACCTCAGGCGCCGCCGCGGGCGGCATCGGCGCGCTCGACGATGACGGCGATGCCGTCGAGCAGCGTCCGCACCCCGAAGCCCTCGGTCCACAGCTCCGCGACGTCCGCGTCGCCGTCGTCGGGCCGGAACGCGGCTGCGAGGTGCGGGAACATCGCCGAGTCGGCGTGGGCGAGGATCGTGGCCGTGACGTCGGGCGCCGCCGAGCCCGCCGCCGCCTCCTCCACCACGAGACGACCCTCCGCCAGCAGGAACGCAGCCATGAGGCCGACGAGCGACAGCTTCTCCCCGGCGGTCAGGCGGGTGCCGCGGAACGCCCCGACCGCCCAGTCGACCCAGCGCATCCGGTTCGGGCCGGTCTCCATCGTGGTCAGCGTGAGCTGGAACATCCAGGGGTGCTCCTGGATGAGGTCGAGCTGGACGAGCGCCCACCGTTCGAGTGCCGCGCGCCAGTCGTCGTCCGGCGGCCCGAGCAGGTCGTAGGCGTCGGGGGCGATGCGGTCGGCCATGAGCGCCAGGACGTCGTCCTTGCTGCTGACGTAGCGGTAGAGCGCCATCGTGCTGACGCCGAGCTCCTTCGCGAGCCTGGACATCGAGAGGGCCGCGAGCCCCTCGTCGTCGGCGACGCCGATCGCCGCCGCCGCGATGGCGTCGACGGTGAGGGAGGGGCGAGGGCCGCGCCGCGGGAGGCGGTCGGTGCCCCACAGCACGCGCAGCGCGGACGGGACGGCGTCGTCCGGCCGTTCGTCCTCGCGACCCGCGCGATCCTCGGTGTCCATTGACGGCATCCTAGAACTGTGTATAGCGTACGCCTGACAGCGTGCACCATACACAGTTACGGGACCCGACCATGGACACAGCTCACCGAGGCGGCGGGACGGCCGGCGACGTCGTCGTCAGCGCCCAGGGCCTCACCAAGCGCTTCGGCGCCACCCGCGTGCTGGACGGCATCGACCTCGAGCTGCGCCGCGGCGAGGTCCTCGCGCTCCTCGGCCCGAACGGGGCGGGGAAGACCACGACCGTCCGGATCCTCGCCACCCTGCTGCGACCCGACGCCGGCAGCGTGAGCGTGTGGGGCCACGACGTCGTCCGCGAGGCACGCCGCGTCCGCGACCTCATCAGCCTCACCGGGCAGTTCGCCGCCGTCGACGAGAAGCTCACCGGGGCTGAGAACCTCGTGATGATGGGCCGGCTGGCGCACCTGCCGCGCCGCGCCGTCGCACCGCGGGCCGCCGAGCTCCTCGACGCGTTCGGGCTCACGGACGCCGCCGACCGGCGCGTCGAGACGTACTCCGGCGGCATGCGGCGTCGCCTCGACCTCGCCGCCGGGCTCCTCGGCCGGCCGAGCGTGATCTTCCTCGACGAGCCGACCACCGGGCTCGACCCGCGCAGCCGCCAGGCGATGTGGGACGTGATCCGCGACGTCGTCGCCAACGGCGCGAGCCTCTTCCTCACCACGCAGTACCTCGAGGAGGCCGACCGGCTCGCCGACCGCATCGCGCTTCTCGACGACGGCGGCATCGTCGCGGAGGGCACCGCCGCGCAGCTCAAGGCGCGGGTGGGGGAGGCGAGCGTCGAGATCGTCACCGGCGGGGCCGACGACGGCGCCCGGCTCGCCCATGTGTTCGGGGTCACCCCGATCGGGGCGACGGTGCGCGTGCCGACGGACGGTTCGGTCGGCCACGTCCGCGACGTGCTGGACGCCGTCGACGGCGCCGGGGTCGCTGTCGAACGGTGGGACGTGCGGACGCCGTCGCTCGACGACGTGTTCCTCGCCCTCACCGGCCACGCCGCGCGCACCCGGCCAGACGCCGGCAGCGCGACGTCGACCACCGACGAGCAGGACCGGACGGAGGTGGCGGCATGACCGCGCTCGCCGCCCGGCCGCCCGCCGACCTCGCCCCCGCGACCTCCGGCGTCGCCCGCCTGCGGGAGTGGTGGCGCGACGCCGCCACGATGTCCGGCCGAGCGCTGCGCCTCGTCACGCGCGACCCGGACTCGCTCGTGCTGGGCGTGGTCCTGCCGATCATGCTCATGGTGCTGTTCGTGTACGTCTTCGGCGGCGCGTTCGCCGTCGGGACCGAATACCTCAACTACGTGACCCCCGGCATCATCCTGCTGTGCGCCGGGTACGGCGCCGCGAACACGGCGATCGGCGTCGCGCGCGATGCCACGACCGGCGTCATCGACCGGTTCCGGTCCATGCCTCCTGCGACGTCGACGGTGCTGGTGGGCCACGTCGTCGCGAGCGCCGCGAAGAACCTCGCGACCACCGCCGTCGTGTTCGGTGTCGCGTTCATCATGGGATTCCGGCCGGGAGCCTCGCTGCTCGAGTGGCTGGGCGCCGTCGGCGTCATCCTCCTCTTCGTGCTCGCGATCACGTGGGTCGCCGTGTTCGTGGGCGTCTCCGTGCGCTCCGAGGAGGCGGCGAGCGGGTTCACGTTCTTCATGCTGTTCCTGCCGTACGTCTCGAGCGCGTTCGTGCCGCCGGAGACGATGCCCGCCTGGCTGCGCGGCTTCGCCGAGCATCAGCCGGTGACGCCGGTGATCGAGACCATCCGGGGGCTGCTCGTCGGGACGCCGATGGGCAACGCGCCGCTGCTCGCGGTGGTGTGGTGGGTCGGCATCGGGGCAGCGTTCGCCGTCGCGGCGGGCATCGTGTTCCGGAACAAGGGACGCTGACGCTCGACGGGCGACGCCGGGCGGTCCGTGCCTAGCCTTGTCGCATGGCACAGATCGCGATCGTCGGTGGTCACGGCAAGATCGCCCGGCTCCTCATCCCGCTGCTCGTCGCGCGCGGGGACACGCCCGTCGCGCTCATCCGCAACCCGGAGCACGCGCCGGACGTGCGGGACGCGGGCGGCGTCCCGCGCCTGCTCGACATCGAGGCTCAGGACGCGGCCGCGTTCGCCGGCGCGTTCGGCCGCGCCGACGCCGTCGTCTTCGCGGCCGGGGCCGGTCCCGACGGGCGGGTCGACCGGAAGACGAGCGTGGACCTGCAGGGAGCGTTGAAGTCGATCGAGGGCGCCCGTTCCGCGGGTGTGCGCCGGTTCGTGCAGGTGTCGGCGATCGGCGTCGACGAGCCGGTGGGCGACGACGCGACCGAGGTGTGGGCCGCGTACGTCGCCGCGAAGCGGGACGCCGACGCCGCGCTCCGTGACTCCGGCCTGGAGTGGACGATCATCCGCCCGGCCCGACTCACGGACTCGCCGGGCACGGGGCTCGTCAGCCTCGCGCGGTCCCTCCCCGGGGGCGAGGTGCCGCGGGCCGACGTCGCGGCGGTGCTCGCCACCGTGCTCGGCAGTCCGTCGAGCGTCGGTCACCAGTGGGACCTCGTGGGCGGCACGACGCCGGTGCTCGAGGCCGTCGCGACCGCCATCGAGGCCGAGCGCGGCTGAGCCACTAGCCTCGCGCGGTCGGGCCCGTCCAGAGGCGGGCTCAGCCGTCGGTGCGGATCCAGGTCTCGTGGTCGCGCAGCACCCCAGGTCTGCGGCTCGCCGGTGACGGCGACGTCGGTGAGCCAGACCGTGCGATCGGCATCCCAGCCGGCGAGCACGGAAGCTGCGCCGTCGACGGGGACCGCGCGGCCCGCCGTCGTGAGGTAGCCCGCGACCGTGAGGTGCACGCCGTCGTACTCCCGGCCGACGGCCGCCCAGTCGGGGATCACCCACGCGCCGTCGCGCCCGGTGGTGCGGAACCAGTCGTGCCGGCGGCACGCCGTCACGTCCAGCGGGTGCCGGCGGCACAGGTCGGCCCAGGCGTCCGGGCCGGTGATCTCGTACACGCGGGCCTGCGGGGGGACGGCGACGGCGCGGACCGTGGCGGCGCCGTCGTCGAACCGGTCCTCCACGAACCACAGGCCCGCCGGCCCGCTGGAGCCGAGCGCCCGGGTGGAGCCGGTGAGCGCGTGCGGCGGGATCGACCACCACGAGCCGGAGAACGAGGCGCGGACGTCGCGTGGGTACTCCCGCGCCGCCCGTTCCTCGGCCTGAGCCGTCTCGGCGCGCCAGGTGGCGAGGTGGTCGACGACGGCGCCCGTGAACGGCGCGTAGATCTGGCTGTCCCGTGCGTCAAGGGTGGCCACGAGCTGCGCGGACCGCTCGATCGGCGTCGTCCACCAGGCCGCGTGGGGCGCGGAGACGACGGCCTGCGCCGTCGGCAGCAGCGCCTCTCGGACGTCCGGCGTCGCGGCCAGGACGTCCTCGCCGTCCGGCTCCTGCCAGTAGCGGGCGACGTCGACGGCGTCGCGGAGCGCCACCAGGAGATCGGCCTCGGTCGGTGACGGCGTGGGCGTGCCGCGGAAGAGCCCCGCCACCTCGGCGGGCGACGGCGTCGGCACCTCGTGCTCCGACGGGTCGGATCCGTCGGAGACGGCCGTCAGACGCACCCGCGACGTGCCCGCGCCTGGATCCAGCGCGAAGGCCGCGGCGGACGCTGCGACGGCGAGGCCGCCGTCGTCGTCCCGGACGGCGGTGGCCAGCTCGAGGCAGAGCCGCCGGCCGCGTGGGCCCGCGAGCAGCTCCCTCGCGGAGATCACGCGCGGCTCAGAGCTCGGCGACGCGGCGCCAGAGGTCGACGCCCGACTCCACGGCGAAGCCGTCGATGTCGGCCAGCTCGTCGTCGGTGAACGACGCGTTCTCGAGCGCGGCGAGGTTCTCGGCGACCTGCTCGACCCGCGACGCGCCGATCAGCGTCGAGGCGACGGTCGGGCGGCGCAGCACCCACACGAGCGCCATCTGCGCGAGCGTCTGCCCGCGGCGCCGAGCGATGCCGGCGAGGCCGCGCACCCGGGCGAGCACGTCGTCGTCGATCCGGATGCCACGGTTCGCGGCGCGCTGGACGCCGTCGGGATCCTCCGCGTACCGGTCCGACAGCACGCCCTGCGCGAGCGCCGTGAACGCGATCGCGCCCATGCCGACGTCGTCCAGCACGTCCGTCAGGCCACCCTCCACCCAGCGGTTCAGCAGGTTGTAGGACGGCTGGTGGATGACGAGCGGCGTGCCGAGCTCGGCGGCGACGGCGGCCGCCTCGCGGGTGCGCTCCGCCGAGTAGGAGGAGATGCCGACCCAGCGGGCCTTGCCCTGCCGCACGGCCGTGTCGAGCGCGCCGATCGTCTCGGCCACGGGCGTGCCGTCGTCGAACCGGTGGCTGTAGAAGATGTCGACGTAGTCGAGGTTCATGCGGGCCAGCGACTCGTCGAGGCTGGAGAGCAGGTACCCGCGGGAGCCGAGCTGGCCGTACGGGCCGGGCCACATGTCCCAGCCGGCCTTCGTCGAGATGATCAGCTCGTGCCGGTACGGCGCGAAGTCCTTGAGCATGACCCGGCCGAAGTTCTCCTCGGCGGCGCCGTACGGCGGGCCGTAGTTGTTCGCCAGGTCGAGGTGCGTGATGCCGTGGTCGAAGGCGTAGCGCAGGATCTCGCGCTGCGTCGCGAACGGGCGGTCGTCGCCGAAGTTGTACCAGAGGCCGAGCGAGATCGGCGGGAGCAGCAGGCCGGACGTCCCGACCCGGCGGTAGTCGGTGATCGCGTAGCGGTCTGCCGCGGCGACATACGGGCGGTGGGTCTCCGGCACGGGGGAGTCGTAGCGAGGCACCCGCCCAGCCTAGGCCGGGCGGGTGCCTCGGGAACCGTCTCGGGGGAGGGTCAGGCGTCGCCGATGCGGCGTCCCCGCTCGTGCCACGCCGCGACCACCGACGGCCGCGGGATCGAGGTCCCGCCGTCGGGCCAGTGCGACAGCGGGTTCTCGAACGAGGCGCCGTCCAGCTCGCCCGGGTGCTGCACGCACACGAGCACCCGCTTGTCCTGCACGAGCGGCCCGCACGTCTCGGCGCCGTGCGGCACGGTGAGGAACTGCTTGACCTGGCCGCGGTACCGCCCATCGGTCGCGACGCCGAACAGGCCGTCGTTCGTGCCGAGCGCGTTCCCGTCGGTGCTGATCCAGAGGTTCCCGTGGTCGTCGAACGTGAGGTTGTCCGGGCAGGAGATCGGCGACACCTGGCTCTTGTCGTAGCCGGCGAAGTACGTGCTCGGGTCGGCCGGGTCGCCGCACAGCAGGAAGATCCGCCACGCGAAGGCCCCGGCGCCGGAGTCCCGGCGCTGCTCGACGAGCTCGACGACGTGCCCGTGCTTGTTGGCCGTGCGCGGGTTCGCCTCGTCCGGCCCGGGGTTGGCGCCGGTACCGCGGGCCGTGTTGTTCGTCAGCGCGATGTACACGGTCCCCGTGCGCGGGCTGGGCTCCACGTCCTCCGGCCGGTCCATCTTCGTGGCGCCGACGGCGTCGCCCGCCTGCCGCGTGAAGAGCAGCACCTCCTCCGCCGTCATCCCCGGCACGTGCGACACGTGCCCGCGGCGGTCGTCGCTGGTGACGAGCGGGATCCACTCGCCCGACCCGTCCCACTCGCCGTCGGCGGGCAGGGCACCGTCGCCGAGGATCTCCTCCGGCGGCGAGTCACCGGTGAACCGGGCGACGTAGAGGGTGCCGTTGTCGAGCAGCGTGCCGTTGTGGTCGGAGTCCCGGCGGGAGACGCGGTCGCGCGAGACGAACTTGTAGAAGTAGTCGAACCGTTCGTCGTCACCCATGTACAGGGCGACGCGTCCGTCCCGCGTGACGCGCGGGTACGCGGCCTCGTGCTTGAAGCGACCGAGCGCCGTGCGCTTCTTCGGCGTGGAGCTCGGGTCCATCGGGTCGACCTCGACGATCCACCCGAACCGGTTCACCTCGTTCGGCTCGGCGGCGAGGTCGAACCGCTGATCGAACTGCTCCCACCTGCGGTCGGTCGAGCCGCCCGGCAGGCCGTACCGGCGCAGCCGCTCGCGCGTCACGGGGTCGGTCACGGCGTCGGCGCCGGCGAAGTACTGGTTGAAGTTCTCCTCGGCGGTCAGCCACGTGTTCCACGGCGTGATGCCGCCGGCGCAGTTGTTGAGCGTGCCGAGCACGGTCCGGCCGTCCGGGTCGGCGCTCGTCCGGACGAGCTCGTGGCCCGCCACCGGCCCTGTCAGGGCGAACTCGCTCGTGGTGTGCAGGCGCCGGTTGAGCGGGTGGTCGACGACGACGCTCAGCGCCCCGGATCCGCGGCCGCGACCGCGGCGCTCTTCGACGACGACGACCGTCAGGCCGTGCGCCGCCCACGCGATCTCGACCTGCTCCGCCGTCGGCGCCTCGGGGTCGTAGGCGGGGAACATCATCGGCTCGTCCGTGTACTCGTGGTTGACCACCATCGCGAACTGGCCACGGCCGAGGTCGAACATGTCGAGGTGGTCGTTGTTGTAGCCGAACTGGCGCTGCTGGGCGGCCGCCGTCTGCGCGGACGGGTCGAACGCCGGGGCGTCGGAGAACAGCGGGTCGCCCCAGCGCAGGAAGGCCTCCGAGACGTATCCGGGCGGCGTCGTGACCGCGTCGGCGGTGTTCGGCGCCACCGGGGTGAACGCGAGGCCCCGTGCGCTGCCCCGGCCCCCGTGCGCTGCAGCGGGCTGCTGGCCGAGGACGCCGACCGCGCCGGCGGCCGCCACGACGGCACCCACCTTGAGCAGGTTGCGACGCGAGATCCCCGCGGCGACGACGTCGCCGAACGTCTCCCCGCGTGACGTGTTGGGGACGTCGTGGAAGCACGCGTCCCCGCACCGGTACCGGCAGGTGAGCGCCGAGCGGTTGCCGCCGTGCCCCAGCAGCGGCAAGGGCCGGCGGGGCGGGGTCGGGCGCCCGGTGGACGGGATGGTCTCGGTCATCGTGACTCCTCCTGGTGGGTCGACGCGAAGCACGCTAGGCCTCGCGCCGCGCCGTGATGGTGAACGGCGGATGAGCGCTCGATGACCACTTGCGCACCTCATGCGTTCCGGGTGATTCCCTGCCGGAGGGCGGTCCACGGTGTGCCGACGCCGCGGCTGCGCGCCATGATGCTCCTGCGGTGGACGGCGTGCGGCGCCGTCGTGACGCGCGAGCCGAGGGGCCACGATGGACGAGCAGGACGACGCACAGCTGCGGGCACGACTCGCGCAGCTCGAGCAGGAGAACGCCTCGTTGCGGGCACGGCTGGAGGGGCCGGCCGACGCCGTCGCTCCGGTCGCCGCACCGGCACCACCTTCGCGCGGTCGGGGCCGCGCGGCCCTCGCGACGGTCCTCATCGTCCTCGGCTGCCTGCTCGCCCCGCTCGCCGTCGTCACCGGCTGGGCGAAGGCCACGCTCACCGACACGGATGCCTTCGTCGCGACCTACGCGCCGCTCGCCGAGGATCCCGAGGTCCAGGCGTTCGTCACCGACCAGGTGATGGACGCGATCACGTCGCAGGTCGACGTCGAGCAGATCACCTCCGACGCGATCGACGCCGTCATCGACCTGGGCACGGGCCCGCGCGCGACGACGGCGCTCGAGGCGCTGAAGGGTCCGGCGGCGAGCGGGCTGACGGGCCTCATCGAGAACGGCGTCTCGCGGTTCGTGACCTCCGACGCGTTCGCCACGGCCTGGACCGAGGCGCTGCGCATCAGCCACACGCAGGCGACCGGCACGCTGCAGAACGACCCTGACGCGGCGCTCGTCATCACCGACGAGGGCACGCTCGGCATCCAGCTCGGCCCGATCGTCGAACGGGTCAAGACGGCGCTCGTCGACCGCGGGATCACGTTCGCGGCGAACATCCCCGAGGTGAACCGCACGATCGTCGTCGCCGAGTCCGATGCGCTCCCGACGGCGCAGCTCGCGTACAGCACGGTCGTCACCGTGGGCACGTGGCTGCCGTGGGTGGCGCTCGCCCTCCTCGCCGGGGGAGTCCTCGTCGCCCGGCGGAAGAGCACGGCACTCGTGCGGGCGGCGATCGGGCTGGCGCTCGCGGCGGGCGTCCTCGCGCTCGCGTTCGCGGTCGGGCGGACGGCCGTCGTCGCCGCACTCCCGGCGTCGACGGTGCCCGGCGACGTCGCACGCCTGCTGTACGACACGGCTGTGGACCGGATGCGGGCGACGACGACGGCGCTGCTGGTGCTCGCGGTCGTCGTCGCCGTGGTCGCGTGGCTGGCCGGGCCGTTCGGCGTGCCCACCCGGCTGCGCGACGCCTACTCCGGCGCCGTCGCCGGCCTGCGCTCGTCAGCGGAGGAACGCGGCGTGACCACGGGATCCGTGGGCGAGTGGGTGTTCCGGCACCGCACCCTCCTGTTCGCGGCGATCGCCGTCATTCCCGCGGCGGTGCTCCTCCTCAGCCGGCCGCTGACGTCCGGCACGATCCTCGGTTGGCTCGTCGCAGCGGTGGTGGCCGTCATCGTCGTGACGTTCGTCGAGCGGCCGCCCGGCACGGCGGCCGGCGCCGGGCCCGCGGACCGGGCAGACGGCGTCGTCCTCACGGGTCCCGGATCCGGGTGAGCTCGGTCGGCTCCGGGTGAGCGAGCCGAGAGCCCGGGTGGGATGAGCTGCCGGTGATCTTCCCGAGCGCGGGGCACGCGAGCACGACGCGGGCGGTGCTCCAGCGGCGGCTCGCCCGCGAGGGCGCCTTCACCCGCGGTCTCCTCCCGCGAGGGCGCCCTCACCCGCGCGTGGCGGGCAGAACGCGCGGTTCCGGGTGCGTTCGGCGGTCGGGGCCGGCAGGAGATGGTGCAAGATTCCCGTGGGGCGCGACACATGAGCCGTGAGGCCGTTCCGTCCGGGACCGGCCCCGACTCCGCCGCTCGCCCTCCCGAGGAATCGGAGCCCTTCGTGGACGACCGCGCCGATGCGTTCTCGAGCCGCTGGTTCGAGGAGACCTTCCGCGCGCACGCGAGCGCGATCGTCCGGTACTTCGCCCGCCGCGGCCCGCGGCAGGACGCCGACGATCTCGCGGCCGAGGTGTTCGCGATCGCGTGGCGCCGGCGCGACGACGTCCCGCGCGGCGCCGAGCTGCCGTGGCTGTACCGCACCGCCGGCTACGTGCTCGCCAACCACCGCCGCAAGCACCGCGACGTGCCCGTCGACGACCTGCCGGACCACCCGAGCGGCGCACCCGGCGGCGGCGACCCCGCGCTCGCCGTCGTCACCGACGCCGAGCTGCGCGGCGCGCTGGCCTCGGTGTCGGAGCGCGACCGGGCGATCCTCCTGCTGCACGCGTGGGAGGGCCTGAGCGGCGCGGAGCTGGCGGACGTCCTCGGCATCTCGCGCTCGGGGGCCGACGCCGCGCTGTCGCGTGCCCGGAAACGGCTGCGGGAGGCGTGGCCCGACCGGATGGCGGTGTGACGCTGCAAGGTTCGCCACGGGCGGCACACAGACCCCACGAGAGCAGCTCCCGGGCACCGGGGCGCACGGAACGAACGGACAACTCATGACGGACGAGGTCGAGCGGACCGACCCCACGCTCGAGCGCTTGCGCGACGCCGACCCGGCCCGCGGCGTCGCCGCTGACCTGCCGTCGCTGCGCGCGAACGTCGCCGCGCGCGTCGGCGTCGCCGGCCCCTCGCACCTGCCCGACTCCGCGCGGGACCTGCCGATCGAGCTCCCGGGTGACGACGCCGCCGTCGTCCCGATGGCCCGGCGCACCCGCAGCGGCCTGCTCCGCGCCGCGGGCGTCGCGGCCGCGCTCGCGCTCGTCGCCGTGGGCGGCTACGGGCTGGGTGCGGTCACGATGTCGGGCGGTACCCCGAGCGCCGAGGACGCCGGGGGCGCCGAGGAGGCCGGCGCCGCGGATACGGAGAACAGCGAGGACGCCGACGGGGCGGCGCCGCCGATCGCCCTCGACGCACCGGCGAACCCGCAGGACGGCTCCGGCACCGACGAGGCGGGCGGGGCGGACGTGGCGTCGTCGTGGGCCGCGGGACGGATCGTGTTCACCGCGTCGGGGCTGTCCGGCGAACCAGGCGTCAGGCCGGGCTGGGGCCTCGACGCCACTGCTGCTGCGACTGCCGAGCGCGCCGCGCAGGCGGCGGCGGTGCTCGGCGTGGACGGCAGGCCCGAGCTGCGCGACGGCGCCTGGTACGTCGGCGCCGAGGGTGAGCTGAGCATCTCGCTCGACGGGACGGCGTCGCTGAACTACTACCTGTCGGCGCTCGACCCGGGCGCCTGCGACAGCGAGGAGGGCTGCGCCACCCTGGACGACGGGAGCGAGCGGCCCAGCGACGACGCCGCGATCGCCGCGGTGCGGGACGTCATGGCGGCCCTCGGCGTCGACCCGGCGTCGTACGCGTTCGAGGTGCAGCCGGACGCGGGGTCCGCGACGGCCTACGTCACGGCCGAGCTGGTGATCGACGACCAGCGGACGGGGCTCATGTGGAGCGGCACCGTCGGCCCGTCCGGACCGATCTCGCTGTGGGGGAGCCTCGCCGACGTCGTCGCGCTCGGCGACTATCCGGTGGTGAGCGAGCAGGAGGCCTTCGAGCGGCTCAGCGACCCGCGGTTCGGCGCGTCACCGACGGCGTGGCCGCTCGCGGCGACGGCCGACGACATGGCCGAGGAGTACACGCCGCCGACGGCGCCTCCCGTTGTTCCGGCGACTGGTGCACCGGTGTCGTGGCCGGTCGGGGAGGTCGCACTCACAGGCGCGCGGCTCGGCGTCGCCACCCACTACCAGAGCGACGGGTCGGTGCTGCTCGTGCCGACGTACGAGTTCACCGACGCCGACGGCGGGACCTGGACGGTCGTCGCCGTCGCCGACGACCGGCTCGACTTCTCGAGCTGATCCCACGACGTCCGGCTCCGCTCCGGAGGAGGGACCGGGGCGGAGCCGGATAACCTCGCCCCCGTGACGCCGTCGGACATCCGCCGCCCGCTCGTGGCCGCGCACCGCGGCGCGAGCGCCACGCACCCGGAGAACACGCTGCTCGCGTTCCGGGCCGCCGTCGACGCCGGGGCCGACGCGATCGAGCTCGACGTGCGGTGCAGCAGCGACGGCGTGCTCGTCGTCATCCACGACGCCACCCTCGACCGGACGACGGACGGGCACGGCCCGGTCGCCGCCCACCGCGCCGCCGAGCTCGTGCGTCTCGACGCCGGCGGGTCCGGACTCCCGACCCTCGAGGAGGTGGCGGAGCAGATCGGGGTGCCGCTCCTGGTGGAGGTGAAGTCCGCCGACGCCGCGCCGGTACTGGCCCGGCTCCTGGTCGCCGAGCCGCGGTTCGCTGCGCGGGTGCGCGTCATGTCGTTCCGGGCCGACCACCTGCGCGTCGTCGCGCAGTACGCACCGGACGTGCCGCGGGTGCTCGTGACCAGGTGGCCGGGCCGGGCAGCGCTCGCGCGGGCCGCGGCGGTCGGCGCCGTCGGCGTGAACGCGTTCTGGCCGAGCGTGACGCCCGGCTCCGTGGCCCGTGCCCGGGCCGGCGGGCTCGGCGTGCTGACGTGGGGTCTGGGGGAGAGGAACCTTGAGCGGCGCCTCGCGCGCGCCGTCGGGCTCGGCGTCGACGTCGTCATCGTCGACGACCCCGGCCTGGCGCGGGCGGCGCGCGACGCCGCCCGGGGATGAGGACGCGGCGACGATCTGCGGGTCGTCGTGGGCCGCCGGACGGCGGCGGCATGAGGGATTCGGGCGGTGGCCGGCCCCCGGAGGTACTGTGGTTTTCGTCACCGTCCCTCAGGGACCGGGGGTTGTGAACCGCGCAACCACGCGAAAAAACAGTGCGGTCCCGCGAGAACAGCGGCGTGCTCCATGCCCGACGATGAACGCGAGTTGACCGAATGTTGAGACGAGACGTGATGGTGTGAGCTCCATGAAGACGACGGTGCAGAAGTTTGTGTGGGGCGGACTCGCCCTCGGGGCGATCGTGGCACTCTCGGCGTGCTTGAACGCCGATGGCGGCGACGACGAGACCGGCGGCACCGCGGGTGGTGGGTCCACGACCACGGCGTGCGACGCCTTCTTCGCGGCTGAGGAGGAGAGGCCGGACGGATACGGCTCCCTCGCGGAGCGTGTCGAGACGGAGCTCACGAACGTCAACGGCGTCGAGGCGACGACCGACGACCTCTCGGCGATGCGGTCCACGTTGTTCCAGATCGAGGTCGCCCTGACGGACGCCTCGGACACCCCGGAGGACGTCGCGGAGCTCATCGGCCAGATCCAGGCGCCCTACGACGAGGTCGACGAGTACTACGCCACGAGCGCCACCGAAGAAGCGCCCGAGCCGCTCGTGCTCGACACGCAGGCTGCGCTCGACGCGATCGAGCCGCTCCGCGAGGCCTGCGACGCAGGCTGACGCGCCGGGTCGCGATCGCCGCGGAACGAGGGGCGGCACACCACGCGAGGTGTGCCGCCCCTCGTCGTCGTGGCGCGTCGCAACAGCGCCGCGCGGTGGACGGACTACCGTGGGCGCGTCCCGGGACGAGGAGGCGGCTCGGCATGACGGTCGGATCGACGGCACGACGTTCGCCGGGTAGCCGGGTGCTCGTCCCGCTCATCGCGGCCGTGCTCGGAGCCCTGCTCACGGCGTGCACGCCGCCCGGCGGCGAGAGCGAGCCGACCCCCACGCCGTCGCCCACTCCCAGCGCGAGCACCGCGCCCAGCCCGGAGCCGAGCGGTGAGCAGTCCACGGGAGGCTCCGCCACCCCGACGGGTCAGTTCTTCCGCGGCCTCCCGCCCGGCGTCGAGAGCGTGCCCGGTTCCGCGGGGCAGGCGGGGGCCGGCTGGAGCGACGCCGAGCGTCAGCTCTTCGTCGTGACGTTCGGGTCGAGCACCTGCCCGCTCGTCGGCGTCGGGGTCACCGGGTCGGAGGAGGGCCTGCTCACCGTGGAGCTCGTCGAGACCGGCGGGGACATCTGCACCACGGACATCGTGCCGACGACGTCGGTCGTCGAGGTGCCCGGATCGGTGAGCCGCGACGACGGGATCGTCGTCGTGCTGGGTGACCTCGGCGAGGTCTCGCTGCCCGCATGGGACGGCGCCACGGTCATGGCCTGGCTGCCGAACGCCTGAGCGACGGCCAGCGCGGCCGTGGGAGACTGCCGCGGGTGAGCACCCCCGCCCGAGTCCGTGCCCCTCACCTGGCTCGGGACCTGGCCGACGCCGTCGCCGGCGGGGTCGACGACAGCGCCCGCCGCCGCGCGGAGTACTCCTCGGACGCCTCGAACTACCGCGTCGTGCCGCAGGTGGTGGTGTTCCCGGCGTCCACCGACGACGTCGTGGCGGCGCTCGGGGTCGCGCGGGAGCACGGGGCTCCGGTGACCGCCCGCGGCGGCGGCACCTCCGTGGCCGGCAACGCCGTCGGGCCGGGCGTCGTCCTCGACTTCTCGCGTCACCTCGACGCGATCCTCGACGTCGACCCGACCTCGCGGACGGCGCGGGTGCAGCCGGGGGTGGTCATGTCGTCCCTGCAGGCCGCGGCCCGGCCGCACGGCCTGCGCTTCGGCCCGGACCCGAGCACGCAGGCGCGCGCCACGCTCGGCGGGATGATCGGCAACAACGCGTGCGGACCGCACGCCGTCGCCTGGGGGCGGACGGCCGACAACGTGCGCGCCCTCGAGGCGATCGACGGCACGGGCCGCGCGTTCACGGCGGCGTCCGGGCGCGGTGCGCTCGACGCCGTGCCCGGCCTGGAGCGGCTCGTCGCCGACCACCTGGCGCTGATCCGCACGGAGCTCGGGCGGTTCTCGCGGCAGGTCTCCGGCTACTCCCTGGAGCACCTGCTCCCGGAGAACGGGTCGAACCTCGCGCGGGCGCTCGTCGGGACCGAGGGCACGCTCTTCACGCTCCTCGAAGCCACGGTGGACCTCGTCCCGATCCCGGCGGCGCCCATCCTCGTAGCGCTCGGGTACCCGGACATGGCGAGCGCCGCCGACGCCGTCCCGGCGCTCCTGCCGCACGCACCGCTCGCCGTCGAGGGCATGGACGCGCGGCTGGTCGACGTCGTGCGGCGGCACCACGGCACCGTGCCGGAGCTGCCGCCGGGTGGGGGATGGCTGCTCGTCGAGGTCGGGGGAGCCGACGACGCCGACGCGCTCGCCCGCGCGAAGGCCATCGCCGCCGACGCCGGCACGTCCGCCGCGCGGGTCGTCCCCGCGGGTGCGGAGGCGGCCGCCATGTGGCGCATCCGGGAGGACGGCGCCGGCCTGGCGGGACGGACGCCGTCGGGCGACCAGGCGTGGCCGGGCTGGGAGGACGCCGCCGTGCCGCCGGAGCGGCTCGGTGCCTACCTGCGCGAGTTCGAGCAGCTCATGGCGAGCTACGGCGTCGACGGTCTGCCGTACGGGCACTTCGGTGACGGCTGCGTGCACGTGCGGATCGACGTGCCGCTCGACCGACGGTCCGACCTGCCGGGATTCGAGAGCTTCATGGTCGACGCCGCGCGGCTCGTCGCGGCGCACGGCGGATCGTTGTCC
This sequence comes from Beutenbergia cavernae DSM 12333, assembly GCF_000023105.1. Lineage (NCBI taxonomy): Bacteria > Bacillati > Actinomycetota > Actinomycetes > Micrococcales > Beutenbergiaceae > Beutenbergia > Beutenbergia cavernae. The sequence goes on from NC_012669.1 coordinate 761,990, forward strand.
GGCGAGCACGGCGACGGCCGGGCTCGCAGCGCGCTGCTCGGGGAGATGTACTCCGCCGAGGCGCTCGACCTGTTCGGCGCCGTCAAGGCCCTGTTCGACCCGGCGGACGGACTCAACCCCGGCGTCCTCGTGCGGCCCGCACCGATCACCACCGACCTGCGCCGCCCAGCCGCCCGGCCGCTGCCGATCGTGAGCTCCGGCTTCGCCTTCCCGCACGACGGTGGCGACCTCACCCGGGCGGTGCACCGGTGCGTCGGCGTCGGGAAGTGCCGCGCCGACACCTCGGCAGCTGGCGGGTTCATGTGCCCGTCCTACCTCGCGACCCGCGACGAGAAAGACTCCACGCGGGGCCGCGCCCGGGTGCTGCAGGAGCTCGCGAACGGCACGCTCGTGCGCGGGTGGGACTCGCCGGAGGTCGCCGAGTCGCTCGACCTGTGCCTCTCGTGCAAGGCGTGCGGCCACGACTGCCCGGCCGGCGTCGACATGGCCACGTACAAGGCGGAGGTCACGCACCGCCGGTACCGGCGCCGGCTGCGGCCGGTCACCCACTACGCGCTCGGCTGGCTGCCCCGGTGGGCGCGCCTGACGACGGCGATCCCCGCCGTCGCCGGCCTGGCGAACCTCGCGCTGCGGGTCGCGCCCCTGCGGAAGGCGGTCCTGGCGGCGGGCGGGATGGACACCAGGCGGACCGTGCCGGCGTTCACGACCCGCCGCTTCTCGCGGTGGTTCGCCGCGCGCCACGCGGATCCTCTCGCGGTGGCGCAGAAATCCTCTCGCGGTGGCGCAGAAACCCTCTCGCGGTCGCGCAGAAACCCTCTCGCGGTGGCACCGGAATCCTCTCGCGAAGGTGGGGGCGGGCGTGAGGTGCTGCTCTGGGCCGACTCGTTCAGCGAGTACCTCGCCCCGGACGGCGCGCAGGCGATCGTGCGCCTGCTCACCGACGCCGGCTACACCGTGCGGATCCCGTCGGAGCCGGCCTGCTGCGGGCTCACGTGGATCTCGACCGGGCAGCTGGACGGCGCCCGGCGTCGCCTGACCCAGACGCTCGACGTGCTGAGCCCGGCCGCGCTGGCGGGCATGCCGATCGTCGGCATCGAACCGTCGTGCACGGCGGTGCTGCGGTCGGACCTCGGCGAGCTGTTCCCTGACGACCCCCGAGCCGCCGCCGTCGCGGCGGCCACCCGCACGCTGGCGGAGCTCCTCACGGACCCGGAGCTCGGGCCCGGCGAGGACTGGTTCGCCGCGCTCGACGGTGCGCTCGCCGGGGTGCCGGTGGTCGCGCAGCCGCACTGCCACCAGCACGCCGTCATGGGGTACGAGCGGGACCTCGAGCTCCTGCGGCGGGCCGGCGCCGACGTGCAGCCGGTCGCCGGCTGCTGCGGCCTGGCCGGCAACTTCGGGATGGAGCGCGGCCACTACGACGTCTCCGTCGCTGTCGCGGAGAACGGGCTGCTGCCCGCTCTGCGCGCGGCCGGGCCGGATGCGGTACTGCTCGCGGACGGCTTCTCGTGCCGCACCCAGGCCGACCACCTCGTCGGCGTCCGCGGCCGCACGCTCGCCGAGCTGCTCGTCGCGGCCGAGCGCCCCTGACCCGCTGCCGCACCCTTCGCGAGAGGATCTGTGCGCGACCGCGAGAGGATCTGTGCGCGACGGCGAGAGGATCGCAGCGAACCTCTCGCCGTCGCGCACAGATCCTCTCGCGAAGGTGCCGGCCGTTCCGTCGGCCGTCACCGAATCGAGACGTGCGCTTTACCAGAACCTGCGCCGGTACGCACCCGGAGCGGGTTGGTGCATGACACAATGGGGGTCAGTTCCCCACATCGTGAGCCAGGTCGGATGGTGCCGCGGTCGTCATGCCTCTCTTCGAGTTCGAGCACGGTCGACCCGTCCAGGTGCGTCTCGGTCGATCGACCCGGGCCCCGCTCGACGAGCAGGCGCTCGCGCTGGTGCGGGAGTCGGTCCTCGAGATGCTCCTCCTCCCGGTCTTCCCGGTCGCCTGGTGCGACGACGATCCCGACCTCGGGCCCTACCTGCTCACGCTCGACGGCGGCGGCAGCGTGGTGGTCGTGGCGGTGGTCCCACAGCTCGACGAGACCAGGCTCGTGGCCGCGCTCGCCCAGGCGTCCCGGTCCGGTCGGCGTGGCTGGCGCGACGTGGCCGAGGCCTACCCCCCGGGGGTGCCGAGCCTGCGGCGGGACTGGAACGTCTTCCGCGAGACCCTGCCGCCCAGCCCAGCGGCGGTGCCACGCCTCGTCGTCGTCACCGGCGACGCCGTCGGCCCCGCGCGTGACGCCGTCACGCTCCTCGGGGACGCGGGCGTCGTCGTCCACGAGCTGACGGCCCGCGAGCTGGTGCCCGGCCGCGTGGCCCTCGAGCTGACGGCCGTGGAGCCGGTGCCGGTCGCCCCCCGGGAGGTCCGCCTCGAGCTGGGGCCGGCGGCTGCGGTGCGCGCACTGGGGACGGGCGAACCGGCCTCGCCGGTCACGCGGCGTGAGCGACGGCGGCGCGAGACCGAGGGCGAGAGCCCGGCCGCGCCGGTCGTCACCTCCCCGGTGCGGACGCCGCCGCTCGGCATCGCGCGCCCGGCCCCGAACGCCGACCTCGCCGCGGTGGCCGCCCTGGTGGGGGCGGGCACCGAGCTGGTCGCAGCGACCAACGGCGACGTGAGCGACGCCGCCGTCCTCACCGCCGAGGGGCTGCTCGTGCTCGCCGACGGGCGCGTGTTCTCCTCGGTCGACGAGGCGGCGGCCGAGGCGTTGGGCCGCACAGTCGACGACGGGTGGCTGGCCTGGCGGTTCGGGCGCGGCGGGCCGTTCCTCGGCGAGGCGCTGCTCGAGGCGCGCTTCCGCTCGGCCACCGGACGCGCGGGTTCCTTCCGGACCGACGCCGCACCGGTACGGCGGGGGGGCCGGCGCGCGGCGTCCTGAGTCGGGTCAGCCGCGCGCGTCCAGGCGCGACCGGATCTCGCGCACGTCCATCGCCGTCCGCACGCTCGACAGCACGAACTCGAGCAGGATGCGCGCCCAGAGGATCCAGAACACGACAGGGATCCAGCCGAACAGGAGCGCGACGATGCCGAACGCGGGCGACGAGCCGCGCATCCCGCTACCGGCGATGTAGGAGGGCTGGCCGGCGGCGAACCCGACGATCACCCAGAACACCCAGACGAGCGCCCCGATGACGATGCCGAGGATGTAGACGATCTTCACGAGGCCGGGCGTCGCGTACGACTGGAACGAGAAGTCGAACGCCGCGCGGATCGGGATCGCGTCCCGTGGCGGCGCCGCCGGGTACTGGCCCGGGGGCGGTGGAGGGAAGGCGCCGCCGGGGCCGTAGCCCGTGGGTCCGGTGGGTGGCACCCCGCCCTGCTGCGCGGGGTGCGCCTGCGGCTGCCACGGCTGCCCGGGCGGCGGGCCGGGCTGCGGGCCAGGGGGCGGTTGCTGCCCGGGGTGCTGGCCCTGCGGCACGGATCCTGGGTGCTGACCCTCGTCGGGTGGGGGACCGAACGGACCTTGTGGTGTGCTCATGCTTCCCATCCTGCCCCGCACCGCCCCCGACGTCAGCGGATGTACGCCGTGGCCCACCGCCCGACGACCGCGTACGCGGCGTCGCGCACCGGCCGCGGCGACAGGACGACGTCGTGCAGCGCGTCCTCGATCGTCGCCACCGTGACGAGCGGGCCGAGCCGCAGCGCGCGTTCGGCGATGACGTCGACCTCGAGCACGACGTCGCTCCGGCGCATCTCCTCGTCCCACACCGGGGCGATGAACGAACGGGCGGACCGAAGCAGGAGGATCGGGGCGTCGATCCGGAGCCCGGCGGCGACCTGGGCGTGCCCGGCGAGGATCGCGGACAGCCAGCCGTACCGCACCGGGAACCCGTGCTCGGGCCGCCACGCCTCGACGAGCGGCCACTCGCCGTCCTGGTCGGCGGAGATCGTCCGGTGGTAGAACCCCGGGTCCACGGTGGGCAGCGGCCGGAGCGGCTGAGCGCGCGCGATCTCGCGGATCACCGGCCCCGAGAGCGTGCGCATCAGCTGCGAGCCCTGCAGCTCGAGCCACGGCGACACCAGGACCAGGGCCGCGAGACGCCCCGGGTGGCGGTGCGCCCACAGCGGGACCGTGAGCCCGCCGGTGGAGTGCGCCATGATCACCAGCGGGAGCGCTCCGACGTCGTCGGCCACGGCGTCGATCGCGGCAGCGAGGTCGTCGTCGTAGGTCGCGAGGTCGGCGGTGTAGCCCGGCGTCTGGTGGACGCGCAGGCTGCGCCCGTACTTGCGCAGGTCGACGGCGTAGAGCGCGCCGCCGAGCCCGGCCCACATCGGGCCCAGCTCGGTGTGCAGGAAGTAGTCGGTCCAGCCGTGCACGTACAGGACGGCGAACGCGGGCCGCCGGACCGGCCGGCGCCCCTCGGGTCGGTACCGCACGAGCGTCGTGACGACGTCGCCCTCCGCGTCCTCGCCGAGCGGGAGCGTGCGGGCCTCGTAGTCCGGCCCGAGCACGTCCGAACCCCACCGCCCCTCAGGAGGTGGGTCAGGGAGCGAGTCGGCACTGAACCGGGCGAGGTGCTGCGCGTCGCGGATCGTGGCCACGGCGTCCCCGAGCCGGTTCAGCGGTGCTGGGCGGATCGCGCGCGGCCGGGTCATGGCGCCGTCAGGTCACAGGAGCGGGAGGTGCGCCGACAGGTCGGGGAGCCCGTCGCTCAGCGCTCCGGGCCGCAGGGCGTCGCCGCGCTCGCGCCAGGCGAGCCGTCCCGAGGCGAGGCGGACCCAGGTGCGCTCGTCCCCGACGACGACCTGGGTGCCGGCCCGTGAGTTGAGCAGCCGGAGGAACTCCTCGGCGACGAGGGTGCGGGCCGTCGGGTCGACGGGTGACGTGACGGGCACGGACCGCGCGAGGTCGTCCGCGTGCACGACGAGCTCGATGAGGCGGGTCATGACGACGTCGGACAGCCGCATCGGCCCGCGTCGGGAGCGAACGAGAGGGTCGGGCCCTCCTCGGTGCAGCTGGTCGAGGTGCGTGAACGCGCGCGTGCCCTCGGCCTCGATCCCGGCGACCCGGTCGGACGCGATGCGCTGCGACTCGGCGACGGTGCGGGCGCTGGTCGACGACGCCGAGTCGCCGTACTGGCCGATGTAGTCGCCGATCTCGAGGCGGCGCTCATCGGTGGGGCCGTCGATGGGCTCGCAGACCGTCAAGCCGTTCATCGCGATGCCGAGGTGCGCGACCAGGTCCCCGACGCTCCACCCGGGCAGCACGCTCGGCTCGTCGAACGCCGTGTCGTCGAGCTGCTCGACCCAGGCGAGGAGCGCGTCCCACTGCTCGCGGAGATCGGCTTCGACGACGGCGTGTCGGGTGGGGGTGTCGGTCACGTCGCGACCCTAGCGCGGAGCGCGCGCGGGCCGCTCGGGCTCAGGCCCGCGTGACGGGCGCGACCTCGTGGAGGAACGCAGCGACGATCGGCCCGAGCGTGTCGAACTCGACGAGGAACCCGTCGTGGCCGTGGTCGGAGCGCACGACGTGCAGGTCGGCATGGCCGATCCCGCGGGCGATCCGCGCGGACTGGGCGGGCAGGAACAGGCGATCGGAGTCGACGGCGACGACGAGTGCGCGCGACGTGATGCCGGCCAGCGCCGACTCGACGCCGCCCCGGTCGCGGCCCAGGTCGTGCGTCAGCATCGACTGGGTGAGGACGACGTAGCTGTTGGCGTCGAACCGGCGCACCAGCTTGGCCCCGTGGTGGTCGAGGTAGGACTGCACGGCGAAGCGGCCGTCGCCGTCCATCGGGTCCTCGCCGCCCTGCGGGATCCGCCCGAACCGCGTGTCGAGCTCGGCCGCGCTGCGGTACGTCGTGTGCGCGATCTGCCGCGCGACTGCGAGCCCGAGGTGCGGGCCGTCGTCGTCGGCCGCCGCGTAGTAGTCGCCGCCACGGAACCGCGGGTCGGACCGGATGGCGCCGAGCTGCGCGTGCGCCCACGCGATCTGGTCGCCGCTGGTCTGCGCCGCCGTGGCGATCGCGGCGATCGCTCGCACGCGGTCGGGGGCGCTCGCCGCCCACTCGAGCACCCGGTGCCCGCCCATCGACGCGCCCACGACGAGTGCCCACGTGCCGATGCCGAGGTGGTCGGCGAGCTCGATCTCGGCCGCGACCTGGTCCCGCACCGTGACGTACGGGAACCGGCTGCCCCACGGTGTCCCGTCCGGCGCGGCCGACGACGGCCCGGTGCTGCCCTGGCACCCGCCGAGCACGTTCGGGGCGACCACGTAGTACCGGTTCGTGTCGATCGGCCGGCCGGGGCCGACCATCTCGGACCACCACCCGGCCGTGGGGTGGCCGGGACCCGCCGTTCCGGTCACGTGCGAGTCGCCGGTGAGCGCGTGCAGGACGAGGACGGCGTTGTCGCCGGCGGCGTTCAGCGTGCCCCACGTCTCGTACGCGAGTCGGACGCGCGGCAGCCGGCCGCCGGCCTCGAGGGTGAGGGGGCCGAGGTCCGCGAACCGCCGGTCCCCGACCGGGTCGCCGTCCCGCCATGCCGCGCTCGCGGCGACGGCGCCCCCGGACGTCGCCGACCGGCCACGTGACGCGGGCACGAGGCTGTTCGGCTGCAGGGCGGACGGGACGCCGGACGGCGGGAGCACCGTCCGATGGTACGGCCCGGCCTGGGGACCGGCGGTCTCGCTCATCGTGGGTTCACGCGGCGCCGGACGGCGTGGAGGCGCCCTCGAGCGCGCCCTTGGCGGCCCGGAAGCCGGCCTCGAGGTCCGCGAGGATGTCGTCGACGTGCTCCAGGCCGACGGAGAGCCGCACGAGCCCGGGCGTGACGCCGGAGAGTGCCTGCTCCTGCGGCGTGAGCTGGCTGTGCGTCGTCGACGCCGGGTGGATGACGAGCGAGCGGACGTCGCCGATGTTCGCCACGTTGGAGTGCAGCTCCAGCGCGTCGACGAACGCGCGGCCGGCGTCCGCCCCGCCGTCGAGCTCGAACGCGAGCACGGCACCCGCACCCTTCGGCAGGTACTTCTGCGCCGTGGCGTGCCAGGGGCTGGACGGCAGGCCGGCGTAGTGGACGGCGCGGACGTCGTCGCGTGCGTCCAGCCACTCGGCCACGCGCTGGGCGTTCGCGACGTGCCGCTCGATGCGGAGCGACAGCGTCTCGATGCCCTGCGCCAGGAGGAACGCGTTGAACGGTGAGATCGCGGGGCCGAGGTCGCGCAGCAGCTGGACCCGTGCCTTGAGCACGAACGCGAGGTTCGCGCCCAGGGCGCCGTTCACGCCGAGGTCCCGGGCGAACACCAGGCCGTGGTAGCTGGGGTCGGGGGTGTTGTAGTTCGGGAAGCGGTCCGGGTGGGCGGCGAAGTCGAACGAGCCGCCGTCGATGATGACGCCGCCGATCGCTGCCCCGTGCCCGCCGAGGTACTTGGTGGTGGAGTGGACCACGATGTCGGCGCCGTGCTCGAACGGGCGCACGAGGTACGGCGTCGCGACGGTGTTGTCCACGATCAGGGGGACCCCGGCGTCGTGCGCGAGGCCCGCGACGAGCTCGATGTCGAGCACGTCGGAGCGCGGGTTCGGGATCGTCTCCGCGAAGAACAGCTTGGTGTTGGGCTGGATCGCCGCCCGCCACTCGTCGGCGTTCGCGGCGTCCTCGACGAACGTCGTCGTGACGCCGAACTTGGGCAGCGTGTAGTGGAGGAGGTTGTAGGTGCCGCCGTACAGGCTGGCGCTCGCGACGACGTGGTCGCCGGCCTCTGCGATGTTGAGGATCGCGAGGCTCTCGGCCGCCTGGCCGCTCGCGACGAGCAGCGCGCCGACGCCGCCCTCGAGGCTCGCGAGGCGCTCCTCGACCACCTGCTGCGTCGGGTTCCCGATGCGCGTGTAGATCGGGCCAAGGTCCTGCAGTGCGAAACGGTTCGCTGCCGTGTCCGCATCCGGGAAGACGAACGACGTCGTCTGGTAGATCGGGAGGGCGCGGGCGCCGGTCGTCGGGTCGGGGCTCTGGCCGGCGTGAATCTGACGGGTCTCGAACGACCAGCCGTTCTGAGTGCTCATGGTGTTCTCCTGCTCAGGTGGGTGGATGCCTGGCGGGAGCACGTGGCGCGTCCCCCGGCAGGGCGGTGGGCGTGTGCACGTCGGGAGCGCCGCCCCGTCCATGGGGCTGCCGCGAGGGCTGTGCGCGAGCGCGCCGAACGTGCGCGTCAGCGACACATTCGGCAGAACATGGCTCGCAGAATACGGCCGTGACGCGGACGCCGACCAATTCGTGGGATGACGTCTCGCATCGTGAGATGTGGCGGCACCAGGCTTGTCGGCCGCACCAGCCACGCTCGGGTCCGCCAGGTGCGAGGTCCTCGTCGACGCGCGATCTCGGGCCTCGCGCGTCGACGAGAACCTCGCGCCTCCACACCAGTCGAAGGCCTCTCCGCGCTTGTAAAGTGACGGATGTGCACAGTGTGACGTGTGTGAATTGTGAGGCTCGTGTTTCCATTTGCGGGAAGTCTCGCTAGGGTCGATCGGGCGCCAGGGTTCCGGTTGTCAACGCGACACGCCGGGATGTCGGCGGCAGACTGCCAGGACGAGCGGGTGTGGACCCGCCTTCGACGGAGGTGACCGGCGTGGCGCGAGCGCTCCCCGCACGACGTCTGGCCCGGCTCGTCGCCGCGCTCGGTGCGGCGTCCCTCGGTGCCGGCCTGCTCGCGACCGCAGCCGCGGCGGAGCCGACGATCCCGAGCGAGGACGACGTCGAGTCGGCGCAGCAGGACGTCGACGACGCCGCCGGGCGGGTGGCCGCCCTCGAGGCGCAGCTCGCCCAGGCGAGCGCGGACCTCGAGGCGGCGGAGATCGCCGCGGCGGTGGCGGCCGAGGACTACAACGAGGCCCAGGTCGCGCTCGATGCCGCCGAGGCCGAGGTCGTCGATGCCGACGCCAGGGCCGCCGTCGCCGCCGACGAGGCCGAGGTGGCGCGCGCGGACCTCGCGGCGATCGCCATGACCGCCTACCGCGACGGGGGCGGCGCCGTCAGCAGCGTGGAGGTCTTCCTCGGGGCGAACGGCCTCGAGGACGTGCTTCGCCGCAGCTCCGCCTACGACCGCGCCGGGAGCGCTGCGGACGAGGCGCTGCAGCGGATGTCAGCCGCGCAGCTCGTCGCGGACACGCTCGCTGAGCGCGCGGCGCAGGCGCGGGACGACGCCGAGTCGGCCGCAGCAGCGCTCGAGGCCGCCGCGACCGAGGCGCAGGACGCCGCGGACGCGGCCCTCGCCCAGCAGGCGGCGACGGCGGCGACGGTGGAGTCGGCGACGGCGGAGCTCGCCGCTCTGCGGCAGACGAGCGTCGAGGTCGAGCGGCAGCGGCAGGAGGGGCTCGAGGCCGCCCAGCGCGAGCGCGAGAACCGTGCCGAGCGGGATCGGGTCGCGGAGGAGACCAACCCTCCTCCGGCGCAGCCGCCCGCACAGGAGCCGCCCGCCGGCGGTGGCGGCGGTGGTGGTGGGTCCGCCCAGCCGCCCCCCGCACCGAACCCGCCCCCGGCGCCGAACCCGCCGCCGGCCCCCGAGCCGCCGCCCGCGCCGAACCCGCCGCCGGCCACCGGCGCCGGCCAGGTCGCGCTCAGCTGGGCGATGACGCAGCTCGGCAAGCCCTACGAGTGGGGTGCCGAGGGTCCTGGCACGTACGACTGCTCCGGGCTCACGATGCGCGCGTGGCAGCAGGCCGGCGTGAACCTGGGGCGCACCACGAGGCAGCAGTGGGCGCAGACGGCGCGCGTCTCCTCGGGCCAGCTCCAGCCGGGCGACCTCATCTTCTACTCGAACAACGGCGCGGCCAGCGGGATCTACCACGTGGCGATCTTCGCGGGCGACGGGATGCGCCTGCACGCCCCGGCTCCCGGGAAGACCGTCGAGCTCGTGCCGATCTGGTGGACGAACGTCATCGGCTTCGGCCGGCCGGGCTGACCCGACGCCACCGCACCGTGGAGCCCGGTGCACCAGGTGGCGCCACGCGCCGTCAGATGTACCCAGCCAGAGGTCGGCCGCTCAACGTGCGCCACGGAACCGGACCGCCGCGGGCCGACGCCCACGTACGATGCCCGGGTGACCGACACCCTCACCACTGCCCTGACCGCACCTGAGGTGCGACCCGCCGTCGTCGCCGACATCGCCGCCCTGGTGGACTCCGAGGTCTCGGGCCTCGGAGGCATCTCCGGGATCGCGATCAAGGGCGCGTACGCCGCTGCGAAGAAGCGCAGCTCCACCGCCGTGTCGCGCGGCATCGACTCCGAGCTCGACACGATCCTCGGCGTGCTGCAGCCGCACTGGGACGCCTACCGCGCGAACGGTGGGGCGAGCTTCGGGGCGTATCTGCAGGCGCACGACGGCGTCGCTGACGAGATCCTGTCCGTGGCCGAGGCGCAGGCGAAGGCTCGCGGTGCGGAGAAGATGTACGGCCCGTTCGCCGGCCAGGCGCGCAAGATCCTCGTCGGCGCCCTGCCCGGGCTGGGCGATATCGTGGAGAAGCACGCCGCCTGACCCCCTTCGGGGAGGGTCAGTGGCCGTGGCCGAGCTCGAACTCGGTGCCCTTCGCGCGCTCGAACGAGCGGACGATCTCGGCCTCGGCCTCCTCGCGGCCGACCCAGTGCGCGCCCTCCACGGACTTGCCGGGCTCGAGGTCCTTGTAGACCTCGAAGAAGTGCTGGATCTCGAGCCGGTGGAACTCCGACACGTCGTCGATGTCGGTCCGCCACGAGGCGCGCTGGTCGCCGGTCGGCACGCAGAGCACCTTGTCGTCGCCCCCGGCCTCGTCGCGCATCCGGAACATGCCGAGCGCGCGGCACTGGATGAGGCAGCCGGGGAACGTGGGCTCCTCGAGGAGCACGAGCGCGTCGAGCGGGTCGCCGTCCTCGCCGAGCGTCCCTTCGATGAACCCGTAGTCGTCGGGGTAGCGCGTCGAGGTGAAGAGCATGCGGTCGAGGCGGATCCGGCCGGTCTCGTGGTCCACCTCGTACTTGTTGCGCTGCCCCTTGGGGATCTCGATCGTGACGTCGAAGTCCACTGCTGCCCTCTCTCGATGTACCCCGCGTCCCGAGACGGCGGGCGCGGGAAGTGCCGGCCCCTAGTGTGACGCACCGGGCGGGCACGCCACGACGCCGGTCGGTCGCGATCCTCCTGCCCTTGTCGTCTCTGTCGCTGTCCTCCTGCGCTCGTTCCTCGCTCCGGAGCCCTCGCTCGACCTACCCTTGCGGCATGCGCACCCGGACCCGGCTCGTCGTGGCGGGTCTCGCCGTCGTCGTCGTGGGCGGCTACGCCGTCGCTGACGCGGCCGACGTCGTCCCGGGCGTGCTGACCACCGTCCCGCCGTGGCCGGAGGCCGAACCGTTCCCCACGGTGACGCTCCCGGCGGAGCCGGTGCGCCCGCTCGTGCTGCCGGACCTGGACCCCGACGCGCCGATACCGGACCCGGCAGCGCTCGAGCCGGGCGTCGCGGCGCTCCGCGGCGACGACGCCGTCGGGTCACCTCCGGGAGTCGTCGTGGCCGACGTCGCCACGGGTGAGGTGCTGGTGAGCGCCGACGCGGAGACGGGCCGCGCCCCGGCGTCGACCCTCAAGCTGCTGACGGCGACGGCGGCCGTGAGCGCGCTCGACCTGTCCTCGCGCATCCCGACGACGCTCGTGCAGGACGGCGCTGACCACCTGGTGCTCGTGGGGCACGGCGACATGGCGCTCGCCGCCGGCGCCGGCGACCCGGACGCCACGATCGGCCGGGCCGGCCTCGCGGACCTCGCCGCGGAGGCGGCGAGCGTGCTGCAGGCAGCGGGCACGACGTCCGTGTCGCTGGCGGTCGACGACTCCCTGTTCACCGGACCGGAGTACGCGCCGGGCTGGGAGCCCGTGGACTTCACGCAGGGGTGGGTGGCGCCCGTCTCGGCCCTCGCCGTCGAGGTCGGGCACATCGACGGGCGCCTGCAGCGGGACACGGACCCGGCGATGGGTGCGGCGAACGCGTTCGCCGCCGCGCTCGAGGACGCCGGCGTCGAGGTCCGTGGCGCGCCGGTGCGGGGCCGCGCCGGCGACGGGGTCCAGGAGGTCGCCCGCGTGGAGTCGGCGACGATCCGCGAGCTCGTGGAGCACACCCTGCAGCTCTCGGACAACACGCTCAGCGAGGTGCTCGGACGTCTCGTGGCGCTGGAGCACGGCCAGGAGGCGAGCTTCGAGGGTGCGACCCGCGCCATCATCGCCGAGCTCGCGGCCACCGGCCTCGACACCGGCGGCACGGTGCTCGTGGACTGCTCCGGGCTGTCGTCCCGGAGCCGCGTCGCCCCACGGCTGCTCTCGGACCTGGTGCTGGCGATCACGCGCCCGGACACCCCGGGGCTGCTCGCGGCGGCGTCGGCGATGCCCATCGCCGGGCTCGAGGGCACGCTCGCGGACCGGTACTCCAGCGAGGCGGCGGGCCTGGTGCGGGCCAAGACCGGCACGCTCGCCGTCGTCGTCTCCCTCGCGGGGAACGTCGTGACGGCGGACGGCCGCCAGCTCGCGTTCGTGGTGATGGCCGACGGCGTCCCGCGCGCCGGCACGTTCGCGGCGCGGGTGGCGATCGACGAGTGGGTGTCGTCGCTCGCGGCGTGCGGCTGCACGTAGCGGCGGGCGCCCTCAGTCGTCGATCCACCGGTTGTGGCGCAGCCGCAACCCGCGGTCGATCGCGGCGAGGACGCCGCCCACCTGCAGGGCGGTGTTGAGCGGTCCCGGCAGGTCGAGCGCGAACGACGGCACGCCGTCGATCCACACCCCGAGGACGTCGAGCAGCCGAGGGACCTGCGTGACGATGGCGGCGACGAGCACCGTCCACGAGGCGGCGGCGACGGCGCGGCTCGCCGTGGGGTGCTCGGCGTGCACGCGTGCGCGCCAGGCCTCGGCGGTGCCGTCGGCGGGCGGCACGTCGTGCGTGACGCCGTCGGGCGTGATCAGGCGGACGTACCGCATGCCGTACGTCGCCGTCCGGGCGGTGATCGCGGACCCGTCGTCGAGGTCGAAGCGGACCCGCCCGCGCTGCTCGTCCACGAGGGCGCCGTCGCGGTACAGGCGGATCCGCTCGTCCCAGTCGAAGAAGTCGACGTCCACGACCCACGTGTGCCCGCCGTGCCGGACCGTGAACGCGCTGCGGTTGACGAACTGCCAGCCCTGCACGGGCCGGTAGGACTCCTCGTCGGTGGACACGGCTCCACGACACCAGGCGCTGACGGCGGCGTCGTCGGCACTTCGACGGGTCTCGCGCCTACATCCTCCGGCGGACCCGTCCGCGCGTCGCCGCGGGGGATCAGACCTAGGCTGGGTCGATGCAGCCCGAGGACGCGATCGACGGGGACGCTGGCCGAGCCGCGATCGACTGGGACGCCGCGGCGCGTCGCGCGGCACGCGTCGTCCGCGCCGGACCCCCGATCGACCGGCCCGGCCTCGACGCGCTGGTCAGCTCGCTGCGGGAGGCCGCAGCCGACGCGCCCGCGTACGTCGCCGAGGTGACCCGCCTCCCGGACGCGGCGCGCGCCGTCGAGTCCGGCACCGTGCTCGTCCTGGACCGCCCGCGCTGGGCGGCCTCCGCCGTCGACACGTTCCGCACGCTCACCGACGGGCTCCTCCCGGCGACGAAGATGCCCGGTGGCGCGACGCTCGCGGGGGAGCAGGTCGGCCTGCTGCTCGCCCTGCTCGCCACGCGCGTGCTCGGCCAGTACGACCCGTACGCACGGCCGGCGTCGGCGGAGCGCCCCGGCCGCCTCGTGCTCGTCGCCCCGAACGTGCTGCACGTCCAGCGCCAGCTCGGCGCCGACCCGCAGGACTTCCACCTCTGGGTGTGCCTGCACGAACAGACGCACGCGGTCCAGTTCGCGGCGGCGCCGTGGCTGGCCGACCATCTCGCCGAGCAGATCCGCGAGATCGTGGGCGCGCTCGCGGACGTGCCGGCCCAGGGCCGCCGCCTTGGCGACCTCCTGCGCGGCGTGCGGCGCGTGCTCGAAGGTCCCGGTGAGTCCGACGACGACGACGCCCCGTCGTCAGCGACGCCGTCGCTCCTCGAGGCGGTGCTCGAGCAGCCGGAGCAGGAGCGGATGGACCACGTGCTGGCCACGATGTCGCTGCTCGAGGGGCACGCGGACGTCGTCATGGACGCCGTGGGGCCGCGCGTGATCCCGAGCGTGGCGACGATCCGGGCGTCGTTCGAGAAGCGGCGCGACACACGCGGCACCGACCTGCTGATCCGGCGTCTGCTCGGCATGGACGCGAAGCTCCTGCAGTACCGGCAGGGGGCGGCGTTCGTGCGCGGCGTGCTGGACCGGGTCGGCCACGACGGGCTCGCCGCCGTCTGGGCCACGCCCGACCACCTGCCGACTCCCGCGGAGATCCTCGCCCCCGAGGCGTGGGTCGCGCGCGTGCACGGCTGACGGCCGCGGTCGCCAGATGACGAGCCAGCACCGCCTCGCCGGGCGCCGCGCGGACCGCGCCGCGAGGGCGGCGTGAGCGGTCCGCACCCGTCGGTGGCGGCGGCGCGGAACGCCGTCCGGGCGCTGCTCGCGGAGCTCGAGCCGGCCAGGGGCGTGCTCGTCGCGTGCTCCGGCGGCGCGGACTCGCTGGCCCTGGCGGCGGCGACGGCGTTCGTCGCGCCGCGCGCCGGCCGCGCCGCCGGTGCCGTCGTCGTCGACCACGCGCTCCAGGCCGGCAGCGCCGAGGTCGCGGCGCGCGCCGCCGACCAGTGCCGCGGGCTGGGGCTCGAGGCCCGCGTGGTCCGGGTGGACGTCGACATCGCGCTGGGCGGCCCCGAGGGTGCGGCCCGCGCCGCCCGGTACGCGGCGCTGGAGGCGGCCTCCCGCGAGGCGGGCGACGCCGTCGTCCTCCTCGGCCACACCCTCGACGACCAGGCCGAGACCGTCCTGCTGCGGCTCGCGCGCGGGTCCGGCGCACGGTCTCTCGCCGGCATGCCGCGCCGCCGCGGGGTGTTCGCCCGGCCCTTCCTCCACCTCGAGCGTGCCCGGCTCCGCGAGGTGGTCGACGCCGTCGGCCTCACCCCGTGGGAGGACCCGACGAACGCCGTCGACGGGCCGGCACGACGGGCCGACGGCGGCCCGCTGCCCCGGTCCGCGATCCGCGGCCGGGTGCTCCCCGCCCTGACCGAGGCGCTCGGGCCGGGCGTGCCGGCCTCCCTCGCGCGTTCGGCCGACCTGCTCCGCGAGGACGCCGACGCGCTCGACGCGTTCGCCGCCGACCTCCTGTCCACCGCGCGCGGCGAGGACGGGTCGCTCGACGTCGAGATCCTCGCCGCGGCGCCGCCCGCCGTCCGGCGCCGTGCGCTCCGCCGCGCCGCCCTCGACGCCGGGAGCCCGGCCGGCGACCTCGCGCACGTCCACGTCGAGGCGCTCGACGCGCTCGTGACCGGTTACCACGGCCAGGCCGGCGTAGACCTGCCGGGCGGTCGGCGGGCCGTGCGGGCCTGTGGCAGGCTGACGCTGTGAACGCCGACGACATGGGCGCCGACCTCGAGCACGTCCTGCTCACCCCTGACCAGATCGCGGAGCGGCTCGACGCCATGGCCGCGCAGATCGACGAGGACTACGCCGGCCGGGAGCTGCTGCTCGTCGGGGTCCTCAAGGGCGCCGTCATGGTCATGGCCGACCTGTCGCGGCGGCTCCACACCCCGGTGACGATGGACTGGATGGCCGTCTCGTCGTACGGGTCGGGCACGAAGTCGTCCGGCGTCGTGCGCATCCTCAAGGACCTCGACACGGACCTGCTCGGCCGTGACGTGCTCGTGGTCGAGGACATCGTGGACTCGGGGCTGACGCTGTCCTGGCTCGTGGCGAACCTGCGCAGCCGCAAGCCGGCGTCCGTCGAGGTCGCCGCCCTGCTGCGCAAGCCGGAGTCCGCGAAGGTCGACGTCGACCTGGCGTACGTCGGGTTCGACATCCCGTCGGAGTTCGTGGTCGGGTACGGCCTCGACTACGCGGAGCGCTACCGGACGCTGCCGTTCGTCGGAACGCTCGCGAAGCACGTCTACACGTCCTGACGGCGGGCGAGCGGGTCGTCGTCGCCCTCCTGCGTACTGCCCTGCGCGAACAGATGACGGTTCTCGTGCGTTGGTCGTATACCGTCACTGCGTGATGTTCCGAGCGGGAGGGACTGGCCGTACGGCCGCCACGGTATGAACGCCAAGAAGCTGACGCGCGGTCCTCTGCTGTGGATCGTCCTGCCCATCCTCGTGCTGCTGTTCGCGCTGAACCTGCTCCGGGGGTCCGGAGTCCAGACGATCGACACGTCGCAGGGCCTCGAGCTCCTGCGCGGCGACACCGTCGAGCAGGCCCAGATCACCGACGGCTACCAGCGCGTCAACCTGACCCTGACCGAGAACTTCGTGCCGGCGGAGGGCGAGGACAAGGGCACCTCCGTCCAGTTCTACTACGCCACGCCGCAGGCCGACGAGGTCGCCGAGCTCATCCGCGACGCCGACCCCGAGGGCGGGTACAACTCCGTCGTGCCGTCGACCCCGTGGTGGTCGACGCTCCTCATGACGATGCTCACGCTCGTCCTGATCGTCGCCGTCTTCTGGTTCTTCCTGTCCCGGATGCAGGGCGGGAACTCCCGGATGATGAACTTCGGGAAGTCCAAGGCGCGGCAGGTGAACGTCGAGAACCCCGAGGTGACGTTCGCCGACGTCGCGGGCGTCGACGAGGCGGTCGAGGAGCTCGTCGAGATCAAGGAGTTCCTCTCGGAGCCGGCGAAGTTCCAGGCGGTGGGCGCGAAGATCCCGAAGGGCGTCCTGCTGTACGGCCCGCCCGGCACCGGCAAGACGCTCATCGCCCGCGCCGTCGCGGGTGAGGCCGGCGTCCCCTTCTACTCGATCTCCGGCTCGGACTTCGTCGAGATGTTCGTCGGCGTCGGCGCCTCCCGGGTGCGCGACCTGTTCGAGCAGGCGAAGACGAACTCGCCGGCCATCATCTTCGTCGACGAGATCGACGCCGTCGGCCGGCACCGCGGCGCGGGCCTCGGCGGTGGGCACGACGAGCGCGAGCAGACGCTCAACCAGCTCCTCGTCGAGATGGACGGCTTCGAGGCGCACACGAACGTCATCCTCATCGCCGCCACGAACCGGCCCGACATCCTCGACCCGGCGCTGCTGCGCCCCGGCCGGTTCGACCGGCAGATCGCCGTCGAGGCGCCCGACCTGCAGGGCCGGCTCGCGATCCTGCGGGTGCACGCCAAGGGCAAGCCGATGACCGGCGACGTCGACCTCGAGGTCGTCGCCCGCCGCACGCCGGGCTTCTCCGGTGCCGACCTGGCGAACGTCCTCAACGAGGCGGCGCTGCTCACCGCCCGCTCGAACGCGCAGCTCGTCGACAACCGCGCGCTCGACGAGGCGATCGACCGCGTGATCGCCGGCCCGCAGAAGCGCACGCGCGTGATGAACGTCAAGGAGCGCAAGCTCACCGCGTACCACGAGGGCGGGCACGCGCTCGTCGCGGCGGCGCTGCGGTACACCGACCCCGTCACGAAGGTGACGATCCTGCCGCGCGGCCGTGCCCTCGGGTACACGATGGTGATGCCGATCGAGGACAAGTACTCGACCACGCGCAACGAGCTGCTCGACCAGCTCGCGTACGCCATGGGCGGCCGGGTGGCCGAGGAGCTCGTGTTCCACGACCCGACCACCGGCGCGTCCAACGACATCGAGAAGGCCACGGCGACCGCCCGCAAGATGGTCACGCAGTTCGGCATGAGCGAGCGCGTGGGCGCCCTGCGCCTCGGCCAGGCCGACGGCGAGGTGTTCCTCGGCCGCGACTACGGCCACCAGCGGGAGTACTCCGAGGAGATCGCCGGCGTCGTCGACGAGGAGGTCCGCCGTCTCATCGAGGCCGCGCACGACGAGGCGTGGGAGATCCTCACCACGTACCGCGACGTGCTCGACCAGCTCGTGCTCGAGCTCCTGGAGCGGGAGACGCTCAACCACGACGAGCTGGCCGAGGTCTTCACGGCGATCACGAAGCGCGACCCGCGTCCCGTGTGGCTGTCGAGCAACCGCCGCGGCGTGAGCGACCGCCCGCCCGTGAGCACGCCGGCGGAGATCGCCGCGGGCGAGGGCGACATGCTGCCGCAGGACCAGGCGGCCGCCGCGAACGACGACCACCCGGCGACCGAGGTCCACGAGGTCCCGCCGGAGGAGCCGGTGCGGGCCGACCGCGACGGCGAGCCGCTGGCCTGAGGTTCCGCGATGGCCTCCCCGGCCGGTGACGGTCGCGCCGTCCGCCCGTACGACGCCGCAGGTGTCGAGCGGGCGGTACGCGACCTGCTGATCGCCATCGGGGAGGACCCGGACCGCGACGGGCTCCGCGAGACCCCCGAGCGCCTCGCCCGCTCCTACGAGGAGATGTTCGCCGGGCTGCACACGGATCCCCGTGAGGCGGTTCAGACGTTCTTCGACCTCGAGCACAACGAGCTCGTGATCGTCAGCGACATCGCCGTGTACTCCGTGTGCGAGCACCACCTCCTGCCGTTCCACGGCGTCGCACACGTCGGGTACATCCCGGCCCCCTCGGGCCACGTGACCGGACTGAGCAAGCTGGCCAGGCTCGTCGAGGCGTACGCCCGCCGTCCGCAGGTGCAGGAGCGGCTGACCACGCAGATCGCCGACGCGCTGGTCCACGCGCTGGAGCCGCGCGGCGTCGTCGTCGTGCTCGAGTGCGAGCACATGTGCATGTCGATGCGCGGCGTCCGCAAGCCGGGCGCGAGGACCGTGACCTCGGCCGTGCGCGGCGCCCTGCGCGAGCCGGCGACGCGCGCCGAGGCCATGAGCCTGATCCGGGGTGCCCGCTAGGGTGACGCCCGTGCCGACAGCGACGAGCGTGCCGACGGGGCTGGGCGTGCCGGGCGACGCGCGGCGCACGCTCGTCATGGGCGTCGTCAACGTCACGCCGGACTCGTTCAGCGACGGCGGCCAGTGGCTCGCCGAGGACGTGGCCGTCGCGCACGGGGGCCGCCTGGTGGACGAGGGCGCCGACCTGCTCGACGTCGGCGGCGAGTCGACCCGTCCCGGTGCCGAGCGCACGCCCGCCGCCGAGGAGCTGCGCCGGGTGCGCGGCGTCGTCGAGCGCCTGGCCGCGGCGGGCGCCGTCGTCAGCATCGACACGATGCGCGCTGACGTCGCTCAGGCCTGCGTGGCGGCGGGTGCGGCCGTGGTCAACGACGTGTCCGGCGGGCAGGCGGACGTCGGGATGCTCGACGCGGTCGCCGCGCTGGGCGTGGACTACGTCGTCGGGCACTGGGACCCGTCCCGCACGCTCACGTCCCGCACGCCCGGGGACGTGACCGACGTCGTCGTCGACGACCTGGCCGCACGCCTCGCCGACGCACGCGCCGCAGGGATCGCGCAGGAGCGGCTCGTCGTCGACCCGTGCCTGGGGTTCGGCAAGGACGCGTCGGCGAACTGGGACCTGCTCGTCCACCTGGCCCGGCTGCGCGAGCTCGGGCACCGGGTGCTGGTCGGCGGCTCGCGCAAGCGCTTCCTGGGCGAGATCGTGGGTGCGGACCGCGCGCCGCGGGACCGTGACCACGCCACGGCGGCCCTGACCGCCCTGGCCGCCGCGGCCGGGGTGTGGGCGGTGCGGGTGCACGACGTCGGCCCGTCCGTCGACGCCGCACGCGTCGCGCAGGCGTGGATCCGGGCGGGCGGCACGGCCGGGACCGCCGGCGCCGCCGGGACTGCCGGCGCCGCCGGGATCGTGGGCCGAACGGGGAAGGAGACACGGGATGGTTGACCGCATCCGGCTCGCGGGGATCGCCGCGCGCGGGTTCCACGGCGTGCTGGAGAACGAGCGCACCGAGGGGCAGGCGTTCCTCGCGGACGTGACCCTCTGGCTCGACACGACGGCCGCCGCCGCCAGCGACGACCTCGCCGACACGGTGAGCTACGCGGACGTCGCCCAGGCCGTCGTCGGCGTCCTCACCGGGCCGCCGGTCGCGCTGCTCGAGACGCTCGCTCAGCGCGTGGCCGACGCCGTGCTCGCGTACCCGCTGATCACGTCCGTCGAGGTGACCCTGCACAAGCCCCAGGCGCCGATGCCCGTGCCGGTGGACGACGTCGAGCTGACGGTCGTGCGGTCCCGGCAGGGTGTCTCGGGCTACCCGAACGCCGGCCCGGTCGCGGCACCCTCCCCGGCGCCGGAGCCCGCGGCCCCGCCCGTGGTGGCGGAACCGGCGGCCGCGGCCGCCGTCCCGGTCGCGCCACCGGGCGCACCGATCCCCGACGCCCCGGAGCCCGCCGAGCAGCCGGCGCCCGCGGCACCGCCGGGCGTGCTGCACGCCCGGCCCGACGAGCCCGTCGGCGTGGTCCTCGCGCTCGGCGGGAACCTCGGCGACGTCCGCGCCACGCTGCGGTCGGCCATCGCCGAGCTCTCCGCCGTGGACGGGCTCGACATCGAGGCGGTCTCCCCGCTCGCCCGCACCGCCGCCGTCGTCGTCGACGGTGCCGAACCTCAGCCCGACTACCTCAACGCCGTCGTGCGCGCCACCACCGTGCTGAGCCCGCACGAGCTCCTCGACGTGGCCCACGAGGTCGAGCGCACCTACGGCCGGGAGCGGTCCGGCGAGGCCCCGTGGCCGCCGCGCACGCTGGACATCGACATCATCGACGTCGAGGGGGTCGTCGCGAGCGACGCGGCGCTCGACCTGCCGCACCCGCGCGCCCACCAGCGCGCGTTCGTGCTCGTGCCCTGGGCGCAGCTGGACGCGGCGGCGTTCCTCCCCGGCCTCGGCGGCGGGCCGGTCGACGTGCTCGCACAGACCGCGCCGGACCGCGACGGCGTCCGCTGGCTCGCGCTCGACTGGCTGGCCCCGGGCGACGCGGAGAGGTCCGGCGGCGAGGAGTGATGGAGCGCACGCGCGCGACGACGCTCGTCGCCGTCGCCTCGGTGTCGACCGCCGTGTGCCTCATCGCGCTCCGGCTGTGGGAGATGCGCGGCGGCGCCCCGGTACGCGTGCCGCTGCTGCTCGCCGTCGTGCTCGTGCTCGTGGCCGGTGTCGTGCTCGCGCTCGGGTGGCGCGTGCGCCGCTTCACGCTCGGCCGGGCCGATCTCGAGCCCATCGTTGCGGCCCGCATCCTCGCTCTCGCCAAGGCGTGCGCCGTCGTCGGCGCCCTCCAGGTCGGCTACCTGCTGGCCCAGCTGCTGCTCGTCGTCGGGCACGTCGAGGCACCCGAGCCCCGCGCGCAGGCGTGGGCGTGCGGGCTGGGGCTGCTCGGGGCGGGCACGCTCGTGGCGGCGTCCCTGATCGCCGAGTGGTGGTGCCGCGTGCCGAAGGACGACGACCGGGACGACGACCCTGACGACTCGGGCCCCGAGGACGACATCGGCGTGCATCCCTGGTGAGGAGTTCACCACCGGACGAGTCGCGGGGGAGAATGGCCGGATGACTTCCACGGACCAGCGCGACGACATCGCCTTCGCGCCGCCCGGCGTCACCTGGCACTCGGTCTCACCGAGGCTCGGCACGGTGCGGACGCTGCTCTGCGCGATCTGGCTCGGGATCCCGCTCGTCGGCGTCCTGGTGCTGGCCATCGCCGTCGGTGGGTGGACCTGGATCCTGCCCGCCGCACTCGCGCTCGTCCTGATCTGGGCGTTGTGGCTCGTCCCGCGGCAGGTCCGTGCCATGTCCTACGCCGAGCGGGAGGACGACTTCCTGTTCCGCAAGGGCGTGATGTTCCGGTCGCTCGTCGTCGTCCCGTACGGACGCATGCAATACGTCGACGTGTCCAAGGGTCCGCTCGCGCAGCGGTTCCGGATCGCGACCCTGCAGCTGCACACGGCGTCGGCGAGCACCGACGCCTCGGTGCCCGGGCTCGCGCCGGAGGAGGCCGCGCGCCTGCGTGACCGCCTCACCGCCCGGGGCGAGGCGCGGCTGGCGGGCCTGTGAGCCAGCCGCCGCCCACGCCGTCGGCCGGGCCGCCGCACGGTTCGGTCCCGACGCCGGGTCCGTACCCGCCGGCTCCGGGTTCGTACCCGCCAGCGCCGGGTCCCGTCCAGCCGGCCTCGGGTCCGTACCCGCCGGCCTCGAGTCCCGTCCCGCCGCCCCCCGGCGCCGTCCCGCCGCCGGGCGGCGGCCTCGAGGTCGACGCCGCCGGCTGGCGCCGGGTGCACCGCGTGACGCCCCTGCTGAACGCCTGGAAGGTCGCTGCGGCGCTCCTCGCGATCTTCGTGTGGCAGTACGCACGCGAGCTGTCCGAGCTGGACCTGCCGGGCGTGACGCTCGTGCTCGTGATCGTCGGGGTCATCGTCCTCGGCACCGTGATCGGCCTGGTGTACTCCTGGCTCGCGTGGCGCCGCCTGACGTTCCGGATCACCGCCGAGGCCGTCGTCATGCACTCGGGCGTGCTGTTCCGCCGTGAGCGCGACGTGCGCCTCGACCGTGTCCAGGCGGTCGACGTCACCCAGCCGCTGCTGGGCCGGATCTTCGGCTTCGCGGCGCTGAAGATCGAGTCCGCGGGTGGCGCCGAGTCAAACATCACGCTCAGCTACCTCACGGAGGACCAGGCTCAGGCGCTCCGGAACGAGATCCTGGCGCGCGCCGCCGGGCTCGAGGTGACGGCCGACGACGCCGGGCAGGTGGCGCCGGTCCCGCGGGCGCCGGAGCGCGAGGTGCTCGCCGTCGGCCCGGGGATGGTGCTCGGATCGCTCGCGCTGTCCGGCGCGACCATCGCGTTCGTCCTGCTCTGCGTCGGGGTCGCCGTCGGCGCGATCGCCGTGCGCTCGTGGGGCTTCGTGTTCTCGATCCTCCCGATGCTCCTCGGCTTCGGTGCGTACTTCTGGGGCCGGTTCAGCGGCGAGTTCTCGTTCCGGGCCGCGATCTCGCCGGACGGCATCCGGGTCCGGCACGGGCTGCTCGAGCACAAGGCACGCACCGTGCCGCCGGGCCGGATCCAGGCGGTGCAGATCCACCAGCCGCCGCTGTGGCGCCTCAAGGACTGGTGGCGCGTGCAGGTCAACATCGCCGCGTACGGGCCGGCGGGCCAGACGGAGAGCCTGCTGCTCCCCGTCGGCAGCCGGCAGGAGGCGCTGACGGCGTTGTGGCTGGCGCTCCCGGACCTCGGCGACGACGACGCGGCGACCCTGCTCGACTCCGGGCTCGTCGGGCGGGGCGACGCGGCGGGCTGGACGTCGAGCCCGCGGCGAGCCCGCTGGCTCGACCCGATGGCGTGGCGGCGCAACGGCTTCCGCATCACGCGCACGGCGCTGCTGCTGCGCGGCGGTTGGCTCTGGCGGACGCTGCAGGTCGTGCCCCACGAGCGCACGCAGTCGCTCGCCGTCGAGCGCGGTCCGTGGCAGCGCAGGCTGGGCCTGACGTCGTTCGCCGCGCACTCGACGAACGGGCCGGTGCGGCCGCGCGTCGCGCACCTCGACGCCGCGGTGGCGCTCGAGCTGCTGCTGGAGCAGTCCGAGCGCGCACACACGGCGCGGCAGGCCGCCGGCCCGGAGCAATGGATGCTGCGGGTGGCGCCCGACCTCGCGGCCGAGGCTGAGGCGCCGGCGGATCCCGCGGCCGAGGCTGAGGCGCCGGCGGATCCCGCGGCTCCCGCTGAGTCAGACCCCAGCGGCCGAGACAGACCCTCCGGAGGGTCTGGGTCGAACGCTCAGGCCTGACTCGGCGCGGCCACCAGCTCGCCGACGCCGATCGGCACGTCCAGCCGGTTGGCGGCGGGGGCGAGCGGGCACGCCCACTCCGGGTCGTAGGCGCACGACGGCGAGTACGCGAAGTTGAGGTCGAGCACGAGCCGGCCCGCGCCGTCGGTGCCGAGCGACGACCCGAGGTCCGCCCCCTTGACCGTGTCGACGACGTACCGGCCGCCACCGAACGTCGACGGGTGCGGGTCGGCGACCGGCACGAAGATCCCGCCCCCGTAGGCGGCGAGCCACCACACGGCGAGCGGGCCGAGCGGTGTGGGCGCGGTGCCGACCCGGACGAACGCGACGTCGCCGTCGGTCCCGGTCGGGTAGGTCCAGCGCTCGCCCGCGCCCTCGGGGTCGATCGCGACGTCGAACCGGAGCTCGGGGTCGTACGGGGCCACCGGCCACAGGTCGGCGACGGCGTCCCTCGCCTCCGCGGGCACGGGGCTGGCCGAGTGCGTGGCCAGCAGGTCGGTGCGACCGCGTGCCCAGGTGCCGTGGGCGGCGGCCGGGTCGTCGTGCGCGAGGAGGCGGACGCCGGCGTAGAGCCGCGCCGTCCGCCGTCGCCAGTCGAGGACGGACCAGGGGTCGGCGGGTGCGGCGGCGCTCATCGCTCCACCCTGCCGCATCCGGCCAGGGCGCGCGGCTGCCCGCGCCGGACCGGTTCCCAGCGAGCTCCCAGGAGCGTCCCGGCCGGAGCCCAGCGCGGGCGTCGATGCTCGGGGCACGACCCGGGAGGAGCAC
The DNA here is from genome assembly GCF_000023105.1 of Beutenbergia cavernae DSM 12333. Taxonomy (NCBI): domain Bacteria; kingdom Bacillati; phylum Actinomycetota; class Actinomycetes; order Micrococcales; family Beutenbergiaceae; genus Beutenbergia; species Beutenbergia cavernae. The sequence goes on from NC_012669.1 coordinate 786,408, forward strand.
ACGATGGCCGTCACGACGCAGTCGCCCAGCGGATGGTTCACGGCCACGGTGCGCCCGGTGGGCGACCTGGGGCGGGCGGACGCTGTCCGGATGCACGACGTGCTCGCCGCACTGGCCCCGAGCGCCGACGTCGTGGTGCTCGACCTCGAGGCGGCGAGACTGCGGGGCCGACGCGCCGCGGCGGTCGTCGAGGAGGCGGCCTCGGAGCTCGCCAGCCGGGGTGGCGCGCTGCTGTGCGTCCACGTGAGCGAGGCGGACGGCCTGGTGCTGGCGCTCTGCGCCCCGACGGCGGTCTGCCTCGGGCCTCGCGTCTGAGGCCGCGTTCGTACCTCGCCGGACCCCGGCTCCGAGCCGAGTGGCCCGCCGAGGCGCCGGCCGCGGTACGGTCCGGGCGTGTCGAGTCCTCACCCTGCCGCCCCGTCCGCGCCCGCGAGCTCCGAGCTGGTCGACCGCGTCGTCGCCGACCTCGTCGCCTGGGCGCCGGCCGACACCGGCCAGGCGGCACTGCGATCGCAGTACCTGGAGTTCGTGGCCGGCTCCGGGGCGGCTGCCGCGCGCCGCGACGGCGGACCCGAGCACCTCACGGCGAGCTGCTTCGTGTTCTCGCCGGACCGACGTCGCGTGCTCCTCGCGTTCCACCGGAAGGCGCGGTGCTGGCTGCAGCTGGGCGGGCATCTCGAGCCCGGCGACGCGTCCGGCCTCGACGCGGCGCTGCGCGAGGGCCGGGAGGAGGGCGGGATCGCGGACCTGACGCCGCTCGTCGCGCGACCGGCCGACCTGCACCGGCACACGCTGGTGGGAGCGTTCGGCGCGTGTCGGGTCCACTGGGACGTCGGCTACGCGGCCCTCGCGCCGGCCGACGCCGTGCCGCACGTCAGCGACGAGAGCGAGGACGTCGCGTGGTGGCCCCTCGACGACCTGCCGTCCGGTGTCCCCGCCGACCTGCCGCAGCGGATCAGGCTGATCCTGGCCGAGGTGGCCGTCTGACGAGGGCGGCGACCGTCACATGAACGGTCGAGCCGCCTCGAGGAACGCGCGAGGCTCGTCCGTGTAGAGCCGCACGGTCTCGACCTCGACGGTGCCCGCGCCCAGCTCCACCGGGATCGCGACGTCGAGGCGGAGCTCGATGTTCGTCTCGTGCTGCATCCGCAGGTGCAGCGTCCGGCCGCCGCCGTCGATGTCGTCCGTGACGCGAGGCGCCCGACCCTCGACCACGTCCTTGCGCACGGCGACGGAGTGGACGGAGTCCCACGGGATCGTCACATCGACCTCGGTGCCGTGGCGCACCGAGATGCCCGCCGGCCCGACGGCGTGAGGGCGCGTGAGGTAGGCGAGCCACAGCCCGGTCATCCACGTGAGGCCCCAGATCCCCACGGCGAGGAGCGGGATCCGGACCGGCGGCCACCGGTGCACGAGCAGGTCGACGACGACGACCTCGATCGCCGAGACCACGATGAACGCGATCAGGATCGGCTGCACGAGCCGGTGGTACGGGAACGCCGTCGACCCCTCCGGGACGCGTGGCCGCCGCAGCGCGAAACGGCCGAGGCTCCGCCAGATCCCGAGCTCCGCCCGCCACGCCCGGCGTGCGAGGTGACGCACCCGGTGCCAGGCCGTGCGACGCGGCGCCGTCGTCGTCGCGCTCACGTCGGCCGCCCGGCGTCGAACAGGCTCCGCAGCCGATCCGCGACCATCGCGAGGTCGCGCTCCAGGCGAGCGAGGTCGCCGGGATCGATCCCCGCCACGAGCTCGTCGGTGAGGATGCGGCGGTCGCGCTGCATCCCGGCGACCACCGTCTCTCCGCGGTCGGTGAGGGTGACCAGCGCGATCCGCCGGTCGGAGGGGTGCGGCCGGCGGGCCGCGTGCCCGGAGGCCTCGAGCGCGTCGACGAGGCCCGTCACGTTGCGCGGGCTGACGTCGAGCGCCGCAGCGAGCGCACGCTGCGGGAGGGGCCCCTCGGCCCCGAGCACCCACAGCAGATGGAGGCGTGCGGGGGTCAGCCCGTCGGCCTCGAACGTCCGGGCCATGTCGCGCTGGAAGAGGTAGGTGATCTCCAGGAGGCGGTCGAGCACGTCTGGCATGACGGTGAAGATACCGCATCATGAAGAGACTTCACGAATCTGGCCGGGCGAGCGCGGCGATCCCGTCCACGAGCACCCGCACGAGGGCGTCGAAGCTGCGGTCCAGATCCTGCGGGAGGCGCAGTCCGCCGCCCAGCTCGAGCAGCACGAAGCCGTGCACCGAGGCGCGAAGCACGCGGATGGCGTCGATCATGCGGTCCGGGGGGAGGTCGAACCCGCGCAGTGCCGCTGCCGCGAGATTCACCGCCTCCCGGGCGGCGTCGCGCAGCCCGGCGTCGGCCGGGTCGTCGGGGTCGGGTGCGACCTGGGTCGCCGCGTACCGGCCGGGGTGCTCATGGCCGAACGATCGCCACGCGTGCGCCAGGTGCTCGACGGCGTCCGGTCCGGAGCGGCCGATGGTCGCCTCGGCCATGGCGCGCGTGAGGTCCCGCACGGCGACGACGGCGACCCCGCGGCGCAGGTCCGCCAGCGACGCGACGTGCTTGTACAGGCTGGGCGTCGCGACGCCGGCCGCCGAGGCGACACGCGCGAGCGTGAGGTCGTCGAACCCGCGCGGGCCGCCGTCGTCGACCAGGCGGAGCGCGAGCGCGACGACGGCGTCGCGGGAGAGCCCCGCCCTAGGCACGGGCGCTGGGCAGGGCGGCGAGGTGGTCGAGCACGGCGGGCACGACGACGTCCGGGCGCTGGTGCTGCGGGTAGTGGCCGCACTCGTCGACGAGCTCGACGCGCGCACGCATCACGCTCCGGATCCAGTCGGCCTCCGCGGCCGGGTCCGGGTAGTCCGGATCCACGGCACCGAGGAGTGCAAGCGTGGGGGTGTCGACGTCGCCGAGGCGCGCGGTCACCGGGTCGTGGTCGAGCTGGAGCGCGAGGTTGCGCAGTGCGGCGAGGTGCCCCGGGCGGCGGAGCGCCGCACGGATCTCGGCCACGTGGGCGTCGAGCCGCGGCGACGTCCGGCCCGCGTTCAGCGAGCGGTAGAACCGCGCCCAGAACCCCGCGCCCCACCCGCCTGCCAGGGCGGCGCGGTACAGCAGGCGATTCATGGCTCGGCGGGTGCCGGACGCCTCCGGCTCGCGCAGGAACGGGCCGAGGAGCACGAGGCCGCGCACGGCGTCCGGGCGCTCAGCGGCTGCCCAGGCGGACGCCGCGGCGCCCATCGAGTTGCCGACGAGCACGGCCGGGCCCCCGAGGTGCTCGACGAGCGCGAGCACGTCCCACCCCGTCTCGACGTCGCCGTATGCCGGGAACGTCGTGTCGGAGTCGCCGTGGCCGCGCAGGTCGGTGACGGCGACGCGGTAGCCGGCGGCGACGAGAGCCGGGGCGAGATCGTCGTAGGCGGACCGGAGGTCGCCCATGCCGGGCACGGCCACCACGAGCGGCCCGGTCCCGGTGACGGTGTAGGCGATCCGGCCGCCCGGCCGGTCGAGGTACTGCAGTTGCTGTGTCATAGCGAGAAGGCTATGGCTATTAGCCATGATCGTCAACCCTCGACGTGCGGGAGGATGGGCGCCGTGAACTCCAGCAGGCCGGGGCGGCTCGGCGTCGGTGTGGTGGGAGCGGGACGCGTGGGCGCGGTGCTCGGGAACGCGCTGCGGGCGTCCGGGCACGCCGTCGTCGGCGCGAGCGGCGTGTCGGCCGCCTCGCGCGACCGGATCGAGATGCTCCTGCCCGGCGTGCCCGTCCTGGAGGTGCAGCAGGTCGTCGAGCGCAGCGAGCTCGTGCTCCTCGCCGTGCCGGACGACGCGCTCACCGAGCTCGTCTCCGGTCTCGCGGCGCTCGGCGCGTGGCAGCCGGGACAGCTCGTCGTGCACACGTCCGGCCGCTACGGCACGGCGGTGCTGGGCCCCGCCGCCGCGGTCGGGGCGATCCCGCTCGCGATCCATCCCGCGATGACGTTCACCGGCACCTCCCTCGATCTCACGCGGCTCGTCGGCTGCCCGTTCGCCGTCACCGCTCCGGGTCCGGTGCTGCCCATCGGGGAGGCGCTCGTCGTCGAGATCGGCGGCGAGCCGGTCGTCTTGCGGGAGTCGGCGCGCCCCACCTACCACGCGGCCCTCGCGCACGCCTCGAACCACCTCGTGACGCTCGTCGGGCAGGCGGAGCGGCTGCTCGCGGGCGCCGGCGTCGAGGATCCCGGGTACCTGCTCGCGCCGCTCGTGGGTGCGTCGCTGGACGGCGTGGTGCGTTCCGGGGAGGCGGCGCTCACGGGTCCCGTTTCGCGTGGCGACGTCGGCACGGTGGCGGCGCACCTCGAGGTGCTCGGCCGGCTCGCCGCCGAGGACCCCGGTCTCGTCGACGTCCCGCGGACCTACCGCGCCCTGGCGCGGGCCACCACGCAGCGGGCGCTCGTCGCGGGGCGCATCGGCGAGGGTGCGGCGCAGCAGCTCCTCGACGTGCTCGCCGACGACGGCGGGCGCCCCGCGGACGCCGTCGGCCCGCTGGCCGCGAGCGGGGCGAGCTCGACGGCGACGCGCGCGCCGGCGTCGCCCCGCGACCTGCCGGCTCCCGTCACGTCCGTCGCACGCACCACGGCCGAGCTCCGCGCGGCGCGCGCGGACATGCCGGGCGACGTCGCCGTCGTGATGACGATGGGTGCGCTGCACGACGGGCACGTCGCGCTGGTCCGGGCGGCGCGGCGCGAGGCGCGGCACGTCGTCGTCACCGTCTTCGTCAACCCGCTCCAGTTCGGCGACGCCGCGGACCTGGCGTCGTACCCCCGCACCCTGGACGACGACGTCGCCGCCCTGCGCGCGCTCGGCCCCGACGCCCCGGATCTCGTCTTCGCGCCGTCGGCCGACGAGATGTACCCGGGCGGGACGCCGCGGGTGACGGTCTCGGCCGGCCCGGTCGGCGCGGCGTACGAGGGCGCCTCACGCCCCGGGCACTTCGACGGGATGCTCACGGTCGTCCTCAAGCTGCTGCACCTCGTGCAGCCCGCGGTGGCGATGTTCGGCCAGAAGGACGCCCAGCAGCTCGCGCTCGTGCGGGCCATGGTGGGCGACCTCGACGTGCCGACCCGCGTCGTCGCCGTCCCCACGGTGCGCGAGGCGGACGGGCTCGCGCTGAGCAGCCGCAACGCGCGCCTGGACGCCGGGGCGCGGGACGCCGCGCTCGCCCTGTCCGCGGCGCTGCGGGCCGGGCGGGTGCGCGCCGAGGCCGGGGACGACGCCGGGGCGGTGCTCGCCGCGGCCCAGGACGTGCTCGATGGGGCCGACCCCCGCGTCGCTGTGGACTACCTCGCGCTCGTCGACCCGGCCCGCATGGTGCCCGTCGACGTCGACGCCACCGGGCAGGTGGTCCTGCTGGTTGCGGCGGTCGTCGACGGCGTCCGGCTCATCGACAACACCCCGCTCGAGCTGCACCCGTGAGCGCTCAGGGCAGCAGCCCGCTGCGGTAGCCCGCGGCGACGGCCGCCGCGCGGTCCGGCACGCCGAGCTTCGCGTACACGTGCAGCAGGTGCGTCTTCACCGTCGCCTCCGTCACACCCAGCAGCTGGGCGGCCTGCCGGTTCGTGCGACCGTCGGCGACCAGCCGCAGCACGTCGACCTCGCGCCCCGACAACGCGGCGGGCGCCGGCTGCTGGCGGGCCCGGACCCGGCTGACGAGCAGCCCGGCCACCGACGGCGCGAGGAACGTCTCGCCGTCTGCCACGGCCCGCACCGCACGGAAGAGCTCCTCGCGCGGGGCGTCCTTGAGCACGTAGCCGCGGGCGCCGGCGTCCAGCGCCGGCAGCACGTCGTCGGGCGTGTCGTACGTCGTGAGGACGAGGACCGCCACGCCGGGTGCGGACGCCGCGAGGTGGGTGATGAGGGAGACGCCACCACCGGGCATGCGCAGGTCGGTCACGACGAGATCGGGACTCGTCGCGGCGACGACGGCGAGCGCCTCGTCCGCGGACGCCGCCTCACCGACGACGTCGAGGTCGTCGGTCGTCGCGAGCTGCCCCCGGATGCCGTCGCGGACCACGGGATGGTCGTCGACGACCACGATCCGGATGCTCACCCCTGCGCTCCGCTCAGCCCGGCCGGGGCGCCGTCGTCGGCCGGCGCACCCTCGGCACGCGGCGACCCGGACCCGCCGCCGATCCCGGCCGCCTGCCGGGGCAGCCGCACGGTCACGGTGGTGCCCGCGCCCGGGGCGGAGACTACGTCGACCGTGCCGCCGAGCGCGGTCGCGCGCGCAGCGAGCGCTGTGAGGCCGTAGCCGCCGTCGGAGCTGCCCCGCGCCCCGGGTGCGAAGCCGACGCCGTCGTCGCGCACGCGCAGGACGACGACGCCGGGCGGGTACGTGAGCGAGACGCTCGCCGTGCCGGCCCGGGCGTGCCGTGCGACGTTGGCGAGGCACTCCGTCAGGGCCCGCAGGAGCGCGTGCTCCACGTCGGCGCCGAGGCGATCCGGCGGCTCGGCGAGCCGGACGTCGGCGGTCGCCGTCGACCGCTCCTGCCAGGCCGCGACGGCGCCCCGCACGGCTTCGAGGAACCGCCCCTCCGCGAGCGGGCCGGGTCGCAGGGCCGCGACGGACCGGCGTGCCTCGCGGAGGCTCTCGCGCGCCAGGTCGCGGGCCAGGCGCACCCGCCGGACCGAGGGGTGGGCGTCCCCGAGCTCCGCCTCCGCGGCCTCGAGCTGGGCGGTGACCCCGGCGAGGCCCTGGGCGAGCGTGTCGTGGATCTCGCCGGCGAGGCGAGCGCGTTCGGCCGCCACGCCCGCGTCGTGGGCCTCGCGCACGAGGTCCGCCTGGAGGGCGAGGTTGGCCTCGTGCGCCAGCTCGAGCTCGACCCGCAGCTCGCGCTCGCGCCGCTCCTGGCGCTCCGAGCTGCGGATCGTCCAGCCGATGACCGACGAGAGCCCGACGCTGCCGAGGAGGATCGCGAGGAACGGGCCGGAGAGATCCAGGCCGTCGCGGTCGGTGACGGTGAGGACGCCGGTCACCGCCGTCGCGGCGTACGCCCACCCGCCGGGGAGCACGACGAAGCACATCGCGAAGCACGAGAGGAGCACCGGGAAGAACACGAAGTCCTCGGTCTTCAGCCACCACGCCCCGGCCAGGAGGCCGACGAGGTAGACGGCCATGGGAAGGAACCGCGACTCGGGCCAGGCGGGATGGAGCACCACCCAGCCGACGTGCCAGACGACGACGGCGGCGCTCACCGCGAGCACCATGGGCGTCGCGACGCCGAGCACGAGGGCGACGGCGAGGCACGGCGCGAGCGCGAGCAGCGGGACGTACAGCCACACGAGGCTCGACCACTCGCGCCGCTGCGGCTCCTCGCCCGGTTGGTGCGCGACGTCCGCCTCGACCATGCACGTCACCTCCCTGCTCCGACCGGTGCGCTCGATCCTCCCACCGCCCGGCTCGGCGTGGCATAGCTGCGCCGCAGCAGGGTCTCCGCCGCTCCCCGCGACCCCCGGCGGGCGAGGACCACTGCGAGCACCACCGTCAGGCCCCAGCACGCCAAGGCGAGCGCGACGGACGCGGCCGGCCAGATGCGCGCACCGAGCCCGAGCGTCCACGCCGGAAGCAGCGCGACGAACACCACCGACTGCGCCAGGTAGCACGTGAGCGAGCGCTCCCCGGTCGCGGCGAGGGCGTGCGTGAGCCGGGACGCCCGCCCCCGACGACGCAGGCTGAACAGGGCGATCGCGGCGGCGTACCCGAGCCCGCCGAGCAGGCCGGTGGCGACGTGCAGGACGGAGACGAGCGTCGCCGTCGCGCCTGCCGGGTGCCACACCTCGGCCACCACGAGCGCGGCGGGCAGGCCGCCGACGAGCCCAGCCGCGATGCCACCGACAGCCCAGCCGCGCAGCAGCGGACGATGATCGGCGGGCCGATCGAGGATGCGTCGCCGGCCGGCCCAGAGGCCGATGAGCGCCGCCGGGACCACCCCGACCATGCCGACCGTGCCGATGAGCCACTCCGGCGCACGCCACGCCATCGCCTCGAGGGGGTCGGCGATCGCGACGGACCAGAACAGCGTGCGCTCTGCCGTCGGGCCCGGGTCCGCCATCGTGACGCCCTGGACGAACGGCGTGACGACCGCCGTCGCCACCGCCACCCGGAGCAGCACCTTGTCCGACGAGCGCAGGAACGCGACGAGCAGGAGGCTCACGAGGCCGTACGCCCCGAGCACGTCGCCGGAGAACAGCAGGAGCGCGTGCCCGGCGCCGAACACCAGCAGCGCCAGGCCGCGCCGGCGCACCCGGCGTCGCGCCTCGGCGTCACCCCCGGATCCCGCGGCGCTCGCGCGGGCGGCGATGCGCGCGACCCCGTAGCCGAACAGCGCCGCGAAGAGCGGGTAGGCGCGAGAGTCGACGGCGCCGACGACGACGCCGCTCGCCACGCGGTCCCACCACTCGGGCGAGAGCACGTGCTGGCGCATGCCGTACGGCCGGTCGTAGAGGTAGATCCCGACGTTCGCGACGGCGATGAGGGCGAGCATGACGCCGCGCGCGAGGTCGGGGGCGAGCGCACGGTCGGGTCGTGGTGCGGCACTCGTGTCGGTCGTGGCCCCGTCGGGGACTGTCATGTCGGCTCCCTCCGCCTGTGTCTCCCGACGCTACGAACGGTGCGCGACGCCGTCGTCGACCGGTCGACGGCGCCCGCCTCCGCCGATCGGTGGAGGCGGGGCGCGCCGTAGACTTCCCGGGTGAACGAGCAGCCCGACACCGCCGAGCAGCCCGACGTGCCCGAGCAGATGCGCGTCCGCCGCGAGAAGCGGGACCGCCTGCTCGCCCGCGGCATCGACCCGTACCCCGTGTCCGTGCCGCGCACGACGACGATCGCGCACGTGCGCGCGGCCCACCCTGACCTCGAGCCGGGGCAGGAGACGGACGACGTCGTCGGCGTCGCCGGGCGCGTGATGTTCCTGCGCAACACCGGCAAGCTGTGCTTCGTGACGATCGCCGACGGCGCGGGCACCACGCTCCAGGCGATGCTCTCGCAGGCGGAGGTCGGTGCGGAGAGCCTCGAGGCGTTCAAGGCGGACGTCGACCTCGGCGACCACCTGTTCGTGCACGGGCGCGTCATCTCCTCCCGCCGCGGCGAGCTCTCGGTCTTCGCCGACTCGTGGTCGATCGCCGCCAAGGCGTTGCGCCCCCTGCCGACCCTGCACGCCGGCACGAGCGAGGAGACGCGCGTCCGCCGGCGCTACCTCGACCTCATCGCGCGACCCGCGGCCCGCGACGTCGTGCGGGTGCGGGCCGAGGTCGTCCGTGCGTTGCGGGCCGCGTTCCACGAGCGCGACTTCGTCGAGGTCGAGACGCCGATGCTGCAGACCCAGCCCGGCGGTGCGGCGGCCCGGCCGTTCGTCACGCACATGAACGCCTACGACATCGACCTGTACCTGCGGATCGCCCCCGAGCTGTTCCTCAAGCAGGCGGTGGTCGGCGGCATCGACCGCGTCTTCGAGATCAACCGCAACTTCCGCAACGAGGGGGCGGACTCGAGCCACTCGCCGGAGTTCGCGATGCTCGAGGCGTACGAGGCGTACTCCGACTACGACGGCATGGCCCGGCTCACGCAGGAGCTCGTGCAGTCCTCGGCCCGCGCCGCTCTCGGTTCGACCACCGTGACGCTGGCGGACGGTGAGCAGTTCGACGTCGGTGGCGAGTGGCCGTCGATCTCGCTCTACGGCTCTCTCAGCGAGGCGCTCGGGCTCGAGGTCACGCCCGAGACCCCGCTGGACGAGCTGCTGCGGCTCGCGGAGAAGCACGAGCTGGAGATCGACCTCGCGACGGCGTCCCACGGCAAGGTGGTCGAGGAGATCTGGGAGCACCTGGTGCGCCCCTCGCTGCACACGCCGACGTTCGTGCGGGACTTCCCGCTCGACACCTCACCCCTGGTGCGCGCTCATCGCGACCGCGCCGGCGTCGTCGAGAAATGGGATCTCTACATCAGGGGCGTGGAGATCGCCACCGGTTACTCGGAACTCATCGATCCCGTCGAGCAGCGCGCTCGCTTCGAGGCCCAGGCGCTTCTCGCGGCCGCCGGCGATCCGGAGGCGATGCGCGTGGACGAGGAATTCCTGGAGGCGATGGAGCACGCGCTCCCGCCGCTCGGCGGAATGGGCATGGGAATTGACCGCCTGCTCATGGCCCTCACGGGGCTCGGGGTGCGCGAGACCATCCTCTTCCCCCTCGTGAAGCCCCGCGAGAGCTGACGGCGTAGGATCGACGCGTGGAGATTGTTGGTGCCCTGCTTCCGCCGATCGGCCTCGCGCTGCTGTTCACCGTCGTGATCCGCGCGCTCGTGCTCGCTGACCGGCGCGAACGTGTCGCCAGGCAGCGGGAGGACGCCGAGATCGCGCGGTCGGAGCGAGCCGCCAGGCGCGCGCCCGATGACGAGCACGCCTGACGCGCTGCGCCACCGCGAACCCCTTCCGGAATAGGAATAGCGCGCTGCGATTGACAGCGTCGACGATCGGCTGAAAGCATGGACGACGTACGTTCCGGCAATCGAACGATGGGGAGTCCTCATGGCCCAGAAGGTGAGCGTCCTGCTGGTCGACGACGTCGACGGCAGCGAGGCCTCGGAAACGGTGACGTTCGCTCTCGACGGCGTTTCCTACGAGATCGATCTCAACGACAAGAACGCGTCGAAGCTGCGTGACGCATTCGCGGAGTGGGTCGGTCACGCGCGCCGTTCCGGCGGCCGCCGCACGACCACGCGGGGCGCCGGGCGTCCCCGCTCGCGCGCCGGTGGGTCCGACGCCGCGGTGATCCGCGAGTGGGCGGTGGCGAACGGCTACCAGGTGAGCGATCGCGGTCGGATCTCCGCCGAGGTCCGCGAGGCGTACGACAAGGCGCACTGAGCGACCTCGGGAGGCGGCGTGCGCGCCGGCTCCCGCGCATGACCGGCCGTCGATCGAGGGGTGATCGGCGGCCGGTTCGCGTGCCAGGGTGTGGCCATGACCTCAGGCGCGACGCTCCGGCACCCACTCTGGCTCGGCACCTACCCGCCCGGAGGTGCCGGGGCGCCGGCCGGATCCGGTGAGGGCCTCTGGTTCCTCGGCGCCGCGGGCCCGGTGCAGGTGGCGCCGTCGCCGTCGCCGTCGTTCCTCGCCGCGCACCCGAGGGCCCCGCGCCTGTACGCCGTCGCCGAACAGGTCGACGGCGCCGTCGCGACGTTCGCGGTGACCGAGGACGGCGCCGCGACCCCCCTCGCGACAGTGCGCAGCGGGGGGACGGCGCCCTGCCACCTCGCCGTGCACCCGAGCGGGCGGTGGCTGTACGTCGCGAACTACGGCGACGGCGTCGCCAGCGCGATCGGTCTCGACGACGCCGGGAACCCGACGAGCGACGTCGTCCTCCTGCGGCACGACGGGAGCGGCCCGAACGCCGATCGTCAGGCCGGACCTCACGCGCACTCGTGCACGCTGTCGCCCGGAGGCACGCACCTGCTCGTCGCCGACCTCGGGACCGACCAGCTCCGCGCCTACCCGCTGGACGCCGAGGGCCGACCCGGCGCGCAACCGGTGCTGTCGGACCTGCCGCCCGGCACGGGACCCCGGCACGTCGCCGTCGACGGCGAGACGCTGTACGTCACGCTCGAGCTCAGCGACGAGGTGGCGGTGCTCGCGTGGGACGCCGCGACAGCGCGCGCGGACCTGCTCTCCCGCGTCCCGACCACCGCGCGGCGCCCGGGCTCGGGCGGACCGGCGAGCTTCCCGTCGCACCTGGAGCTCACGGTGCGCGACGACGGCACCGCGCTGCTCGACGTGGGCGTGCGCGGCGCCGACGTCATCAGCACGTTCGCCGTGCACCGCGACGACGTCCCGTCGCTCGACCTGATCGGCGAGTGCCCGACGGCGACCTGGCCGCGGCACTTCGTCGCCGTCCGGGAGGGAGCGGGTCGGGTCGTGGTCGCGGGCGAGCGCGCCCACCAGGTGGTGGTGCACGAGCGCGACACGACGGGCGTGCTGCGGCCCGCGACCGTGCGCCTGGACGTCCCGGCGCCGGCGTGCGTGGTTCCTCAGCGGGCGAGCAGCGTGGTCGAGAACGAGTAGCGCGACGCGCGGTAGGCGTGCGAGCCGTGCTCGACCACGCGGCCGCCGTCGTCGTACGCCGTGCGCTCCATCGTGAGGACGCACGTGCGGCCGGGCTCGCCGAGCAGGCGGGCCTCCTCGGCGTGCGCGAGCCGCGCACCGATCCGCTGCCGCGCGGTGTGCAGGCGCACGCCGCGGCGGCGCAGCGCGGCGTAGAGGCCGTCCCGCTCGAGCTCCTCGCGGGGCGGCGCCAGGTCGGCCGGGACGTGGTTGAGCAGCAGCGCCAGTGGGTCGCCGTCGGCCAGGCGCAGGCGGCGCAGGACGGCGACGGCGGTGCCGCGCGGCAGCGCGAGGGTGCGGCACAGGTCGTCGTCGCGGACGACGTCGTACGCGAGGACCCGCGTCTCGGGCGTGCGGTGCTCGGCGTCGAGGTCGTCCCACAGGGAGGTGAGCTCGACAGGGCGGGCGATCCGGCCGCTCGCGACGTGCGTGCCGGCGCCGCGGCGGCGGACGAGGAGGCCGTCCTCGACGAGCTCCGCGAGCGCGCGGCGCGCCGTGGGCCGGGAGATGCCCAGGCGCCGGGCCATCGCGACCTCGTTCTCCAGGCGGGTGCCGACGGCGACGTCCCCGGCGTGGATCGCGTCCGAGATCGCCGCGGCGACCTGCTCGTACAGAGGGGCGTCGACGGCGCGGTCGATCTCGACGTGCGGGACGTACTCGCCGCGGTCGGCGACGGCCTCGGCTTCAGGGGCGTGCTGGGCGTCCACGTCGCACCGCCTCGTCACGTCTGCTCGTCAGGCCCATCGCTGCGCCCGGCGTCGCCGGTGCGCGGCTGCGGCGGGGCCGCCGCGCGCCCATCATCGCCGAAATGTCCGGACATGCGCTAGCGGTCGTCGCGGCAGGAGTCCGTGAGGTGCGAGGTTCACGGCGAGACGCGAGGGCCCGGACAGCGGACCTCGGCGGGAACCTCGCACGTGGCGTCGGCAGGGAGGCGTCCACCATTTGTCCGAACATTTGCCAGTGCGACCGGCGTGAGGCACAGTGACCGGCGTGGAGCACGATGTCATCACGATGGGGCGCAGCGGCGTCGACCTCTACCCGCTGACGAGCGGTGTCGGGCTCGAGGACGTGACCACGTTCGGCAAGTTCCTCGGCGGCAGCGCGACCAACGTCGCGGTCGCGTCGGCCCGCCTGGGGCACCGCCCGGCCGTCATCACCGGGGTCGGCGATGACCCGTTCGGGAGGTATGTCCGCAGGACGATCCGCGAGCTCGGCGTCGACGACGCGATGGTCGTCGTCGACCCGACCCACCTGACGCCGATCACGTTCTGCGAGCTGTTCCCGCCGGACGACTTCCCCCTGTACTTCTACCGCCGGCCGAGCGCGCCGGACCTGCAGATCCGCCCCGAGCACCTCGACCTCGAGGCCATCGCTCGCGTCCAGCTGTTCTGGGGCACGGTCACGGGGCTCTCGGAGGAGCCCAGCCGGTCCGCGCACCTGGCCGCGTACGAGGCGAGGTCTGCGGGCGGGGCGCGCCGCGCGCACACCGTGCTGGATCTGGACTACCGGCCCATGTTCTGGGCGAGCCCCGAGGCCGCTCGCGAGCAGATCGCGAGGATCCTGCCGCACGTGACCGTCGCCGTCGGCAACCGGGAGGAGTGCGCCGTCGCCGTCGGCGAGAGCGACCCGGACGCCGCGGCCGAGGCGCTGCTCGACGCGGGCGCCGAGCTCGCCGTCGTCAAGCTCGGGCCTCGCGGCGTGCTGGCGGCCACGCGCGAGGAGCGGGTCGAGGTGCCACCGATGCCGGTCGAGGTCGTCAACGGGCTCGGGGCCGGCGACGCGTTCGGCGGCTCACTCGTCCACGGCCTCCTCACCGGCGCGCCGCTCGAGGCCACCATGGCCGCGGCGAGCGCGGCGGGGGCGATCGTTGCCGGTCGTCTCGAGTGCTCGACGGCGATGCCCACCCCGGGCGAGATCGACGCCGTCCTGGCGGCGGGAGCCGTGCGATGACGCGGCCGCGTGACCTGCCGGCGCTGCGATTCACGGACCCGGACGCCGTCCGCAGCTCGCTCGCCGCCCGCCCCCGGTTCGCGCCGCCCGCCGATCCCGGCGCGCGCGTGCTGCTGCTGGCCGCCGACCACCCGGCGCGCGGCGCGCTCGGCGCCGGCGCCGACCCCACCGCGATGGGCGACCGCTTCGAGCTGCTGAGGCGCCTCGTCGTCGCCCTCGGGCGGCCCGGCGTGACCGGGTTCGTCGGCACGGCCGACCTCGTCGAGGACCTCACGCTGCTCGGCGCGCTGGACGGCAAGCTCGTGCTCGGCTCGATGAACCGGGGCGGCCTGGCCGGCGCGAGCTTCGAGCTGGACGACCGGTTCACCGGCTACGACGCCGCGGGGATCGCCGCCGCCGGGCTCGACGGCGGCAAGATGCTGCTGCGCCTGGATCTCGACGACGCCGGCTCGCTCGCCACGCTCGAGGCGTCGGCCCGCGCGGTCGACGCCCTCGCCGCGCGGGACCTCGTCGCGCTCGTCGAGCCGTTCCTCGTCGGGCGCGGCGAGGGCGGGCTGCGCACCGACCTCGGCACGGACGCCGTCGTCCGCTCCGTGGCGATCGCGTCAGGGCTCGCGTCCACCACGCGTCGGACCTGGCTCAAGGTGCCGCTCGCCGCCGACATGGAACGCGTCGCGTCGGCCACCACGCTCCCGCTCCTCGTGCTCGGTGGGGAGGTCCCGGAGGACCTCGACGCGACCATGGAGTCGTGGCGTGCGGCGCTCGAGCTGCCGAGCGTGCGGGGCTTCGTGATCGGCCGCTCGCTGCTGTACCCGCCCGGCGGCGACGTCGCCGCGGCCGTCGACGAGGTGGTGGGGATGCTGTGACCGACCTTCACCTGCGTGCCGGCACGGCCGCTCGACCGGGCTGGCGCACGTGGATCGACCCCGCGCGCGCCGGCTGGGCGTACAGCGGCCTCGGCGTCACCGACCCGGCCGCGACGGACGTCGAGCTGCGCCTCGACGCCGACGAGGCGCTCGTGCTCCCGCTGAGCGGCGCCGCGACCGTACATGTGCACGACGGCGAGATGTACGAGCTCGTCGGTCGTCGCGACGTCTTCGCGGGGCCGAGCGACGCGCTCTACCTCCCGCGCGGGACGACGGCGCGTCTGACCGGTCACGTCGCCGTCGCCACCGCGCGCGTCGCCGACCTCGACGAGTCGGCGGGCCGCAGCGGCCCCGACCACTCCACGGACGGCGTCGCCTATCTCCCCGCGAGCGCCGTCGGCGTCGAGCTGCGCGGCGCCGGGCAGGCGTCGCGGCGCGTGCAGGACTACACGATCGACGCCGGCCCGGCCGCCGGCGTCCGGACCCGCCGCCTGCTCGTGTGCGAGGTCGTCACCCCCGGCGGCAACTGGTCCTCCTACCCGCCGCACAAGCACGACGCCCACGCCGAGGACGAGCGCGAGCTCGAGGAGATCTACGCGTTCGTCGTCGCAGACTCGCCCGCGGGCGAGCCCGGGCTCGCCTACCACCGCGTGTACGGAGACTCCCCGCCCATCGACCTGCTCGCAGAGGTACGGTCGGGGGACGTGGTCCTCGTGCCGCACGGCTATCACGGACCGTCGATGGCGGCGCCCGGGTACGACCTGTACTACCTCAACGTCATGGCCGGCCCCGTGGCCGACGGCCGGTGGCTCGCCGTCGACGACCCGACGCACGCGTGGGTGCGGAGGACGTGGGGCGACCAGGAGCCGGACCCGCGCGCACGGCTCGAGGAGGAGGTGCGATGACCAGCCCGGTCTCGGGCAGCGTCCGGCTCACCGTCGCCCAGGCGCTCGTCCGCTTCCTGTCGGTGCAGTACAGCGAGCGCGACGGCGTCCGGCAGCGCCTCGTTCCCGGGTGCTTCGGGATCTTCGGGCACGGGAACGTCGCCGGCGTCGGGCAGGCGCTGCTGCAGCACGCGCGCGAGTACGACGACGGCGCGGGCTCGGACGAGCCCGACGGTCTCGGCCGACCCACCGAGCCGCTCACGTACTACCTCGCGCGCAACGAGCAGGCGATGGTGCACGCCGCCGTCGGCTTCGCGCGCACGCGCCACCGCCTCCAGGCCATGGCGTGCGCGGCGTCGATCGGGCCCGGGTCCACGAACATGCTCACGGGCGCGGCGCTCGCGACGATCGACCGGATCCCGGTCCTGCTGCTGCCGTCGGACACGTTCGCCACCCGCATCCCGGACCCGGTGCTGCAGCAGCTCGAGGTGCCGTCCTCGCCCGACGTCTCCGTGAACGACGCGTTCCGCCCGCTCTCCCGGTACTGGGACCGGATCACGCGCCCCGAGCAGCTGATCGCGAGCCTGCCGGCCGCGATGCGGGTGCTCGCGGACCCGGCCGAGACCGGCGCCGTCACGCTCTGCCTGCCGCAGGACGTCCAGGCGGAGGCGCACCTCTGGCCGGTCGAGCTGTTCCGGGAGCGCACGTGGCACGTGGCCCGCGCGGTGCCGGAGCCGGCGGCGCTGGAGCGGGCCGCGGCCCTCGTCCGCTCCGCGCGCCGCCCGCTCGTCGTCGCCGGCGGCGGCGTGCGGTACTCGACGGCGTCCGGTGACCTCACCGCGTTCGCCGACGCCACCGGGATCCCGGTCGTCGACACGCAGGCGGGCAAGGGCGCGATCGCCTGGGACCACCCGCTCGCCGCCGGCGGCGTGGGAGCCACCGGCAACGCCGCCGCGAACGCGCTCGCCGCACAGGCCGACGTCGTCATCGGCGTCGGCACGCGGTACACCGACTTCACGACGGCGAGCCACACCGTGTTCGCCGACCCCGACGTGCGCTTCGTCAACCTCAACGTCGCCGCGTTCGACGCCGCGAAGCACTCCGCCGAGATGGTCGTGGCCGACGCGCGGGCCGGGCTGACCGCCCTGACCGCGGCGCTCGAGGGCTACCGCACGAGCGAGGAGTACCGCGCCGAGGTCGCCGAGCGGTCCTCCGCGTGGCACGAGGTCACCGAGGCCTGCTACCACGCCGACCACGGGCCGCTCCCGGCGCAGACCGAGGTGTTCGGGGTGCTCAACGAGCTCATGGGTCCCGACGACGTGCTCATCAACGCCGCCGGCTCGATGCCGGGGGACCTGCAGGCCCTGTGGCGGGCCTCGTCGCCGGAGCAGTACCACCTCGAGTACGGGTACTCGTGCATGGGGTACGAGATCCCCGCCGCTCTCGGCGTCAAGCTCGCCGCCCCCGAGCGCGAGGTCGTCGCCGTCGTCGGCGACGGCGGCTACCAGATGCTCCCGACCGAGCTCACGACGATCGTGTCGGAGGGGCTCAAGGTGGTGCTGGTGGTGCTGCAGAACCACGGCTTCGCCTCGATCGGTGCGCTGTCGGAGTCGGTCGGGTCGCAGCGGTTCGGCACGCGCTACCGGATGCGCGACGAGGCCTCGGGAGCTCTGGACGGCGGCGAGGTGCCGTTCGACGTCGCCGCCAACGCCGCGAGCCTCGGCGCGCGCGTCGTCGTCGCGGACGGGATCGGGGAGTTCCGGTCCGCCTTCTCGGACGCCGCCGCCGGCGACGTCACGACCGTCATCGTCATCGAGACGGACCTGACCGGCCCGAACCCGCCGTCGTCGGCGTGGTGGGACGTGCCCGTCAGCGAGGTCTCGACGCTCGAGAGCACGCGCGCCGCGTACTCCGAGTACGTGCGGTCCCGGGCGGCCCAACGGCCGTACCTGTGACCCACCCCGAGGGAGGAGCCCAGCCATGACCACCATCGGACACTGGATCGACGGCAAGCCGTACTCGCCCGCCGCCGAGAAGACGTCCCCCGTGTACGACCCCGCCCGCGGCGAGGTCGTCGCCCAGCTCGCCCACGCGACACCCGGGGAGGTCGACGAGGCCGTCGGCGCCGCGTCGCGTGCCTTCGAGGACTGGTCGCAGGTGTCGCTCGCGAAGCGCTCGTCGATCCTGTTCGGCTTCCGCGAGCTCCTCGTCGCCCACACCGACGAGCTGGCCCGGATCGTCAGCCGCGAGCACGGCAAGGTCATCTCCGACGCCAAGGGCGAGATCGGGCGCGGCCTCGAGGTCGTCGAGTTCGCCTCCGGCATCCCGCAGCTGCTCAAGGGCGAGTACTCGCCGCAGGCGGCCACCGGGATCGACGTGTACTCGTTCCGGCAGCCGCTCGGCGTCGCCGTGGGCATCACGCCGTTCAACTTCCCCGCCATGGTGCCGCTGTGGATGGCACCTCTCGCGATCGCGTGCGGCAACACGTTCGTGCTCAAGCCGTCCGAACGGGACCCGTCCGCCAGCCTGTTCCTGGCCCAGCTGTGGGCGGACGCCGGGCTGCCCGACGGCGTGTTCAACGTCGTCCAGGGCGACAAGGTCGCCGTCGACGCGCTGCTCACGCACGACGACGTCGCCGCCGTCTCGTTCGTGGGGTCGACGCCGATCGCTCGGTACATCCACGCGACCGCCACCGAGCACGGCAAGCGGGTCCAGGCGCTCGGCGGGGCGAAGAACCACGCGGTCGTGCTCGGCGACGCCGATCTCGACAACGCCGCGGAGAACCTCACCGCCGCCGCGTTCGGCGCGGCCGGGGAGCGGTGCATGGCGATCTCGGTGGCGGTGGTCGAGGACTCCGTCGCCGACGCGCTCGTGGAACGCCTCGCGACCAAGGCGCGGGCGGTCCGCGTGCGGCCCGGCTCGGACCCGGACGCGGACATGGGTCCTGTCATCACGCCGGCGGCGAAGGAGCGCATCGAGCGGCTCATCGGCTCTGCCGAGGACGACGGCGCCACGCTCGTCGTCGACGGGCGCGGGCACGTGGTCGACGGGCACGAGGACGGGTTCTTCGTCGGCCCGACGGTCATCGACCACGTCCAGCCCGAGCACGAGGCGTACCGCGAGGAGATCTTCGGGCCCGTCATCGACGTCGTCCGCGTGACCGGCCTCGAGGAGGCGGTCGACGTCATCAACACCAACCCGTACGGGAACGGCACGGCGATCTTCACGAGCTCCGGCGAGGCGGCGCGCACGTTCCAGCGGGACGTGACGGTCGGCATGATCGGCATCAACGTGCCGATCCCCGTGCCCGTGGCCTACCACTCGTTCGGCGGCTGGAAGGACTCGCTGTTCGGGTCCAGCCACATCTACGGCCCCGAGGGCGTCGCCTTCTACACCCAGGCCAAGGTCGTGACGCAGCGCTGGCCCCGCACCCGTGAGCTCGCCGACCGCGCGTCGTTCCACTTCTCCGGCGACTCCACGAAGTAGCGACCACCGATCACCCGTCAGCGAAGGAGCACCACGTGACCCGACCGCCGCTCAGCTCGCCGCCGCCCGGGGAGGCGGGGACGCCGTCGTCCACGGGGCGGGATCTCGCCCACCGTGCGGACCTGTCCACGAACACCGACCCGCGGTACTCCCGGCTGACGCTCGGCGTGTGCCCGGACCAGTGGGGGGTCTGGTTCCCGGACGACGAGCAGCAGATCCCCTGGGAGCGGGCGCTGGACGAGATGGCCGAGGCGGGCTTCTCCGTGATGGAGACCGGCCCGTTCGGGTACTTCCCGACGGACCCGGACCGGCTGGCGGCGGAGATGGCGGCGCGAGGGTTCCGGGTCGTGGCCGGGACGGGGTGGGGGATCCTGCACCAGGCCGACGCCTGGCCCCAGACGGAGGAGCGCTTCCGGGCGATCGCTGCGACGCACGCAGCCGTCGGCGCCGAGTACCTCGTGCACCTGCCGCCCCTGTTCCGGGACGACAAGACGGGCGAGATGATCGACGAGCGGGAGCTCTCGCCGTCGGCGTGGGCGCTGTACGTCGAGAACGCGAACCGGCTCGGGCGCCTGCTGCTGGACGACTACGGGCTGCGGATGGTGTTGCACCCGCACGGCGACAGCCACATCGAGACGCCCGAGGAGATCGCGCGCATCTTCGACGCGACGGACCCCGCGTACGTCAACTTCTGCCTGGACACCGGTCACGTCATCTACGGGCAGGGCGACCCGATCGGGATGATCTCGGAGTATCCGGAGCGCATCGCGTACGTGCACATCAAGGCGTTCGACCCGGAGCTCGTGCGCCAGGCGCACTCCGAGGACTGGCCGTTCGGGGAGGCCGTCGCGCGCGGCGTCTCGGTGGCGCCGCCGGCGGGCGAGCCGGACATGCGGGCTCTCGTCTCGGCGCTCGCGGGCCTCGACAAGGACCTGTACGTCATCACGGAGCAGGACCTCTACCCGGTCGAGGCGTCCGTGCCGCTGCCGAACGCGATCGCCACCCGCCGGTTCCTCGCCGAGTGCGGCCTCGGTCTGCCCGGGCCGACGGCATGACCGTCCGCATCGGCGTCGTCGGGCCCGGGGGGATGGGCCGGGCGCACATCGACCGGATCACGGGTGAGCTGGCGGGCGGCGCCGTCGTCGCCGTCCACGACATCGACGAGGTCAACGCGCGCCGCGTGGCGGAACCGATCGGGGCGAAGGTGTTCGGCAGCGCGACGGAGCTGGTGGCCTCGGACGCCGTCGACGCCGTGCTCGTGGCCAGCGACGGGACGGCGCACCTCGAGCCGGTGCTCGCCGCCGTCGCCGCGGGCAAGCCCGTGCTGTGCGAGAAGCCGCTCGCGCCGACCGCGGCGGAGTGCGAGCAGGTGATGGCCGCGGAGGTGGCTGCCGGACGACGGCTCGTGACCATCGGCTTCATGCGGCGCTTCGACGCGTCGTACCTGGCGATGAAGGCGGTGCTCGACGGCGGCGAGCTGGGTGAGGCGCTGCTCGTGCACTGCCGGCACCGCAACCCGTCCGCGCGCGAGGCGTACCGGGCGACGATGGCGATCACCGACACCGCGATCCACGAGATCGACGCGATGCGCTGGCTGCTGGGGGAGGAGATCGCCAGGGTCCGCGTCGACGTCGGGAAGAGCACGCGGAACCGCTTCGGCCACCAGATCGACCCGCTGACGCTGCTGCTCGAGACGATCTCCGGGGTGCGGGTCGACGTCGAGGTCTTCGTCAACGCCCGGTACGGGTACGACGTGCAGTGCGAGCTCGTGCTCGAGACCGGTGTCGTGTCGCTGGGCGACCAGTCGGTCGTGTCGCGGCGCGACGCGTCAGGCGCCCGGCACCGCATCACGTCCGACCACAACGACCGGTTCCACGCCGCGTTCAACGCCGAGGTGCAGCACTGGATCTCCGCCGTCGCGGCGGGTGGTGGCGCCGCCGGTGACGGCGCGGGTGGTGCGGCGTCGGCGTCGGCCTCGACGGCGTGGGACGGGTACGCGGCCGCCGTCGTCTGCGACGCCGGCGTGCGCTCCCTGGCCGCGGTGCTCGGCGGCGAGGACGACGGCGCCGGCCGCGTGGACGCCGGCGGTTGGGTCCCGGTGTCCCTCGCCCAGCGCCCCGCCCTCTACGCCTGATCCGACGTCCGCTGATTCAGACCCGAGCGGTCGACTCAGACCCTCCGGAGGGTCTGAGTCGACCGCTCGGGTCTGAATCAGCGAGGCGTCGCGACGTCGATCGACGTGAGGGTCGCGTCGCGGACACCGAGGAGCGTCGCCGTGGCGGTGCGCCACAATGGGCGGCATGACCTACACCCTGGTGCTGCTCCGCCACGGCGAGAGCGAGTGGAACGCGAAGAACCTCTTCACCGGCTGGGTGGACGTGCCGCTGTCGGAGAAGGGCACCGCCGAGGCGATCCGCGGTGGACAGCTCCTCGTCGAGGCGGGCGTGCTGCCCGACGTCGTCCACACCTCCCTGCTGCGTCGTGCGATCTCGACGGCGAACCTCGCCCTCGACGCCGCCGACCGGCACTGGATCCCAGTGCACCGCTCGTGGCGCCTCAACGAGCGGCACTACGGAGCGCTGCAGGGCAAGGACAAGAGGCAGATCCGCGACGAGTTCGGCGAGGAGCAGTTCATGACCTGGCGCCGCTCGTACGACGTGCCGCCGCCGGAGATCGAGCTCGGCTCCCAGTTCTCGCAGGACGGCGACCCGCGCTACGCGGGCGAGCCGATCCCGCGCACCGAGGCGCTGAAGAACGTGCTCGAACGGGCGCTGCCGTACTGGAACTCGGAGATCACGCCCGACCTCGCCGAGGGCAAGACCGTGCTGGTCGCCGCTCACGGCAACTCGCTGCGCGCGATCGTCAAGCACCTCGACGGCGTCGACGACGCCACGATCGCCGGGCTCAACATCCCGACGGGCATCCCGCTCGTGTACGAGCTCGACGACAACTTCGAGCCGGTCACCACGGGCGGTCGCTACCTCGACCCGGCCGCGGCCGCGGAGGCGATCGCGGCGGTCGCGAACCAGGGGAAGTAGCCCCTCACCCGCGACGGGTGAACTTTCGGCGATCCCTGCCAGGATGTCTGTCCCCGGCGACCCCCTCGGGCTAGCGTGACGACGACGTCACGCATGCCCGAGAGGATCGGTGGGTCAGGTGTCCGAGGAGTTCTCTGGAGTCATCAAGCTCGACGTGCGGGACTCCGTCCCCGACTGGTCGCCGTACGAGCTGAAGCGCGCCCCGGAGGGCGCGCCGAACGTGCTCGTCATCCTGTACGACGACACCGGTATGGCCTCGTGGTCGCCGTACGGCGGCCGCATCAGCATGCCGACGCTCGACCGTCTCGCCGCGAACGGGTTGACGTACACGCAGTGGCACACGACGGCGCTGTGCTCGCCGACGCGGTCGACGTTCCTGACCGGACGCAACCACAACGCCAACGGCATGGGCTCGATCATGGAGACCACGAACGGCTTCCCGGGATATGCGGGCCGCATCCCCGAGGAGTGCGCCACGGTCGGCCAGGTCCTGCAGCAGAACGGCTACTCGACGTTCTGGGTGGGCAAGAACCACAACGTGCCGGAGGAGGACGTCTCGTCCGGCGGGAGCAAGTCGCAGTGGCCGCTGGCCATGGGCTTCGACCGGTTCTACGGCTTCCTCGGCGGCGAGACGAACAACTGGTACCCCGACCTCGTCGAGGACAACCGGTTCGTGGAGCCGCCGTACACGCCGGACGAGGGCTACCACCTCTCGAAGGATCTGGCCGACCAGGCGATCCGGATGATCCGTGACCAGAACTCCTCGAACCCGTCGAAGCCCTGGTACACGTGGTTCTGCCCGGGCGCGAACCACGCACCGCACCATGCGCCGCAGGAGTACATCGAGAAGTACAGGGGCGCGTTCGACGACGGCTACGACGCCTACCGCACGTGGGTGCTCGACCGGATGGTCGAACGCGGCGTCCTGCCATCGGGCACGGCGCTCACGCCGTTCAACCCGATGCCGGAGGACCAGGCCAACCCGGCCGACTACGTCAAGCCGTGGGACTCCCTCTCCGATGACGAGAGGCGCCTGTTCTCCCACATGGCCGAGGTGTTCGCCGGTTTCAGCGAGTACACGGACGCGCAGGTCGGCCGCATCGTCGACT
Source organism: Beutenbergia cavernae DSM 12333 (assembly GCF_000023105.1). Classification (NCBI taxonomy): domain Bacteria; kingdom Bacillati; phylum Actinomycetota; class Actinomycetes; order Micrococcales; family Beutenbergiaceae; genus Beutenbergia; species Beutenbergia cavernae. Next base: position 809,861 of record NC_012669.1, read on the forward strand.
ACCTCGAGGAGACGGGCCAGCTCGAGAACACGCTGATCTTCTACTGCGCCGACAACGGCGCGTCCGGGGAGGGTTCCCCCGACGGCTCGGTCAACGAGAACAAGTTCTTCAACGGCTACCCGGACGACCTCGCCGAGAACCTCGCGAAGATCGACGTGCTCGGCTCGCCCGAGACGTACAACCACTACCCGACGGGGTGGGCGGCGGCGTTCTCGACGCCGTTCCAGATGTTCAAGCGCTACTCGCAGTTCTCAGGCGGCACCTGCGACCCGATGATCGTCCACTGGCCGGCCGGCATCAGGGCCAAGGGCGAGATCCGGCACCAGTACCACCACTCGACCGACATCGTCGCCACGGTCCTCGACGTCGTCGGCATCGAGATGCCCGCCGAGTTCCGGGGCGTGACGCAGCGCCCGCTGGACGGTGTGTCGATGAAGTACAGCTTCGACGCCGAGCCGGACGGTCCGACGGAGAAGACCGTTCAGTACTACTCGATGCTCGGCACACGCGGCATCTGGAAGGACGGATGGAAGGCCTCCGCCATCCACGCACCGCTCACCGGGCACGGCCACTTCGACGACGACCGCTGGGAGCTGTACCACGTCGACGTCGATCGATCGGAATCGAAGGACCTCGCCGCGGAGCATCCCGAGAAGCTGCAGGAGCTCATCGCCGTCTGGTCCGAGGAGGCCGAGAGGAACCACGTCCTGCCGCTCGACGACCGTGCCGCGCTCGAGATCGTCACGATCGAACGACCACAGGCTGAGCCTCCCCGAACCCGATACGTCTACTACCCGGACACGGCGGCCGTGCCCGAGAGCGTGGCGGTCAACGTCCGAGGCCGCTCGTTCAAGATCATCGCGGACGTGGTTCTCGACGAGGGGGCGCAGGGCGTGCTGTTCGCGCACGGGTCCCGGTTCGGAGGGCACGCGCTGTTCCTCAAGGACGACCGGCTGCACTACGTGTCCAATTTCCTCGGCATCCCGCCGGAGCAGATGTTCGCGTCGGAGCCTCTCGCTGCGGGACCGCACACGCTCGGGATGGAGTTCATCCGCGAGAGCGCCGGGGAGCACGGCGAATCCATCGGCACGTGCACGCTCTACGTCGACGACCAGGTCGTCGCGGAGGGCCCGATGCGGGCGCAGGTCGGAAAGTTCACGCTGTGCGGCGACGGGCTGTGCGTCGGCTACGACAGCGCCGACGCCGTCAGCGGCCAGTACACGAACCCGTTCCCGTTCACCGGCGGCAAGCTGCTCGGCGTCGGCATCGACGTGAGCGAGGAGCAGTACCTCGACCTCGAGCTCGAGGCGGCGGCAGTCCTCGCGCGCGAGTAGGAAGGACGACCACGATGAGCACGATCGTCACGATCGACACCTTCGCACGCGTCGAGAGCGACACGATGATCCAGCGGATGATGCCGATCATCGGCGCCCTCGGCGTCTTCCATCACGACCGTGAGCTGGCGCCGCTCGAGCAGCAGCCGGTCATCCGGCAGAACCGCGACACGCTGTACTCGGTGGCCGTCGTCGACCTCGCCGGCGGCGCCGCGGCGCTCACGGTCCCCGACGTCGGCGGTCGGTACCTCTCGGTGATGGTCATCAACCAGGATCACTACATCAACCGGGTGTTTCACGACGCCGGGACGTACGAGCTCGCGCGGGACGAGTTCGGCACCGACTACGTCGTCGTCGCCGCGCGGATGCTGTTCGACCCCTCGGACGACTCGGACGTGGCCCAGGTGCACCGGCTCCAGGACGCCCTGACGCTGGAGACCGCCGCGCAGCGGCCGTTCGAGGCTCAAGCGGTCGACGACGTCAGCTACCGGGAGGTCCGTGAGGCGCTGCTCGTGCTCGGTCGGACGATGGGCGGGCTCGAGCGCAGCTTCGGGAGGGCCGAGGACGTCGATCCCGTGCGGCACCTCGTCGGCACAGCACTGGGCTGGGGCGGCCTGCCCGACGCCGAGGCGTCCTACCTCACGATCGAGCCCAGGCTGCCGGTCGGGCGGTACACGATGACGTTCGGCACCGACGTCCCCGCCGATGCGTTCTGGTCGCTCAGCGTGTACAACGCGGCCGGCTACTTCGAGCCCGGGCCCGCCGGCCTGACCAACGTCAACTCCGTGTTCGCGGTGCGGGGCGACGACGGCACGACCACCGTGCATCTCGGGGACTGGGGCGACGACGCGCCGAACCGGGTCGACCTGCCCGAGGGCTGGAACCTCCTGGTGCGGCTGTACCGTCCGCGGCTCGACGAGCTCGCGACCTGGTCGGCGCCCGAGATCGTCGGGGCCTGAGGAACCGGGTCTCGCGCGGACCTGCATGCGCCCGCTCGGCGTCCTAGGGTCGAGAGATGACCGACGCCGAGCGGACGCTGCTGTCCTCCGTCCCCACCCAGCTGTACATCGCGGGACAGTGGCGCGCGGCGTCGTCGTCGGCCACGTTCGACGTCCACGACCCGGCCACCGGCGACGTGATCGCCGCCGTGGCCGACGCGACGCCCGAGGACGGCGAGGCGGCGCTCGCCGCCGCGCACGAGGCGCAGGACGGCTGGGGCCGGACGCCGCCGCGCGAACGAGCGGAGCTGTTGCGCGCCGCGTTCGACGCCGTGACGGCCCGGGCGGACGACGTCGCGCTCCTCATGACGCTCGAGATGGGCAAGCCGCTCGACCAGTCGCGGGCGGAGGTCACGTACGGCGCGGAGTTCCTGCGCTGGTTCTCGGAGCAGGCGGCGCACATCGACGGCGGCTACCTGCGCGCGCCGAACGGCGCCAACCGGATCCTCGTGGTGAAGAAGCCCGTCGGCCCGTCGCTCCTGATCACGCCGTGGAACTTCCCGCTCGCGATGGCGACCCGGAAGATCGCGCCCGCGCTCGCGGCCGGCTGCACGGTCGTCATCAAGCCGGCCAGCCTCACGCCGCTCACGACCCACCTGTTCGTCAAGGTGCTCGACGACGTCGGCGTGCCGCCCGGCGTCGTCAACCTGATCTCGACGTCGCGATCCGGCGACGTCACGGGTCCGCTCATCGCCGACCCGCGCCTACGGAAGCTGTCGTTCACGGGGTCCACGGAGGTCGGGCGCTCGCTGCTCGCGGCGGCGAGCGAGCAGGTGCTGCGCACGTCGATGGAGCTCGGCGGCAACGCGCCGTTCCTCGTGTTCGACGACGCCGACCTCGAGGCCGCCGTGGACGGCGCCGTCGCCGCGAAGATGCGGAACATGGGGGAGGCGTGCACGGCGGCGAACCGGTTCCTCGTGCACGCCGCCGTCGCCGACGAGTTCGGACGGCGGCTCGCGGACCGGCTCGGCGCGCTGCGCCTCGGCCGGGGCACGGAGGACGGCGTCGACGTCGGCCCGCTCGTCGAGGAGAAGGCGCGCGACAAGGTGGACGAGCTGGTGACCGACGCGCGCGACGGCGGTGCTCAGGTGCTCACGGGCGGTGCGGTCCCCGGCGGGCCGGGCTGGTTCTACCCGCCCACGGTGCTGGCCGGTGTGCCCGAGGACGCGCGGCTGGTGCGGGAGGAGATCTTCGGGCCGGTCGCGCCGATCGTCACGTTCTCAGACGAGGACGACGCCGTCCGCCTCGCGAACGCCACGGAGTACGGCCTCGTCGCCTACGCCTACACGCGCGACGTCTCGCGGGCGCTGCGGCTGGCCGAGCGGATCGAGACCGGGATGCTCGGGATCAACGCCGGGGTGATCTCCGACGCCGCGGCGCCGTTCGGCGGGGTGAAGCAGTCGGGGATCGGGCGGGAGGGCGGCTCGGTCGGGATCGAGGAGTACCTCGAGACGACGTATGTCGGGATCGCCGACCCGTTCGGCCCTTGACCTTCGCGAGAGGAAGTCTGCGCCACCGCGAGAGGAAGTCTGCGCGACCGCGAGAGGAAGTCTGCGCGACCGCGAGAGGAAGTCTGCGCGACCGCGAGAGGAAGTCTGCGCGACCGCGAGAGGAAGTCTGCGCCACCGCGAGAGGAAGTCTGCGGCAGGCGCTCCGGATCGGCCCGGGTCACCCATGGCGTGTGATGCGGGAGACCACGAGCGGCGGTTCACTGGACTCGCAGCGGGGTGTCCCGTCCCAGCCAGGAGGAGCAAACCATGTCGATCGGTCCGGTCGAGTACGTTCTCATCGCGTTCCCCGGCAACCAGTTCAAGGGCGAGATCGTCCCGGCTCTCGCCGACCTCATCGACGCCGGGACCGTGCGCATCATCGACCTCGTGTTCCTCAAGAAGGACGCCGACGGGACGGTGACGACGTTCGAGTACGACGGGCTCGAGGACTCCGCAGCGTTCGCCGAGCTCCCCGGCGAGGCCGGCGGCTTCCTCGGCGAGGAGGACATCGCCGCAGCCGGTGACGCCCTCGAGCCGGACTTCTCCGCCGCCCTGCTCGTGTGGGAGGACGTGTGGGCAGCGCCGCTCGCCGAAGCCATCCGCGGCGCCGGTGGCGTCATCATCGGCGGCGAGCGCGTCCCGCACGAGATCGTGGAGGCCGCGCTCGAGGAGTTCGCGGCCCAGTCCTGACCGCCCCGTACGACGAGACAGAGGAGAACACCATGCTCAGACGAGGGATTGGCCGTCCGATCGGCCGCGGACTCGTCGGGACGATGGCGCGTACCGCCGTCATCGCCGGCACGGCGACGGCCGTGTCCGGGGGCGTCGCGCGGCGCCAGGCGGGCCGCGCCCAGCAGGCGCAGCAGGCGCAGGCGTACGAGCAGGAGCAGCAGCAGGAGGCGATGGAGGCCCAGGCGCAGCAGGCGGCGGCCCAGCAGGCCTACGCCGCGCCACCGCCCCCGCCCGCAGGCGGCACCGACGTCGTCAGCCAGCTCACCCAACTGGCCGCCCTCCGTGATCAGGGGGTGCTCACGGAGGCGGAGTTCGAGGCGCAGAAGGCCAGGATCCTCGCCTCCTGACCTTCGCGAGAGGAAGTTTGCGCGTTCGCGAGAGGAACTCTGCGGCACCGCGAGAGGAACCCTGCACAGGGGCCGCTCCCGGACCGCGAACATCCTCTCGCGGATGCGCAAACTTCCTCTCGCGAAGGGTGGCCTCATGTGAGCTCGACGTCGATCCGCCGGGCGCCGGGTCCCTCCTGGCCGAGCTCGTCGGCGCGGTTGGCGAGGGCGCAGCTGCCGAGCGAGAGGCAGCCGCAGCCGATGCAGTCGGTGAGGTCGTCGCGCAGCCGCTGGAGCTGCTCGATGCGTGCGTCCAGGTCCGATCGCCAGTGCCGCGACAGTCGCTCCCAGTCGCGCTTCGTCGGTGCGCGGTCCTCCGGGAGGTCCGCGAGAGCTTCGGCGATGCGGGCGAGCGAGAGGCCGACGCGCTGCGAGATGCGGATGAACGCCACGCGCCGCAGGGTGGACCGGTGGTAGCGCCGCTGGTTCCCCGCGGTGCGCTCGGCGTGGATGAGGCCTCGGGACTCGTAGAAGTGCAGGGCGGAGACGGCGACGCCGGAGCGCCGCGACAGCTCACCGACACTGATGTCGTGGTGCCGCAGCTCCCGGTGGCGCGCGACGGCGTCGTCCTCCGGCACGTCCGTCCCCTCCCACGTCTCGCGGCAGGGCGGACCTTGTCCGTCCGGCCCTCGGACCGCCTTGACCTCAACCTCGGTCGAGGTCCCAGAGTAGCGAGGTGACCCGGACGACCGAACCGCTCGGCGACGCTGTCGCCCCACCTCCCGCCGAGACCGCCCCGCGACCCGAGATCCCGCACCGGGTGGTGCTGGCCGGCATGGTCGCGCTCATCAGCCTCGCCGCGTTCGAGGCGCTGGGCACGACGACGGCGATGCCCGCCGTCGCCGCCGCGCTCGACGGTCTCGGGATGTACGCCGTCGCGTTCGCGACGTCGCTCGCCACGAGCATCGTCGGGATGACGCTCGCCGGCGGATGGGCCGACCGGCGCGGCCCGAACCCACCGCTGATCGCCGGCGTCACGACGTTCGTGGCCGGCCTCGTCGTCGCCGGCTCGGCGCACCAGATGGTGGTCGTGGTCGCCGGGCGCGCCCTGCAGGGGATCGGCACGGGCCTGTTCATCGTGGCGCTGTACGTGCTGGTCGCGCGGGTGTTCGCCCCGGAGCAGCGCCCCAAGGTCTTCGCGGCGTTCGCGGCCGCCTGGGTGGTGCCGTCGATCGTGGGGCCGGCGCTGGCGGGGCTCGTCGTCGACCACATCGGCTGGCGCTGGGTGTTCCTCGGAGCCGCGGTGCTCGTGGTGCCGACCCTCGCGCTGCTCGCGCCTGGCCTGCGTGCGGCGTCGCGCGGATCGCAGGATGCGGCCGACGACGCCGCAGCGCCCGGCGACGCGCTGGCCGCCACGCGCCGGGTGTGGTGGGCGGTGGGCGTCGCGGCCGGTCTGGCCGTCACGAACCTCGCCGGCGCGCGCATCGCGGGCGACGGCCCGGCGGGCCACGGCGACGCCGAGCTCCCCGCGGCCGGCGGGCTGGACGTCGCGCCGCTCGACGTGGTCCTGGCCGTCGTCGGGCTCGTCGTGGTGCTCGTGTGCGCCGTCCCGCTCGTCCCGCGGGGGACGCTCCGCGCCGCGCCGGGCCTGCCGAGTGTGATGGTGACCCGGGCGAGCGCGAGCGGCGCGTTCTCCGGCACCGAGGCGTTCCTCCCGCTCCTGCTCATCACCCAGCGCGGTCTGACGCCGGCGCTGGCGGGCATCATCCTCACGGTCGGCGGCGTGTCGTGGTCGACGGCGGCGTGGTTGCGCGGGCGGGACCGGCTCTCGTCGCGGGACTGCCTCCGCTACGGCGGCCTCTCGATCGCCGTCGGCATCGGCGTCGCGGGACTGTTGCTCGTGCCGGCGATCCCGGTGGCCGTCGGCATGGTGGGCTGGGCGCTCGTCGGCTTCGGGATGGGACTTGCGCACCCGACGACGTCGCTGCGCACCCTGGAGCTGTCGCCCGTGGCGGATCAGGGTCGCAACAGCGCGGCCGTGCAGGTCAGCGACGCCCTCGGAGGGGCGCTCCTGCTCACGACCGTCGGGACGGCGACGACGGCGCTGCTCGGCGTGATCGGCTCCGGTGCGTTCGTGCTCGCGATGGCGGCGAGCGGGCTGCTCGGTGTGGCCGTCGCGGTGCTGGCCACCCGCGCCGGTGGGGTGCCCTCGCCTGCCGCCCGGACATTGGACGCTTCCGCGAGCCACTGAGCTTCGGCCCCGGCCCGGTCGGGGGCGCCGGCGCCCCTTGGCGCCGAACCTCGCACTTCGCGTCGAACCTCGCACCCCAGGGTGCGAGGTTCGACGCGAAGGACGAGGTTCGGCGTGGGGTGGGCGGGGCGAGGGGTGGGCGGGCGCTCGCAGGGGTCGGCGCGGGGTGGCGTGGCGGGTTGTCCCCAGGTCGGCCGATCGGTGCTCGCGGCGGCAGTCATCCACACGCCCGCAGTCCCTGGCGGGCCTGGGGCTGCACGCTCCACGGGTGGCAACCGTCCTGACGTCCGGCGCCCGCGCGGTGACCCCGCCCGTGCCGCGCACGCTTCCCGCGCTCGTCCGACCGGGTGAGCTGGCGCGACCGGCGCTCCGCTCCGAGGTGGCGGCGGGGCGCCTCGCAGCCGTCGGCCGCTCCGCCTGCGTCGTCGTCGATCCGCAGCTGCCCGTGTGGCAACGCCGTGAGCGCCTCCACCTCGCGCGAGTGCGGGCCGACCACGAGGCCCTGACGGGCGAGCACCACTTCGCGAGGGAGTCGGCAGCGCTCCTGTACGGGTGGCCCGTCTGGCGCTGTCCCGATGCTCCGATCATCCTCCGAACCTCGTCCCCCGGAGCCCGGGCCGCCTCGGGGCGCCGGTGGAGCTACGCGGCCCTCGACGTCGACGACGGCTTCGTCCACACCGCGCGGTGCGAGCATCCCGACTGCGAGGGCCACGACCTCCCGGTGACGGCTCGCGCGCGTACGGCCGCGGACTGCGCCCGCCTCCTCCGCCCTCTGGATGCGCTCGTCGTCGTGGACGGGGCGCTGCGCGACGGCGTCCAGGCGAACGACCTCCTCGCACGCGTGGCGGCGATGCGCGGAGCCCGCGGCGTCCGGCAGGCGCGAGCCCTCATACCGTTCGCGGACGCCCTCGCCGAGAGCGCCGGAGAGAGCTGGGTGCGCTGGCTCGCCGTCGCCCACGGGCTTCCCCGCCCCCACCTCCAGCAGCCCGTCGACACCGCGACCGGGACGTTCTGGTTGGACGGGTACTGGCCGCAGGTGCGCGTCGGGTGGGAGTACGACGGCCTCGCCAAGTACGGCAGCTCCGAGGATGCGGTCCGGCGGTCGCTCCTCGCCGAGAAGAGACGGAGCGTGGCCGTCGGCGACGCTCGGATCACGCTCCTGCACTTCGACACGACCGACGTCGCGGCCCCCCGGCGCGCCGTCGAGCGCCTGCGCGCGGCGATCCCGAGCGAGCACTGGGGACCGCCGATCCCGGCGCTCGGCCCCATGCGGGCCCACTGACCGCGCCGAACCTCGCACTTCACGTCGAACCTCGCACCCTGGGGTACGAGGTTCGACGTGGAGTGCGAGGTTCGCCGAGAGAGGCTGCTGGAGTGAGGGACGGGCGTGGTGGTGGGGTGCGGGCTGGGGGCGGGCGCGGCCCGGGGGTGCGGCGTGCGGCGGGCGCGGGGGCGCGGTGATGCGGTGCGGGTGCAGGCCCGCGGCGGAAGGAGCAGTCAGGCCGGCTGGGGCGGGTCCTCGCCGACCAGCCCGTCGATCGCCTCGCGGAACAGGTCCGCGTGGCCGACGTGCCGGGCGTACTCCTCGTGCATGTCGACGAGGTAGCGCCGCACGTTCGGCGGCTCACCGCCGGACATGGTGAACTTCCAGCGCGCGTCCAGCCCGCCGTCGGCCACCACCGCCGCGAGCGCGGTGCGCGCACCGGCAACGGCCCCGTGCCACAGCGCGTACAGCTCCTCGGGCGAGTCGTCGGCGGCGCTCTCCCAGTCCCAACCGGGGTTCGCGTCCCAGTCGACGCTCTCCCACGGCTCGCCCGGCGAGCGTCCCGTGAGCGCCTCCGCCGCGTGGAGCGACTCGATGAAGGCGAGGTGCTTGAGCAGCCCGCCGAGCGTCATCGTCGACGGCGGGAAGGGTCGCCGGAGCGCGGCGGCGTCGAGCCCGCCGGTCTTCCACGCGAACTGCGCCCGTGTGCGGTCCAGCCCGAAGACGAGCGTCTCCGTCTCCCCGGCGGTCAGCTCTGGCTCGTGGATCCGCGTGTCGTCAGTGGTTCCGGCCGCCGCAGCGCCGGAGGTCGCCTCGTGCGTCATGGTCGTCGTCCCTTCGCTCGTTCCCGCTCGGATGGTGCGGTGGCGACGCTAGGACCACTTCCGGACGATGCACGTCCGGAAAGGACGGCGGCCGCGCGGGACCGGACGAACCCGACGCCCGACGGCCCGGGGGCCCCGACTCTCGCGGTCTTCAGATGATCTTCGGGAACATGGCGAGCAGCACGATGCCGGCGACAGCGAGCGTCCCGGCCCCGATCAGCAGCGCCCACCGGGTCCCGGGCGCGCGGGGTCGCTCCGCGATCGCGGCGAAGAAGAGCACGAGCGCGAAGAGGACGGTGAGCAGCGTGTAGTCGTCGCCGCGCTGGTTGTTGCGCAGGGCCTCGTCGAAGAGCCCGTCCGCCCGTTCGTCAGCTGCCGCGGCTTCCGCCTCGCCCGGGGGGACGTACTCCTCGAGCGCGAACGGGCTCGGCGCGGCGTCCGGGTTCTGCAGCGGCCGCTCGGCGATCCACAGGTCGAACGCCTCGGCGAAGTGGGGGGTGAACCGGGACTCGACGAACTCGAGGAGCTGGGTGTCGTCCTGGGCGTACGCCTCGAGCCAGAGGCTGAAGGTCTGGAGGTCCACGTCGCGGGCGGCGTTGGCGTCGTCGGCGTACCTCGCGGCCTCGATGCGGGCCGTGGAGGCACGCGAGAACGCGATGGACATCTCGCCGCCCCACTTGCTCGACTCGAACCCGCTCCAGGCGGTCAGCACCGCGGTGACGGCGAGCAGGACGACGGCGACGACGTCCCGGACGCGCGCCCACCGGTCGGGCGTCTCCGGGAGGGCGTCAGGGCGGGCACTGGCGGCGCGTCGGAGTCGTCCCACGCGCGACACGCTAGAGGCGGCCCGCGAGGTACGCGCGCGCAGCGCTGCCCGAGGAGCAGATTCTCGCCTCGGGCTCGTGGTCGGGAGGTCCGGGGTCGTGCCCTCCCGACGCCGCGGATTAGGGTTGCTACCGGACGATGTACGTCCGAAAGGGGTCCGGTCATGCGAGGCGAGACGAGCCCCACGGCGCGGGCGCTCCTGGCGCTCGAGCTCATCCAGGGCGAGCCGGGCACGACGGCGGAGCGGCTCGCCGGCCGCCTCGGCGTGTCGGAACGCGCGGCCCGGCGCTACGTCGGGATCCTGCGCGAGGCCGGGATCCCGGTGGTGTCGGAGCGGGGACGGTACGGCGGCTACCGGATCGGCCGCGGGTTCCGCCTCCCGCCCCTGACGTTCACCGACGCCGAGGCCCTCGGGCTCGTGATGGCTGTGCTCGACGGCCACCACGACGCCGCCGACCCCACCGATCCCGTCGGGAGCGCGCTGGGCAAGATCATGCGCGCGCTGCCCGAACCGGTGGCCGCCCACGCGGAGGCGGTGCGCCGCACGGCCTCCGCTGCGCCCGACCGCGCGGCGGCGAGGCCGGATCCGGGCACGACGACGGCGCTCGTCCAGGCGTGCTCCAGCCACCGCCGTATCGGCCTAGCGTACCGCTCCGAGGCGGGGTCGGAGTGGACCGTCGACGTGGAGCCGTGGGCAGTCGTCGTCCGCCACGGGCGCTGGTACCTGCTGTGCTGGTCGCTCCGTGCCGCCGCTCGCCGCGCCTACCGCGTGGACCGCGTGCTGGGCGTCACGCTCCTCGACGAGACGTTCGACGCCCCCGCGCCGTTCGATCCCGTCGCGCTGCTCGAGGAGCACCTGGCGGCGGGCTGGGAGTACGACGTCGACGTCGTCGTGGAGGCGTCGGCCGATGTCGTCCGTGCCTGCCTTCCGCGCCCGCTGGGTGCCGTCGAACCGCTCGGCCCCGACCGGTCGCACGTCATCGGCAGCACGAGCAACCCGGTGTGGTGCGCCGAGCAGCTCGCCGTGCTCCCGGCTCCGTACCGCATCGTGGGCGGGCCGGAGTTGCGGTCCTGCGCGCGGGACCTCGGCGAGCGGATGGTGGCCGCGAGCGGGCCGCGCGTGCTCCGCGGCGGTCCGGCCGAGGCCTAGGGCAGCACGATCGCGAAGCCCGGATCCGTCTCGTCCAGCGTGCCGAGCACCCGGGTCCACGCCTCGCCGTCGCCGGTGAGCTGCAGCGAGCCGTCGGCCACCAGCTCGGGGATCGACGACGGCGCGAGCAGCGCCCGGAGGAACGTCGCCTTGTCGGTCGTGAACGTCGCCTCCGGCGACTCCTCGTCGTCCTCGCGGGGGACGTCGTGCACCAGGACGCCGTTCGCGAGCCGCACGCGGAACCGCGTCCCGTCCACGACCCAGTCGACGCACGCGGCGACGTCCCAGCTTCGCGGCCCGTCGACGCGGATCGCGATCGAGTCGAGCGCCTGCGCAGGCGTGAGGGCGCCGAGGAGGTCCGGCGACGCCGTCTGCGTGGGCGTGCCGAAGGAGCCGTGCCGCAGCTCCTCGGCCCCGGAGAGGAAGAAGTTGCGCCACGTCCCGTTCTCGGAGCCGTACCCGAGCTGGGTGTACGCCGCCGCCTGCAGCTCACGCGCCGCGGCGTGGTCAGGATCCGCGAAGAGCACGTGGTTGAGGACCGTCACGACCCACCGCAGGTCGCCGTCGTCGAAGGAGTCGCGCGCCTTCGCGACCACCGCGTCAGCGCCGCCCATGAACGCGACGTAGCGGGTGGCCTCCTCGACCGGCGGGTGCTCCCACAGGTGGGCGGGGTTGCCGTCGAACCAGCCCATGTACCGCTGGTAGATCGCCTTGACGTTGTGGCTGACGCTGCCGTAGTAGCCGCGCGCGTGCCACGCGTGCTCGAGCGCCGGTGGCAGCTGGATGCGCTCGGCGATCTCCCGACCGACGTAGCCCTGGTTGATCATGCGCAGCGTCTGGTCGTGGAGGTACGCGTACAGGTCGCGCTGCTGGGACAGGAACTCCGTGAGGTCCTCGCGGCCCCACGTCGGCCAGTGGTGGGATGCGAAGACGACGTCGGCACGGTGGGCGAAGAGCCGGATCGCTTCCGTCAGATAGACCGCCCACACGTGCGGGTCGCGCACCAGCGCGCCACGCAGCGTCAGGGTGTTGTGGAGAGTGTGGGTCGCGTTCTCCGCCATGCAGAGCGCGTTGAGGTCCGGGAAGAGGAAGTTCATCTCGCTGGGCGCCTCGGTGCCGGGCGTCAGCTGGAACTCCATGGTGACGCCGTCGACCACCTCGCGCTGCCCGGTCCGGGTGACGTCCACGGTGGGGACGATGAGCGACACGGTGCCCGTGCTCGTCGTCTGGCCGAGCCCGGCGCCCACCTGGCCCGCGGCGCCCTTCTCGAGGGCCGCGCCGTACATGTACCCCGCCCTCCGCGCCATCGCCGTCCCGGCGTACACGTTCTCCGCGATCGCGTGCTCGAGGAAGCCCGCCGGCGCGAGGACGACGCATCGACCGGCGTCGACGTCCTCCTGCGTCGTGACGCCCTTGACGCCGCCGAAGTGGTCGACGTGGGAGTGCGTGTACACGACTCCAGTCACGGGCCGGTCCCCGCGGTGCTCCCGGTACAGCGCGAGCGCCGCGGCGGCCGTCTCGACCGAGATGAGGGGATCGATGACGACGACGCCCCGGTCGCCCTCCACGAACGTCACGTTCGACAGGTCGAGGCCCCGCACCTGGTAGATCCCCGGCACGACCTGGAACAGGCCGGACGTGGTCACCAGACCGCTCTGCCGCCACAGGCTCGGGTGCACGGTGCCCGGGTTCTTGCCGTCGAGGAACGCGTAGCCGCCGACGTCCCAGACCTCCCTGCCGTCGGACGTGCGCACCGCGTCCGGCGAGAGCGGCGCGAGAAGCCCGCGACCGGTGGCCGCGTGATCCCGGTCGTCGCTGAACGGGAGGGTCCGGGCGGCCTCGGCGTGCGCGGAGGCGACGGCGGCGCTGACGGGGTCGGTCATGGTGACTCCTCGGGTGCAGGTGCGGGTGCGGGTGCGGGTGCTGGTGCGGGTGACGGGCAGGGCAGGGAACGGACGGTCAGGCCGGCAGGAACCCGCGGCTCGCCGCGAGACGGACCGCCTCCCGGCGGTTGCGCGCCCCGAGCTTGCGGTAGACGGCGCGCTGGTGCGTCTTCACGGTGTTGACGCTCACGAACAGGGAGCGAGCGATCTCCGCCGCGGTCAGGGACGACCGCAGGCCGTCGAGGATCTCCAGCTCCCGGTCCGTGAGCTCCCAGTGGGACCGGCGGTGCGGAGCGCCGTCCGCGGCGGGGGTGCCCAGGAGGCCGGTGAGGAAGTCCCGATGGTCCGTGCCGGCGTGGACGAGCGCCTCCAGGTACGGGCGCAGGTCGGGCAGCCGCTCGAGGTACGGGCGCGTGAACCGGGACGGCGCCGCCACGTGGAGGCCGGCGACGATCTGCGGCAGCGGGTCCCCGCCGTCGGCGGCGTCGAGCAACGCGCCGGTGAGCTCGGCCGCGACGCGGACGTGTGCCCGCACGGGAACGGCCCGCAGGCTGGCCAGGACGTTCCTCGCCCGCTCCGCCCGGCCGGCCACCCGGAAGACCTCGGCCTGCCACACCACGGCGAAGGGCATGCACGGCGAGCGTCCGATCAGATCCGCCTCGCGGACGGCGGAGGCGACGTCGCCGGCCGCTTCCGCGGTCTTCAGGCGGAGCAGGGCATGCATGGCCTCGAGCGGCAGGCTCGCCAGGCCCTGACTGATCCCCTGCGCGGCGGCCGCCGCGCCGCCCGCGTCCCCTGTCGCGATCGACGCGAGGGCTCCGTACAGCGAGCCGAGGCTCGCGACCGCCTCGTCGTCACCCCGGGCGCGCGTGACGAGCGTGAAGTGCCGCTGCGCGACGTCGAACTCGTCCCGCCAGTACGCGAAGACGCCGGCCTCGAGCCGGAGCAGCGCCAGACGGGCGTCCTGCGCCCACCCCGAGATCTCCGCCCGCTCGAGGACGTCGGTGATCGCCTGCTCGGCGAGCACCGGTTCGGCGGCATCCACCAACGCGGAGGCCCGTTCGGCCCGGCTCGCGAGTGCGACGCCGTCGAGTCCGTGGCGCTCCGCGAGAGAGACCGCCTCGTCCAGCAGGTGGAGCGCTCCCCGGGGATCCTGCTGGCGGCGGGTGGCCCGCCGTCCGAGGTGGTACAGCAGGCCGGCCCGGACGGCGGGGTGCAGCGCCGCCGGCGACGCGAGGAGCCGTTCCGCGGCGTCGGGAGCCGACGACGGACCCGCGACGAACGTCTCGAGCATCGCGACGGCGAGCGCGTGGGAGCCGTCGGCGTCGCCCGCGTCGTGGTCAGCCAGCTGCGCGCGGGCGCGCTCGAGGAGCGACGCGGCCTCGTCACGTCGACCGGACATGCGCGCGGCGACCGACCGGATCGCGACGACGCGCGCGTCGTCCCGCGCCGTGGGCGGGAGGGCCTCGCACAGCTCGAGCAGCTCGGCCGCCCCGCCGTTCAGCAGCGCCTCGAGCGCGCCCTCGACGAGCAGGTCGACCGCAGCACCGCTGTCTCCGGCGGCGAGTGCGTGCGGCACGGACTCGGGCAGATGGCGCGCTCCCCAGAATCGCGCGGCGCGCCCGTGCAGGTCCCGGGCCAGTGCCGGGTCCTCGTGCTCGAGGCGGCTGCGGCACCAGGAGGCGAACAGGTCGTGCCAGCGGTACACGTCCTCGCCGTCGCGCCGCCCGAGGGGCGTGAGGAACAGTCCGCGGCGGAGCGTGGCGGCGAGGAGCCGCGCGCCGTCGTCGCCCGTCAGAGCGATGGCGAGGGAGGCGGTGATGACGGTGCTCGTGGTCGCCCGGCGCACGAAGGCGGCGACCGCCCGCGGGAGCGCACCGAGCACCTCGTCGTGCAGGTAGGCGCCGAACGCCTCGTCGTGTGCGGCGACGGCGCGGGCGGGGGTCGTGGCCGGGGTGGCCGGGGTGCCGCGACGTTCCGCGGCGTCCCGGTCAGGTCGATCGATCAGCGACATCCGGACCGCCGCTGGCCAGCCACGCGTCTCGTCGTGCAGCGAGACAGCCTGCGCCTGCGTGAGACCCGGGGGGTAGGACCCGGACAGCGTCACGATCTCCTCGGCCGTGAACCCGAGGTCCGCGCCGGTGACGGTGGCGTCCAGGTCCAGCCCGTCGAGGTGGGACGCGTCCCGGCTGAGGAGCAGCACGTTCGTGGTCGGTAGGCCCGCGCTCAGCACCGCGCGGACCACGGGTCTCGCGACACCAGGCGGGACGTGATGGACGTCGTCGACCACGAGGACGAGCGGG
Organism: Beutenbergia cavernae DSM 12333; assembly: GCF_000023105.1. Lineage (NCBI taxonomy): Bacteria > Bacillati > Actinomycetota > Actinomycetes > Micrococcales > Beutenbergiaceae > Beutenbergia > Beutenbergia cavernae. The sequence continues at coordinate 825,241 of NC_012669.1, forward strand.
CGTCGGAGGTCGTCGAGCGCCTCGAGCACGCCGTCGAGCAGGTCGATCGCGTCCTCTGGGTCGCGAGGGTGGACGCCGGGGCGCAGCACCGCGGCCAGCGGGGCGGGCAGCTCGTCGTCGGCGAGGGCAGTGGCGATCGCGGCGAGCACGCCCCGGTACAGGCGCCGCGGGTCGGCGTCGTACGGGTCGAGCGACAGCCACGCGACGTCGGACCGGTCCGCCGCCCAGGCGGCGGCGGCCGTGGACTTCCCGAAGCCCGCGGGCGCCGCGACGTGCGAGACCGGACGGGAGGCGACGGCGTCGTCGAGCATGGCCGAGAGTCGGGGCCGGGCGATCGTCGCCTCGCCGCGGCGAGGCACCGTGACCTTGTACCGCGGCACGACCGGGCGCGGGACGTCGAGAAGGGTCACGCCTGGCACGCTAGGGCCGGCCCACCCCTCCGGCCACTCGAGGGCGTCCACGCCTGTCGGCGCTCCTGACACGTTCAGTCGAGCATGAGGCCCGAGGCGGTCGGGACGGCACGCGACGCGACGGCCTGCGCGCGCAGCCGCACCGTCGCCGCTGCCTGTCGCGCCACGATCGGGCTGGATGCCGGCACGTCCCGCAGCAGGTCCGCGAGTGCGAGCTGCGCGTGCTGCACGTCCTTGAGCGCGTGGACGGCTTCGGGTCCGCCGTGCTCCCGAGCACGCGCCCGCGCCGCGTGGCGCGCCGACCGGCTCGTGAGGTCGTGCACGTCGGACGGCGACACGACGTCGGCAGGCACGCCGCGGAACGCCGTCGTGAGCCACTCGTACTCGGTGCGTGCCGCCGCGCGGTACGCGAGCACGAACGCGACGATCATGAGGCCGTACTTGATCGGGATCACGAGGATCGACTGCCAGCCCTCGAGGCCGAACGTCACGGGCGAGTCCCACAGCGAGTGCAGGATCCACGCGACCGCCCACATCCCGAACGCGGTCCCGACGCGCTTCCCGGCCGTCAGCCCCGGCTTCCCGAGGGCGACCGCCATCCCGTACCCGGCGCACCCCGCGAAGATCGCGTGCCCGCCGAAGCCGACGACGATCCGCAGCACCGACGTGCCCAGGGCCGAGGTGACGTCCGAGTTCGGGTCGGCGACGGCGGTCTGCACGGCATAGAGCACGTTCTCGACGACCTCGAACCCGACGCCGCACACCGCGCCGAGGATCAGTCCGTCGATCGGCCGCGGGCGGATGCGCCGGACGAGGTAGAGGACGACGACGACGCCGAGCAGCTTGGCGGTCTCCTCGTCGGTGGGCGCGGCGAGCGCGGCGGCCCAGCTGCCGAGACCGATGCGGTCGTAGACGGCGATCATGTTGTCGTTCGCGACGACGGCGAGCGTGGTCGCCGTCAGGCCTCCCCACGCGAAGACCGCGACGTACGCAGCGGTCGGTGGGGCGCCGGCGACGTCGAGCTTGCTGATGATCCACAGCAGCAGCGCCGCGAGCAGGATCGCGAACACGACGCCGATGCCGAACGCCTGCGGAGCCAGGAGCGCGTAGGAGATGTTCATCAGCAGGTAGCCCGCCACGCCGACGACCAGGAGCACGAGGAAGAGCCACCACATGAGCTGGCGGACGTCGCGCAGCCGCCCGGTCGGGCGCACCGGCTCGGGACGGAACGTCGTGGTGCTCATCGGTCGCGATCCTCCTGCGCTCGTTCCTCGCTCCGGAGTCCTCGCTCGGTGCTCATCGGACCTGCACCCCCTCGACCAGCGCGTCGTACGCGTCCTGCTGGCGATCCAGGTCGCCGTGCGCGGCGATCCCGAAGATCGAGGCGGCGTCACCGCCGTCGGACACGAGCACGGTCACGAACGCGTCGTCCGCCCCGGAGCCGGTGACGCGCCCGCTGACCACCTGACCGCCGTCGGCGTCCTGCACGCTGACGTCCTCGGCCGTGCCAGGGATGCCCTCGAGCGCGAGGAGACGCACCTGGCGGTCGAAGTACGTGCGGGCGTCGTCGACGCCGCTGGCGGCGGAGACTGTCGCGTTCATGCCGGTGCGCACGAGCGTCAGCCCGGAGCTGAACCCACGGGAGGACCCCTCGCCGACACTCGACCAGCCGTCGGGCACCGTGACGCGCACCGTCGTCGAGCCGTCCGTCACCCGCAGCACGGAGCCGGACTGGACCTGCTCCACCGGCGTCGGCCCGAGCGAGGCGTGCAGGGCGATCGGGATCACGAGGAGCAGGACGACGACGAGGACGACGACGCCCGCGGCCCGGCTCCCGGTGCGTTCGATGCCGAGGCGGTTCAGTCCGCGGTCGCGCAGGAGCGGCGCATCCGACGCGGTCCCCGCCGCCGGCTCGGTGGCCGGAGGTGCCATGGCTGCCATGGGACACAGCGTGGGTGCTGGGACGGGGCCCGCGCATCGCCCGTGGCGGGTGAGAAGCGCCGTCAGGGCGCCTGCGCCGCGGCGCGGTCGTAGGCGTCGACGGCGTCGGCCACCCGTTCGTAGACGTGATCGACCGGCACCTCGGCCCGGGCGATGTCGGCCGCGAGCTCCGCGCTCACCCGGGCGAGCGCGAGCTCGATCCCGCGGTGGCGGCACCACCGAGCGAGGCGGGACAGCGCATGTGCGCCGTTCGAGTCGAGGGCGGTGACCGCCTCGGCGTCGATCACGAGCCACCGCACCGCTCCGGTGGTCGCCCGAGCCGCACCCTTGGCGTGATCGAGCACGTACTCGGCGTTGGCGAAGACGACCGGTCCGCCGTAGCGGACGACGACGAGACCGGGCCGGTCGTCGGCGTCCGGCTGCGCATGGCTCCCCGCCGCCACGGTCCGCCACCGCCGGGACCCGGGGACCGGGCCGAGCGTCCGCCTGGCCGGGCGCGACAGCCGGTGCACGAGGTCGAGCAGCGTGAGCCCGACCGCGGCGAGGATCCCGGGAAGGATGCCGAGCACCGACACGCCGACCACCGTCGCGACGGCGATCCAGCCCTCGAACCGCCGGAACCGGAACAGGGCGACGTAGTCCTTCGGCACGAGCAGCGTGACAGCGGCGAGGATGACGACGCCGGCCAGCGTCGGCTGCGGCAGGTCGTGCACGAGCGGGGTGAGCGCCAGCAGGAAGACGACGGTGCACGCCGACGCGAGCAGGCTGACCACCTGCGTGCGTCCGCCGCTCGCGACGTTGACCGCCGTCCGGGAGTCGCTCGACCCCACGGCGAAACCCTGGAACAGGCCGACGCCGGCGTTCGCGGCTCCGAGGGCGAGGAGCTCCCGGTTCGCGTCGATCGGGTAGTCCCCGCCGCGTGCGGCGTACGCCCGGGCGGTGAGCACGGCGTCGGCGAAGACCACGAGCACGATGCCGAGCGCCGGGACCACGAGGTCGAGGTACTCGCGGAGGTCCAGCAGCGGGAACGACGGAGCGGGGAGCCCGCGCGGCACGTCGCCCACGACCGCCACGCCGCGCCCCTCGAGGTCCAGCAGCGCCGAGGCCGCCGTCATGACGACGACGGCGACCAGGCTCCCCGGCACGCGCGGCCACAGCGCCCGGAGGGCGAGCACGAGCCCGATCGTCACGATCCCGACGACGGCGGGGGCGAGCCGAGCGCCGTCGAGGTTCGAGACGGCGGACATGACCAGCTCGAGCAGCGTGTCGCCGTCGGCCGAGATCCCGACGAGCTTCGCCGCCTGCCCGACGATGATGATGAGCGCGACGCCGGTGAGGTAGCCGACGAGGACGGGCTGGGAGAGGTAGTCGGCGAGGAAGCCGAGCCGCAGCGCGCCGGCGAGCACGCACAGCAGCGCGCAGACGAGGGCGAGGGCGGCGGCCAGGACGGCGTAGTCGGTCGGGCTGCCCGCGGCGATCGGCGCCAGCGCCGACGCCACGAGGATCGCCATCTGGGACTCCGGGCCCACGATCTGGACCCGGGACGTCGCGAGCAGCGCGTAGCAGACCATGCCCAGGCAGCCGGTGTACAGCCCGGCGACCGGTGGCAGCCCTGCGAGGGCGCCGTACGCGAGCCCGCTCGGGATGAGCAGGGCGGTCACGGTGAGCGCCGCGAGCAGGTCGGGGCGGAACTGTGCGCGCTCGTACGTGCGCAGCGTTCCGACGATCGTCACGACTCGTCGTCCGTCGAACCGCCCACCGTCCCGTCCGGCCCGTCCGACTGGCGCCGGAACGTCGCGACGAGGCGAGCGACGAGCGTGGTGAGGAAGATCTGGCCGGTGAGCGCCTCGAAGGTGGCGACACCGCGGCCGGGGAAGTCGGCGGCCGTCAGGTCCCCGTAGCCGAGCGTCGTCAGCGTCGTGAACGAGAAGTACTGCAGCGAGCGTGCGTCGGCGACGTCGCCCGAGGCGAAGAACGGGGTGTCGGACCGCCAGGTCATCACGCCGTACACAGCGGCGAAGAGCATCCCGATCAGGAGGTAGGCGCTGAGCGCGCCCGCGATCGTCTGCACCGTGACCCGTCGGTGCGCGAGCACGCGGGAGATCACGAGCACGAGCGTGACCATGAGCACGAGGGCGATGACGGCGTCGGTGACCCCCGCGGCGTCGTCGTCCGGCAGGAGCACGTAGGCGAGCGCGATCGCGATGACGCACGCGGCCACGACCCAGCCGAACGTCGCGGTCTGGCGGCGCGTCGGCGAGGCGGCTCGGACCGCGAGGACGAGCGCGAGAACGTAGAGGCCCGCGACGACGAATCGGGCCCAGCCGCTCTCCGTGGCCGTGTACAGCACGTAGGCGCCGGTGAGGAGCACGAGCACCGCGACGAAGTCGTCGGAGGGAGGTGCGATGAGCCGCCGGTGGCTGACCGTCCTCATAGCGCGGGCGGAGCGGTGAGCGGCTGTGCGGGCGGCGGGCACTCGAGGGTGGCGGGGATCTTCGCCTCGCGGAGCTCCTGGGCGACGGCGACGACCACGGCCGACGTCATGCGCCGTCCGGAGTCGGGGTCGAGCCAGAACCGGATCCGGCCGGTCATGCGCTCCACGGAGCTCCCGGTCCACACCACGTCGGGGGTCGGCGCGTCCAGGACGCCCGTGACGTTCCGGACCGCCTCCAGGACGTGCTTCTCGACGGTGCCCAGGTGCGTCACGTGCGACGTGCGGATCTCGATCTCCGACCGCAGCGCCCCGGACACCGAGTGGTTGACGATGGGGTCGGACAGCAGCTTGCCGTTCGGCACGTGGATCGTGCGTCCGTCGTTCGTGATGATGACGACGGAGCGCGCGTTCATCTCGACGACGGTGCCGACCTCGTCGTGCGTCGCGATGCGGTCGCCCAGGTGGATCGGCTTGCGCGTCTGGATGATGAGGCTTGCGCCGAAGTTGTCGGCGACGCCGCGCAGCGCGAGGACGACGACGACCGCGAGCACGATGGCGGCGGCCAGGAGGGGCTGGACCTCGGCTCCGAGCATGCTGAGCGCGATGCCGACGCCGAGGAGGATCACGAAGTACCCGGCGATGCGGGACGCCCCGGCGGCGATCTCCTCGCTGATGCCGTCGATGCGTCGCAGCAGGCGCAGCACGGTGTGCTTCGTCAGCCGGAAGAGCAGCCACGTGACCAGCAGGACGAGGACGACACCCAGCAGGGTCCAGCCGCTGATCGTGTTGAAGTCCACGAGCTCGGAGGGGTTCACGACGGTCTCGGATCTGGCGGGGACGAGTGCACGGAGGCGACGGCGTCGTCCACGGACGTGAACAGACGTTCCGCCGCGTCGGGGGAGACCTCGCGGACGACGTCGCGCACCGGGCCGATGTCGCCGGCGACGGCGAAGTCCACGCCGGACCGCTCGAGCGTCGTCGCGAGCTCCGCCAGCATCGTCGCGGCGGTGACGTCGGTGAACGGCGTCGTCTGCCCGTCCAGCACGACGAGCCGGACCTCGGGCGTGACGAGCGCGAGGATCTCCTCCTTGACGTGGTCGGAGTTCGCGAAGAAGAGGCCGGACTCGACGCGGACGACGACGACGTCCGGAACGGTCGGTGAGTCAGGGTGCCGGGCGGCGTCGAGCCACAGTCCGCCGACCCGCGTGAGGCGGCGCACCTTCGCTCGTGACGCGCGGTACAGCAGCAGGACCAACGAGCAGATGATGCCGACGACGAGGCCGGGCAGCGTGTCGAGCACGAGCACGCCGATCATCGCGACGACGGCGGCGATGAAGTCCGCCCGCGCCGCGACGCCGTACGACCCGGCGAGCCGCGCGCTCCACACCCGGTAGAGGCGCGCGAGCGACTTCACGTCCACGAGCTCGATGACCGCGGCGATGACGACGGCGGCCAGCACCGCGTCGGGCAGGGACTCGAAGAGGGGGGTGAGGACGAGCAGCGTGACGACGCAGAGCACCGCCACCACGAGGCCGCTCAGCTGCGACTTCGCCCCGGCGGAGCCGTTCACCGCGGTCTTCGAGAGGCTGCCGTTGACGACCATGCCGGACGCCAGCCCGGACGCGGCGTTCGCGGCCCCGAGGCCGAGCAGCTCTCGGTTGGCGTCGACGTCGTAGCCCGCCTTGGCCGCGTACGTCTTGGCGGCGCCGAGGCCCTCCGCGAACCCGACGAGCAGCACCCCGAGGGCGGGAGCCGCCAGCTGCCCGTACATCGACCAGTCGTCGGTGGGCAGCCCGAGGCTCGGCAGGCCGGGGTCGATGTGTCCGACGATGTCGAGCCGGTCCTCCCACTGCAGCGCGTTGACGAGCACGATCCCGACGACGACGGCCGCGAGCGAGGCCGGCACCACCGGGGCCCACTTCTTGAGCGCGAACACGAGCACCAGGGCGCCGATCCCGACGGCGCACGTCAGGGGACTCAGCTGCCCGAGCTGCCCGAGGATCGTGGCGACCCTCGAGAAGAAGCCCTCGCCGCCGCCATCGACCCCGAGCAGGTGAGGCACCTGGCCGATGATGATCGTGAGCGCGAGCCCCACGATGAAGCCCTTGAGGACGGGCTCGGAGATGAACGCGGCGAGGAACCCGAGGCGCAGGAGGCCGGCCAGGATGCCGGCGACGCCGGTCATGATCGCCAGCACGGTCGTCATCACGATGTACGTGCTCGTGTCGCCGCCCGCGAGCGGCGCGATCGTGGCGGCCGAGAGCGCGGCCGTGGCGGACATCGGCCCGACCACGAGGTGCCGGCTCGACCCGAACGCCGCGTACGCGATGAGCGCCGGGACGGCCGCGTACAGGCCGACCACGGGTGGGACGCCGGCGATGGTGGCGTACGCGAACGCCTCCGGCACCAGGACGGCCCAGACGGTGAGCCCGGCGATGACGTCGGGACGGATGTTCGTTCGCCGGTACCCCTGGAAGGACCCGAAGAACAGCGGGGTCTTCGTGGCGGCGGGTGCTGCTGGGGCGGCGGTCACGCGATCTCCCGTCGTTCGACGGTGCGGCGGAACAGGATGATGAGGGACACCACGGCGACCCAGACGGGGACCACCAGCACGACGATGCGAGCGTAGGTGAGCACGATCAGCAGGAGCGCGGCGGCCACGTACCCGAACCACACGAGCCAGCGGGGGAACAGCCCGGTCCGGACTCCGCGCGCCGTGCTCACGAGGATGAGAACGGCGGCGACCCGGAACGCGTAGATCATGAGCAGCGCCTCGCCGTACACGGTCATCGTGCGGGTCTGCTCGACGAACTCGGCCGCGTCGTCGCCGTTCCCGACCCGGACCGCAGCGACGGCGGCGACGGCCGCGGCCGCAGCGACGAACATCATCGCGACGAACAGGATCCCGGCGGCGAGCTGGACCGTCGCGAGGAGCGCGTCCTCCTTCAGGGCGATCTGGCTGATCCGGTGCCGGGTGGCGGCGAGGAACCAGATGAAGCAGATGCCGGCGAACGGGACGAGGTACCCGCCGGCCACGATGAGCGCCGTGCCGCCCGACCCGCGGTAGTACTCCAGGAGGACGTCGGCGTCCGCCCCCTCCCCGGGGCGGTGATCGAGCAGCATGAAGCCGACGGTGAACAGCACGGCGAAGCCCAGGCCCGCGATCGCTGCCCCGGACCCCTGGAACCGCACGCGTGGCGCCGGCCGCCCGGGCGGCACCGCCTCTGCTGCCACGTCGGCGACCCCTCAGGCCTCGCGCGCCTCGTGCCCGTGCACGACGAGGGCCCACAGCACCAGGAGGTCGATCGCGATGACGATGATCGACCACCACGGCTGCACCGGGAGCCACACGAACTGCGCGATGAGGTTCAGCGTGACCAGGACGATCGCGCCGACGCGCGCCCAGGTCTGGCCCGCCATCACGCAGATGCCGACGAGGACGAGGAGCACCCCGAGGATCAGGTGCGTCCAGCCCCAGCCCTGCACGTCCAGCACCACGAGGCTGGCGCCGGCGTCGACGACGGCGTTGTCCGGCCCCAGCACGGCAGCGAAGCCGTAGAGCACGTTGAGGACGCCGGAGGTGAGGATCATGAGGCCGGCGAACCAGATCCAACCGACCCATGCGGTGACGCGCCTGGCCATGGCGACTCTCCTTGTCTCGGGCAGCGTGCGGGCACGGCTGCGTGGGGCCAGCGTGGCGCGCCCGCCTTCTACTCGCATCACCCGGACCGGATGATCCGGGGCGGCGGTCCGACTCAGGAGGTCTCGGAGCGCGGCTGTGACCCGCCGTCAGCTCACAGGAGCTCGCCCGAGCTCGGCGTGAGCCGAGCGCTGGATCCGCAGCCGTGGCCAGCGGAGCCGTGGGCGCTCGTCGCGAAGCCGCCAGGCCAGCGTGCCGGTGATGGCGAGCATGATCGGCGCCGTCGCCCACTCGCGGACCGGATCCGTGCTGACGACCTGGGTGGCGACCGCGCCGAGGAGGATCGCCGCCAGCAGGCTGCAGCCCCAGAACTGGGACCGTCGGTCGGGGGCGACGAGCAGGACGGCGGCGAGCAGCTCGCCCGCCCCGACCAGGAGCCGGAAGCCGCGACCCAGGAGCGGGGACCGACGGACGGGAACGACCAGCAGGACCGCGGCGAGCAGCTCGCCCGCCCCGGCCACCAGGCGGAACCACGACGGAAGGCCCCACTCCACGAGCCTCCCGGCGGACGGACCGCCGAGGAACGCGTCGCCGGGCACGATCGTCGCGACAGCGCCGACGGCGAACCAGGCCGCGAGAAGCCACCACAGCACGGTCCGCACCGCCGATCCGCGCGCTGTGATCACGGCGCGGCGACCTTCCACGGGTGGCCGTCCGGAGCCGCGGTGAACAGCGGCTGGCCCCGCTCGATGGTGAGGTCCACGATGACTCCTGTGACTCGGGTCGAACGGCCCCCTCGGATCGGGTGATCCCGGATCTCACGATCCGTCCGCGCACCGGGGTGCATCAAGGTCGGATCCGGTACGGTCCGATAACCCTGGGGTTATCGGACGGAGGTGGCGCCATGGAGCTGCGGGACATCGAGATCTTCCTGACGCTGGCCGACGAGCTGCACTTCGGCCGGACAGCCGAGCGTCTCCACGTCTCCCAGGCGCGGGTGAGCCAGGCGATCAAGCAGCAGGAGCGCCGGCTCGGCGGCGCGCTGTTCGAGCGGACGAGCCGCAGGGTGAGCCTCACGCCGCTCGGTGAGCAGCTCCGGGACGACCTCCGGGTCGGGTACGACGCGATCAAGGCCGGGATCGCCCGAGCCGGGTCGGTCGCCGGAGGCGTCGGCGGCGAGCTCCGCCTCGGCGTCATGGGCAACGACGCCTTCCAGTTCTTCCACGTCCTCGACCGCTTCGAGGCCGACAACCCGGGCTGCTCGGTCTCCCTGCACGAGACCCACTTCAGCGACGCCTTCGCCGCGTTGCGTCGCGAGGAGCTCGACGTGCTGGCCGTGTGGCGACCGGTGCGGGAGCCGGACCTCGTGGAGGGCCCGCCGGTGTTCCGTGCGGGGCGCGTCCTGGTGGTGTGGTCGGGCCACGAGCTGGCGGCACATGAGGCGGTGTCCCTGGAGGACGTGGCCGACCACGTCCGGATCGACCCGCACGCAGGTCCCGAGTACTGGATCGACGCGATGCTCCCGCGCGTCACGCCGAGCGGCCGGGTGATCCCGCGGCGCGGCCCGCGACCGACGACGTTCCACGAGATCCTGGGACTGGTGGCGAGCCGGCAGTGCGTGACGCTCGCCGGCGCCCAGGCGGCGCTCTACAGCGCCCATCCGGGTGTGGTGTTCGTGCCGGTCGCCGACGCTCCGCTGCTGACCTGGGTGCTGACGTGGAGGGCGCAGGCGGAGACGCCGCTCGTCCGCGCGCTCGCCCGGGCGGCCCGCGAGGTCGGACCGCTCGGCCCGGCCGACCTCAGAACTCCGTGACGTCCGGTACTGATCGCATCGCGACGATGCGCACGCCGAGGTCGTGCAGGAGGGCGACGACGCCTGTCAGTGCGGCGGCGTCGCGCACGCGGCAGTGGAGCAGCGTGTCCGCCGCGACCTGTCCGCGCTCGCCAGCGCCTGCGTCCGCCACCGTCACGTCGGCGAACTCGCCGAGATGACCCACGTCGACGGCGCCGCGAACCTGGACCTCGTACAGCACAGGGCCTCCCCTCGGGTCCAGGGTCCGCCGGCCGACGTCCGCTGACGTCACCCGCGGCGGGTGATGCTTCGCGCCGGCCGCGGCGTCATCCTCGACGCATGGGATCAGCCATCGGTGCATCGCTGCCGATCGCCGTCGGCGTGCTCGTCAGTCCAATGCCGATCGTCGCAGTCGTCCTCATGCTCGTGACGAAGCGCGCGAGATCGAACGCCTTCAGCTTCCTGCTGGGCTGGGTCGTGGGTGTCGCGCTCGTCGGCACCCTGGTGATCCTGCTCATGGGCGGCGCGGCGGACTCCGACGACGGCGGCACACCGCTCTGGGCGGCGATCGTCAAGATCGTGCTCGGCGTGGGTCTGCTCCTGCTGGCGCTCAAGCAGTGGCGTGGGCGACCGAAGCGGGGGGAGGAGCCTCCCGCGCCGCGCTGGATGGCGGCGATCGAGGGCTTCACCCCGCCGAAGGCGTTCGGCCTGGCGTTCCTGCTCGGGGCGATCAACCCCAAGAACCTGCTGCTCGTCGTCTCCGGCGCCGCTGCCATCGTCTCGGCCACGTCGGAGCGGTCCGACCAGTTCGTGGCGCTCGCGGTGTTCGTGGTCGTGGCGACGATCGGGGTGGCGGCCCCGGTCGTCGTCTACCTCGCGATGGGCACGCGCGCGGGCGCCGTGCTGGACGACCTCAAGCACTGGATGGTCCAGAACAACGCCGCGATCATGACCGTCCTGCTCCTGGTCCTCGGCATGAAGATGATCGGCGACGGGATCGGCGCCCTCTGAGCCTCGGCGCCCTCCGGCGTCATCTACCTGTTCACCACGAGAGAGGACGTACCCCGGATGGCCACCCTGAGCGTGTGGAAGTTCGACTCCCCGGACGGCGCCGCGAACGCTGAGAGCGCGCTGGAGGTGCTCTCGAAGCAGGAGCTCGTCACGATCCACGACGCGGCGACCGTGTCGTGGGAGCAGGGCAAGAACAAGCCGAAGACCAAGCAGCGCACCTCGGCCACAGGGATCGGCGCTCTCGGCGGCGCGTTCTGGGGTTTCCTGTTCGGACTGATCTTCTTCGTGCCGCTGCTCGGCGCCGCGCTCGGCGCGGGCTTCGGCGCGCTCGGCGGATCGCTGACGGACGTGGGCATCGACGACGACTTCATCGGGTCGGTGCGCAGCAACGTCGTGCCCGGCACGTCGGCGCTGTTCATCCTCACGTCGGACGCCGTCGTCGACAAGATCCGCGCGAGCCTCGAGAGCCAGGGGATCCACGGGACCCTGCTGCAGACCAACCTGTCGGCGAACCAGGAGGAAGCCCTCCGGCACGCGTTCGGGCAGGACGCCTGACAGACGGGCATCGAGCGCGCCGTATGGTGAGCCGATGAGCGCCACGCGAGACTCCGACAGCGAGGCACGAGCGCAGGAGGATCGCGACCGATGAGCACCATGGTCGCGCTGCCGGGCGGCGCGTTCCGCATGGGGTCGCGGGACTTCTACCCGGACGAGGGCCCGGTGCACGAGCGGACGGTGGGCGCCTTCGAGATCGACGTCCACCCCGTCACGAACGCGGAGTTCGCCGCCTTCGTCGCCGACAGCGGGTACGTCACGGTGGCCGAGCGACCCCTCGACGCGATGCAGTATCCCGGTGTCGCGCCAGAGGACCTGGTGCCAGGCGGCCTCGTGTTCACGCCGACGCCAGGCCCGGTGGACCTGCGCAACTGGCGCGCGTGGTGGGACTGGCGGCCGGGCGCGACGTGGCGGCACCCGTTCGGCCCTGGCTCCGACCTCGCCGGCAAGCACGAGCACCCCGTGGTCCAGGTGAGCTTCGAGGACGCGACGGCGTATGCGGACTGGGCCGGCAAGGCGCTCCCCACCGAGGCGGAGTGGGAGTACGCGGCCCGCGCCGGCGGCGACCCCGCGACGTACGCATGGGGCGAGGAGGTCCGGCCCGACGGCGTCCTCATGGCGAACACGTGGCAGGGCCGATTCCCGTACGACAACACCGGCGCGGACGGCTGGGTGGGCACGTCCGCCGTCGGCTCGTTCCCCGCGAACGCGTTCGGCCTCGTCGACATGATCGGCAACGTGTGGGAGTGGACGACGACGCCGTACCGCCCCGCGCACGAGGTGCCGGGAGGGGGTGGGTCGCCGTCCGCGCAGCGCAGCGTGCTCCCGATGGCCGCGCCGGGGCACGGGACGGATGCCGAGCACACGCCGTCGTGCTGCGCGCCGCAGGCGAGCGCACTCGCCGGCTCGCGCACACCCGCAGACCCCCCGCCCTCAGGACCGACGATGACGCGCGCGCTCAAGGGCGGCTCGCACCTGTGCGCCCCCGAGTACTGCCTGCGGTACCGGCCCGCTGCGCGCTCGCCCCAGACCGACGACTCGGCGACGACGCACATCGGGTTCCGCTGCGTCCGGCGGTGATGACCGGTGAGGATCACCCGCGACGGGTGACGTCCGAGGAACCGTCTCCGGCGACTATCGGGGGGGCGCCGACTTCGGCGTCCGAACGGCCAGGCACGTCCAGGCGGGCGGCTCCTGGCGGCTGAGAGGGCGGTACATGAGCACCCAGAGCATCCCCCGGACGACCCTGCCGATCCCGGACCTCGCGTACACCGGCACAGTGACGTACGACGCGACCGACCCCGACACGCACTACCCGCCGATCGAGCGCCTGCTACCGCCCGACGGCGCGCCGAACGTGCTCGTGGTGCTGATCGACGACACCGGCTTCGGGGCGTCGAGCGCTTTCGGCGGCCCTGTGCACACCCCGAACTTCGAAAGGGTCGCCGCAGCAGGGCTCAAGTACACCCGGTTCCACACGACGGCGCTCTGCTCGCCGACGCGCGCCGCCCTGCTGTCGGGCCGGAATCACCACACGGTCGGCATGGGCGGGATCACCGAGATTGCCACGAGTGCGCCGGGCTACAGCTCCGTGCGCCCGAACAGCTGCGCGCCCCTCGCGGAGACGTTGAAGCTCAACGGCTACAGCACCGCGCAGTTCGGCAAGTGCCACGAGGTGCCGGTATGGGAGGCGAGCGCTGTCGGCCCGTTCGACCACTGGCCGCACCCCGGGGGTGGGTTCGAGTACTTCTACGGGTTCCTCGGCGGCGAGACCAACCAGTGGTACCCGGCCATCTACGAGAACACGTCCCCCGTCGAGCCCTGGGGTACCCCCGAGGAGGGGTACCACTTCATGGGCGACATGACGGACAAGGCGATCGACTGGACGCGCCAGCAGAAGTCTTTGGCACCCGACAAGCCGTCCTTCACGTACTTCGCGCCGGGAGCGACGCACGCGCCCCACCACGTGCCCACGGAGTGGACCGAGAAGTACCGGGGCGCGTTCGACCAGGGCTGGGATGAGGTCCGCAAGGAGACGTTCGCGCGCCAGAAGGAGCTCGGCGTCATCCCGGCCGACGCCGTCCTCACGGAGCGCAGCGCCGGCATCCCGGCGTGGGACGAGATGAGCGAGACGATCAAGCCTGCCCTGGCGCGTCAGATGGAGGTCTACGCCGGCTTCCTCTCGTACGCGGACCACCACGTCGGGCGCCTGCTCGACGCGTACGAGGAGCTGGGCATCCTCGACGATACCCTGGTCTACGTCATCATCGGCGACAACGGGGCATCCGCCGAGGGGTCGATGCACGGCACGACCAACGAGGGCTTCACGATCAACCACATGAACGCCATCGAGTCGGAGGAGTACGTCGCTGCGCACATCGACGACCTCGGGACCCCGAGCTCCTACAACCACTACGCCGTGGGCTGGGCGCACGCCATGGACACGCCGTACCAGTGGACCAAGCAGGTCGCGTCACACTGGGGCGGCACACGCAACGGGACGATCGTCAGCTGGCCCAACGGTGGGGTCGAGAAGGGCGGCATCCGCAACCAGTTCGCCCACGTGATCGATGTCGCGCCGACCGTCCTCGCGGCGGCCGGCATCCCCGAGCCGGCGACCGTCCACGGCGTCACGCAGCGGCCCTACGAGGGCACGCCGATGAACTACTCGTTCGAGGACGCGTCGGCTCCCGAGCAGCACGAGACCCAGTACTTCGAGATGGTGGGGAACCGGGCGATCTTCCACAAGGGCTGGACGGCGGTCGCCAAGCACAAGGACCCGTGGGCGGGCTCCGACCACGGCCTCGACGACGACGTGTGGGAGCTCTACGACGTCGAGAAGGACTGGACACAGTCGCACGACCTCGCGGCACAGGAACCCGAGAAGCTCGCAATCCTGCAGCGGCTCTTCCTCATCCAGGCTGCACGCTTCAACGTGCTTCCGCTCGACATCCGCTCGGCCGAGCGGTTCAACCCTGACCTCGCAGGTCGGCCGGTGCTTGTCACGGCGCAGAGCCAGACGTTCTATCACGGCATGCGGCGACTGTCGGAGAACTCCGCGATCAACATCAAGAACAAGTCGTTCACTGTCACAGCGAAAGTCGAGGCCCCTGAGGACGGCGCTAGCGGCGTGCTCATCGCGCAGGGCGGCGCATACGGCGGTTGGTCGTTCTACACCCACGAGAACAAGGTGGCGTTCGCCTACAACCTGCTCGGTCTCAGCACCGACATCGTCCGGTCGGACACGTCACTACCGGCCGGTCCGCAGGAGCTGCGCGCCCACTTCGCCTACGACGGCGGTGGTCTCGGCAAGGGCGGGACCGTCGCCCTCTTCGCCGGGGACGACAAGATCGGGGAAGGACGTGTCGAGCGCACGATCCCCCTCCAGTTCACGTTCGACGAGACCGTCGACATCGGCATGGATCTGGCTTCTCCTGTTTCGAGTGACTACGGCCCGACGGGGAACGAATTCAACGGATCGCTCGACTGGGTGCGGATCGACCTCGGCGATGATGACCATTCCCACCTCATCGACGACGAGCACAGGATGCGCGTCGCAATGCTCAAGCAGTAAGGATCACCCTTCGCGGGTGACGCCCGCGTCACGCGAGCAGCGCGAGGATCGAGATCAGTGCGCGGCCTTACGGGGGACCCGAGCAACGAGGGAGTCGACTATGGCCAGGGAGTTCCAGGGCAAGATCGAACTGGACGTCCGAGACTCGACCCCGGACTGGGGCGCCTACGAGGAGACGAAGGCGCCCGATGGCGCGCCGAACGTGCTCGTGATCCTCTTCGACGACACAGGCCTTGCCGCGTGGTCGCCCTACGGCGGGCGGATCCAGATGCCGACGTTGGACAGGCTCGCCGCGAACGGGCTGACGTACTCGCAGTGGCACACGACGGCCCTGTGCTCGCCGACCCGCTCGACGTTCCTCACGGGGCGTACGCACCATCAGAACGCCTACGCGACGATCTCGGAGACCGCGAGCGGCTTCCCCGGCTACAACGGGCACATCCCGAAGTCGAACGCGTCCGTCGCGCGTGTGCTGCGCGACGCCGGATGGTCGACCTTCTGGGTCGGCAAGAACCACAACGTCCCCATCAACGCGATCGCGTCCGGCTCCAACCGGTCCGAGTGGCCGCTCGGCCACGGCTTCGACCGCTTCTACGGCTTCATCGGCGGCGAGACGAACCAGTGGTACCCCGATCTCGCGGTCGATAACCACTACATCGATCAGCCGTACCTGCCCGATGACGGGTATCACCTGTCGAAGGACCTCGCCGACCAAGCCCTGCGGATGCTGCGGGACAGCAAGCAGTCGATGCCGGACAAGCCGTGGTACCTGTGGTTCTGCCCCGGCGCGAACCACGCGCCCCACCATGCCCCGCAGGAGTACATCGACAAGTACAAGGGGAAGTTCGACGACGGTTACGAGGCCTATCGCGAATGGGTGCTTCCGCGCATGATCGAACGCGGCATCCTGCCGGAGGGGACCGACCTCACCGAGCTGAACCCGATGACACCGGGCACGTTCAGCGAAGGCGACTCCGTTCGACCGTGGGACTCGCTCAGCGACGCGGAGAAGAAGCTCTTCAGCCGCACCGCCGAGGTGTACGCGGGCTTCAGCGAGTACACCGACGCCCAGGTCGGTCGGATCGTCGACTACCTCGAGGAGTCGGGGCAGCTCGAGAACACGTTGATCCTCTACGCAGCGGACAACGGAGCCTCAGGTGAGGGAAGCCCGAGCGGATCCATCAACGAGAACCTGTTCTTCAACGGCTACCCGGAGGACATCGAGCAGAACTTGTCGATGATCGACAAGCTGGGCGGTCCGGAGGCGTACAACCACTACCCGACCGGATGGGCGGCCGCCTTCTCGACGCCGTTCCGGATGTTCAAGCGCTACTCCTATACCGGTGGGTCCGCTGACCCACTCGTGATCCACTGGCCTGCGAAGGTCACGGCCCGGGGGGAGGTCCGGGACCAGTACCACCACTGCACCGATATCGTGCCGACCATCCTCGAGGCATGCGGCGTCGCGATGCCGGAAGTCGTGGACGGTGTGGAGCAGACCCCGTTGCCCGGAGTGCCGATGAACTACACCTTCGGGGCTTCCGACGCACCGACCACCAAGGAGACCCAGTACTACGAGATGCTCGGCACGCGCGCCATCTGGCACAAGGGCTGGAAGGCCGTCACGGAGCACGGTCCCGTCCCGATCGGCCTCGGCCATTTCGACCAGGACCGGTGGCAGCTGTTCCACACAGACGTCGACCGAGCGGAGGCCCATGACCTGGCGGAGCAGCACCCGGAGAAGCTCAAGGAATTGGGCGCGCTCTGGCTCGCCGAGGCCGAGAAGTTCCAGGTGCTGCCCTTGAACGACCTCGGAGTCGCGGACTTCATCAAGTACGAGTACCACCTTCCGGTTCCCGCGGACGGACGGTACACGTACTACCCGCAGACGACGGAGGTGCAGGAGCAGCTCGCAGCCCGCACCCAGCAGGTGTCGTTCAAGATCCTCGCGGAGGTCGAGTTCACCGCTTCGAGCGAGGGCGTGATCGTCGCGCAGGGATCACGGTTCGGCGGGTACTCGCTGTTCGTCAAGGGCGGGCAGCTTACCTACGTGTACAACTTCCTCGGGATCCCGCCGGAGCAGAAGCTCTCGGCCCCCGCGCCATCCGCCGGGCGCCACGTCGTCGGGGTCGGCTTCGACAAGACGGGCCGCGGCGCCCACGGCGAGGCCTACGGCACGCTGACGCTCTACGTCGACGACGAGGCCGTCGGGTCGACCGAGATCCGCACCCAGCTCGGCCGCTACGCGCTCACCGGGGAGGGTCTCTCGGTTGGCTACGACAGCGGCGACACCGTGTCGCGCGAGTACCACCATGGGTTCCCCTTCACCGGTGGGGAGGTCGTCAAGGTTGTGTACGACGTCGCGGACGACCACTACATCGACGTCGAGAAGGAGTTCGCGGCCAAGCTGGCGAGCGACTGACCCGGCATTTGAGATCTCACGAGTGAGGACGTCACATGACGACGAACGACCGTGCATCACGCACTGTGCTCCCGATCCCTGATCAGCGGTACGCAGGCGCGTTCACCTACGACGCGACCGATGCGGACACGACCTTCCCCGCCGTGCCTCGGGTGACGGCTCCTGACGGGGCAGCAAATGTGCTCGTGATCCTGCTGGACGACGTCGGTTTCGGGGCTTCGCGTGCCTTCGGCGGGCCGGTCAACATGCCGACGGCGGAGCGCCTCGCCGCAGGCGGGCTGAAGTACACGCGCTTCCACACGACGGCACTGTGCTCGCCCACGAGGGCGGCGATGCTCTCAGGTCGCAACCACCACACGGTAGGCATGGGATCCATCACCGAGACCGCGACGAATGCGCCGGGGTACAACAGCGTACGACCGAACACGTGCGCCCCGGTCGCCGAGGTGCTCCGGCTGAACGGTTTCTCTACCGCACAGTTCGGCAAGTGCCACGAGGTGCCGGCCTGGGAGACAAGCGGCGTCGGGCCCTTCGACCACTGGCCGAGTCCCGGCAACGGGTTCGAATACTTCTACGGTTTCACGGCCGGAGAGACGAACCAGTATTATCCGGCGATCCGTCAGGGCACCAGCCCGGTCGAGCAGGCGAAGCTTCCTGAGGAGGGCTACCACTTCATGGAGGACATGACGGATCAGGCGATCAACTGGATCAAGCAGCAGAAGGCACTGGCTCCCGACCGCCCGTTCTTCACGTACTTCGCGCCGGGTGCGACGCACATGCCCCACCACGTTCCGAAGGAATGGGCCGACAAGTACAAGGGCCAGTTCGACGACGGATGGGAGGCTCTCCGCGAGCGCACGATCGCCCGCCAGAAGGAGCTTGGGGTCGTTCCACAGGACGCCGACCTCACGGCACCGAGCGAGGGGATTCCCAACTGGGACGACCAGCCTGAGGACCTCAAGAAGGTGTTGCGGCGGCAGATGGAGAACTACGCGGGCTTCCTCGAGTTCGCCGACTTCCACACGGGTCGCCTGATCGACTCGCTCGATGAGCTCGGCATTCTCGAGGACACGCTCGTCTACTACATCATCGGCGACAACGGCGCTTCGGCGGAAGGCGGTGAGGTCGGCAGCTTCAACGGCGTGGCAGGCACGAACGGCGGCGCCGACCTGATGACGACCGAGTACATGCTCGAGCACCTCGGCGAATGGGGTGGGGTCGAGTCGTATCCGCACTATTCGATCGCGTGGGCGCACGGACTCAACGCCCCCTACCAGTGGACCAAGCAGGTCGCGTCGCACTGGGGCGGCACACGCAACGGCACGATCGTGCACTGGCCCAACGGCTTCGAATCGAAGGGCGAGTTGCGCCACCAGTTCACGCACGTCATCGACCTCGCCCCCACGATCTTCGAGGCGGCGAAGGTTCCGGCACCGGTACTGGTGCATGGAGTGACGCAGGAGCCGCTGCACGGCTACTCGATGACGTACTCGTTCGACGAGGGCGATGCCCCCGAGACGCACACGACGCAGTACTTCGAGATGTTCACGAACCGTGGCATCTATCACAACGGCTGGTCGGCGGTCACGAAGCACCACACGCCGTGGGACACCCAGATGGGGCAGCACGGCGGAAGTTTCGCCGACGACCGCTGGGAGCTCTACGACGGCTCGACCGACTGGACCCAGGCGCACGACCTCGCGAAGGAGCAGCCCGAGAAGCTCGAAGAGCTCAAGAAGATCTTCATGATCCAGGCCGCCAGATTCAACGTGTACCCGCTCGATGATCGAACCGCCGAGCGACTCGTCCCCGGCCTCGCGCACCGCCCGACGCTCGTGAAGGGCAAAGAGCTCGTGCTCTTCGAGGGGATGAGCGGGCTCACCGAGAACGTGATGCTTGACTTGAAGGCGAAGTCGTTCTCGATCACAGCGCAGGTGCAGGTCGCGGAGGCCGGTGGCCGCGGGGTGCTGCTCTCCCAGGGCGGCCGCACCGGCGGCTGGGCCCTGTTCCTCGACGCGGATGGGCACCTCGTGTACACGTACTCGTTCGTCGGCGTGATCGAGTACACGGCGCGCTCGGCGGAGCCGGTCGTCGCGGGTGAGCACCAACTCCGGATCGAATTCGCCTACGACGGCGGAGGGTTCGGCAAGGGCGGGCTCGCGTCGCTCTACATCGACGGCGAGCCGGTCGGAGAGGGTCGCGTCGAGCGCACGCACATCACGCTGTACTCGTTCGACGAGACGACGGACGTCGGTCGCGACACGGGATCTCCTGTCGTCTCGGCGTACGGTGCTCGCGACAACGGGTTTAAAGGTCGTATCGAATGGATCAAGGTCGTGCAGGGCGACGACGACCACAGCCACCTGGTGCCGTCGCACATCACGCTCGAAGCCTTGATGGCGCAGCAGTAGTGCGCGCGGAGATGAGGAAGTGATGACCCTCGCGTCCTGGGCGGACGGGTCCGCTCGTGCCGCCATCGTCGAGTTCGTCGAGGCGGTCACGAGCGGGGCGGACGCCGTACCCGAGGCCGAGCGAGTCGCCGTGTTCGACAACGACGGCACGCTCTGGACCGAGAAGCCGATGCCCACGCAGCTGCACTTCATCGTGCAGCAGTGGGCGGCGGCCGCCCAGGCGGACCCGTCGCTCGCCGACCGCCAGCCGTACCAGGCGGCGGCGAACGGGGACTTCGCCTGGCTCGGCGGGGCCGTCGACAAGCACTACGCCGGCGACGACTCCGACCTCAAGGTGATGATCGGCGCGATCCTCGCCTCGACGGCGCACGAGAGCGTCGAGGACTACCAGGCCTCGGTCGCGGCGTTCTACCGCGACGCCAAGCACCTCACGCTGCACCACCCGTACAGCCGTGCGGTGTACCAGCCGATGGTCGAGCTGCTCGGGTATCTCGAGGCGCACGACTTCACGACGTACATCGTGTCCGGCGGGGACCGCGACTTCATGCGGCCCATGACCGAGGACTACTACGGGATCCCGCCCGAGCGCGTGGTCGGGTCAGCGGTCGGGCTGGAGTACGACGCCGAGTCGAACGACGTCCGGTACTCCACGTCGTTCGACTACATGGACGACGGCCCGATGAAGCCGGTGCGGATCTGGAGCCGGATCGGCCGCCGCCCGATCCTCGCCGGCGGGAACTCGAACGGCGACGTCGAGATGCTCCGGTTCGTGCAGAAGCACCCGCGCAGCCTGAGCCTGCTCGTGCACCACGACGACGACACCGGGCGCGGCGACCCGCCGTACGACAAGGGGGCGGAGCGGGCGCTCGACGTCGCGTCGGAGCACGGCTTCCAGCTGATCAGCATCAAGGACGACTGGTCGCGCGTCTTCCCCGCGGGTCCGTGAGCTCCTGGCCGGCGCCCTCGGTCGCGCCGACGGGGCTGGGGCGCGCCTGGCTGCTGCCGACCCTGCGCGGGTACGACCGGCGCTGGATCGGTGGCGACGTCGTCGGCGGACTCGCCGCGGGCGCCGTCGTCGTCCCGCAGGCGATGGCGTACGCGACGATCGCCGGCCTGCCCGTCACGTTCGGTCTCTACACGTGCATGGTGCCGATGCTCGTGTACGCGCTGCTCGGTGGGTCGACGACGCTGAGCATGAGCACGACGTCGACCATCGCCACGCTCAGCGCGACGACGCTCCTGACCGCGGGGATCGTCGCCGGCGCGGACGACCCCAGCGCGGCGCTGTGCACGTTGACGCTGCTCGTCGGGCTCGCGCTGCTCCTCGCCCGTGTGCTGCGCCTCGGCGGGCTCGTCGAGAACATCTCGCAGGCGACGGTCATCGGGATCAAGACCGGCGTCGGCGCGACGGTGGCGGCCGGTCAGCTGCCGAAGCTCCTCGGCGTGGAGCCCGCACCTGAGGGCACCGGCTTCTTCGGCGTCGTCCGCGCGGCGATCGCGGCGTTCGACCAGGTGAACGTGCCGACGCTGCTCCTCTCGGTCGCGAGCGTGGCGGCGCTCGTGCTGCTCGCCCGGTTCGTCCCCCGGCTGCCCGCGCCCCTCGTCGTCGTCGCCGGCGGCATCCTGCTCGTGGCGCTCGCCGGGATCGCCGACCGCGGCGTCGCGCTCATCGACCCGGTCGAACCGGGACTGCCGCATCTCGTGCTCCCGGACGTCGGCGTGGTCAGCTCGGTGCTGCCGGGCGCCCTCGCCATCGCCGTCATGGCGTTCCTCGAGACGGTCTCCGTCGCCCGCGGTGTGCGACGGAGGAGCGAGCCACAGATCGACCCGAACCGGGAGCTGTTCGCGAACGGCGTCGCGGCGACCGTCGGGGCCTTCACGCAGGCGATGCCGCCCGCGGGCGGCTTCTCGCAGACGGCTGTCAACCAGCGTGCCGGCGCCCGGTCCCAGCTCGCCGGGATCGTCACCATGGTGCTGGCGGTCGCCGTCGCCCTGTTCCTCGCGCCGGTGCTCGACGACCTCCCGCAGGCGACGCTCGGAGCGATGGTCTTCGTGGCCACGCTCGGGCTCATCAACCTGCGGGAGTTCTCTCACCTGTGGCGGCTCAACCGCACCGAGTTCGTCGTCGCCGCCCTGACAGCGGTGGTGGGGCTCGTCGTCGGGCTGCTCGCCGCCGTCGGGGTCGGCGTGGTGCTCACCCTCTTCCTCGTGCTGCGGGAGCTCGACCGACCGCGGGTCGTGCCCCTGGTCGCGCGGGACGGCGGCGGCTGGGCGCCTCTGCGGGCCGAGGTCGACGAACCGCAGACGGTCCGGGCCGGTGACGCCACGGTCCTCGCCCTGCATCTCGACGGCGGCCTCTACACCGCCAACGTCCGCCCCACCGCCGACCAGATCGTCGCGTGGGCGAGCGTGACGCGGCCGGACGCCGTCGTGCTCGAAGTGGATGCGATGCGCATGCTGACGTCGACCGTCGTCGGTGGCCTGAGGGACCTCGACCGCGAGCTCGGCGACCTCGGTGCCCGGCTGTACCTCACGCGCGTTCCGCCAGATGTGCAGGCGGCAGCGGCGGAGTCGTCCTGGTTCTCGGGGTTGCGCGACTCCGGCCGGGTGCTCGAGACGGTCGACGACGCGCTGGCGGCGATCGGCGCGCGCTCTCCCGCGTGAGCCGGCTCAACCGAGCGCGATCCCGGTGGCGGGAGTGAGGAGCCCTCGGCTCTCGGCGAGCCGTAGCGCCTCCCGCCGCCCCGTGGCCCCGAGCTTGCGGTAGATCGCCCGCTGGTGGGTCTTCACGGTGTTCAGCGTGATGCTCAGCGAGACGGCGATCTCCGCGGCGGTCATGCTGGACCGCAAGAACGACAGCACCAGGCGCTCACGTTCGGTGAGGTCCCAGGGCGTGGCGGGACGGGGTGCGCCCGTGGCCTCGGCGCGTGCCAGGACCTCGACTACGAAGGCCTCGTGCGCCGTCCCGCGCGTCAGGTGCGCGGCGAGCGGCGCCGCCAGGTCGTGCGCTCGCTCGAGGAACGGGCGGATCGAACCGATCGAGGCCGCGCGCGTGATCGCCAGCTCGAGGCCACGATGCGCGTCGCTGGGCCGGCCGGCGTCGAGGGCGAGCAGCACCCAGGTGAGGCCGGCGGCGACGGCGAGGTGCCCGCCCTCCGGCGTCTGCGCGCTCCTCAGTGCGCGGGACGCCGCGTCGGCGAGGCCGCCGCGGCGCAGGTACTCCGCCTCCCAGACCGAGACGATCGGCAGCCGCGGGCCGTCGGGCATCTCACGCACGGTGTGCACAGCCGCCCCGAGATCGCCCTTCGTCGCGAGACGGTGCGCGTGGACGAGCGTGTCCAGGGTCGGCCAGCCCGAGCCCACGCCCGAGCTGAGGGCGGCGCCGTCGCCCTGGAGGTCGGCCGTCATCTGGAGCACGGCCGCGGCGACGGCGTGCGTGGCGTCGCGTGCGCTCGCGTCGCGCGCCAGTGTCAGGAGCTCGCGTGCGAGCCCGAGGTCGTCGCGCCAGAACGCGTGAAGGCCTCGTGCCAGGTGGGCCGGGGCGAGGAACGACGCCGAGCCGTGAGCCGAGCGAGTCGCACGTTCGACGGCGGCCACGGCCGCCAGGTCGGCGTGGCCGGGGGCGGAGGCGGCCATCGCGAGGCTCCGCTCGGCCGCCGCAGCGAGCTCGATGACCGGAAGGCCGGCGGTGGCCGCCGCTCGCTCGGCCTCGCGCAACAGCTCGGCCGCCGCGCCGTCCGGGTCCGTGCCCCCACGCGCGCGCCCGAGGTGGAGGAGGAGGGCGGCACGAGTCGCGGGATCGAGGTGGACGGGTCCTGCCAGGAGCTCGGAGGCTCGGCGCACGGCGTCGTCATCGGGCCGAGCCGGCACGGCGACGAGCTCGACGAGCGCGCGCGGTACCACCGCGGCGGTCTCGCGGGGCACCCAGGCGAGCAGGGCGTCACCGGTGGCGAGGTCCGCCCCCGCGTACGCACCCGCCGCCCGGATCAGCAGGAGGTCGGTCCGGTGGCGGTCGCTCGCCGCGCTGGCACCCGCCAGGTCGGACAGCGTGTCGAGCTCGCCCGCGGCCATGAGCTCCCAGGACCGATCGATCACGATCCGGGCCGCCAGGTCGACGTCGCTGCCCGCCACGGCGTGCTCCACCGCTGACCGCGGATCGTGCGGCGCCCAGTAGCGCGCGGCCCTCGTGTGGAGGTCGCGGGAACGCGCGGGATCCGTCCGGCGGCGGAGGGCACGGACGTGCCGGGCGAACACGGACTGCCACCGGTACGCCGGATCGTCGCCGACCGATCCGTCCGTATCGAGGAAGACCGCGAGATGCACGCACTCGCCGAGCAGGCGGGCGCCGTCGTCGCCGACGAGCGAGGCGGCGAGCGGGCCCGTCACGCGGTCGCTCGTCGTCGCGTCGAGCACGAAGGCGGCGACGTCATCGGGCAGCAGGTCCAGGACCTGCTCGGACAGGTAGCCGACCAGCGTCTCGCCCTCCTCCGCCGGCGCGGTGATCTCCCGTGTCCCCGCCCGGCCCGAGAGGGCGAGGGCGGCGAGCCGGACCGCCGCGGGCCAGCCCTGGGTGGCGCGCCCGAGGGCGCGGGCGTCGTCCTCGGACGGTGTCAGCGCCTCGGCGTGCAGCAGCGCGGCGACCTCGTCCGTCGTGAGCGCGAGCTCGTCCGCGCGGATCTCGGCGAGCGCGCCGTCGAGACGCAGCCGGTGCAGCGCGAGCGGCGGGTCGTGACGGGCGAGCAGCACCAGTCGGAGCGCGGGATGGCGGATGCGCACGAGGTGCGCCAGCACGTTCGGCTCGTCCAGTCCGAGCCGGTGGGCGTCGTCGAGCACGAGCACGACCGGGTCGCACGTGTCGTCGAGCGCGGCGACGAGGCCGTCGAGCAGGTCCGCCCACGGCACGCTGCCCTCGCGGGCCGCGTCGCGGGCGAGCTGGGACAGCCGGCCGGCCGCGTCCGGTTCGACCTGCCCGGCCACCGATGACGCCACCGCACGGAAGAGGGCGAGCGGCCGGGCCACCGACGCGTCGACGTCGAGCCACGCGACGCCGGCCCGGCCCACGGCCCAGCCGCGCACGAGGGTCGTCTTCCCGTACCCGGCCGGTGCCGAGACGAGCGTGACGGGTGCGCGCGTGACGGCGTCGTCGAGCGCCGCGCCGAGCCGCGGCCGGTCGATGGCAGTACCGCCCCTCATGAGGGAACCGTAGGAGAGGTGGCGCCGTCGCGCGCGGCGGCGCCACCCCTCGGTCTCGGACCTACGGCGCCGGCCGTCGAGCCGCGAGCGTGATGGCGCCACCGCCCACCAGCAGCGCCGCGAGCAGGAGCAGCCACACGGAGTCCGACCCGGTCGGCGGGAGACCGGGGTCGAACGTGTTCGTCACGGTGATCACGGCCGGATCCGCGCCGGCTGCCGGCACGACCACCTGGCCCGGCTCGCCACCCTCGACCGTGGTGGAGATCGACGACGACGCCGCCCCGCCGTCGTCGGTCTCGGTCACCACGCACTCGGCATCGACCGGCAGGCCGTCGTACGTGGCCGGTTCACCTGGGCTCACGTCGCGGGTCGCCCCGCCCGGAACCTCGATCGCCGCATCCTGGAACGTGCACGCGAGGCTGACCTCGAACGACGTCGGCGCGGTCGCGGCCCCGGCTCCGTCCACGACCTTCTCCACGACGAGGGAGCCGACGTCGAACGTGTTCGTCACGGTGACCGCCGCCGGGTCGGCGTCAGCGCCCGGGACCACGACCTGGCCCGGCTGGCCACCCTCGACCGTGGTGGAGATCGACGACGACGCCGCCCCGGCATCGTCGGTCTCCGTCACCACGCACTCGGCACCGACCGGGAGCCCGTCGTAGGACGCCGGGGCGTCCGGGGTGACCTCACGGGTCGCCCCGCCCGGGACCTCGATCGGTGCGCCCTCGAACGTGCACGCGAGGCTCACCTCGAACGGGGCGACGACGAACGCCGCCCCGTCGCCGTCCACGACCTTCTCGACGACGATCGAGCCCAGGTCGTACGTGTTCGCCACCGTGATGACGATCGGGTCCGGGACGCCCGGCGTCTCGTCCGGGGTGACGATCACCGTCTCCGGATCGATCGTGACCGACGTCGCGCCGCCCTGGTCCGTCTCCGTGAGCGTGCACTCCGACCCGTCGAGCAGCCCGAAGTACGCGGCGGTCGCGGTGTCGTCGGCGTCGAGCTCCAGCTCTCGCGTCGGACCGCCCGGGATCGGGAGGGACTGACCCTCGAACGTGCACGCGAGGGAGACCTCGAACGGCCCCGTGGCGTACTGCGCGCCGTCCCCGGTCACGACCTTCTGCACCAGCAGCGGGTCGACAGCGAAGACGTTCCTGACGTTCACCGTGACGCTCGTGGGCTCGCCGTCCGAGGTCGGCGGGACGACGACGTCGACCGACGTGCCGTCCACCGGCTCGCCGCCGTCCACGGTCATCGTGGTCTCGGTCGCACCGGCGTCGTCCGTCTCGGTGACCGTGCACTCCGACCCGACCGGCAGGCCGTCGTACGTCACCGTCTCGCCCACCTCGATCACCCGGGTCGGACCGCCGGGGATCGTCAGCTCGACGTCCTCGTACGTGCACGCCACCGACACCTCGAACGGTCCGGGGCCGTAGATCGCGCCGAGCCCGGCGATGGCCTTGGTCACGTCGATCGAGCCGACGTCGAACGTGTTCGTGATGACGACCTGGACCGGCTCGTCGTCGCCGATCGTGACGGTGTCCGGCACGACGACGGCGCCGGTCGCCCCGCCGTCGTCCACCTCGGTGACCGTGCACACGGCTCCCGTGGGCACGTTCGCGATCTGCGCGTCGAGAGGTCCGGCACCGCCGAGCGTGACGGTGCTGTCGTAGACGACGCGCGGCTCGAGCGGCCCGTCGCCGTCGTCGTCGAACGTGCACTGGACGGCGATCGTGAACGGTCCGGCGCCCCACTCCTCGGCGCCGTCGCCGTCGACCACCTTCAGCAGGTCGAGGGCGCCGACGTCGAACACGTTCGTCACCGCGACGTCGGTGGTGGGCCCGCCGCCGGGCAGCGTGTCCGGGGTCAGCACCACCGTGGCCGACGTGCCGTCCGTGATGACCGGGTCCGCGCCGTCCTGCGTGACGGTGATGGACGTCGAGCTCGCTCCCGCCGTGTCGGACTCGGTGATGGTGCACTCCGCACCCGCGGGCAGACCCGTGAGGGCGACCGGGTCCGCGCCGTCCTCGAGCTCCACCAGCATCGGCCCGGGTGGCGCATAGCCGTCCGCGAAGACCTCGTCGCCGAGGAAGGTGCACTCGACCTCCGCCTCGAAGGGCCCGAACGGGATCGGGTCGCCGTTCTCGTCGACCGCGTCCGACTCGACGGTCTTCGACAGCTCCAGCCCGGCGAGCTGGTACACGTTGACGGCCTCGATCGTCGCGACGTCCGGCTCCTCGCCGATCGTGACCGTGCCCACGACGAGCTCCGTCTCGCCGTTGCTCCCGTCCTCCGTGATCGTGCACTCCGCGCCGTACGGCAGGTTCGGCACCGTCACGGGTTCGCCTGGCGTGACGGTGATCGGGATCGGATCCAGGACCGTCTCCACCGGCGTGCCGATGGCCGAGGTGCACTGGACGAACAGCTCGAACTCGTCCGGTGCGAAGTCCGCGCCCGGGCCGGTCACCAGCTTGTCCACCTGCAGCGAGCCGGTCGCCGTCGCGACGCCGACCTTCGTGCCCTCCGTGGGGAGCAGGTCGATGTCGCCCTGCGGCGACACGACCACCGCCGAGGCGGCAGCGGAGTTCCAGGCGATCGAGCGGTCCCCGGCCTCCGGCGCCGTGGCCGGCGTGCGCGTCGTGCCCTCGAACCCGATGAACTCGCCGGGCTGGAAGAGATCGTCCTCGGGGAACGTCACGATGAACCGGAGCGCCGTGATGGAGGCGACGAGCTCCGGTGTCTCGGCACCGGTGAACTCCACCCACCCGGCCACCGGGTCGTCGGGACACTGCGGGGCGTTGATCGGGTCGTTGAGGTCGTCCATGCAGTAGTCGTCCGACGTCGTGTACGCCGCGAGAATCTCCGCGCCGGGCGGTGCGTTGATCAGCGTGGGCGGCGGGTCGATCGTGAAGATCGGCGACCACTGCGACCCACGCGGCGAGTCGGCGAACGAGCCGGTGTCGCCGAGCGCGGGCCAGCGGTCGTAGACCACGACGCGGTCCATCGGCAGGTTGCCCACGTTGTCGACCCGGATCCGCCACGTCTCCAGCCCGCCCGGTGCGATCACCGGCGTGCACGGGTACGCGTAGAAGCCATCGGCGCCCGGGATGCACTCGACGTCCTGGATGGGCGCCGCCGGATCGACGAACACGTCGAGCTCGTCGTCGTTCGTCGCCTTGACGAACTTGGACTGGGCGAGGACGCCGGCCCCGATCGGCGTGATGTCGGCGTCGGCCTCGCACGCCCCGGTGGTCGGGTTCAGGCGCGCCTCGCAGCCGTCCCAGGGTCGGTCGCCCGTGACCGCGGCCGTGTTCTGCACGAGGGTCTGCGCGGGCAGGCCCACGCGGAACCGCACCATCACGGTGATCGTGTACGTCTGGCCCACCTCGAGGGCCGAGCCCGGCGGGAACGTGAACGCCAGGGCGTCGATGTCTCCTGTCACGTCAGCCGTGACGTCCGCCGGGTCCTCGGGCAGGTCGGGCGTGCTCGGGTCGGGATCGGCGGCACCCGAGAGCGCGTAGGCGAAGGGATCGGCGACGTCCGCGAGCCGGAGCTGGGCGCCGTCGGCGTCCGCAGGCATCGGGTCGTCCACGACGACCGGGTCCACGATCGGCCGGTTCCCGGTGTTCGTGATCGCGATGTTCATGGGGATGACGGCGCCGGGTGCCGCGGTGCCCCCGGACGGCACGCCGTTGAAGTCCTTGACGATCGCGACGGCGTTCGTGGCGTGGGCGTAGAGGATCTGCGCGTCGTCGGTGTCGTCGCCGCTCACCGGGACGAGGTCGCCCGTGTCCGGGTCGACCACGAGGTCCGCACCGGTGACCGTGCCGTCCACCGAGTTGCTCGTGACGCCGGGCGCCGTCTCACCCGGCCCCGGCGGGTTGGCCTCGAGGTCCGGCAGCACCGGACCGCCGGTGCGCATGTCGTCGCGCCGCAGGATCTGGATCGGGACCGCCTGCGTCGGCGTCGCCGGGTTCTCCCAGATCGACCCGTCCGTCCGGCTGAACGTGAACCGCAGCCCCTGGACGTCCTCCGGGGCCACCCCGGCGGGCAGAGCGAACGTGCCCGACGGCGTGCCGGTCACCCAGCCGCCCCCGGTGACGACGACGCCGCCCGGGCCGGCCGTGAACGTGCCGCCGGTGTACGCGTCCACCTGGACCTGCTGGATCGGCGCCACGAGGGCCGCGCTCGGGTCGAACGCCACGAAGTCGTAGGAGTTCCAGAACTGCGGGTCGTCGTCCGTCAGCACCATCTCGACGGCGCGGGACGGGCCGAGCGGCTGGCCCGTGAGCGTCATGACGACCGGCGCGTCGTCCGCCCCGCCCTGCCCGTGGTTCGGCTCGACGATCGTGTCCGGCGTGAACGACTTGCCGACCTCGATCGCGATGGCGGCGTCCTGCAGCACCATCTCGGCGTCGTCGTAGGCGAGCCGGACGTCCGACCCGGGGACGCCGCCCGGGTCGTCGATCGTCGCGACCGCGCCGTCGGGGACCGGACTGTCTCCGGCGACGGTGATCGGGTCACCGGTGTAGCGGTCGAGCTCGCGCAGCTGGAGCGTCAGGTCCAGCACGCCGGACGCACCTGCCTCGACCAGGCCGTCGAACGCGACCTCGATGCCGACGACGTCGACCAGGTCGCTCGCGGCCAGTGCCTCGGCCTCCGCCTCCGTGAACGTGGCGGTGGTGTCGTCGTCGTAGTGCAGCGTGACGGTCGTCGTGTCGGTCCCGGCCGGCGGCGTGATGTCGATCGCGGTGAGGGTGAACGCGTCGAACGGCTTCGTCCCGTCGGCCGTCTGCACGTCACCCGAGTCGGGGACGCCCGGCTCGACCAGGCGCAGCTGGTCCACCTTGGCCGCCGACTCGTTCGTCCCGGTGATGACCACGTCGGTGCTCGGGTAGAACTCCGCCGGGGTGTCCGACGGCGGAACCGAGATCGGCCCGCCCGTCCAGTCCTTCGCCACCCCGACGTTGAGCGGCTGGTCGATGATCAGCACGTTGTCGTCGTCGTCGGCGATGAAGTCCTCACCGTCGAAGGTGGCCGTCCCGCGGGCGGTGTCGTTGACGAGGCCGGGGTCGTCCGTGTTGTAGATGGTCCCGTTCGTCGAGCCGAGCGCCGGGGTGCCGTCGCTGCGCTTGAAGTCCCGGACCTGGAAGGTCAGGTTGAGGTGGCGGCCGTCCGCCGCCGTCGACCTCGCGACACCCTCGCCCGGCTGCGGTGCGAGCGGGTCGTCGGTGGTCCGCGACGGGGACTCCGTGTAGGTGAGCCGGACCGACGTCGCCGCCTCCTGCTCGTCCGCGGTCAGGGTGTAGCCCGGGAACGATCCGTCGCAGGGGCACGGGTCGCCCGAGGCGGGCACCCAGGCGCCGCCGATGAACAGCTCGACGCCCGTCACCTGGTCGTAGGCGATGAGCGGGTCGACCGAGGCGTCGATCGGACCGACCGACACCAGGTTGAACGCGTCGTAGAAGGAGTCGGC
This sequence comes from Beutenbergia cavernae DSM 12333, assembly GCF_000023105.1. Taxonomy (NCBI): domain Bacteria; kingdom Bacillati; phylum Actinomycetota; class Actinomycetes; order Micrococcales; family Beutenbergiaceae; genus Beutenbergia; species Beutenbergia cavernae. The sequence goes on from NC_012669.1 coordinate 856,103, forward strand.
GATGTCCGTCGTCTCCGGCGCCGCGATGTCGGAGATGACCATCGGGTCCACGCCCGTGAAGCCACCGGTGGACCAGGTGATCTGTGCCGTCACCTGGCCGTCGGAGCGCGCCAGGACGCTGACCGGCGGGTCGCCGAGGAACGACTTCTCGATGAAGTCGCCCGGGCCGTCGCCGTCGACGGGGAAGGGATCGACGGTGGCGCAGCCCTCGGCAGGGGGCGTCGGCGGCACGGTGGCCGACGATGCGCTCGAGGCGCCGCAGTTCTCCAGCGGGTCGTCCCAACCTTCTGGACCCGTGAACTCGGCGGTGAAGTTCGGCTGGAACTGGGTGCCCGGGGGGAACCCGTCGCCGGTGGAGTCGTAGACGAACTGCACGCCCTGGGCGCCGTCGGGCAGGTCACAGCTCACCGTGGCCGGCCCGGTGAACGGACCGCAGCCCGGGGCGGGTTCCCAGGAGTCGCCGTCCCAGTAGTTGATCGTGAGCGTCGAGTTCGCCGGGACGTCGGTGGTCCTCACGGACGTCGCGCTGAAGTGGTCCCAGAACGCGTCCGGGTTCTCCGGGTCGGTCGGGTCGGAGATGACGACCTGGTCCGCGTTCGTCGTCGAACCGTCCGGGCCGAACGGCAGGAGCTCGCTCGGAAGCTGCACGATGACGCTCTGCCCGGGCACGGCCGGGATCTCCGACGGCGAGATGAGCTTGCCCGTGTCCGTCGCCAGCCGGTCGACGAGTGTCACGAGGTCGTCCGACGCCGTCGCCGGGTCGGTGCTCGGGACCTCCGCCTCGATCGTGTTGGTGTGGGTGACGTCCTCGATCGCCTGGTCGGGGTCGGTGTCGGCCGTGAACGGGATCGACGCCTCGCCGCCCGTGACGATGGACCCGGTGAACTCGACGGAGAAGCCCTCGACGTCGCAGCCGGCCGGCGGGTTCGGCAGCGTGCCCGGCGTCGTCGTGGACTCGCTCGGCGTGGACCCGTCGGCGCAGCTGAACGTCACCGTCGCGGACGTCGCGTCTGCCGGCCACGTCACGCCCGTGCCGTCACCTGTGGGGCCGAACCCGGTGAAGGTCAGCGGGTCGTCGCCGGTGAACGGGCTGTCGGTGCCAGGTGCCGGCTCCGTGATCGTGAGCGAGTCCACCGGCGTGCCGGTGTTCGTCGCGCCGATCGTGACGGTGGTCGGGTCACCAGCGCTCACGGTGTCGGGGTCAAAGCTCTTCGACGCCGTCACGCTGGTGTCCGGCGGCGTGACCACATACGTGTCGCTCGCCGTCGTCTCCTCCGACTGGCCCTCGGCGTGCGTCACGAAGGACGACGTGTCGTTCGTGATCGTCGTCGGGTCGGTGAGGTCGGCGACGGCGTCGCTCTGCTCGACATTCACGGGGACCGTCGCGGTGGCCCCGGGCTGGATGTCGCCGCTGAACGTGTAGCGGACGCCCTGGACGGACGCGGGGTCGACGCTCGCGTCGAGCGGCTCCCAGGAGTCGCCGTCCCAGTACTCCTGCGTCACGGTCGTCGCGTTCGGCGGCATCGTGATGTCGCCGGTGCTCGTGTACTGCAGGTAGGTGAACGGGTTCGGGACGGCGGTCGGGTCCACCGGGTCCTGGATCACGAGCGTGTCCACCGGGTCGTTGGACGTGTTCGTCGAGCCGATCGTCATCGTCGCCGGCGTCCCCGGAGCGGCGAGCGCGCCCTCGGGTTCGATCGTCTTGGTGGTCTCGGAGTCCAGCACGAGCTCGACCACCGGGATCACGTCGTCCGACGCGGACTGCTCCGGTGCGTTGTCCGCGACGACCGTTGCGGTGTTCGTGATCGGGACGCCGTTCTCGCTGTACGGGAGGTCGGGGTCCACGATCGCCGTGATGACGATCTGGGCCTGGGCACCGTTCGGCACGGACGGGTTGGTGTAGGTCACCGTGTCGGTGTCCGTGTCGACGTCGAGCGCTCCGCCCGGCAGCTGCGTCTGGTCCGAGGCGCTGACGAGCTCGAGGTTCTCCGGGAGCGGGTCCGTGAGCACGGCGTTGGTGCACGGATCCTGGTTCGGGTCCGAGCACGAGATCGTCACGACCCACTGGATCTGCTGACCGGGTTCGTACGGCCCGGTGCTGATCTCCTGCTTGCTGATGCCCCACGTCGCGGCGGATGCGCTCAGCGCCGGGACGAGAGCGATGGGCAGCGCGAGCGCGGACGCCGCGAGGAGGGACCACGCGCGGCGCGCCGCGCGACGTCGACGCTCCCGGTGCGCCCGTCCCGCCCGCGTGCTCTCGCCGAACCGGCTCCGGAGTCCCCGAGTCATCAACTGACCTCCACCGTCACGCCTCGCGCCATGCGTTCCCGAGCCCCTTCAGACCGCGGCTCGAGCCTCCCACAGGGCGCACGGCGCGTCACCCGGAGGCAGAACCCCACCGGGAGGTCGCGGCGGCCACCGTTCGCGGCGTGATCACTGGGGTGGCGGGGTCGCCGCCCCGAGGGTGAGCTGCGCCCGGTGGAAGGCGTAGTGCACCGTGGCGTAGTGGTAGACCTCCGGCGGGGTCATCGAGTCGTCGAAGAACGGGTCCCAGCGCACCGGAAAGTGCATGTGCCGCGCCATCGACGCGGCGGTCTCCGCGGCGAGCCTCTGGTGGAGCCGGTCGAGGGTGCGGTCGAGCTGCCTGGTCAGGCGCGGTCCGTGGAACACGAGCGCACCGCCGCAGGAGCCGAGGTAGTTGACGGCGTGGAACGGGCGGGCGGCCGCGTTCAGCGTGGCGGCGAACGCTCGGCTGTAGGCCTCCGGGAGGCGCCCGAACGTGTGCACCAGTGGCAGCAGTCGGAGGACCACCATGTAGCCGAACACCATGTGGAAGAGCATCTGCTGGTTGGTCCACCGCGTGCCTGCGGTGCGGAGCCGAAGCTCGGCCGTGGTGGCGTTCCGGACGAGGCCGCGCAGGTCGGCACGGACCCGTTCCAGCTCCGCGTGGATCGCGCGCGTGTCAGGTGCGCCCACGCCTCAGTATCGCCGGCGTGCGGCTCAGCCGGCGAGCGCGGTCAGGCGCCCCGCGAGATCTGCGCGTCGACGCCGTCCGGAATGGTGGTGCCGTACGCCTCGCCCGTCACGAGGTAGGCGATGCGCCGCGCGACGGACACGCCGTGGTCGCCGAACCGCTCGTAGTAGCGGCCCAGGAGGGTGACGTCGACGACCTGCTGTGCGTCGAGCGGCCGGGCGTTCTCCCGCGGCGCGAGCATGAGCCGGAACGTCTCGCGGTGCAGGGCGTCGAGCTGGTCGTCGTCGGCCTCGATCGTGGCCGCGAGCGCGAGGTCGCGACCCTCGAGGAGCCGGACGACGTCGCGCGCCACGGTGTTCGAGGCGTCGGCGATCCTCCGGAAGACGTCGGTGAACGACTCCGGGACGGCGAGCTCCGGGTAGCGCCCGCGGGCGACCTGGGCGACGTGCCGCGCGAGGTCGCCCATCCGCTCGAGCGTGGCGGACAGGCGCAGCGCGGAGACCACCACACGCAGGTCCGTCGCGACGGGCTGCTGCCTCGCCAGGAGCGTGACGCACTGCTCGTCGAGGCTCTGCTCGAGCTGGTCGACCGTCCGGTCGTCGTCGATGACCCGCTCCGCCAGGCGCAGGTCGCCCGTCGCGAGCGCGATCGAGGCGTGCTCCATCGCGGTCTGGACATGCCTGGCCATGAGGACCAGGTCGTCGCCGACCTGCTCCAGCTCCTGCCGGAAGATCTCCCGCACGTGCGTCCCTCCTTGTCCGTGGGCGCGCGGCGAAGGCAGCGCCGTTTCCCACGTGCACGCGACACCGTCTCATCCCCAGGTGAACGGGCGGTGCCGCCCGGATGAACATCGCCCGGGCCCGGCGCCGTGGCCGGTTCTGCCTGCGGTGGCGCGGTTTCGCGCGTCTACGCTGGTGGTGTGCCCGAAGTCTCGTCGATCGCCCCGGTGGGAGTCATCGTCCTGCTGGCGATCGTCGCCGGCCTGGTGGCGTTCCGGCTCAGCGAGCGCTCGCAGCGCCGCACCTCGCCGGACCAGGCGCCGGCTCTGCCGGTCGACGACGACATGGCCGGCGTCCTCGCCGCGCTGCGGTCGACGACCATCCTGCTGGCCGCCGACGACGAGGTGCTGCGCGCGTCCGCGTCGGCGCACGCGTTGGGCCTGCTGCGCCACGGCCGCCTGACCCACGCCTCGATCGCCGACCTCGTCGCCGAGGCACGCCGGGAGGGCGGGGTGCGCGAGGTCGCGATGACGGTGCCGCGCGGACCGGGCATCGGCTCCGGTCACCTGTCGCTCGACGTCCGGGTCGCGGCACTGTCCGGGTCGCGCGTGCTCGTGCTGGCCGACGACCGGACGGCGGCCCGCCGCCTCGACGAGGTGCGACGCGACTTCGTGGCGAACGTCTCGCACGAGCTCAAGACGCCGGTCGGCGCGATCGCGCTGCTCGCCGAGACGATCGGCGACGCGGCCGGCGACCCCGACGCCGTGCGCCGGTTCAGCGAGCAGATGGGCCGCGAGTCACGGCGGCTGTCGGAGCTCGTGCAGGACATCATCGACCTGTCCCGGCTGCAGGAGCCCGACGCGCTGCTCAACTCGGCGGCCGTCGACCTCGACGCCGTCGTCGCGGAGTCCGTCGATCGCGCGCGCGTCGAGGCACGGGCACGCGACGTGGGGATCGCCGTCGGGGGCCGGCAGGGCCTGAAGGTCTTCGGGGACCACGCCCTGCTGGTGACGGCGCTGCGGAACCTCCTCGACAACGCGTTGCGGTACTCCGATCGCGGCACGCGCGTCTCGATCGGCGTGGACACCGCCGACGACGGCATGGTGGAGATCGCCGTCGTCGACCAGGGCGTGGGGATCTCCGCGGACGAGCTGCCGCGCGTGTTCGAGCGCTTCTACCGGATCGACCCCGCACGCTCCCGCGAGACGGGTGGCACGGGGCTCGGCCTCAGCATCGTGAAGCACGTGGCGGCGGACCACGGGGGCGAGGTGCGGGTGTGGTCGACGCCGGGCCGCGGGTCGACGTTCACGCTGCGGATCCCGGTCGCCGACCGACCTCCGGGCGAAGGCCCGGGCGACGAACCTCCGGACGAGGTCCGGATCATTCCCCGGTGAAGCACCGGAACCGACGAAAGGCACAGGCGTGAGCAGAATCCTGCTCGTCGAGGACGAGGAGTCCTATCGCGAGCCGCTGGGCTACCAGCTGGAACGCGACGGGTTCGACGTCGAGGCGGTCGCGACAGGCCCGGAGGCGCTGGACGCCTTCGACCGGTCGGGTGCCGACCTCGTGCTGCTGGACCTCATGCTGCCGGGGCTGTCCGGCACGGAGGTGTGCCGTGAGCTGCGGCGGCGTGGCGACGTCCCGGTGATCATGCTGACGGCCAAGGACTCCGAGATCGACAAGGTGGTGGGGCTCGAGCTCGGCGCCGACGACTACGTGACGAAGCCGTACTCCTACCGCGAGCTGCTCGCGCGGGTCCGGGCGGTGCTGCGCCGGCGCGGCGCGGGGGCCGACGGCGGTGGGCACCTGGAGGACGACGACGCCGTGCTCGTCGCCGGGCGCGTGCGGATGGACACGGACCGGCACGAGGTGCGCGTCGACGGCGAGCTCGTGCCCGTCCCGCTGCGCGAGTTCGAGCTGCTGGAGATGTTCCTGCGCAACCCGGACCGGGTGCTCACGCGCGGGCAGCTCATCGACCGGATCTGGGGGTCGAACTACGTGGGCGACACGAAGACGCTCGACGTCCACGTCAAGAGGCTCCGGGCGAAGATCGAGGCCGACCCGTCCATCCCGCAGATGCTCGTGACCGTGCGCGGGCTGGGCTACAAGCTGGTCGCCGGCTGACGCCGGCGGCCCGAGTCGGCTCGGTCAGCCCGCGGGGAGCAGGTCCGCGTACTCGGGCAGGGTGCCGTCGAGCACGGGGACCGCGACGGTGACGGCGCCGTCCTCCGGCGTCTCGAAGCCGAGGTCGGTGACTGCCCCGGGCGGCGCCGGGACGGCCGGGATGTCGATCTGCGGACCGGACTCGGTACCGATCGTGACCGTCTCGCCGGCGTCCACACGGACGATCGTCAGGGCCACGCCGTCGAGGCTGACCGTCACGGAACGCGGCCCGTCGGTGCGGTTCGTCAGAGCGCCGATGACGACGCCCGGCTCGCCCTCCGCCTCGCTGACCACGAGCACGTTCTCCCCGGTGACCGCCGGGGAGGCGTCGTCGCCCAGGCTGACGAGGACGCCGTCGCTCGCCGCGTACTGCTCGTTCGTGGTGATGGGGGAGCAGGCGACGAGCGCTGCCGCCGCCACCAGCGCGATGGCGCCGGTGGCGATGCGGGCGCGGGAGCTGCGGGCCACTGGGGCATCTCCTCAGGGGTCGGGGGCGGACGCGCCGCCAGCCTACCGGGCAGCGTCGGGGATCGTGGTCCCTGCGGCCGAGTGCCGTCCGGTGCCGCCGTGACCTGCGCAAATGCTGCTTGCTCTCGTCAAGTGTGAAGATTCTGCGTGCTAGAATGGTGCGTCGCGAAAGGGGAGTGCCTCCAACATGACGTTCAATGTCGGCGAGACGGTCGTCTACCCGCACCACGGTGCAGCCCTCATCGAAGAGATCTCCACCAGGGTCATCCGAGGAGAAGAAAAGCTCTACCTGCGGCTCAGGGTCGCGCAGGGTGATCTGACGATCGAGGTGCCCGCCGAGAACGTCGATCTCGTCGGCGTGCGCGACGTCGTCGGGAAGGAAGGCCTCGACAAGGTGTTCGAGGTGCTTCGGGCCCCGTACACCGAGGAGCCCACCAACTGGTCGCGGCGGTACAAGGCGAACGTCGAGAAGATCGCGTCAGGTGACGTGATCAAGGTCGCGGAGGTCGTGCGCGACCTGTCGCGGCGGGACCAGGACCGCGGGCTGTCCGCCGGGGAGAAGCGCATGCTCGCCCGGGCGCGCCAGATCCTCGTCTCGGAGCTCGCGCTCGCGGAGAAGACCGAGGAGGACCGGGCCGAGGCGATCCTCGACGAGGTCCTCGCCTCCTGACGGCGTCCGAGCCAGGGGCGTGAGCGCCGGTCCGACCGCGGCGATCCTTGTCGCCGCGGGTGCGGGCACCAGGCTCGGCACCGCTGTCCCGAAGGCGCTCGTGTCCCTCGCGGGTACGCCGCTGCTGCTCCACGCCCTGCGTCGGCTCGAGCACGTCGACGGCCTGACGCAGATCGTCGTCGCCGTCCCGCCCGCTCATCGCGGCGTCGTCCGCGATCTCCTGCTCGCCGCCACCCCGTGCGCCGTCCCGGTGGAGCTGGTCGACGGCGGAGCGACGCGGCAGGCCTCCGTGGCCGCCGCTCTCGCCGTCCTCGATCCCGAGGCCGACGTCGTGCTCGTCCACGACGCGGCTCGCGCCCTCGCCCCGACCTCGCTCGCCGAGCGCGTGGCGACGAGCGTGCGTGCCGGCCACGCCGCCGTCGTTCCTGGGCTGCCCGTCACCGACACGATCAAGCGCGTCGCACCGCCGTCGGGCGAGGAGGAGGCGGTCCTGGTGGTCGACACCGTCGACAGGGCGGAGCTGCGCGCCGTGCAGACACCGCAGGGTTTCGCGCGAGGGGCGCTCGTGCGCGCCCACGAGGTGGGAGCCGCCCGTGCCGTCGACGAGGGCGCGGCGGCGACCGACGACGCCGGCCTCGTCGAGGCGCTCGGCGAGCACGTGTGGATGGTGCCGGGTGAGGAGCTCGCCATGAAGATCACGACGGCACGCGACCTGGAGGTCGCCGCCCTGCTGCTGGCGGAGGCGTCGTGAGCCTCCCGCGCACCGGGATCGGGCTCGACGTGCACGCGTTCGCTGCCTCAGGCACGGGTCTGTGGCTCGCGGGGCTCCACTGGCCGGACGAACCCGCCCTCGAGGGTCACTCGGACGGCGACGTCGCCGCCCACGCCGCGTGCGACGCGCTGCTCTCCGCGGCCGGGCTCGGCGACCTCGGGTCCAACTTCGGCACCGCGCGGCCGGAGTGGGCCGGTGCCGCGGGGGTCGCGCTCCTGAGCGAGGCGGCCGCCCGGGTGCGGGCCGCCGGGTTCGTGCCGGGCAACGTCGCCGTCCAGGTGATCGGGACGCGGCCGAAGGTCGGGTCACGGCGGGCCGAGGCGGAGGCGGCGCTCGCGGAGGCGGCCGGCTGCCCCGTCTCGGTGAGCGCGACCACGACTGACGGCCTCGGGTTCACGGGCCGCGGCGAGGGGCTCGCGGCGATCGCGACGGCGCTGGTGCTGCCCGCCGGCTGACGCCGTCCCCGACGTCTTCGCTGCCGCGAGGCGCGCGGGCTGCCCTCCGGCTGACGCTCTCCTGCCGACCTCGAGCGAGATGCGGTCAGTCGGCGATCAGGCGCTCGAGCAGGCCGCGCAGCGTCGCGCGGTCGGGGTCGGAGAGCGGTGCCAGGAACTCCTCCGCGCTGGCCTGGCGGGCAGCCTCGACGGCGTCGTGCACGCGTCGTCCCTCCTGTGTCGCCGTCACGACGACGGCCCGTCGGTCCGACGGGCTCGGCTCGCGCCGGACGAGCCCGCGCTGCGCGAGCGCGTCCACGACCTCCGTCGCGGAGCGCGGCGCGATCCGCAGCGCGGCGGCGATGTCCGCGAGCCGGGGCGCGTCGTCGTCGTCGCGGGAGCACACCACCCGCAACGCGCGGGACGTGTGCGGGGCGAGGCCCCAGGGCTCCAGCGCGGCGCCCCAGCGCCGACGCATCGCGCGGGTCGCCGCGAGCAGCAGGTCGCCGAGCGGGGCGTCGGCCGCCGCACCGCCGCTGCTCGTGGCCGCCCCGCCGGTCGGGGCCGGCGGCTCGCCGCCGCCCGCAGCGCTCGCCGGCGCCGACGTCGCCCCGGCCGTCCGGCGCCGATCCCTCATGTGCTGAGGGTACCTCTTGACTTGCAACCTCATAGTGAGGTAACCTCAGCACATGACTTCCAGACCATGAATCGAGGTGATGTCCATGAGTGACGTCATCAACCCCTCGCTCGAGCGGGGCCGCGGCGACGGCTCGTCTCGGGGCGGCCGGATGGACTCCGGCGCACGCACGGACCCGAAGGACCTCGCCCAGCTGGAGGCGCACCCCGTCTCGCTGGCGCGCATCACGGGCCTGTTCCGTCCCTACGCAGGCAGGCTCGGCGTCGTCGTCGGCCTCATCGTCGCGTCCTCCCTCGCCGGGCTCGCGACCCCGTTCCTCACCCGCCATCTCATCGACGACGCCATCCCGCGGCAGGACGTGAGGCTCCTCCTCGTGCTCGTCGGCGCGATGCTGGCGGTCACCGTGGTGACGTCGGTGCTGGGCGTGCTGCAGACGTGGCTCGCGACGACGGTCGGCCAGCGCGTGATGCACGGCCTGCGCACCGGCGTCTTCGCCCACCTGCAGCGCCAGTCGATGAGCTTCTTCACGCGGACCCGCGGCGGCGAGGTCACGTCGCGCCTCACGCACGACATCGGCGCGATGCAGAACGTCGTGACGTCGACGGCGACGTCGATCGCCGCGAACGTCACCACCGCCGTCGGGACGGCGATCGCGATGGTCGCGCTGAGCTGGCGGCTGGCGCTGCTGTCGCTCGTCGTCCTGCCCCCGGCCATCTGGGTCACGCGCAAGGTCGCGCGGATGCGACGCGAGGTCACGGCGCGGCGCCAGGGTGCGCTCGCGGACCTGCAGTCGCAGATCGACGAGTCGCTGTCGGTGAGCGGCGTGCTGCTCAGCAAGACTCTCGGCGCCGGTCCGGCCCTGTCCACGCGGTTCACCGACACGTCCGGCCGCCTGCTCGAGCTCGAGGTCGCCTCGCAGCTCGCGGGTCGCTGGCGCATGGCCACGCTCAACCTCGTGTTCGCGGCGATCCCGGCGCTCATCTACCTCGCGGCGGGCCTGCTGGCCACGTCCGGCGGGATGACCATCGGGACGCTCGTCGCCTTCACCGCCCTGCAGGCCGGCCTGTTCCGGCCCCTCATGGGCGTGCTCGGCGTCGGCGTCCAGGTGACGAGCTCGATGGCGCTGTTCAGCCGCGTCTTCGAGTACCTCGACCTCGTGGTCGAGGTCGACGAGCCGGCGCGGCCGGCCGACGTCGACCCGCGCGCCGTGCGTGGCACCGTCCGGCTCGACGGCGTCTCGTTCCGCTACGCCGACGCCGATGTCGACGCGCTCAGCGGCGTCGACCTCGAGGTCCCGGCCGGGTCCCACCTCGCGCTCGTCGGGGAGACGGGCTCCGGGAAGAGCACGCTCGCCTCCCTGGTGGCGCTGCTGCACGACCCGACGTCGGGCCGCCTCACGATCGACGGCGTCGACCTGCGCGACCTCCGCCTGGAGACGCTCGCGGGCCTGGTCGGCGTCGTGTCGCAGGAGACGTACCTGTGGCACACGACGGTCCGGGAGAACCTCCGCTTCGCCCGTCCCGACGCCACGGACGCGGAGATCGAGGACGCTGCGCGCGCCGCGCAGATCCACGACCTCATCGCGTCGTTGCCCCTCGGGTACGAGACGGTCGTGGGAGCCCGTGGGCACCGGTTCTCCGGTGGCGAGAAGCAGCGGCTCGCGATCGCGCGGACCCTGCTGCGGGACCCGCGGGTCCTGGTGCTCGACGAGGCGACGAGCGCCCTCGACAACGCCACGGAGCATGCCGTGCAGACGGCGCTCGACGTCGTCAGCCGCGGCCGCACGACGATCACGATCGCGCACCGCCTCTCCACCGTGCGGGACGCGGACGCGATCGCCGTGCTGGACCACGGGCGGGTCGTCGAGCTCGGGACGCACGCCGAGCTCATGGCACGCGCGGGGCGGTACCACTCGCTCGTCGTCGGTCAGTTCTCAGCGGCGGACGACGACGGCGCCGCTCCCGTGGAGCGGGAGCTCGCCGTCGTCTCGTGACCGGGTCGGGCGATGTGGCCAGAGCCGGTCGGATCAGGCCAGGGTGCCGATCACGTCGACGATCAGGTGCACCGGGGCACTGGCGTAGACCTTGAACTGCCGCGCGGTGGAGATCCCGATCGGCTGAGCGTTCTCGCTCGCGGACCCGTCGCCCCGGTACGTGACGGCCGCCGTCGGGGGGAGCGGGCTCGAGGCGGGGTACACGCGCAGATGCCCGCTCCCGGTGCCGCCGATCGCTGTGAGGTTGGCGAGGATGCCGGTGACCCCGGACGCCGCGACGGAGACCGGGACCGTGAGCGTGCGGGTCGAGCCGGCCGCGAACCGGCCGCCGCTGCGGCGCGAGTCGTAGATCCGCACCGGGGAGGCGAGCAGGCCCGTCGACGAGCCCCCGCGGGTCATCCCCACCCGCACGCCGTTGACCTGGACGCTGCCGTCCACCGGCGTGAACAGACCGAGGTTGAGCTTCGTCGCCGTGGGATAGGGACCGTAGGCGGCGCTGGGGACGCTGCCGCGGGTCGCCGTGATGGCCGACCCGGTGGGGATGACGATGTCCCGCAGCGTGGCGAACAGGTTGCCGGTCCCGGCCGCCCAGAGACGAGCGAGGGCGTGGACGGTCGCCCCGGACGTGTTGCGGACGTACCACTCGATGTCGCGGACGAGCGCGCCGGCGGGGATGTCGACCGACGCCCACAGCATCCCCGGGGCGTTCGCCGTGTAGACGCCTACCCCGCCCCAGGCACGCTGCGACGTCGGGCTCTCAGGGGTGAAGTCGAACATCGACGCGACGGCGTAGCTGTAGCCGTTCTGCGGCGCCGACGCGATCGTTGACGTGATCGGTGACGCGAGCGGCGTGGCCGGGCCGTCGGTCGTGGTGCCCGCGTCGGGAGCCGTCGCCTCCCGCGGCGCTGCCAACGCGATGCCCGGCACGGCCGCGATGACGCCGGCCAGCGCCGTCGCGCCTGCCCCGAGGATGAGTCCGCGGCGTGCGAGCTCCACGCCCTCGTGCCCCGCGTCGTCCCCCGTCTGGTCGTGGCGCATGTCGCACCTCCTGGCCGGACGCCCGCCGTCGAGCGTCGTGCGCCCGTGACGCTAGAGCTCGGACGCCGTGCGCCACCACGGGGAAAACACTGCGGGGCCGCCTCTGAGAGCGCTCGTCCCTCCGGCGACAAACCGGTCGCGGACGGCTCGCACAGCGCCGCGGCGCCGCCGGACTCAGAAGAGCGCGGGTTCCAGGGCGCCTTCGAGCTCGAGGAGGAAGCGTTTGCGGTCGATCCCGCCGCCGTACCCGGTCAGTGATCCGTCGGCGCCGATGACGCGATGGCACGGGACGATGATCGACAACGGGTTCGAGCCGTTCGCGAGACCGACGGCGCGGGACGACCCGGGGTCACCCAGCGCGGCGGCGATGTCGCCGTAGCTGCGCGTCTCCCCGTACGGGATCTCGCGCAGGAGGTCCCACACCCGCAGCTGGAACGGCGTGCCAGCGGGGGCGAGCGGTACGTCGAACTCACGGCGCGTCCCGGAGAAGTACTCGGCGAGCTGCCGCATCGCCTCCCGGAGCACGGGCGGTGCGTCCTCCGGGTCGACCGCCAGAGCGCCGGACGAGCGGACCGCCGCCATGTCCTCCGAGGACGGCGAGAACCACACGGCCGTGAGTGCCTCCGCGCCGGTCAGCAGCAGCGGCCCGATCGGCGTCGGCACGAGCACGGCGTTCGTGGCGTGCCGCAACCCCGACGACGCCCGAGCGGCCGCACGCGCGGTGGTGGCCGCGTCGTCGTCGGGCCCGATCGTCAACGTCCGCGGGAACCGCACGGAAGTGCTCATGCACTGATCGTGCACCCTGCCACCGACATCGCCGCGCAGATCGGCGGGCACGCCGCGGATCCGCCCCTCATGCCTCGTCGGGTATCCCAGCGCGAGCAGGGCGAGCCCTGGGCCTGAGCGAGGTTCCCCCGACGCATGGGTCCGGGACCGGCGTCGGTACCCTTGCCCGGTGACCCTGCGCCTCTACGACTCCGCCACGCGAGCGGTGCGCGACTTCGAACCCCTCGAACCGGGCAAGGTCGGCATCTACCTGTGTGGCGCGACGGTGCAGGGCGAGCCGCACGTGGGTCACCTGCGCAGCGTCATCGCGTTCGACGTCCTCGTGCGCTGGCTGCGACGCAGCGGGCTCGACGTCACGATGATCCGCAACGTCACCGACATCGACGACAAGATCCTCGCGAAGTCCGCCGAGGCAGGCGTGCCGTGGTGGGCGTGGGCCTACCGGCACGAGCGCGCGTTCTCCGACGCGTACGACGCCGTCGGCAACCTCCCGCCGACGTACGAGCCGCGCGCGACCGGGCACGTCGTCGAGATGATCGAGCTCATGCAGCGCCTCGTCGATCGCGGGAACGCGTATCGCGGCAAGGACGGCAACGTGTGGTTCGACGTGCGGTCGCTGGCGGACTACGGCTCCCTCACCCGGCAGAAGCTCGAGAACATGAGCACGCTGGAGGAGGAGTCGAGCGACAAGGCCGACCCGCACGACTTCGCCCTGTGGAAGGGCCTCAAGCCGGGTGACCCGGAGACGGCGTCCTGGGAGACGCCGTTCGGCCGCGGCCGCCCGGGCTGGCACCTCGAGTGCTCGGCCATGGCGTATCGATACCTCGGCGAGACGTTCGACATCCACGGCGGGGGCATCGACCTGCGCTTTCCGCACCACGAGAACGAGCAGGCGCAGAGCCACGCCGCCGGCTACGGGTTCGCGCGGTACTGGCTGCACAACGCCTGGGTCACGGCCGGCGGCGAGAAGATGAGCAAGTCGCTCGGCAACTACCTGACCGCTGCCGAGGCGCTTGGCCGCGTGCCCGCCGTCGTCCTGCGCTACGCGCTCGCGTCGGTGCACTACCGCTCCTCGGTGGAGTTCACCGAGGCGACCCTGGCCGAGGCCCGCGTCACGTGGGAGCGGATCGCCGGCTTCGTCACGCGCGCTGCCGAGCTCACGGGCCCGGTGGGCGACGACGGCGCCGCGCGTCTTGCTGACGTCGTCCTGCCGATCGCGTTCGTCGAGGCGATGGACGACGACCTCAACGTGTCCGCGGCGCTCGCCGTGCTGCACGAGCACATCCGCCTCGGCAACACGGCGCTGAGCTCCGGTGAGGCGGGCGACGCGGCGGCCGAGCTGAGCGCCGTCCGCGGCATGCTCGACGTGCTCGGCCTCGACCCGCTCGCCGAGCCGTGGGTGGGCGAGGCGAGCGCCACGCCGCTGCGGGGCGCCGTCGACGTCCTCGTCGAAGGCGTCCTGGCGGACCGGTCCGCGGCACGTGCCGCGAAGGACTGGGCGCGTGCCGACGCGCTGCGCGACCAGCTCGCGGCGGCGGGCGTCGTCGTCGAGGACTCACCCAGCGGTGCCCGCTGGACGATCAAGGGAACGTGAGAGACATGCCGGGCAACTCCAAGCGCCGCGGCGCCGTCCGCAAGCCGGGGAGCAAGAAGGGGCCGACCGTCGGGTCGGGCGGCCAGCGCCGTCGCGGTCTCGAGGGTCGCGGGCCCACGCCGAAGGCGACCGAACGCACCGGGCATCCCGCCCAGCGGAAGGCTGCCGCGGCCGAGCGACGCGCGGCCACCCGGCCGGGCGGGGCCGGCGCACAGGGCCGGAGCGGCACCCAGCGCCAGCGCGGCACCGAGGTGATCGGCGGCCGCAACTCCGTGCTCGAGGCGCTCCGCGCGCGGATCCCGGCCACCACGCTGTACGTCGCGTCGCGGGTCGACGCCGACGACCGGATCCGCGAGATCCTCCGCATCGGCACGGGCCGTGCGCTCCCGCTCATCGAGACGACGAAGACCGAGCTCGACCGGCTCGCCGACGGCGCCGTCCACCAGGGCGTCGTGCTCGCCGTCCCGCCGTACGACTACGCCGAGCCGGCCGAGCTCCTCGAGGCGGCCGAGCGTTCCGGGACGCCGGCGCTCGTCATCGCGCTGGACAGCATCACGGACCCGCGCAACCTGGGTGCGGTGCTGCGGTCGGCCGGTGCGTTCGGTGCGCACGGCGTGCTCGTTCCGGCGCGCCGCAGCGCGGGAGTCACGGCTGCCGCGTGGAAGACGTCGGCGGGCGCGGCCGCCCGGGTGCCCGTGGCGCGTGCGACGAACCTGGTGCGCGCCCTGCAGGAGTACCAGGCGGCGGGCTGCTTCGTGGTGGGGCTCGACGGCGACGGGCCGGGCATGGTCGGCGACCTGCCGGTGGCGGACGGGCCGGTCGTGCTCGTCGTCGGCTCCGAGGGCAAGGGGCTCTCGCGGCTCGTGCGGGAGACGTGCGACGTCGTCGCCGCGATCCCGATCGCGTCGAGCGTCGAGAGCCTCAACGCCTCGGTCGCGGCGTCGATCGCGTTGTACGAGGTCGCGCGGCGCCGCGCCTGACGCGATCCCGCCTGGCTCGGGCCTGGCGGGGACCGGAGCGGCGCGGCGCTCAGTCGTCGGCGATGGCGGCCAGCGTGGCCGTGTCGAGCCCGAGCACCGCCTGCTCGTCCGGCCGGTGGCGCAGGACGTTGTCGATGTAGCTCTTCACCGCCTCCGGCATGGGCACGTCGCGTTCCTGCTGCTGCGAGATGTACCAGCGGTGCTCCAGCACCTCGTGGAACACCTCCGCGGGTTCGAGCTTGCCCCGCATCTCGCGCGGGACGGCCCGCACGGTGGGCTCGAACACCTCGGTGAGCCAGTCGTGCGCCACGAACTCCTCGTCCTCGCCCAGGCGGTCGGTGCCGGCGCGGTACGCGTCCATGTCGTTGAGCAGGCGGCGCGCCTGGTTCTCCTGGACGTCGAGACCCGTGAGCCGCATGAGGCGGCGGTGGTGGTGCCCGGCGTCGACGACCTTCGGCTGGATGCGCACGCTCGTGCCGTCGATGTCGGTGGACATCTCGAGCTCCCCGACGTCGTACCCCAGGTCGTTCAACCGGTCGATGCGCGCCGCGACGCGCCACAGCTCGTCGGTCTCGAACGACTCGGAGACGGTGAGCTCCTGCCACAGCTCCTCGTACCGGTGCACGATCATCTCGCCCACCGTCACGGTGTCCACGGAGGAGTCGAGCAGCTCGCCCGCCTCGAGGTCCATGAGCTCGCCGATGATGTTGACGCGCGCGATCTCCAGGTCGTACGCCCGCTGCCCGTCGGTGAGCCGTTCGTGCAGGTCGCCGGTCTCCGCGTCGACGAGGTACGCCGCGAAGGCGCCGGCGTCGCGCCGGAACAGCGTGTTGGAGAGGGAGACGTCGCCCCAGTAGAAGCCCACGAGGTGCAGCCGCACGAGCAGGACGGCGAGCGCGTCGATCAGCCTGGTCGCCGTGTCCGGACGCAGGTACTGGCTGAACAGGGCGCGGTACGGCAGCGAGAACTGCAGGTGCTTGGTGATGAGCACGGAGTCGAGCGGTTCGCCGTCCGGCGCCGAGCGGCCGGTGATGACGCCGACCGGCTCGACCGACGGCACGTCGAGCCGGGCCAGCTGCCGCAGCAGCTCGTACTCGCGGTACGCGACGGTCTCGCCGATCTCCTTGACGGCGATGACCCGGCCGGACAGCCGCACGAAGCGGACGACGTGCCGGGAGATGCCGCGGGGGAGCGCGGCGAGCACGTCCTCCGGCCACTCCTCGAGCGGGATGTGCCACGGCAGCGTCAGCAGGGCGGGGTCAGGGGAAGCCGCCGTGATCTGCAGGGACGGGCGCATGGGGACGATTCTCGCAGAGCCCGCGCGCGGTCCCGGCGTGCTGGCGCGAGGGGTCACGGACTCAGCACCGCTCCTCCACGTGCCCTGCCACACCTGCGGGCACGAGGCCACGGTCGCGCAGCACGACGAGCGGCGCCCGGTCCGGCGAGGCGCACACCTCGGCGAACGGCACCGCCAGCGAGTCGGCGTACTCGACCTGCAGGACGTGCTCCCCGTACGCGTCCGTGTACGCGGTGCACTCCCCGAACGCGAAGCACTCCTCCGTGACGGCGAAGTCGAACCCGACCGCCCCGCGTGCGCTCGCCGCCGCCTCCGCGGCGTTCTTCTGCCCGACGGCGAGGCCGAGCTGGTGCGCGAGGTCCGCGTACGCCGTCGCGAGAGCGAGGTTCCCGTCCTCGCTGAGCGCGTCGAACCGCGCGAACGTGTCGAGGTTGTCGATCTCGACCGCCCGGTACCCGGCCGCCGCGCACCGTTCGATCGCCGGGCCCACGATCGCCAGGATGCCCTCGCGGTTCTCCGGTGTGCGCGGGTCGAGCACGTACTCGTCCGGCCAGGCGGGGTCGACGACGGCGCCGGTGGAGTCGTGCAGGACGAGCTCGGGGTTCTCGCGCAGCCACGTCTCCGCCTCGGCCGGCTGCGTCTGGAACCCGTTGACGTAGCAGACCGAGTACACGCCGGGTGCGGGCTCCTCGGTGGAGTCGCGGACGACGACCGTCACACCCGGCGCCGGGTCGTACGCACCGCCGAGCTGGTAGTCGAGGCCGCCCGACGTCGGCGGCGGCGTCACCTCGGCGTCGTGGCCGCGCGTGGGGTCCGGGCCGTCATCCGGCGCCGCCCAGCAGCCGACGGCTGCCAGCAGGACGGCGACGGAGCCGGCCACCCGGGCAGCCCTGCTCACGACGCGAGGGCGAGTCTCCGACCGGCGCCGCCCGCGCGGCGGCGTCCGCAGGGAGGATCCGTGCGTCATGACCGCAACGATCCTCCCCGGTCCGGGTCCGTGCGCCGGCGATGCGCAGGACTGGGGTGGATCCGGGAGCGCATCGCTCCCGAAACCACCCCGATCGCTCGACATCCGCCGCCCGCCGCCTGGGCGAGGGGCGCCGTCGTCAGCGGAAGCGCTGCAGCGCGAGCGGCGCGGCCTCGGCCAGGTCGCGCACGACCTGGTGCTCGCCGCGGGCCAGGACGTCGGCCAGCTGGCCGGACGCGACGAACTCGCCGTCCGCGAGGACGTGCACGTGGGACGTCAGGCGCTCGACGACCTCGAGGTCGTGCGACACCAGGAGCACGCCCATGTCGAGCGAGGACACGACGCCGGCCAGGCGCCGGACGATCTCGCCGCGCGCCTGGGGGTCGATGGCGGTGAGCGGCTCGTCGAGGAGCAGGATCTCCGGGCGCGTCGCCAGGGCGGACGCGAGCGCGACGCGCTGCCGCTCGCCGCCGGAGAGCGTGCGCACGGCGCGGAGGGCGTACCGCTCCTCGAGGGCCACGAAGTCGAGGAGCTGCGGGATCGACGTCGCGTGCGCCCGGCCGGCCTTGCGCGCATCAGCGAGCGCACCCTTGAGCGTGCGCTCCACGGTGACGCGAGGGTCGTTGACCACGAGCCCGTCCTGCGACACGGAGCGCACGTCGGCCCGGAACAGCTTCTTGTCGCGTCGCGACAGCCGCGCGCTCGAGCGCCCGCGGTAGGTGGCGTGGCCGCGGGACGGCCGAACCTGGCCGACCAGCGCCCGGATGAGCGTGGACTTGCCCGCCCCGGACTCGCCGACGACGCCGATCGGCGCGGCGCCGGGCACGAGCTCGAGGTCGACGCCGCGGAGCACGTCGGCGCCGCCGTAGCCCGCCCAGAGTTCCTTCGCCTGCAGTACCGCCTGGGTGCTCATGCCGCGCTCGGGTCCGTTCCTTCGCAGAAGTCCATCAGTGGTCCATCGTCACACGCCGGACGACGTGCCCCGTGCACGGCGAAGGCGGCCCCTCCCGCAGGAGGGACCGCCTTCGCACGTGCACGCAGTCCGTGGCGCGGGGTCAGCCCGGGAGGCGCTCGCCCGTCGTCGCCGAGAAGCTGTGCTGCTCGCCGGCGCGGATCTTCACCCACACCTTCTCGCCCTTGTCGGGCGTGCGGCGCGGGTCGACGCGCACGATCAGCTGCGCCTCACCAGCGCCGGAGGTGATGTGCTCCGCCAGCTCCTGGTCCCCGGCGAGCCGGCCGTACACGAACGCGTCGGAGCCGAGCTCCTCGACGAGGTCGACCTGCACCGGGAACGCACCCTCGGAACCCTCGGTCGCGACGTCGAG
This sequence comes from Beutenbergia cavernae DSM 12333, assembly GCF_000023105.1. NCBI lineage: Bacteria > Bacillati > Actinomycetota > Actinomycetes > Micrococcales > Beutenbergiaceae > Beutenbergia > Beutenbergia cavernae. The sequence goes on from NC_012669.1 coordinate 874,920, forward strand.
CGACTCCGGACGGAAGCCGAGCGTGATCTTCTTGTTGTCGGAGTCGGTGACGCCGCCGAGCGTCTCGCGGCTGAGCGGGATGCGGGCGGGGCCGAGCACCGCGGCAGAGTCCTCGATGTGGAACTCGCCGAGGTTCATCGCCGGCGAGCCGATGAAGCCCGCGACGAAGGTGTTCGCCGGCTTGTCGTACATGTCGCGCGGCGTGCCGACCTGCTGGAGCAGGCCGTCCTTGAGCACCGCGATGCGGTCGCCCATCGTGAGGGCCTCGGTCTGGTCGTGCGTGACGTAGACGGTGGTGACGCCGAGACGGCGCTGCAGCGACGCGATCTGCGTACGCGTGGAGACGCGGAGCTTGGCGTCGAGGTTCGACAGCGGCTCGTCCATGAGGAACACCTGCGGCTGACGCACGATGGCGCGGCCCATGGCGACACGCTGACGCTGACCGCCGGAGAGCGCCTTCGGCTTGCGGTCGAGGTACTCGGACAGGTCGAGGATCTTCGCGGCCTCGGCGACCCGCTGGCGGATCTCCGCCTTCGGCTTGCCGGCGATCTTGAGCGCGAAGCCCATGTTGTCGGCGACGGACATGTGCGGGTACAGCGCGTAGTTCTGGAACACCATCGCGATGTCGCGGTCCTTCGGCTGGACGTCGGTGACGTCGCGGTCGCCGATGAGGATCCGGCCGGCGTTGACGTCCTCGAGGCCCGCGAGCATGCGGAGCGAGGTCGACTTACCGCATCCGGAGGGGCCGACGAGGACGAGGAACTCGCCGTCTGCCACCTCGAGGTTGAGGGCATCGACGGCGGGGCGCTCGGTCCCGGGGTAGATGCGGGTGGCGTGGTCGAACGTGACTGAAGCCATGCCAGAGTCATCCCTTCACCGGCAGGTACGTGCCGGACGATCCGTTGTGAAGAGTGGCAGCGATGTCGGCGCTGACACGACCTGACCCGCCAGGCCCGGGTGGACCTCGAGGGAGCAAGCTGACGTCAGTGTGCCACACCCCGGGCGGAGGTCGTGACGAGTCTCACAGGGCGGATCTGCCGGCCTCCCCGACCGTCGGGACGCCGTCGACGCGGCGGGGGATCCCGAGCGGGTTCTCCTCGCGCAGGGCGGGCGGCAGGGCGGCGGCGGGAGCGTCCTGGAACGCGACGGGCCGGAGGAACCGGCGGATCGCCGTCGCCCCCACGGACGTGAAGAGCGACGCGGTGGTGGCTGGCCACGGGCCGCCGTGCTGCTGGCTCCACGTGACGGCGACGCCGGTGGGCCAGCCCGCGAACAGCACGCGGCCGGCGAGGGCGATGAGGTGCGGGACGAGCGCCGACACGTCCTCGTCCGACGCCGCGTGGAGGGTGGCGGTGAGCGCGCCGCCCACGCGCTGCAGGACGGCGAGCAGGTCGGCGTCGCCCTCGTACGTGACGAGCAGGGTGCTCGGTCCGAACACCTCGTCCAGCAGCTCGGGGTGATCGAGGACGACGGCGGCGCTCGTCACGTGCACGACGGGTGCGGCGGTGTCCGTGGCCGAGCCGGCTGCGGAGTCGGCGTGCGCGCCCGACGACCCGGCTGCCGGGCCGAGCAGGCGCCGCACCCCGGGAACCGCCGCCTGGGTCTCGACGCCCGAGGCGTAGGCCTCGGCCATCCGGTGCGTCAGCATGAGGCCGCCGGCGGCCCCGGAGGCTGCGTCGGCGACGAGCTCGGGGAACCCCGTCCCCGCGGGCACGAGGACGAGCCCGGGGTTTGTGCAGAACTGGCCGACGCCGAGCGTGAACGACGCCGCGAGCCCGGCCGCGAGCTCGGCGCCGCGGGTGCGCACCGCGTCGGCGGTGACGACCACCGGGTTGATGCTGCCGAGCTCGCCGTAGAACGGGATGGGGTCCGCGCGGCCGACGGCCAGGTCGAACAGCGCCCGCCCGCCGCGCGTCGAGCCGGTGAACCCGACGGCGCGGATCGCGGCGTCCGTCACGAGCGCGACCCCGGCGTCGTGCCCCTGGACGAGGCCGAACGTCCCCTCCGGCGCCCCGGCGCCGGCGAGCGCGCCGCGCGCGATCTCGGCGGTGCGCCGCGACAGCCGCGGGTGCGCCGGGTGCGCCTTGACGACCACCGGGTTGCCGGCCGCGAGGGCCGAGGCGGTGTCGCCGCCGGCGACGGAGAACGCGAACGGGAAGTTGCTCGCCGCGAACACGCCCACCGGCCCGAGCGGGACGAGGACGCGGCGCAGGTCGGGCCGCGGCGGCGTCGCCGTCGTGTCCGCGTGGTCGATGGTGGCCTCGAGGTAGGAGCCCTCCGTGACGACGTCGGCGAAGAGCCGCAGCTGGCCGGTGGTGCGGGCCACCTCGCCGGCCAGCCGGGTCGCGCCGAGGTGCGTCTCGTCGTCGGCGATGCCGACGAGCTCGTCCGTGGCGCCGTCGAGCGCGTCGGCCACGGCGGCGAGCCACGACGCCCGCTCGGCGGCGGTGGAGGCGGCCACCACGGGCGCGGCGCTCAGCGCGGCAGCGCTCGCTGCCCGGACGTCGGTGCTGGGGGCGGTCTCGGTCACGGGTACTCCTCGGGTGGCCGTCGGTCGTGTGGTCAACGGTGCGCGGTCGCGTCGCCCGACGCACCGGCGTCGGCGGGACGCTGCCCCCGGAAGGTCAGGCCCCAGCCGGGAGCCCGGGCGACCTCGAGACGGGTGCCGCGCCGGCGCACCGGGGACGGCGCCGAGAGCAGACCCAGGTCACCGAGCCACGCCCCGTCGATCGACTCTACGCGGGTCGGCGCTGGCAGCGTGAGCGCCGCCTGGGCCGAGAGGTCCGGCAGGAGGTGGGGCGCGACCTCGATCCCGGCGGCGATCGCCTCGAGGGCGATGCGGAGGAACGGTGTGTACCCCCCGACGCGAACGATGTTCGGCTGCAGGATCCGGACGCCGGCAGCCGCGTTGTCGACCATGTCCCGGAACCGGTGCACGTGGTGGCCGTTCTCGCCCCAGGCGAGCGGGACGGGCGACGTCCGCGCGAGCGCGGCGTAGCCGCGCGTGTCGTCGGCGCGCAGCGGCTCCTCGACCCACGTGAGGTCGAACGCGGCCAGCGTGTCGATCGCGTGCTGCGCCGTCGGCAGGTCCCAGCGTTGGTTCGCGTCGACCATGAGGGCGCGGTCCGGGCCGAGCACGTCGCGGACGGCCCGCACGCGCGTGACGTCCCGGGTCAGGTCGGGGGAGCCGATCTTGATCTTGACGGCGTCGAACCCGTCGTCGACCCAGCGCCCGACCTGGTCGAGCAGGTCCGGCAGCTCGTAGTCGAGGTTGACGCCGCTGGCGTACGTGGCGACGTCGGAGGTCCTGCGGCCGACGACGTCGGGCACGCCCGCCCGCGCCCGGCGCCCCGCGGCGTCCCACAGCGCGAGGTCGAGCCCGGCGAGCGCGATCGTCGTCAGGCCGCCTCCGCCGCCCTCGTGGAGGTACGCCCACGCGTCGTCCCAGAGCGTCTCGGGATCAGCCGGGCGACCGGTGGCCCACGGGGCGAGGTCGTGCTCCAGCAGGGAACGGACCGCGCGCGGTCCGATCCGCGGCGTCCACGAGAAGCCGTGCCCGACGACGCCGTCCGAGCACCTGACGTCGACGGCGACGACGTGGTTCGCCCGCACGCCGCCGTCCCACGCCCGCGGCAGCCCGCCGCGCAGGATCCGCGTCGTCAGGCCGGTGATGCGGGCCGACGACGACGCCGCGTCCGTCACGCTCGTGCGTCCGGGTGCCGCACCTGTGCGGCCACCGCCCGGCCGTGCTCCAGCAGCGCGGCGAGGGCGTCCCGGTGCTCTGGGGTCGGGGCGACCAGGGGCGGGCGGACCCCGCCGACCTCGATCCCGCCCAGGCCCACACCGGCCTTGACCAGCGCCACCGCATAGCCCGGGACGGCGTCGCGCAGCCGGACGAACGGCGCGAAGAACTCGCGCAGCAGGGTGGTGCGGGCGGCGTCGTCCCCCCGCTCGAGGGCCGCGTGGAACGCGAGCGCCACCTCCGGCGCCGCGGCGTACACGGCCGAGGAGTAGAGCCCGACGCCGATCGCCCGGTAGGCCGCCTGCGTCAGCTCGGCCGTGAGCAGCCCGTTGAAGAACAGGAAGTCCGGCCGGTCGGCGGCCGCCAGCACGAGCCGTTGCGCGAGCGCGATGTCGCCCACGCCGTCCTTGATGCCGATGACCCGAGGGTCGGCGGCCAGCTCGGCGAGCAGCTCCGGCGTGTAGCTGGCGGTGGCCCGGTGGTAGAGGATCACCGGCAGGTCGGTCGCGTCGAGCACCGCGCGCACGTACGCGCCGAGGCCCGCGGGGGAGCCGGCCGTGAGGTACGGCGGCAGGAGCAGGATCCCGGAGCCTCCGGCGTCGGCGATCTCGCGGGCGCAGGCGATCGCGTGCGGCAGCGGGCCGCCCGCACCGCCGAGCACCGCCCGCCGACCGGCGGCCGCGGCGACCGCCGTCCGCACGACGAGGCCGACCTCGGCGGCGTCCAGCGCCGCGAACTCGCCGGTGCCGCACGCGGCGAACACGGCGCCGCAGTCCTCCACGCGGCTGGAGACGTGGGCGGCGAGCGGCTCGGGCGCGACCCGCCCTGCGGCGTCGAACGGCGTCACCGGGAAGAACAGGATGCCGGGGGCGATCATGCGCCCTCCCCGCCCCGTGCCGCGGCGACCCGCTCGACCGGCGCCGCGTCGTCGTCGTCGTCGGGGAGGGCCGCTCCACGGGCAGGTCCGCCCGCCGTCTCCGCGCGCCAGGTCCGCTCCGGCCGCCAGCCGAGCTCGCGCTCCGCCTTCGCGACGCTGAACAGCGGGTCGTGCCCGGCGACGCCTGCGGCGAACGGCGCGAGGGCTGGCAGGTGCTCCGCCACGACGTCGGCGGTCGGGCGGGCGCTGAACGCGTCGGCGGCCCCCACGAGGTAGGTCTGCGCGTTCGGCGCCTCGCGTGCGGCCTCGAGCCACCGCTCCACGAACCCGGCCGCGTCCCGCGCGTCCACGTAGTTGAACAGGGAGGCCGCGGCGAGGGCCGGGTCCGCCAGCCGCTGGGCCACCGTGTGGCCCTGCTGCGTCGGCGCGCCGGCCCACTCCTCCGGGGCGATCACGTAGCACGGCCGGAACGAGGCGACCCGGACGTCGTCGCCGCGCTGCGTGGCGACCATCCGCCCGATCGACTCCATCGCCGCCTTGGACAGCGCGTAGGCGTTCCAGGGGGCGATCGGGTGGGCCTCGTCGAGCGGCAGGTACGACGGCGACCACCCGAGCGGTGCGCCGTACCCCAGCACCGTGGGGCTCGAGGCGATGAGCACATGGTCGGCGCCCGCGGCCAGCGCTGCGTCGACGGCGTGGAACGTCACCGACGTGTTGAGGTCCCAGATCTCGTGCTCCGGGCGGCTGAACGGCACGGCGATCGCCGCGAGGTGCACGAGCGCCTGCGGGGCGAGGGTGGCGAACGTGGCTCGGGTGGCCACGGCGTCGGCGAGGTCGATCCGCAGGTGCGCGGCGCCGTCGTCCGGCGGACCCGGGACGGGACGCAGGTCCAGGGACGTGACCTCGTGACCCGCGGCGGCCAGACCCGCGACCACGCTGCGGCCCAGGCGGCCCGCGCCACCGGTGACGGCCACCCTCACGACGCGACCTCGGCGCCGTCGTCCAGCACGCCGGCGAGGTCCAGGTCGGCGACCCGGACGGCCGTGCCGGCGTCGAGCGACGCGTTCACGGCCAGCCCGACGGCGACGGCGGCAACGCCGTCCCGCAGCCCCGCCGACCGGCCCAGGGGATCGGGGCGCGACCCGACGCCGCGGAACACGTCGTCGAGCAGCACGGCGTCGCCGCCGCCGTGCGCTCCGCTTCCCATCGGGATCTCGACCTCCTCGGCCCGCTCCCAGTGTCGCTGCAGCGTCAGGCGCGTGCCCGGCGGGCGCACGTCGACGGATGCGGCGGCCGTCTCGTCGGCCGCGGCGCTCGGGTCGACGACCCGGCCGTGGCCCTCGCCCGGGGCCGGGACCCAGGACCGCTCGACGACGTCCAGCTCGAGGCGACCCAGCGTCCCCGTGAACGCCACGCGGTAGCCCTCCCACGGGGAGTACGCGTTGAGCGCGTACGTGAGGTTCGCGCCGCCGCGGTAGCCGACGAGCACCGACAGCGTGTCCTCGATCGTCACCCCGGGGGCGAAGACGTCGACGTCGCGCTGGTAGCCGTCGGAGCCCTCGGCCTCCAGGTAGAGCGTGCGCAGCGTCTCGTCGCGCGCGAGGTCGAGCGCCCAGGGGTCGCCCGGGTCGGCGCCCAGGACGTCGCGGCCCAGTCGCGGGCGGCCGGCCGCCGGCGCGTTGCCGTCGCCGTAGCGGCGCAGGCCGCCGCGCGCGAACACGACCTCGGCGACGTCGTCGAGCCACCAGTTCACGAGGTCGAAGTGGTGGCTCGACTTGTGGATCTGCAGGCCGCCCGAGCCGGCCTTGTCGCGGTGCCAGCGGCGGAAGTAGTCGGCGCCGTGCGCGGTGTCGAGGCACCACTCGAAGTGGACGGCCGTGACGTCGCCGATCGCTCCCGTGGCGAGCAGCTCCTTCACCCGCGAGTTCCGCGGCGAGTACCGGTAGTTGAACGTCATGACGAGCGACCGCCCGGACGCCTCGAGCGCCCGGGCGAGGCGCCGGACGCCGTCGGCCGACGTCGTGAGCGGCTTCTCGACGACGACGTCGGCACCCGCCTCGAGCGCCGCGACGGCGACGTCCGCGTGCGTGTGGTCGGGGCTCGTGACGACGACGACGTCCGGTGCGGTGGCCAGGACGTCCCTGGTGGCGTCCGGCCCGGCGAAGATCGCGGGCTCAGCGCCGGTCGAGGCGACGCGGTCGCGGGAGACGCCGACGCGCACCGCGTTGGGGTCCGCCAGGGCGACGAGCTCGGCCACGTCGGCGTGCGTCGTCGTCGCGGCATCGACGTACATGCGCGAGCGCGAGCCGGTGCCGACGACGGCGTACGTGCGGCGGGTGGTCTCGGTGGTCGTCTCGGACGGGGCGGGTCGCGTGGTCACACTGTTCCTCGGTTGCTGGTGTGCGGGTGGGACGGGTCGTGGTCGCCAGGGGTCACTTGAGTCCGGTCGTGGCGATCCCCTTGATGAGGTACTTCTGCCCGGCGATGAAGAACCCGATGACGGGGGCGAGCGAGACGACGGACATCGCGAACATGGGCCCCCAGGCCGACTGACCCTCGGAGTCCATGAACTGCCGCAGGGCGAGGGGGACGGTGTACAGCGCGTCGTCGGTCAGGTACAGCAGGGGACCGAAGAACTCGTTCCACGTCGAGATGAACGTGAAGATCGCCGTCGTCGCGAACGCCGGCATGCACAGCGGCACGATGACGCGCCGGAACGTGCCGAACGGTCCGCACCCGTCGATCCGGGCGGCGTCGTCGAGCTCGCTCGGCAGGTTCCGCATGAACTGCACCATGAGGAAGATGAAGAACGCGTTCGTCGCGAGGAAGTTCGGCACCACGAGCGGCAGGTACGTGTTCATCCAGCCGAGCACGTTGAACACCACGTACTGCGGGATGAGCAGCACGTGCCCGGGCAGCATGAGCGTGCCGAGCATGAGCGCGAAGAGGACCTTGCGGCCGCGGAACTCCATCCGGGCGAAGGCGTACGCGGCCAGCCCGCACGACGCGAGGTTGCCGATGATCGTCAGGACGACGATGACGAGCGAGTTCAGGATGTAGACGGTGAACGGGTGCGCCAGAGCGTTCCACCCGGTCGTGTAGTTGGACAGGTCCCACTCGGCGGGCCAGAGCGACAGGTCGGAGAACACCAGGTCGGACGGCTTGAACGAGCTCGAGAGCATCCACAGCAGCGGGTAGAGCATGACGGCGCCGACGGCGCAGAGCAGGACGTGCCGTAGGAACCTCGTGCGGCTCGTGCTGCCGAGCTTCTCGAAGTACGTGTCCTCCGACTCGGAGGTCGCGCCACGTGGAGTCCGCGTGCGGATGCGGGCGGGGAGCGCCCGGGTCATGAAGGCCATTCAGATCCCTCAGTTGTCGTAGAAGACCCAGAAGCGGGACATGAGGAAGTTCGCCGCCGTGAACAGCGCCACGATGACGAGGAGCAGCCACGCCAGCGCGGAGGCGTACCCCATGTCGAACCGCTGGAAGCCCTCGATGTAGAGGTAGAGGTTGTAGAAGAGCGTGGAGCCCGAGGGGCCGCCTGTGCCGCCGCTCATGATGTAGCCCTGGGTGAAGGTCTGCAGCGAGCCGATCAGCGCGAGCACGAGGTTGAAGAAGATGATCGGGCTGAGCAGCGGGAGGGTGATCGAGCGGAACTGGCGCCACCGGCTCGCGCCGTCGATGCTCGCCGCCTCGTAGTACATGAGCGGGATCTGCCGCAGCCCGGCGAGGAAGATCACCATCGGTGAGCCGAAGGTCCAGATGTGCAGGATGATCAGCACGCTCAGCGCGTACTGCGGGTCCGACACCCAGCTCGGGCCCTGGATCCCGAAGAAGCCCAGGACGACGTTGATGATCCCGTCGTTGCCGAAGATGTACCGCCAGAGCATGACGATGGCGACGCTCCCGCCGAGCAGCGACGGCAGGTAGTACACGGCGCGGTAGTACCGCAGGCCCTTGATGCCCTTGTTCAGCGCGAGCGCGACGCCGAGCGCGGCGAGCAGGGACAGGGGGACGGACACGAACGTGTAGGTGAACGTGACCTGGAGCGCCTGACGGAGGTATCTGTCGTTCAGCATCTCGACGAAGTTGTCGAGCCCGATCCACTGCGGCGGGTTGATGAGGTTGTAGTCGGTGAACGCCAGGTAGAACGACGCCCCGAAGGGCACGAGCGTGAACAGCAGGCCCACGAACCAGGGCAGCAGGAACAGGTAGGCGCTGCGGTCGGCGCGGCGTCGGATCGACGGACCGCGGCGCCCGGCGGAGCTCGGGGTGTCCGGCTCCGCCGGTGCGCGTTCGAGAGGAGGTGCTGTCACGGTGACTGTCTCCATCGTGGGCTCAGCCCAGGACGGCGTTCGCCTCGTCGACGAACTGCTGCGCGCCGTCGGCGGCGGTCACGCGCTCGAACTCCACCTCGGTGGAGATGTCCGCGAGCAGCGACTGCACCTCGGTGGCCCCGACCGGGTCGGCGAACGCCGGCGGCAGGTCCTCCTCGGCGAGCCCGAGGAGGTATTCGCTCGCCGTCACGTCGTCCTCCGGGAGGTCGCCCATGAGCTCCTGAGCCACCTCCGAGTTCGGCGGCACGCCACGCGTCGTCATCATGGCCTGCCACGCCGAGAGGTCGTTCGTCAGGAAGTTCAGCAGGTCGGCGGCGGCCGCCTGGTTCGGCGAGTCCGCGGCGATGGACCACAGGTGCGGGCAGTCGATCGACTGGCCGCGCCGCTCCGCCGTCGACTCCGAGGGGATGCGCAGGAGGGCGAGCGTGCCGCCGCACGCCTCGTTGTACGCCTTGAAGTTGTTGGTCGGGATGATCTCCGACGCCAGCTTGCCCTGCGCCGTGTACGACGCCTCGGCCCCGCCGCCGACGTCCTCGAAGAAGCCGGCCGGCGGGAAGCCGCCGCTCTCGCGCATGGCGCCGATCATGTCGAACCAGCCCTGCATCGTCGCCACGCTGGCGCCCAGCGCGCCGTCCTCGGTGTACAGGTCCTCGCCCTGCTGGCGGACGTACACGTACAGGTTGGCGACAGTGGCGACCTCGAAGCCGGTGCCGTACACGGCACCGCCCGAGGCCGCGGTGATGGAGTCGGCGAACACCTTGAGGTCGTCCCAGGTCCACGTGTCGCCGTCCGGCAGGTCGATGCCGTACTCGTCGAGGACGGTGGTCTGGACGATGAACCCGATCGTGTTGAGACCCGCCGGCACGCCGAGGAGGGCGCCGTCGACGGTCCAGGGGTCGATCGCGCTGTCGGGAATCTGGCCGATGTCGAGGCCGTCGACTCCGTTCAGGTCGAGGAGCGCGCCGCGGTCGCCGTACTCGCGCAGCTGGTCGCGGCGCATCGCCATGAGGTCGGGAGCGTCACCGGCGGCGATGCGCGTGGCGAGCTTGTCCTTGTACGGCGTGGAGTCCTGGTACTCGGTGGTGATGGTGACGTCGGGGTGCGCCTCCCGGTAGATGTCGAGAGCCGCCTCCGTGACCTCGGCTCGGGCGGCGTCGCCCCACCACACGAAGTTGAGCTCGACCGGCCCCGAGCCGGTCTCCTGCGGCGTCTCCTCGGGCTCGACGGCGCAGGCCGCCGTGGCACCGATCGCCGTGACGGCGCCCGCGCCGAGCGCGAGGTGGTGGAAGCCCCGGCGGGTCAGTCCCGGGGCCAGGTGCGGAGTGGCCATCGAAGTGCTCCTTTGCTCGACGTGGTTGCCCGACGTGACGGCGCGTCTGACCGCCATCCGTGAAACCGGTTTCTAGCAGCGGACGGACGGTCGCGTCAAGGGTCTGAGTCGCGGCTGCTCGCCGTCCTGCGGCCGGAAACGCTGGCGGGACAAGGGAAACGCCGAGTCGTCGGGGTGTCCGTCCCGTCGAGCTCACGTGGCGCGCCGGCGCGCGGAGGTTGAAAGGACCGACGAACGTGTGCCACTCTGCGCGTCAGCCGAGCAACCGGTTCCTGGGACGAGGGAGGGCTTGTGAACCGACCCCCGACGATCCGCGACGTCGCCGCCACGGCAGGTGTCTCACCCGCCACCGTGTCACGCGTGATGAACGGCAGCGCCTCGGTCGACGTCGCTCTCGCGCAGCGTGTCCAGACCGCTGCGGCGGACCTCGGTTACGTCGGCAACATGGTGGCGCGGCACCTCGCCACCGGGCGGACCCAGACGATCGGGCTGCTGGTGCCGGACCTCGGGAACCCCACGTTCCAGGCGGCGCTGCGGGGACTCTCGCACGCGGCTGCTCGCGCGGACTACCGCGTGGTCGTCGCCGACTCGGAGGAGAACGTCGACGAGGAGGCGATCCTTGCGGCGGAGCTCCGACGGCGCTGCGACGCGCTCGTCCTGTGCGCACCGCGCATGCCGGTCGAGGACCTCGAACGGCTCGTTCCGACTCTCGATCCGGTGGTCCTCGTCAATCGTCGCGGAGTGGGCGGCGCACCGTCGCTCCGTGTGGACTACGCGGCCGGGGTCCGTGCCCTCGTCGGGCACCTCACGTCGCTCGGCCACCGGCGTCTCGCGTTCCTCGCCGGGCCGCCGTTGAGCGTCTCGAACCGGGTCCGGGCGCAGGAGCTGCGACGGCTGGTGGCCGTCGACGGCCTCGAGCTCACCGAGATCCCGTGCGGCGCCATGTTCGAGGACGGGCACGCCGCCGGCCCGGCAGCGTTGGCCTCGGGTGCGACGGGCATCGTCTGCTACAACGACCTCGTCGCCATGGGCCTGCTCGGCGCGCTCACGGAGACGGGCGTGGCGGTCCCGGACGCCGTGTCGGTGGTCGGCTTCGACGACATCCCGTTCGCGCGGTACGCCTCGCCGCCGCTGACCACGATGTCCGTGCCGCAGGCCGAGCTCGGCGCCGCGGCCTGGGAGCGCGTCGCGGCGCTCCTCGCGGGCCGGGAGGCCGGGCACGACGTGGCCTTCCTGCCTCGGCTGGAGGCGCGGGGGAGCACCGGCGCGGCGCCTGCGGCAGCTGGGTGAGGCCCTCGTCCTGACCTCCCGGACGCAAGCCCGGCCCCCACCCCCGCCTCTGCACCGGCCGAGCGACACCCTCGCGCACAGTGAAACGATCCATAGGTCGCGAATGGTCGCCGGGCACGCCTCTGAGCGACCGTTCGCGACCTATGGATCGTTTCACGCCCGGCGAAGGCCCGGGAGGCATGTCGCCGTCGCGGGCTCGCGGGGGAGTACAGGTGCGGCGCCCGACGCCGTTGAGTGAGGTCGACCCGGGGCGGTGAGGACCGCTCAGCGGGCCCGGGCGTCGGCGAGCTCGGTGAGCAGGGCGGCGATGTCGTCGCAGCCCGAGACCGTGTACGCAGCGGCCGTCGCACCCGAGCCGACCTTGATCCCGAGGTCGTCGCCGCCGAGCGCGGCGAGCGCGTGCTCGTCGGTGACGTCGTCACCCGCGAAGAGCACGGGCACCGCGGCGGCACCGACGCCCCGGGTGACCTGCTCGCGCAGCCGCCGGACGGCGTCGCCCTTGTTCGCGGCGATCACCGGCAGCTCCACCACTCCCTTCCCGCGCAGCGCGTGCACGTCGCGCCACGTGGCTGGGCCGGCGAGCGCTGCCGTGGTGGCGGCAGCGGCGTCGTCGTCGGACGCCGTACGCGTGTGCAGGACGGCGGACGCCGGCTTGTGCTCGACCCACACCCCGTCGAGGGGTTCCGCTATCGCGTCGAGCTCCGCCCCGACGGCGTCGCGCAGCCGCTGCTGCTCGGCCGAGAGCGCCAGCGGTTGCGCGATCACGTCGCCGTCGGCCCCGATCTCGCCGACCTCGCCCCCGTGGCTGCCCATGAGGATCGTGTGCGGCGGCGGCGCGGCCAGGGCGCGCAGGTCGGCGAGCGGCCGCCCGGAGATGATCGCGAGGTGGACGCCGTCGTCGGCGGCCAGGCGCGCGAGGGCCGCCGCGGACGCCGGGAGAGTGCGCGACGCCGCCGGATCGTCCTGCAGCGGCGAGAGCACACCGTCGAAGTCGAGGGCGACGACGACGTCCCGCGCGTTCGCGAACGCCCGCACCGCTCTAGCGACGTCGGGGGCGAGGCGCGCGGCGCCGTCGTCGACGGCGGGACGGGGATCAGACATGGCTGTCGCGCCGCGGCGTCGCGGTCAGCACGGACAGGAACGAGTCCGCCCAGTGCTGCACGTCGTTGTCCAGCACCCGCTTGCGCAGGGCGCGCATCCGCCGTCGGCGCTCCTTCGGCTCCATCTCGATCGCCCGGACGATCGCCTGCTTCACGCCGTCGATGTCGTGCGGGTTGACGAGCAGCGCCTGCGACAGCTCGTCGGCGGCGCCGGCGAACTCCGACAGCACGAGCACGCCGCCCAGGTCCGTCCGCGCGGCGACGTACTCCTTCGCCACGAGGTTCATCCCGTCGCGCAGGGCCGTCACGAGCATGACGTCGCTCGCGAGGTAGAGAGCGACCATCTCCTCCGTCGGGTACGAGTGGTGCAGGTAGTGCACGGCCGGCCGGCCCATCACGCCGTAGTCGCCGTTGATGCGGCCGACGGTGCCCTCCACCTCGTCGCGCAGCACCCGGTACTGCTCGACGCGTTCCCGCGACGGGCTGGCCACCTGCACCAGCGTCGTCTCCGGCGCGGTGAGCGCGCCGTCGCGCAGCAGCTCCCCGAACGCCTTGAGCCGGTGGCCGATGCCCTTCGTGTAGTCGAGGCGGTCGACGCCGAGCATGAGCACGTCCGGATCGCCCAGCTCGTGCCGGATCTCCACGGCCCGCCGCATGACCGGCTCCGTCTGCGCGAGCTCGCTGATGGCCAGCGCGTCGATGGAGATCGGGAACGCGGCGGCGCGGACGTGCCGCTCCGGGCGCGCCCACCGGCTGCCGATCGTCACGACCTGGCCGCGCGTCGTGAGGTCCGTCAGGCGGCGCACGGAGCGGAGGAAGTTCGCGGCGTCAGAGCCTCGCTGGAAGCCGACGAGGTCTGCCCCGAGCAGCCCCTCCACGATCTGCTTGCGCCACGGGAGCTGGCTGAAGATCTCCGGCGACGGGAACGGGATGTGGTTGAAGAACCCGATCCGCACGTCCGGGCGCAGGGTGCGCAGCATCGACGGCACGAGCTGGAGCTGGTAGTCGTGCACCCAGACCGTGCCACCCTCCGCGGCGACCTCAGCGGCGGCGTGCGCGAAGCGTCGGTTGATCGTGACGTAGGAGTTCCACCACAGGCGGTGGTACTCGGGGTCGACGATCACGTCGTGGTAGAGCGGCCAGAGAGTCCCGTTCGAGAGGCCCTCGTAGTACTCCTCGACCTCCTGCCCCGAGAGCGGCACCGGACAGAGGCGCATGCCGTCGGCGTCGAACGGGTCGAGCGTGAGGTCCGGGGTCCCGGACCACCCGACCCACGCGCCGTCCTGCTTCTGCATGACGGGCTGCAGCGCGCTGACGAGCCCCCCTGGCGAGCGTGACCAGGAGATCTCCCCCTCGCGCCCCTCGTCGGGAACGCTCACGTCCACAGGGAGGCGGTTGGCGACGACGACGAACTCGTGCGGGCCGGACGGCATGAGTCTCCGATTCTGTTTTCCTCGATCGCGGTCCTCCAGCACTCGCTGGCGGAGTCTCGCTCGTGGGGGAGTAACCAGGGTAGTTCCCCGGCCGGGCCCGCGTCGGGCGTTACCTTGACGTGCATGGACGGTGGGGTGGCGCCAGCGGACTCCCCCCGCGCTCGTGGGCCGGGGAGGGAGGTCGGCGGCTACCGGCTGCTCGAACGGATCGGCTCGGGCGGCATGGGCACCGTGTACGCGGCGCTCGACGCCGACGACCGCCGCGTCGCGATCAAGCTGCTCCACCCCGCGTTCAGCGCGGACCCGTCCGCCCGGGAACGGCTGCGGCGCGAGGTGGCGAGCCTGCACCGGGTGCGCGGGCCGCACGTGGCCCGCGTGCTGGACGCCGAGGCGGACGCCGAGGAGGCGTTCGTCGTCACGGAGCTCGTGGACGGCCTGACGCTCGAGGAGTCGATCCGCGAGGCGGGCCCGTTCGTGCCCGTCGACCTGCACCCCCTGGCGCTGGGGCTCGCCGACGCGCTGGCGTCGATCCACGGCGCCGGCGTCGTGCACCGCGACCTCAAGCCGGGCAACGTGATGGTGACCGACGACGGCCCCGTGCTCATCGACTTCGGCATCGCGCAGGTGGCCGACGACGTCCGGCTCACCACGACGGGCTTCGTCACGGGGACGCCGGGGTACCTGGATCCCGCGGTCATGGCCGGCGAGGACGTCGGGGAGGCCGGCGACTGGTTCGGCTGGGCCGCCGTGCTGCTGTACGCGGCCACGGGGCGGCCGCCGTTCGGGCGCGGGCCGATGGGCGCCGTCGTCGCCCGCGTCGCCGCCGGCACGCTCGACACCGACGGACTGAGCGCCTCGGTGGCCGCGGCGTTCGCGCGCGCGCTCGACCCGGACCCGGCCGCCCGCCCGGACCACGCGGTGCTCCTCGGCGCGCTCGAGGACTCCTCGCTCGGACGCGAGCCGACGATCGTCGTCCGCCCGCACCCGAGCACCGAGGAGGACGCCACGTCCCTCGTGCCGCCACCCACCGGTACGACGGCGATGTTTCCCGCCCGGTCCGACGGGCTCGCGCCGACGGCTGTCGGCTGGCCCGTGCCGGCTGCGCCGCCGCCGGTCCCGCCGGCCGCGCAGCCGCCCGCGCCACCACCACCTGCGCGGCCGTTCGCCGGTGCCGGTGTCGGTGCCGGTGCCGCCGAGCCGCCGACCTGGGCCCAGCCGCCGTCCGCCTGGTCTCCCGTCGACACCGGCACGTGGCCCGTCGAGGAGCCGACTCCCGCGTGGGCGCTGCCGGCCGCCGCCCGACCGGGTCTCGTCGTCGCCGGCTGGGCGGCGCTCGCTGCGCTCGCGGCCGTCTGGCCGGGCCCGGCGGTGGTGATCGCGGTGGCCGGCCTCGTGGTGAGCGGGGCCGTGGGGGTCGCGGCGTTCGCGACGCGCGCGCGACGCCTGCGGCGCGGGGTGCGCCGAACGGATGCGGTCCGGGCCGCGGCGGCGTCTCCGTGGTACCTGGTGCGGGCCCTGCTCACCGCCCTGCCGGGGATCCTGCTCGGCGGTGTCGCGGCGGCGGCCACGTGGTGGCTGCTGGCCGCGCTCGCGTCGTCGGACGCGCTCGTGAGCGTGCGGGTGAGCGTCGGAGGTGCCGTGCTCGACGCCGTCGCGCGGGCGCTCGCGCTGGCCGTCGGGGCCGCTGTGGCGTGGTGGACGCCGTCGTCGGCGTGGGCACGGTCCGGAGCGCGGTCCGTGTGGGCGGCGTGGGCGCCGTCCCCGCGCGCGGTCCGGATCTGGCTCGGCGTGCTCGCGCTCGCCGTCGTCGGCGTCGTCATCGCCGTGCTCGTGGGCGACGCGGTGGTGTGGTCACCGCTCCCGGTGCCGCCGCAGCCGCAGCTCTGACCGGGCTCCTGCACGTTGTGGGTGGGATCTCCGGGTCGCGTGAACGCTCACACGACCCGGAAATCACACCCACAACCGGGACTGGTACGCCCAGCCGCGCCCCGTAGACTCACGCGCGTGTCCCGGCCCCTCAGGTCCGTCCGCGCGCGCCCCGGCGCGCTCGCGATGCTGCCGGCCGCCGTCGTCGTGCTCGTGCTGCCGGCACTCGCGGCGGTGAGCGGCGGGCTGGTGCAGCTGCGGGCCTGCGTCCCGGGAGACGGCGTGACCGGCTGGCTCGGCGCGCACCTGGCGCTCCTGCGGCCGGACCCTGCCTGCCCGGACGGAACGCTGGCGCCGCACGCGGGCACGATGCTCGCCGTCGTCGGCACCCTCGCGTTGCCGGCGCTGCTCGCCCACCTCGGTCTCCTGGTGGCGCTGGCCTCGTTCGGGCGGCTGCTCGTGGCCGGCGCGCGGGTCGTGGCGGCGCTCGTCGCTGGGTTCGTGGCCCGGATCCCGACGGTCGTGCCCGTGGGGCGCGTGCGGCGCGTGCGGTACTGGTGCGCACGTGTGGTCCAGGCTGTGACGCGGCCGGCGGCCGACCTCGCCGCGGGCCGCGGGCCGCCGGCGCTCGCCGGCTGAGCACCACGCCGCCGGCCCACACCCCAGCCCCGCCCCGCGCGTCATGCGCACACGACTCCGGGCGCCGTCGCGCCCGTCCCCACCCGAGGAAACCCATGGCCGAGAACGACAAGTCCAAGTCCACCAGACCGAACGGATCACCCGCCTCGAAGCCCGGCAGCTCCCGGCCGGGCGCGAAGCTCTCGAAGGCGGAGCGCCGCGACGCCGCCCGTCGCGAGGCGGAGCGCCTCCGCGCCGCCCAGGCGAAGCGGGAGAAGCGGAACCGCTGGATCCTCTTCAGCGCGCTCGGCGTCGTCGCTGTGCTCATCGCCGTCGCCGCCGTCGTGATCATCCAGCAGGCGAACCGCACGCTGCTCAGTGACTTCGAGGGCGCCACTCCGGCCGGCAGCGACCTGCACGGGGGCATCCCTGTGGGCGCCGAGGGCGCTGGCACGCCGAACGAGGACGCGCCCGTCGTCCAGGTGTACCTCGACTTCATGTGCCCCTACTGCGGGCAGTTCGAGGACGCCAACGCCGCCGACCTCGACGCGCTGCGCGAGGCCGGCGAGATCACCGTGACGTACCACCCGGTCTCGAACCTGGACCGGCTCTCGATGGACACCCAGTACTCCACGCG
This sequence comes from Beutenbergia cavernae DSM 12333, assembly GCF_000023105.1. Classification (NCBI taxonomy): domain Bacteria; kingdom Bacillati; phylum Actinomycetota; class Actinomycetes; order Micrococcales; family Beutenbergiaceae; genus Beutenbergia; species Beutenbergia cavernae. Next base: position 892,150 of record NC_012669.1, read on the forward strand.
GACGGCGAACGCCGCGGCCACCGTCGCGGACGCGGCGCCCGAGGCGTTCGTGCCGTTCATGAACGGCCTGTTCGCGCAGCAGCCGGCGGAGAACACGGAGGGCCTCACCGACGAGCAGATCGGCCAGATCGCGCTCGACGCCGGGGTCCCGCAGGACGTCGTCGACACGTTCGCCGACGGCACGTTCAACGAGTGGGTCGGTCTGGCGTCGCAGCAGGCCGGTCGCGACGGCGCGACGGGGACCCCGACGGTGTTCGTGGACGGCGAGAAGCTGCCGGGCGACGTCGACATCTACACGCCGGGGGTCCTGGCGGCGTGGTTCGCCACCGAGGAGGGGATCGGCCCGGTGGACCCGGCCGCGACCCCGTCCGACGAGCCGAGCGAGGAGACGACGCCGGAGCCGACGGAGACGGCGAGCGTCGCCGACTGAGCACCGGCCGGACGGCGGGCGTCGGCCCGCCGTCCGGCGCCGGTGGGCGAGGAGCCTCCCGGCGCCGGGACGCGACGCCCGATCTGGCAGACTCACGCTCGTCCGGACCGCACGCCGTGGCCGGGCGCGCCACCTTAGCTCAGCTGGTAGAGCACCCGCCTTGTAAGCGGACGGTCGTCGGTTCGATTCCGACAGGTGGCTCCACGAGACGACGGCGCTCTCACCGCTCGGTGGCCGCGCGCGTCCGCCGCTCGGGTGAGAACGCCTGACGGGGGACGGCGCCCGCGAGGTCGCGGCGGTAGCGCCCCGGGGATTTCCCCGTGTACTTCTTGAACGCGACGCCCATGTACTCGGAGTGGCTGAACTCCAGGCGTTCCGCGATCTGCGGGAGCGTCCAGTCGGTCGAGGACAGCAGCTCCGCCACGTGCCCCATCCGCACCCGGACGATCTCCCCGTGGACCGTACGCCCGAGCGTCTGCGCGAACCGGTGGTCGAGAGAACGCCGGGACAGCCCGACGTGCCGCAGCACCTCCTCGACTGCCAGGTTCTGGTCGGAACGGTCGCGGATGTACCGCAGGGCCTCGGCGACCAGCGGGTCGGAGACGGAGAAGATGTCCGACGACTGCCGGGCGACGACGCGCAGCGGCTCGATCAGGCGCAGCCCGGGATCGAGCTCCCTGCCGCCCATCATGAGGTCGAGCATCTCGGCGGCGAGGTAGCCGGTCCGCGTGGTGTCGGGCTCGATGCTCGACAGCGCCGGTGAGGTGAGGGTGCCGACGAGCTCGTCGTTGTCGACCCCGAGGACGGCGACGGCGTCCGGGACCGCCAGGTTCGCGATCTTGCAGCCCTCGAGCACCTCCTGCCCGGCGATGTCGTAGCAGGCGAGCACCCCGACGGGCTTCGGCAGCCCGCGCAGCCACTCGGCGAGCCGCTCCCGGTCGACGGCCCGCATCCCCGACGACTTCATCGCGAACGTCTGCGGTCGGTGGCCGAGCTCGCGGACGTAGTGCGAGTACCAGGTGCTGCGCTTGATCGACCAGGCGAACCGCTCGTCACCGCAGAAGGCGAAGTGGCGCAGACCGCGTTCGGTGAAGTGCTCGACGGCGAGGCGAGCGATGGCGCGGTCGTCCGTCTCCGCGCCGGGCAGCTCGGCGGCGAGCCGGCCGGCACTGAGGTCGACGGTGGGGAGGTCCAGGCGCCGGATGAACCGGGCCGTCTCCACGTTCTCGATGCGGGCGAGCACCCCGTCGCCCTCCCAACCCTCGAGCCAGGAGAAGTCCGTCTCGTGCCGGCTGTGCTCGGCGAGATAGAGCGACCAGCCGGCGTCACCGGCGACGTACTTGCGCACACCGGCGAGGAGACCTCGAGCGTAGGCGTTGGACGTCTCGACGAGCAGGGCGACGTGACGGGTCCGACGCGGGGGCATGCCAGAAGTCTAATGATTCATGCTGGATATCGCATCGTCCCTCCCGGGCTCTCCTCCGTAGCGTTGCTCTCGAGATTGGAGGTCGATGATGACGTACACAGTCCGGCCGGCTGACCCCGCAATGCGCACGGGAGGCTGCCGCGCCGATCAGCCGGGCCACGAGGTGATCATGTGAGCGCGGCGACACTTCACGTGGAGAACGCTACGGGAGCCGCGCCGTCGCGCCCCGGCAGTCGTATTCACCGGCGGCGAGCGGCGCTCGCACCGTATGCATTCCTCACGCCGTGGCTCCTCGGGCTGCTCGTCTTCGTGCTCGGTCCGATGGCCGCCTCCTTGTATCTGTCCCTCACGGACTACAACTTCCTGCAGCCGCCGACGTTTCTCGGGTTCGACAACTACATCCGGATGTTCACGAGCGACCCCCGCTACCTGAAGTCCGTCCAGGTGACGGCGCTGTACGTCGCGGTGTCCGTCCCGCTGCAGCTGATCTTCGCCCTTGGGCTCGCTCTCCTGCTGGACCGGGCGATCAAGGGCGCCTCGATCTACCGCGCCGTGTTCTACCTCCCGTCGCTCATCGGGACGAGCGTCGCCGTCGCCGTCCTCTGGCGCACCGTGTTCGGGCAGGACGGCCTCGTCAACGCCGCTCTGGGCGTGATCGGCATCGAGTCGACGACGAGCTGGGTCGGCAGCCCGGACACCGCGCTCCTGACGCTCATCGCGCTGAACGTCTGGACGTTCGGCTCGCCGATGATCATCTTCCTCGCCGGGCTGCGGCAGATCCCGAGGTCGTACTACGAGGCCGCGGAGGTCGACGGCGCCGGCGCGGTCCGGCGGTTCGCGAGCATCACGATCCCGCTCCTGACGCCGATCGTGTTCTTCAACCTCATCCTGCAGACGATCTACGCGTTCCAGGCGTTCGTGCCCGCGTACATCGTCAGCAACGGGCAGGGCGGCCCCGCGGACTCGACGCTGTTCTACACGCTGTACCTGTACCAGCAGGGGTTCACGAACTTCCAGATGGGCTACGCGTCGGCGATGGCGTGGACGCTGCTCGTGGCGATCGCGCTCGTGACCGGCCTCAACTTCCTGCTCTCCCGCTACTGGGTCTTCTACGCGGACGGTGCGCGATGAGCGCCGAGATCGCGGACGCGCCCCCGGCCCGGTCGACGCGCACGCAGCGGGTGGTGCTGCAGGTGGTGCTCGCCGTGCTCGCGCTCGCGATGATCTACCCGCTGCTGTGGATGTTCATGAGCTCGCTGCGTGAGAACGACTCCATCTTCTCCGACGCCTCGCTCGCGCTGCGCAACCTCACGTTCGACAACTACGTGCGCGGCTGGGACGCCCAGCAGTTCCCGTTCTCGCGCTACTTCGTCAACTCCATCGTCGTGACGACGGCGGTGATCCTCGCGAACGTGGTGGCGTGCTCGCTCACGGCGTTCGCGTTCGCCCGGATGTCCTTTCGGATGAAGCCGGTGCTCATGGCCGTCATGCTCATGACGATCATGCTTCCCGAGCACGTGACGATCGTTCCGCAGTACGTGCTCTTCTCCGAGCTCGGATGGCTGAACACCTTCCTCCCGCTCACCATTCCGAAGCTCTTCGCCACGGAGGCGTTCTTCGTGTTTCTCATCATCCAGTTCATGCGCGGAATTCCCCAGGAGATCGACGAGGCGGCCGCGATCGACGGTTGTGGCCCGTTCGCCACCTATCGCCGCATCATGCTGCCTCTCATCACGCCCGCGCTCGCGACGACGGCGATCTTCTCGTTCATCTGGACGTGGAACGACTTCTTCCGTCCGCTGATCTTCCTCACCGACAACTCGCTCTTCACCGTGCCGCTGGCGGTCCGCCTGTTCGTGGACATCGGCGGCACGGACTGGGGCGCACTGTTCGCGATGTCGATCCTCTCGCTCGTGCCGATCTTCCTGTTCTTCGTGTTCGGGCAGCGCTACCTCATCCGGGGCATCGCGACGACGGGGCTCAAGTGAGTGCCGCACAGCGGGTGCGCGTCGCCGTCGTCGGTGCGGGCGCCTTCGCCCAGAGCCACCTCGCCGCGTACGCACACATCGACCGTGCGGAGGTCGCCTGGGTGTGCGACCCGGACCTGGAGGCGGCGCGGCGAACGGCCGAGCGCTGGGGGGTCCGGAGCGTCGCCGCGGACCTCGAGGACGTGCTCGCCGACGACGGCGTCGACCTGGTGGACCTCGTCACCCCGGTCGCGCTCCACGCGCCGCAGGCGACGTCGGCGCTGACGGCGGGCAGGTCGGTGCTGTGCGAGAAGCCGATGGCGCTCGACCTCGCCGAGGCGGAGGCCGTGGCCGCCGTCGCGGCGAGCGCGCGCGGTGAGCTCCACGTGAAGTTCCACCAGCGGTTCGACCCGGTGCACGAGCGCGTCCGCGACCTCCTGCGTGACGGGACGGGCGCCGTCGTCGCCCACTTCACGCTCCTCGGTGACCATCTCGCGGCGCTCCGCTCGCGGACGCACTGGCGCGGCGACCCGCGGTTCACCGGTGGGGGCTCGCTCTTCGAGTCCGGGTCCCATCTGCTGGACCTCGCCCACTTCTGGTTCGGCCCGGCGACGCGGGTGACGGCGACAGTGCACCAGCTCGTGGCCGACAACCCGGCCAAGGGCGAGGACACGGCGACGGTCGTCGTCGAGTTCGACGGCGGCGTGGTGCTCACGCTGGTCGGGTTCTGGGCGGCACCCGCCTGGGACTGGCGCAAGGACGTCTTCACCGCCGACCAGGTGCAGCTCACGGTCGAGACCGGGCGGGACAACGTCCTGCGACGGCGTGCGCGTGACGGCGCGAGCGAGGTGGTCGCCGTCCAGGAGGGCTGGTTCGACCGGTCCGTCGAGGCGTCCATCCGCCACGTCGTGGAGTGCTGTGCCGGCGACGCCACGCCTCTGGTCACGGTCGAGGACGCCCTCGACTCGATGCGGACCCTCGACGCCGCGTACACCTCGGCACGGGAGGGGCGGACCGTTGAGGTGGCGTGAGGCGACAGTCGCCGAGCTCCTCGGCCGGCCCGCCGCCGGACCGGGCCGGCGTCCGCGCCGCGCGCGCGAGGTGCGGACGGTCCCGGAGCTCCTGCTCGGCGCGGCCCGCACCCTGGCGCTGCTTGCCGCGGTGAGCGTGCTCGTGGTCGTCGGCAGCCTGGGCGTCGTCACGGCGGTCCCGGCCCTGGCCGCCGGGTCACGCCTTCTCGGACGCGCGCGGGACGGGCGTCGCGTGCGCGTCGTCGCCGACTTCGTCCGATGCGTCCGCCAGGCCTGGGGCGCTGGATGGCTCCCGAGCCTTCTCGGCGTCGCCGCGCTCGGCCTCGTCGGCCTCAACCTCGTCTTCCTCGGCCGCCGGGAGGCCGGCCTGGCCGCGCCTCTGTACGTCCTCAACGTCTCGGCGGCGCTCATCGTGCTCTGGCTCCTCGCGGCATGCGTGCGAGAGCTGGCCGACCGCCCCTCGCTGGGCACGCCCGAGCTGGCGCGCCGGTCCTGGGCGCGGGCCGTCACGTTCGGCCGCTGGCACGTCGCCGTCGCCGCCGCGGTCGGGGCCGCCGTCGCGCTGACGATCCTCGTGCCGCTCGCCGGGCTGTTCTTCGCGGCCGGCGGCGCCCTGGCCCTCGGCCGCCTGGCCGACCCCCGCACCCCCTCCGACGAAAGGTTCTCCTGACGTGCCTGCTCCCCTCCGGCTGAGCTTCCTCGGCGTCACCCATCCGCACGCCGCGGCGTGGGCCGATGCCGCACGCGACGACCCCGAGACCGAGGTGGTCGCCGTGTACGACCACGACGCCGACGCCGCCACGGCGTTCGCCGCCACGTACGGGGCGGACCGGGTGGCGCGGGCGGGGGAGGCGCTCGCGGCGGCGGACGCCGTCGTCGTCGACGGCCGCAACGACGAGGCCGTCCCGTTCGCGACGCTCGCGGTCGAGGCCGGCCTGCCGGTCTTCATCGAGAAGACCGGCGCGCGTGCCGCGGCGGAGCTGGTGGGCCTCGCGGCGAGCGCTCGCGAGGCCGGGGTGGTCACGCAGATGGGCTACTTCATGCGGTACTCCGACTCCGTCGTCGCGACCGCCGAGGCTCTGGCCTCCGGCGAGCTCGGCCGGGTCGGGCTCGCCCGGTTCCACGCGGCGATCCCGCACCAGGCCTGGACGTCGATGGCGCACTGGTTCGCCGACGCGTCGAACGTCGTCACGCCGTTCATGGAGGCGGGCTGCCACCTCGTCGACGTCGTGCGACTGCTGCTGGGTGAGCCCGACGACGTGACGGCGACGTCCGTGCGGTGGGCGGGCACCACGAGCCCGGCGGAGGACGCGCTCGCCGCGACCATGCGGGTCGGGGACACGGTCGTCGTCATCGACTTCACCGCGCACGAGGCGAGCCCATGGAACATCGCGTGGGGCGGCGAGCTGTACGGCGACGCGGCGACCCGCACGTTCGGCGTCACACCGGCCCGTACGAGCGTCGGCACCGGCGACCACGTGGCGACTGTCGACGCGCCCGTGGACCTGACCGACGCCGACGCTGTCCGCGACCGGATGGCGCAGGAGAACACGGAGCTGATGCGGCGCGGCATGCGTGCGTTCGCCGACGCCGTGCGTGGACGGACACCGAGCCCCGTCGACGCGACGTCGGGGGCACGCACGCTCGAGCTCATCGAGGACGTGCTGCGCGCGGCGGCGACGCCGGGTGTGCGCCGCCGGGACTGAGACCGACCCCTAGACGACCGGCAGCACCGAGGCCGCCGGCCGAACAACGAGAGGACGCACCAATGGTCACCAGAAGAACCTTCCTTCGTTCCTCCGGCGTGGTTCTGGGCGCCGGCGCCGTGGGCGCGCTCGCCGCGTGCGGATCGGACTCGGGCGGCGAGGAGGACGACGGCGCGCCGAAGGACCTCCGCTTCGCCTGGTGGGGGCACGAGGAGATGCACCGCACCACCGTGGAGGCTCTCGAGCTGTACTCCTCCCGGCACGAGAACGTCGAGATCACGGGCGAGAACACGTCGTGGGACGACTTCTGGGACCGGATGGCGACCCAGATCGCCGGCGGGAATGGGCCGGACGCCTTCCAGATGTCGAACCAGATGATCGTCGACTACGCGCAGCGGGGCGCGCTGCTCGACCTCGAGGAGTACGTCGGCGACGTCATCGACCTCAGCGACTGGGACGAGAACCTGCGCAGCTACGGGATCATCGACGGCGTCCGCGCGGGCGTCCCGATCAGCACCGACGCGTTCACGATCCTGGCCGACTCCGACGTGCTCGCGGAGCTCGGGCTGACGCTCCCGGAGGCCGCCTGGACCTGGGACGACCTCGCCGAGCTCTCGCTGGCCGTCCGCGAGGCGTCGGGCGGGTCGCTGTGGGGGATGTCCGACGGCGCCGGTCGTTACGAGCTCGTCGAACCCTGGGTGCGCGGCCGCGGCAAGACGCTGTTCGACGTCGAGGCGGACCCGGTCACGCTCGGGTTCGACAAGGAGGACTACGGCGACTTCCTGCAGTGGTGGAGCGACCGTCGTGACGAGGGCGCCTGCGTGCCGGCCGACGTCGCCGCGGAGGACACCAGCCACGAGACGAGCCCGCTCGTCACCGGGAGCGCGCCGCTGTACTTCACCACCACGAGCGAGCTGACGGGCGTGCGAGCGCTCACGCCGGCGGCGATCCAGGCCGTCCCGATGCCGGACACCGACGGCGGGAGCAAGAAGGCGAACTTCGTGCGCCCGAACCTGTTCATGAGCGCCTGGACCGGGACGTCCTACCCGACCGAGTGCGCACGGCTCATCGAGTTCTGGATCAACGACCCGGAGGCGGTCGAGGTGATCGGCAACTCGCGCGGCGTGCCGCCCAGCCCCGCGTCCGCCGAGCTCGTCGAGGACGCGCCGGACGCCTCGGGCCTGCGGACCCCAGCGGAGTACCTCGCGCTCATCCGCGAGGTCGGCGACCCGATGGACGCCTTGACGCCGCGCTCGGGTCGCGAGGTCTACCAGCTGATGACGCGCATCGGCGAGGAGGTCCGGTTCGGTCAGACCACCGTCCCGGCCGCCGTCGACAGCTTCTTCGACCAGGCCGCTTCCATCCTGGGCGGCTGAGCCGCTCCCCCTCGACCCGTACCACCACCCATGGTCCACGGACCACACCTAAGGAGAAGCATGCGTTTCACGAACAAGGTCGCCATCGTCACCGGGGGAGCCGCCGGGATCGGCCGCGCGACGACCGACATCCTCGCCGCGGAGGGAGCGACGGTCGTCGTCGCCGACCGCGACCTCGAGCTGGCCGAGAAGGCGCGGACGCACGCGCTGGAGAACGGTGCGCCCGACGCGCTCGCCGTCGGGTTCGACGTCGCGTCGGAGGACGACGCGCGCCGGCTCGCCGAGGCGTGTGCCGAGGCCTTCGGCCGGGTCGACGTGCTGGTCAACAACGCCGCGGCCCGGGTGTGGGGCCCGGTCACGGAGGCGAGCCTGGAGTCGTGGCGGCACATCGTCGACGTCAACCTCATCGGGCTCGGACTCACGTGCAAGCACGTCATCCCGCTGATGTCCGCGGCCGGCGGGTCGATCGTCAACGTCTCGTCGGCCAACGGCATCGTCGGCCGCCCGCACATGGCGCAGTACGACGCCACGAAGGCCGGTGTCCTCGGGCTCACCCGGTCCATGGCGTGCGACCACGCGCACGCGGACATCCGCGTCAACGCTGTGCTCCCGGGGCCGACGCTCACGGACTTCCACAAGAACCGCGCGGCGGCCGCCGGCGAGGAGATCGACCCGGCGATCACGACGCCGCACGAGGGCGGTCCGGGGATCCTGCGGCGTCAGGGCCGGCCCGAGGAGATCGCGCGGGCGATCGTCTTCCTCGCCAGCTCCGAGGCCTCGTACGTGACGGGGGCGTGCCTCTCGGTCGACGGCGGGCTCGCCGCCGTGTCGGGGCGGCTCGGATGAGCGCAGCTGCACGAGGCGCCGGCACGGCGCGCACGGCGGTCGTCGAGGACGGAGGCAGGGCATGGCGGTGAGGGTGGCGATCGCCGGACTGGGGTTCGGTGCCGAGTTCATCCCGATCTACCAGGCGCACCCCGACGCCGAGCTCGTCGCCGTGTGCCAGCGGACGGAGAGCACGCTCAGCGAGGTCGCCGACCACTTCGGAGTCCCTGGCCGCTACACGAGCTTCGAGGAGATGATCGCCGACCCGGACATCGACGCGGTCCACATCAACACGCCGATCCCGAACCACGCCGCCCAGTCCGTCGCCGCTCTGCGCGCCGGCAAGCACGTGGCGTGCACGGTCCCGATGGCGACGTCCCTGGAGGAGTGCTGGGCGGTCGTCGAGGCCGCCCGCGAGTCCGGGCGGACGTACATGATGATGGAGACGGTCGTGTACTCCCGGGAGTTCCTCCGGGTCCGCGAGCTCGTCGACGACGGCACGATCGGCCGCATCCAGTTCCTGCGCGGGTCGCACCACCAGGAGATGGCGGGGTGGCCGGGGTACTGGGAGGGCCTGCCGCCGATGCACTACGCGACGCACGCGGTGAGCCCGGTGCTCACGCTCGCGGGGGCGCTCGCCGAGAGCGTCGTGTGCCTCGGGTCGGGCCGGATCTCGCCGGAGCTCACGGCGCACTACGGGTCGCCGTTCGCCGTGGAGAGCGCGCTGCTGACGTTGCGGGACTCGCCGGTCGGGGCGGAGGTGGCGCGCTCGCTGTTCGAGACGGCGCGCGAGTACGTCGAGAGCTTCACCGTGTTCGGCAGCCGTGCCACGTTCGAGTGGGAGCAGACGGAAGGTGCCGGTCACGTGCTCCACGTCGGGGAGAAGCCGGAGCCCGTCGACGTCCCGGACTACGCCCACCTGCTGCCCGCCGAGATCGCGCGGTTCACGACGGACGGCGTCTACGACGACGAGAACGAGCACCTGTCATTCGTCCAGGGCAGCGGGCACGGCGGTTCGCACCCGCACCTCGCGCACGAGTTCGTCCGTGCCGTCGTCGAGGGCCGGCCGCCGTCGATCGACGCCGTCACCGCCGCGAACTGGACGGCCGTGGGGATCTGCGCCCACGACTCGGCGATGGCGGGCGGGGCGAGGGTGGCGATCCCCGACTTCGCGGGTGCGCCGTAGGCTGGGCGCGTAGGCGGAGGTCGTCGGCTCGCCCCGACGTGAGCGAGCGGGACGGTGCCATGGGATCGACCGGGCACGTCGCCGCGCCAGCAGTGGTCAGGTAGCCGATGGCTCGGCAGCGCGGACGCCGGCGGGGGCGCCAGGAGCCCGAGCCCATCGGCACGGACTACCCCGCCGCCCCGAACCCGGGCGGCGGACGGTCCGGCCTCGCACGGCCCTACGACGACGACGCCAACCCGTTCCTCGACCCGCTCGACTCCGTCGGGGGACGGCTGCCGTACGCGCAGCCGCCGCCCGCGGCGCCCGTCGGACCCGCCCCACCAGCGCCGATCGGGGCGACCACGGACCCGGCCGAGTCCGCCGTCGTCCCCTCCACGCCCACCCGCCCGGGGACGCCGCCACCCGGCCGGCACGCACCACCGCCCGCCGGCGCGGCGAGGCGTCGCCGCCGCACGGGTCTGGTGGTGCTCGTCACGGCCGGACTGGTCGTGGCGGTCGGCGCGGGCGCCGGGCTCCTCGCGCGCTCCGGAGGAGGTGGTGACGACGACGGTGGGACGTACCCCGACCTCGAGTACCTGGACGTCGCGTGGGAGATCCGGCCGGACGACGTCGACCCGGATCTCAGCTACTCCGGCCAGTTCGCCGACGGCGTGGACGGGACCGCGGAGACCTCGTTCCTCCCTGCCCCGGACGCCTGGGTGCTGCGCCTCGAGCCGACCGACGCCGACGACGAGTACGCACCCGGCCGGACCGACCAGCTGGCCGGCGTCGACCCGGAGACCGGGGCCACGGTGTGGCTGCGGGAGATGCCGGGCGTGCGGTGCGCCGGCGAGGTGGTCGACGGCGCCCTGACGTGCCTCTCGCACGAGGGCGACGGCGCGTGGTCGGGTCGCACTGTGGATGCCGCCACGGGCGAGGACCGCGAGGTCTGGCCGGTCGACATCACGTCCGCGAGCCTCGTCCACACCACACCTGCCGGCCTGCTCGTGGTGGGCGAGGCGGCCCCGGGCGCCTCGACGGTGCTCTCGCTCGTCGGACCGGACGGCGGCGTGCTGTGGTCGACGGACCTCGCCGATCTCCGCACCGCCGACCGCTTCCTCTGGACGTACGACGACGACGGGCGGGAGGTCACCGAGGTCATGGAACCCGTGTGGCGCGACGTCGGTGACTCGGTTGTGCTCGCCGGCTCCCGGGGTTTCATCGTCGTCGACCTCGCCGCTGGCGTCATCCTCGAGCGGTCGTGCTGGAACCTGGCGGTGACGCCCGAGGCGGCGTTCTGTCACGGGCCGGAGGGCACGGAACGGATCGACCCCGACGGGTCGGTCGCGTGGCACGCGGACGGCCCGATCCTGTCGAACGCGTACCTCCCCGCGGTCCGGCCGCTCGCGCTCGACGACGACGTCCTCGTGTGGTCGCTCGACGAGGCCACCGGCGAGCCGATCGACCAGCTCGCCGACCTGGGGCCGGACGCGGCGGGTGTGCACGTCTCGGGCACGGCCGAGGCGACGTTCGTCAACGACGACCAGACGCTGGTGCGGTTGACGCCGGACGGCCGGGGCGTGGAGTGGAGCGCCGACGTCGCCGACCTGAACGGCATCCGGCAGGCGCACGTGGTCGGCGACGTCGTCGTGCTGGACGGCTTCCCGTTCCTCGGCGTGGACCTGGCGACCGGGGAGCAGCTATGGGCGCAGGCTCCGGCGGCGACCGACGCGCGCGTCGTGGACGGGCGGCTCGTGGCGTACGGCACGTTCACGATCGCCGTGCAGGTGCTCCCGGACTGAGCGCTGAGACGTCTCCGCCGGAGTCGTCCGACGGTCCGCGTGGCGGTCGTAGGGTGACGCCATGACTCCCGAGAACCTCGCGCACCTGCGCGCCCCCGGTCGTCCGAGCGTCCATCCCGACGGCGGCTGGGCAGCCGTCGCGATCTCACGCCCGGATCTCGACGACGACGCCTACCGCAGCCAGGTGTGGCGCGTCCCGACGGACGGCGGCGCTCCCGTGCGCCTCACCGGGGGTGACTCGGACTCGGAGCCGGTGATCTCCCCGGACGGGCGATGGCTGGCGTTCCTGCGTGCCGGGAAGGACGCCCCGGCGCAGCTCGCGCTCCTCGACCTCCTGGGCGGCGAGGCGCGGGTGCTCACGGACCACCGCATCGGCGTCGGCTCGCGGCCCGCCTGGTCGCCGGACTCGCGCCGCATCGCCTACACGGCGCGCGTGCCGGAGCCCGGCCGGTACGGCACCAAGGACGGCGTGGGTGCGGGTGCGGAGTCGCCCCGGCACATCACGACCTACACCTACCGCATCGACAACGTCGGCTTCACCACCGGCCGGCCGGCGCACGTGTTCGTGCTCGAGGTGTTGGACGCACCGTCGCCGACCGACGCCGACGCGCGCGACGTCGTGCCCGTCCGGCTCACCGAGGGCGACCTGTCGCACGGGCTGCCGGTGTGGGCGCCCGACGGCGGCGCGCTGCTCACGGTCCGGTCGCGTGACGACGCGCTCCGCGGCGACCTGCTCCGCGTGGCCGTGCCGGCGCAGCTGCCGGCGCACGAGAAGGATCCCGCCGCCGACGACGACGAGACCCCGGCCCCGAAGGTGGGCGAGGACCCGGTGCGCGACGGACTCGTCGCCGTCGCGGAACCGCTGGTGATCTCCACGCCCGGCTCGCCGGCCGGCGTCGCGTTCGGCGAGCGCGACGTCGTGTGGCTCCTCGCCGTCGACCTCGGCGAGGACGACCTCGACTTCGTGGGCCGCAACGCCGCGCTGTGGCGCGGGCGCCTGGTCGGCGCGGAGCTGGTCGACGCCGCGCGCGTGACCGACCCCGCGGTCCACGACCTCAACGGCAGCACCGGACCGGGTGCCTTCCAGGTGGTCGACGACCGCGTGCTGCTCACCCGGGTCCACCGCGGTGACACCGAGCTCGTGCTCGTGGAGGGTGACGGCGCAGCCGCCGGCGACGCGCGGGTGCGGGTGCTCCTCGGCGGCTCGGCCGTGGTCGGCGCCGACGCGATCGACTCCCCGCCGGGCGAGCCGCTCCGCGTCGTCGTCTCCGCGGCGACGGCGGACTCGCCCGGTGACGTGGTCGTCGTCACCGACGACTCCGGCGAGGCCGGGGACGGGGGCGCGGCGTCGTCCGACGTCCACGTGCGCCCGCTCACCGACCTGGCCGCGCCGCTGCGCGAGGCGGCCGCCGTGCGGCCGCCGATCGAGCTCGGCGGGACGGCGCCGGACGGGTACCCGCTGCACGGCTGGCTCACGCTCCCGGACCCCGCCGTGCACGGTGCGGGTCCGCACCCGGTGCTGCTCAACATCCACGGCGGCCCGTACGCGGCGTACGGCCCGGCGTTCTTCGACGAGACGCAGGTCTACGCAGCGGCGGGGTACGCCGTCGTGTACGGCAACCCGCGCGGCAGCGCCGGGTACGGCGAGGCGCACGGTCAGGCCATCCGCGGCCGGTTCGGCACCGTCGACGCCGACGACGTCCTCGCCCTCCTCGACTCCGCGCTCGCGGCGCACCCGGAGCTCGACGGCGAGCGCGTGGGCGTGCTCGGCGGCTCGTACGGCGGCTACATGACGGCGTGGCTGACGACGCGGACCGACCGGTTCGCGGCGGCGATCGTGGAGCGGGGCTTCCTGGACCCGGTGAGCTTCGTCGGATCGAGCGACATCGGCTGGAACTTCGGGGGGCAGTACCTGGGGGAGGACCCGGACGCCGTCGCCGCGCAGAGCCCGATGGCGCACCTCGACCGGGTGACGACGCCGACGCTCGTCATCCACTCGGAGAACGACTGGCGCTGCCCCGTCGAGCAGGGCCAGCGGTGGTACGTGGGTCTGCGTCGCCGCGGCATCCCGTCCGAGCTGCTGCTCTTCCCGGGCGAGGGGCACGAGCTCTCGCGCTCCGGCCGGCCGAAGCACCGCCGCGAGCGGTTCGAGCACATCCTCGCGTGGTGGCAGCGGCACCTCCCGGTCGCACCCGCAGCCGCCGAGGGTGCTGACGGCTGACGGGCTGACAGGCCGACGGCGTCGGCCGCACCGGTCGAGGCCGACCCTCCGCGGGTCGGCCTCGACCGTGCGGTCGGCCTCCACCATGGGCGGCGTCGCCTCGCCCCACGGTGATCAGGACCTCGGCCGCGCGGACGGCGTCTCCTCCTCGACGACTCCGAGGATCGGACGCTTGGGGACGCGGGTGTCGCCGGAGGAGCGTCGGCGCAGCCGGCGCGTCGCCCACGGGTAGACGTGGATGCGCGCCCACTCGAGGTCGGCGCGGATGCGGGCCAGTCGCGGCGGCGCGGGGAGGGGGACGAGCGGATCGTCCCAGGCGTCGTCGTCGGGGGTGAGCCCGAGCGCGACGAGCGCCGCCTGCGCCACGCGGGTGTGCCCGGCGGTGGACAGGTGGATCCGGTCGTCGGCCCACATCCGCCAGTCGCGCAAGGACCGCATGCCCCACAGGTCGAGGACGTGCGCGCCGTGGCGGCGAGCGATCGACCACAGGTGCGCGTTGTAGACGCCGACCCGGCCGCGCGTGGCCGAGATCAGCGGCGAGTCGCGCACGTCCATGCCCGTGGCGAGGAGCACGTCGGCTCCGGTGCGCCGGATGCGCACGGTGGCCGACTCGATGCGGGCGGCAAGCTCGTCGACGTCGACAGCCGGCCGCAGGATGTCGTTGCCGCCGCCGACGACCGACACAAGGTCCGGCGCCATCGTCAGCGCGTGCGGCACCTGCTCGTGGACGATCGGGCGGAGCAGTCGGCCGCGGATCGCGAGGTTGGCGTACTCGAGCGCCGGCTCCCCGGCGGCCAGACGGCGCGCGGAGAGGTGCGAGGCGAGCTGGTCGGCCCACCCGCGCACCGGCGGGCCCTCGGTGGCGGGCCGGTCCGTCGCTCGGGGCGGGACGTGCCCGTCCGCCGCTCGGGGCGGGACGGGACGCTCCGCGGGCGGCGCTGCGCCGTCGTCCGCGGGACCTGCCGGCTCGCCGCCGGCGACGTCCCACAGGCCCTCCGTGAAGGAGTCGCCGACGGCGACGTACCGCCGCCAGCGCGGCGCCCCTGCCGCCGGGGTGGCCCCGCCGTCGTCCCGCGTCGGCTCGTTCCTGCCCGTCTCCCGCTGTGCCCTGCTCACCGGGCCATTCTGACGCGAGGGGCCGACAGCCGCGTCGGACGAGGTCGACCAGCCCGCGCGACCTTCCGGTGAAACGTGCCAGGTGTCGCGAGCGGTTGCTCCCAAGCGGTCAGAGCGACCACTCGCGACACCTGGCACGTTTCACCCGAAGCGCGCGCCCGGGGTTCTGGCGCCCGGGGTTGCGGCGCCCGGCCGCGGGCCCCCGGAGTCCGGAAGTCGAGGGAAAACCCTGATGACCGACGACGGCGCGGCGGGCATCGTCGTCGGGTCCGCGTGTCGGCCTACCGGCCGGCGCCGATACCGCGTGTCGGCCTACCGGCCGGCGCCGATCCGACAAGCAGGAGGCGACCACCCATGCCCACGCAACGCGACTGGCGGTTCTGCGACCGCTGCCACGGCATGTTCTTCGACGGATACGACCCGAACGGCGTCTGTCCCGCGGGCGGGACGCACCACGCCCAGGGCTACATGTTCACGCTGCCGCACGACGAACCCGAGACGCCGACCGCGCAGCGGGCGTGGCGGTTCTGCGACAGGTGCCACGGCATGTTCTGGGACGGCTACGAGCACAAGGGCGCATGCCCCGCGGGCGGCGGCCACCACGCCCAGGGCCTCGAGTTCGTCCTGCCGCACGACGTCCCGGGGACGCCGACGGCGCAGACCGAGTGGCGGTTCTGCGACCGCTGCCACGGCATGTTCTACGACGGGTACGACCCGAACGGCGTCTGCCCGGCCGGTGGCGCCCACAACCCGCAGGGCTACCCGTTCGTGCTGCCGCACGAGCCCGAGGGGCCGCCGCCGCCTCCGCCCGCCGTCGCGCTCTGGACGGACTCGCTGCGCTGCCACAGCGAGACACCGGGCTTCGGGATCGGCGAGAGCGACGAGCCGTTCGTGCTCGTGACGGTCGCGAACCTGGACGGCGCCGTGGGCGGCGTCGTGCCGCGCGTCGACGTCGTGCTCTCGGGGCCGCTCGGCGACGTGGACGACCAGGAGAACCACACGTTCCCGTTCGGACCCTTCTGGAACGGGCCGCTCACGCCCGGCTCGGCCATCTTCGTGGCAGCGATCCTCGAGCACGACAACGTGAGCCCGCACACGACCCGCAGCGCCGTGCTCGCCGCCGCGCAGGCCTCGGCGGCCGCGACGGCGGGCCAGCCGAGGGAGCGCGTCGTCGCGGAGCTGATCAGCGCCGTCAGGTCGGCGGCCGAGCCGCTGGAGGCGCCCGGCGTCGTCAACCGGCTCGTCGGCCCGCCGCAGGAGGTCGCGTTCTCCGCCGAGGAGATCGCGTCGGCGCAGGACGGCGGAACCGCCCGGCAGGTGAGGCGCTTCTCCGATTACGGCGACTACTCCGTGCACTTCCTCGCCCGCCGCGCGTGAGCGGGCAGCGGCTCAGGGGAGCGTCCAGTCCACGGGCGGCGCCCCCTGGGCCGCGAGCAGGTCGTTCGCTCGGCTGAACGGGCGCGAGCCGAAGAACCCGCCGGACGCCGACAGCGGCGACGGGTGCACCGACGCGATCACCGGCGTCGAGCCGAGCATCGGCTGGAGGCTCTGCGCCTGCCGTCCCCAGAGGATCGCGACGAGCGGGGAGTCGCGGGCGACGAGCGCCTCGATCGCGGTCTGCGTCACCTCCTCCCAGCCGCGTCCGCGGTGCGATCCCGGCGCACCGGGTCGCACCGTGAGCACGCGGTTGAGCAGCAGCACGCCGGCGTCCGCCCAGGGCGTCAGGTCGCCGGACGACGGCGGCGGCGCGCCGACGTCGGAGGCGAGCTCCGTGAAGATGTTCGTGAGAGAGCGGGGCACGGGCCGGACGTCCGGCTCCACCGAGAACGACAGCCCCATCGCATGGCCGGGCGTCGGGTACGGGTCCTGCCCGACGACGAGCACGCGCACGTCCTCCAGCGGCCGGGCGAACGCGCGGAGCACGTGCCGGCCCGCCGGGAGGTAGCCGCGCCCGGCCGCGACCTCCGCGCGCAGGAAGTCCCCGAGCGCGTGCACCTGCGGCTCGACGGGCGCCAGGGCACGCGCCCACCCCGGGTCGATGAGCTCGGCCAGCGGCGTCGGCGTCGTCGTCATCCCGCACATCCTGCCGCAGCCGGAACCCGGACCCGACGCCGCGAGGGGGAATGACACGGATGTCGTTCGCCCCTAGCATGGGTCGGGTCCGGAACGCGTGAGGCGCACAGCAGCCACGCCGTCCCAGTTCGCGACGCGAGGAGGAACACGTGGAAGCAGCGCGCACGCTGACGGTGGACGCCGAGCCGAGCGGTCTGAGCGAGCGCGACGCCGCGATCCTCGCCTTCGAGCGGCAGTGGTGGCGGTACGCAGGGGCCAAGGAGTCGGCGATCCGAGAGCTGTTCGACATGTCGGCCACCCGGTACTACCAGGTGCTCAACACGCTCATCGACACGCCCGACGCCCTCGCGGCCGACCCGATGCTCGTCAAGCGTCTGCGTCGGATGCGTTCCGCGCGCCAGCAGGCTCGCTCGGCCCGCCGCCTCTCGCCCGACCTCACCTGAGAGTCGTGCGGGTTAGCCTTCTCGCGTGAGCACGCCGCCAGGGGACTATCCCGAGGACGAGTTCGACGTCCTCGGGCGCGACCGAACCCCGCAGGGCGTGCACCGGGTCCACCGCTCGCGGTGGCACAGCTGGTGGCCGTTCCTCCTCGTCATCATCCTCGCGCCGGTCCTGGCCATCGTGGCCGTGCGGATCCTCGACCGCGAGGGCACCCTGCCGCTGGAGACGCCGAGCGCCAGCTCCTCGGCCCAGCCGACGGGGGAGGGCACCGCCTCGCCGACGTCCGAGCCCACCGAGGAGCCCACGACGCCGGCTCCCGCGATCGACCAGTCCGTCGAGGTGTCGGTGCTCAACGGTGCGGGCATCTCCGGGCTCGCCGGTGAGGTCCAGGCACAGCTCGAGGGCGCGGGCTGGACGGCCGTGACGGCCGGGAACTACCAGTCCGCGCAGCCGGACGTCTCCACGATCTACTACGCGAACGCCGACCTCGCGGACGAGGCCCAGGCGATCGCCACGGCGCTCGGCATCGGGCCGGTCGAGGAGTACGACGGCGTCCCCTCCATCACCGTCGTCCTGCGCCCGGATTTCGCTGGCTGAGACACCCGGGTCGAACGTCCCGCCGGAGCGGTGACGTTGCTCACGAAAGGGCGCCTCGCGGCAGATGCAGCGCCGTCGGGCTCCTACCGTTGGACGATGTGAGTGCCTCGAACCCTGGTGACGGACCCGTCGACGTCGTCCTCATCGGAGGCGGCATCATGAGCGCCACGCTCGCGGTGATGATCACCGAGCTCGAGCCCGACTGGCGCGTGCGGGTGTACGAGCGGCTCGACGGCGTCGCGCAGGAGAGCTCCAACCCGTGGAACAACGCGGGCACCGGTCACGCCGCGCTGTGCGAGCTCAACTACACGCCCGAGCGGCCGGACGGCTCCGTCGACATCAGCAAGGCCGTCACGGTCAACGAGCAGTTCCGCGCGTCGCGGGAGTTCTGGAACCACCTCGTCGCGCAGGGGGAGCTGCCCGCGACGACGACGTTCCTCACGTCGGTCCCGCACATGACGTTCGTGCGCGGCGAGGAGAACGTCGCCTTCCTGCGCCGCCGCTTCGAGGCGCTGACGAGCCACCCGAACTTCGCGGGCATGGAGTTCAGCGACGACCCGCACGTCATCGCCTCGTGGGCGCCGCTCCTCATCGACTCCCGGTCGCCGGAGGAGTCGGTGGCAGCGACCCGCTCGCTCGAAGGAACGGATGTCGACTTCGGCGCGCTGACGCGGTCGCTGCTCGACGTCGCCCGGTCCCGCGGCGTGGAGGTCGTCACCTCCCGTGAGGTGCGCTCCGTGCGCCGTCGCCGGGGCGGCGGCTGGCGGCTGCGCCTGAAGGACCTCTCGTGGAACCCGCGCCAGCGGCGGACGAGCGTGGACGCACGGTTCGTGTTCGTCGGAGCGGGAGGTGGCGCGCTCCGGCTCCTGCAGAGCGCGCGCATCCCGGAGATCCGCGGGTACGCGGGCTTCCCGATCAGCGGCCAGTTCATGCGGACCCGCCGCCCGGAGATCGTGGCCGCTCACCACGCGAAGGTCTACGGCAAGGCCGACGTCGGCGCGCCGCCGATGTCCGTGCCGCACCTCGACACGCGCGTCGTCGACGGCGAACCGGCCCTCATGTTCGGCCCGTACGCCGGGTTCTCGATCCGGTTCCTCAAGCACGGCGCGCTGCTCGACGCCGTCCGGACGATCCGGCCGTCGAACCTCGTGGCGATGCTCGCCGTCGCCCGCGACAACCTCGACCTCGTCAAGTACCTCGTGGGCGAGCTGGCGGCGTCGCCGCTGGCGAAGGCCCGGACGCTCCGAGCGTTCGTGCCCACCGTCGACCCGGCGCACTGGGAGACCATCACCGCCGGCCAGCGGGTCCAGGTGATCAAGTCCGACCCGAAGCGCGGGGGCGTGCTCGAGTTCGGGACCGAGGTCGTCGCCGCCGAGGACGGGTCGATCGCCGGGTTGCTCGGGGCCTCCCCGGGCGCGTCGACGGCGGCGCACGCCATGGCGTCGCTGCTCCAGCGGTGCTTCCCGGAGCGGGCCGAGGCCTGGGTGCCGCAGCTGCAGGCGATGATGCCGAGCCTGGCTCCTGCCGACTCCCGGTCGCTCGAGGACGACGTCGCGGCGCTGGCGGGCTCGCTGGGCGCCCGCGCCTGACCCGGGCCCGCCCGACTCAGCGCGACGCGTCGTCGAGCGCGTCGACGGCGAGGATCGCCACGGCCGAGCTCCAGGCGAGCGGCGCCACCTCGACCGGGCGGCCGTTCGCGTCGACCTTCTCCGGGATCGATCCGGTCGCCGTGCGGTGCTCGTCCAGCCACGTGAGCCAGGCGCGGGCGTCGTCGTCGTGCCCGTTCGACGCCGCCGCGAGCGCGTAGAGCGACGTCTGCGGCGTCCAGGAGTGGTAGGGGTCCCGCCAGGACTCGCCGGGCGCCAGCCCACCGGCCGGGCGCTGCATGAGCTCGATCGACGCCGCCCAGGCGTCCTCGGCGCCGGCCAGCGCCGTGGGCTGGAACGGCGGGAGAGCGAACGCCGTCGCCGCGTCTCTCGCCCCTCCGCCGAGGTAGCGGGGCCAGCCGTCGGGCGCGAAGGCCAGCTCGACGGCGTCACGCACCTCGGTGGCCCGGGCGGCCGCCGCGGCCGCGCCGCCGTCGTCGCCGGCGAGCGTGCGGATCCGCGCGAGCGACTCGAGCCCGGCGAGCACCGGGGCGGCGATGCCGAGCGTGAGCCCCGACTCGCGGTGCTCCCAGTAGTCCATCGACGGCGGGGGCAGGCGGTCGTCGGAGTCCGTGAGAGTGAACGCGTAGGCGGCGGTGCGGCTCAGCAGCGGTCCGAGGTCCGCGAGCACGTCCGCCCGCGTCGGTGTGCCGCCGGCGGGGGTCTCCGGGGCAGCCTGGAGCACCTCAGCGAGCGCCCAGAGGACCCAGCCGGTGGAGTCGGACTGGGTGCCGCGGTCGTCCGGCGGACCCGAACCGTCCGTGAGGTAGCGCGCCTCGAACGAGCCGTCCTCGTGCTGCACGCCCTGCAGGAACTCCAGGGCGGCGACGGCGTCCGCGACGTGCCCGGTGCGTCCGAACGCCGCGGCGACGAACGCGGCGTCCCTGGGCCACACGTAGTGCCAGGGCCCCTGCGGTGCCGCGATCGGCGCGCCGGACGCCGCACCGGCCGGGTGGGTGAGGAGGTGCAGGTCGAGCAGCGCGTCGCGCGTCATGTCCTCGTACTCGCCGCCCTCGCCCGGGATCGCCCCGGCGCCGAGCCACGCCCGCTGCTCGGCGGCGGCCTCCTCGGCGGCCGCGCGCACGGCGGTGGGTGCCTCCGCCCCGGGATCCGTGACGTGCGTCCCGGGGAGGAACGTCACCTCGTCGCCGGCCGGGACGACGGCGACGTCCGGCTCCGGGGTGAGCTCACCGCTCGCGTCCCACACCACGGCGAGGCCCTCGCCGGCCAGTTCGGGCATCCGGAAGCGGGGCTCCCACGGCCAGCGCACTCCCGGGGCCACCGCGACCGTAGCGACGACGGCGACGACCGCGACCGCGACCACGCCGAGCGCGAGCAGAGGCACGCGTCTGCCGTGCCGCGGTCGCCGCTGGAGCATCGCGCCAGCCTAGGCCAGTGCGCCGGCATCCGTTCGCCGACGGTCCGCGCCCCGTTCGGCGCGGAGTCGCATCGCGTTCACTGGCCAACGGGCGTCGAGTGCGGTGTCTGCGTCCGAGTGCGGGCCGTCACGCACCACACTCGGACGTTCGCCCCACCCTCGGCGGAGGGCGGAGCGCAAGGTTCGCGCGGCATAGGCTGAACCCGTGGCCCAGCGCACCGAGGTGGACGTCGTCGTCGTCGGTTCCGGCCCGAACGGCCTCGCCGCCGCCGTCACGATGGCGCGCGCGGGCCTCGGGGTGCAGGTCCTCGAGGCCGAGGACACGCTCGGCGGGGGCGCGCGCACCCTCGACCTGCAGCTGACCGACGTCGGCGTCACGCACGACATCTGCTCAGCCGTCCACCCGCTCGCCCTCGCGAGCCCGTTCTTCGAGGCGTTCGACCTGCCGTCCCGCGGGGTCGGACTCACGGTGCCGGAGGTGGCGTACGCCCAGCCGCTCGACGGCGGCCGCGCGGGCGTCGCCTACCACGACCTCGAGCGCACGGCCGTGGGGCTCGGGCGCGACGGCGCCGCCTGGCGCGCCTTCATGACGCCGCTCATGCGGCACCAGCGGGAGGTGATCGCCGTCTCGCTGAGCGACAAGCGCAGCATCCCGCGCGAGCTCCTCTCGCCGGGCGGGATCGCCGGTGCGCTGACGTTCGGGTCCCGCCTGCTCGAGCAGGGCTCGCGCGCGTGGAACGCGAGGTTCTCGGACGACGAGGCGCCGGCGCTGCTCACCGGCGTCTCCGCCCACGCGATCGCCCGGATGCCCGCGTTCGCGCCCGCCGGAACGGCCATCATGCTGGCGTCGCTGGCGCACACGGTGGGCTGGCCGCTCCCTGTCGGCGGGAGCCAGGCGATCACCGACGCGATGCTCGACGACCTCCGCGCCCACGGCGGCGACGTGCGCACCGGTGTGCGCGTCTCGGACTGGCGGGAGCTGCCGCGCGCCCGGGCCTACCTGTTCGACACCACGCCGCGCACGGTGCTCGAGGTCTGGAAGGACCGGGTGCCCACCGCGGCGGCGTCAGCGCTCGGCCGGTTCCCGCACGGCCCGGGAGCCGCCAAGGTCGACTTCGTGCTCGACGGCCCGGTGCCGTGGACCCACCCGGAGGTCGGCGCGGCCGGCACGATCCACGTCGGTGGGACCCGTGCGCAGATGGCAGCGGCGGAGGAGGCCGTGCACCGGGGCCGGCACGCCGCCGCCCCGATGGTCCTGGCCTCGGACCCGAGCGTCGTCGTCCCCTCCCGCGAGATCGCCGGGCTCCGCCCCTTCTGGACGTACGCGCACGTCCCGGCGGGCTCCACCCGGGACGTCACCGAGGACGTGACCGCCCAGATCGAACGATTCGCGCCCGGGTTCCGCGACGTCGTCGTCGCCTCGCGCTGCGTCCCGGCCGCCGAGATGGCGCAGCACAACGCGAACTACGTGGGCGGCGACATCGCGGCTGGCGCCGTCACGTTCTACCGGATGGTCGCGCGGCCGACGCTGCGGGCGGACCCCTACGCCGTCGGCATCCCCGGCGTGTACCTGTGCTCCGCGTCGACGACGCCGGCGCCCGGCGTGCACGGGATGAACGGCTGGTACGCCGCCGGCCGGGCTCTGCGCGCTCGGTTCGGCATCCGGCGGACGCCGGACCTGTCGCCCGGTCGGTAGGGGCCCCGGCCGCTGGTGCCGCCGCGCGCTCAGGCGGAGGCGGTGCCGGTCTCCGAACCGCCCGGCGCCCGGGGCGTGAAGCGCGCGCGCAGCCACACCGGCAGCTTCTCCAGCGGCAGGAACGCCGCCCAGCAGATGACCGTCGGGAGGAAGTGGATGCCGAGCGCGAGGTACGTGGCGAGGTGGAACGCGCAGAACGTCGCGACGGCCAGGTAGAGCCACTTCCCGCGCAGGAACAGCACGACAGGGGAGAGGAACTCGATCGCGAGCAGGCCCCACTGCCCGAGGCGCAGGATCCACGGGAACTGCAGCGTCCACGTCACCAGGTCGGAGCCGCGGCGCATGATCGCCCACACGAACACGGCGCCGTTCGCCCACGCCTGCGGGGAGCCGGACCGGATCCACTTGCTGAACGCCGAGCCGAAGTACGTGAGCACGACGGCGATCTGGGTGCAGCGCAGTGCCCACCCGGCGGCCTGCGAGGTGTCGACGTCGAACGGCCGCGCGACGCCGACCGTCGGCAGCACGGCGACGGCCACCATGAGCGCGAGGTGGTCGTGGCTGACGTACGCGAAACCCTGCGAGTTGAGCATCCACACCCAGAACGCGACGGCCACGGTCCAGCCGGTCACGAGCTGCACCCGGCCGCTCACCCGCGTGCTGGTGGTGGCCACGATGCCGAGCACGCACGCGGCGACCAGCACCACGAGCAGAGCCCACCCGCCCGCGACGCCGAGCGGCGGCAGGTGCAGGACGCGGCCCAGCAGCGTCGGCTGGTACAGGTCCGGTGTGTAGCCGTGCGGGATGACGTCGTTCGCGACGAACAGCACGTCGAACACGACGAATGCGTAGACGAGCACCCGGAACACGGCGACGCGTGCGAGCGGCAGCGGCGTGAACCACCAGCCGGTCACGGCGCCACCCACCTTCCGCAGGAGGCCGCCGGACGGCGTCGTCGTCGTCGCGCTCACCGCTCGACCTCCCACTCGGTCAGCGTCTCGATCTCCGGCTCCCCGACGACGAGCCCGTCCTCCAGCTGGCGGATCGAGCGACGCAGGTAGAGGTGGGTCGGCTGCGGGTCGCTCGGCCGAAGTGCCGCGTGCGCGTCGGCGAGGCCCTGCAGCAGCGACGGGTCGGAGATGATCCGGTCGAGCTGCCCCTCGATCTCCGCGCGGCCGACGCCGACGACGTTCTGGTTCAGCGCGATCTGGTCGGTGGTGCCGTCAGCGAACTCGGCGCTGAGGTAGACCGACCGCACGGTGCCGTTCATGTCCCGGGCCGTCGCGTACTGCGACAGCGAGCCGAACGGGAAGAGGTCGTTGGTGTCGCGGACCTGCCCGACGACGAGGACCACGAGCACGAGGGCTGTGACGGCGAGCCGCCAGGCGATGCCTGCCGGCCGGAGCGCGCGAGGCGTCGTCGCCTCCGACCCGCTGGACATGAGGGTCACTCTAGTGCGGCCCCGGCACGAGGATGATGGATCTGCGAGACGACGCGACGCGACGGCGCCCGCTGAGGACGCGCCTTGCACTCGCAGGAGGAGAGTGCCAATAATGGGTTAGCACTCTCACCACGAGAGTGACAACCCTGGCCGATGCCGATGAGGCGTTGCGACGGGCGGGACGTGACCGCCCTGAGTGACGTCGTCCGTCGCGGGCGTCGCACCGGCCGCACACCGCAACAGCGGAGGATCCACACCTCATGGCAAAGATCATTGCCTTCGAAGAGGAGGCCCGCCGCGGCATGGAGCGAGGGCTCAACCACCTCGCCGACGCCGTCAAGGTCACCCTCGGCCCCAAGGGCCGCAACGTCGTGCTCGAGAAGAAGTGGGGCGCCCCCACGATCACCAACGATGGCGTGTCCATCGCGAAGGAGATCGAGCTCGAGGAGCCGTTCGAGAAGATCGGCGCGGAGCTCGTCAAGGAGGTCGCCAAGAAGACTGACGACGTCGCCGGCGACGGCACCACGACCGCCACCGTGCTCGCCCAGGCGCTCGTGCGCGAGGGTCTGCGCAACGTGGCGGCCGGCGCCAACCCGATCGCCCTCAAGAAGGGCATCGACAAGGCGGTCGAGGCTGTCACCGCCGCGCTGCTCGAGCAGGCCAAGGAGGTCGAGACCAAGGAGGAGATCGCCGCGACCGCGGGCATCTCCGCCGGCGACCCCGCGATCGGCGAGCTCATCGCCGAGGCCCTCGACAAGGTGGGCAAGGAAGGCGTCATCACCGTCGAGGAGTCCAACGCGCTCGGCCTCGAGCTCGAGCTCACCGAGGGCATGCGCTTCGACAAGGGCTACCTGTCCGCGTACTTCGTGACGGACCAGGAGCGCCAGGAGGCCGTCCTCGAGGACGCGTACATCCTGCTCGTCGAGTCGAAGATCTCGAGCGTCAAGGACCTCCTGCCCCTCCTGGAGAAGGTCATCCAGGGCGGCAAGTCGCTCGTCATCATCGCCGAGGACATCGAGGGCGAGGCTCTTGCCACGCTCGTCGTGAACAAGCTCAAGGGCACGTTCAAGTCGGTCGCCGTCAAGGCTCCCGGCTTCGGCGACCGCCGCAAGGCGATGCTGCAGGACATGGCGATCCTCACGGGCGGCCAGGTCATCTCCGAGACCGTCGGCCTCTCGCTCGAGAACGCCGACCTCGACGCCCTCGGTCAGGCGCGCAAGATCGTCGTGACCAAGGACGAGACCACGATCGTCGAGGGTGCCGGTGACCCGGACCAGCTCGCCGGTCGCGTCGCGCAGATCCGCGCCGAGATCGAGAACTCGGACTCCGACTACGACCGCGAGAAGCTCCAGGAGCGCCTCGCGAAGCTGGCCGGCGGCGTCGCCGTCATCAAGGCCGGCGCGGCGACGGAGGTCGAGCTCAAGGAGCGCAAGCACCGCATCGAGGACGCCGTGCGCAACGCCAAGGCGGCCGTGGAGGAGGGCATCGTCGCCGGAGGCGGCGTCGCGCTCATCCAGGCCGGCAAGGTCGCGTTCGAGACGCTCGAGCTGGTCGGCGACGAGTCCACCGGTGGCAACATCGTCAAGGTCGCCATCGACGCCCCGCTCAAGCAGATCGCCATCAACGCCGGCCTCGAGGGCGGCGTCGTGGCGGAGAAGGTGCGCTCGCTGCCCGCGGGTCACGGCCTCAACGCCGCGACCGGCGACTACGAGGACCTCCTCGCTGCCGGCATCAACGACCCGGTCAAGGTGACGCGTTCCGCGCTGCAGAACGCCGCCTCGATCGCCGGTCTGTTCCTCACCACCGAGGCCATCGTGGCCGACAAGCCGGAGAAGGCGTCCGCGCCCGCCGGCGGTGGCGACGGCGACATGGGCGGCATGGGCTTCTGAGCCACATCTGACCCACACCGCTCCGCCTCCGGCCTCGGCCGGGCAGAGCACCAGGCGACGGCGGGTGTCCCCACGGGGGCGCCCGCCGTCGTCGTCTCCGCGCACCACAGGTGCTGAACCTCGTACTTCCCGTCGAGCCTCGCACCCTGAGGTACGAGGCTCGACGGGAAGTACGAGGGTCGGCGGGCGGGCGGGTGCGGCGGAGGTTCGAGCCCGGCCCGTGGGGCCGCGGGTAGGGTCGGACGCCGTGACGACGACCCACCCCACGAGCCCGACCCTCGACCCCGCCGCCCCGCTGCCGACCTCCACGCCGGAACGCGAGGGCATCCCGTCCGCCGCGATCGGCGCACTCCTCGACGCTCTCGAGGCGGCCGGCGTCGAGATGCACAGCCTCGTGCTCGCCCGGCACGGGAACGTCGTCGCCTCCGGCTGGTGGGCGCCGTACCGCAGCGACGACATCACCCTCATGTACTCGCTGAGCAAGAGCTTCACGTCGACGGCCGTCGGTGTGGCCGTCGCCGAGGGGCGGCTGGGCCTGGACGACGCCGTCACCTCCTTCTTCCCGCCGGCCGCCTCGGCCGGTGCGGGGCCGCGCACGCGCGCCATGCGGGTGCGCCACCTCCTCGCGATGTCGACGGGTCATGCCCAGGACACGACGGCGCGCCTCGACACGGCGGATCCCGTCGGGTCGTTCCTCGCGATCGAGCCGGACGCGGATCCGGGCACGCTGTTCTGCTACAACAGCGGCGCGACGCTCATGCTCTCCGCGATCCTCACGGAGCTCACGGGGGAGCGCCTCCTCGACTACGCCCGCGCGCGCGTGCTCGACCCGCTCGGGATCGGCTCGGCGTACTGGTCCCGGTTCGGGCGCTACGACATGGGGCTGTCCGGTCTGCACGTGACGACCGACGACGTCGCCCGCCTGGGGCTGATGTACCTCGGCGGCGGGGAGCTCCGCGGCCGGCGCGTCGTCCCGGCCCAGTGGGTGGAGACCGCCAGCGCCATGCACACCGACAACTCCGGCCGGGGCGCCGGCCCCGACTGGGAGCAGGGCTACGGGTTTCAGCTGTGGCGCGCCCGCCACGGCTACCGCGGGGACGGCGCGTTCGGTCAGTTCTGCGTCGTGCTGCCGGAGCACGACGTGGTGCTCGCCTCGACGGCCGCGACCGAGAACATGCAGGGCGTGCTCGACGCCGTCTGGCAGACGCTGCTCCCGGCGTTCAGCGCCGAGGCGCTGCCGGACGACGACGTCGCGCACGCCGCGCTCCGCGACCGGCTGGCGAGCCTCGCGCTGCCCGCGGTCGCGTCGGTCGTCCCAGGCTCGGACGGCGCCTGGGACCTCGCGCTGACCGGTCCGGCGGCGGACTGGGTCGACGGCGTCCGTCTCGAGGCGGCCGCGGGCGCGGCACGGCTGGTGCTCGCTGAGGACGGCGTGCCGCTGGACCTCCAGCTCGGCGACGGGACGTGGGTGCGCACCGATGTGCCGATCCGCGACGACCGCGTGCTGCGCGTCGAGGCGACCGGCGGCTGGTGCGCACCGGGCGTGCTCGAGGCCGACGTCCTGGCCGTCAACACCCCGCACCATCTGCGTCTGCGCTGCGACGTGGCGTCCGGGACGGCACATGTCGCGTGGCACACCGTGCCACTGCGCGCGGCGTCGCTGGTGCGCCTGGCGATCCCGCGAGCGGTGCTCGACTGACTTCCTGCGCGCAGAGTTCCTCTCGCGGTGGCGCAGAGTTCCTCTCGCGGTGGCGCAGAGTTCCTCTCGCGGTGGCGCAGAGTTCCTCTCGCGGTGGCGCAGAGTTCCTCTCGCGGTGGCGCAGAGTTCCTCTCGCGGACGGTCGGCGCACGTTCTCCCACGCGCCTGGCGCCGCGGCTCACACATTCCCGCGCGGCCCCGCCGGCAGCCTCTGCGGCCGGCCCGGCTGACAGGATGGGGGGCCGATTCGACGAGGGGTGGACATGGGCTGGGCGTGGGCGAGCGAGACGACCGTCACGGAGCTGCAGCTGCTGGGGCTCGCCTTCGTGCTGTGCTCGATCATCGGGCTGGAGCGGCAGTTCCACCAGAAGAGCGCGGGGCTGCGGACGCACACGCTCGTGGGGATGGGCGCCGCGGTGTTCACGCTGATCTCCGCGTACGGTTTCGCGCACGTCCTGGGCGCCGACGTCACGCTCGACCCGT
Source organism: Beutenbergia cavernae DSM 12333 (assembly GCF_000023105.1). Taxonomy (NCBI): domain Bacteria; kingdom Bacillati; phylum Actinomycetota; class Actinomycetes; order Micrococcales; family Beutenbergiaceae; genus Beutenbergia; species Beutenbergia cavernae. The sequence continues at coordinate 920,558 of NC_012669.1, forward strand.
CGCGGATCGCGGCGCAGATCGTCTCCGGCATCGGCTTCCTCGGGGCCGGCGTCATCTTCATGAGGCGGGACATCGTGCGCGGGCTCACGACGGCGGCGACGATCTGGGTCTCCGCCGCCGTGGGCATGGCGTGCGGGGCGGGGATGCCGGTGCTCGCGATCGCCACCACGGGACTGCACCTGGCGGCGATCTTCGTGCTGGCGCCCATCGGCCGTGCGCTGCCGACGCCGGACCGGCGCCGCCTGGTCGCGGTCCGGTACCGCGACGGCGAGGGCGTGCTGCGCTCGGTGCTCGCGACCGCCACCGACATGGGCTTCCAGGCGTCGATCATCTCCACCTCCGTCGACGAGCAGCCGAGCGGCGCCCGGGTCGTGGCGATGACGGTGCGGTTCCGTGGCCGGACGCCGCTCCGCGATCTCGTGACGGCGCTCGCCGAGCTGTCCGGCGTCGTCGGCGTCCAGTCGCAGGACGACGAGACCGAGGACGACGACTGACGTCAGGCCGAGGCGGGCCGGGTCGACCCGACCAGGCAGGACGGCGGAGCGCTCAGCTCTGCACGTACCCGACGAGCTGGTCGCGCTCGTCCTGCAGCTCGTCGAGCCGGTTCTTGACGACGTCCCCGATCGAGACGATGGCCTTCAGCCGCCCGTCGACGACGACGGGCAGGTGTCGGACCCGCAGGTCGGTCATCCGGCGGGCGAGCGACTCGATCTCGTCCTCGGGGACGCACGTCTCGACCTTCTCGGTCATGATGTCGGCGACCGGGCGCTGGAGCACGGCGGCGCCATCGACGTGCAGGTGCCGGACGACGTCGCGCTCGCTCACGATCCCCGAGACCGTCTCCCCGCCGTCGACCGAGACGACGAGCGCCCCGATCCGGCGGGAGTCCAGCTCGGCGACGAGCTCGGCGACCGTCGTCTCCGGCGACACCGTGAACACGTCCGCACCCTTGCGTCGGATCACGTCGGCGATGCGCATGATCCAGGATAGGACGGGTCGCAGCAGGAGTCGCCCCGAGCGCCCGTAGACTGCGGACCTGACACGAGACAGGGGAGGCGTCGTGACGGCACACGGAGCGACCAGCGCCGACGTGGCGCGCCGTGCCGGCGTCTCGCGCACCGCCGTCTCGCTCGTCCTCAACGGCCGCGGCGAGGGCAACATCTCGGCCGAGAACATCGAGCGCATCCACGCGGCCGCGCGCGACCTCGGGTACCGGCGCAACTCGGCGGCGGTCAACCTGCGGCGCCGCTCCACCGCCACGATCGGCATCGTCACCGACGAGATCACCACGAGCCCGTTCGCGGGGCAGCTGCTCCAGGGCGCCCGCGAGGTCGCGTTCGACCGCGGCTACCTCACGATCGTCGCCGACTACGGGCTCGACGACGCGCGCGAGCGCGAGATGGTGCGGGCGCTGCGCGGGCGCCAGGTGGACGGGTTCGTGCACGCGGCCATGTCGATGCGGGAGGTCGCGCCGGACCCGGAGATGGCCGAGCTGCCCACGGTGCTCGCGAACTGCTTCGCTCCCGGCGGGCCGGCCGGCGTCATCGCAGACGAGGAGGACGGCGGCTACCTCGCGGCGCGGTGCGTGTTCGAGCGGGGGCACCGGCGCGTCGTCATGCTCGCCGGGCGCACCCCGCAGGAGGCGGAGTACATCCCGGCGACTGCCCGCCGGGTCGCCGGCTTCGAGCGCGCGGCGCGCGAGGCGGGCGCCGGTGAGGCCCGCGTCGTCGACGCCGGCTGGCAGATCGGGATCGGTGCCGAGCACGCGACGGCGCTGCTGAGCCTCCCGGAGCACGAGCGCCCGACGGCGTTCGTGTGCGCGCGGGACCGCGTCGCCGTCGGCGTCGTCCTCGCCGCGGCGCGGCTGGGGCTCCGCGTGCCCGAGGACGTGTCGGTGGTCGGGTACGACGACGAGTCCGAGGTCGCGGCCGTCATGTCGCCGCCGCTCACCACCGTCGATCTGCCCCACCGCCGGATCGGCGAGCGCGCGATGGAGCTGCTCCTGGACGCGCTCGCCGGTGACGCGCCGCTCCCGACGGCGGACGTGCTCGTCGCGTGCGAGCTCGTCGTCAGGGAGTCGGTCGGCCCAGCTCCCACGCGGTGAGTCCGCCGGCGGCGCGCACCACCCAGGACTCGCCCGCTCGCGGGTAGGCGCGGACCGTGTGCGCGTCGCCGCCGGCGAACACCTCGACCACGGAACCGTCCACGAGCACCCGCGTGCCGCCGTCGTCGCCCCCACGCCAGATCTCGCGCTCGCCGTCGGGTCCGTCGAGCGAGACGACGACGCCGCCGCTCGCGGTGGCCTCCCACGCCGGCACGGTCAGGCGCACCTCGGGCACGGCCGTCGCCACCTCGGATCGCCGCAGGCCGGTCAGTTCCCGGGCGGGGGCGGACGTGACTCGGTCGCCGTCGAGGCCCAGCTCGCGCGGGAACGTCAGTGAGCCGGCCCAGCCGGCGGCGTCGATGTCGGCCTCGGTGGGGGCTCCCTCGCCGCGGCCCTCCCAGGTCCAGCCCCACAGGAGGACGCGGTCGCCGGCGTCGTAGGCCTGCGGGGCGTAGAAGTCGGGCCCGAGGTCGAGGTCGGCACCGGCGCGCGGCACGAACCGCGGGCGGCCCGAGTCGAGCACCAGGTCGCCGACGAACGCCACGACGCCGCGCAGGTCGTGGTCGCCGCCCGAGTGCCAGCGCGAGACGACGAGCGCCCACGCGCCGTCCTCGCCGAGGCGCACCAGCGACGGGCACTCCCAGATCTCGGCAGGCGCCAGCGCGCGGACCACGGGGTCGGCACCGTCGAGCAGCGGGCCGAGCAGGCGCCAGTCGTCGAGGTCGGACGCGTCGTACACGAGCACGAGCGGCGTGCCGTCGGTGCGGCCGGCGCCCTGGACGGCGTAGCGGCGTCCGTCGACGCGGAACAGGAACGGGTCGCGGACGTCGCGGATGCCCGGGTCCGCGGGCCGCGGGGCGACCATCCGCTCGTCGGCCACCCACCCGCCGTCGCCGTCGGGCCGCGCGAGCGCGATGCCGGCGTTCCCCGCCACGTCCGGTACCGCCGTGTACGCGAGCAGCGGGGCGCCGTCGTCGTCCGTCGTCGCCACGCCGCTCCACACGCCCGCCGCGTCGATCGCGCCGGGCCGGGGCCGCAGCGCCACGCCCTCGTCCCGCCACGTGAGCAGGTCGGCGGAGGTCGCGTGGCCCCAGCAGATCGCCTCGTGACGCGGGACGTCCGGGTTGTGCTGGTAGAAGACGTGCCAGAGGCCGTCCCAGAACCCGATGCCGTTCGGGTCGTTGACCCAACCGCGCTCCGGGCGGACGTGCAGGTGCGGGAAGGGGTCCAGGGCGGTGGTGAGGGTCACTTGCTGACTCCTGCGGTGAGGCCCGCGCGCAGCGGCCGCTGGCCGACCACGAACACGACGAGCGCGGGGATCATGGACAGGACGACGCCGGCGAGCACGACCGAGATCGAGCCGGTGCCGAGGTTCCCCTGGAGCGACACGAGGCCCAGGGGCAGCGTGTAGTTCTGCTCGCTGATCGAGAAGATGAGCGGGCGGAAGAACTCGTTCCAGTGGAAGTTGAACGCCAGGATGCCGACGATCGCCATCCCCGGCAGGGCGAGCGGTGCGTAGATCGAGCTGAACGTGCGCCACACGCCGGCGCCGTCGATCGACGCGGCCTCGCCGAGCTCGAGCGGCAGCCCCAGGAAGTACTGCCGCATGAGGAACGTGCCGAACGCGGTCGGGATCGCCGGGAGGATGAGCGCCAGGAGCGTGTCCGACAGCCCGATCCCGCGGATCAGCATGAAGATCGGCACGATCGTCACCTGGACCGGGACCATCATCGTGGCGAGCACCAGGGCGAACCAGAGGCCGCGGCCCCTGAACTCCAGGCGTGCGAACGCGTAGCCCGCGAGCGCCGCCGTCAGCATCTGCCCGACGGCGATCACGCCCGTGACGAGAGCGGAGTTCAGCGTCAGCAGGCCCATGTTGACCTGCTGGAAGACCTGGGCGTACGGCGAGAAGTCCGGGTCGGTCGGGATGAACTGCGGCGGCAGCGTGAACGACTCGGCGGGGCTGCGCAGCGACGTGGAGATCGTCCAGACGACCGGGCCGAGCGTCAGCGCGGCGGCCACGAGGAGGATGACGACGCGGGTCGCGCCCGACGGCGTCGGGAGCGCGCGACGGCGTGTGCGCGGTGCGGTGGCGCGCGGAGCGGGCGCCGTGCGGAGTGCGGTGGCGGTCATCGCTGGCCCCTCACTGGTAGAAGACGAATCGTCGTGACAGGCGGAACTGCAGCGCCGTGACGCCCATGATCAGCGCCATGAGGACGACGCCGACGGCGCTCGCCCGGCCGAACTCGAGCTGCCGGAACGCCGACTCGTAGATGACCATGACGGCGGTGCGTGTCGAGTCGCCCGGGCCGCCGCGGGTGAGGACCCAGGGCTGGTCGAAGATCTGCAGCGCCGAGATGACGCTCATCACGCAGGCTACGAGCATCGTGGGGGAGACGAGCGGGAGCGTGATGGTGCGGAACTGCCGCCACCCCGTGGCGCCGTCGATCGCGCTGGCCTCGTACACGTCGTTCGGGATGGCGGCGAGCCCGCCGACGAACAGCAGGAACGTGAACCCGAACTGCTGCCACACGTAGACGAGCACGACGACGGCGGCGGACCAGCCGCTGGTCAGCCACGCCACGCCCGGCAGGCCGACGAGCGAGAGGAACCAGTTCACGACACCGAAGTCCTCGTTGAACAGGTACCGCATGACGATGGAGACGCTCGCGGCGGAGAGGATGAGCGGGAAGAAGAACACCGAGCGGAAGAACGTCCGCAGCCAGCTCGGCATCCGCTGGGCCACGAGCACGGCGAGACCGAGGGAGACGGCGATCTGCAGCGTCACGGCCACGACGACGAACGCGATCGTGTTGAGGAACGAACGCCGCACGGTGGGGTCGACGGCGACGTCGGCGAAGTTGTCGAGGCCGGCGAACTCGGGGTTCGTGATGATGTCCCAGCGGAAGAACGCCAGGCCGATCGACGCGATGATCGGCAGCAGAGTGAAGACGCCGATGCCGATGATCGTCGGCGCGAGGAACAGCGTGACGACGAGGCGTCGCTTCCACGCGGGCCCCTGCGCGGTGCCGTGCGTGGTGGGCGGGGTCGTCGTCGCCGCGTCGCGGGCGGTGGGCAGTGCCGCGGTGGTCATGCCGTCCTCCCGAGGGCCTGGGTGAGGTCGCGTTGCAGGTTGGCCAGGGCGCGCGGGACGCCGGAGGCGCTGCCGCCCACGGCGGCGGAGATGTTCTTGATGAGCGCGGTCTCGACGGCGGCCTGCTGGGGCGGTGCCGGGATCGGGCCGGTCGTGGGGAACCGGTCGAGGGTGTCGTAGAAGACCTCCCAGTGCCGCGGGCCCTTCCCGGCGTACCGCGCCTCGTTGACCATCGAGCGCCTGGTGGGCGTGGTCGACGGGAGCGGGTAGGCGAGCTCCATGCCGTCGCGGGACGCCGTGAACTTGATCCACTCCCACGCCTCGTCCTTGCGCGGCGAGGTCGACATGATCGCGTACCCGGCGGCGCCGAACTGGTGCCGCTGCGTCCGCCAGCGCGGGAAGAACTGGACGTCGAACTCGTCCTCGGCCATCCCTGCCTCGTTGAGGCCCTGCACCCAGTAGCCGCCCGCCGGCGTCGTCCCGATCCGACCTGACGCGAACAGGCCCACCAGCGCGCCGCCGCCGCCCTCCTCGGGCCGGGTGCCGAGCCCGTCGGCCACGAGCTCGCGGAGGAACTCGACGGACTCCTCGACGCGCGGGTCGTCGGCGTTCGGCTCGAGCCACCGATAGCCGCCGCTGCGCTGCTCGCCGGGGTAGAAGCGGTCCCAGAACCACGTGCCGCCGCCGGCCTTCGTCTCGGCGAGGAAGCTCGTGTCGTTGACGTAGAGCCACGGCACGAGGCCGCCGAAGAGGCGGTTCGTCCAGAAGTACGGCACGAAGTCGGCGGCGTTCGCGGAGCGCATCGCGCGGAGCGTGGTCACGAAGTCGTCGTGGGTCCAGTCGTCGGCCGGGCGGTCGAGCCCGGCGAGCTCGAGCGCGCCGACGTTGTAGTACATGTTCGCCGCGTTGAAGTCGGTCGGGAGCTGGAACAGGCTCCCCTCGTACATGAACGCCTCGAGCAGCGTGGGGTGGACGTCGTCGAAGTACTCCTGCAGCTCGGCGGCGTCACGCAGCACGTAGTCGTCGAGCGGCTCGGCCATGAGCGACGCGAACAGCTGCGTGCCCTCCGTGGCCACGTTGACGAGGTCGGGCGGGGTGCCGGCCGCGATCATCGTGAGGATCTTCGAGAAGAAGTCGCCCCAGTCGTTGCCCTGGATGCCCTGGACCCGCACCGGGATGTCGGGGTGGATCTCGTTGAAGGCCGCGACGAGATCCTGGCGGGCGGCCGCGTCCTGCGACGTCCCGAGGATGGCGATCGTGAGGACGTCCTCGCCGCGACCGGGGATGTCGCGGCCGGTCAGGCGTGGCCAGGCCAGCCCGAGTCCGGTGAGCCCGGCGGCTCCGAGGGTGCCGAGCGCGGCACGGCGCGTGATCTCTGCGCTGAGGGGCGGCATCGTTGCTCCTTGACCTGTCACGTGTCAGGTAACACGTGACAGGTAGCATGGACCCTCGGTCCGGATGTGTCAATGCACCGCCGCGCGACGCCGTCGGACGCGGTGGGTTCCAGGCGTGCGGAGCGGTGGCTGCGGGACTCGCCGACAGCCCGCCGTCAGTGGACGAGCGTCTCCGCCGGGCAGGCCCCGAGGAGCTCGCGGGCGTCCTGGGTGGAGCCGTCGAGCACCGGGTCCACGTAGTCCGCGAGGAAGACGCGGTCGTAGTCCGGGAACGACGCGACGTACGACGTCGAGCTGAACGAGCGGAGGACGCCGACCGCGTTCGCGGCGCCGGCGACATCGCCGGCCTCCGCCCGCTGCACGGCCGTCGACAGCCAGGCACACCGCCAGTCGATCGCCATCAGCGAGGCGAAGAAGCCGTCCTCGTACCACAACAGCTCCGGGTAGGAGTCCTCGGACGCGACGAGCGTGCCGGTCTCCAGCGCGAGGATCTGGTCGTCGAGGCTCTGGAAGGACTCGAGGTTGCCCCACGCCGCGCCCGGGGGGAGCTGGAGGACCGTCGCGGCCTCGGCGCGCTCGGCGTCCTGCCGGGCGGTGAGCTCGGCGCGGTTGTCCTCGAGGTCGGCGATCCACTCCAGCGACAGCGCGTCGGGCGAGGACGGCGTCGCGTCCTGTGCGGGGGTGGGCGTGGGCGACGGCGGCGAGCCGGCACCGGGCTCCACGGTCGCCGTGCCCTGGGAACACGAGGCGAGCACCAGGACGGCGAGCGCCGCTGCGGCGGCGGCGAGCGCGCGTCGGGCCATCGGATCCCCTCCCTGCCGAGCGCTCCGGTGCGCCCCCGCGATGTGGTCCGCTCGTCGCGTGCGATTCCTGCGGCGCGGGCGAGACGTACTCCTGCGTGGAGGTTAGCCCCTGGAGCGGCAGCTGGTGCCCGGTTCAGCAGGACGGAGCGGGTGTCAGCCAGGCGCGCGCAGGCGCGCCAGCTCGGCGGCGACGTTGGCCCGGGCCGGCGCCTCCCAGCGAGCCCGCGCCGTCGTCGTCGCGTACAGGTGGTCGCGGCCGAGCAGCGACTCGAGGATCTGCGCCCGCCCGCGCCGGAAGGCCTCGTCCGGCACGTGCGCATACTCCGTGCGGACGTCGCGGGCGTACGCCGCGTAGCGCTCCGACGGCGCCGCGAGGATCGCAAGATCGGCGTCGCACAGGAGGGACCCGGCGACGTCGCCCGGGCGCACGGTGTGCGTGGTCGTGAGCAGGACCAGGCGGACGACGTCGTCGACCTCCTCCGCGGGCAGGAGCGGCCCGAGAAGTCCCCGGGCGAGGGCCGCCGACGACTCCTCGTCCGAGGTCGCCGTGGCGTCGGCCTCGCTCGCCCCAGCGGCGGACGGCGTCCCGGCGTCATACACGGCGTCGTGGAACCACGCCGCGAGCAGCGCGCGGCGCCACGCCGGCGGCGGCGCGTCCTCCGCGCGGGCGAGGTCCTCGACGCCGTCGAGCACGGCGGCGAGGTGCCGGACGTCGTGGTAGGCCCGGTGGGTCTGCGACCAGCGAGCGATCAGGTCGACGCCGACCTCCGGCGCCTGCGGGACGAGCGCCTCCCAGCGCGCGGGGAGCCTCGTGCGCGCCCGTCGCTCCCGCGCCGTGACCCGCAGCCCGCTCCGGCGCAGGCGCCGCACGAGCTCGCCCGAGGACACGGGCTGGGCGCCGCCGAGGACGAGGTCGTCGTACCGCTCGGCGGGCACGTCGTAGTGGTCGAGGTCGAAGGCGCGGTCCCGGATGCCGTGCCGCCGCGCGAACGCGTGGAGCTCCGCCACCGAGCTGTCGGACACGACGTGCGACCAGTGCGTCCCGTGGGCAGGCCAGCGCGGCGGATCGATGAGCACGGCCACGCTCACGAGCGTACGCACCCACCGGCGTCCTGGGCGTCGGAACGCCGCCGTCCGGCCGCGACGCGCGGGAGGAATGCGACCCGCCGCCGCCGGGTTGGCACCGACATGGACCTTGACTCATCCCACGCCTTCGTCCGCGACCACCGCCACGGCGTGCTCGCCACGCTCCGGAGGGACGGCCGCCCGCAGCTGTCGACGGTGCTGTACGGGGTGGGCGACGACGGCGCGCTGCTGGTGTCGTCGACGGCACCGCGCGCCAAGACGCGCAACCTCGGGCGGGACCCGCGGTTCTCGCTGCACATCGAGCGCGACGACGGCTACGCGTACGTGGTGCTCGAGGGCGCCGCCGAGCTGTCCGACGTGGCGCGGACCCCGGACGACGCCGCTGCCGACGCCCTCGTCGCGTACTACCGGCTCGCCCTGGGCGAGCACCCGGACTGGGACGACTACCGCCGTGCCATGGTCGCCGACCAGCGGCTCCTGCTGACGCTCCGCCCGGAGCGCGCGTACGGGATGCTGGAGCTGCCCCTCCCGTCGTGACCTACCGCGGCCCCATGCGCAGCGCGCCGTCCAGCCGGACGACCTCGCCGTTGAGGTAGTCCTGGGCGGCGATCGCCAGCACCATCCGGGCGTACTCGTCCGGACGGCCGAGGCGGGCGGGGAACGGCACCCCGGCAGCGAGCGAGGCCCGGAACTCCTCGGCGATCGACGACATCATCGGGGTGTCGAGGATGCCCGGGGCGATCGTCACGACCCGGATGCCGTGCTGCGCCAGGTCGCGCGCAGCGGGCAGCGTCAGTGCGGCGACCCCGCCCTTCGACGCGGCATAGGCGGCCTGCCCCACCTGCCCGTCGTACGCCGCGACCGAGGCCGTGTTGACGACGACGCCGCGCTGCCCGTCGTCGTCCGCGGGCCTCGTGCGCGCGATCGCCTCGGCGGCGAGCCGGAGCACGTTGAACGTACCGACCAGGTTGATGCCGACGACCTGCTGGAACAGGTCCAGGTCGTGCACGCCCTTCCGGGACAGGACCCTCGAGGCCCACGCGACCCCGGCACAGCTCACCGCGAGGCGCAGCGGCGCACCGGACGCGACGGCGGCGTCGACGGCGCGGGCGACGTCGTCCGCGGACGTCACGTCACCCGTCACCGCCTCGACGCCGTCGACCGGGGCGTCCGCGCGCTCCCACCCGTCGGCGAGGTCGAGGCCGACGACGTGCACGCCGTCGGCGACGAGCGCCCGCGCGGTGGCGGCGCCCAGCCCGGACGCGGCGCCGGTGACGACGGCGGAGGTTCCCTCGATCTGCATGCTCACTCCCGGTGACGACGACGGCGACGCGAGAGGAGGCTAGCGGCCGGCGGTCCAGCCTGTCGCGAGCGGCGTGCTGTAGCTGGACCCGTCGGCCGTGCGGACGAGGTGACCCGCCTCGACGAGCTCCCGGCGGACGAGGGGGACGTCGTCGGTGATCCGCGCGAGCGCCGCGTTGACGGCCGGCTCCGGGTCGCCGTCGAACACCGGCAGGGCGCTGGCGATCGCCTCGAGCATGCGTGCGCGCGGCGCCGCCTCCATGGGCAGGCGCACGAGGCGTCCGAGGCGCACGTTCCCGGACAGCTTCCGCGCCAGCTCCGGGTCGGCGGCGAGCACCCGCCCGAGCGGAGTGGCTGCCGCGTGGGCGGCCACGGCGTCGGTGAGCGTCGCCAGCCGCGCCTGCCACGCGCCGTCGGTCGACTCGGTCACGAGCCCCGCGGCGCGGAGCGCGCCGATCGCCCGGACGGCGTCGCGCTCGCGCACGCCCAGCCGCGCGGCGAGCTCGAGGGTCGACGCCGGCCCTCCGGTCGCGAGGGAGGCGAGGGCGGCGAGCCGCCGCGGGTCGGCGAGGGTGGACAGCAGCTCCACGGGATCGTCCATCCGACCAGTCTCGCCCGCCGGCTGCTTCCCGCACGAGGGCATTCGCGACGCCGGCACGTCTCGGCATACGAGAGGATGGCCGCGTGGAGTGCGTGCGATGAAGGCGTTGTACAAGCCGGCGGCCGGACCGGGTCTCGAGCTCGTGGAGCGGCCGGAGCCGGAGGCGGGGCCGGACGAGGTCAAGATCCGAGTGCTGCGCACCGGCATCTGCGGCACCGACCTGCACATCGAGTCCTGGGACGCGTGGGCGGCGTCGGCGGTCGCGGCGCCCCTGATCCCGGGGCACGAGCTCTACGGCGAGGTCGTCGCCGTCGGCGACGCCGTGCACGAGGTCCGCGTGGGGGACCGGGTGTCCGGCGAGGGGCACATCGTGTGCGGCATCTGCCGCAACTGCCGGGCCGGACGCCGGCAGATGTGCATCCGGACGAAGGGTCTCGGGGTGCAGCGCGACGGCGCGTTCGCCGAGTACGTGGTCCTGCCCGAGAGCAACGTGTGGGTCCACCACGGCGGCATCGACCCCGACGTGGGCGCGATCTTCGACCCGTTCGGGAACGCGGTGCACACGGCGTTGCGGTTCGGCGTCGTCGGCGAGGACGTGCTGGTCACCGGGAGCGGCCCCATCGGGCTGATGGCGATCGCCGTCGCCCGGCACGTGGGCGCACGCTTCGTGGTCGCGACCGACGTGAGCCCCCACCGGCTGGACCTCGCCCTCGGGATGGGCGCGGACCACGTGGTCGACGTCCGCACCGAACGCGTCCACTCGGCCCAGGAGGCGCTCGGGATGCGCGAGGGCTTCGACGTCGGGTTCGAGATGAGCGGTGCCCCGAGCGCGTTGCCGGAGATGATCGAGAACATGACGCACGGCGCCTCGATCGCCATGCTCGGCCTCCCCGCCGGGCAGATCTCGGTGGACTGGGGTGCCGTCGTGACGCGCATGATCACGATCTCGGGCATCTACGGGCGCCAGATGTTCGAGACGTGGTTCGCCATGGACGCGATGCTGGCTACCAGCGAGGTGCTCCGCGAGCGGGTCGCGTCGGTCATCACCGACCGCTTCGCGGCGGGGGACTGGGAGCTCGGGTTCGCCGCGGCGGCGTCGGCCGACCGCGGCAAGGTCATCCTCGACTGGACGGAGGTCTGAGCGTGTACGGAACGTTCGCGCAGCACGTGCAGGGACAGCTGGACGAGATCGCCGAGGCCGGGCTCACGAAACGTGAGCGCGCGATCGTCGGCCCCCAGTCGACGGAGGTGATGGCCGACGGCGCCCGCGTGCTCAACTTCTGCGCGAACAACTACCTCGGGCTCGCCGACGACCCTCGGCTGCTCGCCGCGGCCCATGCCGCCCTTGACGAGTGGGGGTACGGCCTCGCGTCCGTCCGGTTCATCTGCGGGACGCAGGAGCTGCACCTCGAGCTCGAGCGGCGGGTGTCGACGTTCCTCGGCACGGACGCCACCATCCTGTTCTCGTCCTGCTTCGACGCCAACGGCGGCGTGTTCGAGGCGCTGTTCTCAGCGGAGGACGCGATCATCTCGGACGCGCTGAACCACGCGTCCCTCATCGACGGCATCCGCCTGTGCAAGGCGCGGCGCTTGCGGTATGCGAACCGCGACATGGCCGATCTCGAGGCGCAGCTCGTGGCCGCGGCCGACGCCCGCTTCCGGATCATCGTCACGGACGGCGTGTTCTCGATGGACGGCTACTTCGCGCCGCTCGACGAGATCTGCGACCTGGCCGAGGCCCACGACGCGCTCGTCCTCGTGGACGACTCGCACGCCGTCGGGTTCGTGGGCGAGCACGGCCGAGGCACGCCGGAGCGTTTCGGCGTCGCCGACCGGGTCGACCTGTACACCGGCACGTTCGGCAAGGCGCTGGGCGGAGCCTCCGGCGGCTACGTGAGCGGGCGCGCGGAGATCGTCGAGCTGCTCCGACAGCGCGCTCGCCCGTACCTCTTCTCGAACACGATCGCGCCGCCCATCGTGGCGGGCACGCTCGCCGCGCTCGACATCGTCGAAGGAGCGGGCAGCGAGCGCGCGCACCTGAAGGACAACGCCGCCCTGTTCCGCCGGCTCATGACCGAGGCCGGGTTCGAGCTGCTCGAGGGCGAGCACCCCATCGTCCCGGTGATGTTCGGCGACGCGCGCGTCACCGCCGAGATCGCCGCGCACATGCAGTCTCACGGTGTCTATGTCACGGCGTTCTCCTTCCCTGTCGTGCCTCGCGGCGCGGCGCGCATCCGCGTCCAGCTCTCGGCGGTGCACACGCCGGGCGAGATCGCGGCGTGCGTCGACGCGTTCGTGGCGGCGCGCGCGGCCGTCCAGCCCGCCGCGTAGCGCCTCCCAGCTGGCGAGGCGCGGGGTCCGCGCCGACGCGACCGGGGGAGAGCCGCGCCGGCGCGGAGTCTCACCGGCTCGCGCGTGCCTACACCGCGAACATCCGGATCGCGGAGGTCTCCGCCTCGCTGTACTGCCGCGCCGCCGTGTCGAGCGCGAGCGTGATCTGCTCGAGCGAGGCCTCGACCTGCGCCTGGGTGCCGCGCCACTGCGCCATGAGCGCCGTGAAGCTGCTCGCCGCGCTCCCGTGCCAGCTCGCCTCCAGCGTGGCCAGGTGGCGCATCATCGCGGCGACCTCCGTGGCGATGACCGCCCCCGACGCTCGCGCGGACGCCCCCGCCTCGGCCACAGCTGCGGCGTCGACCTCGAACCGTGTCATGGAACCGACCTCCCACCATCCGCCCGCGGTCTGCGGGCTCCTGTGGCGAGGTTAGGTCGGCCGCTCAGCGGGGCGGTGGCCGGCTGAGGGTTCCTTCACCCGAGTCGGGATCAGCGTGATCTGGGGACAAGCGGCGGGGGCGGGGCGCCTCCGCGGGAGAGGTCGCACCCTCGCCCGCGGGCTCGCCCTCAGCCGCGCCCTCGGACGGCTCGTCCGGCGGCAGCGCGCGCAGCTCCGACTGCAGCCGGGACAGCTCGGCCGTGACGTTCTCGCGGGCCGGCTCCTCCCAGCCCTGCGCCATCGGGCTCGAGAACAGGGACGGCCTCGCGAGCAGCTTCGTCAGGATGGCGATCCGGTGCGTGAGGTAGTCCCGGACCGGGATGTGGGCGTACTCCTCGCGCACGGCCTTGCGGTAGGCCGCGTACTTCTGCGGCTCGACGGCCAGCGTCGCGAGGTCGGCGTCGTTGAGCGCCTGGGCGTCGATGTCGCGGATGTCAGCGGAGTGCCGGTCGACCCCGGAGACCAGCCGGGCGATGCGCTCGACGACGTCGTCGGCCACCCCGAGGTCGGTCAGCTCGCGCCGGGCTCGCTCCGCGCTCGCCACCGGGTCCTCGCCCCCGCGGTGCTTGTACGCCACGTGCGACCCGGCACTGAAGACCACGCCGTGGTACCAGCCGGCCACGCGGACGACGTCGGGGGCGTGCGTCTCCTGCGCGAGCTCGTCGATGCGCGCGAGCACGTCCACGAGGTGCTTGAGGTTGTGGTGGAACCGCCCGGGTTCGCTCCAGCTCGCGACGAGCGTGGTGCCGACCTCGTCGATCTCCTCGGCAGACGCCGTGGCGCCGATCGCTCGTGCGCTCCGGGCCCAGGCTGCGGGCAGCCACTGCGGTGCGTCGATGACGCCCATGTCGTGCTCAGGTCCCGTCGTCGATGTCAGGTCGTGCGCCATCGTAGTCACGATGCGGAGCGGCCGGGCCGAACCGGGAGCTCGATCCGCACGGTCGTCCCGCCGTCGGGCGTCGGCACGACGGACACGGCGCCTCCGTGCGCGCCGACGATCGCCGCGACGATCGCGAGCCCGAGGCCGGAGCCGCCGGCGCTGCGGCTTCGTGAGGTCTCGACGCGGTAGAAGCGGTCGAACACGCGTGCCGCGTCGTCGGGAGCGATCCCGGGTCCGTGGTCGACGACCTCGAGGACGACGGCGTCGGCCGTCGGCCGGGCCAGGACGAGCTCCACCGGGCTCCCGGCCGGGGTGTACGACGCCACGTTGCCGATGAGGTTGAGCATGACCTGGCGCAGCTGGTCGGCGTCACCCTCGACCGCCCATCCGTCCCCGTCGGCGTCCGGGGCCTCCACCCGGACGGTGCGGGCCGGGTCGATCGCGCGCAGGTCCTCCGCGGCGTCGGCGGCGAGCTGCGCGAGGTCCACCTGGCCGAGCCGCAGGCCGCGGCCCTCGTCGAGCCGGGCGAGGGCCAGGAGGTCGTTCACCAGCGAGCCCATGCGCACGGACTCACGCTCGAGACGTTCCATGACCTGCGGGACGTCGTCGTCGGGGATGCCCCCGAGGCGGTACAGCTCGGCGTACCCGCGCATCGCGGCGAGCGGGGTGCGCAGCTCGTGGCTCGCGTCCGAGACGAACCGCTGCATCCGTCGCTCGCTCGCCGTGCGCTGCGCGAACGACGCCTCGACCTGCCCGAGCATCATGTTCAGCGACCGGCTCAGCGACCCGACCTCGGTGGTCGGCGGCTCGGGCGGGACGCGTTGGCTGAGGTCGCCGCCCGCGATCGCGGCCGCCGTCGACTCGATCCGGCGCAGGGGGCGCAGGCTGCGGCGGACGACGACGTAGCCGGCTCCGGCGGCGCCCGCGAGGACCGCGGCGCTCACCACGAGCAGCCACGTGCGCATCTCCGACATCGTCGCCTCGACCGAGGTGAGCGGGAGCGCGACGGCTGCGGTCGCGATCGGTGCCCCGTCGCGCACGACCGGCCCGGCGACCACCCGCCAGCGGACCGGCCCGTCCTCGGACCCGACGGTGTACGGATGCCGGGACTGCTCTTGTACGTGCCCGAGCGAGAGGTCGCCGACGTCGGGGAACGCGGCAGTCGCACCGGAGGCCGACTGCCACGCGACAGAGCCGTCCAGGTTCGCGATGACCACGGCGTAGTCGGTCGGGATCGGGCCGGGGCCACCCGGGTTCGGGAGGGCGTTGACCGAGTTGATGACGATCGTCTCCGCGGCCGAGCGCAGCTGGCTGTCGACCTCCTGCACGAGCGTGCGGCGCAGCAGGGTCAGCGCGACGAAGCCGAACACGACGAGGGCGACCAGGAGCAGCACCGAGAAGAGGGCCACGAGGCGCACCCGGAGCGGCCGCCTCCGCCACGCCTCGGCGACGCCTCCTGGCCACGCGGGCGCCGCGGGAGTCGGCCCCGTGTCGCGCTGCCGGGCCGGCGGGGGAGGCGTGCGGCCCTCCGCATCCCGTGAGGTCGTCACGGCGTCTTGAGGACGTACCCGATGCCGCGCCGCGTGTGGATGAGCGGGACGGTGGGTGCGCCGTCGGGTCCGGGGACGTCGATCTTGCGCCGGAGGTAGGAGATGTACGACTCGACGATCGCGCTCTCGCCGCGCCAGTCGTACTCCCACACGTGGTCGAGGATCTGGGTCTTCGACAGCACCCGGCCGGCGTTGAGCATGAGGTAGCGCAGCAGCTTGAACTCCGTGGGCGAGAGCTCCACCGGCCGCCCCGCCCGACGCACCTCGCGGGCGTCCTCGTCGAGCTCCAGGTCCGCGTACCGCAGCACGCCGGAGTCCGCGTCGTGCGCCTGGGACCGGCGGAGGACGGCGCGGATCCGCGCCACGACCTCCTCGAGGCTGAACGGCTTCGTGACGTAGTCGTCACCGCCGACGGTGAGCCCGGTGACGGCGTCGGCGACGTCGTCCCGCGCGGTGAGGAAGACGACGGGTGTGCGCACCCCCCGCTCGCGCAGGCGCCGCGTCACGGTGAAGCCGTCCATGTCCGGGAGCATGACGTCGAGCACCACGAGGTCGGGCTCGCCCTCGACGATCGCCTCGAGCGCCTCGGTGCCGTCGGAGGCCGTGACGACGTCGAACCCGGCGAAGCGCAACGAGGTCGCCAGCAGGTCACGGATGTTGGGCTCGTCGTCCACGACGACGAGACGCGCCTCCGGCGTGCGGCTCGCGGGCAACGTGGTCATGAGGACCAGTGTGCGCGCCGAGTCTGGGAGTTCGCTGGACGTCGCCTGGGAGTGCGCTGGCGGCGCGTCCGGTGTTACAGGTAGCGCAGGGGGTCGAACGCCTCGAGCGGGATGATCCGCACGCGCGGGAGCGGCGTCGTGAACGCCCCGAGGTCGTCCTCGAGATCGTGCAGGGACAGCCCGCGCTCCGTCAGCTCGGTGAACCGGGCGTTCGCGAACTCGCGGAAGCACAGCAGCCCGACCCGGTGGTCGGGCGTCAGGAGATCCTCGACCTGGGGAAGGAAGTCGCCGTCGTGGCTGGCGAGGAGGACGTCGGACGGCCGGTCCGTCAGGGCCGCGAGCGTGCGCTGGATGCCGATATCGACGACCTTCTCGCCGGGACCGCCGGCCAGCGGGATCGGGTGGTACCCCAGCGCGAGCAGCGCCTGCACGAACGACATCGGCATCTGGCCGTTCGAGGCGTTGAGGAAGAAGAGGGCGGTGACCGGCTGGTCCCACAGCGTCTCCGCGAACGCCGTGATCCGGTCCCACCGCGGGCGCTCCTCGGGTGCCGGCCGGTGCCCGAGCACGCTCATGCCGAGCGTGGCGTCGATGTTCTCGCCGTCGACGAGGACATACGTGCGGCGTTCGGCGGTGGTGCCCGCGTCGGCGCCCGGTTCGCTGGTCATCGGAGTCACTGTAGGGGGCGCCGGCCGTTCCGGCGGCCCCCTACAGCGAACGCCCCGTCAGGACGTGATCTGGCCGGGCTGCTGGGCCGGGGCGATCTGGCCCTGCTTGAGAGCGGCGAGCCGGGCCTCGATCTCGATCTCCGCACCCGAGGCGCTGAGCTCCTCGAACTGGGCGTCCAGGCTGCTCGCGGCGATCTCGGCCTGGCCGGCGGCCTGCGCCTCCTCGCGGCGCACCTGGTCCTCGAACCGCGACAGCTCGCTCGTCGGGTCGAGCACGTCGATGCGGCCGACGGCGTCCTGCACCTGCTTCTGCGCCTGCGCCGTCTTCGCCCGGGCGATGAGCTGGTCGCGCTTCGTCTTGAGCTCGTTCAGCCGGTCCTTCATCTGCGCCAGGCCGGACTTCAGCTTGTCGACCGTCTGGTTCTGCGACGCGATCATCGGCGCGGCGTCGCTGACCTCCTTCTCGAAGCCGATCTGCTTCGACAGGGCGAGCTTCGCGAGGTTGTCGAACCGCTCCGCGTCGGCGGTGTTGCCCTCGGCGCGCTTGCGGTCCGCTGTCGCCGACGCCGCCGCCGCCTTGTTGCCCCATTCGACGACGGCGGTCTGGTCCTCCCGGAAGTCGGCCTCCGCGAGGCGCAGGTTCCCGATCGTCTGCGCGATGGCGGTCTCGGCCTCGGCGATGCTGTTGGTGTAGTCGCGGACCAGCTGGTCGAGCATCTTCTCCGGGTCCTCGGCACGGTCGAGGAGCGCGTTGATGTTGGCGCGGGTGAGCTGGCCGATGCGGCCCAGGATCGTCTGCTTCTCCGTCATGTCTCTTCCTTCCGTTGGCCGCCCCGGGCGGCGTGGTTGCGAACGTGTGGTGGGTCCTCGGGCGAACGGGCCGGCGTCGTCAGAAGCGCCCCCCACCGCCGCGGCGACCGCCGCTGCTCCGTCGGCTGCCGCCGCTGCTGCGCCGGCTCCCGCCGAACGACCCGCCGCTGGAGCGCCGTGACCCGCCGCGGCTCGAACCGCCGCCGTAGCCGCCGCCGGTGAACCCGCCTCCCCAGCCGCCGCCCCCGCCCCCACCGCGGTTCCCGAACAGGATGCCGCCGAGGATCATCGACCCGAGGTCGGGCCCTCCGGACGAGGACTGCTGCGGGACCTGCTGCGACCGCTCCCAGGACTCGACGTCGCGCTGGGCGAGGCTCTGGGCCGACGTCGCGTACTCCTGCGCCTGCTGGGCGGTGGCCAGCGCGGCGCCGGGATCCGTCGCTGCCTGCGTGCGCGCCTGGGTGAGGAGCCGGATCGCCTCGGCGAGGCGCGTGCGGGCCTCGGGGCCGACGGCGCCGCGTCGGGTCTCGACGAAGTCGTTCGTCGCGCGGACCTGCGACTCGAGACGGCCGAGGGTGCCCTCGAGCTGGGCCGCGGCCCGCTGCGTGACTTCCGCCTGCTCGCGCAGCGGCGCGAGCGACGCGTCGAGGGCGGCCTCCGCGTTCGCGATCCGGGTCAGGGCCGCGAGCGGGTCGCCGCCGGACGATGCGGCGCGCGCCGCGGCGATGGCCTGCGTGGCCTCGGCGACCTGGGCGTCGACCCCGTGCCCCTGGCTCGTGGCGAGCCTGTCGGCGTCGGCGAGGTCGGCGGAGATCGAGGCGATGGCGGCCTCGAGCTTCGGCGCCGCCTGGGCCAGGTCGTCGCCCGCGCGGGAGACGGCGTCGAGCAGCGTCGCCGCCTGACCGGTCGCGCCCGTCGCGACCCGGATCTGCTCGAGCGCGGCGCCGCCGTCCTGGCGCTCGACCGCAGCCCGGCCCTGCGTCACCGCCTCCGTGGCGCCGTCCAGCAGGCGCTGGGCCTGATCGGGGTTCGCCACCACCGAGGCGAGCGCCGTGGCGGGGTAGGTGACCGCCAGGTTCGTGAGCGTCTCCCGCGCGGCCGGCACCCGGCCGGCGAGCTCGGTGACCCGGCCCTCCAGCGCGTCGAGCGTGGCCGGCGCGTTGCGCTGCTCCTCGCGGAGCTCGACGAACTGCTGGGCCTCGCCCTGCAGCGAGGCCTGGACCTGCTCCAGCGTCGTGATGATCTCGGCCATCATCGCGCGGGCCTGCGGCTCCGCCTCGGCGGTGGAGTCGTCGAGCTCCTGGCGCAGCTGGAACGCGCGGGCGACCTTCGGCCTGGCGTCGGCGAGCGCCGTCGCGAAGGACGCCGTCGCGGCGGACCCGAACTGGGCCTCGGCGAACCCGAGCTCCTGCTCGTAGGTGCGCATGCCGTCGTCGATCGCGACGAGTCCCGCGCTCGCACGGCGGTTCAGCTCTTCCGTGCTCAGGGACTCGAGCGAACCGGGGGCCGAGGCGGGGCCGGCCTGCTGCCGCTGCCGCGAGCTCCGGCGCACCAGCCACACGACGAGCACCACGATCGCGGCGACCACGAGGATGCCGACGATGATCCACCCCGCGTTCGAGCCGCCCCCGCCGGAGGCGGCCCCGCTGCCGCCGCCGGCCGCGTCGCGCAGTCCGTCCGCGGCCGCGATCGCCGCACCTGCCCAGTCGTCGTCGGCCAGCGCGGGTTCGATCTGCTCCGAGCGGATCGTGGCGAGCTGGTCGTCGGTGACGGACGCGCTCGCCCCGAGCGAGAAGTCGTAGACCCGGTCCTCGACCGCGACGGCGAGCAACGCGTCGTCGTCACCCAGCTGCGACAGGTTCGCCGTCTCGTCGGCCCAGTCGCCGCCGTCCATGCCGTCGAACGAGTCGACGTACACGACGAACAGGTCGTACGGAGTGTCCTCCGCGAGGGCGTCCGCCGCGTCCAGGATGTCGGCCGTGCTCCCTGCGAGGACCGCGGCGCTGGTGGTGTCGGTCACGCGGTCGTCGAGCCGGAGCGGCTCGTCGGCGAGAGCGGCAGGGGCGAGCAGCACGGTGGCGGCGACGACGGCGCAGGCCGTGGCCGCGAGGCGCGTGCGGTGGCGTGCGGGAGACCCTGCGTCAGCCTGGGTCAGGGGTGTCGTGCGGCGTCGCGTCACGGGGCGATCCTCCGCCAGGTCGGCGACCTCGTGCAACGCGAGCGGGCCCGAGGAGCCCCCGAGCGTGTCGTACCGTGAGCCTCGCCCCGCTCGCACGAACCCGCAGGAGACCCATGTCCGCCGCCCCCCAGCCGCCGGTCCTCACCGTCGTCCAGCAGGGTCCGGACGTCGGTCCCGACCTGTTCGCGTCGTGGCTCACGGGGCTGGACCTGCGCATCGTGCGGGCGGATCTCGGCGTGCCCGTGCCAGCCGTCGGGGCCGTGGGCGACGGGCTCCTCGTGCTCGGCGGACAGATGACGGCGTTCGACGACGACGCCGCGCCGTGGCTGCCGGCCGTCCGCGCGCTGCTCGTGGACGCCGCAGCGTCGGACGTCCCGACGCTCGGCGTCTGCCTCGGGGCGCAGCTGCTCGCCCGCGCCCTGGGCGGCCGGGTGGAGGTCGCGGCGCCGCACGGGCGCGAGGCCGGCGTCGTCGACGTGCGGTGGCGGCCCGATGCGGCCGACGACGCCGTGCTCGGCCCGGCGCTCGCCTCCGTCGGCGGTGGGCGGCCGCCGTCGTCGTCCCCGGTGCTGAGCATGCACGCCGACGTCGTCACGGAGCTGCCGCCCGGGGCCGTGTGGCTCGGCAGCTCGGCCGTCTACCCGTTCCAGGCGTTCCGGTGCGGCTCGGCGCTGGGCGTGCAGTTCCACCCCGAGGCGTCCGACCACACGCTCCTCCACTGGGCGTCGGGGCACGACGACGTCGACGTCGCCGAGGTGCGTGCCCAGCTCGACGAGCGCGGCGAGCACGCCCATGCGCTCGGCCGTGCGCTCGCGGCCGCCTTCGCGGCCCAGGTGCGCGCCGCCTCCGACGCGCGGACCTGCGCGTCGGCCTGATATTCACTTTCGCGTGGTGGCGGGAACACGCCACGATGTCGGACGGTTGTGATCATCTGAGGCCCTCGAGCCTCCGCGCCGCTCCCGTGCCACCGTCGTGGTTCGCGGCGAGGCACGACCGTCCGCGACCCCGCCACGGAAGGCACCGCCTGCATGTCCGCGACCCTGCCCAACCCCGTCCCGACGGCTGAGCCCGAGCGCCTCAGCCGGGACAAGTTCGTCCTCATCGCCCTGCTTCTCGGCTCCGCCTTCGTCGTCATCCTCAACGAGACCACCATGAGCGTCGCGCTCGCGCCGCTCATGAAGGACCTCGGCATCACCGCCACCACGGGTCAGTGGCTCACCACGGCGTTCATGCTCACCATGGCCGTCGTCATCCCTGCCACCGGCTACCTGCTGCAGCGGCTCGGTACCCGCGGGGCGTACCTGCTCGCGATGTCCCTGTTCAGCGCGGGCACCCTGCTCGCCGCCGTCTCGCCCACGTTCCCGATCCTGCTCGGCGCCCGGGTCGTCCAGGCCTCCGGGACCGCGATCATGATGCCGCTGCTCATGACGACGATCATGACGATCGTGCCGACGTCGTCCCGCGGCAAGATCATGGGGAACGTCGCGATCGTCATGGCCGCCGCGCCCGCGCTCGGGCCCGCCATCTCCGGCGTCATCCTCAACTCGCTCGGGTGGCGGTGGGTCTTCGGCATCGTGCTGCCGATCGCCCTGGTGTCGCTGGTGGCCGGGTTCCTGCACGTGCGCGACACGGGTGAGCGGACGCGCGCGCCGCTGGACCCGCTGTCGCTGGTGCTCGCCGTGGTGGCGTTCGGTGGGCTCGTGTACGGACTGTCGAGTCTCGGCGAGGCCGCCCGGCACGCGCCGCCGGTGCCGCCGTGGATCCCGCTGACGGCGGGCTCGGTGATGCTCGTGGCGTTCGTCGCTCGTCAGCTCCTGCTCCAGCGGACCGACCGCGCGCTCCTCGACCTCCGCGTGTTCAGCTCGCGGTCGTTCGCCGTCTCCCTCGGGATCATGGCCGTGTCGATGATCGCGTTGTTCGGGTCGCTGATCCTGCTCCCGCTCTACCTGCAGGACTCGCTCAACCTCACGTCCCTCACCACCGGCCTGATCGTGCTGCCGGGCGGCCTCGCCATGGGCCTCCTCGGTCCGACCGTGGGGCGGCTGTTCGACCGGGTCGGCCCCCGACCGCTGGTCATCCCGGGCGCCGCGGTGGTGCTCGGCGCGCTGGGTCTCCTCACGACCGTGAGCGCCGGCACGTCGCCGTGGTTCGTGCTCGGCGCGCACGTGCTGCTGAGCCTCGGCCTGGCGTTCGTGTTCACGCCGCTGTTCACGACGGCGCTCGGGGCCCTCGAGCCGCACCTGTACTCGCACGGCTCCGCCGTCATCGGCACGACGCAGCAGCTCGCCGGGGCCGCGGGCACGGCCATGTTCGTCGCGGTCATGACACAGGGTTCCGTGGCGGCGGGGGAGGCCGGGGCGTCGCCCGCGGCGGCGCTGGCCGACGGCGTCGGGACGGCGTTCGTGTGGGGCGCGGCCTTCATGGCGCTCGCGTTCGCCCTGACGTTCCTGCTCCGCCGGCAGCCCGCCGCGGAGCTGGAGCACGCCGTCGCGCACTGAGCGGCACGGGCCGGCCGCGTGGAAGGTCGGTTGCCCTCACGGCAACCGACCGTCCACGTCGCCGCCGCGCGCGCCAGCCCGACCTCGACAGACCGGGTGGACGTCACACGTCGGCGGCGAGGTCCTCGGCGTCGATGATCCGGTAGGCGTATCCCTGCTCGGCGAGGAAGCGCTGCCGGTGCGCGGCGAAGTCCTGGTCGACCGTGTCGCGGGCGACGACGGCGTAGAAGTGCGCCGTCCGCCCGTCGCCCTTCGGGCGGAGCAGGCGGCCGAGGCGCTGCGCCTCCTCCTGCCGCGAGCCGAACGACCCGGAGACCTGGATCGCTACCGCAGCCTCGGGCAGGTCGATCGAGAAGTTCGCCACCTTGCTCACGACCAGCGTCGTCACGTCACCGCTGCGGAACGCGTCGAACAGGCGCTGGCGCTCGGGCACCGTCGTCGCCCCGGTGATCACCGGCGCCCCGATCTGCTCGCCGAGCTCCTCGAGCTGGTCGAGGTACTGCCCGATCACGAGCGTCTGCTCGCCGTCGTGCTTGCGCAGCAGCTCGCGCACCACCCGCGACTTCCCGGCCGCCGTGGCGGCGAGCCGGTACCGGTCCTCGGGCTCCGCCGTCGCGTACGCCATCCGTGCCGAGTCCGGCAGCGTCAGCCGGATCTCCACGCAATCCGCCGGTGCGATGTAGCCCTGGGCCTCGATGTCCTTCCACGGTGCGTCGTACCGCTTCGGCCCGATGAGGCTGAACACCTCGTCCTCGCGGCCGTCCTCGCGCACGAGCGTGGCCGTGAGACCGAGCCGACGGCGTGCCTGCAGGTCGGCGGTCATGCGGAAGATGGGCGCCGGCAGCAGGTGGACCTCGTCGTAGACCACGAGCCCCCAGTCCCGCGCGTCGAGCAGCTCGAGGTGGGTGTACACACCCTTCCGCCGGGTGGTGAGCACCTGGTACGTGGCGATCGTCACCGGCCGGACCTCCTTGCGGGAGCCGGAGTACTCGCCGATCTCGTCCTCGGTGAGCGAGGTGCGGCGCAGCAGCTCGTCCCGCCACTGACGGGCGCTCACGGTGTTCGTCACGAGGATGAGCGTCGTCGTCTGCGACTGGGCCATGGCCGCCGCGCCCACGAGCGTCTTCCCCGCACCGCAGGGGAGGACGACGACGCCGCTCCCGCCGTGCCAGAACGACTCCACCGCCTCGCTCTGGTACGGCCGCAGCGCCCAGCCGTCCTCCGCGAGCTCGATCGCGTGGGCCTCGCCGTCGACGTACCCCGCGAGGTCCTCCGCCGGCCAGCCGAGCTTGAGCAGCACCTGCTTGAGGTGACCGCGTTCACTGGGGTGGACGACGACGTTCTCCGGGTCGAGGCGCGCACCGACCAGTCCGGCGGTCCGCTTGGAACGCAGCACCTCCTCGAGCACCGGCACCTCGAGCGCACGCAGCACCAGCCCGTGCGCCGGGTCGTTGACGAGCTGGAGGCGGCCGTAGCGCGACATCGTCTCGGCGACGTCGACGAGCAGGGCGTGCGGGACCGGGTACCGGCTGTAGGCGAGCAACGTGTCGACGACCTGCTCGGCGTCGTGCCCGGCGGCGCGCGCGTTCCACAGGCCGAGCGGGGTGAGGCGGTACGTGTGGACGTGCTCCGGGGCGCGCTCGAGCTCGGCGAACGGCGCGATCGCGCGACGGCAGGCCTGGGCCTGGTCGTGGTCGATCTCGAGGAGGAGGGTCTTGTCGGACTGGACGATCAGGGGGCCTGACGGCATCCGACCATTCTCCCGCACCCCGGGGGTGGTGCCGTTCTCGGTCAGTCGACGGCGACGATGCGGTGCGCGGCGACGGTGATGTCCGCCTCGCGGGCGAGGTCGCGCACCCGGATGCGGCCGGCGTCGACCCGCAGCGGGCGGACCCGACGGCGCTGCACGGCGCCGCTCGGTCCGGCGACAGCGAGCCAGACGTCCGTTCCCGCCTCGACCGCGCGCCGCAGCGCGGCCAGCGCGTGGGCGGGGTCGTCGGCAGCGGCCCCGGCCGCGCGCGAGGCGAGCACGCGCTGGCTGCGTTCCTCGCCGTGCCGCAGGGAGCGGACGACGGCGGTGAGCGCGTCGCCGGTGAGCGGGGCTTCCGCAGAGGTGTCGCCGTCGCCGCGCGGACGGCGGGGCGACGGCGCGACCGATCGGCGCCGTCCGACGTCGAGCGACAGCACCGCACCGTCGCTGCCCTCGATGGCCGGCGCGTGCCCCCGTGCGCGCAGCACGCGAGCGACCTCGACCGCCGGCACCTGGGCGACCACGACCGTGGGGGCGATCGCGCGCAGCCCGAGGGGGTCGAGAGCGGCGTCCGCGAGAAGAGCGGTGAGCACGCCGGGGTCGTCCGACCGGAGATAGCTCGACGCCGAGCCGGTCCGCAGGTGCCCGTGCCGGCGGGCGGCGTCGCGGATCGCGTACTCGAGGGGCTGCGGCACGCCCGTGCGGGAGTGAGTGCTCAGCCGGGTCATGAGCTCGTCCGGGTCGAGCCCGGCGTCGAGAGCACGCTGCACGGACGCCTGGGAGAAACGCACCGTGAGGGCGCCGCCGCGCGACTCGACGTCGGCGCTCGCGGCGAGCAGGTCCGCGAGGGCGGGGGTGGGGCGCCCCGGGACGACTCCGGTGAGGTCCGCCTGGAGGAGCAGGTCGTCGATGGCCGGCGGCAGGGCGGCCTCGAGGGCGGCCGCCAGGACCCCGGCATCGGGCCGCGCGCCGCCGTCGGGTGCCAGCGCCGTCGCGACGGCACGCCCCGGACCGGTCAGCGCCCCGGCGCCGGTGAGCCCGAGCCACGCCGCCTCGGCCAGGATCGCCTCGACGGTGGCGAGAGGCGGGACCTGGCGGGGCGTGTGCCACGCCCACCACGCGTGCACGGCACCGGCGTCAGGAGCCGCGCCTTCCGGCCAGGAGGCGAGCGCGACCAGCACCTGCCGGCGGGCACCCGGCGCCCAGCGGCGCACCAGCAGCGGGTCCAGGGCCGCTCGCAGCTCACCCTTCTCGCCGCGGGAGCCCACGAGCCACGGCACGCGGTTCGTCGTCGACCAGGCGACGACGAGGCGGGCCCAGCGGGAGGCCACGTCGCCGTCGTGGTCCTCGCCCGCGGGAGTGGGTGCCCAGGCGGAGCCCTCGACGTCGTGCAGCGGCGCGACGAGCTCAGCGGTCGCGGCGAGCTCGACGACGAACGCGGCGTGCTCCGTCGGCGCTCCGATGCGCGCGGCGAACTTGCGCACGTCCCGCACGCCGACCCCGCCGGAGCGCAATGCCGGCGGCGGCTCGTCGCCCCAGGCCCGGGCGAGCTCCCCGACCTCCCGGACGATCTCCTCCGCGGCGCGCACGCCCTCGGCGGCGACCGTCGTCGGCGGGCGCTCCGGCGCGTCGGCGAGCGGCGGCGTCGTCGCGACGTCCGCGTGGGTGCGGCCGTGACGGGCGAGGAGCCCGATGGCGCGGGGGAGCACCAGCTGCGTGGGGCCGACGCGCACGAGGAGGTGGTGCTCGAGGAGCCAGGCCGCGCCCGGGGGCGGGTCGTGCTCGGGGACGGTGCCCACGGGCGGACCCCAGGTGAGTGCGTCGAGCGTGCGGCGTGCCTCGCGCGGCGCCGCCGCCAGGAGCGCGTCCAGCTCGTCGGGCCCCGTCGGTGCGCCGGGATGCGTCGCCATGACCGGGCCGAGCCCGGCGGGGTGGGGACCGAGGGCCTCGGACAGGTGCGGGACGGGGGACCACGCGCCGTCGTCGTCGTGCACCAGGCCGAGAGCCGCGAGGTGCGCGACGGCGGGTGCGGCGTCGAGCCCGGTGGCCTCGCCCAGTCGCTCGGTCGAGGCGGACTCGAGCGCCACGACCGCTTCCGCGACCGCGAGAGTGGGGGCGTCGCAGGTGGCCAGCGCGCGGGACGTGGACGGCCGTGAGGCGGCCCTCGAGGCGAGCGCCGTGAGCGAGGACGGCTCGGGGACGAGCAGGTCCCGGCGGAGCCGGAGGAGCTCGACGAGCGACTCGTCCGACCAGGTCGTGAGCGACGACGGCGACCGCGTCGCCGTGTCCGCGCCCTCCGGGCGAGCCTCGCTGCGACGGAAGGTGGGCATCCACACCACTCTACGGCGGTGGCGGGCGGCGCTCGGGGTCTGCCAGCGCGGCA
Organism: Beutenbergia cavernae DSM 12333; assembly: GCF_000023105.1. Lineage (NCBI taxonomy): Bacteria > Bacillati > Actinomycetota > Actinomycetes > Micrococcales > Beutenbergiaceae > Beutenbergia > Beutenbergia cavernae. The sequence continues at coordinate 947,152 of NC_012669.1, forward strand.
CCTACCGGCGACTCCCGCGCCGTCAGCGGTTATCCTTGACCCGCTCGACGCGTACCCGTTCCGCTCATGCGCGCCCTCGAACAGGAAGTCAGGGATCTCCAGTGCCCACCGGCAAGGTCAAGTTCTTCGACGCCGACCGCGGCTTCGGCTTCATCGCGGCCGACGACGGCGGCGAGGTCTTCCTGCACGCCTCCGCCCTCCCGGCGGGATCGCCGTCGCCGAAGCCCGGCACGCGGGTGGACTTCGGCATCGCCGACGGTCGCCGCGGGCCGCAGGCGTTGTCCGTGACGATCCTCGACCCGGCGCCGTCCGTGGCGCGGGGGCAGCGACGCCCGGCCGAAGACATGGTCCCGGTCGTCGAGGACCTCATCAAGCTGCTCGACGGCGCCTCCAACAGCCTGCGCCGAGGCCGCTACCCGGAGCGCGCCCAGGCGACGAAGCTCGCCCAGGTGATGCGCGTCGTCGCCGACGACTTCGACGCCTGAGCGCCCGGAAGGAGCATCGGTGAGTCCTGCCACCCTCTCCCGCCCTGCCCGGGCACCGCGGCAGGACGCCGTCCTGGCCGCCGCGGTCGATCTCGCCCGCGCCGCGGCCGAGCAGACGTCCGGGCTCGGGGACGTCGGCGAGCACCTCGGGTTCACGCTCGTCGACGACCGCCTCGGCAACCACACGTTCGCGACGACGGCGCCCGGCTACCGCGGATGGCGGTGGACGGTGACGGTGGCGCGGGTCCCGCGCTCGCGGACGGCCACCGTGTGCGAGGTCGAGCTGCTCCCCGGCGCGGACGCCCTCCTCGCGCCGTCCTGGGTGCCGTGGGCCGAGCGGCTCGCCCCGGGCGATCTCGGGCCCACGGACGTGCTCCCGTTCGACTCCGACGACCCGCGGCTCGAGACCGGGTACCGCCGCTCGGGCGACGCCGCCGACGCCGCCGACGCCGCCGACGTCGCCGTCGACCACGTCGCGATCGTCGAGCTCGGGCTCGAGCGTGAGCGGGTGCCCACGCGGGCGGCGCTCGACGCCGCCGCGACGCGGTGGTACGAGGGCGACCGCGGCCCGAACGCCCCGGGTGCGCGGGCGTCGAAGGAGCCGTGCGAGACCTGCGGCTTCCTCGTCCCGCTGACCGGCACGCTCGGTTCGATGTTCGGCGTGTGCGTCAACGAGTGGTCGCCCGACGACGGGAAGGTCGTCTCGTTCGACCACGGCTGCGGGGCGCACAGCGAGACGGACGCCGCCCCGCACGTCGCGGGCGGCGACTGGGGCTGGGGGCGGCCCGTGGTCGACGAGTTCGACCTCGAGGTGCTCCGCGCCGAGCCGGAGCCCGCGCAGGACGCCGAAACGGAGCCCGCGCAGGACGCCGAGCCGGAGCCCGCGCAGGAGCAGGCAGCCGTCGACCCGGGCGACGCGCCTTCCGTGTGAGACGGCCGCCGCGATGAGCGCACCGGACCCGTTCCGGACGGCGGAGCTCCGAGCCGCGGCGCTCACGGCCTGGACTGCGTCACCACGCCGGCTGCGGGAGGACGCGAATCTCGAGGACGACGTCGCGCGCGGGCAGTACGCGGACCGCGTCGTGGTTGAGCTGCTGCAGAACGCCGCCGACGCCGCGGCGCGCGCCCGGACGGCGGGCGCCGTGCTCCTGGAGCTGACGCACGACGACGACGGCACGCACCTGCGCGCCTCGAACACCGGGGCTCCGCTCACGCCGGACGGCGTCGCTGCGCTCGCGAGCATGCGGACGTCGGACAAGGGGCTCGCGGACGAGGTGGGCCGGTTCGGCGTGGGGTTCGCAGCGGTGCGGGCGGTGGCCGACGCCGTGGTCGTGGCCTCGTGCGACGGCGCCGTGCGGTTCGACGTCGAGGCCGCGCGCGACCTCCTCACGACGCAGGGGCGCCCGGGTCCGGCAGCGGGCGGCCACGACGACACCAGCAGTGGGGGAGCGCTCGTTGGGGTCCTGGACGAGCGGGGGCAGCACGTCCCCGCGCTGCGCCTCCCGTTCGCCGACGCGACGTCGCCGGCCCCCGGCTACACGACGACCGTCGACCTGCTCCTGCGTGGACCGGACGAGGTGGGCGACGTCGTCCGCCAGCTCGACGAGCTCGACGACGCCCTGCTCCTCGCGCTGCCGCGCCTCGCGAGCGTCACCGTCCGCACCCCGGACGGGGAGCGGCGTCTCGCGGACGTGGCGGACCGGTGGTGGACCCGCACGGTGACCGGCACGCACCCGCTCGAGCTGCTGGCCACCCGCCCCGCGGAGGAGCGCTCGCGCCGGGGCTGGTCCGTGACGTGGGCGGTGCCCCGGGACGCCGGCGAGCGCGCCGTGGTCGTGCCCACGGTGATCCATGCCCCGACGCCCACCGAGAACCGGTGCACGCTGCCGGCGCTGCTCATCGCGTCGTTCCCGGTGGAACCGTCGCGCCGTCGGCTCGCGTCCGGTCCGCTGGCCGACGCCGTCGCGCACCACGCGGGGGACGCGTACGCCGCGTTCGTCGCCGACGCGGTGAGCCGCGGCGAGTCGCCGTTCGACTTCGTCCCGGCCGGTCTGCCGTCCGACGAGGTGGACGGTGCGCTCCGTGAGGCGGCCGTCGCGGCCCTGGCCCGCACGCCCGTGCTGGCGGCCGTGACGAGCGACGAGGGAGCGCCGGTGGAGCCCGTCGCGCCGCGGGACGCCGTCGCGCTCACCGGGCCGGCCGGCGACGACCCCGCGCTGCTGCGGGTCCTCTCGCGAGCCGTCGGCGCCCTGGTCCCGCTCGACGGGCGGCACGGCGCGTCCGCCCGCGCGCTCGGCGTCACCGTGCGGGACCTCGCCGGAGTCCTGGACGACCTCCGGCCCTCCGGCGACCCCACCTGGTGGCGGGAGCTCGCCGACGTCGTCGAGCCGTACGCGCCGGATGCGGCGGTCGGCGAGTCGCTCGCGACGCTGCCGGTGCCGCTGGTCGGTGGAGGGTTCGCGCACGGCCCGCGCGGTCTCGTGGTGCTCGACGACGACGCCCCCGCGGCTGCGGTCGATGCCACGTCGGCGTTCGCGCCGTTCGGGATGCGGGTGGTGCATCCCGAGGCGGCGCACCCGCTCCTCGTGCGCCTGGGCGCCGGCTCGGCGAGCGCCGTCGGCCTGCTCGGGCACGACGCGGTGCGCGCGGCCCTGGCGTCGCTCGACGCGGACCCCGAGGACGACCCGGCCACGGCCCAGGTGCAGGACGCCGTGCTCGCGCTCGCCGACGCCGCGCTCGCGGCCGGCGTCGATCCCACGCGGATGCCGCCGGGGCTCGGCGACCTGCCGCTGCCCACGGCGAGCGGTGGCCACGCGAGGGCCGCCGAGCTCGTGCTGCCGTCCTCGCGCGCCGAGGAGCTGTTCGCCGGGGCCGAGGCGGTGGCGGCCCGGATGCTCGAGCGGTGGGGAGCGGCCGTGCTCGGTGCCGTCGGCGTACGGTCCGGCTTGCGCGTCGCCGTCGTGCCGGACGTGCTCGCGTCCGACGCCCTGATCGACGGGGAGGACGACGACGGCGCACCCGAGGGCTGGGCGGAGTACCTCGGCCACGTCGCCGACCACCTGGGCGTCGAGGCGTTCCTCGGCGACCTGACGATCGTCGAGGACCTCGAGGAGGTGGCGGACGACGCGTGGGGCCTGGCCCTCGCCGACCTCGCCTCGACGCCCGCCCTGCGGGGCGCGCTCGTGCACGAGGTGCGCGGGGCGGGATCGGCGCGGGCGCCGTCCTACGCGTCGTGGTGGCTGCGGGACCGGCTCGGTGCGCCGTTCGCCGTGCCCGGGGCGCGCGTCGCGTTCCTCCCCGACGGGCCGGCGGTCGACGACGGCGCCGACGTCGTCGCCGGCCTCGACCCGGAGGTGCTGCGCGCCCTCGGCGGCGTGCGCACGCTGGACGACCTCGACGCGGCCGGGTGGGACGGGTGCCTCGACGCGCTGCCGGACGCCGGGACCCAGGTCCCGCTCGACTCCGCGGTCGTCCTCTGGCGCGCCCTGGCGGGCGCCGCGGCTCGCGGGATCCGCCTGCCGATCCCGCCGGAGCGGGTGGTCCTGCTCGACGGCGGCCGCGCCGTCGTCGCCGACGCCACCTCCGCCGTCGTCGCCGACGAGATGACCGGCCAGCTCGGCCCGCACGTGCCCGCTGCGAGGGGGTACGCCGAGGCCGTCGCGCAGCTGCTCGACGTCGAGGTGCGGCCCGCACCCGCCGCCGTGGTCGACGGCGCCCGGGAGGACCTTCCCGGCGTGCTCGACGGCGTCGCGGCGGTGCTGCTGGACGAGCCGGGCGGCACGTGGGTCCGGGCCGAGACGCTCGCCGTGGGCCGGGTCGCCGTGCGGTGGTGGGTCGACGACGGCGACCTGCTCGCGCGCGACGAGGCCTCCCTGGCGCGGGCGCTGGCCTACGCGGGTGGCGAGTACGCCTGGCACGCCGCGTTCACGGCTGCTCTCGCCGCCGACGACGACGGCGTGCTCGTCGATCTCGCCCGGGCGCGTCCGCGCCTCGCGTGAGAACTCTCTCATCGGCGTCTCCGACTCCTCTCATGCCCGCGCGGCATCGTGACTGGTTCGTTCGACCACCTCATAGGGGAGCCAGCCATGTCCAGCCTTGTCGCAGCACTCGCCGCGGACGCCGTCGCCATCACGGTGCTCGTCTACGCGCTCTACTTCCGCCGGCACCACCGGCGTGACCTCGCGCTGGCGTACGTGGCGCTCAACGCGGGCGTGCTCGCCGTCACCCTGCTGCTCGCCGGCAGCGAGGTCGGGCTCGGGCTGGGGCTCGGCCTGTTCGGCATCCTGTCGATCATCCGGTTGAGGTCCGACTCGATCACGCAGGGCGAGATCGCCTACTACTTCGTCGCGCTCGCGCTCGGCCTCGTGAACGGCCTCCACCCCGCGGGACCGTGGCTCGCTCCGGCGATGTCCGCCGTGCTCGTGGTGGTCATGTTCGTCGCCGACCACCCGCGACTCGCCCCCCGCACCCGGCGGCAGACGGTGACGCTCGACCGGGCGTACCCCGACGCGACGCGGCTCCGGGAGGCCCTGGCCGAGCTGCTGCACGCCGAGATCCTCGCCGTGGACGTCCGCTCGCTGGACCTCGTGCTCGACACGACGGTCGTCGACGTCCGGTTCCGTCTCCACGGGGCGTCCGCCGGCGAGCCCTCCGCGGGGCGACCGCTCGAGCCGACGGGTGCCGTGTCATGACGACGGCGTCCGGCGCGCTCGGCGACGTCGTCGAGCGACTGCCTCCCGTCGACCTGGCCGAGGTGCTCGACGTCGCGGCGCTGCAGACCCGGACGGACCGCAAGTACCTCCTCGAGCCGGAGGAGTTCGCTCGGTTCGGCGCCGCCCTGGGTGACGGCTTCCGCGCGCTGGAGATCGACGGACGCCGGCTGTTCGCCTACGAGTCGGTGTACTTCGACACCCCCGCCCTCGGGCTGTACCGGTCCCACCGGCAGGGTCGCCGACGGCGGTACAAGGTGCGGACCCGCGCCTACCTGGACTCCGGCGACGCGATGCTCGAGGTCAAGCTCGAAGGTCACCGCGGCGCGACGGTGAAGCGGCGGACGCCCCACCCCGCGAGTCGCCGGCACGAGCTCACCGGCGCCGGTCACCGGTTCGTGTCGGACGTGCTCGACGACGCGTACCGGCTCACGCTGCCGCAGCTCGAACCGGTGCTGACGACGACGTACACGCGGGGCACGCTCGTCGACACCGCGACGGGCGCTCGGGTGACGTGCGACGTCGACCTCGTGTGCTCCGACCCTCGTGCCTCGCGCTCCGGTCCGGACCGCGTGCTCGTGGAGTCGAAGAGCGCCTCCGGCGCCTCGCCCGCCGACGACGTGCTGGCGGAGATCGGGGTCCGCCAGGTCTCCCTGAGCAAGTACTGCGTGGGAGTGGCGCTGCTGCGCCCGCACCTGGCCGCCAACCGGTGGTCCCGCGTGCTGCGGCGGGAGTTCGGCTGGCAGCGGAGCCCGGAGGCGGATCTTGAGCCAACGCTGAGCCGATCCTGGGCCAGGGCGACCGGATCCTGAAGGTCGACCGCCCAAGATCTCAGCATCGGTGAGGCTCGATCGGGGTGGTGGCAATGACGGTTCTGCACGACGGTGACACGCACCATGGCCTCGATACCTACATCGCGCTGATGGGCAGCAGGCTCGACCACCTCGCCGACGCATTGCGACGTGGCGAGGTCATCGAGGCGCAGTTCGTCGCGATGACACTGCACTCGACGAGCGTGATGGCGGGGGCCGCGGACGTGGCGCGCATCGCGAACGGGATCGAGCAGGAGCTCGCCTTCCAGGACACGGACCGGGCGAACGCCCTGCTGCCTCAGCTGGTGGCGGCGGGGGAGACCACCGCCACCGAGCTCCGCCGGATCCTCGCCGGGGAACCGCGCGTCATCCCCCTGTCGGCGTGAAGCGGTAACCCAGGCCGCGCACGGTATGGATCCACCGCGGTTCCAGCGAGCTGTCACCGAGCTTCCGACGCAGGTTCGCGACGTGCACCTCGACGCTGCGTCGGTCCGCCTCGGAGATCGGGGTGCCGGTGTCGTAGGCGTCGGCCCACAGCACCCGCACGAGCTCGTTCTTCGACACGACCCGGCCGGGGCGCGACGTGAGCTCCGCGAGGATGTCGAACTCGCTGCGGGTGAGGTGGATGTCGGCGCCGTCGACCCGCGTCATGCGGGAGAGCACGTCGACCTCGAGGCCGTCGGAGCCGAGGACGCTCGGCGAGCCGGGGTCCGCCTGCTCCGCCACGCCGCCGGCACGGCGTGGACGGCGCAGCATCGCCTCGATCCTGGCCCGCAGCTCCCGTGGCCGGAACGGCTTCGTCTGGTAGTCGTCGGCGCCGGAGTCGAGCCCCATGAGCGCGTCGATCTCCTCCGCCCGCGCGGTGAGCATGACGATGTACGCGTCCGACACGGGGCGGATCCGGCGCGCGACCTCGAAGCCGTCGATGTCCGGGAGGCTGATGTCCAGGGTGACCACCAGCGGTGCCACCTCCTGCACGAGGCGGACGCCGTCGTTGCCCGTCTCGGAGCTGTGCGTGCGGAAGCCCGCCTGACCGAGGACCGTCTCCAGCAGCTCACGAATGTCCGGATCGTCCTCGATGATGACGGCGACCCGTTCGCTACCCCCGGTCATGGCCGTCACCGTACCCGCTCGGCCCGAGCTCCGAGGTCAGATCGTCGAGGAGCTCGGGGATGCCGTCGAGCCGGTGGGCGCGCAGGATCGTGAGCAGCTCGCGGGCCAGCTCGCTCGCGCGCGGTCGACCGAACGTGCCGCTCGACCCGGCGATCTGGTGGGCGAGCTCCGCCGCCTCCTCCCAGCGCTCCGGGGGACTGGTGGCGTCCAGCGCCGTGCAGAGCTCGGCCAGGCGCGCACCGCGGGCGCGGTTGCGCTTCGTGGCTCGCGCCGTGATCCGGGCGAGCTCCGCCTCGGCCTGCGCGTCCGGCGAGCTCACGCGGGCCGTTCGAGCAGTCGGGCGACCTGGTCCGCGAGCGTCATCGGGTCGAACGGCTTCGCGATCACGCCGGCGAGCCCGGACCCTGACCACTCGTGCGCCTGGCCGGGGGTGAACTTCGCCGTGAGGAACACGACCGGGACCTCCCGCGTCACGGGGTCTGCCCGCAGTCGCACCAGCGTCGACGGGCCGTCGACGACGGGCATCATCACATCCAGGAGGATCACGTCCGGCGGATCCATGTGCGCGAGCCGGAGCGCCTCGGCGCCGCTGGGCGCCGTCGTCACGCGCCACCCGCCCACGAGCTGGAGCGCCATCTGCGCGACCTCGCGGATGGTCTCGTCGTCGTCGACGACCAGGACGTGCCCGGGATGCATCTCTCCTCCTGGCCGGCGACCGCACGCGGCCCGCGCGGCCTGTGCCGACCGTACCGCCACGTGACCCGGCTGACACCCGCGAGGAGCCGTCCCGGCCCTGCTCTGACTAGTCTCGGCAGTGAGGAGGCAGCCATGGAACGCGGCTCGAGCTTCCGCCGGTGGGTGTTCGTGACCGGCGGCTGGTTGCTCGCCGTCACGGTGGTGCTCTCCAGCGGACTGCCGGAGTCGTCGCGAGCTCAGGTCACGAGCGTCGTGCTGCCGGTCACAGCGGTCGTCGCCGCCACGAGCTGCCTCCTCACGTCGCGACGGTCGACGGGCCGCCGGCGTCGCGCGTGGGCTCTGCTCGCCGCCGCCGGCTACATCGGGTTCGGCGGCAACGCGGTCGGCTTCATGACGGGGACGACGACGACCGGCGACCTCGCGTACATCGGCGCCCTGCTCATCGGCGTCCTCGCGCTCCTGTCGTTCCCCTCGACGCCGGTCCGCGCGACGAGCGTCGCGCGGATGGTGCTCGACGGCGTCGTCGTCGGCGGTTCCGTGCTGGTCGTCGCGGCCGTCGCCGTCTTCCCCGACCTCGAGACGTCGGCGGGCGGCACGACCCTCGGCGAGGTCGTCGCCCTCCTCATGCCGATCGTCGACGCCGTGCTCGCCACGCTCGCCGTCGTCCTCATCACCCGCAGCTCCCGGTCCGAACGCGTGCCGCTGGTCCTCGTGGCGCTGAGCTTCGTGCTGTACGCGATGTCGGACCTGTCGTACGCGCTCCTCGGCATCTCCGCGTTCACGTTCGGGACGCCGGTCGACCTCGGGTGGATCACCGGGTACGCGCTGGGCGGGCTCGCGGCGCGGCACCCGGCCGCGACGGGAGGGCCGCGCCCGGCGCGCCGTGAGGAGTCGACCCCCGTCGCGGCGACGATCCTGACGTTCGCCGTGTTCCTGGCGGCCGCCGTCGTGTGGGTCGTGAACGTCCCGGCCGGCTCCTGGAACGTCGTCGCGGTGCTGCTGTGGCTGCTCGTGCTCGTCGCCGTCGCGGCCCGGCAGACGATCCTCGTCCTCGACAACGAGCGCCTGCGCCGCGGACTGGAGCGACGGGTCCGTGCCCGCACCGCGGAGCTGCGGGCGGTGACCCGCTCGCGGGAGCTCATGCTCTCCTCCGTGGGCGACGGGATCTACGGCGTCGACCGCGACGGGCGCGTCACGTTCGTCAACCCCGCCGGGGCGCGCACGCTCGGGTTCGCGGCACGCGAGATGGTCGGCCAGGACGCGCACGGCCTGTTCCACGCGCCGGGGCCAGACGGAGCCCCGTTCCCGTTCGACTCGTGCTACATCGCGGAGGCGATCCGGGACGGCATCACCGCCTCGGCGGAGGAGGATCTGTACCGGCGCGCGGACGGCAAGGACGTCCCGGTCGAGGTCACGGCCAGCCCGTTGCGTGACGGCGCCGTGGTGCTCGGCGCCGTCGTGGTCTTCCGCGACGTGACGCAGCGTCGCGAGGTCGACCGCCTCAAGAACGAGTTCGTCTCGGTCATCAGCCACGAGCTCCGGACCCCGCTGACGTCGATCCGTGGCTCCCTCGGGTTGCTCGCCGGCGGCGCCGCCGGGCCGATCTCGGACCAGGCTCGGCGCATGGTCACGATCGCGCTGGGCAGCAGCGAGCGGCTGACGCGCCTCATCAACGACATCCTCGAGGTCGAGCGCATGGAGGCGGGCGCCGCGCCCATCGAGCTCGCCGACCACGACGTGCGGACCGTGCTCGCCGCCGCCGTCGACCAGGTGCAGGGGCTCGCCGACGCGGACGGTGTCTCCGTGCGGCTCGGCGACGTCACCGGCCGGGTGCACGCCGACGCCGACCGGGTGGTCCAGACGTTGATCAACCTGCTCGGCAACGCCATCAAGTTCTCCGCCCGGGGCTCGCAGGTCGTCGTCGCCGCGCGCCCCGCGGGCGAGTTCGTGGAGTTCCGGGTCGTCGATCACGGCCGCGGCATCCCGCCGGACCGGCTGGAGATGATCTTCGGGCGGTTCGAGCAGGTCGACTCGTCCGACGCGCGGGAGAAGGGCGGCACCGGGCTGGGGCTCGCGATCAGCCGCAGCATCGTGGAGCGCCACGGCGGCCGGATCTGGGCGCAGAGCACCCCCGGCGAGGGATCGACGTTCTTCATGACGCTCCCGCGGGTGGACGAGGAGGCGACGACGACGGCGTCACCCACGGGGGCTGATCCGGTGGGACGATAGGGGCGCGGGGTGCGACCGGGGCAAGCGAGCGAGACTCCGACAGCGAGCGCGGGAGGATCGCGACCGAGTAATCGAGAGGACCCACGTGACCACAGCAAGGCCCGAAACCGGCCCGACGATCCGGATCAGCACCGGCACAGGCTCTGGACGCACCACGCTGTCCGCGTTCGACGCGGCCCTGCGCAGCGCCGGAGTCGCGGACTTCAACCTGCTGCGGCTGAGCTCGATCATCCCGCCCGGCAGCACCGTGCTCGAGGTCGGCGCCGCCGACCAGCTCAGCGGTGCGCACGGCGACCGGCTCTACTGCGTCTACGCCGAGGCGCACGCCGAGCTCCCGCACCACGAGGCGTGGGCGGGCATCGCGTGGGCGATCGCGCTCGACGGGAGCGGAGGCGGCCTCTTCGTCGAGCACGAAGGACCGTCGCGAGAGCAGGTCGACCGGGACCTCACCGCGACGCTCGAGGATCTCGTCGACCGCCGCGGTGGGGGCTACGAGATCGCCGGCCGCGCGATCACGTCCGCCATGTGCGAGACCGAGCCGGTGTGCGCCGTCGTCATCGCGTCCTACGCAGCGCGGGGATGGTCCGTCGAGTGACACGGCCAGGACGCGCCCGGGTCGCGACGACCCGGGCGGTGAGCGACGACGTCGTCGAGGAGTTCTGGCCCACGTACCTGGCGGCGTTCGCGCCGCTCGCGCAGCGCGCCGCGGCCAGGCACGTGCTCACGCGCGAGGAGTTCGCCGAGGAGATGGCTGACGAGCGGATCCTCAAGCTTCTCGCCCGGGACCACGAGGGGCACCCCGTCGGGCTGACGACGCTCGCGACCGATCTCGCTGCGGTCCCGTGGGTGAGTCCCGACTTCCATGCCCGGCTCTACCCGGAGCACGCGGCCCGGGGCGCGATCTACTACGTCGGGTTCACGCTCGCGCACCCCGGCCGGCGTCGCTCCCGGGTGTTCGTCGACATGCTCGACGCGCTCATCGAGATCCTCGTCACCGACCGCGTGGTGTGCGCCTACGACGTCAGCCGGTACAACGACGAGACGCTGCGGTTCGCCGAGCACCTGTTCTCGCGGGCGCGCCGGACGTGCGAGCTGGACGTGGATCGCGTCGACGTGCAGACGTACTACGCCGCGACGTTCCACGGGCCGCGCGCCACCTGACGGCTCACGGGACCCCCGCCTGGGCGAGCGTCGCGTCGCCGCTCAGGCGAGCGCCGTCGTCGCTCGCCGGCAGGAACACGGCGTCGCCGCGGCGCAGGTCGTGCGCGGTGCCGGCCGCCTCCAGGTGCGCCGTCCCCGCCACGACGAGGAGGATCCGCGGCCCACGGCCGGCCACCGCCGTCGGCTGGGGCGTGGCATGGGTGAGGGTCAGCTCGAAGTCGTCGACGGGCGCGTAGTACACGTCGGTGTTCTCGTGGGCCCGCTCCGGCGCGAGCCGGATGGGCGGCGCCGCGACGTAGTCGACGATCTCGAGCAGCCCGTCGACGTCCACGTGCTTGGGCGTGAGACCGGCCCTGATGACGTTGTCGGAGTTCGCCATGACCTCGACGGCGAGGCCGGACAGGTAGGTGTGGATGCTCCCGGCGGGCGTGAACAGCGCTTCGCCGGGCTGCAGCGTCACCGGGTTGAGCAGCAGGGCGGCGACGACGCCCGGGTCGCCGGGGTGCGCCTCCTGGAGAAGAGTGACGACCGCGTCGGCGCGCGTCGACGGGCTGGTCCCGGCCGCCAGCCTCGCGGCGCACGCCTGCGCGAGCCGCGTCACCTCGTCCGGCGTCGCCCCGGCGGCCGGGTCGAGCAGGAGCCGGAACGCCTGCTCCATGCCGGCGGCGGACGGCGCCGAGCGCAGCGCGTCGCGCAGCCCGCCGGCGAGCGGGGTGTCGAGCGAGGCGAGGATCTCCGCCGCACGACGGGGCGCCCGGAACCCGGACAGCGCCTCGAACGTCGTCAGCGCGAACACGATCTCGGGCTTGTGGTTGCGGTCCCGGTAGGAGCGGGTCGGGGCGTCCAGGGGGAGACCGCCGCCGTCCTCGCGCGCATAGCCCGCCGCGGCCTGCGCCAGCGTCGGGTGGACCTGCAGGGAGATCGGCGCCGCGGGAGCGATGAGCTTGAGCAGGTACGGCAGGCGCGGGCCGAACCGCGCGACGACGTCGTCGCCGAGCGCGGCGGCCGGATCGGCGGCGATGTGCTCGTCGAGGGAGCGGCCCAGGTCGGGCAGGGTCGACGGCGCGCTCGGGTGCGCGCCGAACCACGCCTCCGCGACCGGGGCGCTCGTCGCCGCCGTGCCGAGCAGCTCGGGGATCGCCGTGCGCGAACCCCAGGCGTAGTCCCGCAGGTGCGGTGCGAGCCGATACACGCTGGCGTCCTTTCGTCGCGGCCCTCCCGGCCGTGGTGGACGTCGAGCGTAGCCTGGCGCGAGCGCGTGCCGGGCGCCCCGGCGGGCCGGGCAGGATGGGGCCGTGAGCGCTCCGTTCCGGCTGACCCGGCTGTGGCCCGGTGTGTACCTGCCGGCGCTCGTCGTGGAGGTCGGCGTCGGTGCCATGATCCCGATGGTCCCGGTGTCGGCGACGTCGCTCGGGGCCGACCTGGCGACCGCCGGCCTCCTCGCCGCCATGCTCCCGATCGGACAGATCGCCGCCGACGTCCCGGCCGGCGCCGTCGCGGCCCGCATCGGGGACCGCCGGGCGATGATCCTCGCGTGCGGGATCGCCGCCGTCGCGATGGCGGGTGCGGCGCTCGCGACGACGGTCTGGGTGCTCGGGGTGTGCGTGTTCGTGGTCGGCGTCGCGGGAGCGGTGTTCGGGCTCGCGCGGCAGTCCTACCTGACGGAGGTGACGCCGGCGCTGCTGCGGGCGAGGGCCCTGTCGACCCTCGGCGGCGTGTTCCGGATCGGCCTGTTCATCGGGCCGTTCGTCGGGGCCCTCGTGGTGCACGGGGGCTCGCCGTCGAACGCTTACTGGCTCGGTGCGGGGACGTCCGTCCTGGCGGCGATCGTCGTGGCCGTCTCCCGGGAGGTGCCGGGCGCCGACGGCGTCCGCTCGCGCGACCGCGGGGACGGGCGGTCGACGTCGGCGGTGGTGCGTGAGCACCTCCCGCTGCTCGTGACGCTGGGCGTGGCGATCGCCGCCGTCGGCGCCGTGCGCGGTGCGCGGCAGGTGGTGCTGCCGCTGTGGTCGGAGCACCTCGGGTTCCCGCCGGCGACGACGGCGCTCGTGTTCGGGATCTCCGGCGCCGTCGACATGCTGCTGTTCTATCCCGCGGGCAAGCTCATGGACGCCCGCGGACGTCTCTGGATCGCGATCCCCTCGATGATCGTGATGGGCGTGAGCATGCTGCTCCTCCCGCTCACGCACACGGTGGCGGCGGTGGGCGTCGTCGCCATCCTGCTCGGCCTCGGCAACGGGATGGGCTCCGGCGTCGTGATGACGCTGGGCGCCGACGTCGCACCGGCGCAGGGGCGTGCCCAGTTCCTCGGGGCGTGGCGGCTGCTCCAGGACTCCGGATCCGCGCTCGGGCCGCTGCTGCTGGCCGGCGGAGCGGCGATCGGGACCCTGGCGGGCGGGGTGGTGGCGACCGGCATGCTCGGTGGGCTGGCCGCGGCAGCGCTCGCCCGGTTCGTCCCACGCTGGTCGGTGCACGCCAACCGCACGACCCGGGCGCGCGCGGGCCTCTGAGGCGGCGTGGGATACGCTGCTCGGAAGTCGGAGGAATCGGGGCCTCCGGCGAAGCTCCATCGGGATCGGGGTACCGACATGGCTTCACAGGGTCGACTCGACGAAGCAGTCGAGGAGAGTGCCACGCGTCTGGACGTGCTGGACGCGGTCATCGATGTGCTCGCCGACGCGGGCCGGGTGGCGGTGACGTTCGACAGGGTGGACGACGAGGCGCGCCTTCCGCAGGGGACGGCTGCCGGCCTGTACCGCAGCGAGGACCAGCTGCTCGTCGCCACGGCCGGGCGGGTCGTCGAGCGACTGCGCCAGCGACTGAACACCGGCGGGCTCCTGCCGCTCGACCCGGCGCCGTACGGCGAGGTGGTCCGCACCGCTGCGGCGGGCGTCGACCACGTCGTCACGGAGGCTCGAGCGGACCTGCTGGCGCTCCAGGGGCTGCGCGGCGTGAAGCTCACGCCCGACGACGAGATCGACCTGTGCGACAGGGCCGTCCGGGCGTTCGCGCGATCGGTGGCGCGCGCCGTCATCGACATGGGACTTGCCCGCAGCTCCGAGGACGTCGTCGCCTTCTTCGAGGCGATGGTCGACGTCACGTGGGCGCACCTGGAGCGCGGTCTGTCCCGCCCTGAGCTGGAGCGGCGGATCGCGCGAGCGCTGGAGCGCTACCTCATGCCGACTCGCAACCTGCGCCTGGTGGGCGGGCCGGGCGTGGACGAGGGCGAGGACGCCTCCGTGACGGTGCGCGGGGCGTCTCCGCGATCCTCGCGCGGCGTCGGCTGACGCGCCTGAGAGGGTTCGGTCAGCTCCTGCGTGCGGAGCGGGCGGCGAACGCGTAACCGACGACGCCGGAGGCGGCACCGAGTGCGCAGACGGCCGCTCCGAGGCGCGGCACACCCACGCCGGCGGCGTCGAGGATCGCCAGGACCACGAGCGCGGCGAGCCACAGCGCCGTCCCGGCGGCGAGCACGCCGCGCAGGTCGACGTGCGCCCGCTCCAGCGTCCTCTCGCGCCGAGGCGGCGGAACCAGGGCACCGGCCGGATCGTCGCTCACGACCTCGATGCTACGAGCACTCGTGGCGCTCTCGCGTCAGGCTCTGCCACTCTTGGGCCTCGTGACCACGACTCGAGCGCCGGAGCAGACCGGCGTACGCGGTGCCCTCGACCGGTACTTCCTCGTCTCGGAGAGGGGGTCGACGTTCGGCCGCGAGATCCGCGGCGGGCTGGTGACGTTCTTCGCGATGGCCTACATCATCGTGCTGAACCCGTTGATCCTCGGCACCGTGCCGGACGACGGCTTCACCGGCAGCTTCATCGGCGGTGACCCGGAGCTCGCCATCGCGCGCGTGGCGGCGACGACGGCGCTCATCGCCGGCCTCATGTCGATCCTCATGGGGGTCGTGGCGAAGTTCCCGCTGGCGCTCGCAGCGGGGATGGGGCTCAACGTCGTCGTGACGTTCTCGATCGCGACGCTGCCCGGGATGACGTGGGCCGACGCGATGGGGATCGTGGTGCTCGAGGGCATCATCATCCTGGTCCTCGTGCTGACCGGGTTCCGGGAGGCCGTGTTCCGGGCGGTGCCCCGGGAGCTCAAGACGGCGATCGGCGTCGGCATCGGTCTGTTCATCGCGTTCGTCGGGCTCGTGAACGCCGGGATCGTGCGGACGCCGCTCTCGCTCGGCACGCCCGTCGACCTCGGGGTCGGTGGCTCGTTCGCCGGCTGGCCGATGCTCGTGTTCGTGGTCGGCCTCGTGGTCTCGATCGTGCTGTACGTCCGCAAGGTGCGCGGTGCGCTGCTCATCGCGATCGGCGCGGCGACGGTGCTGGCGCTCGTCATCCAGGCGTTCGCCGGGCTCGGGCTGCGGTCCGTGACCACGACCGCCGACGGCCTCGTCGCCGAGAACGACACCGGCTGGATGCTCAACGTCCCGGAGCTGTCCGGGTCGCCGGTGCAGACGCCGGACTTCGGGCTGCTCGGCCAGTTCTCCCTGTTCGGGTCGATCGAGAAGATCGGGCTGCTCACCGTCGTGCTGCTGGTCTTCTCGCTCCTGCTGGCGGACTTCTTCGACACGATGGGGACGATGGTCGCCGTCGGCGGCGAGGCGAAGCTGCTGGACGCCGACGGCAACCCGCCGAAGACCCGCCAGATCCTCGTCGTGGACTCGATCGCCGCCGTGGCGGGCGGCGCGGGGAGCGTCTCGTCGAACACGAGCTATGTGGAGTCCGCGGCGGGTGTGGGTGAGGGCGCGCGCACCGGCCTCGCCTCGGTGGTGACGGGTGTGGCGTTCCTGCTGGCGACGTTCCTGGCGCCGCTCGTGGAGCTCGTGCCGTCGGAGGCGGCGACGCCGGCCCTCGTGCTGGTCGGGTTCCTCATGATGTCGCAGGTGGCCGGCATCTCCTGGACGCGCCTCGAGGTGGCGATCCCGGCGTTCCTCACGATCGCCGTCATGCCGTTCACGTACTCGATCACCGCCGGGATCGGGGCGGGCTTCATCGCGTACGTCCTGGTCCGGGTGACGCAGGGCAAGGTGCGCGAGATCCACCCGCTCATGTGGGTGGCCGCTGCGGCGTTCGTCCTGTACTTCGTGCGGGGGCCGCTCACCGCGCTGCTCTAGCGCCGCGGCTCGAGGCCGACGCCGGCTCCGTACGCGAGCCGGGCTCGCCACCGCCGACCAGGCGATGGGTCGCGTCCGACGCGTGGTCAGCGCGACCGGTGGCCTGCTCGCGGGCGGGTGCGCGACCGGTGGCCTTCTCGCGGGCGCGGAGTGCGACGCCTCGCCTGGTGCTCGGCCGCTCACGGCAGTCACGCGGCCGCGTCGTCACGCAGCGCCGCCAGAGCGGCGCGGACGTCGCTCACGAGGATTCCGCCGGGGAGCGTGTCCTCGGGCGCGAACCTCAGCACGTTGGCGCGTCCGCGCGTGACGAGTCGGTTCTGGCGCCGGCGGTCCTCGAGCAGAGCGGCGGGCCGGGCGTGGAACTCCCGGCCGTCGATCTCGGCCAGGAGCCAGCGGTCGCGATCGACCCACCACCCGAGGTCGCCACGCCCGAGGAAACGGCGTTGACTGTCTCGCACCACGACCTGCAGGTCATCCGGGAGGACGCCGGCGTCGTGGCAGCGCAATCGGGCGAACGTCTCGGGCGCTGACTCGGCGCGACCGTCGACGAGCCGGAACCATGTCCTCGCCGTTGCCGCTCCCCGGCGCCCTCGCATCAGCTCGGCTACCTGATGCAGCTCCTGCTCAGTGATGTGCCGTCGGTTCAGGGCGCTGTCGAGCACCGCGACCGCATGGTCGCGCCCAAGCCCAGGAATCGCCTGTGCCAGCGCCCAGATGGGTGAGGCGACGCGTCGTCCGCCGACGGGACGCGTCTCCATCTCCGAGTACTGGCGCACCAGGATCCCGGCCCGCGGGCGACGCCTGTCGCCGCGGGGCAGAGCGACCTCGGGGCGGATCGATGTCGGGAGCCCTCGGTTGCCGAGGAGCGCGAGTGCGCTACAGCCGACGGCGATCGCGTCCGGGCCGTACGCGAGCAGGCCTCCCCAGGTCGCGCGCTCCCGCCTCTCCCTCGGCCCTGTTCGCGCGGCCGACTGCGGGTCGGTGTCGAACACCCCATGCGTCGGGCGACTCCACGCTCCGGACTTGACCAACCGCCGCCGTCGGTCCGCCCCTACGCCTGCCCGTTCGCACTGCTCGGCTGACACGAGCCCTCGCTGGACCGCGGCCAGGGCGCACAGGTCCTGAGGCACGGGTAGCCGGATCGTCATGTCCGACAGCACACCCGATCCGGCGCCGCCCGAGAGCCTGCCTGTGGAGGAGCACGTGAGGGGTGCGAGGAGCGCGGTTCTGGGGACAGTCGGTGCGTCGTTCCTCGGGATCGTCCGATGGCTGGTGTCGACAAGGCCAAGGGTCGCGCTCGTCGCGCTGCAGGCGCGAGTTGTCGCCTGGTCGCAGCCGTGTGCGCGAGTCATGGCCTGCTCGACGTGTGGAAGGGGCCACGGCCGGCCACGCTAGAGCTGGGTGCCCAGCTTGAACCCCTCGGCGCCGTCGACGTCGCCGGACCCGCCGGGCGGCCGCGTGTAGGAGAACCCGTCCGCCCCGATCGTCACGTCCATCTCCCCGGCCTCGTGGCGGGTGACGAGGGGCCGCACCGAACCGGACAGGTCGAGCACCGGCGAGGCCTCCGTGTACCAGGACGGCACCACGGGGTTGCCCCACCAGTCGCGTCGCTGGTTGTCGTGCACGTCCCACGTGACGACGGGGTTGTCGGGATCCCCGGTCCAGTAGTCCTGGGTGTAGATCTCGACCCGGTGCCCGTCGGGGTCGCGCAGGTACAGGTAGAACGCGTTCGACACCCCGTGCCTCCCCGGCCCGCGCTCGATGCAGTCCGAGCGGCGCAGCGCCCCGAGCCGGTCGCACAGCGCCGTCACGTGGTGCGACTCCCTCGTCGCGAAGGCCACGTGGTGCAGCCGCGGCCCGTCGCCGCCTGTGAGCGCGACGTCGTGGACGGTCGGCTTGCGGCGCAGCCACGCCGCGTACGTGACGCCGTCGGCGTCCTGGATGTCCTCCGTCACGCGGAATCCGAGCGCCTCGAGGTAGGTCCGCCCGGACGGCACGTGCGGCACGACCTGGTTCACGTGGTCCAGCCGCACCAGCGGCGCCGTCCCCTGGCGGTCGTACGCCCACGCCAGCCGCTCGACGTGCTCGGCGTCGTGGAACAGCTCCAGGGGGAACCCGAGCGGGTCCTCGACGCGCACCGTGTCGCCGAACCCCTCGGCGAACCCGTCCGGCCGACGCTCCACCCGGCAGCCGAGCGCGGCGAAGAACGCCTCGGCGCGATCGAGGTCCGCCGGCTCGCGAACCCGGTAGGAGATCGCCGCGGCGGCCGCCACGGGACCTTCCCGCAGCACGAGGTTGTGGTGGATGAACTCCTCGAACGTGCGGAGGTGGATGACGTCGTCGCTCTCGGACGTCACCACCAGACCCAGCACGTCCACCCAGAACCGGCGCGCCGCGGCGAGATCCGTGACGACGAGCTCCACCGACGCGCACCGCACGATGTCCGGCGGCGGCGGGAGGACGACGGCGCTCGCCTCAGCCATGGGTGTCCGTTCGCCGGGGACCACGAGGTCCGGAGGGAGACGTCATGAGCCGTCCTTCGCGTGTGCTCCGGCCCCGAAGCGGGGCGTGTGGACGTCGCCGAGCGAGACGTGCACGGCCTGGCGGTGGGTGTAGAAGTCGAGCGACGTGTAGCCGCCCTCGTGCCCGACCCCCGAGGCCTTGATCCCGCCGAACGGGGTCCGCAGGTCGCGCACGTTGTGCGAGTTCAGCCAGACCATGCCCGCCTCGACGCGTTGGGCGAACGTGTGCGCCCGGACGAGGTCGTTCGTCCACACGTAGGCGGCCAGGCCGTACCGCACCGCGTTCGCGAAGGCGAGCGCCTCGGCGTCGTCGTCGAACGGCGTGATGACCACGACCGGCCCGAAGATCTCCTCCGTGAAGACCCGTGCCGTCGGCGGCACGTCCGCGAACACGGTGGGCGCGACGTAGTTCTCGCCGGTCAGCCCGGGGGCACGCCCGCCGCCGGCGAGCAGCCGCCCCTCGGAGCGGCCGATCTCGATGTAGGAGAGCACCTTCGCCGTGTGCTCCGGGTGCACGAGGGCGCCGACCTCCGTGCCGTCGTCGGCCGGGTCGCCGACGACGATCGCCGCCGCGCGCGCCGCGAACCGCTCGCAGAACTCGTCGTAGACCCGGCGCTCGACGAGGATCCGTGAGCCGGCCGTGCAGCGTTCGCCGTTGAGGGAGAAGACGCCGAACAGCGTCGAGTCGATCGCGGCGTCGAGGTCGGCGTCCGCGAACACCACGGCCGGCGACTTCCCGCCGAGCTCCATCGACAGCCCCTTGAGGTGCGGTGCGGCGTTCGCCGCGATGAGCGCACCGGTCGCCGACTCGCCGGTGAACGACAGGAGCGGGACGTCCGGGTGCCGCACGAGCGCATCCCCAGCCTCCTCGCCCAGTCCGTGCACGAGATTGAACACGCCGGCCGGCACGCCCGCCTCCGCCAGGATCTGCGGCCACAGCGACGCGGACAGCGGCGTGAACTCCGCGGGCTTCAGCACCACGGCACACCCCGCCGCGAGGGCGGGCGCGAGCTTCCAGCTGGAGAGCATGAACGGCGTGTTCCACGGCGTGATGAGGCCGGCGACGCCGACCGGCCGCCGGTGCACGTAGGTGAGCTGGGAGCCCGGCACCTCCAGCGCGTCGTCCCGCTGCGCGACGATCAGGTCGGCGAAGAACCTGAAGTTCTCCGCGGCGCGGGCGGCCTGACCCCGCGCCTGGCGGATCGGCAGCCCGGTGTCGAACGTCTCGAGCGCGGCGAGCCGTGGGCCCTGGGCCTCCACGAGGTCCGCGACCCGGGTGAGCACCCGCGCTCGCTCGCGGGCGCGCAGGTGCGGCCAGTCGCCGTCCGTGAACGCGCGGCGTGCGGCGGCGACGGCGCGGTCGACGTCGGCCGCACCCCCGGCGGCCGCCCGCACGTACACGGCGCTCCCCACGGGCTCCAGCACGTCGAACGTGGCGCCGTCGGCGCTGGGGACGTCCTCGCCGCCGATGTGGTGCAGCAGCACCTGAGGCACTCCGTCGGGAACCGTCGTCATCGTTCCTCCATCCGCAGGTCGGCGACCCGGAACCGGTCGGCAGGGGTCAGCCACTCCCGCCCCTCCTCGGCGAGAGCGCGGATGCGCTCCACGCCGGCCGGCGTCGGCGGGATCAGCGGTGGGCGGACATGAGGCGAGGCGATGAGCCCGCGCTCGGCGAGCAGCCACTTCGCCGGCGCCGGGTTGGTCTCGACGAACAGCAGGTCGACGAGCGGGTGCAGGCCGTCGTGGATCCGTCGCGCCTGTTCGACGTCGCCCGCCACCCACGCCTCGTACAGGTGGGTGTGCGCCGCCGGCGCGATGTTCGAGGTGGCGGACACGAAGCCGACGCCGCCGATCGCGAGCAGCGGGAGGCACAGCAGCTCGATGCCCGACCAGACGACGACGTCGGGTCCGCACAGGTGCAGCACGCGCGAGAAGTGCTCGAAGTCCTTCGTCGTCTCCTTGACCCCCACGAAGCTCGGCACCTCGCGGTACAGGCGCGCGACGGTCTCGGGAGCGAGGTCGACGGCGGTCCGGCTCGGCACGTTGTACGCGAGGATCGGCAGGTCGGGGAACTCGGCCGCCACCGTCCGGTACCAGACGACGAGCGCCTCCTGCGTGGGCCGCGCGTAGTACGGCGTGATGACGAGCGCCGCGTCGATGCCGGCGTCGACCGCGCGGCCCGTGAGCTCGATCGTCTCGTCGAGCCGCGTGCTGCCGGTCCCCGCCACGACGGGCACCCGATCGTCGACGGCGGCGACCACCGTCTCGATCGCGGCGGCCCGCTCGTCGACGCTCTGCGCGCTCGGCTCGCCGGTCGAGCCGCCGATCGAGATCCCGTGGCTCCCGCTGCTGAGCTGCCACGCGACGAGGTTCGCCAGGCTCGTGTGGTCCACCGCGCCGTCGTCGGTGAACGGCGTGACGAGGGGCGCGATCGAGCCGCGGATCGCGTGCGGGTCGCTGCGGAACCTCATGGGTTCCCCTCCTTCTCGTACCGGGCGCGCCACGCGGCGTCCATCGGGTACAGCCCGTCGATCGACGCGCCGTCGGCCACCTGCCGCGCGATGAACGTCTCCTGCCGCTCCTGCTCGACGGCGTCGCGCGCCACCTCCTCGGCGAGGGCTGCCGGGATGACGACGACGCCGTCGCCGTCGCCGACCACGACGTCGCCCGGCTGCACCGCGGCGCCACCGCAGGCGATGGTCACGTCGGTGTCCCACGGCACGTGCCGGCGACCGAGCAGCGCGGGATGCCGCCCGGCGGCGAAGACCGGCAGGCCGAGGGCGGCGACCGCGTGCGCATCGCGTACGCCGCCGTCCGTGACGACGCCGGCGGCTCCGCGGACCTGGGCGCGCAGCGCGAGGATGTCGCCGACCGTGCCGGTGCCGCGTTCCCCGCGTGCCTCGACGACGAGCACGTCGCCGGCCCCCAGCGCCTCCACGGCCCGCTTCTGCGGGGTGAACCCGGCGCCCCGCTCCGCGGCGAGATCGGGTCGGAACGGCACGAACCGCAGCGTCCGGGCGCGGCCCACGAGGCGCATCCCGGCGGCGAGCGGCGCGACGCCGTCGACGCTCACGTCGTCGTACCCGCGTCGGCGCAGCTGCGCACTGAGCGTGGCCGTCCCGACGGCGGCGAGGGCCTCGCGGACGTCGCTCGCCAGCTCCGGGAGCGGGTCGCCGACGGCGAGGGTCGCCTGAGGCGCCGCGGTCGCGGCGGCGACCGCGCCGGGAGGCGACGTCCCGTACGCGGCCGCCCGGACGCCGTCGTCCACCTGCGGCTGCGCGCCGAACGGGGCCATGGGCACGGACCCCGGGACCACCCGCGTGACGAGTCTTCCGGTGCTCGGCGCGCCGGGAGCCGTCGGCGCGTCCACCTCCACCTCGACAACGTCACCCGGCGCGGCGACGGAGGCGCCGGCGGGCGTCCCGGTGAGGATCACGTCGCCCGCCTCGAGCGTGAGGAGCTGCGAGAGGTCGGCGACGAGGCGGTCGAAGCCGAACAGCAGCTCCGCCGTCGTGCCCTCCTGGACCTGCACGCCGTTCACCCACGTGCGCACGCGCAGCGCGCCGGGGTCGAGGCCGTCGGCGCGCAGCAGCGCGGGACCGAGCGGCGTGAACCCGTCGCCGCCCTTGGAGCGCAGGTTCGAGCCGGCGTCGGCGTGGCGCAGGTCGTACAGGCCCAGGTCGTTCGCGGCCGTGACGGCGGCCACGCACGCCCACGCGTCCTCGGGCGAGACGCGGCGCGCGTCACGCCCGAGGACGAGGGCGATCTCCCCCTCGAAGCCCAGCAGCTCCGTCCCCGGCGGTCGTTCGACCACGCCCCCGGACGCGGCCAACGACGTCGCCGGCTTGACGAAGTACGACGGGAACTCGGGGGTCCTACCCCGCTGCGCGGCGCGCGAGCGGTAGTTCAGGTGGACGCAGACCACCTTCCCCGGGCGGCGGGACAGCCCGAGGGACGTGACGACGTCGTCGGCCGGCGCGGGAGGGATGGTCACCTCAGCCCTCGCGGTGCATCAGCTCGCGCACCCGCTCCTGCGCCGGCCCGCGGTCGTAGCCCTTGAGCATGGCCCCGGCCATCCGCACGGGGTCGCCGAAGAAGAAGTACTCGTACAGAGACTCGCGGCCGGCGAAGGAGGAGACCGACGCGTCGAGCGCGAGCTTGAACAGGCGGGCGCGGTCCTCCGCGGCGATCGCAGCACCCTGCAGGTACTGGTCGAGGTCGGCACGACCGTCGCCCGCGAAGTCCGCCTCGCTGGGCAGCGCCATGAGGCCCGACGCCGAGAACTTGCGGATGATCTCCGGCAGCCGCTGGCTGACCTTGCGCGGGTACCAGTTGCGCGCCGCGTTCAGCGTGTCCCACCGCGGCAGGAACACGCCCTCGGCGTTGAGCTCGCCGTCGACCTCCGCCGCCCGCAGCAGCGCTCGTTCGATCTCGACGTAGCTGATGAGCTCGGCGAGGTCCTCCTGGATGTGCTGGAACTGGGTGATGCCGATCGAGTCGGCGATCTCGCTCGCGAGGCCGAGGTAGAACTCCGTCTTGGCGAGCGTGCGGCACACGACCTGGTGGGCCATGAGCGCCCCGGCGCCCGTCGTCGTGTAGAACGCGTTGCACAGTTCCGGGTGACCGAGCATGAACACGCGCTCGTGGGGCACGAGCACGTCGTCGAAGACGACGACGGCGTCCATCTCGTCGAAGCGCGACGCGAGCGGCTCGTCGAACGTCGAGCCGCCCTGGTACATCGGCGTGCGGCAGTAGTACTTGAGGCCCGGGGCGTCGTTCTGGATGGCGAACGCGAACGAGTACGGGGCGTCCTCCGGCGTACCGCGGAGCACGGTCGACGGGAACACGAGCAGCTCGTCGGCGATCGGCGCGATCGTCGCGAGCATCCGTGCGCCGCGGATGACGATGCCCTGGGAGTTCTCCTCGACCACTCGCGCGGACAGCTGCCCGCCGCCCTGCTCGCTGCCCGACACCGAGCGGTTGACCTGCGGCGGGATGAGGGTGTGCGTGGCGAGGAGGTCGTTCTCGCGTGCCATCTCGTAGTACGCCGCGATCCGGTCGGCGAACTCGCCGCCCGCCTCGCCGAAGAACTCCCGCGATGCTCCGAGCGCCGTCAGCGCGCTGTTCATGTAGTCGCCGGTGCGGCCGAGGAAGCCGCCGGAGTAGTCGGCCCAGGTGCTCATCGCGCGCCGGCGGCGGGCGAGGTCGTCCTGGCTGCGCGGCACGAGGAAGGACGTCCCGACGGCGTCGCCGCTGGTGGGGGAGGGATAGGTGAGGATGTCGGCGAGCTCGGGGTCGTGCTGCATGTCGAACAGCCGCGCGTACGTGCGGGCGTTGTTCGCGAACATCGGGTGGTCGGCGACGCCGGAGGTCACCTTCTCGCCGGCCACGTAGATCTCCGGCGTCATGGCGTTCAACGACTCGAGGTACTGCGCTCCCGTGCGGGCTCCCATGGTGCTCCCTCTCTCCTGGCTCTACAGCAGCGACTCGTGACCGGGGACGTACTCGGTCACGGTGGTGAACTGCCCGTTGACGAAGCCGAGGGCGTCGCCCGAGCGGTAGTCGAACTCCTGGACCTCGCCGAGGAACAGGGTGTGGTCGCCCGCGGGGTGCTCCGCCCACGGTGTGCACTCGAACCAGCTGAGGACGCCGGCGAGGCGCGGCGCGCGTTCACCCTCGATCCAGCGCGGCTCGGCACACGGCTTCCCGGCGAAGTGCATCGCGAGGTCTGCCTGCTCGGCGCCGAGCACGTTGACGGTGAACGGGCGCCCGCGGAGCAGTTCGTGCGCGGCGACCGTGCGCTGGAGCGAGACGAGGACCAGCGGGGGATCCATGGACACGGACGTGAACGAGTTCACCGTGAGGCCGTGCCGCTTGGCCGGGGCGTCGACCGTGACGACGGCGACGCCGGTCGCGAAGCGGGCCAGCCCGCCCCGGAAGAAGTGGTCCGGCGGGCGGTAGAGCGCGGACGACGGCGTGAAGCCGGGCTCCCGGTCCCTCATCCGCGTCTCCCTCGCAACGTTGCGTGGACACTGCCGACTCGCCGTCGTCGTCTGACGATGTGCGATAATCGAACATTGCGTTCGTTAATCGAACCTACGCCTGGTCTGGGAGGCTGTCAACGTGTCCGATCCCGTGCCTGCAGGCGGTCCCGGGCTGAGCGCCGCGCCTCGCCCCGACGCCTCGAGCCGGTCCCAGACGCTCTCGCGCGGCATCCGGACCCTCGAGGTGCTCGCCGACGCCGCCCGACCGCTCACGATCGCGGAGATCGCGACGGCGCTCGGCGTCCACCGCTCGATCGCGTACCGGATCCTGCGCACGCTGGAGGACCACGGGCTCGTCGTCCGCGACAGCGGCGGCGCCGTCGCGCTCGGTCCCCGCATGGCGGCGTTGGCGCGGGGTGTCGCGCGCGGCCTCCAGTCGGCGGCGCTGCCGGAGCTGACCGCCGTCGCCAACGAGCTCGGCATGACCGCGTTCGTCACCGTCCTCGACCACGACGAGGTCGTGACGCTCGTCAGCGTGGAGCCGCGCCACGCGGCCGCGGCCGTCGCCCGGCGCCCCGGGACCCGTCACCCGCTCGCGCTCGGCGCTCCGGGGATCGCGATCCAGGCCCTGCTCGACGGCACTGGGGGCGCGCCGCTGCGGCCGGAGGTCGCCGACGTGCACGACCGCGGGTACGCGC
The DNA here is from genome assembly GCF_000023105.1 of Beutenbergia cavernae DSM 12333. Lineage (NCBI taxonomy): Bacteria > Bacillati > Actinomycetota > Actinomycetes > Micrococcales > Beutenbergiaceae > Beutenbergia > Beutenbergia cavernae. The sequence continues at coordinate 972,680 of NC_012669.1, forward strand.
ACAGTCAGGGCGAGGTCATCCCGGGCCTGAGCTCGGTGGCCGTCCCGCTGGACGTGCCCGACCAGCGCGCCTCGCTGGCGGTCGTGTACGTCGCGGGCGGCGAGGACGTCGCCGCGATCGGGGCGCGGCTCGGCTCCGCCGCACGGGCCATCGCGGCCGAGCTGCGCTGAGGCCGCTCCGGCTCCGCGGCCACCTCGGGTGGCGACCGTGTGGTTGGTCCCGCGAGGGAGCGTTTTCGGGGGACCAAGCGCACGGTCGGGCCACACATGGGTGAGAGCTGCACGAGCCCGGACGGCGCTCGCCGTGACGCCGGTCACACCGAGGTGGCTAGAGTGGGACGTGTCCGGCGCCGACCATGGCGCCCGGTGCTCGAAAAAGGGGCACTGAGCGGGCGACGCAGCCCACGTGCACGTCAGCACGACTCGCTGCCGCACCACGCGAGACACATACGGAAGCTCCTCGCACCGTCCATGTCTCGAGGTCAGCGCCATGCCGTCCGTCTCCGCCCACGTCGCCCACGCTCTCGCCGCCCACGTCACCGAGGCGTTCGGCGTGATGGGCCACGGGAACGCCCACCTCATCGACGCCCTCGCCGGCTGCGGCGTGCGGTACACGGCGCTCCGGCACGAGGCCGGGGCCGTCGTCGCCGCCGACGCGTACGCCAGGACCACCGGCCGCCTCGCCCTCGCGACGGCGACGTTCGGCGCGGGCTTCACCAACACGCTGACGGCGCTCGCCGAGGCGGTGCAGGCGCACACGCCGCTCGTGCTCGCCGTCGGCGACGCCCCCGACGCCGGGCCGCGACCCTGGGACGTCGACCAGGAGGCGCTCGCGGCGGCGGTCGGCGCGCGGACCTACCGGGTCCGCCGGCACGGCGCGGCAGGGGTGACCCTCGCCGCGGTCAGCCACGCGCTCGAGGCGCGCACCGCCGTCGTCCTGGCGATCCCGGCCGATCTCGTCGCCGTCGACGCCGGCCCGCTCCCCGTGCTGCCCGAGCTGGGGCGCATCGAGCCGCAGGCTGCCGACGGAGCCCAGATCGAGGCTGCCGCCGAGCTCCTCGCCTCGGCGCGTCGGCCGTTCGTGCTGGTCGGCCGCGGCGCCTGGCTCGCCGGCGCGGGCGAGGAGCTCGGCCGGCTCGCGGAGGCGCTGGGCGCCGTCACCGGCAGCACCGCGCTCGGCCGCGGTGTGCTGCCGGAGGAGAAGTACGACGTCGGCGTCGTCGGCGGGTTCGGCGCGCCGCGCGCGATGGAGCTCGTCCGCCAGGCCGACGTCGCTCTCGTGGTGGGGGCCGGGCTCAACCAGTTCACGACCAGGTTCGGCGAGCTCCTCGCACCCGACGCGCGGGTCGTCCGCGTCGACGACCGGCCGGTCGACCCCGGCACCGGACCCGAGGACTCCCTTCTGGTTCAGGGTGACGCCCGACTCGTCGCCGGCGCGCTCGCCGCCGCCCTCGCCCGGCGCGAGGTCGCGCCGAGCGGCTGGCGCGAGTCCGAGGGCGACCTGGCCGACGGCGCGCTGCTCGAGCGTGAGGCGGGCGTCGGCGTGTGCGCGGACGGGCGTCTCGACCCGCGGAGCGTCGCGAGCCGGCTGGCGGAGATCCTTCCGGTCGACCGCGTGGTCGTCTCCGACGGCGGGCACTTCATCGGGTGGGCGAACACGTACTGGCCGGTGACGTCGCCGGACCGGATGGTCATGGTCGGGACGGCGTTCCAGTCCATCGGGATGGGCCTGCCGAGCGCCGTCGGCGCCGGCGTCGGGCGACCGGACGCGACGGTGGTCCTCACCACCGGGGACGGGGGAGCCCTCATGGCGCTGGCCGACCTCGAGAGCGCCGTCCGGACCGTGCGCCGCGGCGTCGTCGTCGTGTGGAACGACGCCGCGTACGGGGCGGAGGCGCACGTCTACGGCCCGCGCGGGCTGGACTCCGCGCCGATGCTGATCCCGGAGGTCGACTTCGCGGCGCTCGCCCGCTCGGTCGGCGCCCTCGGCACGAGCGTCCGGACGCTCGCCGACCTGGACGCGCTCGCCGCGTGGCTGAGCACCGGTGACGACGGCGTGCACCTCGTCGACTGCCGCGTCTCGCGGAGCGTGGTGGCGCCGTTCCAGCGGGAGATCGTCGACGCGCTCGAGCGCAGGCGCTAGACCTCCCTGGTCCCGATCGGCGCGCCGACTCAGGCCCCCGGGTCTTTACTTTCGCTAACTAATCACTTATACTGGTTGCTCGTGACACGCACCTCCACCGCGCCGGCCCGTCCGGACACCCCTGACGCGCCCAAGCGCCCCGCGACGCAGGCCGACCTGGCCTCGCAGCTGCGGATGGGGATCCTTCGCGTCTCGCGGCGGCTGCGGGCCGAGCGGAGCGGGCGGCTCACCGAGGCGCAGTACTGCGTGCTCGCCGACCTCAAGACGCAGGGTCCGATGACCCCGTCCGAGCTGGCCGAACGCGAGCAGGTCCAGCCGCCGTCGATGACCCGTACCGTCGCCGGGCTCGCCGACGCGGGTCTGGTCTCGCGGAGCGAGCACCCGGAGGACCGCCGCCAGGTGCTCGTCTCGCTGTCCGACGCCGGCCGCGAGGTCGTCGTCGCGACCCGCCGCCGCCGCGATGCGTGGCTCGCCCGCCGCATCGCCGCCCTGTCCGCCGACGAGCGCCGCACGCTCGCCGACGCCGCCGTCATCCTGAGGAGGATCGCCGCCGAGTGAGTCCCACGTTCAGCTCGCTGAGGTACTACAACTACCGCCTGTGGTTCGCCGCCGCGCTGGTGGCGAACATCGGTACCTGGATGCAGCGGGTCGCGCAGGACTGGGTCGTGCTCACGGACCTCAGCGACAACTCGGGTCTCGCCGTCGGCATCGTGACGGCGCTGCAGTTCCTCCCGGTGCTCCTCGTGAGCCCGTACGCGGGCGTCCTCGCGGACCGCCTGCCCCGCCGTCAGACGCTCATGGCGACGCAGGGTGCGATGGGTCTGCTCGCGGCGGGCCTTGGCGTGCTCGTCCTCTCCGGCCACGCCGAGCTGTGGCACGTGTACGTGTTCGCGCTGCTGCTCGGCGTCGTGACGGCGCTCGACAACCCCGTCCGCCAGACGTTCGTCGCCGAGATGGTGCCGCCGGACGGCCTGCCGAACGCCGTCGGTCTCAACAGCGCGTCGTTCAACGCGGCCCGCCTCGTCGGGCCGGGCGTCGCGGGCCTGCTCATCGCCGTCGTCGGCTCGGGCTGGCTGTTCGTCATCAACGCGGTGACGTTCGCGCTCACGGTATTCGTGCTCACGCGCATGCGGACGGCGGAGCTCACGCCGATGCCGCTCGCGAAGCGAGGGAAGGGTCAGATCCGGGAGGGCCTGCGCTACGTGCGCCGACGCTCGGACATCCTCGTGATCATGGCCGTGGTCTCGGTGATCAGCGCGTTCGGCCTCAACTTCCAGCTGACGAGCGCCGTCATGGCGCGCAACGAGTTCGGGATGGGCGCCGGCGAGTACGGCATCCTCGGCTCGATCCTCGCGATCGGGTCGCTGACCGGGGCGCTGCTCGCGGCCCGGCGCAAGCAGCCGCGCGTGCGGCTCGTGGTCGGGTCCGCGCTGGGCTTCGGGATCGCGTCCGGGGCGATGGCGCTCATGCCGACGTACTGGACCTACGCGATCTCCGCGATCCCGGTGGGCTTCTTCACGCTAACGATGATCACGGCCGCGAACACGGCGATCCAGATGTCCACGGACCCGATCGTGCGCGGACGCGTGATGAGCCTGTACCTCATGGTGTTCCTCGGGGCGACGCCGATCGGCTCGCCCATCGTCGGCTGGATCGCGGAGCACTGGGGGCCCCGCTGGTCGATCGGCGTCGGCTCGATCGCCGCGATCGTCGTCGCGCTCGGTGCCGCTGCCTACGCGATGCGCGCATGGAAGGTCCGCGTGACGTACGAGTCCGAGCCGCGCCGCCGTTTCGTGCTGTCGCGCGCCGCGCAGGAACGCCTCGCCACCCGCGACGCTCTGGAGCTCGACGACGCCGGCGAGCGCGCCAGCGCGGCCTGAGCCGGTCGGGGAGTTCTCCCCATTCCCGTGACCTGCGTCACCTCCTAACGTGGCTCGCATCCCACGACCGAGGGAGGCAGCATGTCCGAGAGCTTCCACATCGACGACGACGTCCTGCGGGCCCATGCACGCAAGGTCGACATGGTCGCCGACGACGTCGCCGAAGCGGGTTCTGCCGCCACGTCCGTCGATCTCGATGGCGGGGCGTTCGGCCTGCTCTGCGCGTTCCTTCCGCCCATCGTGAGCGAGAGCGAGGCCTCCACCGGCGACGCCGTCGGCGCGGCCGCGCGGCTGCTCGCCGACACCGCCACGCGCGTCACCGAGATGGCCCGCGACTACGCGGCCATGGATGACGACCTGAGCGGCCGCTTGGCGCGGATGGAGCCGTCATGACCGGGAACTCGCTCGTCGTCAGCCCCACCGAGTCGTCCCCGCTCGCCGGCACCCTGCTCGTCGAGAGCGTCTCCGACCTGTCGACGTCGCTCGCCAACGGCGACTGGCTCGCCGCCGGGATGGCGGGTGCGTCGACCGCCCTGGACACCGTCGCGACGGCGATGGACCCGCTCGGCTCGCTGCTGGGCGCCGGGCTCGGGTGGCTGATGGAGCACCTCGAGCCGCTGAAGGGCTGGCTCAACGACCTCACCGGCGACCCCGGCGCCGTCGGCGGCTTCGCCGGGACGTGGGAGAACATCGCCACGCGGATGTCCGAGAGCGCGGAGTCGCTGCGCACCGCCGTCTCGAGCGACCTCGAGTCGCTCGAGGGTGCGGCCGTCACGTCGTACGCGAGCTTCTCCGACGACGTCGCGGCGATGCTGGCGGCGCTCGGCGGCTCGTCCGGCGCCGTCGCCGGCGCGCTGCGCACGTGCGCCACGATCGTGCAGGTCGTCCACGACCTCGTGCGGGACGCGCTCGCGCAGCTCGTCGGCTCGGCGATCTCCTGGGCGGCCCAGATCACGTTCACCCTCGGGCTCGGCACCCCGTGGGTGATCAGCCAGGTCAGCACGCGTGTGTCGTCGCTCGCGGCTCGGGTCGGCAGCAAGGTGACGGCGCTCGTCACCTCGGTGCGCAACCTGCGCGGCGTCATCGACTCGCTCGTCGCGCTGCTGCGCCGCACCCGCGGCACGCTCGACGACGTCACGGCCCGTCCGGACGCCGTCGCCCCGACCCCGCGCACCGACCTGCCGTACTCGAACCCGCGGCGTCGGCCGTCCTACCGCCAGGGTGTCCCCGAGGAGGTCTGGGACAACGCCCGCGGCCCGGACGGCGTGGTCCGCGACCCCAACACCGGCGACGTCATCGACTGGACCCCCGGCACGCCCCGCCGGGACGTGTGGGACATGGGGCACGTGCCCGGCGAGCGGTACCACGACGTCTGGGAGCGGTACATGCGCGGCGAGATGACCCCGGCGGAGTTCCGCGACTGGTTCAACGACCCCGCGAACTACCGGCCGGAGCTCCCGGGCAACAACCGGGGCCATCGCTACGAGTAGCCCCCCACGCATAGGCTCGGACGATGCAGATCGACATGCTCGCGAAGAGGTCGTCGTACGACGAGCTCGTCGCCGCGTTCCGCCCCGGCGACGAGTCGGCGGACTTCCACGGGACGACGCTGCTGCACCAGGCGCTCGGGAACGGCGACCTGGACGCGAGGTACGCCATCGCGGCGTTCCTGCTCGACGCCGGCGCCGACCCCGCGCGACTCGGACCGGACGGCTACGGCGTGCTCCACGTCCTCTTCGGCCAGAACAAGCACGACCTGCCCCGAACCGTCGAGCTCACGCGCCGCCTGCTCGACGGCGGCGCCCGCCTGGACGTCGTCGACGACCGCCGGCACACCGTGCCGTTGCACGAGCTCGTGACCATGAAGCTCACCGATGCCGACCTCGCGCCGCTGTACGACGTCGTCCTCGCCCACCGGGACCTCGGGCTCGACGTCCGCAACGCCGCGGGGCTCACCCCGCTCGACCTCGCCCGGAACCTGCCCTATCGCGCCGACCTCGTGCGACGTCTGGAGAGCCATGACACAGCGACCTGAGTACCTCGAGGGCGCCGGGGGCGTCATCGCCTCGCGCCGGATCCTCGACGGCACCGCCCGGCTGGCGTGGGCGGTGCGCGAGCGCAGCGTCAACCCGCAGGACAACGGGTGGCGGTTCTTCTCCGACGCCGACGACGACGAGTACCTCAACGACGCGTCGAACCTCGCCGTCGCCGACTTCAACACCGTGGCCAGGATCGAGCCTGCGGTGATCGGGATCTACTCCCTGCCCGTGGGCGCGGACCTGCAGCTGGTGCGCGACGGCGACCGGCGGCGCTGGGTGGACAACCACACCGGCGCGGAGGTCGCGCTGTAGCCCACGTCAGGCGAGGCGCTCGACCACGTGGTCCACGCAGGCCGTGAGCGCCTCGACGTCGGCCGGGTCGACGGCGGGGTACATCCCCACGCGCAGCTGGTTGCGGCCGAGCTTGCGGTACGGGTCGACGTCGACGATCCCGTTGTCGCGCAAGGCAGCGATGACGGCGCGGGCGTCGACGGCGTCGTCCAGGTCGATCGTGCCGACCACGGGGGAGCGCAGCGCCTCCTCGGCGACGAACGGCGTCGCCCACTCCCGGCTCTGGGCCCACGAGTACAGCACCCGCGCGCTGGCCGCGCTGCGCGCCGCCGCCCACTCCAGTCCGCCCGCCTCGCGCAACCAGTCGAGCTGTTCGACGAGCAGGACGAGCGTCGCGATCGCCGGCGTGTTGAGCGTCTGGTCCAGGCGCGAGTTCGCCAGCGCCGTCGTGAACGAGAGCGACTCCGGGATCCACCGGTCGGACGCCGCGACCGTCGCGGCGCGCTCCACCGCGGACGGCGAGACGACGGCGAACCACAGGCCGCCGTCGGAGGCGAGGACCTTCTGCGGGGCAAGGTAGTAGACGTCGGTCTCGGCGAGGTCCACGGGCACCGCACCGGCCGCGGAGGTGGCGTCGACGACGACGAGGGCTGCGTCCCCGCCCACGCGCCGCACGGGTGCGACGACGCCGGTCGAGGTCTCGTTCTGGGGCCAGGCGTACGTGTCGACGCCGTCGGTCGCCTCCGGGAGCGCGAGCCGGCCGGGCGGCACCTCGCGCACGTCCGGCTCGTCCAGGAACGGGGCGGCGCGGGTCGCGGCGGCGAACTTCGCGCCGAACTCGCCGAAGGTGGCGTGCTGGGCACGGCGAGCGACGAGCGAGCACGTGGCGACGTCCCAGAACGTGGTGCTGCCGCCGTTGCCCAGCACGACCTCGTAGCCCGCCGGGGCGCCGAGCAGGTCGAGCAGCCCCTCCTTGGCGCGGGCCACCAGCCGGCGCACGGGCGCCTGGCGGTGGGACGTCCCGAGGACCGTGCGGCCGAGCGCCGCCAGCATGTCGACCTGGGCGGGACGGACCTTGCTGGGACCGGAGCCGAACCGACCGTCCGCGGGGAGCAGGTGCGGCGGGATCGTGATCGCGTCCGACGTGGGCATGCCCGGGATCATCCCACCGTCGGCGCCCCGCCGGAGGTGCCGTCTCGGCCGGTGCGAGCCAGGAGCTCGGCGTGCGCGGCGAGCAGGTGGGCGGACCACCCGGCGCCGCGCCCGCAGCTGTACATGGCGGTGAACATGCGGGGGGCGACCCCGGCGGCGTCGAGCAGGATCCCGGCCCAGAACATGACGTTCGCCGTGTACGGCACGCCGCGCTCGGCCAGCGCCGCGGTCCCGGCCGCCTCGACCGCCTCCGCCGCCTCGAGCAGCGGTGCGCCGATCCGCGCGCACTCCGCGTGGAGGAGGGTCGCGCGCGGGTCGCGCCCGCGGTAGGACGGATGGCCGAACCCCATGAGGGGTCCCCGGGTCAGTGCGTGCGCGACGACGCCGGCCGGGTCGCCGGTGCGGTCGGCCTCCGTCACGAGGGCGAACGCGCGAGCGGCGGCGCCGGCGGCCAGGGGGCCGCTGGTCGCCGCCACGGCCCCTGCGAGGCACGCTGCGGCGTCGGCCCCGGTGCCGGCCATGAGCCGGGCCGCACGCGTCGACGGCGAGATGCCGTGCTCCGCGACGGCCACCCAGCAGGCGTCCAGGGCGCGCGCGTGCGCCGGGTCGGCCTCGCCGCGCCAGCGCACGAGGAACCGCTCCGCCGTCGTCGGGGCGAGCATGACCTCGCGCTGCGGGACCGCGGGAAGGTCGTCGCCGCGCGCGGACTGGGCGACGAACGACAGCGCCATGACGCTGGCCCGGGCGAGGTCCTGACGGAGCCTCGCCGCATCGAGGTCGAGCATCGGGCGGAACGCCCAGACCGGGGCCAGCTGCGCGAGGGCGCTCTGGACGTCGACGCGGGCGTCGCCCGTGCGGACCGGCAGCGGGAACGGCTCGGCCGGTGGGAGCGCGCTCCCGGTCCGGCCGTCGACGAGCAGCGCCCACACGTCCTGGAACCCGACCCGCCCGACGAGCGTCGCGAGGTCGTGGCCGCGATAGGCGAGGGACGGCAGGTCGGGATCGATCGCGGAGATCGGCGCGATCGGAAGGGCCGACTGCGGCGGTGGGTCGGGCTCGGTCATCGCAGCAGAGCCTACGGGCGCCCGGCATCGCCGCAGCCCGACCGTCGGTGAGGGGCCATAGGGTAGGACCCGGATGGCCGGCTGTGAAGGCCGGACAGGGGACGTTAGGGAAGGTGCCGCGCGCGTGAGTGACCTCATCGACACCACTGAGATGTACCTGAAGACCGTGTACGAGCTCCTCGAGGAGGGCATCGTCCCGCTCCGCGCCCGGATCGCGGAGCGGCTCGGGCACTCGGGGCCCACGGTCTCGCAGACGGTCGCCCGGATGGAGCGGGACGGCCTCGTCGTCGTGAGCGGCGACCGCCACCTCGAGCTCACCGACGAGGGCATGGCGAAGGCCACTCACGTGATGCGCAAGCACCGCCTCGCGGAGCGGCTGCTCACCGACGTCATCGGCCTCGACTGGGCGCACGTCCACGAGGAGGCGTGCCGGTGGGAGCACGTGATGAGCCAGCAGGTCGAGGAGCGGCTGGTCGGGCTGCTCGACCACCCGCACTTCGACCCGTACGGCAACCCGATCCCCGGGCTCGACGAGCTGGGCGAGCGCGGGTCGGAGTCGTTCCTCGCCGGGGTGCGTCCGGTGCTGGACGTCGCCGGCGACGACGCGCGCGAGGTGGTCGTCAAGCGGATCGGGGAGCCGTTGCAGGTGGACGTCGAGCTGCTCGCCCGGTTCGACGAGAGCGGCGTGCGCCCCGGCGCGCGGGTCACCGTGCAGCGGGACACGTCCACGTTGACGGTGCGGGCCGCCGGGTCCGACCTGGTGCTGGACCTGCCGGTCGAGCTCGCCAAGCACGTGTTCGTGGCCGACGGCGCGGCGGCAGCCAGCACTCCGTGACCGGAACGTGACATCTGCCGAGATCTTCGGGTAGTCTCCCAAACGCTCGTCGGAACCCTCCTCCGAAGAGCCCTCACGCGGTACGCCGAGCCCTGCCGCCGCACGAGGTCCAGAACGACAGACGGCAGGGACGGGGGACCCAGGTGTGACCGGGGTCCGGGCAACCGGACTCCTTGGGGTGAAGTCCCGGGTGCGGACGTACCGCACACGGGGCCGGGCGAATCCACAGTCCGAACCCGACAGCTCACCTCGCAGGCGTGTGGAGAGGCTTGCTCGTGACCAACAGTTCGACAGGCGCGCGTCATCGCGCGGCGCGCCGCCCTTCGACTCCGCTCGACGCCTTCGGCGCCACGATCACGGAGTCGATCACCGGCCCCGTCGGACGTCGCACCGCTGTCGCCGTGGCGTCCTCCGGTCTGATCCTCGGTATCGCTGCCCCGTCGGCGAGCGCAGCACCGCAGGAGACCGTCGCTCTTCCCGAGGTGAACGTCGCCTCCCTCACGCAGGACGCTCGCGACGCCCTCGCCACGGCGCCCACCGTCTCCGTCGACGCCGAGGCATCCTTCAGCTTCGCCGCCGTCGAGGTGAGCTCGGAGGCTCCGCCGGAGCCTGAGCCGGAGCCCGAGCCCGTCCGCACCGACGACACCGCGTCCCGCGGCGGCGACCGGTCGGCCGAGGCCGCCCCGGCGGCCCCCGCGGCGCCGATCGCGTCCGCGACGGCGGCTGCGGTCATCGAGATCGCCTACCGGTACATCGGCACGCCGTACGTCCACGGCGGTGCAGCCCCGGGTGGGTTCGACTGCTCGGGCTTCACCTCGTACGTGTTCGCACAGGTGGGTGTCAGCCTGCCGCGCTCGTCCTCGGCGCAGCGTTACGCGGGCACGGTCGTCTCCGCCGCCGAGGCGCAGCCGGGCGACCTCATCTGGTCCCCGGGCCACGTCGGCATCTACCTGGGCAACGGCCAGCACATCGCGGCGCGCAACTACAGCACGCCGCTTTCGGCCGGTCCGATCTACATGTCGAACCCGGTGTTCATCCGCGTTCTGTAGCACCAGGCAGCGGCGACGGCGCCTCTGCACGCACGACGGCCCGTTCCCTCAGGGAGCGGGCCGTCGTCGTCCCTGCCCGCATCGCGCGTGCACGTGCGCGCGGCAGCCCTCGCGCGTCGTCTCATCGGCGACACGTCGGCCGCGAGTCGCTAGCGACGGTGCTTGCGGAGGGGCACACTGGTGGTCAAGGAACGACCAAGACGGTGAAGGAGTTCGGTCATGAGCCACGAACCGGTCGTGCTCGTCGGCGTCGACGGCTCCGCACCGAGCCTGCATGCCCTGGACTGGGCTGCGGCCGAGGCCGTGCAGCGGCGCTGGCGGCTCCACGTCGTCTGCGCGTACTCGCTGCCGTCGTTCACGGCGGCGTCTCTCGACGGCGGATATGCGGCGCTCGACGACGGCGCCATCCGGGACGGCGCCCGGGCGGTGCTCGACGAGTCGGTGGCCCGGGTCGCCGGCTGCGGCGTCGAGGTCACGCACGCGCTCGAGACGGGTGACGCCGCCGGCGTCCTCATCGACCTGTCCCGGCAGGCGGGCCTCGCCGTGGTCGGCACGCGCGGGGGCGGTGGGTTCGCGGACCGGCTGCTGGGCACCGTGTCGTCGGCCCTGCCGGCGCACGCGCACTGCCCTGTCGTCGTCGTCCCGCACCGCGAGGACGACGCTGCGCTGCTCATGCCGCCCAAGCGGATGGTGGTCGGCGTCGACGGGTCGCCCAGCGCGCGGTGCGCGCTCGAGCGGGCCGTCGAGGAGGCGGCGTTGTGGGAGGCGGAGCTGACCGCTGTCGTCGGGGTCCCCCTCGCGAGCGGCGCCGGCATGCTCGCCTGGCTCCCGGCCGCCGTCGACCGCGACCAGGTGCTCGCCGACGTCACGGAAGGGCTCAACGTCGCCGTCGAGCAGGCCACGCAGGGCACGTCCGTCACCGTCAAGCGGCACGCCCTCGACGGCAGCGGCGCCGAGCTGCTCACGGAGTTCTCGACGGCGGTGGACCTGGTGATCGTGGGATCGCGCGGCCGCGGCGGGTTCGCCGGGATGCTGCTGGGCTCGACGAGCCAGGCGGTGCTGCACCACGCGGCCTGCCCCGTGCTCGTGGTCCCGAACCGGTCCAAGGACGAGGGCATCCCGCCGGCGCGCGTGCCCTGGACGCGTCGCTGACGCGTCCGGTCTCGGCTGCGGGCGGAGTGCCTGACCATCGATCGGCCGAGCGGGCACGTGTGCCCGATCCGCCAGCGTTCGTGCGCGGGGGCACCACGCCTTCGGCCCGCAGCGGGGACTGGCTACCCTGACAGGGTGAGGCGCATGCTGACGAGTGCCGGCGAGCTTCTCGCCGGGAGCCGGCGCTGGCGTGCGGGTGCGCTCATCGTCGCCGCGCTCATCCTCGGCGTCGTGACCATGCATGCGATGAGCGGATCGTCGAACGCTCACCTCCCACCGGCTGCCGCGGTGATCGCCACGAGCGACCACCACCACCTCATCCCCGCCCCGGTCGAAGGAGAACACGCCTCGGCGGCGACGTCGGCCGAGTGCGCCGACGGAAGCTGCGCCGGCCATGAGCTGGTCACGGCGATGTGCCTGATGGTGCTTGTTGCGCTCCTTGCGCTCGCGATCCCGGGAGCGCGAGCCATCGCGGCTTCGGGGAGTTCCTGGGCGCACGTCCTGCACCGGGCCCCACCCTGTTCGCGCCCGACCGCCGGGCCGTCGCTGCACGCGCTGGGCATCTCTCGGACGTAGAGCCACGCCGTCGTCGACGCGCTAAGGCGTCGACCGTTACGCGAACCCGAGGGGTTCGCGCGTGGTTCCCTCCGAATGTGAAAGGCCCAATATGAATAGCAAGCGCATGCTTCTGCCCGCCATCGTCCTCGCGACCGCTGTGAGCGTGGCGGCGTGCTCGAACGGCGAGGAGCCGTCTCATGACATGTCGGACATGTCGAGTGCTCCCGCGAGCTCCGGAGAGACAGCCGGCCAGGAGCAGGACGTCAACGACGCGGACGTGGTGTTCGCGCAGATGATGATCCCGCACCACGCCCAGGCGATCGAGATGGCCGACCTCATCCTCGGCAAGGCGGACATCCGACCCGAGGTCACCGACCTGGCTCTTGAGATCAAGGAGGCACAGGGGCCAGAGATCTCCCAGCTCGCTCAGTGGCTGGGGGAGTGGGGGGCGGAGGAGACCGCTCCCGAAGAGATGGATCACGGGCCGATGGACGGGATGATGAGCGAGGAGGACATGCAAGCCCTCGAGAGCGCCCAAGGCGCGGAAGCCGAGCGGCTCTTCCTCGAGCAGATGATCGTCCACCACGAGGGCGCCATCGAGATGGCTGAGACCCAGCTCGAGGACGGTCTGCACGAGCCCGTCCACAGGATGGCCCAGGACATCGTCGACACCCAGCAGGCTGAGATCTCCACCATGGAGCAGCTGCTCGCCACGACGTGACGCACGGGCCGGGGACACGCCGAGCGTGTCCCCGGCCCCGAGCTCAAGCGCGCAGCGCGTCCTCCAGGGCGTCCAGGCCGGTGTGCAGGTCCGCCTCGGAGACGACCAGGGGCGGTGCGAGCCGGATCGTCGCCCCGTGCGTGTCCTTCGCGAGCACGCCCCGGGCGAGCAGGCGCTCGCACAGGCCGCGACCGGTGATCCCGGCGTCCGCCGGCACGTCGATCCCGGCCCACAGCCCGGCGGTCCGCACCGCGGCGAGCAGCCCGGCGCGCTGCATCTCCTCGAGCCGGGCCGCCATCACTGCGCCGAGCTCAGCGGCCCGCGCCTGCAGGTCGCCCGGCTCCAGGAGCCGGCACACGGCGATCCCGACGGCGCAGGCCAGCGGGTTCCCCCCGAACGTCGAGCCGTGGGTGCCCGGCGTGAGCACGCCGAGGACGTCCGCGCGTCCCACGACCGCCGACACGGGCAGCACCCCGCCGCCGAGCGCCTTCCCGAGCGTCACCAGGTCCGCGCGGACGCCGACGCGGTCGGCGGCCAGCGTGGTGCCGGTCCGCCCGAGCCCCGACTGGATCTCGTCGAGCACGAGCAGGACTCCGGCCGCCGCCGTGACGTCGCGGACGCGGGGGAGGTAGTCGGCGGGCGGGACGACGACGCCGGACTCGCCCTGGATCGGCTCGAGCAGGACCGCCACGGTGTGCTCGTCGATCGCGGCGGCGACGGCGTCGGCGTCGCCGTACGGGACGACGCGGAACCCCGGTGTGTACGGGCCGAACCCGTCGCGGGCGTCCGGATCCGTCGAGAACGAGACGATCGTCGTCGTCCGCCCGTGGAACGCGCCGGCGGCGACCACGATCGTCGCGCGTTCTGGGGCCACCCCGCGCACGTCGTACCCCCACTTGCGGGACACCTTGATCGCGGTCTCGACCGCCTCCGCCCCGGTGTTCATCGGCAGCAGCATCTGGGTCCCCGTGAGAGCCGTGACGGCGTCGGCGAACGGGACGAGCAGGTCGTGGTCGAAGGCCCGCGAGGTCAGGGTCAGGCGGTCCAGCTGGTCGTGGGCGGCCGCGAGCAGGGCGGGGTGGCCGTGACCGAAGTTGAGCGCCGAGTACCCGGCGAGGAAGTCCAGGTAGGCGCGGCCCTGCGCATCGCGCACCCAGGCGCCGTCGCCGGAGTGCAGCGTGACCGGCAGGGGTGCGTAGTTGTGGGCGAGGACCTCCCGGCCGGGGGCCGTGGACCCCGTGGCGAGGCGCACGTCGGCGGTCATGCGGGCACCCCCGCCTCGCGGATCTCGAGCGTGCAGCACTTCGCACCGCCGCCGCCCTTGAGGAGCTCCGAGGTGTCGACGGCGATCGGCGTCAGGCCGCGCTCGCGCAGCTGCTCCGCGAACGTCGAGGCGCCGGGGGCGTGGACCACGTGCTCGCCGTCGCTGACGGCGTTGAGCCCGAGGTGCGCCGCGTCGTCGTCGCCGACGATGATCGCGTCCGGGAAGAGGCGGTGCAGGACCGCCCGGCTGCCGGGGGAGAACGCGGGTGGGTGGTACGCGACGAGGTCGTCGTCGAGCACCGTGAGCGCCGTGTCCAGGTGGTAGAAGCGCGGGTCGACGAGCTGCAGCGAGATGACCGGGAGGCCGAACACCTCCTGCGCCTCGGCGTGCGCCGCGCGGTCCGTGCGGAAGCCGGTGCCGGCCAGGATGTAGCGGCCGGCCAGGAGGAGGTCGCCCTCGCCCTCGTTGGTCAGCTGGGCGCGCACGGTGCGGAACCCGGCGTCGGCGAACCACTTCTCGTAGGCGGGCCCCTCGGCCGCGCGTTCGGCGTAGTGGAATCGTGCGGTGTAGCAGACCCCGTCGATGACGGTGGCGCCGTTCGCGGCGTAGACCATGTCCGGGCACCCGGGTAGCGGCTCGATGACGTCGACCCGGTGGCCGAGCTCGAGATAGAGGTCGCGCAGGCGTTCCCACTGGGCGAGCGCTGTGGCCGGATCGGTCGGCACGCCGGCGTGCATCCAGGGGTTGATCTCGTAGCTGACCGTGTAGTGCGTGGGTGGGCACATCAGGTAGCGGCGAGAGCGGACTCGGGGCATGGGTGACCTCCTCGTCGTTCGTGAGCCGATGCTAAGCCGCCGGACGCGTCAGCGCGCGGATCCTTCGGCAAACCTGTGGCGCGGCGCGCCAGGGCAGGCGGCCGGAGCTCACGGCGCGGCCCATCCGGGCGAGAGCGAGGGCGGCCATCGCGCGGCCGGACGCGCTCGTCGCACGACGCGTCGCGCGGGGCGGGAGAACGGCGAGCCACGCGTCGTACGACCAGGTCACGAGCGACGACGACGGCGCCGCGTCCGTGCCGTGCGGTCGCACCGTCAGGGTGGAGGTGCCCAGGAGCACCGGGCCGTGCTTGACGTACGTGGCCACCCCGACGGCGTCGTCGTCCGGCTCCCGCCAGACTGTGAGCTCCATCCGGTCGCGCAGCACGCCGAGCGAGAGCGCGCTGTACCGGGCTCCCGGGTGGGGGCGTCGCGGGCCCTGGACCCGGGTGAACGGGATCCATCTGTCGTGCCGGGGCAGGTCGGTCACCAGCGCGAACGCGTCGGCGGGCGGCAGGGCCAGGACGCGGCTGACGGCGGCGGGCACCGCGCCATTCTCGCCCGGTAGGCTGGCCCTCGCCCAGCGGCAGACCGCGCGGCGTCACCGGCGCCCGTGATCCGCCCCCGTAGCTCAGGGGATAGAGCAACCGCCTCCTAAGCGGTAGGTCGCGCGTTCGAATCGCGCCGGGGGCACGGGCCGGGGTGAGTCAGGTGGTCCACGGTGACCACGACGCCGTCCGAGCCCGGAGGTCCCATGCCGACGACGAGCCCGTGCCTCCTCATCGATCTCGACGACACGCTCGTCGAGCGGACCGCCGCGTTCACGCGCTGGGCGCGCGACGTCGTCGGCGAGGTCGACGGCAGCCCCGCCGACCTCGCCTGGCTCGTCGAGGCGGACGCCTCCGGGTACACGCCCCGGGCGGACCTCGCCGGGCGGATGCGCGACCGGTTCGCCCTGGAGGAGCCGGTCGACGCGCTCGTCGACCGGCTGCTGTACGAGCACGTCCGCTACGTCACGCCCGCCGACGGCGTCGTCGCCCGGCTCGACGCGCTGCGCTCCGCGGGCTGGCGCGTCGTCGTGGTCACGAACGGGACCGAGCGCCAGCAGGCGATGAAGCTGGACGGGACGGGGCTCGGCGAGCTGGTCGACGGGGTCGTCGTGTCCGAGGCGGTCGGCGTGGCCAAGCCGGACGCGCGGATCTTCACGCGCGCTCTCGAGGTCGCTGGCGCAGCGACCGAGGGCGGCTGGATGGTGGGGGACCATCCGCGCGCCGACGTCGAGGGCGGCCGGGCCGCCGGGCTGCTGACGGGCTGGGTGAGCCGGGGCCGCGAGTGGGTCGGCGGCTCGGAGCCGACGGTGACGGCGCGCACGACGGCGCTCGTGCTCGACGCCGTCGCCGACGCCGTCGCGGCGGCGTGAGGCGGTCGGTCGGTCACGTCCGCAGGCTGCTGGCGATCCGGACGAGGTCGTCCTCGGGCGGCGACCCGGGCAGCCCGAGCTCGCCGAGCACGAGGAAGAGGAACGTCCCTGAGCCGTCGGGGTACGGCACACCCCGGACGATGAGCATTGCCTCCGGGGCGTCGCACGGGTCGTCCGACGGGCGCATCGCGACCCCGGCGAAGACGGTGGCCCACTCGCCGCCGTCGTCCACCTCGTCGAGCGTGAGCCGCGGCGAGCGTCCGGGGTAGAAGTGTTGGGCGGCGCGCTCCGCCTCGGCGGCGACCGCCTCGTGGGCGTCGGTGGTCTCGTCCGTCCACGTGACGAGCGCGAGCGCCGTCACGAGCGAGGGATCGTCCGGGCAGAAGCCGCGTCCGTGGACGGGACGCGGGGTCTCGGCGTCGCCCTCGCCGACGATGTCGATCTCCCACGACGGCGGCACCGAGAACGTGCCGTTGCCGAACGACACGTCCTGCCAGGCGCCGTCGTCGGGACCGGCGGAGGGCGACTCGGACGGCGTCGTCGTCATCTCCTCTCCGGAGCCGGCCGACGGCTCGCCGGGCGGGTCCTGAGACACCGAGGACTCCTCGCCGCCCGGGGCCTCCGGCGACCCCGCACCGCCCGCGCATCCGGCGAGCAGGGCCGCCCCGAGCGCTGCGGCCACCGCGACCGTCCCGCCCGCACGTCGTCGTCGTCGTCGCCCCACCGTGTTCTCCCCGCTCTCGCGCCGTTCGCGGTCCGACCGAGCCGCGCTGCAGGCACGGTACGAGTGCGCGGTTGCGCGTCCCTTGCACGAGACGCGCCACCCTGCCGGGCGACGCAGCGCGCGTGCAGCGCCCTCTTCCGCAGGGGCAGGACCGCTGCTACGGTCGCGTTTGCAACGTGGCAATACTCATCGATCAGGGGAGCGACGACGATGTCGTGGACACGGAGCAGGACGATCCTCGCGGCGCTGGCGGCCGCGACGGTCAGCGGGTTGATGGCCGCCGCGCCGGCGGCGGCCGACGCACCGGGGGAGTACGTGCACACCCCGGCGGGCCCGGACGAGAGCAACATCTACGCCCGCACGATCGCGCTGGAGCACGCCGGCGAGCTGAACGGCCGGCTGCTCATGACGTTCGAGCGCGACAACCCGACCGGCGGTCCGATCGAGCTGATCGTCAAGAGCAGCGACGACGACGGCGCCACCTGGGAGACGCTCAGCACCGTGGCGGACGAGCGCGACGCCACGCCCGTCTCGCGCATGTGGCAGCCCGAGCTGTTCGAGTTCCCGACCGCTCTGGGCGAGCATCCCGCCGGGACGCTCATGCTCGTCGCGAACCTGGTGCCGGCCGACGGCTCCGTCACCGAGTTCTTCTCCTGGTACTCCCACGACCACGGCGCCACGTGGGAGCCCGGCGCCGTCGTCCAGACGGGCGGTACGTTCGGCCGCGGCATCTGGGAGCCGCACCTCGTGCTCGACCGGCGCGGCGCCCTCCAGATGTACTTCGCCGACGAACGCTCGGCGCCGGAGCACAGCCAGATGATCGTGCACGTCACGTCGCGCGACGGTGGCGCGACGTGGAGCGACGTCACGCGGGACGTCGCCAGCGCGTTGCCGGGCGACCGCCCCGGGATGCCGAGCGTGACGCGGATGGGCGCACGGGGCGACTACGTGCTGTCCTACGAGATCTGCGGCCGCGCGCACTGCAACGTGCACGTCAAGACCTCGCGCGACGGCGCCCGCTGGGGCGACCCGGCCGACGTCGGGCCTCAGGTCCGCACCGAGGACGGTCGCTACCCGGGCCACAGCCCGTTCGTCACGTGGGTCCCGAACGCGGACGGCGGTCAGCTCGTGCTGTCGGCGCAGCGCGTGTTCTCCGAGGTGGGCGACGCCCCCGCACCGGAGGACTACCGCGCGCTCTTCCTCAACGACGGCGACGTCGACGGCCCGTGGGACTGGGCCCCCGCGCCGTGGACCGTGAGCAACGCCTCGCCGGGCTGCAACGCCAACTACAGCCCGCACGTCATGCCGGCCGGAGCGCCGGGCGACGTCCGCCTCACCGCACCGACCAGCTTCGGTGCGGCGGGACCGTGCGCGGAGGCCACCGGCGTCGCACAGGTCGGGACGATGCCGTTCGCGTCGGCGTTCGGGGAACGTGGGGAGGCCGGCTGGATCACGTACGGCGGCAGCTGGCAGGTCGACGGCGACGTGTACCGGCAGACGGACGCGAGCGGCTTCCCCAAGGCGGTCACCGGGTCGACCGGGTGGACCGACTACACGGTCCGCACCGAGATCATGGTCGGCCCGCAGACCGTCGACGCCGGACTCCTCGCCCGGGTGAGCGACCCGGCGGAAGGGCCGGACTCGCACCACGGCTACTACGCCGGCGTCGACCCGGTCGGGGGGCGGATCTTCCTCGCGCGCCAGGACTACGCGTACATGGAGCTGGCGGGCGTGAGCGTGCCCGGCGGCATCGCCCGCGAGACGTGGCACGAGCTGGAGCTCACGGTCGTCGACACCCGCCGCGGCGTGCGACTCGAGGCGACCTGGCGCCCGGCGAGCGGCGAGGAGGTCACGGTCACGGCGCTCGACCCCTACGACTCGTTCACCAGCGGCATGGTCGGGCTCCGCAGCCATGACGGCGAGGTCGCGTTCCGCTCCGTCACCGTCGAGCCCGCCTGACACCGGAGGATGGTCACCGTCCGCGACGTCGCCGCTCGGGCCGGCGTCTCGCCGCGGACGGTGTCCAACGTCGTCAACGAGCATCCCCACGTGAGCGCCGAGACCCGGCGGCGGGTCGAGCTCGCCATCTCCGAGACCGGCTACCGGCCGAACCTGACGGCGCGCTCGCTGCGCCAGGGGCGGTCCGGCCTCATCGGCCTGGTGGTCCCCGAGGTCGACGTCCCGTACTTCGCGGAGCTCACGCGGGCGTTCATCGACGTGCTCGGCGAGGAGTACACGCTCGTCGTCGACCAGACCGACGGACGCCCCGAGCGGGAGCGGGACGTCGTGTTCCACCGCGGGCGCGCCGGGCTCTTCGACGGCCTGATCCTCAACCCGCTCCAGCTGGGCGCGGACGAGCTCGCCCGCCGGGGACCCGGTACGCCGCTCGTCCTCATCGGCGAGCAGGTCACGTCCGAGCTGTTCGACCACGTCGTCATCGACAACGTGGAGGCCGCCCGGGAGGCCGTGCGCCACCTCACGTCCCAGGGGCGGCGACGGATCGCCGTCGTCGGCGGCGAGCGCGAGTCCTGGACGCACACGACGATGCTGCGTGCCCAGGGCTACCGGGAGGCCCTGGAGGAGGCCGGGCTGCCGTACCGGGACGGGCTCGACGCGCGGACCGGGGCGCTCCACCGCGCCGACGGCGCCCGCGCGATGGCGCACCTGCTGAGCTCGGGCGAGCGGCCGGACGCCGTGTTCTGCCTCAACGACCTCGTCGCGCTCGGCGCGTTGCGCACGCTGGCGACCGCGGGCGTGCGGGTGCCCGACGACGTCGCCGTGGTCGGGTTCGACGACGTCGAGGACGGCCGGTTCAGCACGCCGACGCTCACCACCGTCGCTCCGGACAAGGCGCAGATCGCACGCCTCGCGGTCGAGCGGCTCCGGCTGCGGATGGCGGGCGACACCTCGCCCGGCGCCACGATCGTCGCCGACCATCGGCTCGTCGTCCGGGAGAGCACGGCCGGCCCGGCACGGGCGGAGCAGGAACGACGACGGCGCCCGCCACCCTCGTGAGGTGACGGGCGCCGTCGTCGTCGTTCGAGCGCGCTCAGCCCTGCGCGCTGAGCCAGCCGGCGAGCCGGTCCGGCCGGTCGGTGATGATGCCGTCCACGCCGATCTCGAGGAGCTGCGCCCACTCGTGCGGCTCGTTCGGCGTCCACACCATGCACTGCATGCCGGCTGCCCGGATCTTCCCCGGCAGCTCCGGACGCTCGAGCACGAGCGGGAACTGCGGGTTGAGGGCAGTGACGCCGAGCTCGGCCGCGAGGGCGAGCACCTCGTCGTCGATCCTCTGCACGAGGAAGCCGCGCGGCTCGTTCGGGACGATCTCACCGAGCATCCGCAGGATGTCCGGGTAGAACGTCTGGGCGAGCACCCGGTCCGCGATGCCCGCCTCGGCGACCTGCGTGAGCAGGCGCTCCAGCGGCTCGCGGTCCCACGGCGCCTTGATCTCCAGCAGCATCCCCACCTCGGGGTGGCTGACGAAGAAGTCCACCGTCTCGGCCCACATCGGCATGCGCGTCCCGGCGAACGACGCGTCGAACCACGCCCCGGCGTCGATCCGGCCGATCTCCTCCGTGTCCAGGTCAGCGACCAGACCCTGCGCGTTGCTCGTCCGGTCGACGGTGGTGTCGTGGACGAGCACACCCTCGCCGTCCGCGGTCATCCGGACGTCGACCTCGATCATGGCGACCTCGGCTCGCGCGGCCGCCGCGTAGGCGACGAGCGTGTTCTCCGGCGCGACCGACGAGTTCCCGCGGTGCGCGATGACGAGCGGAGCACTCACAGGTACGGCTCGATGTTCTCGGAGTACGCCCGCTCGAGCTTCGTCGTGACGTCCGGCCACACGTCCTCGGCGTTCGCGCCGTTGAGGACGAGCTGCTCGATGCCGTCGGTGATGATCTGGTCACCGCCCGGCGTGAACACGCGCACCCAGTCCTGCGTCCGCGTCTTCTCCTGCAGCTGGTCGACAGACGTGCGGAACTGCGGCGTCTCCTCGTAGAGGGCACCCATGACGTCGCCGTCGATGGCGGAGGTCCGCACCGGCATGTACCCAGTCGCCGAGGAGAACTCGGCGGTGCGGTCGGTGTCGGACAGGAACGCCAGGAACATCGCCGCCGCGAGCTGCTGCTCCGGGGTGCGGTCCTTAGCGATCGCGACGCCGGTGCCACCGGTCGGCACGTTCGGGCCGGCGACCGGACCGTCCGGCAGGTACGCCGTGCCGAGCTCGAACTGCGCGAGCTCGAGGTGCCCGGTCAGCGAGCCGGTCGACCCGATGAGCGAGGCGAAGATGCCCGCCTGGAAGTCCGCGTTGGTGTCCGTCCCGAAGCCGGCGAACGCGTTCTCGCCGTGGTACATCTCCGCGACGAAGTTGCCGGCCGCGAGCGACTCCTCCGAGTCCAGCGTGACCGTCCACTCGTCGCTCATCTGGGCGCCGAGGCCCCAGCTGATGTTCGAGTACCACCAGCCGGACCAGGACGGACCGATGCTCAGGCCGAGCGGGGCGCCGTCGGCCGGGATGTGCGCCCGGATCGCGGGGCCCCACTCCTGCAGCTCCTCCCACGTCTCCGGACCGCGGTCGGGCAGGCCGGCCGCAGCCCAGACGTCCTTGTTGTAGTAGAAGAGCGGCGTCGACCGGGCGTAGGGCGCGGCGTAGTGCAGGCCCTCGTACTCGTAGTCGCTGTAGAGCGTCTCCACGAAGTCGGACGTGTCCACCTCGAGGAACTCGAAGACGTCGTCGACGGGGATGATCTGGCCGTTGACGAAGTAGCGGAACCACCACACGTCGCTGGCGCCCACGAGGTCAGGGATCTCGTCGGTGCCCGCGGCGGCCTGGAACCGCTGCGCGATCTCGTCGTAGTTCGCACCCGCGGTGACGAGCTCGACCTCGATGTCCGGGTGCTCCTCGTTGAACGCAGCGATGAAGGACTCCTCGAGCTCCTTCGTGTTCCCGGGGTGGTTGCTCCACCACGTGATCTTCGAGGCGGGCTCGACGCTCGACCAGTCGGTCGCGTCCGACGTCGCGGTCCCGTCGTCGCCGCCGACGCTCGGCCCGCCGCACGCCGCGACGAGGCCGCCGGCAGCGCCGACACCCCCGATGCGGAGCACGTCACGGCGGGAGGGGGTCCAGGTCGCCCGCGCTCCACGGGACGGCGTCCACAGCCCGGACGGGCGGCGGGAGGTGGGGGACGGCATGGTGGTGCTCCTTCGGTGTGGGTGAGGTCGTTCGGGGTCAGCCGGTGACGGCGCCGGCGGTGAGACCGGCGACGAGACGGCGCTGCAGGATGAGGAAGATGAGGAGGATCGGGACGGTCACGAGTGCGCTCGCCGCCATCAGCACGCCCCAGTTCTGCTGCCCGTCGAGGCTCTGCAGCAGGGTGAGACCGACGGGCAGCGTCATCGTCCGCGTGTTGTCGGTGACGAGCATCGGCCAGAGGTACTCGTTCCATTCCGCGACGATCGACACGAGGCTCACGGCGGCGATCGTCGGCACGGACATCGGGACGACGAACCGCCACAGACGGCGCCAGTGGCCAGCGCCGTCGACCTCTGCGGCCTCCATCACGGAGATCGGGAGCGACAGGAAGTGCTGGCGGAACAGGAACGTGCCGAACGCGCTGGCCAGGCCCGGCACGAGGATGCCCTGGTAGGTGTTGAGCCAGCCGAGATCCGCGATGAGCGTGTAGTTCGGGATGATCGTGATCTGGCCCGGGATCAGGAGAGCGAAGAGGACGAGGTAGAAGACCGTCTTCTTGAACGGCACATCGATGAAGACGATGGCGTAGGCGCACGCCAGGCCGAGGATCACCTTGAGGCCGGCGCCGAGGATCGTGATCATGACGCTGTTGAGGAACATCCGCCCGATCGGGATGCTCGACGCGACCTGGGCGAAGTTCGAGAAGTCGAACGACTCCGGGAGCCACTGGAGCGGGATCTGCGCGAACTCGGGGAGCTCCTTGAAGCTCGCGAGGAACATCCAGATGAGCGGCACGGACATCACGAGGATCGCCAGGATCATCGTCAGGTACAGGGCGCCGTCGATCGGGAGCCGGGTCAGGAGCCGCCGCTGCCGACGGCGTCCGGGCGGCGTGGCCACCGGCGTCGGGGTGGGCGTGCGTTCGAGGGTCGTGCTCACGAGTAGTGCACCTTCCGCTCCAGGACCTTGAGCTGCAGGCCCGTGATCGCGAGGAGGATGATGAAGAGGACAGTGGCGCTCGCCGACGCGTAGCCCGCCCGGCCGGTCTGGAAGCCTTCGACGTAGATCTGGTACATGAGCGTCGTCGTCGAGCCGAGCGGCCCGCCGTCGGTCATGGCGCGGATGAGGTCGAACGACTGCAGCGAGCTGAGCATCGTGGTGATGAGCAGGAAGAACGTCACCGGGCCGAGCAGCGGGAAGACCACGGAGCGGAACGTCCGGGAGCGGCCGGCGCCGTCGAGCGCCGCCGCGTCACGCAGGTCCTGCGGGACTGCCTGGAGGCCGGCCAGGTAGATGAGCGCCACGTACCCGATGTGCTTCCAGAGGTACACGATGATGATCATGATCAGCGCCCACGGGCTGGTCGTGTACCACTGGGGCGAGCCCACGCCGAACCAGCCGAGCGCCACGGAGAGCAGCCCGTTGCGCGGGTCGAAGATGTAGAGCCAGAGCATCCCGACGGCGATGCCGGAGAGCACGTACGGCGCGAACGCGAACGTGCGGGCGATCCCGCGGCCGACCAGCTTCTGGTTCAGCAGCAGCGCCAGGGCGAGCCCGATCAGGAGCCCGCCGCCGACGGTCGTCACGGCGAAGATCGCCGTGGTCAGGAGGACCTGGGGCGTGTCGGGGTTCGTGAACCACTCGACGTAGTTGCCGAACCCGACGAACCGCGCGATGTTCGAGCCGAGGTTCCACTGGAGCATCGAGTAGTAGAAGCTCAGCACCAGCGGGCGGTACACGAACAGCAGCAGCAGCGCCACGTTGGGGCCGGCGAGAAGCAGGAACAGCAGGAGGTTGCGGGGGCGCACTCGTCGTCGGGAGCGCGAGCGGGGGGCTGAGGCCGTCGCGGAGGCGGCGGCGGAGGGGGTGAACGCGGTCATCGTGCGCTGAGGGTCCGATCGTCAGGGTGGGTCCGATTGGCGAGGCTAGCGCCGCCGGAGAGCCTCCGTTGCCGCTTTGCACGAATACCCGGCGCGGGGGTAATCGCTTGCACGGATGTGCCGCACGCCACATACGGTCGAACCGCCGCGGGCACACGGCTCGGCCCCGGGGACGGTGGCCTGAGACGGCGCCGGCGAACGCGCTGGTCAGGGCGATTCGGCGGGTGTCGCGGGCCGTGCCCGCGGGCCTCGGAGCTCCGCGCCCGACCGACCCGCAGAGACGCGATGCGACCGGCCGGCGCCGGGTCCGCGCGCCCGCGCGTCACCCGAGGTTGGCCGAACGTTCGAGCAGTCGCGGCCGGGCGTTCCCGCGGCGTCTCAGCTCTCGAGAGCCGCCCCGGCGCGTTCGGGCAGGGCGGTGGTGGCCGCCGCGGCGACGGCGAACGCGGCCGCGAACACGGCGAAGAGCAGCCCGACGCCCCGGGGCTGCAGCCACGCCACGAGGAACGGCGCGAGGATCGACGCGACGCGTCCGGCGCCGGCCGCCCAGCCGGCACCCGTGCCGCGCAGCGCCGTCGGGTACACCTCGGGTGTCACGGCGTACAGCGCACCCCACGCGCCGAGGTTGAAGAACGACAGGAGCGAACCGAACACGAGGATCGCCGTCGTCGAGCCGGCCGTCCCGAAGCCGACGGCCGCGAGCGCCGAGCCCACGAGGAAGACCGCCAGGGTCCGACGTCGTCCCCACCGCTCGATCAGCCAGGCCGCGACGGCGTACCCGGGCAGCTGGGCCAGCGTGATGATCAGCGTGTACTCGAACGACTTCGTGAGCGTGTGTCCGGCGGCGACGAGCAGGGTCGGGATCCAGATGAACGCGCCGTAGTACGACAGGTTGACGAAGAACCACACCGTCCAGAGCCCGCCGGTGGCGCGGCGCAGCCGGGGACGCCACAGCGACCGGACGCCCTGCCACGCGCTGCCGCGCTCCCGCGCCCCGGGCGGTTCATCGGCCGGCAGCGGCCCGACCGT
Source organism: Beutenbergia cavernae DSM 12333 (assembly GCF_000023105.1). Taxonomy (NCBI): domain Bacteria; kingdom Bacillati; phylum Actinomycetota; class Actinomycetes; order Micrococcales; family Beutenbergiaceae; genus Beutenbergia; species Beutenbergia cavernae. The sequence continues at coordinate 997,889 of NC_012669.1, forward strand.
CTCGACGCCTGACGCGCGCTCGAACCGGCGGACCGTCAGCTCGGCCTCCCGATGGCGTCCGCGCAGCTCGAGGAAGCGCACGGACTCGGGCAGGCCGAGGCGGACGACGATCGCGTAGACGGCCGGGACGGCGCCGATCGCGAGCGCCCAGCGCCACCCGTCGTCGCCGCGGGGGACGACGAGGAAGCCGACCACGGCGGCGAGCAGCCAGCCGAGCGCCCAGAACGACTCGAGCCACACGACGGCGCGGCCGCGCACGCGCCGCGGGGCGAACTCGCTGACGAGCGTCGACGCCACGGGCAGCTCGGCACCGAGCCCGAGACCGACGACGACGCGCAGTGCCGCGAGAGCCGCGACGGACCAGGCCAGGGCGGAGACGCCGGTCGCGACCCCGTAGACCAGCAGCGTCAGGGCGAAGACCGTGCGCCGGCCGACGCGGTCCGCGAGCAGACCTCCGAGCGCGGCGCCGACGGCCATCCCGACGAAGCCCAGCGAGGCGATCCACGACAGCTCGCCCGGGCTCGCCTGCCACGTCACGGCGAGCTGCGCGAGCACGAACGAGATGAGCCCGACGTCGAACGCGTCCAGCGCCCACCCGATCCCCGAGCCCCACACCAGCCGGACGTGCTCGCGGGAGACCGGCAGGTCGTCGAGGCGTTCGGTGCGGCTGCTGCGGACGGCGGACGTGCTCATGCTGACCTCACGGCACCATCGTCCCGCGGACCGGCCACAGGGTCGATCGCCGAGACGACGACGGGGCGGTGACCAGCAGGTCACCGCCCCGTCGTCACCTCACCTCGGCGTCAGCTGATCGACCACGAGCCGCGCTGGCACGTGATGCCCTCGTAGGCGACGTCGTAGACGCTCTCGCGCACCTCGCCGTCGACGGTCGCCGTCCCCGTCACCGTGACGGTGCCCGGGGCGATCGACCGCTGGAACGTCGTGACGACGTCGTAGACGGACCGGTCCGGACGCACCCGCGGGTACGTCACGTCCAGGAACGGCGTGTCGATGCTCACCCGCGCCGTGACCTCGTCCGTGTTCGTGACCTTCACGAGCACGTACGCGAAGCCGGCGAGGCAGCCCGGCCGCGTCGTCGTCTCCAGGCTCACGCCCGCGGGCGGCTCCGGCTCCGTCACCTGCTCGACCGGGATGACCTGGAACTGGGCGCCGACGGCGTTGTGCAGGTTGAGCAGGAGCACCGAGTCGTCGGTGGGCGTGACGTCGGACGCCGCCGCCGGGAACGGCGGTGCGTCCGGGTTGCCCGGACGGCTCACCGTGATCCCGGTGTCGGGCTGCGCCACGTACAGCGGTGACGTGCCGTCCCCGAACTCCAGCGTGTCGGCCGCGTCGTACGACAGGCCCTCGATCGTGTCCAGGACGAGGCCCTGGTCCTCGCTCGGCGGCTCCGCGTACCAGGAGAGGCCGCTCACGGAGTAGGAGAACGCGACCTCGTCCGCGGCGACCTGCTCGGGCGTGAACCCGAGCGCCGCCAGCTCCACCGGCAGGTACGCGACCGACGTGTCGAACGTGTTGGTGTCCGTGTCCCCGAGCACGTTGTTCAGGAACTCGAGGCCGGTGTTGGTGCCGGCCGCGTCGAACACCGCGACGATCGTGATGTCGTGCGGGTCGCCCACGGAGTCCGTGAGCTTCTGCACCTCGACGGTGTACGGGCCGGCGTTGTCGCCCGTGTCGACCTCCACGGCGAACGACGTGGCGCGACCGAGCGTCGTCCACGGCGCGTGCGTCGCGATGCCGAAGCCGACGTAGCCGTGGTCGACGCCACCCGAGTCGGTGAACGTAAACGGAGCCGTGCCGACGGCCGCGAGGTCCGCCCCGGCCGCTGACGGGTTCTGCAGCTCGTCCGCCGGGATCTGCTCCGACGTCGCAGCCAGCTCGAGCGGGACGACCGCCGAGGTGTACCCGTCCTGGGCGAGGCCACGACCCGTGAGCGGCAGCGTCGTCGTCGTGGCGGCCTCGTCACCGAAGACCACGTCACCGCCGGCGATGTCCGCCACCGGCTTCACGGCCGCCGAGACCGAGACCCGCAGCGGGCCCTCGACGTTCGGCGCACCGGTCAGCTCGAGCCACCCGGTCGCCGTCGAGAGGAACTCCCGCGGGAGCCCGTACGTGGCGTCGACGGCGCTCACCGTCGGGTCGATGTCCTTCGCGAGCGCTGCCGGGTCGGCCACGGTGAGCGTGACGTCGACGGACGCGGTGCCGCCGGCCGGCACGCTCACCTCGGACGCGGAGAGCGTGTACTCGACGCCGGCCACCGGCGACTGCGGCCGGTAGGAGGCACCGAGCGTCACGTCGGCCGTGCCGTGGTTGGCGACCTCGACGGTGCGGGTGAGGGACACGGCGTCCGCGCCGACCTCGACCACGCCGAAGTTCGCCGAGACGCCGAGCGGGTTCTCCGCGTCGTACGCGAGCACGGTGTCGAGCGTGGCCTGCAGGGCGTCGACACGGCCCGTGCCGACCCGCTGCGGGCCGAACGGGGTCTCGCCCAGCCGCACGTCGTGGTTGGCGGTGTTGATGACAGCCGTCTTGACCTGCAGGGCGCTCCAGTCGGGGTGCGCCTGCACGGTCAGGGCAGCGATGCCGGCGACGTGCGGCGACGCCATCGACGTCCCCGACTTCACCGACGCGCCGTTGCCCGTGCCGACGGCGACCGACGAGATCGACGTGCCTGGTGCGGCCACGTCGGGCTTGACGATGCCGCGGGAGCCGTGGACGCCGCGCGAGGACGACGCGTTGAGCGTGTCCGCGACGGACGGCGCAGGCGCCGTGACCGACAGGCTCGGGTCGAACCGGACGCTCAGCGTCTCCGACAGGATGTCGACGACGCCGGTGGCCGGGTCGAACGCGAACAGCTCGTCCGTCGCCGGGCCGGTCAGCTGGATGCCCGGGATGACCGCGTTGCCGGCGATCCCGGCCTCGAAGGCCTCGTCGGTGCTGGTCAGCACGACGCCCGCGGCGCCCGCGTTGGACGCGTTGGTGAAGCGGGCGGCCGAGCCGCACGGCAGGGCGACGGAGTTGTCCCACGCCAGGGTGACGACCTTGCCGGCCACGCGCGCGGCGTCGTCGGCGGTGAACGGCTCACAGCCCGAGTTGTACGGCAGCGTGCCCGGGGTCAGCGTGACGACCTCGATCGGGTCCGGCGGGTAGGTGCCCGTGAAGTTCACCGAGTACTGGCCCGGGAGGACGAGCGGCTCGGTCGCGCCGTCCACGTACGCCTCGACGCCCTCGAACAGGAACGTGTTGCCCAGGGAGTTCGCGACGGCGAGGGAGCCGTTCGCGTTCCCGGGCGAACCGCCGACGTCGTACACGTCGCCCGAGTTGCCGGCGGACGTGACGACGACGATGCCCGCCGCGACGAGCGCGTCGATGAGCAGGTTCTCGGGGTCGTCCACCAGCGAGAACTCCGAGCCGACGGAGAGGTTGACGACGTCGACCTCCGGCGCGTCCGGCGCGAGCAGCCAGTCGAGCGCGGCGCCGACGTACGCCGTCGACCCTGCGCAGCCGAAGACCTTGAGCGCGACGAGGTCCGCCTCCGGTGCCGAGCCGGGGCCCACCTGGAACGTGTTCAGCTCGTCGTCGGTGAGGGCCGCGTAGTCGCCGGCGAACGTCTCGCCCTCGGCGTCGACGCCGTAGCCGGCCGCGGTGCCCGCGACGTGCGAGCCGTGCCCGCTGCCCGGCGGCACACCCTCCGGGGGCGTGCACAGAGCCGCGCTCTCGTCGATCGGGTTGGAGTCCGGCACCGCCGGGTCGTCCGAGTACCCGCCGTTGTAGGCGTGGCCCACGAAGTCCCAGCCGTCCGTGATCTTGCCCTGCGGCCACGCGACGTCGTCGTCGAAGCCGTCCGCGGACGTCGGGTACGTGAGGGCGGAGTCGCCGAACGACGCATGCGTGTAGTCGATGCCGGTGTCGATGACGGCGATCGTCGTGTCCTCGCCGGTCACGCCCGCGAACTCCCACGAGTCGGCGGCGCCGGTGAAGATGTCGGTGCCCGAGTTCGACGCCGGAGTCTTCGGGACGATCGGAAGGATCGCGACGACGTCGTCGCGGGCGGCCAGATCGCGCAACGCCTCGGCGTCGGCACGCACGGCGACGCCGGCCACGCCGTTCGTCGTCGTGTAGAGGACGTCGGCGTCGCCGAGGGCGGCGACGACGGTGTCGGCGTCCGCCTCGACCTGCGCAGCCGCGTCCGCAGCCACGTCGTCCTGGGCCTGCGCGGATCTCGCGCCGGAGGCGTCGAGCGCCTCGAGGACGGGTGTGCTCGCCAGCTGGACGAACACCTCGGTCGGGCCCTCGAGCCCGACGAGCCCAGAGACATCAACGCCGCCACCACGTCCGGTGGCGGCGGCGAAGGAATCGGCGGAGGGAAGGTCGGCCGCTGTGCCGGCCGGTTCCGCATGGGCTGCTGTGACGAAGCCTGTGGTCGCAAGCGCACCGGTGAGCGCGCCGGCCATCAGGGCTCGCGTGACGCGCGAGCGGACGTGGGACATGGTGGACTCCCGTGTTCTCCATGGGCGGTGAGGAGGGTTCACCGCACGGCAACCCTCGCAAACTAGTGCTTGCGGGCCGTTGACAACACCCCCCACCGAGGCCGAGACCCGGAAGTTGTGTGCTCAACCGGTCGAGGTGCATACTGGATTTCGACGATGCGCGCCGCCTGCCCCCTGCGCGGTGCGCATCGTCTTTTTCGTGCCCGCACGCCCGCGTCCGACCCGTGCGAGCCGGGCGCGTCTGCCCGACGATGGAGCGCAGGATCGTTAGCGTGGCAGGGTGAGTGCTGCCATCCACGCCGGTCCGGGCGGGACAACGGCGCACGAGGAGGTTCCGACGTCGATGACGGGTGAGGCGGGCGAACCCACCGAGCCGGGTGCCGGCCGGGACCACGAGGCCGAGGCGGCCACGCGAGCGGCGGCGGTCTCGGACGCCGTGGCGCGCTGGCGCGAGGCGCTGACCGCCCTCGGTGGGGACAGTGCACTGGCCGACATCGACGCCCTGGGCGACGCCGGCCTCGACCTGTCCGCCGCCCACCCCGGCGGCATCGCGCAGCTGTTCGCGGGCCGCCCGACCCGGCTGTCCAACCTCGTCCGCGAGCCGGGTGCGCTGGGGACCGCCCGCCGTCGGGCGCGTCTCGTGCTGGCCCGGTCCGACGAGCTGGCGCAGCGTTACGGACTGGCCGCCACCTCCGTCGCGCTCGGCGTGGCGACGTGGACGCCGGCGGACCCGGAAGGTCGGGCGGCGTCGGAGGGCGAGGGCGAGCTCGCCGCCGCAGGGTCGGAGCCCTGGCGGGCGCCGGTGCTGCTGCGGCCCGTCCACCTCTCGGTGCCTGCGCACGGCACCGACGCCGAGGTGGAGCTGGCGCTGTCGCCCCGCATCGAGATCAACCCGGTGCTCGCGCGGGCGCTCGGTGGCGGCGCCGGCCGGCTCGAGCGGCTCGTCGTCGAGCGGACGCAGCGCGGCGCCCTCGACCTGCGGGCGCTGCTCGCCGAGGTCGACGAGATCCTCGCGACGGCACTTCCCGGAGTCCGCGTCGACGAGCGGGTGGTGCTCGGCTCGTTCGCCCACCCGGGGCAGCTCCTCGCGGAGGACCTGGACGCGGAGCGGCTCGCCGGGCACGACGTCGTCGCGGCGCTCGCGGGCGACGACGAGGCGGCCGCGGCACTCGAGTCGGCGCTCCCGCCCGCCGCCGACGGCGACCGTGATCCCGCCCAGGAACGGGGCGTCGGTGACCTCGACGCCGGCCAGCGTCGGGTGCTCGACGCCGTGGCGATGGGTGGGCACCTGTTCGTGGACGCGCCGCCGGGCGCCGACGTCGTCGGCACCATCACGGCGATCATCGCCGACGCCGCCGCGTCCGGGCGGTCCGTGCTGCACGTGCCGGGCACGCGTCGGGCCGGTGCGGCGCTCGCCGAGACCGTCGCCGCCGTCGGCATCGGCGAGCTCGTGCTCGACCTCACGTCCGACGCCGACCGCTCCCGCGTGGCCGCGGAGGCCTTCGGCGCACGGATGGCGGCACCGGTCCCCGAGGTGGACGACGACGCCGTCGCCGCGCTGCGTCTCGAGCTGGGGCAGGTGCACCGGAGCCTCGTCGCCCACGTGCGCGCCCTGCACGAGGTCCGGAGCAGGTGGGGCGTCTCCGCCTACGACGCGCTCCAAGCGCTCGCCGCGCTGACGGCCCAGCGACCGGGGCCACGCACCGAGGTGCGGCTCGACGCCGCGATCCTCGAACGACTCGACGCGCCGGCCCGGAAGCAGGCCGGCGAGGAGCTCGCGCGAGCCGGTGCGCTCGGCGCGTTCCAGCTGCGGAGGGCCGACAGCCCCTGGTACGGCGTCCGTCTCGCCAGCGCCGAGGAGGCCACCCGCGCCGTCGAGACGGTCAACCGTCTCGCGGCCCGCACGCTGCCCGGTCTGAGGCGCCAGATCGCGGCGGCCGCCGCGCAGACGGGGCTCGCTCCGGCGTCCAGCCTCGCGCAGTGGCGCGAGCAGCTGACGATGCTCGAGGGTGTGCGGCGCGCGCTCGACGTGTTCCAGCCGATGGTCTTCGAACGTTCCGCTGCTGACCTCGTCGCGGCGACAGCCCCACGGGCGGAGCGGGCGCAGCACGGTGCGCCGCTGCCCTGGCGCACGCGCCGCCGCCTGCGCCGCCAGGCGAAGGACCTGCTGCGACCGGGGCGGCACGTCACCGACCTGCACGCAGAGCTCGTGCACGTCCAGGCGCAGCGGGACGTCTGGCGCCTGCACTGCCCCGCGGGCGGATGGCCGCGGCTGCCGGAGTCGCTCGACGCGCTGGAGACGGCCACGCAGGACGTGAGCGACGCCGTCGCGTCGGTCGAGGAGGTCCTCGCGCCCACGCTGCCCGCGGGAGACGGGGCGACCTCGCTCGTCACCCTGCCCCTCGCCGGGCTGGAGGACCACCTCCTCGCGCTCGCGGCCGACGAGTCGGTCGCCCGCGCCCTGCCCGAGCGGACGGCCGCGCTCGCCCGCCTCATCGACGTCGGACTCGGTGACCTCGTCGACGACCTGGCGGACCGCCGGGTGCCGACGTCGTTGGTGGGTGCCGAGCTCGACCTCGCGTGGTGGGCGAGCGTGCTCGACGTCGTGCTCGCCTCCGACTCCGCGCTGGCGAATGCCGGTGGCGAGGACTTCCTCGCCCTCACCGACCGCTGGCGTGCGCTCGACCGGGGCCAGGTCGCGAGCCTGGTCGGCCCGGTCCGCCGTGCCACCGTGCGGCACCTGCGGGGCGTCATGCGCGAGCACGAGGAGCAGGCGCAGGGTCTGTACGCGCTGGCCCGGGAGGCTCGCCGCGGGAGCGGTGACACGTTCGACCTGCGGGAGATGGCGCGCGTGTTCGCCCCGGTGGCCGGGGCCGTCGTGCCGTGCTGGAGCGTGCCGCCGATGCTCGTGCCGCAGGTGCTCGAGCCGGGTGCGCGCGTCGATCTGCTCGTGCTCGACAACGTGCAGAACCTGCCCACCGAACAGGCCGTCGCGGCCATCGGCCGGGCCCGTCAGGTCGTCGTGCTGGGCGACTCCCGGCGTGCCGGTGGCGGCGTCGTCGACGCCCTCGCCCCGCTGCTGCCGCGGCTCACGCTGCCCACCGACCGGGGCGAGGAGGACGAGCACCTGACGGCGTTCCTGGTCCGCCACGGCTACGCCGAGGTGCTCGTCCCGGTCCCCGCACCGCCGGGGCCGAGCCGGATCCGGCTCGACCTCGTCGACGGCCGCGGCCTCGCCGCCCCGGGCGCTGACGCCGTCGAGAGCGTGGCCGAGGAGGTCGCACGGGTGGTCGACGTGGTCGTGGACCACGCGCTCACGCGCCCGGAGGAGTCCCTCGCCGTCGTCGCCCTCAACGCCCGCCACGCCGATCGCGTCCGCGAGGCGGTCGCCGGCACCGTGGCCCACAGTCCTGCGGTGGCCGAGTTCTTCGACGCCGCCCGGCCCGAGCCGTTCACCGTGGTGGACGTGGAGGCGGCGTCCGGGCTGCGCCGCGACGCCGTCGTGCTCACGCTCGGGTTCGGCAAGACGCCGCACGGGAGGGTGCTGCACCGGTTCGGTGCCGTGAGCGGCCCGCGTGGCGCGTCGCTGCTCGTGGAGGCGATCGCCGCGAGCCGCAGCAGGCTCGTCGTCGTCAGCTGCATCGCGCCGGACGAGTTCGACCGCGGGCGCCTGCGCTCCGAGGGTCCGCTGCTGCTCCACGACCTGCTCGAGTTCGCCGCGCTGGACGGCGCGTTGCCCCCGTCCACCGACGACGCGCCCCCCGACCCCCTGCTGGTCGACCTGGCCGAGCGGCTCTGGCGGATGGGGCTCACGGTCGTGCCGCAGTACGGACCGGCGGGCGGGGTCCGCGTCCCGCTCGCGATCGGCCACCCGGAGCTTCCGGGGCGGCTGCTGCTCGCCGTCCTCACCGACGACGCGGAGTACGTGGCCTCGCCGAGCCTGCGCACCCGGGACAGACACCGCATCGAGCGGCTCGAGCGTCGCGGCTGGACGGTGCGGATGCTCCCGTCGACCGCCGTGTTCATGGACCCGCAGGGTGAGGCTCAACGCATCTGCGACCTGGTCACCGAGCTGGTCCGGTCCCGCCGCACGACCGGTTCCGTGCACGTTCCGGTCGTCGGGCCGCCGGAGCGGCTCGACGACGAGGAAGGCCCCGACGAGGACGTGCCCGACGTCGCCGACCCCGCCCAGACCGGGACGTCGGCGGCGCCCGCCCGGCCGGACCTCGAGGCCGGCCTGCCGATCGGCGCCTACACCGACGACCAGCTCGACGAGCTGCTCCGGTGGCTCGACGAGGGTGAGCCACGCGAGGACGAGGACCTGCTCGCCGCCGTGCGCACCGAGCTCGGCATCGCCCGCCGCGGTGGGCGGGTGGACGCCGTGCTCGGAGCAGCGCTCGCGCGCTTGCGCACGGGCGAGCGCCGCCGTCCGACGACGCCCGCGGCTCCTGCGACGCCGGCATCCACGGAGCCGCCGGTCATCCCGGACCGCGCCTGGGAGGACGTCGACCGGGCTTGGGGAGACGACGACGCGGACGACGACGACCGGTTGCGCCGCGAGCGCCCACCGCACTGGGGCTGACGCCGGGCAGCGCCTGCGGCGCGCAGGTCAGACCGAGCCGGGCCCGCTGGGCGGCTGCGGCGGGTACGACGGTGCGGACGGTGCTGCGCCGCCGCCACCGGCCGGACCGCCGGCCGGAGCCTGGCGCGCGAGCAGGTCGCGGATCTCGGTGAGCAGCTGGATGTCCTCCGCGGGGATCGCCGGCTCCGGTTCCTGCCCGGTAGCCCGGCGGCGCGCCAGGGCGTTGAGCGGCGCGACGACGAGGAAGTAGATCGCTGCCGCGACGAGCACGAAGTTGACGAGAGCGGTCAGCACCATGCCGACCTTCATCTCGGACGGCGGGATGCCCGCGGCGGGATCACCCTCGTTGAGCGTCCACACCCAGATGTTGTCGAGGTTGGGCTGGCCGAAGATGCCGCCGATGAGCGGGTTGAGGACACCCTCGACCACCGCCGTGATGACGGCGGTGAACGCCGCGCCGATGACGATCCCGACCGCCAGCTCGACGGCATTCCCGCGGGCGATGAACTCCTTGAAGCCGCTGAGCATGCCGCCGGCCTTCGCGGCGGCGGCCCTTCGTTGCGCCGCGGCTCCTGCGGCCGGTCCTTGCTGCGACATGCGTGTCTCCTCGGGTCGGCGTCAGGGCGAGGGCACGAGGACCACCGTGAGCGTGCCGCGGGCGCTCGCCTCGACGACGAGCGTAGCCACGTCGGGGCGAACCGCGACCAGGAGCAGAGGTGCGTCGGGGGCCGACGACGTGAGTCCGCCGATGCCGCCGCCCGCCTCGCCATCCACTCGCGCGAGCACGACGGCGTCCGTCGCCAGGACGTGGGCTCCCGCCTCCTGGTCGCCGGCGGCGACCAGGTCGACGGTCGCGCCCGGCTCGAGCACCGACGTCAGGAGGGGGTCGGCGAACCGCACGGGCACCACCGTCGTGCCTCGCGGCGCGCCGTCGGCGAGTCCGGGACCGAGCACCATGCCCGGCCCGAGCGGGTATCCGGCCGGGAGGGCGTGCGCCAGCTGCCGACCGACGACGTCGTCGGCCGCGTCCAGCGCGTCGGGCGGGACGGCGTCGGCGGGCAGCGCCACGACCCGGACGTCGGCCGGGACGATCTCCTGTGCGGCGGCGATGTCGTGCGCGGCGACCAGGACGTCGACGCTCGGGGGATCGGGTGGTCGCAGCGTCGCGAGCGCCATCGTCGCAGCCACGGCGAGGGCGAGCGCCGCCACGACGTGCCGAGCGCGCCAGAGCGCGACGCGCACATGCCGTGACGTCCGGGACGGCGCCCGGGGAGGACTGTCGCTGGGGAGGCGTGCCATCCCACGGACGCTAGGTCCGGCGCCCGCGACCACGGGCCCGCCCCTGGGGACGCACGGGCCGAGGCGGCCCCGGTCTCACACCGGGGACAACCGGCGGCTCAGGATGCCGCGGCGGCCGCGGGCTTCGTCGCCGTGGTGGTCGAGGACGTGCCGGACGAGGTGCTCGAGCTCGACGTGGAGTCGGACCCGGACGACGTGGACGGCGTCGACGCGCTCTCCGTGCCGCCGCCGGACGCCGTCGCCGCGCCCGCCGTGCCGCCCCGGGCGTCGTTCCGGTAGAACCCGGAGCCCTTGAAGACGACGCCGACGGCGGAGAACACCTTGCGGAGCGAGCCGCCGCACTCGGGGCACTCGGTCAGGGCGTCGTCGGAGAACGACTGGTGCACGTCGAACGCGTGCTGGCACGCGGTGCACCGGTAGGCGTAGGTCGGCACGGATCCTCCTCGGCGACGGATGCGGATGACGCCGCCGCTAGCACTTGTCACTACCGAGTGCCAACTCTACTGCCCTTCTCGTCGGCCCCGATCCTGCCCGCTGGCGCCGCCTCCGGAGTCCTCGCTCGGGGACGGATACGCTCGAGCCCGTGTCAGCCTCGCTCGTCCGCCGCGTCGTCACCGCCGTGGCCGTCGTCCTCGTCGTGGTGCTCGCGGCGTCGACCGTCACAGCCGCGATCGTCATCCGCCGGCCCCTGCCGACCACGTCCGGCGAGACCCGGATCCCGGGTCTCGGCAACGACGTCGACGTGGTCCGCGACGATCTCGGCATCCCGCAGATCTACGCCGACGACCCGCACGACCTGTTCTTCGCGCAGGGCTATGTCCACGCGCAGGACCGCTTCTTCGAGATGGACTATCGGCGCCACGTCACCTCCGGCCGGGTCGCGGAGCTGGTGGGCGACCAGGAGGCGGCGATCCAGGCCGACTCCGTGATCCGCACGTTCGGGTGGCGGCGGGTCGCCGAGCAGGAGTGGGACCTGCTGAGTCAGCAGACCCGCGACCACCTCACGGCGTACGCCGACGGCGTGAACGCCTATCTCGACCGGCGGACGCCCAGCGCCGCGGCCATCGAGTACACGGTGCTCGGCACGCAGGTCAGCGTCGAGGCGATCGAGCCCTGGGACCCCATCGACTCCGTCGCGTGGCTCAAGGCGATGGCCTGGGACCTGCGGGGGAACTACGACGACGAGCTGCTGCGCGCGGCCGCGTACGGCAGCACCCAGGACACCTCGCTCGTCGGCGACCTCTTCCCGCCGTACCCCGCCGAGACGAACCCGCCCATCATCACGGACGGGACGCCGTCGTCGCCGCCCCCCGACCCCGGCACGCCCGACGTCGACGACGCCTCGCTGCCGGCGGGCAGCGAGGACGCGCTCGCGGGGGTCGTCGAGGCGCTCGGGGCAGTCCCGCACCTGCTCGGCGAGGGCGACGGCATCGGCTCGAACTCGTGGGTCGTCGGCGGCGAGCACACCGCCTCGGGGGATCCCCTCCTCGCGAACGACCCCCACCTCGGGATCACGGCGCCGGGCCTGTGGTACCAGGCCGGCCTCCACTGCCGCGACGTCGGCGACGAGTGCCCGTTCGACGTCGCCGGGTACACGTTCGCGGGGTTCCCGGGCGTGATCATCGGGCACAACGACGCACTGGCCTGGGGCCTCACGAACCTCGGCGCCGACGTCACCGACTTCTACCTCGAACGACTCTTCACCGACGGGACGTACCTGCGGGACGGTGAGCGCGTCCCCGTGGTCGAACGCACCGAGACCATCGAGGTCAACGGGGCCGACCCGATCCAGCTGACGGTGCGGTCGACGGAGCACGGGCCGCTCGTCGACGAAGTGCTGCCCGATCTCGAGCTCGCCACCGAGGCGCCGCTGCCGGAGGGGTCGCCGCGGCCGGCCCGGGAGGGGTACGGCGTCGCGCTCGCGTGGACGGCGCTGGAGCCCGGCCGCTCGGCCGACGCGGTGTTCGCGATGAACCTGGCGCAGGACGCGGACGACGTCGCCGCGGCGGCCGCGCTCTTCGAGGTTCCCTCACAGAACATCGTGTTCGCCACGACGGACGGCACGATCGGCTACCAGGCGCCGGGCCGGATCCCGGTGCGCGCCGTCGTGTCCGGGGGCACGCCGTCGAACGGGACCTGGCCGCAGCCGGGCTGGGACTCCCGGTACGACTGGCAGGGCACGGTGCCGGCCGAGGAGATGCCGGCCGAGACCGACCCCGAGGAGGGCTTCATCGTCGCGGCGAACCAGGCCGTGACCGAGCCCGGTGTCGGTCCGTTCCTCACGAACGACTGGGACTACGGGTTCCGGTCCGCGCGGATCCGCGCGCTGCTGCAGGCGGAGATCGACGCCGGGCGCCCGATCACGGCCGAGACGATGTCCCGGATCCAGAACGACACGCTCGACCCTGCCGCCGACGTCCTCCTGCCCTCGCTGCTCGACCTCGAGGTCGACGACTTCACCGGCGAGGCGAGCGCGCTGCTCGCCGACTGGGACCAGCGCACCGACCCCGACTCGGCGGGGGCCGTGCTCTTCGCCACCGTGTGGGCGAACGTGCTCCGCCGCACGTTCGCCGACCAGCTCCCGGAGGCCGTCGCGCCGTCGGGCGGTGCGCAGTGGATCGAGGTCGTCCGCCGCCTCCTCGAGGAGCCCGAGAACCTGTGGTGGGACGACGCCACGACCGTCGCGCTCGTGGAGACGAGGGACGAGGTGCTGCACGACGCGCTGGTCGACGCCCGCCGGCAGCTGACGGCGGCGCTCGGCGCCGACCCGACCCGGTGGCGGTGGGGGAACCTGCACCGGGCCGCGCCGGAGCACGCGGTGCTCGGGGGCGACGGCGTGCCCGGCCCGGTGCGCCGTCTCATGAACCCGAGCGCGATCGAGGTCGGCGGCGGGTCGTCGATCGTCGACGCGACGGGCTGGGATGCGACGCAGTGGGGCGAGGCGGCGCCGGACTTCACCGTGACGGCGATCCCGTCGATGCGGATGGTGGTCGACCTGGGCGACCTCGACGCGTCCACCTGGGTGAACTTCACCGGGAACTCCGGGCACCCGGCGTCCCCGCACTACACCGACCAGCTGCGGGCGTGGGCCGAGGGTGACACGTACCCGTGGCCGTTCACGCGCGACGCCGTGGCCGCCGCCGAGGAGGAGACGCTGCGGCTGCTCGCCCCCGGCTGAGGCGGGCGGGACGTTCGTCAGCGGGGCACGAGCCACCACGACGACGGCGTCAGCACCGCGTGGACGGGGACGTCGTGCTCCTCGCGGGGCAGCGCGTCGTCGTGCACCTCGTCGTCGAACACGACCGCCACGACGAGCGCGTCCGGAGCGGCGTGGTGGAGCGCCCGGTCGTACCAGCCGCCGCCCTGGCCGAGGCGGATGCCGGCGTCGTCGACGCCCAGAGCCGGCGCGAAGACCACCGCCGCCGCACCGAGCGCCTCCGCCTCCGACGCCGGCCCAGACGGTTCCGGCGGTCGGCCCGGCGCGCGGACCGCCAGGTCGTCGGCGTCCGCGTACTCCGCCCACCCGCGGGCGAGCCCCGGCCCGAGGACCGGCAGCAGCACGCGCACGCCGCGCTGGTCGAGCAGGTCGAGGAGGGGCGCCGTCCCCGGTTCGGCGGGACGGGAGGCGTACGCGGCGACGCACGTGACTCCGTCGGCACGCGCCTCGAGCAGCTCGGCAGCACGATCGGCGATCCCGGCGGCGGCACTCACGCGGGCCTTGGACGATCGGCCGGTGCGCCTGGCCCTTGCCTCCACCCGGAGCTGGTCCTTCGTCCGCTCCGCGCCGTGCGGACCCGCCGTGAAGTTCGCCGCTGAACTCATGCGTCCACTCTGGCACACCTGGGATGGCGCGTGGGACGACCCGGCCGCGTCGTCGCGACTCCGCCGTCGACATCGGGCGGCGGCGCGGAACGCGCGGACACCCCGGTGCCCAGCCCGCCCGAGCGGCCGCGCGCTGGGTAGTGTTCCGACCATGTCCTGCACCGGCGACGGCGTGGCCCCCGCGTGAGATCCGTCTCGGACCAGCTGGCGGCCGTGCTCGGCGCCGTCGGGCCGCTGCCCCCTCTCGAGGTCGTCCTGCACGACGCCGCCGGCTGCGTCCTCGCCGAGGACGTGCGCGCCGGGGCGGACCTGCCCCAGGCCGACCTCGCGGCCCTCGACGGCTACGCGGTGCGGGCGTCCGACGTCGTCACCGCGGCGCCGGACGGTGACCTCACGCTGCGGGTCAGCGACGACGTCCGCGCCGGAGCGCCGGACGCGCCGACGCTCGTGGTCGGGGCGGCCGCACGGATCGCGAGCGGCGCGCCGATGCCCGGCGGGGCCGACGCCGTCGTCCCGCTCGCCCGCACCGATGCCGGCGACGCGCGGGTCCGCATCCGGGCTGCCGTCCGGGCGGGCGACGGTGTGCGGGCCCGGGCCGTCGACGTGCGCTCGGGGGAGATCGCGCTCGCGCGCGGAACCCGGGTCGGCGCCGCCCAGATCGCGCTGCTCGCGGCGCTCGGCCGGCCGCGCGCGCGGGTGCACCCGAAGCCGCGCGTCGTCGTCGTCTCCGTGGGGGACGAGCTCGTGGAGCCCGGCAAGCCCGTGCACGTCGGCCAGGCCTACGACGCGAACGGCCACGCGCTCGCGAGCGCCGTCCACGACGCGGGCGGCACGACGTTCCGCGCGGGCGCCGTGCCGGACGACCACTCCCGCCTGCGCGAGCTGCTCGAGGACCAGCTCGTGCGCGCCGACCTCGTCATCACGACCGGCGGCCTCAGCTACGGCGCCGGCGACACCGTGCGCGACGTCCTCGCCGGCGTCGGGACCGTGCGCTTCGACGCCCTCGCGATGTGGCCCACCCGGCAGATGGGACTGGGCGAGATCGGCGACGGCGTCCCGATCCTCGCGCTGCCCGGCGACCCGGTGGCGGCGCTCGTCGCGTTCGAGGTGTTCGTGCGCCCGGCGCTGCTGGCGATGGCCGGGTACGCGGACGTGCACCGTCCCACGATCCGGGCACGCACCACGAGCGAGCTCGCCTCCCACAGCGGCTTCCGCGAGTTCGTCCGCGGCCGGCTCGTGGGGTCACCGGCCCACGGCTACACGTTCTCGCCGGTGGGTTCGCCCGACGCGCTCCAGCTGAGCGCGTTCGCCCGGGCGAACGCGCTCGCCGTCGTCGGCGAGGAGGACGACAGCGTGGCCGCCGGCACCGAGCTGCCGTGCCTCGTGCTGGAGGACTGATGTGGCCCGTGCGGCTCACCGAGGGTGAGGTCGTGCTTCGGCCCCTCCGGCACCGCGACTCGGCGGAGTGGGCGCGGCTGCGTGCCGCCAACGGCGCCTGGCTGGCACCGTGGGAGGCGACGTCGCCGCGCCCGTGGGTGTCCCGACCGCCGACGTTCCCGGAGTACGTGCGTGACCTGAACCGGCAGGCGAGGTCGGGCTCGGCGCTGCCGTTCGCGATCACGTGGCGGGGTGCGATCGTCGGGCAGCTGACGGTCTCCGGGATCGTGCTGGGGTCGCTCTGCTCGGCGTCCGTCGGCTACTGGGTGGGGCGCGACGCCGCCGGCCGGGGCATCACGCCGCTCGCCGTCGCGATGGCGAGCGACTACTGCTGGTTCGTGCTCGGGCTGCACCGGATCGAGGTCAACATCCGGCCCGAGAACGCCGCCAGCCTGCGGGTGGTCGAGAAGCTCGGGTTCCGGGACGAGGGGGTGCGCGTGCGGTACCTGCACATCCAAGGCGACTGGGCTGACCACCGCACGTTCGCGTTGACCGTCGAGGAGGTGCCTGGCGGGCTGCTTCCGCGCGCCCGTCAGCTGCCGTCCCGGCTCTGACCCGGGACGGAGCTCGGTCCGCCACTCCGGTGCGCCGAGTGCGGAGGTTCGGTTGCCGGTGCGGCAACTGACCTTCCGCACCGCGACACGCCCGCCCGCCTCACGGCCCGCCCGGCGGGTCGCGCCTACCGTCGTCGTGTGAGCCCCGCCGGATATGTGCTGTTGG
This sequence comes from Beutenbergia cavernae DSM 12333, assembly GCF_000023105.1. NCBI lineage: Bacteria > Bacillati > Actinomycetota > Actinomycetes > Micrococcales > Beutenbergiaceae > Beutenbergia > Beutenbergia cavernae. The sequence continues at coordinate 1,014,257 of NC_012669.1, forward strand.
CGGTGTTCCTGCTGTGTTTCGTGTACTTGGTCCCGGCGCTCGTCCGCCGTCGGCAGGTCGCACTCGACTCCCGGGTCGACGACCGGTTCTCGACGGACCTGCGCCTCGTCGCCACCGCCGGGCAGGGCGCCCGCCCGGCGACCCGGCACCCGCGCGCGGCGCCGTCCGCACCAGCACTGCACACGAGGCGAGCGATCGCCGCCGGATCGACCCGAGGAGAGTCCGTCGTGAACCGACCCGCCGGGATGACGGAGCGCCTCGTCGCGGTCGAGGCCCGACGCGTCGCCGCCACCAGGGCAGCCGCCGCTGCCGCTCGCGCCGAGCGTGCCGCCGCGGCCCGCCGCCGACTCGTGCTGACCCTCGCGCTGATCGTGACCGGCGCCGTCGCCTGGAGCGCCGTCGCGATCGCCGACTTCTCCTACCTGCTCGCCCTGGTGCCGACGGTGATCCTCGCCGTCGTGCTCGTGCTCGGTCGGCGGGCGGCAGCGGCATCGTCGAGGGCCGATGCGCGGGACGCCGCCCGCGAGCTGTCGATGTCGAGGAACCGGGATCGCCGCACCGCTCCGGCGAACTCCGCTGCCCAGCTCCGGGCCCGGCTCGGTGACGGTGGCGCCGTCGCCGAGAAGGAGTCCGCGGCCGCCCGGGAGGCCGTGCCCGGCCTGGGCATGCGCTGGGACGCCGTGGGCGCCGACACCTCCGACGGCGGCCCTGTGGACCGACCCGCCGGGCGGCAGCGCCCGGAGAGCCGGATCGAGGACGACGGCGCCGGGTGGACGCCCGTCCCCGTGCCCGTCCCGACCTACACGCTCAAGCCGACGGCGCCGCGGCGCCAGCCCGAGCCGTGGGCCGCTCCGGCAGCGGCGACGGGTGCGGACGCCGCCGAGGCACGTGCGGCCGAGACCCCCGACCCGCTCGCCGCGGAGACTCGCGCGGGCGAGCCCGAGCCCGTGAGCCCGGGCGCGGGGATCGACCTCAGCGCCGTCCTGGCTCGCCGCCGCGCGGCAGGGCAGTAGCAGCCCGTCAGCCGCCCGGTGCGTGGCACGCACCGACATACCGCTTTCTCTCCGAACGCCTCAACCCTTGACAGCACTCCGGGTACGGGGGCACACTGCGGTGCGAAAGCGGTTTCGCTTCGCGTGGCTGAGAGACGACGACGTCGGAGGTTCGTGTGACGGATGGGTTCGCGGGCGCGATCAACGGCGCCGGCCGCCTCCCACTGCCGCGTCACGTCCTCGTGACGGGCGCGGACGGCAGGATCGGGCGCTCCGTCGTGGACGTCCTCGCCGGCGCCGGCGTGACGACCACGGGTCTCTCACCCGGGTGGGAGGCGGCGAGCCGCGCGACGCGGATCGTCACGGGCGACGCCACGTCCGAGGCCGACGTCGCCGACGCGCTCGAGGGCGTGGACGCCGTGGTCCACCTGGCGGCGATCGCGCACCGGGACCTGGGGCGGCCGTACGACGTCTATCGGACGAACACGGACGCGACGTTCAACGTGCTCGCCCAGGCCGGCGAGCGCGGCATCGGCCGGGCGGTCATCGCCTCGAGCATCAACGCGTTCGGCGTACCCATGAACCATCACGACCTCCTCCCGGCGTACTTCCCGATCGACGAGGACATCCCCGAGCACCTCGACGACTGGTACTCGCTGTCCAAGCGCAGCGACGAGCTGACGGCCGAGATGGTGGCGAGCCACTGGGGCATGACCGTCGTGGCGGTGCGGTTTCCGCACGTCAGCACGTGGGAAGCGCTGCGCTCCCACGCGGCGCGCGTGGCCGGTGCGCCGGGCGGTGGGCAGGAGGTCAGGGAGGGGTGGTCCTACCTCGACCTGCGTGACGCCGCAGCATTCGTCCTCGCGGCGCTCACCGCTCCCATCTCCGGCGCCCACGTCGTCGGCGCGTCTGCGCCGGACACGCTCCTCGCCGTCGACTCCGCCGAGCTGCTCGACGCGCACGCCCCCTCCGTGCCGCGCCGCCGTCCGATCGTGGGCCGCGAGAGCCTCGTCGACGTGGCCCGGGCGCGCACCCTCCTCGGGTTCGAAGCCCGCTACTCCCTGCACGAACCCGCGCACGACCCGAACCGGGCACCAACCACCGCCGGAGTGATCCCGTGAGCATCAGCACCGTCACCCCCGAGCTCGACCGCGACCGCGCGGCGGTCCCCGAGCTCGCCCAGCCCTGGTCCGCACCGAGTGACGTCCGGATCACGGGCGTCCGCGCGATCGTCACGGCGCCCGAGGGCATCCCGCTCGTCGTCGTCCGCGTCGACACGTCCGACGACGGGCTGTACGGCCTGGGCTGCGCGACGTTCACGCAGCGGTGGAAGGCCGTGGTCACGTTCGTCGAGGAGCACCTGGCGCGGCTCGTCGTCGGGCGCTACCCCGGTGACATCGAGGACCTCACCCGGCTCGCCCGCTTCTCGGCGTACTGGCGCGAGGGGCCGGTCGGGAACAACGCGATCTCGGGTCTCGACCAGGCGCTGTGGGACATCGCCGGCAAGCGCGCCGGCCGGCCCGTGCACGAGCTGCTCGGCGGGCGGGTCCGGGCCGCAGCTGACACGTACATCCACGCCGGTGGGGCCGACGTCGCCGAGACGCTCGACCGCGCGGAGGAGTTCGTCGGACGCGGCTGGCGGCACGTCCGGCTGCAGGTGGCGCAGCCCGGGCTCGGCTCCTACGGCGCGCCGCGACTCGACGGCGAGACGGTACCCGGGGCGCCCTTCCCGCGCGGGTGGCGGGTGGGGGAGTACCTCACGCGCACGTCGGCCCTGTTCGAGGCGGCGCGGGACCGCCTGGGGGAGGACGTCGAGCTCCTCCACGACGTCCACTCGCGACTGACGCCGAAGCAGGCGGTGGTGCTCGCGCGATCGCTCGAGCCGTACCGACTGTTCTTCCTCGAGGACGTCCTGCCGCCCGAGCACTGGGACGCGCTGCCGGGCGTGCGCGCCGCGTCGCCCGTGCCGATCGCCGTCGGCGAGCTGACGACGTCGATGACCGACGCGGCACGCCTCGTGCTGGGGGGCGGCGTCGACCTCATCCGCTCCCACATCTCGGCGATCGGCGGGCTCACGCCGGCGAGGAAGCTCGCGGCCGCCGCCGAGCTGGTCGGCGTCCGCACGGCCTGGCACGCCCCCGGCGACACGTCGCCCGTGGGTGCCGCGGCGAACGTCGCGCTCGATGTGACGTCACCCGCGTTCGGGATCCAGGAGGGGCACGTCTACTCCGAGGCCGTGCACGAGGTGTTCCCGGGCACGCTCCGGATCGCCGACGGGTGGCTCACGCCGAACGAGGCACCGGGCTGGGGGATCGACATCGACGAGCGTGCCGCGGCCCGGCATCCCGCCGGACTCTCCGGGCACGATGCGTGGGCCGCCGGTGTCCGCGGGATCGACGGGGGGCTGATCGCCCCATGACCTGCGTGAACAGGAATCTGCGGCCGAGGATCGACGTTGTGCCGAAGCGGTTTCGCCTCATCTGGACAGGAGGTGAACACGGGGGTGAATACACTCCCGGAATGCCCTGACAGCACGATCATGAAATCGCCCGGATACCGACGCCCGGGCTCGATCGAAGGAGTTTCAATGACGAGACGCATTCTGCGGCGATCCGCACCCGGCGCGGTGACGCTCGTCGCCGCCCTGACGTTGACCCTGGCTGCGTGCAGCAGTGGGAGCGACCCCGAGGCCGGCGGTACCGAACCGGCCGAGATCGATACGGACGCCCCCGTGACCATCAGCGTCGGTGGCAAGCCGACCACCGAGAATCCCGAGCAGCTCGCGGACTTCGAGCGACAGGTCGAGGACTTCACCGCCGCCTACCCGAACATCACGATCGAGGCCGAGGAGACTGAGTGGGAAGCGGACACGTTCCAGGCCATGCTCGCGGGTGGCACGATGCCGACCACGATGAACGTCCCGTTCACCGAGATCGGCGCTCTCATCGAGCGTGGTCAGGTCGCTGACGTCACCGACTACCTCGCCGGGAGCGAGGTGCTCGAGCAGCTCAACCCGACGGTGATGGACGTCGTCACGGACGACGAGGAGCGCGTCTGGGGCGTACCCATCGCCGCGTACACCATGGGGCTGCTGTACAACCGGGCCCTCTTCGAGCAGGCGGGGCTCGATCCCGACGACCCGCCTCAGACATGGGACGACGTGCGGTCCGCTGCCCAAGCGATCGACGAGGCGACCGATGCGCAGGGCTTCGCAACCATGACGCTCGACAACACCGGCGGCTGGGTCCTGACGACGACCTCCTACGGCTTCGGCAGCACGATCCAGAGCGACGACGGGGCCACCGCGACGCTCGACAACCCGGCCACGGCGGAAGTGCTCGAGCTCTACCGCACGCTGCGGTGGGAGGACAACACGATGGGGTCGAACTTCCTGCTCAACTACGACGACGCCGTCAACGCGTTCGCGTCCGGGCAGATCGGGATGTTCATCCAGGGCGCGGACAACTACGGGAACATGGTCACGAACCGCGGGATGGCGCCTGAGGACTTCGGCGTGGCGCCACTTCCGCAGACTGAGGACGGGATCGGCACCCTCGGAGGCGGGACGATCTCGATCGTCAACCCGGAGGCGACACCCGAGGAGATCGCCGCCGCGCTCGCGTGGATCGAGTTCAAGAGCTTCCGGCAGTACACCGACGAGGAGATCGCCGTCGCGAACGCGGAGGCTCGTGTGGCGGACGGGCTCCCGGTCGGTGCACCAGGCCTCCGGGTGGTGAACGAAGAGGTCTACGAGCAGTACAGCGAGTGGGTCACGCCGTTGATCAACGTGCCTCGGGAGAACTGGGAGCTGTATCTCTCCACGGTGGAGGAGATCCCGCTCATCCCCGAGCCCGCGACGAAGGCCCAGGAGCTGTACGCGCTCCTCGACCCAGTGGTCCAGGCGGTGCTCACGCGGGAGGACGCCGACATCGAGCAGCTGCTCGCCGACGCGCAGGGCTCGGCTCAAGCGGCCATCGACGCCGGTTGACATCCCCGGTGGTGCGGCCGGGGAGCCCGGCCGCACCACCGCCGATCGCGAAGGAGCGAAGGAACGCGCATGGTTGCACTCGACACCGAATCCCGGCCTGTCGCCCGCGCACCCGGGACCCGCCGGAGAGGGAGTCGCACCCCGGCCTCATGGGTCAGGCGCGGCGGTCTGACGACCCTGATCTTCTTTGTCCCACTACTCCTGAGCTTCTCGTACTTCTCGTGGTGGCCGATCCTCCGCAGCGTCGTCCTGAGTCTGCAGCAGACGAACTTCATCGTCACGGAGTGGGTCGGACTGGCCAACTTCCAGCGAGTCCTGGCCGATCCGCTCCTCGCCACCGCGGTGTGGAACACGACCTACTTCACGTTGCTCGCGCTCCTGATCGGCTTCCCCGTCCCGATCCTCATGGCTGTCGTCGTCGCGGAGATGCGTCGCACGCGTGGCCTCGCGTCCGTGCTCGCGTACCTGCCCGTGATCATCCCTCCCGTCGTCGCAGTTCTGCTCTGGAAGACGTTCTACCGACCCGACGAGGCTGGTCTCTTCAACACCGTCCTCGGGTGGTTCGGCCTCGGGCCGTTCCAGTGGCTCAACGACCCGAGCATGGTGATCCCCGCGATCGTCGTTCAGGCGACGTGGGCAAGCTTCGGCACCGCCGTCATCATCTACCTCGCCACCCTCATGACGATCCGTACCGAGCTGTACGAGGCGGCGGAGATCGACGGGGCAAAGATCCTGCGTCGGTTCTGGCACGTGACGTTGCCCCAGATGCGCGGGATCCTCCTGATCATGCTGCTCCTCCAGGTGATCGGGACGTTCCAGGTATTCACGGAGCCATACATCATGACGGGTGGCGGACCGGAGAACCACAGCGTCACGATCCTCATGCTCATCTACCGCTATGCATTCATCTCGGGCGACTACGGGCGCGCCACGGCGCTCAGCCTGATCCTCGCGGTCGCACTCTCCGCGCTGTCCGCGATCTACCTCTGGGCGACCCGGCGTTGGAGCACCTCATGAGCGCACAGCTCGGCGCGCAGGGCGCGCCTCTCGCACCGACATCGGGTCCGCAGCGGAACCGTCGTCGCCGTCGCTCTGACGCGGACGGAGAGCGGAGCATCATCTCGACGATGGACCAGAAGTCGCCGTTCGTGCGCGGCGCCGTCCTGGTCGCTGGCCTAATCGTCCTGGTCGCCCTCGTTGTGACGTGCGCCGGCCCGTTGTTCTGGCTCTTCAAGGCCGCGACGTCGACGTCGACGGAGACGCTCGCCCAGCCGTTCGCGCTCTGGCCGAGCGGACTCCACTGGGAGAACCTCGTGGAGGCGTGGAGCTCCGTGCGGTTCGGTACGTACCTGCGGAACACGCTGGTCGTGTGCGTCGGCACCTGGTTCTTCGGGCTCCTCGTGGCGACCACGGGCGGCTACGGACTGGCGGTGCTCCGTCCCGCGTACGCGAAGGTCGTGTCGGCCGCTGTGCTCGCCACGCTCTTCATTCCCGGCGTCATCTCGCTGGTGTCGCTTTACCTGACCGTTGTCAACGTGCCGTTGTTCAACGTGAACCTGCTGAACACGTTCTGGGCCGTGTGGCTCCCGGCGTCCGCGAGCGCGTTCAACGTCCTGCTCATGTCGCGCTTCTTCCAGGCGATTCCACGCGATCTGTTCGACGCCGCTCGGATCGACGGTGCGGGCGCCTACCGGGTGTTCTGGAGCCTGGTCCTGCCGCTCGCCCGACCCATCCTCGGCGTCGTCTCGCTGCTGACACTCATCGGGGCGTACAAGGACTTCCTGTGGCCTCTCCTGGTGCTCCCCAACCCGGACCTGCAGCCGATCTCCGTGGCACTGCCGCGTGTGGAGTCGTCGACGGATCTCGGAGTCTTCATGGCCGCGTTGTTCATCTCCGTCGTGATACCGGTGCTGCTGTTCCTCGCGTTCCAGCGCCAGTTCCTCCGCGCAGCCGGAAGTGCGGGAGCGATCAAGGAGTAGGCCGTGCTCAGGACGCCGTTGAACGGCCGACGAAGAGGGTCGGTCGCTGGCGGCGCTGCCCCGGCGCAAGGTCGCCGGCGACGACGTGCGCAGCGGCAGCCTCGCCCATCCCAGCGAGACCGACGTCGATCGTCGTGAGATGCCGCGCCGCGGTGCTCTGGTCGACGATCAGCCCCTCCCAGTTGTCGACGCCTACGAGCGCGACATCCTCCGGCACGCGTCGTCCGGCCCTCGTGAGCACGTCCTCGACGCCGCGCGCGATGTGGTCATTGCCGCAGAAGACGGCGTCGATGTCCCGACCCTCTGCCAGCATGCGCTCGGCGGCCTCGCGCCCCCACTGCTCGACCCACGTCCCGTGGAGCGTCTCGCCAGCCTGCTCGAGACCCGCGGCGTCCAGAGCTTCTCGCAAGCCGTCGAGACGGAGAAGCGCCGCGATGTCGTCGGACCCTGCCGTGATGCACGCGATGCGGCGGCGGCCCCGGTCGACGAGGTGTTCGCCGGCGAGTCGCCCGATGCCCACGTTGTCGGGGACGAACATGGTGTCCGTCGGGTCGTCCGAGAGCGTGAAGGCGTACGACACCGGGACCGCGAACTCGGAGGTGACCGACCGGGTGCGGTGGGACAGGCCGTCGCCGATCACGACGACGCCGTCGATCCGCCGTGCGTTGAGCTGACGGATGCTCTCCGCAATGTCGTGCCGCCCCATGCGTGCGTCGTAGAGGAGGACCGCCTGTTCGTGGGAGCCGAGGTAGGTCGCAGCCGCGATGATCACCGGTCGGGCGAACGTGCTCTCGGCCCGGTCGGTGAGGATCGCGACGGTCCGGCTCCGCCCGAGAGCGAAGGACTGGGCGAGGGCGTTCGGCCGGAAGTCCAGGCGACGAGCCGCCTCCTCGATGCGTGCCCGCGTCTCGGCGGAGATGCGTCCTCCGCCGTTGAGCGCCTTCGACGCGGTCGAGAGGGACACTCCGGCGACGGCGGCGACGTCGCTGAGCGTCACGTTCTTCTTCGCAGCCATGTGGTGATCGTAGTGCGTGGCTCGTAAAGGGGTCGCGATGGGGGTTGACAGTCACGCGTCGACCCGACCAGACTCGAGCACGGTTGCGAAAGCGGTTGCTCACTATGTCGATGAGGACGCGCAAGGAGCTCAGCATGTCGCCCAGAACCTCATTCCCTCTCCGCATGCTCGCCGCAGCCGTGGGGGTTTTCGTCATTGCGGGGGCCTTCGTCCCGCCCGCGACGGCCGACCCACCGCTCGAGGACTTCGTGCTCGGAGACTTCGAGTCACCGTCCGAAGGGTGGTCGGTCGTGCCGGCGGCGGGTGGCGCCGGCTCGTACGAGATCGTCACAGGAGATGCCCGCGCGGGCGACGCCTCGGCGCAGGTCCAGGTCGACCTCAGCAACGGGGGCTACGTCGAGTTCCGGCGTCATCTCGACGAGATCGATGTGCTCTCGTTCCAGTTCTCCGTTCGCACGGCCGACGTCAACGAGCTCTCAGTTCGTCTCACCGATGCGACTGGCCAGTCGTTCCAGCAGCGCGTCACCGTCGCCGCCGACAGTGCGTGGCAGGACATCGTCGTCGCTGACCTCGACGGCGGGACGTTCCCGGAGCACTGGGGTGGTGCGAACGACGGCGTCTGGCGGGGGCCGGCCACGGAGATCGCCATCATCGTCAACCACTGGCAGATCGTCGCCGGAACCGAGGCGACCCTCGACGTCGACGCCGTGTCAGCGCACCTCGCGCCGCCGGCTCTCGATCTTCAGCTGGCGACGCTCGGCAACGTGTTCGTGACGCCCGCCGCACCCGAGGTGAACTTCACCGGCGCCGCCGGCTCCACGGTGGAGTACCGGGTGTACGACGTCGGCAACAACCAGGTCACCACTGGCGCCGTCACCAACACCGAAGGCGCGGGGACGATCGAGATCGGGGCGCTGCCCGAGGGCTACTACCGTCTGCAGGCCACCCAGACGATCGACGGGCAACCGGCCTCGTCGTCCGCCACGACCCTCGCCGTCGTCGGCCCGCATCCGGATCCCGCGAGCTCACCGTTCGCCGCCGCCGTCTCGCACCGCCAGCTCCCCGCGGGGAGTGCCCCGCTGGCCGCGCTGGCGGGCGACTCGTACTACCGACCGTCGTTGGACTGGACGGCCATGGAGCGCACCGCCGGCGTTTACACGTTCAACGCGTCGTGGCAGAACCAGACCATCGAGGCGCGCGACGCGGGCCTGACGCCGCTGCCGATCTGCGCGTACACGAACCCGCTGTACGACAACAACGCGACACCGCATACGGACGCCGGCCGCGATGCGTTCGCCAACTACTGTGCCGCACTGGTCCAGGGCTACGCCGACATCGGCAACCCGGCCCCCGCCGTCGAGGTCTACAACGAGTTCAACGCGAGGTTCGGCGACCTGGGAGACGGGCCGGCCAACTCCACCCCGGAGTACTACTACCCGCTGCTCCAGGCCACCTACGAGGCGGTCAAGGCGGCCAACCCGGAGACCCTCGTCGTCGGACCCGCGGTGAGCTGGCCGGACCTGGGCTGGCTGGAGACGCTCTTCGCCCTGGGAGCCCTGGAGTACATGGACGTCGTGTCCGTGCACTACCCCGGCGACCCGCCGGAGGCGGCGATCGCGAACCTCGAGGCCGTGGACGCGTTGGTCCGCGAGTACAACGACGGTCAGAGCAAGCCGATCTACGTCACCGAGTGGGGCTGGTCGAGCCGCACCGGAAGCGTCGACGAGCACACCCAGGCCTCCTACGCTGCGCGTTCGGGCATCATCGGCCTGAGTCAGGGTGTGGAGCGGAACTTCTGGTACGACTTCAACAACGACGGGCTCGACCCGGCGGACCACGAGAGCAACTTCGGTCTGCTGCGCAACGCGGCCGACCCGCTCGGCGCTCTCACCCCGAAGCCGTCCTATGCATCGCACGCCACGATGAGCCGACTGCTCACCGGTACGACGTTCGCCGGCTCGCGGGAGGTCGCCGAGGGGGTGACCCTGTACAGGTTCCACGAGGCCGGCGCCACGACAGCCGCGCTGTGGTCCACAGCCGGCGCGCGGACCGTCAGCATCACGACACCGGAGCCGGTGACCGTCGTCGAGATGACGGGCCGATCCCGCATCCTCGAGCCGTACGGAGGCAGGGTCGAGCTGACGGTCACCGGCGACCCCGTCTACGTGATCGGGCAGACCGGCACGTACAGCGTGGCCGACGGCGGTCGGTTCACCCTGACCGCAGCCAGCCCGTCGCTCGCCGGCGACGACATCCAGCTGAGCCTGGACGTCGACAAGGTCGGCCCGGCGACGGACCTGGCCATCACCGTCAACGGGATCACCGTCCCGGTGCAGGTCCGCGCGGGGCGGGCGGCGGCGCAGATCCCCATCACCGTCCCTGACACCGGTCTGCTCGGTACCCGCAACCTCGTCGGCATCATCACCTCGAACGGGACCCCGGTCGCGCGGCTGAGCGCCGACGTCGAGGTCCTGTCCACACCGGTCACGGTCAGCGCCGTCCACGCGTTGCGGGAGGACGCTGACGTGCTGTCTGTGGAAGTTGCCAACGAGGTCGCCACGGACCAGCCGGTCGGGGATCTGACTTGGCAGCTCGGTGGGAGCAGCGGAACGGAGACGATCGGGACGGTGCCCGCCGGCCAGACCGTCACGCTCGACGTTCCGACCACCGGACTCGCCGCCCCGGGCACGCATCCGTGGTCCGTCGAGCTGGCCATGCCGGACGGGGAGGCGATTGCCGCCAGCGGGAGGTTGGTCCTGGTCGATCCCGCCGCAGTGAGCGCATTGCACCAGCAGACGATCACCGTGGACGGCGTCCCCGATGATCTGAGCGGGATCACGCCGATCGACCTGGATGTCGACGGTGAGGTGAGGCAGATCCCCGACTGGGGTGGCGCCGCGGACCTGGGTGGCGACGTCTGGTGGACCTGGGACGACGAGAACCTCTACCTGACGGCGGCGATCACGGACAACGTGCACGCCCAGCCGGGTCTCAACGACACGATCTGGACCGGTGACAGCATCCAGTTCTCCGCCGTGGCCGGCACACCAGGAGAGGACCTGACCGGCTACTACGAGTACGGCCTCGCGCTCACGAGTCAAGGCCCGCAGGTCTTCCGATGGAACGGCGGCGGCGGCATCCTGCCTAACGGACCGGTCGCCGCCGTCGACCTCGCGGCCAGCCGTGACGAGGCCACGCAGACCACGGTCTACGAGATGGCGATGCCGTGGAGCGAGCTGGCTCCGTTCGACCCTGCCGATCGGCTGCTTGCGCTGTCGTTCCTCGTCAACGAGAACGACGGCGCCATCCGCCGGGGGTGGGTGGAGTGGGGGTCCGGGATCGGGTCGGGCAAGAACCCCGCTCTCTACCAGAGCACCAGGCTCGACCCCCAGTAGCCGTATCGGGCCGGATGGAGGTCACTCAGCGGGCTGGGAACGGCCCGACCCACGACGGCGAGGGGCCCGGGACTGCAACCACCCGGGCCCCTCGCTCCCCGGTTGGATCGGTGTGATCACACGCCGCACGAGGTGTTAATCTGGTCCCCGCTCTTCCAGAACATCCTGGGGCTGTGGCGCAATTGGTAGCGCACCTCGGTCGCATCGAGGGGGTTAGGGGTTCGAGTCCCCTCAGCTCCACAGACGGAAGGCCCTGGTCCACACGGACCAGGGCCTTCGTCATGTTCGGGAGCGCCGCGAGCGGTGCGGCTCGCGATCCGGGTGGGTCCTTGCGAGCTACGGCGAAGCGCTGGGCCGTACCTGCACCTCATCGACGACCGAGACCGCGATCTCACCAGGCGAGAGGGCGCCCGACTCAGATCCGGATACGAGCGGGCTTCCGGCCGAGGGCGCCCGCACGCGCGACGTCCCGAGGTTGGCTGCGATGAAGTACCTCCGCCCGTCGGCGCCTGTCACCCAGATTGCTCGGACGCCCTCAGAACGCACCTCTGTATCCTCCTTCGCAGCGCCGGCGACGGCCGCCGTCTCCGACGCGTCGGCGTCGGACACCACGATCCAGCCGATGTCGAGCAGGTCAGAGCCGGGCGTCGCTCGGAATGGTCCGTGACGCAGCGGGAAGGCCACTTCGTCCACGTGGAGCGATCCGAAGCGGCCGCCGAGTCGACCCCGATGGCGGACCAGCTGCAGCTCGGGAGCCCCGTAGACCCCGACGAGGCCGAGCACTCCGTCAATGCATGCCCACTGCCCGAGCGAGCGGACATCGTCCTCTCCGGCTGAGGCCGCCCACATTCCTTGGGCCGTGCTGATCTGACGGGTCGAGGGCGAGAAGATGTCGTTCGGGACCCCCAGATGAAGCCCCTGCAGCTCCGCGACGATCGGGCTCCACGTGCCGACCGTGCAGCGATGGAATCCGACGACCGTGCGCTCGTCCGGCAGCGCGACGAACGCGAGGCGAGACAGCGCGGCATGCTCTCCGGTCCAGCTCTCGTCGAGCGCGAGAGATCGGCCTTCGACAACCTCACCGCTCGTGGCGAACCCGCCGTCGAACTCCTGCGTCCGGTAGGCGACGAGTTCTCGCGACAGTCTTCCGTCTGGTGCGGAGTCGCCGGCGAACCTCACCCGCCCGCCGAGATTCTGATCCCACTCCGCGAGGTCACCGCGCCCAGGTGGGAGGGCGAGCCCAGCGGCGAGCCCGTGCGCGCGCCAGGCGAACGACGTGAACCGACGGGGCGAGCGGTGGAGCACGACGCCGTGGTCGGGCTCGCTCCAGCTTCCCCCCACCGCCTCTTCAAGGGTCTCCGCCGGGCGCTCGATGGGCGCGAGCACAGGAAGGTGGACGGCGACCAGGCTGAGCGCATTCGCCCGGTCGCCCTCGAGCCGTGTCGAGTAGTACGGGTTGCGCATTGCGAGCCCAGCGAGCCGTTCACCGAAGAAGCTCCCGTTCTCACTGGCGTCTTGATCGCGCTGCAGCGTCGCGAGCATCCGATCGAGGACAGGGATCGCGTGGGGGTCGCCGAACTCGCCCGCGGCGTACATCAGCGCCGGTGCGAGATACTCCTGGCAGTACGTATACCGCGTCCGGCTGTCGCCGCCGACTCGCGCGAGGCGGCCGTCGCCGAAGATCATCCGGCGCAGAACAGCCCAGAGGCCGCGCTGCCCATGGACGAGCAGCGGTGGCGCCGACCAGCCCTCGACGTTCGCATCGAGCTGCGCGATCGCGGCGTTGCTCACGCAGATCGCCATGTAGCCCACGTTCAGGTAGCCGTGGTGATCGAACGCGAAGTGCGGGAAGAAGTTCGCGCCCCGATGGCGTGTCCGGATCTCGGGGTCCGCGGTCTCCAGGTCACTGGCTCGGCTGACGCCGTTGGCAAGGAACGTGAGGCTCGTGTCCCTCCAGCGGGCGGCGTGCGGGTGCTGCGGATAGCGCTCGGCCGTTCGCCAGAGGAACGCACCGTTCCAGATGTTCGACTCGGCGTGATTGCGCGCGGAGGCGTCCCACAGGTCGGCCACGATCCCGACGACGGCACCCCGTTGATAATCGCTGGAGAGCCAGTCCGCCTCCGCGCACATCACCGCGTGCAGGGCGGCGTGGTCCTCGTCCGTCAGGTGGGGGCGGAGGCTGGCGATTCCGTGCATCATCCGCTCGAGCCCGAGGACGCTGATCCAGGTCAGACCCCATGGCTTCCCGTCGGCACACACACCTCCCCGCGCGACATGGCTGTCGAGCCCCGCACGCAGGCTGCCGAGCGCGCGGTCGAGCGCCCACTCGCGGTCGACGCCGGCCGGGGTCCGGGCGTGGGTCGCCAGCGTAGCCATCGCCGCCGTGTACTTCTGATTGGTCTGGACTCCCCACACGGTGTACCCGCTGCCGAACCATCCGGTGCCCGGCCGGGGCGCGGGGATCCACGCGGACTCGGACCACGACGCCCATCGTGCGAGCGAGTCGAGAGCCGCGTCGACGATCTCGTCGGTCGTTCGTGGTGACGCGACTGCTGGTGCGAGACCGTTCACGAGAGCCACGCTCTCATCCCGGAAGCTGCTCGTTCCAGTGGCGAGAGCTCGGAGTGCCAGCGGCGTTCCCACTCGAGGACGACGAGGGTGTCGGCGTCCAGCGCGCTGCAGCACTCCCCGATGGGGAACGACCCGGCTCCCAGGGCAACGGGTGCCGGGTCCGAGATTCTCCGGACGTCCTTCACCTGCACCCAGGCCAGCCATCCCGCTAGCCCCGCTCGTGTGGCGCCAAAGCCTTCTCCCGCTGCCCAGCTGTGGACCGCGTCCCAGATCACACCGACGCGTCGGCGGCCTACCGGAGACTCCAACGCGTCGAGAATCCGCCTGACGCGGGCCGCCGTCGGATGGCTGTCGTGGGTCTCCAGCAGCAGATCCACGCCCGCGTGATCGGCCGACTCGGCCCCGCCGTCGAGAAGCCGCACGCTGCGCCGCTCGCCGGGACTCAAGCCGCCGCCGTCGTACGGTTCGTCGCCGACGAAGAGTCTCACGCCCCCGGCGCCGACATCGTGTGCGAGCTGGATGCTCGCCTCGAGATCGACCATGAGATCGGGACGGGTTGAGCTCGTCGCGAGATAGGTGTTGACCGAGAGGATCCGCACCCCCGCGCCATCGAAGGCGTCCCGCCACTGCGCGCGCTCGGCGGTGCTCGAATGCAAGCCGATCTGCTCATCGTCACCGATCCGGAGCTCCACCGCATCGAACCCGACGCGCGTCGCGAGCGCCACGATGTCGCCGGCGGACGCCCCCGGAACACCGAGCGTCGAGAAGCCCAGCGGGCGACGGACGCTCACGCGGAGACCTCCAGTCGCCCCGGATCCACGAGCCCCACGAGCGGCATCCCTGCGCAGTAGCGCTCGAGCTCGTCGGCGACGAAGTGGCCGATGAGCTCCGCATCGGCTCCGTTCGCGCCGGCGATATGCGGCGTCACGAGCACGTTGGGCATCCTCAGCAGCGGATGCTCGGGCGGAAGGGGCTCCGGGTCCGTGACGTCGAGAACGGCGTCGATGCGGCCGGTCGCGCACTCCGCAGTGAGGGCATCCGTGTCGATCAGCCTGCCACGCGCGGTGTTGATGACGATCGAGCCGTCCGCAAGGAGGGCTAGACGCCGGGCATCGAGGAGGCGGTGGGTGCTGGGCAGGCTCGGCGCGTGGACCGTGACGATGTCGGAGCGTCGGCACAGATCATCGATGCCGACCGACGTCGCACCGAGGCGTCCCGCCTCGGCCGGCTCGAGGAGCGGGTCATACACGAGGACCTCCAGTCCCAGCTCAGTGAGTTCACGGATGACATCGCGCCCGATCCTCGATGCGCCGACGACGCCGACTGTGCGGTCGAAGACGCTCGAGCCGATCTTTTCCCTCCGTGTGCCGAAGCCGTGCTCAGAATATTGCCGCGCGAGCGGAAGGGCGCGCTTCGCTGCGAGGATGATCGCCGCGACCGTGAACTTGCTCACCGGCGAGTTGACGATCGTGGCCGCGGAACTCACCCGGATGCCTCGCTCCCAGACGTCGATCGCGAGATGATCCTTGACCGTCCCTGCGGCGTGGACCACGAGCTCCAGGTTCGGCATGGAATCCAGCAGTTCGACGTCGACGGGCGGCGAGCCCCAGCCCGTGATGAGGACCGCGACTCCGCCGAGCCGCGGATGCGGTGGCCACTCCGCGGCGATCGGAACCGGACCCACGAGTTCGACCAGGCCCGCGATGCGTTCGCGAGCCCCGGCGGTGATCACTTCGTCGAACGCCTCCGCCCGCATGGCAAGCATGGCGAGTGGGCGCTGTGGGAGCACGGCCCCGCTCGGGGCTGTAAGACTTACGCAAGACATACCGGAGAGTAGGCACCGCTGACCGTCGGGCGCAAGCCACCGGCTCTCGACGGCCGCCGCACCTCCGACGCGGGTCGGCGTGTGGGAGTGCCCCGAGCGTCAGAGCTGGGCGACCGAGTCCCGGACGACCAGGTGCGTGCCGAGCACGACGCGCTCGAACCCCGAGCCACGCCCTGGGCGTCGCGTCGCCAGACGCACGGCCTCGGTTCCGAGCTCCTCGTGCGGGAGGTGCACACTCGTCAGCGACGGGCTCAGTGCGACCGCCAACGGGCTGTCGTCGTAACCGACGAGCGACACGTCGTCGGGAACCCGCAGGCCCGCACCCCGAAGGACCGTCAGCGCGCCGGCCGCCATCTCGTCGTTGCCCGCGAAGACGGCGGTGAAGTCGTGACCGCGCGCGAGCAGCTCGCGGACCGCGCCATTGCCCCCCGCGCGATCCTGACCGGCGCTCCAGACGATCAGCTGCTCGTCGATCTCGACGCCCGCCGCGGCCATCGCCTTCCGGTATCCCGAGAGACGCTGTTCGCCCGTCGTCATCCCGGGCATGCCGGGGAGCAGTGCGATACGCCGGTGACCGCGCGAGATGAGGTGACTCGTCGCGGAGTACGCGCCGCCCTCGTTCTCGTACTCGACGACGAGCTGTGGTACCGACTCGTCGATCGGCGGGCGTCCGGCGAAGACCAGGACACCTCCACGGTTCGTCAGAAGTCTCTCGACGTCCACCATGCGGCGGGCGTACTCGGCGGTGGGGCGGACTCCTCCGACCACGATCACGGCCCCGATGTCCTGGCGGTTCGCGAGCATGGAGAGAATCTCGATCTCGCGCTCTGCGGAGTACGACGTCGTGCAGACGACCGTGAGGAGCTCGGACGCGGTCGCGGTCCGCTCTGCGCCACGGATGACATCCACCAGCAGGCCGCTGCCGAGATCGTTCACCACGACGGCGATCAGGTCCGAGTCGGTGTGATCGGGGCTCTTCGGCGGCCGATAGCCGGTGTCGGCCACGGCCCGCAGGACGCGGGCCTCGACCTCCGGCGAGACGTAGCCACTGCCGCGCAGCACCCGAGACACGGATGCGGAGGACACCCCAGCGGCACCGGCGACGTCCTGCAGAGTCACGTCCCGCCGCTTGGGCCTCGTCCTTGCCATGGTCGTCCGATCATCCCGGCGTCGGTCGGTTCACGCCGCGCGAGGACCGAACCTAGCACGCGGTGTTCGCGGGCCTTCCGGTGCTCGGGGCGATGGCGTGCGGGCTGGGGATTGACTCGAAGCGCCCGCCTGGCTACCGTGTGTATGGCTTACGTACGGCTTACTCGCCGTGGCGACGGACCACTTCGTTCTACTCGATGAGGAGCACTCATGAACGACACCCGACGAGTTGGTCGCTCGACGACAGCCGCCTTCGCGGCGATCGCCGTGAGCGCTGCGCTCGCGGCTTGCGGAGGGACCGCTCCCGAAGCCGCCCCGACAGTCGGGCCCGTGCCCGATGCGGAACTGCGCATCGTCTGGTGGGGGGCGGAGGACCGGGCCGACGCGATCAACGCGGCGCTCGACGTGGTCACCGAGCGGGAGCCCGGCCTGACGTTCGTCAGCGAGTACAGCGGCTTCGACGGCTACTTCCCGAAGCTCACGACGCAGATCGCCGGCGGCAATGCCCCCGACATCGCTGCCGTGAACTTCGTCCCGGAACGCGTGGACTACGCGCAACGGGGCGCACTCCTGGACCTGACTCCGTACGTCGAGTCCGGGGCGCTGGATCTGTCCGGCTACGACGACGCGACGATCGACTACGGCCGCACCGGTGACGGGCTCTACGGCTTGCCAACCTCGATCTCGACCCAGGCGGTGCTCGTCAACACAGATGTCTTCGACGAATATGGGCTCGAGGTACCCGCGGACGACTGGACGTGGGACGAGTTCATCGCGTTGAGCAACGGGGTCACCGAGGCGACAGGCGGGGCCGTCCATGGCACGGAAGACGTCTCCGCGCTTCACTGGGTGTACGAGACCTGGTACTTCGGCAAGACGGGGGATCTCATCTACGAGGACGACTCGGGCGCCCGCACCGACGACGTCGAGGATGTCACCGAGTGGTTCGAGATGTGGGCCGATCTGCGTGAGAGCGGCGGAACCGTCCCCGCTGACGTCCAGGCAGCACACACGATCGGCGACTACCCGACGAGCCCGCTGGTGACGGGCGATGCGGCGATGAGCTTCCAGTTCACCTCCGCGGCATCCAGCTTCCGCCCACTGTCGCCGAGCCCGCTCGCCCTCGTCGCGCAGCCGTCCGCCGGCGACAACCCGCACCAGTACATCCGCCCGTCGACGATGTGGGCGATCACCGCTGACACCGCTCACCCGGACAGCGCGGTCGCGGCAGTGAACGTCCTCGTCAACGACGAGGACGCGCTCCTCGCCGTCGGGCTCAGCACAGGCATGCCTGCGTCGGCGAGGGCGCGGGAGGTGCTCGAGCCGACGCTCGCCCCGGAGGACGCCGAGGTCATCGACTTCGTGAGCCGCATCTCGGAGCTGCCGACGACCGCGGCGCCGTCCATCGTCCCCGGCGGTGCCCGTGACGTCGAGGACCTCTTCATCCGCATCGCTCAGGAGGTTTCGTTCGGGCAGCTCACGCCGGCGGAAGGCGCTCAGGCGTTCTTCGACGAGGCTGAGGGGCTCCTCGGCTGATGGTGTCGCTCTCGTCTGCCGCCCTGAGCGCACGGCTCGGAAGGCGAGGCGGACGCGTCCCGGCCGGCCGTCGTGTGGGACGGCATCCGGGAGCGGCGTTCACGCTCCTCTCGCCATGGCTGATCGGCATCGTGGGTCTCACGCTGGGGCCGATGATCGCCAGCCTCGTCCTCTCGTTCACCGACTACGACCTGCTCTCGGCCCCCACGTTCGTCGGAGGCGCGAACTATGCGCGGATGCTCGACGATCCGCGTCTCGCTCAGAGCCTGGGGGTCACGTCCACCTACGTCGCGATCGCCGTACCGCTGAAGACGACCTGCGCGTTGCTCATCGCCGTCGTGCTCGCCCGAGGCGTGCGGTTGATCGGCGTCTATCGTGCCGCGTTCTACCTGCCGTCCCTCCTCGGCGCGAGCGTCGCCATCGCGATCTTGTGGCGCTTGGTCTTCGGATCGGACGGGATCTTCAACGCCTTCCTGGGGATGTTCGGCGTCGAGGGCCAGAGCTGGGTCTCGACGCCGGACACCGCGCTCTTCACGCTCATCGCCCTGTCGGTGTGGCAGTTCGGAGGACCGATGGTGATCTTCCTGGCGGCCCTGCTGCAGGTGCCGGCGGAGCTGCAGGAGGCGGCAGCCATCGACGGCGCCGGTCCGGTCCGTCGCTTCGCGCGGATCACGGTGCCCCTCATCACACCGGTCATCTTCTTCAATCTCGTCCTTGAGATGATCAACTCGTTCCAGACCTTTACCCCGTCCTACATCATCAGCGGTGGCACGGGCGGACCCGCGGACTCGACCCTCCTGTATTCGCTCTACCTCTACCTGGAGGCGTTCACAAAGTTCCGGATGGGCTATGCGTCCGCGATGGCCTGGGTTCTGTTGCTCATCATCGGGCTCGTCACGGCGCTGCTGTTCTGGACGTCCAGGCGCTGGGTCTTCTATGCCGACTCGGGGGAGCGATGACCGACGCCAGCCCGTTGTACCGACCGACGGCTTGGCGGTGGATGCGCTATGTCGTACTGACCGCAGCTGCCCTGCTGCTGCTGTACCCGGTGCTGTGGATGGTCATGGCGAGCCTCAAGCCCGAGGACGAGATCTTCTCCCAGCCGGCGGCGCTGCCCGGATCGCTCGACTGGGCGAACTACGTCGAGGGGTGGACCGGCACCGGCCGATCGTTCGGCGTCTACCTGCTCAACTCGGCCCTCGTGTCCACGCTGTCCGTGGTGGGCAACGTGCTCGCCTGCTCGATGGCCGCGTACGTGTTCGCTCGACTTGACTTCCCGTTCAGACGCACACTCTTCGCCGTCATGCTCGTGACCATCATGCTGCCGTTCCAGGTCACGCTCATTCCGCAATACACCCTGTTCCGCGAGCTCGGGTGGTTGGACACGTACCTGCCCCTCGTGGTCCCGAAGTTCCTCGCGGTCGATGCGTTCTTCATCTTCCTCATGGTCCAGTTCATTCGAGGTATTCCACGCGAGCTCGACGAGGCGGCCCGCATCGACGGATGCGGGCCGATTCGCACGTTCCGGCGAGTGATTTTTCCCTTGTTGACGCCCGCCCTCGTCACGACGGCGATCTTCACGTTCATCTGGACCTTCGACGACTTCTTCGGTCAGCTCGTGTACATCAGCTCCCCCAGTCTGTTCACGGTGCCTCTGGGCCTGCGGGTCTTCATCGACACGACGGGACAGTCAGCATACGGACCGATGCTCGCGATGGCGGTGCTCGCCCTCATTCCGGTCGTCGTGTTCTTCCTGTTCTTCCAGAAGCGACTGGTCTCCGGGTTGGCCACCTCGGGGCTCAAGGGGTAGCCGGACGAGCGTCCGTGCGGCGACGGATCGCCTCCGGCGGAGCCGTGCTCAGTGCCGAGAGGCGGTCGTTCACCTGCTGCGTTGTTGGTTCCTCCGGCGTGGCCTCGTCCTTGCGGCCCATGGTGCCCGCGCGGATGATGGACGTCATGTCACGGCGCAGTGTCGCGCGCGGCGGACTGCAGGAGCGGGTGCGCCGCGTGTGCGTGCGGGCGCAGGAGCCCCTCGAGCTGCTCGAGAATGTCGCTTCGGAGGTCCACGCCGAGATCCCCTACGACGCCTCGGGCTGGATGATCGTCGACCCCGACACGATGCTCATCACCGGGATCTACGCCGAGAACGTCGAGCGTGAGCGCAATCTCGCGCTGGTCGAGTGCGAGCTGGCCGAGGACGACGTGAACAAGTTCTGGGAGATCGCGAGTCGCGAGTCGCCCGCGGCATCCCTGAGCTCGTCGACCGACGGTGACCTGCGGCGCAGCGTCCGGTGGCGGCGATGCTACGAGCCCGCCGGATACGGCGACGAGCTGCGTGCGGTATTCGCCTCGGCCGGCGCGGTATGGGGCAACGTCTGCATCAGCCGCCTGTCGGAGCGACAGGACTTCTCGCCGGACGAGGTCGATGTGGTAGCCCGGCTTGCCCCGCACATCGGCTCCGGGATTCGGGCGTGCATCCTCCTGGCAGAGACGGCCGACAGGCATCGCCCGGCGGGCGGGGGGACCGAGTCACAGCCCGGGCTCATGGTTGTGGCCGACGACGGCAGCGTTGAATCGATGACGCCGGAGGCCGCTCGCTGGGTCGGCTCGGTCGAGGACGAGGCGCTCGACACGTCCATCGTTCTGCACGAGGTCGTCCACCGCGCCAGGGCGCTGGCGGACGATGGAGACGCCGGGCCGCCGGCGTGCGCCCATGTGCGGGCGCGCTCCGGTGAGTGGATCGTCGTCCGCGGCGCCCGGCTCGCCGACCGGCCGGCCGGGAGGGGAGGGACCGCCCTCGTCCTCGAGCCGGCCAGGAGGTCCGACATCGCACCGATGCTGCTCCGGCTTCACCAGCTCACGCGGCGGGAGCAGGAGGTCACCCAGCTGCTGCTGCTGGGGATGGCGACCGGGGAGATCGCGCACCGGCTGTGGATCACTCCGGAGACGCTGCGCGGTCACGTGAAGGCGGTCTTCGCGAAGCTCGGGGTCGGCAGTCGGCCCGAGCTCGCCGCGCTGCTGTCCGCGCAGCCGGTGGTACGCGTTCCCGCGGCTGTGAGGCGGTGACGCTCACGCCACCGGCCGATCGTGCTCCGGGTCCAGCGGCGCGGTCCGGCGCGGCGGGGCGGACGTGGTGCCCCGGGCGATTCCCCGTGCGACACGTCGCGCCATCCGGCCGACGTACCCGGTGAGCCCGGGTCGGTAGACGTAGCCCACGAATCGCAGGCCCGGCGCGACCTCGGCGCCGGTTCGGTCGAGTGGCATCCCGTCAGGGTCGAGGACCCCCAGATGGCCGACGAGGTCGTCCAGCCCCGTGCGGTAGCCGGTCGCCAGGACGACTGCGGACACCCGGTGGTGCGACCCATCCGCAAGCTGCGCGCCGTCGGGTGTCAGTGAGCGGACAGCAGGGACCACCCGGACAGCACCCTGGCGGATCGCCTCCAGCGCCTCGTCGTCGACGATCGCCGTGCCGACCCCGCGGCGGCGAAGCTGCGTCATGGGTCCCTCGTCCGGGAGGGGAAGCCCGTACGGTGCGAGGTCGCCGATGACCCGGCGCCGCATCGCGAGCAGCAGCCGGTCGACCGGGGCCGCAGGTAGATGGAGAAAGAGCGGGACGGGGAGGTCGCCGGGGAGCCCGCCCATCTCGCGCAGCAGGAGGTTCGGCGGCGTGCGCACCGAGAGGAGTACGGCGCCGGCACCGGCGTGTGCGAGCTCATACGCGATTTCCAAGCCCGTCGACCCGGTGCCGACGACGAGGACCGGTCGTTCGGTGAGCTCGGCGGCGTTCCGGTACGCAGACGAGTGCAGCACAGGTCCCTCGAAGGGTGGCGACGTCGCCCACGCCGGGATCGCCGGCACGTTGAAGACTCCTGTGGCGACGACCACCTGGCGAGCCCGCCGAGCACCGTCGCCGGTTTCGAGGACCCAGCCGCCGCCGTCGTCGGTGTCGATGCTGCTCACGAGGCACCCGGTCTCCACCCGGATCCCCGCCGCTGCGGCGTAGGTCCGCAGGTATTCGACGTACTGGTCCCGTGAGGGGAACTGGCCGAACGAGCGCGGGAACGGCCTCCCGGGGAGGGCTGAGTAGCGGCGGCTCGTGTTGAATCGCAGCCCGTCGTACCGCGCAGCCCAGGCGGCCCCGATCACCGGACCGCGCTCGAGGACCGTGACCGCGACCCCGCGAGCGGCGAGGTGCGCCGCCGTGGCCAGTCCCGCCGGTCCGCTGCCGATCACCATGACGGTGTCGGAGTCCACGTCGTGCCCGCTCACGGTCCCTCCCGGTGTCGTCGCATCCAGCACCGAGCGTCGCGCCGGTGCTCCGCCGTCACCACCCCCCGATCGGGGGGTCTTCGCGGCGAGCAGGGACGGCCGGCCGAGCGGTTGGGCTCGCTCCTAGCGTCCGCCTGGCCCGCCCGACGGCGGCTCGCCGCCGGGTCCGCCGCCGGCCGGGGCGCTACCGCCGGTCGGCTGCGTCGTCGTGTCGACGCCGACAGTGAGGGCGACCGCGTAGCCACCGCTCACGTCGCCGGTGACGCTCGCGAGCTGGCTCGAGCCGCCGTCGTCGCCGAACACGTTGTCGCTGGTGAGCGTGACCTGCGCCAGGTTCGCCACCGACCGGTCGTAGCCGCTGGTCGCGTAGACCGCCTCGCACACGTCCTGGGGGAGGGCCACCTGCGAGGTGGCGACGGCCGAGGCCGAGTCGGTGATGCTCGCCTGGTCGGGGTAGACCTCGAAGTGAATGTGCGGCCAGCGTCCGGAGTAGCAGGCGGGGAAGATGCTCGTGAACCGCACGACGCCGTCGTCGTCGGCGATCTGCACCCCGCGCAGGTAGTTCTCCCCGGTGATGCCGTCCGTGTACATCGAGTAGCCGCCTTCGCGTGTGCAGTGCCACACGTACACCGCCACGCCGGCGAACGGCACGCCGCCACCGGCCAGGTCGACGACCGTGAGCTGGAGGTCCATCGGCACGCCCTCGGCCGTGCCGCTCGCTGTCCCGAAGCTGGACCGGATGTCGCTGCGCACGATGCCGCTCTGCTCGAGGACGTCGGGGCCGTTGGAGCCGTCGCCGGGGTAGGGGCCGGCGGTCTCGTCCGGGACCTCGGTGAGGGTGGAGGAGGCGCTCGGCGACGGCGTCCCGGACGAGGTCGGCGAGGCGGGGCTCTCAGGGTCGACGCCGCACGCCGCGAGCCCGAGGCCAGCTGCTCCGACCCCGAGGATCGACAGCATGCCGCGCCGCGTCAGGAGCGTGCCGATGTCGAAGCCGAGCCCCTGATCGACGACCTCCTCGTCCGGTCTCGGAAGTCGTCGGCCCTCGAAGACGGGTTCGAGGTCGCGGTGCTCCTGCTGCATGGGTGTCCTCCCGGGCGTGCTCCAGATGTACGACGGGAGGTTCGCCGACGCCGCTGGGCGCCGGACGAACGAGCGCTGGACGTTTCCTGATCTCTACCGTGCCAGGGGCTCGTGATCGAGGGAAGTGCCCGCCGCAGGGAGATCTCGCTGCGACCAGGTGGCGTCGTCGATCAGGAGCGGATCGCTCACGGGCGGTGCCGGCAGAGCCACGCCGGCGCCGGGGCGCGACGGGACCTCCGCATCGCGGCGTCGTCCATGCCGGCGTTCGACGGCGCCGAGCACCCGGCCGTCGGCGTCGCCGTAGAAGTACCCGAGCCAGGCGACGGCGGTGGCCAGCGCCGCTGCACCGAGCGCGGGCCACCAGAGGGCGTGGACGGCGAACACCACCGCCCAGGTGAGCTGGTACGCCGCGAAGAATGCCTCGGCGAGGACGTACGGCGCGTGGATGCGCACCGGCGACCTGCGCGCGGTGGCCGGCCCGCCGGCCTCGCCGCCGACCGACGCCGTCTTCGGCGTCCGCTCGAACTCGCTGTGCAAGGGACCGAGCCAGCCCTCGACGAACGCGCTGAACTGGTGCGGGAGCATCGCCGTCGCGATGCCCGCGTACGGAACCGCCCGAGCGAGCCGCCGGACCACGGCCCGCGCGTGGGGCGTCCCGCCGTCGCCGTCGCGGGTCTCGACGGACGCGAGGACGGCGCACGTCACCAGCCACACCGTGGGCGGCAGCAGGTAGCCGATCACGCCGTGCGGAACGCCGAGGACGCCGACCCACAGGTCCAGGTGGATGAGGACGGGCAGCATCAGCACCCACGTCGCCCACGCGGGCCACTGCCACGGGATGAGCATGTGGTAGACGAGGTGGAGGTGCCGGGCGGGCGTCGTCCGGAACGTTGTGACCAACGTCCGGAGGTGGAGCCGCTGGACCTGCGCCCAGCCCTGGGTCCACCTCTTCTGCTGGGCCTTGTACGCCGTGAACGTGGCCGGCAGCTCCGCCGGAGCGACCACCTCCTTGACGAACGTCGTGCGGTACCCGGCGAAGAGGTGCCGGAAGCTCAGCTCGCAGTCCTCGACGAGACTCGCCGCGCGCCAGCCGCCGACCGCCTCGATGCTCGATGCGCGCCACACCCCCGCGGTCCCCGTGAAGTTGACGAACTGCCACCTGGCGGACCGCCACGACATCTGGAGCACGTGGTGGTCGTCGACCCACAGCGACTGCGCCCGCGTGAGCGCCGACTCGTCGTCGTTGAGGTGCCCCCAGCGCGCCTGGACGAGGGCCAGCCCGTCGTCCGGTTCCCCGGACGGGCGGTAGAAGTGCTCCACGGTGCGCCGGAGGAAGTCGCCTGGCGGGACGAAGTCGGCGTCGAAGATCGCCAGCAGCTCGGCGCCCGTCCGCGCGCGTCCCTCCTCGAGCGCGCCCGCCTTGTACCCGTGTCTCTCCGCCCGGCGCAGTACGGTGCACGTCACGCCGGACGCGGCGACGTCGGCGCACGCCTGGTCGACGACCGCCCGCGCGTCGGGGTCCGTCGAGTCGTCGAGGACCTGGATCTCCAGGCGGTCGGCTGGCCAGTCCAGCGCCGCGGCCGCAAGGATCGCGCGCCGTGCCACCGCGAGCTCGTTGAACATCGGCAGCTGTACGCAGACGCTCGGCAGCAGGTCGGGGAGCCGACCGGCACGCCGCGGTGCGCGACCCGCCCGGAGGTAGCCGAGGCGTTCGACCATCCCGCCCGCGAGGAAGAGCACGATGACTCCGAACGGCAGGTGGCCCAGCGTCCCGAGCGCCCACCACGCCGCACTCCCGGGCTCCGGTGCGACGAGAACACCCCCGAGAGCCAGGGCGGACGCCGTGAGGAACACCGCCCCGGTGGCCAGGCAGACGCTCCACCACGGCGGACGCCACCCGGAACCGGCGCGAGCGGTGGGTGCGTCGCTGGCGCGGGTGCTCCGGGTGCTCGTCACGTCGGCGACGCTAGGTCGAGCCGATGAACCGGGGATGACGCCGGGATGAGAGTCCTCTCATGCCCGGCGCACGACAGACGCCCTCGTGCTCAGGCGGCGTCGTCGTCGGAGATGGCGAGCGGCGGGATCGGGAAGTTGGTGCCGAACACCTCGTCCGGGTCGACGTGGGCCTTGAGGCGGCGCAGCCGGGTCAGGGTGGGCTCCGGGAACGCGGCGGCCAGCACCTCCGGTCCGGTGCCGGTCTCGAAGCTCAGGTACATGCCGTCGAACGCCGTCGCGACCTCGGCCCAGTGCTCCCGGGCGCGCCCGACGAGGGCAGGCGACAGGGTCGCGTTCAGCGAGAACGCGGCCGAGCGGTGCGCATACGCGGTCGCGTCGGGGGCGACGTCGGCGACGGCGCCTCCGACGGCGCGCAGCTGCACGAAGAACGCCTCGCCGGCAGCGAGCATGGCCGCGAGCCGCTCGGCGGTGGTCGCATCGACCGTCGGGAGGAACCCGCTCCGCATCTCCGCCGAGCTCGAGCCCTGATGGTGGTGCTCCCGCGCGGCCGGGACGAGCGCCGCGTACGGCGCGACCTGTGCACGCCGGTCGAGCACCGGCGCGAGGTCGAGGAAGGGTGCGAGCGCCGCCTGGGCGGCATCGACGTCGTCGTCCGCCCACACCACCATCGCGAGCGCCATCGGCGGCTGGCCGGCGCGCCCCGGGAACAGGGTGAGGAAGCTGGTGAGCTCACGCGGGGCGTTCTCGACGGCGGAGCCCCAGCCCTCCAGGAGCGGCGCGGCGTCCGAGGCGTCGAACAGGAACTGGCCGAGGACGACGTCGCCCACCTCGTCGGCGACGAACTCGAACCTCGTCACGATGCCGAAGTTCGCGCCGGCGCCGCGGATGCCCCAGAACAGCTCAGGGTCGTGCGTGGCGTCGACGTGCCGGACGGTGCCGTCGGCCAGCACGACCTCCGCGGCGACCAGGTGGTCGATGGTCAGGCCGTGCGCCCGCCCGAGGAATCCGATCCCACCGGTCGTCGCGAGCCCGCCCACGCCGACGTCGCCCGAGTCGCCCGAGCTCAGCGCGAGGCCGTGCGGCGTGAGCTCCGCGGCGACGTCGCCCCAGCGGGCGCCCGGCTCGACCAGCACGCGTCGCGTCGCGCGGTCGAGCAGCTCCACCCCGTTCATCGCTCCGAGGTCGACGACGATCCCGCCGTCGTTCGTCGAGCGGCCGCTGATGCCGTGCCCGCCGCTGCGCACGGCGATCGGCACGTCCTGGCGACGGGCGTACGCGACGGCTGCGACGACGTCGTCGGTCGTTCGCGGCCGCAGCACGAGGCCCGGCGCGCCGGAGTGCACGTAGGTGTGACGGACGCTGCCGTACGCGCGATCACCGGGCTCGACGGCGTCGGGCGCCAGGGCTACCGGCACGCCGTCGTAGTCGATCCCCGGGCGGCGGAGCTCGAGCGCGCGCGGGGGGCGGACGCGGCCGGTCGCCGTCCCGGCGGTGCGGCGCTCGGCCGCGACGGCCTCGCGCAGCGCCGGAGCGACCTCCTGTCCGAACCGCGCGAACGTCTCGGGGTCGTCGCCACCGAGGATGAACGCGCTGAAGCCGTGCTCGAGGACGTACGGGAGCAGGTCGTCCACCCACTGCTCGGCCGGACCCTCGAGGAAGCCACGGCCCAGCGTCGCGAACCGGCCGCCGAACAGGTTGAGGAGCCGGCGGATCTCGCGCGGATCGCGCCCGGCCTCCGCGGCGGCGTCGTCGATCGTGGCGTTGGCGGGGGCGATGCCCTGCTCGGTCAGGTAGCTGAGCGACGGGAGCCAGCCGTCCGCCTGCCGGCCGACGAGTCGCAGCATCCGCGGCTTGAGAGCCCCGACCCAGATCGGGATGTCGTGGGCGGGCGCCGGGCCGCGCTTCGCGCCCTCGACGCGATGGAACTCACCGGGCACGCGCGCGCCACCCCGGGTGTCGGCGTCCCATAGCTTACGGATGATCTCGATGGCCTCGCCGAGGGCGTCGACGCTCTGGCCAGGCGTCAGGCGGTCGCCGCCCATCGCGACGATCGGGTCCCAGAAGCCGCCCGCGCCGAGCGCCAGGTCGACCCGCCCCCCGGAGAGCCGGTCGAGGCTCGCAGCGGCGCGCGCGAGCACCGCCGGCTGGCGCAAGGGCACGTTGAGCACGTTGCCGGCGACCCGCAGCGTCGTCGTCCGTGCCGCGACCCAGCTCAGCAGCGTCCAGGTGTCGAGGAACTGCGGGTTGTACGGGTGGTCCTGGAACGTGGCGAGATCCAGCCCCGCCGACTCGGTCAGCTCCGCGAGCTGCACGACCCGCTCGGGGTCGTCCGCCGTCGGCGTGATGAACGTGCCGAACAGCAGATCGTGGCCGTAGTCGGGCATCAGGGGCTCCTCGCCAGAGTGGGTACGCAGATAGTATGCATGACAACTCATATTGGGCGCCGACGATTCCGGGTAGAGTGGGTCGATGACCGCAACCCCGCCCCTCGCCTCGGCGTCAGGCGCCTCGGCGACGACGCCGCCGGCCGAGCCGGTGAACCTCGGATGGTCGCTGGCGATGGTTCTGCGCAGCTGGCAGGAGCACGCGGATCACGCCGTCGCCGACGTCCCCCACGGCACCCGCGGCTTCCACGTGCTGTGCGTGGTCACGAGCGGCGAACCGCCCACCCAGGTCGCCCTCGCCGCGGCGCTCGCCATCGACCGCACGGTCATGACCTACCTCCTCGACGACCTGGAGTCCGCCGGGCTCGTCGAACGGCGCGCCGACCCGCGTGACCGACGGGCGCGCCGCATCGCGCCGACCGCCCACGGGCGCCGCGTGCTGGCCGCCGCGCGCCGACGTGTGCAGGCCGCCGAGGAGGTCGTGCTCGGCGGGATCTCCCCGGCGGACCGGGCCGCCCTGCGCGAGGCCCTCGGCGCCGCATCGCTGGCGATCCGTGCCGCCGCGCCGGGCACCGAGCCGTGCCTCGCCGTCGAGAGCGTGCTGCCGTCCCGGTGAGGGCTCAGCTCTCCTGGGCGGCAGCGCCGTCCAGGAACAGCGCCGTGGTCGTGGCGCTCGCGTCCTCGACGCCGAGGCCCTGCTCCAGGACGAGGCGGAGGCCCAGCTCGAGCATGCCGGTGAAGAGAGTGACCACGGCCTGCGCCGGCAGGTCTCGCCTGAGCGTGCCGTCGGCGACGCCGCGTTCGAGGAGGGCGCGGACGGGCGTCACGACACGAGTCTCCAGGTCGACGGGGTCCTTCCAGTCCTCGCGGCCGATGCGGGCGAGCGCCGCCCAGGTGGCCCCAGCGGTGACGAAGGCTCGGACGGTGCGCGCGACGGCCTCCCGGACCGGGACCTGGTCGAGAGCGGCCGCGTCGATCCTGCCCGCGAGGTCGTCGATCGCCGCCGAGCTGAGACCGCGGACCAGCGCCTCCCGGGTAGGGAAGTAGCGGTACAGCGTGGCGCGACCGACTCCGGCCGACGCCGCGATCTGGGCCATGCTCGCGGAGTCGCCCTCCTCCGCGAGCAGCGTGGCAGCAGCGTCGAGGATGCTCGCGCTCACGCGGTCGCGCATCATCGGGCTTCTGGCCATCGCTCGATGGTACGCGATGCCCCAAGGCTAGACATGGACGCCTTGATTTGAGACTGTGATGTCTCACATCGGCGACAGGGAGGCATCATGCGGTCACGACCACTCGGATCGACCTCGACGGAGATCAGCCCCATCGGGCTCGGCTGCATGCAGTTCGCGGGCCCGGGGATGAGCACGGGCTTCTACCAGCCGCTCGCGCAGGAGACCGTCACATCCATCGTCAGGACGTCGCTCGAGGGCGGCGTCACGTGGTTCGACACGGCGGAGATGTACGGCCGCGGACACTCCGAGCGGGCCCTGTCGACCGCGCTGCACTCTCTCGACGTGGCGCCGGGCGACGTCGTCGTCGCCTCCAAGTGGACACCGATCGGACGTCCGGCGTCGAGCATCGTCCGCACGATCGGGGCGCGGCGCGCATCGCTGGCGCCGTATCCGCTCGACCTGCACCAGATCCACATGGCCCACGGCTCCCTGTCGACCCAGCGCCGGCAGGTCGAGGCCATGGCGGCTCTGCAGACGGCGGGCCGGATCGGCGCCGTCGGCGTCAGCGGCTTCTCGGCGGCCCAGATGGAGCGGGCCGACGCCGTGCTGCGTGGCCACGGTCTGCGGCTCGCCTCGAACCAGGTCGAGATCAGCCTGCTGCGGCGTTCGATCGAGACGAACGGCGTGCTGGCGGCGGCCCGGCGGCTCGGTGTCACGCTGATCGCGTTCTCGCCGCTGAAGAGCGGCTTCCTGACGGGCAAGTTCCACGACGACCCCGCCAGGGCCGCCTCGCTGCCCTGGCCGCGCCGCACGCTCGGTCGCTTCACTCGGGCGAACCTCGACCGCACTCGTCCGCTGATCGACGAGCAGAGGGCGATCGGCCGCGCTCACGGGGTGGGTGCGGCCCAGGTGGCACTGTCCTGGCTCATCCGGTTCTACGGCGACACGGTCGTCGCGATCCCCGGCGCGTCGAGACCCAGGCATGCCGCGGAGAGTGTCGAGGCGATGCACGTCCAGCTGACGGACCGAGAGCTGGAACGGCTCGACGCTGTGTCGCGGCCGTTCGCACGCGGTGCCCGATCGCCTGACGCGACCGCAGCACTTCGGTGACGGCGCCGTCGGCGGCAGGCGCCGTCGTCGTCCGTCCTCCTCCGGTTCGCTAGCGTGGGACTCCCCGGAGGAGAGCGAGCTCGAGCCATGGTCCTGTCGCGGCGCGTCGCCGAGCTCAACAAGAAGGCGCTCAACCGGGTCATGGTGCACGTGGCGCCGCGACTGCCCGGCTTCGCCGTCCTGCACCACCGGGGGCGGACATCCGGAGCGCGCTACGACCTGCCGATCAACGTGTTCGTGCGCGGCGACCGGTACGTCTTCGCGCTCACCTACGGGTCCGACACCGACTGGCTGAAGAACGTGCTCGCCCAGGGCGGCGCCGCGATCACCACGCGCGGCCGCGTCGTGGCACTCACCAGGCCTCGTGTGTACACGGACGTCGAGCGGCGTGACGTCCCCGCGGTACCACGCTGGATCCTCGGCCGGGTGGGAGTGACCGAGTTCCTCGAGATGTGGCGGGTCCCGACGGCCTGAGCCGGTCGGGCGCCCGCCAGCGACCACTCCTACGATGACGGGGTGGAGGGTCCGGCCGCCGTCGGGTCCGGCCCGCGACCGCGCCGCCGGGCGGACCACCGCGCGCGAGGTACCGGCGGCTCGGCGACCCGCGTCGCGACCGGGGTGTGCCTCGGCATCCTGGTGACCATCGCGCTCACGCAGGTGCTGCGGCCCTCCCCGCGCGACGCCGCGCTCTTCGCCGTCGTGGCCGCCGTGCTCGTGGTGGACCGCATCCGCCCCGTCCGCCTGGCCGTGCTGCCGTTCCCACGGGCCGCCGTCGTCGTCGTGCTGGGTCTGGCGATCTGGCCGGCGCTCGCGCTCGGCGAGCGGTACGGGGCCGTGGACGTGGTGCTGCTGTCCGCCGTCGGGATCGCCGCGTTCCTCGTGACGTGGCGCCGCGAGGACGACCTCGACGCCGCGATCCTCCGCCTCCCCGACGCGCGCCGCGCCGCGGTGGGCCGGGCCGCGCGCGGGTGGGCCGCCGTCGTCGTCTGCCTCGGGCTGTGGGAGCTGACGGCCTTCACCGTCATCCGCCGCTCGGCGCCCGGCGGCGACGTGCCGCCGTCGATCAGCGACGTGCTCTCCCCGGTGTTCGACTCCGCGGCCGGGCGTGCCGTGCTCGTGGGTGCGTGGCTGCTCGCCGGCTACGCGCTGCTGCGCCGAGCGGGGGAGCGTCGATGAGCGCGGGCGCCGGCGTGCTCGTGGCCGGGTACGCCGTGCTGGCGGCAGCAGCCGTGGTGCTGGCGTGGGTGGGACGACGGCGCCCGGACCGTGTCGCGCCGGCCGGTGAGCTGCTCGACGTGCTCCTCGCCAGCCGGGCGGCGCGCGTGCTGCTCGTCGTGTTCTGGTGGTGGCTCGGCTGGCACTTCCTCGTGGGGCCGACGCTCGACACCCGGATCACCTCCTAGTCTCGGACCCGTGACGAGCTGGCCCTGGGCGCGGGAGTTCGCCCCCGAGACGACCTACCTCAACACCGCATCGATGGGGCTGCCGCCGGCCCGGACGACGGCGGCGCTCTCCGAGTCGCTCGAACGCTGGCGGCTCGGGCGTGCGCAGGCGGCCGACTACGACGCCGTCGTCGAGGAGTGTCGACGCGCCTACGCCACGCTGCTCGGCGTCGACGCCCGCACCGTCGCGATCGGCAGCCAGGCCTCGGCGATGGCCGGGCTCGTCGCGGCCTCGCTGCCCGGCTCGGCGCGCGTGCTCGTGGCGGCCGGCGACTTCACGTCCGTCACGTTCCCGTTCTTCGCCCAGGCGCCCCGCGGGATCGACGTGCGCGAGGTGCCCCTCGACCGGCTGGCTGACGCCGTCGAACCGGGCGTCGCGCTCGTCGCCGTGTCGGCCGTCCAGTCGGCGGACGGCGCACTGCTGGACCTCGACCGCCTCCGCCGCGCGTGTCGCGCCGTGGGCGCGGAGATCCTGCTGGACCTCACGCAGGCCGCCGGCTGGTGGCGCGGCGACGTCACCGATGTCGCCTACACGGTCTGCTCGGGATACAAGTGGCTCCTCGCGCCCCGGGGCACGGGGTACCTGACCGTCCGCGCCGACCTGACGGACGCCGTCGTCCCGCACCAGGCAGGCTGGTTCGCCGGCGAGGACCGGTGGTCGTCGATCTACGGCGCGCCGTTGCGGCTCGCTGCCGATGCCCGCCGGTTCGACGTGTCGCCGGCGTGGCACTCGTGGGTCGGGGCCGCGGCGTCGCTGGAGGTGCTGGCGGAGATCGGCCCGGCGGCGCGGCACTCCCACGCGACCGGGCTCGCCGCGCGGTTCTGCGCCGGCCTGGGCGTGGCTCACGACGGGTCGGCGATCGTGTCGGTGACGGTGGACGACGACGGCGTGGCGGCCCTCGCGGCGGCGGACGTCGTCGTCGCGGCACGAGCCGGACGGACCCGGTTCTCGTTCTACGTCAACAACACGGAGGCCGACGTCGACCGGGCTCTCGACGTCCTGGACGGCCACGTCCTCCCCGACTGACTCGCGAGAGGTTTTCTGCGCGACCGCGAGAGGATCTCTGCGCAGAGATCCTCTCGCGGTCGCGCAGAAAACCTCTCGCGGTCGCGCAGAAAACCTCTCGCGAAGGGGGAGTGGGGTCGGTCAGGGCGGGGGGAGGGGCGAGTGGTCGGGCGGCACGCGCTCGGACTCCGGCGGCGGAGGCGGCGGCGTGCCGTCGCCGAACGGGCGCCCGCCGAGCTCCTCGCGGAAGTGCGGCAGCAGCCAGCTCGCGAGGTCCGGCCCGGCGGGGACGATCTGCGTCGGGTTGATGTCCTCGTGCACCACGTAGTAGTGCTCCTTGATCTGCGCGACGTCGATCGTGTCGCCGAACCCCGGCGTCGTGAACAGGTCGCGGGCGTACGCCCAGAGCACCGGCATCTCCGAGAGCTTCTCCCGGTTGCACTTGAAGTGGCCGTGGTACACGGCGTCGAACCGCGCAAGCGTCGTGAAGAGCCGCACGTCCGCCTCGGTGATCGTGTCGCCCACCAGGTAGCGCTGCTCCGCCAGGCGCTCCGAGAGCCAGTCGAGCGCGTCGAAGAGGCGCGCGTAGGCGCGGTCGTACGCCCGCTGCGACCCGGCGAACCCGCAGCGGTAGACGCCGTTGTTGACGTCGCGGAACACGCGGGCGTTCACGGCGTCGATCTCGTCGCGGAGTGCCTCGGGGTACAGCTCCGGGGCGCCCTCGCGGTGGAAGGCGGTCCACTCGAGCTCGAGGTCGAGCGTCATCTGGGCGTAGTCGTTCGTGACGACGGCGCCGCTCGGCACGTCCACGATCGCCGGCACGGTGATCCCGCGCGGGTAGCCCGGGAAGCGCCGGAAGTACGCCTCCTGGAGCCGCTCGATCCCGAGCACCGGGTCCCGCGCGCCGGGGTCGAGGTCGAAGGTCCAGCTGCGCGCGTCGTGCACCGGGCCGCACAGCCCGAGCGAGAGCGCGTCCTCGAGGCCGAGCAGCCGACGCACGATGACCACGCGGTTCGCCCACGGGCACGCCCTCGCCGCGACGAGCCGGTAGCGCCCCGCCTCGACGGGGAAGCCGTCCCGCCCGTCTGCGGTGATCCGCGTGGTGATGTAGGTGGTGTCGCGGCTGAACTCCTCGCCGGCCGTGACGTAGCTGCCCTGCGTCGAGTGCGCCTGCTCGGTCATCGGAGGCCTTCCTTGCCGCGTCGCGCGTGCGCACGCCCGCCAGGCGTGCTTCGTTCACCTTAGGTCTGCGCGCGGATGTGCGCGGATCGTCCAGGTGATGCGCTCCCGGTGCATGGTCGCGGCGCCGGGTCTGCCCCACAGTGGAGGCGAAGGTCCCACCGACGAGGGGAACGCCGACGATGACGACGACGAGCGCCACGAACCCGACTGTCGAGCTGGTCGACTCCAGCCCGCTGCTCGGAGACCCCGCGGCTCTGCGCGAGCGGGCTGACGAGCACGGCTACCTGTTCTTCCGGGGGCTCCTGGACCGCGACCGCGTACTGGGGCTGCGCCGCCAGATGATGGACGTCATCGGCTCCTACGGGTGGCTCGCGGACGGGACGGACCCGATGGACGGCATCGCTGATGTCGCCGCCTTCGAGAAGGTGCCACCGGCGGAGGCCGGCTTCTGCGGGACGGGGGTGCCGCTCGCCGCCTACCAGGACATCAACCGCCTGCAGGAGTTCCACTCGATCGGGCACGACCCCGCGCTCCTGGACCTGTACGCCGGGCTGCTCGGCGGCACGGTGATCCGGCACCCCATGTCGATCGCGCGGATCATGATCCCGAGCGCGCAGATGCCACCGACGCCGGCGCACCAGGACTTCATCCACATCCAGGGCAGCAAGAACGTGTGGACGGCATGGTTCCCGCTCGGCGACTGCCCCGTGGAGCTCGGCGGGCTGAGCGTGCTCGTGGGGTCGCAGGCGGACGGGCTGCTCACGTACCACGCCGCGGCCGGTCCGGGCGAGCTCGAGGCGTACATCTGCTCCTCCGGCTACCCGTGGGCGGTGACGGACTTCCGAGCCGGCGACGTCCTGACGTTCTCGAGCCTGACCGTGCACCGCGGGACCCGCAACGTCGACGGGGAGCGGGTCCGGCTGTCCCTCGACCTGCGGTATCAGCGCGTGGACGAGCCGATGACGCCGGGCAACCTCACGACCCACTGCAAGGTGCTGCCCTGGGAGGACGTGTACCGCGACTGGAAGGGCGACGAGCTGCAGTACTACTGGCGCGAGCACGAGCTGCTCATGACCGAGTGGTCCGAGGAGCTGCGCTGGCAGAAGCACAAGATCTGTTGACACGATGAGGTGTGGCCGACCTGGAGGACGCGACGGCGTTCCCGCTCGTCGCGTTCGCCTCGACGGTGCAGTTCGCGCCGGGTGAGCGTCCGGCGTTCCCGCGGGTCTCGTCCCGGATGATCCTGGCCTCCGCCGGCGGTGCCGGCCGGGTGGAGGTCGACGGGACGCTCCTGGACGTCGTCCCCGGCACGATCCTCGTCCTGCCCTGGAACCACGCGGTGCGGTACCTGCCCGACCCGGACGACCCGTACGTCGTGTACGGCGCGCACCTGATCCCGCACCACGACGCCGACGTCCCGGTCGAGCTCGCCGTCCCTCACGACGGTGCCCACCCGTTGTCGGGGGCGTCCTGGCGGTCGGACGCCGTGCTCGGCATCGGGTCGGGTCTCGTGGTGACCGACGACGGCGCCCGGCCCGTCCTCATGACGCTCGCGAAGCTGGTGGCGCAGGTGTGGGACCGCGGCGAGCCGAGCGTCGACGTCGCGCGGGCGCTCGGCGTGCTGCTCGTGGCGGAGCTCGACGCCAGGGGCGTCCTGCCGCAGCACGACCGGGACCTGCCCCTGCGCCTGCGGCGTGCGCTGACCTGGATCACCGCCGACCTGAGCCGCGAGATCGGGCTCCCCGAGCTGGCCGCTGCCGCCGACTGCAGTCCGTCCACGGTCACGCGCCTCTTCCGCACCCACCTGGGCTGCTCGCCGATGTCGTGGGTGCTGGACCGGCGCATGGACGAGGCGCGCCGGCTGCTGTCCACGACGACGCTCCCGGTGCAGCAGGTGGCGCGGCGGGTGGGTGTGGCCGACGGGTTCTACTTCTCCCGGGTGTTCCACCAGCGGACCGGGCTCTCGCCCACGCAGTGGCGGGAGCGCCGGAGCGCGCCGTGACGGGGTCGCCGGCCGCGCGGCCGCTCAGAGGCCGTCGCGGTGGAACGCGCGCCGGTACTCGGTGGGGCTGACCCCGGCCACCCGCCGGAACTGCCGGGAGAAGTAGAACGCATCCGGGTAGCCGACGGTCGTGGCGACCTCCGCCACCGTCCGGTCCGACGTGAGCAGGAGCTCGCGGGCGCGCGACATCCGCAGGCGCTTCACGTACTCGCTGACGCCGCTCCCGGTGGCCGCCCGGAAGAGCGCGGCGAAGTGCGACGTCGACAGCCCGGCGATCCGCGCCAGCTCGGGCACGCTCACCGGCAGGTGGAAGTGGAGGCGCAGGTACTCCTGGGCGGCACGCACGGGCTCCGCCTGGTCGGCGCCGCCGGACAGGTGGTCGGCCGTGAGCTGGGCGAGCACCGACCACGCCGCCCCGGCCGCCGTCACGAGGCTGGGCAGGGTCTCGTCCTGCTCCATCGCGCGGACGACGTCCTCGATGCCACCCGTGGCGCGGAACACGTCGTGCACCCCGACGACGCGCGCGGCGTTCGTGCAGACCATGGCCTCGAGGAAGGGCGTCACGTCCTCCCCGACGGCGTGGAACCACCAGATCGTCCAGGGCTGATGCATGTCGGCCCAGTACAGGTGCGGGAGGCCCGGCGGGATGACGAGCACCTGTCCGGCGCCGACCTCCGTGACGCGACCACCGGCCTCGCAGCGGCCGACGCCGTCGGTGCACAGGATGACGACGGCTTCCCGGGTGCCGCGCGTGCGCCGTCGTCCATGGTTCATTGCGTGCGGAAAGTACCCGGCGTCGGTGACGAGGAGCCGCGACGTCGGGGGTCGCCCCAGCGCGGTGTGCACGAGGGGACGCGGGAGCACTCGGAGACGCTGGCCGGGGAAGCCGTCAGGCAGCATGCCGTCATCGTGGCACGGTGCCCGAGGCCCGTCGATCATCGAAATGTCCAGGCATATCGTCGATGTGCGCATTCCGTCGACCCGCGTCGGGCTCGTAGCGTCGGGGCCATGCTCGTCGAGGAGCCCCGGCTCGTCCTCCCGGAACGCCCGGCCGACCAGGTCGGCGCCGAGGTGGCCGTCTGGCGCGAACCGGTGGTCATGGCCACCTACCGGCCGGTGGTGCCGGACCCGTATCCCGCGTTCCTCGACGGGCGGGTGTACCAGGGCTCGTCGGGGCGTGTGTACCCGCTCCCGTTCCACGACCGGATCTCCGCGGAGCCGGAGCCCGTGGCCTGGGACGCGGTCCACCTCGAGAACCGCTGGCTGCGCCTCATGGTGCTGCCGGGCCTCGGCGGGCGGATCCACGTGGCGCAGGACCGCACGAACGGCTACGACTTCGTCTACCGCAACGACGTCATCAAGCCGGCGCTCGTGGGGCTCGCCGGCCCGTGGCTCGCGGGCGGCATCGAGCTCAACTGGCCCCAGCACCACCGGCCCGCGACGTTCCTGCCGACGGACGTCGAGATCACGCACGACGACGACGGCTCGGTCACCGTGTGGTGCTCGGACCACGACCCGTTCACCCGGATGAAGGGGATGCACGGGGTGCGGCTCGCGCCGGACCGCGCCGTCGTCGAGCTGAGGGTCCGCCTGTACAACCGGCACGAGGAGCCGCAGTCGTTCCTGTGGTGGGCGAACGTCGCCGCCCGCGCGCACGACGACTACCAGGCGTTCTTCCCCACCGACGTCCACGTCGTCGCCGATCACGCCCGGCGCGCCATCACCGCCTTCCCGGCCGCGGACCGGCCGTACTACGACATCGACTACCCGTCCCGCCGGGCCGAGGGGTTCGTCGCGGCGGACGGCACCGCCGTCGCCGGCGACCGTCTCGACTGGTACCGGAACATCCCGGTCCCGACGTCGTACATGGCGCTCGGGAGCCGCGAGGACTTCTTCGGCGGGTACGACCACCGGGCCGACGCCGGGTTCGTGCACGTCGCCGACCACCGGATCGCCGTCGGCAAGAAGCTGTGGACGTGGGGGAACGCCGAGTTCGGGCGTGCCTGGTGCCGGAACCTCGCCGACGACGGCGCCCAGTACGTCGAGCTCATGGCCGGCGTCTACTCGGACAACCAGCCGGACTTCGCGACGATCATGCCCGGCGAGACGACGTCGTTCTCGCAGTACTGGTACCCGCTGCGGGGGAGCGGGCCGGTGCACGCCGCCACCACCGAGGCCGCGCTGCACGCGGACGTCCGGGAGGCGAGCGACGGGACGACGACGGCGGAGCTCGCCGTCGTCGTCACGCGGGAGCGTGGCGCGGCGCGGGTCGAGCTGAGCGTCGACGGCGTGGCGTGGCGCGCCTGGGCTGTCGGCCTCGCGCCGGGCGCGGCGTGGCGGGAGTCGGTCGAGGTGCCGGCGGGTTCGACGTCCGTCGACGTGCGGGTCGTCGACGGTGACGAGGAGCTCGTGCGCCGCACCTGGACGCGGCCGGACCCGGCTGTCGCGGCGACCGGGGTCGCGGACGTCGCCGGGGCGTCGCCGGCCCGGGAGCCGGCCGACCCGGCCGAGATCGGCACCGTCGAGGAGCTCGCCCTCGTCGCGGCGCACCTCACGCAGTACCGG
This sequence comes from Beutenbergia cavernae DSM 12333, assembly GCF_000023105.1. Taxonomy (NCBI): domain Bacteria; kingdom Bacillati; phylum Actinomycetota; class Actinomycetes; order Micrococcales; family Beutenbergiaceae; genus Beutenbergia; species Beutenbergia cavernae. The sequence goes on from NC_012669.1 coordinate 1,052,875, forward strand.
CACGCCACGCGGCGCCCGGAGCCGTACTGGCGGGAGGCGCTCCGCCGCGACCCGGGGCACATCGCCTCCCTCGCGGGCCTCGCGGTGCAGCACTACCGGGCGGGTGAGTACCCGCGGAGCGAGGAGCTGCTGCGGGCGGCGCTGGGGCGCGCGACGACGTACGAGCCGCATCCGGTCGACGGCGCCCCCCACTACTACCTCGGGCTCGTGCTGGAGCGCACCGGGCGGTCCGACGAGGCCGACGCGGCGTTCGCGCAGGCCGCGTGGACGCGTGCCTGGCGCGGAGCGGCCGGCTACCGGCTCGCCCGGCTCGACGCGGCCGCGGGTCGCGACGCGCAGGCGCTGGCCCGCGTCGACGAGGCGCTGCGCGCGGAGCCGGAGCACCTGCAGGCGCACGCGCTGCGGGCGATCGTGCTCCGCCGCCTGGGCCGCGCCGCCGACGCCGAGGCCCAGCTCGCGGCCACGCTCGCGCTCGACCCGCTCCACGCGTGGGCACGGGACCTCGCCGGACGCCCGCTGGCCACCGACGCCCAGACCTGGCTCGACGTCGGGCTCGAGCACGCGCGTGCCGGCGAGCATCGTGCCGCCGTCCGGGCGTACGGCGCCGCGTGGGACGCCGACGCCGCGCGCGACACCGGGGCGCCCGCGGCACGACCGCTCGCCGCCGCGCACGAGGCCCTCGCCCGGGCCGCGCTGGGCGACGCGGCCGGGGCCGACCGCGCCCGCGCACGCGCCGTGACGACCGACCGGGCGTGGTGCTTCCCCGGCCGGCTGGACGACCACGATGCCCTCGCCCGGCTCGCCGCCGAGCGCCCGGAGGCGGCCGCGCTCCTCGGCACGTGGCTGTACAGCCACGACCGGGCGCGCGACGCCGTCGTCGCCTGGTCGACGGCCGTGGCCGTCGACGCGCAGGACGCGGTGACGTGGCGCAACCTCGGCATCGCCGCGTACCGCGAGGACAACGACCTCGACGCCGCGCGCCGCGCCTACGACCGGGCGCTGGCGGCCGCGCCGCACGACACCCGCCTCGCCGTCGAGAGCGATGCGCTCGACCGTCGGCGGGCGGTGTCCCCCGCCGACCGGCTCGCCGCGCTCCTCGCCTCGGGTGCGGCGCGCGAGCGGGACGAGGCGGCCGTCGCCGTCGCCCACCTCCGCGTCACGCTCGACGACCCGGCCGCCGCGCTGGAGGAGCTCCGCGCGCGCTCGTTCCACCCGTGGGAGGGCGGCGAGGGGCAGGTGCTCGCCGCGTGGGAGCGAGCCTCGCTCGCCTCGGCCGCCCAGCTCGACGACGCGGCGGCGCTGGAGGTGCTGGACGGCGCGCTCCTCCCGCCCCAGAGCCTCGGCGAGGCGCGGCACCCGCTCGCGACGACGGCGCGGCTCGACCTCGCGCGCGGGGACGTGCTCGCCCGCCTCGGCCGCACCGAGGACGCCGCGGCGGCATGGCGCTCCGCGGCTGCCGCGACGGCCGACTTCCTTCAGATGAGCGCCCAGCGCTTCGGCGCGGCCACCTACGTCTCGGTGCTGGCGCTGCACCGGCTCGGCCGCGCCGACGACGCCCAGGTCCTCACCGACGACCTCGCCGCGTACGGCGAGGAGCTGGAGCGGGCGCCGCTCGCCGTCGACTACTTCGCGACGTCGCTGCCCGACCTGCTCCTGTTCGCCCCGGATCCCGAGACCGCGCGGCGGGTGCGCGTGGAGCTGCTGCGCGCGCAGGTCGACTCCCTGCGCGGGGCGTCGGACCGCGCCCGCGAGCGGCTGCGCGCCCTGCTCGCCGTCGAGCCGGACCATGCCGACGCCGTCGACCTCGAACGTGCGCTGGCACGCGGCGGACGCCTCGACGCCCGGGCGGACACCACCGACCGCGAGCCCCCCCGAGCAGCCGAGGAGAACCGACGATGAGCCGCCTCGCCCCGCATCTCCCGAACGCCCTGACCATCACGCTCTGGGACTTCACGTGGTACACCCGCACCGGCCCGGGGGAGCCGTTCGAGGACCTCGACGCCGCGTTCGCCGCCGCCGTCGCGCGCGGCTACAACACGGTGCGGGTGTGCGCGATGCCGTTCCTCCTGTTCCGGTCCGGGGTCCCGACCGGGAGCCTGCGGCTGGGTCCGCTCGGCGGCGACGTCGGTCAGGGCATGCGCTGGTACGACGTCAAGGAGGAGACGACGATCGACGCGCGGGAGCACCTGCTGGAGCTGTTCCGCGCCGCCGACCGGCACGACTGCTACGTCATCGCCTCGTCCTGGGAGTACCAGCAGAGCGCCTCGTTCGCCCTGGAGAAGGCGTGGTGGGAGGCGCTCGCGGCGGTCGATCCCGAGGAGCGTGCGGAGCTGCTGGCCGAGGCGCAGGCGGACCTCGTCGACCTGCTCGTCGCCGAGGGTCTCGACCACCGGCTGGCGTTCACGGAGCTCCACAACGAGGTGCAGGTCGGGTACCTGACGGACGGGTTGCCCGCCGCGCGAGGCGATGCCGCGGCGCGCGAGCTGCGGCCGCGGCTGGAGCGCGGCGTCGCCGCCTTCCGGGCCCGGCACCCCGAGCGGCCCGTCGGCATCTCCTACGGCGGGGTCCCGGCCGGGGCGATGAGCGGCATCCCGGAGGACCTCGACGTGCTCGTCGTCCACCCGTACGTGTACGGGACGCTCGGTGAGCTCGTCGAGACGTACGGGCTCCGACGGCCGGTCGCCGAGTTCGACGAGGCGCTCGTCCGGCGGGACCTGCTCCGTCCGGGCGCGCCCGGGATCGGGAGCTGGGATCTCCCGGCCCAGGACGCGTGGCGGCTCGACGCCACGATCGTCCAGCGGGCGGAGATGTACGTGCACGACTGGGCGGACGCCGAGGCGTTCGACAGGTGGCTGTACGAGCACTACGGCGAGCACCGGCGCGCGATGGCGGACCGGCTCACGCTGTGGTGCGACGTCGCGGCGGACTGGGCGCGAGCCCACGACGCCGCTCTCGTGCTCGGGGAGGGGTGGGTGGGATACACCCCGCTCGCGGGCACGTTCGAGGAAGGCCCCGTCGGGGCCGAGATCTGCCGGGACGCGATCGCGACGGCGTCGCGGGTCGGCGCGTGGGGAACCGTCGTGTGCTCCAACGCGGCGCCCCACCATCCGATGTGGTCCGACGTCGAGCTCCAGCAGGACTGCACGGCGGCGTTCGTGGCCGGCGGCTCTCGCGGCAGCGACGGCGGTGACGGCACGGAGTCCCACACAACAGCGCCAAAGGCGGCGCGGAGGGAGACATCATGAGCACGAGCAGACTGACCCGTCGCACGTTCATGGCGGGTGTGGCCGGCGCGGGAGCGGCCGGCATGCTGACCGGCTGCGTCACGGGCGGTGGCGACGGCGGCGGCAACGGAGGCGAGGGCGAGGGGGGCGGCACCGGCGAGGACTCGGGCGACCCGTCCGGCCCGGTCACGATGCAGATCTCGTTCACGGAGCCGATCACGCGCGACTCGCTCGAGACGGTGGTCGAGTCGTACGAGGGGGGCGACGTCACCGTCAACGCCATCGCGACGGAGCAGTTCCGCGCGCAGCTGTCGACGTACCTGACGTCGTCGACCCCGCCGGACGTCATCGGCTGGCTCGCCGGCTCCGTCGCCCGCGACTACGCGGAGCAGGGGCTCCTCCTCGACGTGGGCGACCTGTGGACGGGCGACGGCGCGTGCGCGAACTTCTCCGACGCGCTGCGCAGCCTGTCCTCGACCGAGGACGGCACGCAGATCTTCGTGCCGACCAGCTACTACTGGTGGTCGGTCTTCTACTTCAAGTCCGCCTTCGAGGAGTGGGGGGTGGAGCCGCCGACCACCTGGGACGACTTCATCGCCCTGTGCGAGAACCTCCAGGGCCAGGGGGTGAACCCGCTGACGAACGGCACCGGGTCCACGCCGTGGATGGCCTCGGGCTGGTTCGACTACCTGAACATGCGCATCAACGGTGCGCCGTACCACCGGGAGCTGCTCGCCGGCGAGCACGCGTTCACGGATCCCGAGGTCGTGGCGGTGATGGAGGAGTACCGCCGACTCATCCCGTTCTTCGACCCGAACAGCTCGTCGTACGCCGTGCAGGAGGCGGTGACGCCGCTCGTCCAGAAGACCGCAGGGATGTACCTGGTCGGGGCGTTCATCACGACGTCGATCCCCGAGGACATGCTCGACGACCTCGACTTCTTCTCGGTGCCGCCCATCAACCCGGATGTGGCGAGCGCGGAGGAGGCGCCGACGGACGGGTACATGGGCAGCGCGAACGCGCCGAACGTCGCAGGGGCGAAGGCGCTCATGTCGTACCTGGCGTCGCCCGAGGCGCAGCAGGAGTACATCGAGCTGTCCGGATCCTCCAACCTCCCGACGTCGCCCGACGTCGACACCTCGAGCTTCTCGCCGCTCGTCCAGAAGGGTCTGGCGCTCCTGGAGGAGACGGAGGAGATCACCCAGTTCTTCAACCGCGACTCGAGCGACGAGCTGCAGCTCACCGCCGACGACGCGCTCACCCGGTTCCTCGACGACCCGTCCGACATCCCGGCGATCCTCGAGGGGTGGCAGACCGCCGCCGAGCGCGTCTGGGGATCATGACGCTCGCGCCGGCGGCGCCGCAGGGCGCCACCGTGTCGCCGCCCCGTCCGAGGCAGACCCTCGGACGGCGGCTGCGGCGCGTGCCGCTGGTCGTGTGGGTGTTCCTCGCGGTGCCGCTCGTCGTCGAGCTCGCCTGGGTGTTCTGGCCGGCGATCAACAGCTTCTGGCTCTCGACCACGAGCTGGCGCGGGGTCGGCGTCCCGGAGTCGGTGGGGCTCGGCAACTACCGGGCCCTGCTCGAGGACCCGATCTTCGCGACGGCGCTGCGCAACAACGCGATCTGGGTCGTCCTGTTCGGCGGGGCGTCCGTCGTGGGCGGGCTCGCTCTCGCCGTCGCGCTCAACCGGCCCCGCCCCGGCGTCGGGATCTACCGCAGCGCGATCTACCTGCCGATGGTGTTCTCGCTGGCCGTCACCGGCCTGTTCTGGCGGGTGATGTACCAGCCGGGTGGATCGGTCAACACGGCGCTCGAGCTCGTCGGGCTCGGCTCGCTCACGCGGCCCTGGCTCGCCGATCCCGAGACCGCGCTGTACGCCGTCCTCATCGCCGCGGTGTGGCGCCAGGTCGGCTACATCATGGTGCTGTACCTGGCCGGGCTGAAGAGCTGCGACCCCACGCTCGAGGAGGCGGCCTCCGTCGACGGCGCGAGCGCGTGGCAGCGGTTCTGGCACGTGGTCATGCCGCAGCTGCGTGGCGTGAACACGGTGGTGTTCGCCGTCACCGTGATCGACTCGCTGCGGACGTTCGACATCGTCTGGGCGATGACGCGAGGCGGGCCGTACAACAGCAGCCAGCTGCTCAGCACCTACATGTTCCAGCAGGGGTTCACGATCGTGAACCTGGGCTACGGGTCGGCGGTCGCCGTCGTGATCTTCGTGCTCGCGATCGCCTTCATCATCACGTATCTCGCCCGCGCGTCCCGGCAGGAGGAGGACTGATGGCCACGCTCGCAGCCCCGGCCCGGCAGCCTGGCGGCGTCGGACAGCGAGGCCCGCGCGGCCCACGCCGTCGCAGCCCGTGGTTCCACGTGGCGATGATCCCGTTCACGCTGCTGTACATCAGCCCGCTCGTGTTCGTGGTGACCGTCGCGTTCCGCTCGTTCGACGACATCGTGACGCGCGGGCTGGGCGCCCTCCCGGCGTCGTTCACGTTCGACGGCTTCACGACGGCGTTCGGCGCCGGCACCCGGAACGCGCTGCTCAACAGCGCGATCGTCACCGTCACGACCGTCCTGCTGACGCTGCTGCTGGCGTCGATGGCCGCATACGCCCTGAGCCGGTTCGCGATCCCGTACCGGCGGACGATCCTGCTCGTCATGCTCGCGGGCAACCTCCTGCCGCCGCAGATCCTGCTCATCCCGGTGTCGAAGATCAGCGAGGCGCTCGGGATCTACGACACGCTCACGGCCCTCATCGTCGTGCAGCTCGGGTTCGGGCTCGGGTTCTACACGTTCGTGCTCCACGGGTTCATGCGCGGCATCCCGCGGGAGGTGTTCGAGGCGGCGATCGTCGACGGCGCCGGCGCGGGCCGGACCTACCTGCGGATCGTGCTGCCGCTGTGCCGGCCGGCGCTCGCGGCGCTCGGCGCGCTGGCGACGACGTGGGTGTTCAACGACCTGATCTGGGCGATGACCGTGCTGCGCACGGAGACGAAGTTCCCGATCACGGCCGCGCTGCTCAACCTGCAGGGCTCGTTCGTGAGCGAGTGGAACGTCGTCGCCGCCGGAGCGATCATCGCGGCCGTACCCCCGGCGATCGTGTTCTTCCTGTTCCAGAAGCACTTCGTCTCCGGGTTGCTCGTCGGGGCGAACAAGTGAGCGGCGACGCGGTGGACCGCCCGGCGTGGCGGTTGCGGACGGCGTCGACGACGCTGGAGCTCGCCGCGGCGCCGGACGAGCTCGGCCCGGTGCTCGTGGACTGGTACCCGGATCCGGCGTCTCCCGGCGAGGCGCGGGCGGTCCCCGGCGCCGAGGGACACGGCGTGGGCGGCTTCGCGACTCCGGCGGACCGGCTCCCGCTGCTCTACACGGCACTCGGGACCCGCCACACCCGGGCCGCGGAGCTCGCGGTCGACCACGGCTCCGGGCTCGTCGGCGCGCGGCTGCGGTGCACGGACGTCGCGAGCGCGTCGCTGCCGGACGGCGGCGACGAGCTGCGCGCGTCGTTCGTGGACTCGACGGGTCACGTGGCGGTCGAGCTCGACGTCGTCACGCACCCGGAGCACGACGTCGTGGAGCTGCGGTCCCGCGTGACGAACACCGGCGACGCGCCGCTCGTGCTCGACCGAGCGCTCACCGCTGCGCTGGCGCTGCCGGTCGGGCCGGGCGCCGTCGTCGACCTCCTCGGCGGTCACTGGTCGCGCGAGTTCTCGCCCTTCCGGGTGGACCTGCCGGCGGGGGAGCTGGCGATCGGGAGCCGCCAGGGGATCACGTCGCACACGTACTCGCCAGTCGTCACCGTCACGTCGCGCGACCCGTCCGAGCGAGGACTCCGGACCGAGGGACGAGCGCAGGAGGATCGCGACCGAGAACACCACCGTGCGTACGGCGTCGCACTGGCGTGGAGCGGATCGTGGCGGATGGTCGTCGACGCCGCGCCGTTCCGGCCCGACGTCCGGGTGAGCGGCGGCGCGGGCGACGACGCGACGCGGATCCTGCTCGAGGCGGGAGCCTCCTTCGAGGCGCCGCCGCTGCTCGCAGTGTGCGGCCGCACCGCCGAGCACGTGACCGCCGCATGGCACGACCACGCCAGGACCGTCCTGGCGCGGGACCTCACGCCGGCCCACCGGCCGATCGTCTACAACTCCTGGTACGCGACGACGTTCGACGTGACGCCCGCCCACCAGCTGAGCCTCGCGGAGGCGGCGGCGTCGCTCGGCGTCGAGGTGTTCGTCGTCGACGACGGCTGGTTCCGTGGACGCGACCACGACCGCGCCGGCCTCGGCGACTGGACGCCCGACCCGCACGCGTTCCCCGACGGCCTGGACCCCCTGGTCAGCGGCGTGACGGCGCTGGGGATGCGCTTCGGGATCTGGATGGAGCCCGAGGCGGTCAACCCGGACAGCGACCTGTACCGGGAGCACCCGGACTGGGTGTACCGCGCGGGAGACCGACCGCTCGTGACGCTGCGCCACCAGTACGTGCTCGACCTCGGCCGCCCCGAGGTCGAGTCCTTCGTGCTCGACGCGGTCCGCGCCGTGCTGGCCGACGAGCGGATCAGCTACCTCAAGTGGGACATGAACCGGCCGGTCAGCGACGGCGGCCGGCCGGGTGACCCGCACGGGCGGGAGTGGGCGCTGCAGCACACGCACGCCTACTACCGGATCCTGCGCGCGATCCGCGCCGAGTTCCCGCACGTGACCGTCGAGGCGTGCTCGGGCGGCGGCGGCCGGGTCGACCTCGCGGTGCTGGCCCTGACCGACGTGGTGTGGCCGAGCGACGAGACCGGCCCGCGGGACCGGCTCGCGATCCAGCACGGATTCCTCTCGGCGTACCCGCCGTCCGTCATGAGCTCGTGGGTCACCGACGCGCCGGACATCCTCGACACGGATCCCGCGAGCCTCGAGCTCCGGTTCGTCGTCGCGATGGCGGGGGTGCTCGGCGTCGGGTCGGACCTGCTCGCGTGGGACGCCGCGACGCGGGAACGGGCGCGCGAGCTGGTGGCGCTGTACGCCGACGTGCGCGACGTCGTCCACACGGGCCACGTCGTCAGGCACGGCTCGCCGGCCGACGACGTCTACGCCGTCGAGTACGGACCGACGGCGGCCGGGAGGCCTGTGGTGCTCCTGGTGTACGGACGGCCGGGTCGCGCGGCGGACGTCGCGCTGCCGCTCGCGACGCCGGATCCCGGGGCCAGGTACCGGGTGCGCTCGTCGGGCGAGGTGGTCTCCGGGGCCGACGCCCGGGCCGGGCTGAGCGTCCCGTTCGCGCTCGCGGACGACGCGGACGTCGTCGTGCTCGAGCCGCTGTGAGCGTGCCCCCCGACCCGCCCGGTACCGGATGGCGAGCGACGCCGCTGGAGCTCGCCACGGACGACCGGTTCGGCGGCCGCTGGACGTCCCTGCGGTCCGCGAGTCGCGAGTGGCTGTGGACGAACGAGGGCGCCGCCGCGCTGCGCCGCGGAGTGCGCCCCGGAGACCCGTTCGTGGACGCCGGGGGCGTCGAGGAGTGCTTCCCGACGGTGCGAGGCACGCCGGATCACGGGGACGCCTGGAGCCGTCCGTGGAGCGAGGCTCCGGGCGACATGGTGTCGGAGGTCGAGGTACCGGCGGGGCGGCTGCGGCGCCGGCTGACCGGCGGCGGCCCGACGATCGTCGTGGAGTACACGATCACCGGGCGGCCGGGGCAGCCCTTCGTCCACGCGGTCCACGCGCTGCTCGACGTGAGCGTCGCCGCCCGCATCGTCACCGGTGAACCGGACGCCGCCGTCGTCGTCGACGGCACGGCGGGCGGGCGACCGTTCGCGTGGCCGGTGCTCGAGGGCGAGGACCTCAGCACGTTCGGGCGCGAGGACGGGACCGCGATCTGCGCGGTGCTCCGGGGCTGTGCGGGCGCGGTGGTCGTCGACGGCGATCACGCGCTCGGGCTCGCCTGGGCGGCGGGCGAGACCTCGCCGCAGCTCCCGCTCGGCCTCATGGTGTGGCGCAACCTGGGCGGCTGGCCGGTGGGCGCACCGTACCGCTCGATCGGGATCGAGCCGATGGTCGGCACGGCAGCCGACGTGGCCGACACCGCGGGCGCCGCGCGCCTCGACGCGTCCGGCGAGGCGGCGTGGACGTTGCGCCTCGCGGCGTGGTCCCGGCACCGGTGACGAGGGCCGAAGTGCGGGCACGGGCTTCTCGCGGTATGGCACGTCCCGCTAGGCTCCCGCAGGGCAGGGGGGCCACGGAGGTTGCATGAGCTCGGCCACCCCTCGCAGCAGAGGCGGAGCACGACGTCGTCGCGAGCAGGTCAGGCGCCGTCGCCGCCGCCGCACCCTGGCCGCAGTGCTCGGCTTCGTGCTGGTCGTCGGAGTCGGTGCGACGGCGACGGCGTTCATGCTGAGCCGGGCCGACGTCGAGCCGCCGGCAGGAGCCAGCCCCGGCGCGTCTCAGAGCGCTGATCCGGGTGACGGCGCCACCGGGGAGCCGACGGCCGAGCAGATCGACTTCCAGGACGACGAACCCGCCGCGGCCCCGGGCGCCGAGCCGTGCACCACGGTCTCCGTCCTGTCCTCCTTCGAGAACGCCGAGATGGTGGGGAACCTCGCCGCGGCGTACAACGCCCAGCCGCGCGACGTCGCCGGCAGGTGCGTCACGGTCGTCGCCGGCAAGGACAAGTCCGGGATCGCTGCCGAGGAGGCGGCGGCCGGGTTCCCGGATCTCGGCGCGGACGAGCGTCCGTCGGTGTGGATCCCCGACGCCTCGACCTGGCTCTCGATCGCACACGCCGGGGGCGGGGTCGCCGTGGTCCCCGAGGACGGCGTCAGCGTGGGCTCGTCGAACATCGTCCTCGCGATGCCGCAGCCGCTCGCCGACGCGGTCGGCTGGGCCGACTCCCCACCCAGCTGGGGCGAGGTCTTCGAGGCCGCCGACGACGGGCAGCTCTGGGCGGATCTCGGTCACCCCGAGTGGGGCGACTTCAAGCTCGGCAAGACGAGCCCGCTGATCGCCAGCTCGGGCCAGGCGGCCATGCTCTCCTCGTACGCGACGTCGTCGGGAAGCGCCAACCTCTCCGTCGCGGACATCATCACCCCGGCCGTCGCCGCCGAGGTCGCCGCGCACGAGCTGTCGGTCAGCCACTACATGGCGACGCCGGAGCACTTCCTCTGGCACGCGCGCGAGTCGGAGGTCCAGGGCTCGTCAGCGGACTTCCTCTCCGCCGTCATCGTCGACGAGACGTCGGTGTGGTCCTACAACCGGGGGATCACGAGCCGCGACGGCGTGACCCGCGTCGCCGGCGACCCTCCGGTCGATCCGCTCGTGCCGATCTACCCGACGGACGGGTTCTACGTCGCCGACAATCCCGCCGTCGTGCTCAACGGCAGCTGGGTCGACGACGTCGAGCGGGCGGCGGCGGAGGACTTCCTGCGCTTCAGCACCACCGCCCAGGGCCAGCAGGTGGTGCGCGAGTCCGGGTACCGCGACCTCAACGGCTCCCTCGACGACGCGGTCGCCGAGCTCACGAGCGCCGAGTCCGCGCCGAGCGGTGCCCTCGCGTTCCCGGACCGCAACGTCGTGGCAGCGGTCGCGGAGGCGTTCCCGGAGGTCCGCAAGGACGCCCAGGTGCTCTTCCTGGTGGACCTGTCCGCGTCCATGGGGTACGACAACACGGCCGGCCAGACCCGGCTCGAGGGCGCGCAGCACGCCATCACCGCCGCGCTCGACCACTTCACCGCCGGCGACAGGGTCGGGCTGGCCGGGTTCACGACGACCGACGGCACGATCACGCCCGGCCTGGTCGCGCCGGTCGCCGACATCGCTGACAACCGTGGCGCGCTGGTCGAAGGCGTGAACTCGCTCGAGCCCGTGGCCCACACGCCGCTGTACCAGGCCGTCGCCGACTTCGCGCAGCAGCAGGCGGCCATGTGGGACCCCGATCGGATCAACGCCATCGTGCTGCTCAGCGACGGGGTCAACGCCACCGGGGACATCGAGACCATCGGGCAGGACGACATGATCCACGTGCTGCACGGGCTCCACGCCGAGACACCCGTGCTCGTCTTCACGCTCGGGTACAGCCCGGACGCGGACGTCGAGACGCTCCAGGCCATCTCGAGCGCGACCGGCGCGCACTACTACGACGCCACCGATCCCACCGAGGTCGAGGCCGTGCTCGGCGACCTCGTCACGAGCTTCTAGCGCGCGGGCGGGACGGGACATGGGTGGACAGCGGTACCCGGCCGAGCTCAGGACGGCTGTGGTCGAGCAGGCGCTGACGACCGGGCAGGCGGCGAGCGTCGTCGCCCGCGAACGCGGGATCTCCCCGAACACGCTGCGGCGCTGGATCCGGGAGCACCAGGAGCAGGAGCGAGCGGGCGAGCGGGAGCCGGGGCCGCAGGACGCCGCGCCGGCGCAGGTCACCTCGTCGCCGGCGCCCGTGCCGGCTGAGGCGGAACCCGTGGTGGCCGAGCCGGAGGCTGCGGTGGCGGAGCCCACGGTGGTCGAGGCGGGGCCCGTGGTCGCGGAGCCAACCCCGGCGGTGCCAGACCCGACGCCGGCACCGGTGCCGTGGCAGCCGGAGCGTGCCATGGCGGTGCGGAGGCGGCTCGCCGCGATGGCCCTGCGCGAGCCGGGCCCCACCCCGCTCGTGCGGGAGCCGGTTCAGGTCCCCGTGGTGGCGGAGCCGGAGCGCGCACCGGTCGTGCTCGAAGCCGAACCGGAGCCGGAACGAGTGCCGGACCCGATCGTCCCGGAGCCGGAACCGGCGCCGGACCCGATCGTCCCGGACCCGATCGTCCCGGAGCCGGAGCCGGAGCTGAACCCTGGCCCGGGCCCGGCCGCCGTCGTCCAGGACCAGCCGGCGCCGGGACCGACCCCGGCGGATCCCGCGCCCGCTTCACCGCCCGCGTCCCCGCCCGCCGTCCGTGCACCCGTCCGCGCGGTCCTGCCGGGGTGGGCCCGCGCGTGGATGGGCGCCGTCGTCGTCGCGTGGGTCGTGAGCCTGGTCGTCGCAGCGACGGTCACGGCCTCCTCCTCGCTCTGGAACGCGGCGTTCGTCGCCCACGCGCTGTTCCTCGTGGTCGGCCTGGGCGCCGTCGTCGCCCTCGACTGGCACGGTCTGCTCTGGCTCGTCGGACGGCGCGACCTGGGCGAGACGCTCCGGCTCGCCGACGCGGTCACGCCACTCATCTGGATCGGCGTCGGCGGCCTGATGGTCAGCGGTTCGCTCCTCGGGCCGGATCTCTCCAGTCCGATGACGTGGGCGAAGCTCGTGCTCGTGCTGGTCGTCGCTCTCAACGGGGTCCTGACGCCTGCGACGGCGGCCCAGCTGCGAGCGCTGCCCCCGTCGGTCCGGCCGCTCCGGGTGCCGCGGCGCGTGTTCGGGCGCCTCGTGCTGGCCACGGGCGTGTCGCAGGCCGGATGGCTCGGTGCGGCGGCGATCGGGTTCGCCAACGCACTGACCTGAGTTCGGTAGCGTTCGCCGGACACCCGAAGCGACCTGGAGGTTCTTCCGTGCCCGCAGTCATCCCCGTCCCGAGCCGCACCGAGGCGCGCGAGGGCTGGTTCGACCTTGCCCGAGCAGTCCGGCTCGTCGTTCCCGACGCGGCGGCGCCGGAGGCGGAGCGCGCACGCGAGGCGCTCGCCCGGGTCGGCGCCCAGCGGGTCGAGGTCGTGACGCACGACGACGGCGCGCCGGGCGCGATCGTCCTCACGCTCGGCGACGCGACGCTGCAGCCGCCCGCGGGGGTCACGCGGCCGGACGGCGTCCGGCCGTCGGCGCCGCCGGCCGAGGAGTACTCGCTGAGCGTCGACCCCGACCGGGTGGTGGCGGAAGCCTCGACCCCGGAAGGGCTGCTGCGGGCGCTCGCGACGCTCGAGCAGCTCGCGAGCGTGCGCGACGGCGGAGCGGGCCTCGAGGCCGTCCACGTCACCGACGCTCCGCGGTACTCCTGGCGCGGCCTCATGGTCGACATCTCGCGCCACTTCTTCGGCGTCCCCGTGCTCAAGGACGTCGTCGACCTGCTCGCGCTGTACAAGCTCAACGTGCTGCACCTGCACCTCAGCGACGACCAGGGCTGGCGCCTGGACATCGGCTCCCGTCCGGAGCTCGCCAAGCGCTCGGGCGACACGGAGGTCGGCGGCGGGGCGGGCGGCTTCCTCACCGCTGACGACTACGTGACGCTCGTGACCTACGCGGCGGAGCGCGGCGTCGTCGTCGTCCCCGAGATCGATCTGCCCGGGCACACGAACGCCGCGCTGCACGCGGTGCCGGAGCTCAACCCGTCGGGCGAGGCGACGGCCGTCTACACGGGCACCGAGGTCGGGTTCTCCGCGCTCGACCTCGAGCTGCCCGCCACGGAGCCGTTCCTGCGCGACGTGCTCGGCGAGGTCGCCGCGCTCACGCCCGGCGACTACCTCCACATCGGTGGCGACGAGGTCAAGACCATGACCCCGGAGGCGTACGCCGCCTTCGTCGAGAAGGCCGCGGAGATCGTCGTCGAGGCCGGCAAGCGGCCGGTCGTGTGGCAGGAGGGCGGCAAGGCGCAGCTGCCGGACGGCGCCGTCGTGCAGCTGTGGGAGTCGAACAGCTCGCCGGAGGCCGTGCTCGAAGCAGCGGCCCGCGGCGCTCGGGTGGTGCTCTCACCCGGCAAGCACGTGTACCTCGACATGAAGTACCACGCGGACTATTCCCTGGGCCTGGCCTGGGCTGGCCTCGTCGACGTGCGCGAGAGCTACGACTGGGACCCGGACGCGTACACGCCCGGGCTCGACCCCGCGGCGATCGACGGCGTCGAAGCGGCGCTCTGGACGGAGACGGTGACGACGCGCGAGGAGCTGTTCACGATGCTGCTCCCGCGGCTCGCCGCCGTCGCGGAGGTCGCGTGGTCGGCGCAGGACGCTCGCGCGCTCGACGACGTGGCACGGCGTCTGGCCGATCACGCGGCCCTGTGGCAGGAGCGCGACTGGGCGTTCCACCCGAGCGACCAGGTGCCGTGGCCGAGCCTCACCCGGTGAACCAGGCGGCCGGGCTGCCCGCGGCGTCGAGCTGCCCGACGAGCCGGGGCCCCGACACCTCGCGGTAGGAGGCGTCGACCAGCTCGGCGATCTCCCGCCAGTCCGGCTCGGCGGCGTCGAGGTCGATCCCGCGCCAGCCGTACGGTCCGTAGTACGCGGGGACGAAGAACCGAGGGTCGTCGTCCAGCGCCCGCTGCTCGGTCTCGTCGACCTTGACGAGCACCGCGTGCGGGCGCTGCACGCCGACGCGCCCGTCGCTCGTGCGATCCGGCCCGCCGTAGACGGCGAACGCGACCCGGGTGCGGAACGTCGGGCGGCCGTGCGACACGCGTTCGTCAGTGCCCGGGAACGCGAGCGCGAGGCGACGCAGGACCGCGAGGTGCGGGTCGTCGTCGTCGAACATCAGCGGGTGCGGCATGCCTCATCCTCGCGCGGAGCACCGACAGGCGCCGTCGCACCGCTCACGCAGTCGGCGCGGCCGGGTCCTTCTTGCCCTTCCCGCCCTTGGCGCCCTGCCGGTCGTCGAGCCGGTTGCGCAGGAAGATCAGCGGCAGGACGAGGGTCGCGATCGCGGTCACGAGCCAGACGACGAGCGTCGCGAGGATCCAGGTGACGACGCCGCCGGTGATCTCGAGGCCGCTCCCGATGAGGCTCGCGATCCACAGGCAGAGGAACGTCGAGACGAGGCCGACGCCACCGATGAAGGCGTTGGCGTACTGCCGCGTCATCTTGAGCACGAACGGCGTGAGGATCCACTGCGCGAGCGCGAAGACGACGACGGCCACGATGAAGCCCGAGGCCGTGAGATGGACGTCCTCGATGAGCAGGGACGCCACCCAGAGACCGAGCGCGGCCGAGCCGAGGAAGATCGCCGACCGGATGAGGAAGACCACCATGGGCGTCAACCTAGACCCGAGCCGCCTCGCCCGCCCGCCAGCGTGCGTCAGATCCAGCCGATCCGCCACTCCGTGAGGTTCCCGATCCACATGTGCGCCTTCCAGTACCAGTACGGCACCGGCTGCCCGGTCCAGATCGGCCAGAAGAAGGCGGCGACGAGGAGCGCGAGGGCCACGACGACGACGCCGAACCGCGCGCCCGTCGTCCGGAGGCCCCGGGGGGCGCCGCGCGGCCCGAGCAGGAGTCCGAGCCCGTACGTGAGGGCGAGGGCGACGTAGGGAGCGAACGCGACGGCGTAGAACGTGAAGATCGTGCGGTCCGCGAACGGCGCGGAGTAGGTGAACCACGGCAGGTACATCGCCGCGTACCCGACGCAGATCGCCCAGGCCCGCCAGTCGCGCCGCACGATCGCCATCCAGAGGACGGCGACGAGCGCGATCGCGCCACCCCACCAGACGATCGGGTTCCCGACGGCGAGGACCGCCTCGATCCACCGCTCCGTGTGCCCGGGTGGTGCCGCGACGTCCTGCCACGCGAACGACGTCGGCCGCAGCTGCAGGAGCCAGCCGATCGGGTGCGACGAGTACGTGTGCTCCGACGACAGGTTCGTGTGGAAGTCCCACATCGTGAGGTGGTACTGCCACCACGAGTTGAGCGTGTCGGGGAGCCAGGTGCGAACCGGCTCGTCGGCGACGGCGTTCACGTCGCGCGCCCAGTGCCGGTAGTACGAGTCGTTCGAGACGAACCACGACGCCCAGCTCGCGACGTACGCCGCGACGGCGACGGGCACGAGCGTGAGGAACGAGGGGACGCCGTCGCGCAGGAAGCCCCCGCCGAACCAGAGCCGGACGCCGATGGCGCGGCGCGCCGTCGTCGACCACACGACGGCGGCGATGCCGAACACCGCGACGGCGTAGATCCCCGACCACTTCACGCCGCACGCGAGGCCGAGCAGCACGCCCGTCGCGAGCAGCCACCAGCGCATGCCGATCCGCGGACCCCAGGGGTCGGCGAGGCCACCGTCCGCGAGCTGCGGCGCGGCCCGGGCAGCGAGCCGGCGTCGGGACTGCTCCCGGTCGAGCAGCAGCGTGCCGAACGCCGCGAGCACGAAGAAGCTGACGAAGATGTCGAGGATCCCGGTGCGGCTGAGCACGAGGTGCATCCCGTCGACGGCGAGGAGCAGCCCCGCCGTCGTGCCGAGGAGCGTCGAGGCGAAGAGCCGCCGCCCGATCCGCGCCACCAGCAGCACCGAGAGCGCCCCCAGGACGGCGCCGGCGATCCGCCAGCCCACGACCGACTCCTGCCCGAGGAGCCGGATGCCGATCGCGATGAGCCACTTGCCCAGGGGTGGGTGCACGACGTAGTCGGCGTCCGTCAGGAGTCCGGAGGTGTCGCCGGCGGCGAACGCCTCGTCGACGTCCTCGTCCCACCGGCCCTCGAACCCGAGGGCGAGCAGCGAGTAGGCCTGCTTGACGTAGTACGTCTCGTCGAAGATGAGGCGCGCCGGCCGGTCCAGTCCCACGATCCGCAGGACGGCGGCGATCGCCGTGACGGCGAGCGGCCCGATCCAGCCCCAGGCGCGGCTGCCGGGCACGGCGGTGACCAGGCGGGCGAGCAGGCGCTGCTCGATGCGCCGAACCCGTTCGCCGCGCGGGAGCGCGTCGTCCGCGGGGGTGGCCGGTGCTCCGGGGAGACCCGCCCAGCGCGGCAGCGTCGGCTCGGCGTCGGGCTGGGTCACCGCAGCAGTGTAGGTGGGCCAGACTGGGGGGATGCCGAGCGAGGACTCCGGAGCGAGGGACGAGCGCAGGAGGATCGCGACCGACGAGCAACCGCGCGACGCTGACGATCCCGCGGACGAGCGCGCCCCGGCCGAGCTCGGGGCGGCCGCCGGGAGGTGGTCGGGCCGGGCGCGCATCGTCCTGGCCGCGACGCCGATCGGGAACGCACAGGACGCGACGCCCAACCTGCTGGCGCTGCTCGCGGAGGCTGACGTCGTGGCGGCGGAGGACACCCGCCGGCTGAGGACGCTCCTCGCGCGGCTCGGGATCCGGACCGCCGGGCGGGTCGTCAGCTACCACGAGCACAACGAGTCGGAGCGCGCCGCCGAGCTGGTCGAGCTCGCGCGCGAGGGCGCGACGGTGGCGGTGGTGTCCGACGCCGGGATGCCGTCGGTCTCCGATCCGGGCTTCCGCGTGGTGCGGGCCGCCGCGGAGGCCGGCGTCCGCGTGAGCGCGCTCCCGGGGCCGAGCGCCGTGCTGACGGCGCTCGCCGTCTCGGGGCTCGCCTCGGACCGGTTCTGCTTCGAGGGCTTCGCGCCGCGGCGGGCGGGCGAACGCCGTCGGGCGCTCGAGGCCCTGGCCGCCGAGCCGCGCACGCTCGTGTTCTTCGAGAGTCCGCACCGGCTGGCGGCCACGCTCGAGGCGATGGCGACCGCGTTCGGCCACGACCGGGCCGCCGCCGTGTGCCGCGAGCTGACCAAGACGTACGAGGAGGTGCGGCGCGGCCCGCTCGGCGAGCTCGCGGCGTGGGCGTCGGAGGGGGTGCGCGGCGAGATCACCGTCGTCGTCGCCGGCGCCCCGCCGGTGAGCGCCGAACCCGGCGACCACGTGGCCGAGGTCCTCGCGCGCGTCGCGGCGGGGGAGCGGCTCAAGGACGTGTCGGGCGACGTCGCGGCCCGCGTCGGCGTGTCGCGGCGGGAGCTCTACGACGCGGCGCTCGCCGCCCGGGAGGGCTGAGGCCGGGCTCCGACCAGCGCGGCGCCGGGCTCGGGCACCGTCAGCGTCTCGGGGACAGCCGCGCCGCTTCCTCCGCCACCCGGTGGTCGCGCAGGAGCTCGTCGAACGTCGTGTCGCCGGAGCCCGCGGCGAGGTCCTCGGACGCGTCGTCGTCGGGTCGCGCGCGTCGCCGGGGCTCGGCCGGGCTGTCGTAGGGCGACGCATCCGCGGCCGTGCGCCGCACCCGGTTCAGCACGATCCCGAGCCGGCGGGCGCCGACGGCGGACAGCGCCGCGGCGGCGTCGGTGAGTGCGGCTCGACTCGTGCGTCCCGCGGCCGCGACGAGCAGCACCCCGTCCACCTCAGCGGCCAGGGCGGTGGTGTCGGCGACGGGAAGCAGCGGAGCGGAGTCCAGGACCACGACGTCGTACCGGGAGGTCAGGTCGGCGAGGAGGTCGGTCATCGCCGACGAGCCGAGGAGGTCGCCCGGGTTGGGCGGCGTCGGGCCTGCGGCCAGGACGTCGAGGTCCCCCTCGCCCCAGGTCTGCACGACGTCCTCGAGCCGCGCTGCGCCGATGAGGCACGTCGTGAGCCCGACGGAGTCCACGAGTCCCATCGCGGCCGCGACGGCCGAGCGCCGCAGGTCGGCGTCGACGAGCAGCACCGTCCGCCCGCCGGCGCGCAGCGCGAGGGCGAGGTTCACGGCCGTGGTGGTCTTCCCCTCCCCGGAGACCGACGACGTGACGAGCAGCGTCCGCGGCGGGTGGGGCACCCGCATGAACTCCAGGTTCGACCGGAGTCGGCGGAACGCCTCCGCCTGCGGGCCGCGCGGGCGGTCGAGGAGCGCGCGTGAGGACGTGACGCCCTTGACAGCCGGGACGGCCGCGAGCACGGCCATCCCGTGCGTGGCGTCCCGCACGTGGGCCTCGGTCCGCACGCGGGTGTCCAGCGCCTCGCGCAGCGCCACTCCCGCGACCCCGCACGCGAGGCCGGCCACGAGGCCGAGCCCGAGGGCGAGCGGCACGTTCGGGGAGTCCGGCGTCGACGGAACCGCGGCGGCCCTGGTCGCCGACACGGTCACGGGGGACGGTCCGCCGTCGGCCGCCGGCTCGAACCGGGCCACGGTCTCGGCGAGGCTCGCGGCGGCGGCGTCGGCGATCCGCGCGGCGGTGGCGGCGTCGGTGGAGGAGGCGCTGATGTCGATGAGGGACGTGTCGACGACGGCGCGTCCGACGACGGCGCGGCCGAGCTCCTCGGCGGTGAGGGCCAGGCCGAGCTCCTCGATCACGGGGTCGAGCACGGCCGGGGTCGAGACCATCGCGGCGTAGGAGGCGACGCGCTGCTGGGCGAACGTCGATCCCTGGACGAGGGCGGCTGTGTCGCTGTCGCCGCGCACGGAGACGTAGACCTGGCTCGAGGCGAGGTAGGTCGGTGTCGCGATGGCCACCCAGGCGCAGGCGGCGCCGAGCGCGACGAGGACGGTGACCAGCACGGTGCGCCATCGCGTCCGCACGGTCCCGAGCAGTGCTGCCACGTCCATGTCCCCACCTACCGCGGTCCCAGGGGCGCGCCCACCGCGTCGACCCCGACGGGCCATGGTGGCACCGGTCACCCCGCCTCCGGTGGCCCGGCCGTGGGCGAGATGCCGGTGGCCCGGGGTGAAGTTCTCCGGGGTTCACCGCCGGCCGGGGTGAACGTTCTCACGGCTCGGGTGAATGTCGCCCACAGGCCCGCGGCGCCCCGTCCGGCGCTGGTACCAAGAGCCCGTCACGTCGAGCATGCGACGTCGGAAAGATGCCGGAGGCGGCCATGAACGGGCATGTCCAGCTGGGAAGGGATGGCTAGCGCACGAGCAGGGGGGCGTGTGCTGCACGTGACGGCGTGCTACGACGGGGGCGTCAGGAGCGCCATCGACCGTCTCGTCGAGCTGACACCTGAGTGGGACCACCATCTGCTGTTCGGTGGCGGGGCGAGGCGTGAGGCGCCGTCGGAGGACCTGGCCTCCGTCGAACGGCTGAGGCCGAGCTCGGTCTCGCGGGTCGCCGACGTCCGGGCCGCCGTCCGCCGCGTGGGCGCGGACGTCGTCCACGCCCACTCCAGCCTCGCGGGGATCTACGCCCGCCTCGGGGTCGTCCCGGGGACGCCCGTGCTCTACCAGCCGCACGGGTTCGCGTTCGAGGATCACCGACGCTCGCCGCTCGGCCGGGGTGCGATCCGCGCCGTCGAGAGCGTGCTCGCACCGCTGGCCGCAGCGGTGGTGACGGTGAGCGACCACGAGCGTCGCCTCGCGACTCGGCTGGGCACGACGCGTGCGGTCCGGACCGTGCACAACGTGCCGTCGGTGCGGATCCGGGCGGGCCGGCCGGGCCGTGTGGCCGGGGAGCCTCCCCTCGTCGTGACGCTCGGGCGAGTCTGCCCGCAGAAGGACCCGGCGTTCTTCGCGGGCGTGGCCGACGCCGTGCGGGACCTCGCGCCGGCGGTGCGGTTCGCATGGATCGGCGACGGCGACGCCGACCTCCGAGAGCGCCTCGAGGCGTCCGGCGTCACCGTCCTCGGGTGGCGCAGCGGCCGCGACCTGGAGGCCGCGCTCGACGCGGCGGACGTCTACCTGCACCCCGCGGCGTACGAGGGCTTCCCGATCGCCGTGCTCGACGCCGCGGCCCGGGCTCTGCCCGTCGTCGTCCGGGACATCCCGCCGTTCGACGGCACCGGGCTGGCCACGGTGCGGACACCGGCGGAGGCCGCCCGCTCGATCGTCGGGCTGCTGACGGACGCCGCCGCGGCGGATCGCGTGCACCGGGCGACCCAGCGCGTGCTCGACGTCATGAACACCGACACGGCCCGCGCGGCAGCGGTCCGGCTCTACGCCGAAGTCACGGCGAGCCCGCAGCTCGTGCCCGTCGAACCGCCGGTCCTCGCGGGTGACGCATGAGCGCGTCGACGGCGGTGAGCCCGCGCGTCGGGCACGGTGCTGTGCCGCAGGCAGGGCCGACGGCGGGCGGGAACCTCACCGCCGCGGTGCTCGCCGCGGCCTGCGGCGCCGGTGTCCTCCTCACGCTCCTGCGCGACGAGATCCTCCCCGCGCGCTACTCCTACGACGAGCTGAAGATCCAGCAGATCGCCCAGGGCTACGGCGGGTTCGCCGAGGACCGGTCCTTCCACCTCGTCGGGACCCTGTACCGGCTCCTGGGTCTGGCGGACTCGCCGGCCCTGGCGGGCGTGCTGGGCGTCCTGGCGTTCTTCGCCGTGGTGCTCCTGGCGGGCCGGGGCTGGCTGACCCGCCCGGTGCGGGTGCTCGACGTCGCCGTCGTCACGGGTGCGCTCCTGCTCGGCAGCCTGTACCTGGGCCACTTCTCGAAGGACGTCTTCGTGCTGCCCGTGGTCGCGCTGGCGGTCTCGCGGCTGCGCGGCATGCGCGGCGAGCTGCTGCTGGTCGCGGCGATGGTCGGGTACGGCGTCGGGTTCCGCAGCTACTGGCTCCTGGTGGCGGCGCTGTACGTCGCCGCCCGGTGCGCCCTCGCGCTGCGGCCGCGGCTGAGCACCCTCGTCGTCGGTTCGCTGGTCGCTCTGGGCGTGCTCGCTGTCGCGTTCCACGTGCTGTACGGCTGGCGCCTCGACCACTTCCGCACCGCCGTCAACGTCGGGCGACTGGACGGCGTCGACGCCGCCACGATGATCACGCCGGCGTTCGGCCTCGGGGGCGTGGCCGGCGGCTGGCTCGACGTCGTCGTCGTGCTCGTCTCGTTCGTCGTCCCCGTGCTCCTGGCCGCCAAAGGCGGCGCCCTGTACCTCGCGGCGTCCGCCTACCTGGCCGTGATGTGGTGGACCGTCGCGGCACGCTCCGCTCGCGGGCTCCGCGCCCCGCGTCGCGACGAGCGCGTGGTGCGCGTCCTCGCGCTGCTCGTGGCGTTCACCCTCGTGCAGAGCATGTTCGAGCCCGACTACGGCTCCTACCTGCGCCACCTCGCGCCGCTCCTGCCCGCGGTGGTCTTCCTCGTCGTCAACCGCGCGACGGCGCAGCCCGCCTCGCCGGGAGCGGCGCGGCTCGCGGAGTCGGGGAGGTCCCGATGACGCAGTCGGCACTCGTGGTCCACTGGGGCCGGACGGGCGGCGGCCCGGCGTTCACGCTCGAGCTCGTCCGGGCGATGCGCGCCGGCGATCCGGGCGTCGGGGCGCAGTACAACGCCGACGCGGACGTCGCCGGCGAGCTGAGCGCGGCGGCGCCGGGGTCGATGGCGGTGCGGACGTACCGCGACAGGCTGACGTTCGTCACGCACTCCTGGCGGCTCCTGGTCAACGGGATCGCCACGCGGCGCCACGTCCGTCGCCACCGGGTCGACCGGGTCGTCACCGCGATGGAGAGCGTCTACCAGTCCCTCGTGGTGCCGTGGGTGCTCCCGCGTGGCGTCACGTACGTCGTCGTGGTGCACGACGCGCAGGAGCACCCGGGCGACGAGCACGTCCTCAAGCGGGTCGGACGCCGCTTCGAGCTGCGCCGGGCCGACGTCGTCGTCACGTTGTCGCAGAGCGTCACCGACGCGCTGGTGCGCGACCACGGGGTCGACGCCTCCCGGATCCGCACGCTCTTCCACCCGGCCGCGGCGGTGTCCATCGCGGCCGGGCGTCCGGGCCCGCGGGCGACGCCGGTGGTCGGGTTCGTCGGCCGGCTCCTGCCGTACAAGGGGTTGGACACGTTCGTCGACGCCGCACGGCTCGTCCGCCAGGCGGAGCCGAGCGCACGTTTCGGCATCTGGGGCGACGGGCCGGAGGGTGCCGCCCCGCGCGGGACCGACCTCGTCGACTGGAACGTCGGGTGGGTGGCGCCGGAGCGGCTCCTCGCCGTCATCGACTCGCTCGACGTCGTCGTGCTCCCGTACGCGGAGGCCAGCCAGTCGGGGATCGTCGGGCTGGCGATGGCGCGCGGTGTGCCGTGCGTCGTCACGCCGGTCGGCGGTCTGAGCGAGCAGGTGGCCTCCGGCGGGTGCGGGATCGTGGCCGAGGACGTCGGTGCCGAGGCCGTCGCCGCGGCGGTGCTGGACGTGCTGCGCGACCGCGGCACGTACGCGGCGCTCTCGCACGGCGGGCTCGCGGCGTCGCGGACGACGCGGTCGTGGTCGGCGTTCGCGGCGGCGATCGCGGCCGTCTCCCCGGAGGCGGCGTGACCGGCGCTCGCGGCATCCGCGCGCGGAGCTCCCGGCTGCGGAGCCCCGCCGCGTGGGCGACGCTCCGGTCCGGGGCGCTCGGCGTCGGCTCGCAGGGGCTGACGATGCTCGCCGCTCTCCTGCCCGCCCTGGTGGGGCAGGTCGACGTGCTCGTCGGCCTCGTGCCGCTCATCGCCGTCGCGGCGCTGGTCGTCCCGTTCGTCACGCTCGCGGTGCCGATGCGGATGCCCGTCGCCACCCCGGACGCGGCCGAGGCGATGCGCCGCGCGGCGATCCGGGTCGCGCTGGCCACCGGCCTCGTGGGGCTCGCACTCGCCGGCGTCGCCGCGGCGGGGGGCGCCGCGTGGGCCGGAGCCGTGGCGGGCGTGAGCGTGCTCGTGCTGGGCCAGTCGGCCTACGTCGTCGCGCAGGCGTCGTTCACGACCGCCGGCGACTACGCGCGGCTCATGCGCCTCCGCGTGGGGTACGCGAGCGCGGTGCTCGTGGCCACCGTCGGCTGCGCCGCGCTGCACGTGGGACCGGCCGTCTTCGCGGTGGGCAACGGCGTCGCCTACGCGCTCGCGGCGCTCCTGCTCGGCGCGGGCCGCGGCGGCCCGTTCCGAGGGTTCTCGCGCTCCGGGACGGACCCCTCGGCGGTGCGGGTCCTCGCCGAGGCGCGCGCCGGCGCCCCGCTCGCCGCGGCGATGTCGTTGTCGGCCTCCGCGAGCCTGCTCGGAGCGCTCGCCGTGCCGGCGATGGGCGCGTTCGCGCCGACGTGGGCCGTCGTCACCCGGGTCGCCAACGGCTTCGAGACGTTGGGCGGCCACGTCGTGGGTCCCGCCGTCGAGGTGGCGTTCGCTCGCGCCCGACGCCGCGGTGACGTGCCCGGGATGCGGCGCGTGGCGCTGGCCACCGCCGCGGCGGCCGCGGCGCTGGCCGCCGTGTTCGTGGGACTGACGCTCGCCGTGCTGGCCGTGGTCGACACGTCGGCGGGGCGGGGCGCCGCCTCCCTCAGCCTGGCGTTGCTGTTCTACGGCGCGCTGGTCGTCCTCGCACCCCTGTCCCGGCTGTGGGGGATGGTCGGCAGCGCCCGGGGGCGGCTCGCCTGGGACGCCGGCCGGGCGGCGACGGCGGCCCTCGTCGTGCTCACCCTCACCGGACCCGCCCTCGTCGCGGGCCTCGCGGTCGTCGCCGTCGGCTCGCTCGCCGTCTATCTCGCCGGGCTGAGCCGCGCCGTCGGCAGCCACGGGAAGCGTTCACCCGAGGTCGTCGACGCGGTTCACCCCGGCGTCGGGACGATTCACCCCGCTTCACCCTGTGCCGCCCGGAAAGAACCCGGAAGAGTCTCAACAGCAGGCCACGTATGGAACTGGCGTTCGCCCCACGGTGGTGCGGCGCTCGGCGTCCCGCAACGGTCGCCCGGACGAGAGAGGTCCTCATGAGTGCTCGCGTTCCCCAGCAGGCAGACCCCGGGCGTCGACGCCGTGCGATCGGTGCCCTCCTCGCGGCGGTGATAGCGATCCCGCTCGGGATCGGCCAGGCACTGCCGGCGTCGGCGCTGACGGCGGCCGAGATCCCGGCGGACCCCGCGGAGTGGGCGACCGCCCCGTACTCGCCGCTCCCGGCGGCGGAGATCGCGGCACCGGGCAACTCCCTGGTGCTGGACTTCGACGGCACCGAGGGGGGCCTCCCGGCCTCCGGTGACGTGGCGACGGGCTTCACGATGGTGCAGCCGTCGACGGCGGACGCGACCGCCTACGTGCCCGGGGCGATCAGCGTCAGCGGCGGCTCTCTCCAGATCGCGGCGTCGAAGGGGATCGCCTACCTGCACAACGACCCGGCCGTGACGAACGGAGGGACCCGCAACCAGCAGGACAACACGCTCGGTGTCGGCCTGGACGCCGACGACGGCCGGCTCCGTCTCGCGACCGCCGTGACCGTGCCGGCCGACGCGAACCAGTCGGCGCAGGGCGGCCTCTGGTTCGGGCCGGACGACGACAACTACGTCAAGCTCGTGGTGATCGGGAACGCGGCGAACCAGCGTCAGATCCAGCTCTCCCGCGAGATCAGCGCCGTCACGGCGACCACCAACCCCAACCCCGACCAGCGCACCGTCTCGGTGACCTCGGCGGCACTCGGGTCCGGGCCCGTCCGGCTCGTCCTCGAGATCGACCCCGTCTCGGGCACCGCGAGCGGCTGGTACCAGATCGGGTCGGGCGCGCTCACCTCCCTCGGCGCGCCGCTCCAGATCCCCGCCTCGTTCGTCGACGGCTCGCTGCTCGACGCCGAGGTCCCCGGCACGACCTCGTTCGGCGGCGTGTTCGCGACGAAGCGGAACCTGCCCGAGGCGACGGCGCAGGTGTTCTCGTTCGCCGACTTCTCGGTGGAGGCCATCGACACGACGCCGCCGGCCGCCCCGACGGGCCTGCTCGTGGAGGTCGGCAACGACGTCGACCTGGCGTGGACGGCACCCGCCGACGGCGACGTCGTGGGCTACCGGGTGTACCGCTCGAGCACGGTGCCCGTCGACACCCAGGGCACGCCGATCTCCGGCGACACGCCCCTCACCGAGCCGGCATTCACGGACAGCACCACGTTCACCGGATCGACGTACGCCTACGCCGTCGTCGCCGTCGACGCAGCCGGCAACGCCTCCGAGCCCGTGACGAGCGCCGTCGTGGCGCCCGCGCCGCCGGCGGGCGACCTCGTCGCGCGCATCGACTTCACGACGCCCACGGGCACCGCCGCCGACGGGTACACGGCCGACACGGGGCTGCCCTACGACGACACCCGCGGGTTCGGCTGGCTGGCCCGCTCGACCGGCGAACCGTTCGACATGTCGCTCAACACGAGGGTGCGCACCAACACGGGCGTGACGTCGGACGCGCGCCTGGCGAGCATCATCCACCTCGAGTACGGCGACACCACGAACCCGAACCCGGCCAACGGCATCGTGGGCGAGGACGGCGTCTGGGAGTACGCCCTCGAGGACGGCGAGTACGCGGTCGTCGTGGGGGTCGGCGACTCCGCGACCGGCAACTACGACTCCTCCCACGTGGTCCGCGCCGAGGAGCAGGTCGTCCTCGGGCCGTTCGACGGGAACGCGGCACGGGAGTACGACGAGGCCGTCGGGATCGTCGAGGTGACGGACGGGGCGCTCACCCTCGACGCCGGCGACGGCACGAACACGAAGCTCACGCACGTCGAGATCTACCGGGTCTCCGCCGGCGAGCCCGAGGCGCCGGCGGCGCCGACGGACGTGGTCGGCGTGGCGGGCGACGCCGGTGTCGAGCTCACCTGGCAGGGCGTCGAGGGCGCGACCGGGTACTCGGTCTACCGCGGCGAGACGGCCGACGTCGACGTCGACGGCGCGCCGCTCAACGCGGAGCCGCTGACGGAGCTGTCGTTCGTCGACGCCGACGTCACGCCCGGCACCACCTACTTCTACGCCGTGGTCGCGCACGGCGAGGCCGGCCTGCGCTCCGCGCCGTCCGCCGTCGCCGAGGTCACGGTGCCCGAGGACGAGCCCGAGGCGCCGAGCGCGCCGGCGGGGCTCGCGGCGGAGGTCGTCGACGGCGACGTCGTCCTCACGTGGGACGAGGTCGACGGCGCGACCGGGTACCGCGTGTACCGCGGCGCCGAGGCGCCTGTCGCGGTGGACGGCGACGGCCTCACGAGCGAGGCGCTCACAGGCACCACGTACACGGACACCGGTGCGGAGTGGGAGTCCTCCTACGCCTACGTCGTGGTCGCGATCGGTGCGGGCGGCGCGTCAGCGCCGAGCGAGGCCGTGGAGGTCACGCTGCCCGCCGACCCGGAGGGCCCCCAGGAGCCGGGCGAGTGTGTGGCTGGTGAGTGGTCGCGTGAGGTGTTCGCGGCGGTGGATCTGTCGGGTGAGGCTGCGGCGACGGACTGTGTGGCTGCGGTGGATGAGGACTGGGGCTGGCAGCGGCCGGCGGGGATCGACAACAACGACGACTTCTCGGTCCGGTTCTCCTCGACGCTGGACGTGGCGGAGGCCGGGACGTACCGGTTCACCGCGCGGGCGGACGACGGGGTGCGGGTGCTGGTCGACGGTGTCGCGGTGATCGACGAGTGGCACGCCTCCTCCGGTGGTGAGGACTACGTGGGTGAGGTCTCGCTCGCGGCTGGTGCTCACGCGGTGGTGGTCGAGTACTACGAGGGCGGTGGGACGGCGTCGGTGTCGGCGTCGTACGAGCGGCTCGACGTGGAGCAGTGTGCGGCCGGTGCGTGGCAGCGCACGGTGTACGTCGGGACGGAGCTCGCCGGTGAGGCAGTGGTCACGGACTGCGTGAACGCGGTCGAGGAGGACTGGGGCTGGCAGCGGCCGGCGGGTTCGGAGCACAACGACAACTTCTCGGTGCGGTATGCGACGTCGATCGACTCCGGTGCGGGGACGTACCGGTTCACGGCTCAGGCCGACGACGCCGTGCGGGTGCTGGTCGACGGTGTCGCGGTGATCGACGAGTGGCACGACTCCTCCGGTGACGTCGAGCACGTGGCCCAGGTCGCGCTGACCGAGGGCCCGCACACCGTGGTCGTGGAGTACTACGAGGCCGGCGGCACCGCCTCCGTCTCCGCCACCGTCACCAAGCTCGCCGAGGGGTGCGTGGCGGGTGAGTGGTCGCGTGAGGTGTTCGCGGCGGTGGATCTGTCGGGTGAGGCTGCGGCGACGGACTGTGTGGCTGCGGTGGATGAGGACTGGGGCTGGCAGCGGCCGGCGGGGATCGACAACAACGACGACTTCTCGGTCCGGTTCTCCTCGACGCTGGACGTGGCGGAGGCCGGGACGTACCGGTTCACCGCGCGGGCGGACGACGGGGTGCGGGTGCTGGTCGACGGTGTCGCGGTGATCGACGAGTGGCACGCCTCCTCCGGTGGTGAGGACTACGTGGGTGAGGTCTCGCTCGCGGCTGGTGCCCACGCGGTGGTGGTCGAGTACTACGAGGGCGGTGGGACGGCGTCGGTGTCGGCGTCGTACGAGCGGCTCGACGTGGAGCAGTGTGCGGCCGGTGCGTGGCAGCGCACGGTGTACGTCGGGACGGAGCTCGCCGGTGAGGCAGTGGTCACGGACTGCGTGAACGCGGTCGAGGAGGACTGGGGCTGGCAGCGGCCGGCGGGTTCGGAGCACAACGACAACTTCTCGGTGCGGTATGCGACGTCGATCGACTCCGGTGCGGGGACGTACCGGTTCACGGCTCAGGCCGACGACGCCGTGCGGGTGCTGGTCGACGGTGTCGCGGTGATCGACGAGTGGCACGACTCCTCCGGTGACGTCGAGCACGTGGCCCAGGTCGCGCTGACCGAGGGCCCGCACACCGTGGTCGTGGAGTACTACGAGGCCGGCGGCACCGCCTCCGTCTCCGCCACCGTCACCAAGCTCGGTGCGGACACCGAGGCACCGGCGGTGCCGGCGGAGATCGGCGTGGCGGCCGACGGCGAGACCCTCGTCGTCACCTGGTCGCCGAGCGTGTCCACGGACACCGTCGGCTACCGCCTCTACCGCGGCACGGAACCCGGCGTGGACGTGGAGGGCACCCCGGTGCTCGGCGCCGCGAGCCCGGCGGACGTCACGACGTACACCGACACGGACGTCGAGCCCGGCACCTCGTACTACTACGTGGTGACGGCCGTGGACGCCGCGGGCAACACGTCCGCGCCGTCGGCCGAGGCCGTGGGCATGGTCCCGGCCGAGCCCGACACGCAGGCGCCCGAGGCGGCGACGGAGCTCACCGCCGCGGGCGGCGACACCGAGGTCACGCTGGGCTGGACGGCCTCCACGAGCGACGACGTCGCCGGGTACCGCGTGTACCGCGGGCTCGAGCCCGCCGTCGGCGTCCAGGGGTCGGAGCCGATCACCGGCGTCGGCCTCGTGGCGGAGCCCGCCTACACCGATGCCGGCGTGACGAACGGCACGACGTACTTCTACGTCGTCACCGCCGTGGACCTCGCGGGCAACGAGTCGGTCGTCTCGAACGAGGTCGTCGCCGTCCCGCGGGTGCCGAACGACACCGACGTCCGGGTCGACTTCACCGCCACGAACGGCGTCCCGGCCACGGGCTACGTGGCGGACTGGGGCCAGTCGTACGGGCTGCGCTCGAGCGCCGGTCAGGGCACCGGTCTCACGTACGGCTGGCTCGACGTCGACGGTCACCCGCTCGCGCTCGTGGGCAACGGCCGGGACCGCGAGCGCGTCGGCGTCGACGAGCGGCTCGACTCGATGATCCACATGCAGTACGGCGACGT
This sequence comes from Beutenbergia cavernae DSM 12333, assembly GCF_000023105.1. Lineage (NCBI taxonomy): Bacteria > Bacillati > Actinomycetota > Actinomycetes > Micrococcales > Beutenbergiaceae > Beutenbergia > Beutenbergia cavernae. The sequence goes on from NC_012669.1 coordinate 1,082,115, forward strand.
CGACGGCGGCACCGGCACGAACGGCGTCCTCGCCGAGGGCGTGTGGGAGCTGGCCGTGGCTCCCGGGCTGTACGAGGTGACGGTCGCCGTCGGCGACCAAGCGGGCGCGCTCGACGTGTACGACTCGCAGCACGCGATCAACGTCGAGGGGACGGCGGCTCTCGAGTCGTTCGTCGGCTCGGCAGGGGCGGAGTACGACACGCTGACCACCACGGTCGGGGTGTGGGACGGCCGGCTGACGATCGACGCCGACGGCGGCTTCAACACGAAGCTCGCGTACGTCGACGTGGCCGGCGTCGAGCAGGTGCCGCACGTCGACACCGTGCTCCCCGAGAACCGGGCGAGCGACCACGACGTCAACGCCGGCGTCTCGGCGACGATCCGGATCCCGTACGCCGGCATCGGCGTCGACCCGGCGTCGCTCCCCGGCAACGTGCACCTGTACGAGCTCCCGCTCGGGGTGGAGGTGCCCACCACCGTCGGGACCTCGGGCGGCAACGACGTCATCTCGCTCGCGCCGGACGCGCCGCTCAAGCCGGAGACGTCCTACCGGTTCGTCGTGACGGCCGGGGTGCAGGACAACCTCGGCGAGGCGTTCCTCCCGTTCACGTCGGTCTTCACGACGGGCTCGGGCGACGTCGTGGTCGGCGACGAGTTCACCCCGCTGACGAACATCGAGTTCGAGAAGGTCGAGCTCCCGATCGGGGCCGGCACGTACTGGGCGTCGTTCGCCTTCGGTCCCGACGGCAAGCTGTACGGCACCTCGGTGGGCGAGGGCCTGTACCGGTTCACGGTGAACGAGGACGGGACGCTCGCCGACAAGGAGTACCTCGGGTACGCCGGCATGACGATGATCGGGCTCGTCTTCGACGAGGCGGCCACGGCCGACGACCTGCGCCTCTGGGTCACGACGACGACCGCGAACTTCAACGAGTCGGGCCAATGGGTCAGCGGCATCAGCCTGCTCACGGGTCCGGCCCTCGGCACCCGCAACCAGGTCTTCAGCGAGCTGCCGAGGTCGCTGTCCGACCACCTCACGAACTCGATGACGTACGGCCCGGACGGACGCATCTACTTCATGCAGGGGTCGAACCAGGCGGCCGGCGATCTGGACAACTCGTGGGGTCAGCGCGGTGAGCAGCTGCTCACGGCCGCGGTGCTCGTGTTCGACCCGCACCACCCGCAGGTCGAGGCGGCGGCTGCCGGCGGTGGCGCCATCTCGGTCAAGACGGCGCAGGGTGGGACGTACGACCCGTACGCCACGAACGCACCCCTGCGGATCCACGCGACGGGCATCCGGAACGCGTACGACCTGGTCTGGCACTCGAACGGGCACCTGTACGTCCCGACGAACGGCACGGCCGGCGGCGCCAACACCCCGGGCGTGACGGCGAACGCGAACGGTACGTTCACGCGCGTCGCCGCGGCCGGGATCCCCGGGTACGCGTCGGTCAACGGTCAGGACGTCACGGCCCAGTGCCAGAGGCGCGGCTACACGGGCGGGTCGGTCCCGCCGATCGCGAACCAGCCCACGCAGCGCGACCTGCTCTTCGACGTCGAGGAGGGCGGCTACTACGGGCACCCGAACCCGACCCGCTGCGAGTGGGTGCTCAACGAGGGCAACGACCCGGCGAGCCCGCCCCAGTCCCCGGGCCAGGGTGGGTCGCGCTACCCGGTCGGCACGGCCGCGGACCCGAACTACCGCGGCATCGCGTACGACTTCGAGTTCAACAAGTCGCCGAACGGTGCGCTCGAGTACTCCAGTGCCGCGTTCGGTGGACAGCTCCAGGGCCGCCTGGTCGTGACCCGGTTCTCCAACAACAACGACCTGATCTTCCTGCAGCCGGACTCGGCGTCGGGTGAGATCCTCGGCGCCCAGACCGAGGTCGGGATCACCGGCGTGCCGAACTCGACGATGCAGGGAGTGGGCGGCTTCAACGACCCCCTCGAGGTCGTCGAGGACACGCGCACCGGCAACCTGTACGTCAACCAGTACGACCGCAGCGGCAGCGACCAGCGCCTGTACCTGCTCCGCGTGCCCGCCGACCAGCGGCCGGACGCGGTCACGGTCTCGGCGAGCGAGCTCGTCTTCTCCGCGGTGAAGAACACCGACTCCGCGGCGAAGACGGTCACGGTCACCAACTCCGGGTCGGAGGCGGTGACGCTCGACGTCGCCGCGGCCGGCCCGAACGGCGGCGAGTTCGAGATCCTCGCCGGCGACGGTGCGGTGCTCGCTCCGGGTGCCTCGACCACGGTGAGCGTCCGGTTCTCGCCGGGATCCGTCGTCGGGCAGCGGAGCGGGGAGCTGCGCATCGCCGCGGGTGACAGCCTCGTGACGCTCGGGCTGTACGGCCTCACGATGAACGGCATCGAGGGTGGCAACGAGCCGCCGCTGCAGGCGGTGCTGAACACGGTCGGCCACCCGGTCGACGTGGGCTGGACGTCGCTCGCCGACGGGATGTCGCCGTCGGCCAAGGGCGACGAGGTGCTCGAGCCGCTGTTCGTCCGGAGCGGGACGGGCCCGGTCCGGGTGACGCCGCTGGCGCACTACGCGCCGCTCGAGAACATCCCGTTCGGGTGGTACACGGGCGACGGCGTCGCTGCCGACCGGCACCAGGTGGGGGCGATCTCCTCGACCGGCTACCAGTCGGTGCTGCCCCCGGTCACGGCGGGCTCGGCGTCGTCGTTCGACCCCGGTGCCGAGGAGTTCGGCTTCTACTACTACTCCGGCGTGTTCCAGCGGTACGGGTTCACCGAGGACCGGCTCAACAGCCCGGCCGCGGACGCCCACCGGGCGCGCGTGTACCCGGCGGTCAACCGTTCCGGCGTCGTGATCCCGAACTCCTACGTCGTGGCGTTCGAGGACGCGAGCAACGGCGACTACCAGGACTACGTGTTCCTGCTGCAGGGGCTCAAGCCCGTGACGGACACGGGCTCGGGCGACGGTGCCGTCCGGGTGGACTTCACGTCCGCGGCGGGCCGGCTCGCCGGGGGCTACCTGCGGGACTACGGGCAGGCGTACGGGCCACGGAGCGGCGCCGACCAGGGCAGCGGCCTGACGTACGGCTGGAAGGAGCTCGCCACGGAGAACAACGTCGACCTGTCCGTCGGCGGGACGATGCCCGGCAACGGCCGTGACCGGTCGACGACGTCGCAGCAGGACGTGCGCCTGGCGACGCTGATGCACATGCAGGGCGACGACGTGCCGACGTTCAACGGGACGCCGGTCGAGGCGTTCTGGGAGATCGCCCTGCCGGACGGTGAGTACGACGTGACGATCGCCGTCGGCGACGCCTCGGTGAACACCGACCCGGAGTCGCACGTGATCAACGTCGAGGGTGAGCGTGCGGTCGGGCCGTTCGTGCCGACGGGCGCTGCGGGGTCCGCCACGCACCACGCCACCGCCACGGTGCGGGTGGACCTGGAGGACGGCTTCCTGACGCTCGACCCGATCGGCGGGGTGAACACGAAGATCAACTACGTGGACATCGTGCCGGTCGAGCCGCAGGGGCCGGACGACCCGTCCGACGGCGCCCAGGTGAAGGTCAGCTTCGGCCCGGCCGGCGCGCCGACGCCGGCGGGGTGGACCCTGGAGACCGGTGGTGCGTTCTCGGACGCCCGCGGCTACGGCTGGCTCGACGCCGGCACGGGCGAGCCGGTCGACCGGACGGTCGCCACGCGCCACCGGACGGCGGCGGTGAGCGGGATCGCCTACCCGAGCGACGTCCTGCTGCAGAGCTTCGCGTTCCTCGACAACGCCTCGCAGCCCACGTACACGAACGGCGTGTGGGAGTACGAGGTGCCGAACGGCGAGTACGAGGTGGCGGTCGCCGTCGGCGACGCCGCGTACCTGGACTCGACGCACGGCGTCACCGTCGAGGGTCAGCCGGTCGTCGCCTCGTTCGTCCCGACCGGGTCCACACCGTTCCAGGTCGGGGTGCGGGACGTCGTCGTCACGGACGGCAGGCTCACCGTCGCCAACAGCGGCACGAACACGAAGATCGACTGGCTGTCGATCCGCGGTGACGGACTCGGCGAGCCCCCGGTCACGCCGAGCGTCAGCGTCAACTTCCAGACCGAGGCGGCTCCGACGCCGACGGGCTGGCTGGCCGACACGGGCGGGCAGTTCTCCGAGGCGACCGGGTACGGCTGGTTCGTGGACGGTGCCCCGGCCGACCGGAGCGGGGCGACCCGCTACCGGACGACGCCGACGAGCGGGATCGCGTACCCGACCGGGGACGTGAGCCGGCAGTCGCTGATCCTCATGCAGGGCACGACCCTGACGGGCGGACCGATCGCCGGGGTCGAGGACGGCACGTGGGAGTACGCCGTGGCGAACGGCACCTACACGGTGACGGCGTCGGTGGGCGACCCCGGGTACCTCGACTCCAACCACGGCCTCAGCGCCGAGGGCGCGTCCGTCATCGCCGGGTTCACCCCGACGGGCACGGCGCCGTTCACGACCGGTACCGCGACAGTGACCGTCACGGACGGGCGGCTCACGCTCGTCCCGACGGGCATCAACACGAAGCTGAACTGGGTCCGGATCGAGGGTGCGAGCCTCGCCGCCCCGGCCGTCGAGGTGACGGTCAACGGGGTCGCTGTCGGCGACACCTACGCGGGCGGCTCGGCGGTGCTCGACGTGAGCGCGACGGCGTCCGCCGGGACGACGATCGCCTCGCTGACGTACGCGGTGAACGGCGGCGCGGCCCAGGCGTGGGACGGCCCGGTGACGTTCGAGGCGGTCGGGACGTACGTCGTCGAGATCGTGGCGACGGACGGCGCGGGCCGCACCACCACGCGTGAGGTGACGCTCGACGTCGCGGACATCGGTGGCACGCTCACGCTGTTCAACGAGCAGGCCACGCGGCGTCCGAACGGGCAGGTCCTGCCGGGGCTGTCGGAGAGCACGGTGGTGCTGCACCGCATCAACTCGGGCACCACGACGCACACGACGACCGAGACCGGCACGGTGCAGCTGCGGAACACCGGGTCCAAGGACCTGCGCATCACGTCGCTGGCGCTCGGCGGGCCGCAGGCCGCGCAGTTCCAGATCGTCGACGGGCCGGAGCTGCCGCTCGACATCGCCCCTGGCGAGACGATCGACCTCACGGTGCAGTTCGTCGGCGCATCGGGCAGCAAGGGGATCCGGACGGCACACGTCCTGGTCACGTCCAGCGACCCGGCGTCGCCGCAGACCACCGTGAACCTCCGGGCCGGGTACATGAGCTCGCCGGAGGGCAACTCGGAGCTGACGCTGCCGCAGATCGTGAGCCTCTTCGGCTGGACGACCGACGTCGGCCCGCTCGTGGGCGGGGCGTCGCTCGGCAACGGCTCGGAGAACCCGGGCTCGCCGCTGAACGGTGAGGAGATCCGGTCGGGCCAGTGGAGCAGGATGGACCCGTCGCAGCCGGTGCAGGCGCGGCAGCTCGCAGCGTTCCACGGCTGCTGCACGGCGACGGAGACGATCAACGTCGCCGGCACGTCGGCGACGCACGCGACGCCGTACGGCCAGTCGATCTGGCCGCTCACCGGTGGCGGCAACCCCGTGCAGCTCAGCACGAGCCCGGGTGGGAACTTCTCGATCGCGGTCGCGGGCCAGTCGACGAACAACCCCAGCTACATGGCGGTGAAGACCTGGCCGGTCCGGGATGCCTCGGGGGCGGTCGTTCCCGGGTCGTGGATCGTCGGGCACGACTACATCAGCTCACCGAGCCAGTGCGGGATCGGGGCGACGAACTGCGACTTCCAGGACAACGTCTACCTGCTCACGAACGCGTTCCCGGTGACGCCGAACGACACGTCGGCGCCAGCCGCTCCGACCGGGTTGGCGGGCACCGCTGACGCCGGTGGGGTCGACCTGACGTGGGAGCCGTCCGCAGCCGTGGACATCGCCGGGTACCGCGTGGAGCGCTCGACCGGCCCGATCGGGACCTGGTCGCTCATCAGCGGGGCGACGCCGGTCCGGACGACTGCGTTCCGGGACGCGGCCGTGCCGTTCGCGAGCACGGTGGCCTACCGCGTCACGGCCGTGGACGCTGCCGGGAACGCGTCGCCGGTCAGCGCGGTGGCGAACGTCGACGTGTCGGCGGTCGAGGGTCGGGCGATCCGGATCAATGCGGGCGGCCCCGCGGTCACGGTGGACGGTGTCAGCTGGGCTGCGGACACGTACTTCGTGGGAGGCAAGACCTACGCGAACGCGCAGGTCACGCAGATCGCCGGCACCACCCAGGACGTCCTCTACCTCACGGAACGCAGCGCGACGGCGAACCTCGGCACGTTCGGCTACGACATCCCGGTGCCGGACGGCACGTACGAGGTGACCCTGCACTACGCCGAGATCTACCACGGGGCGACCGGTGGCGGTGCCGGAGGGACGGGGAAGCGGGTCTTCAGCGTGAATCTCGAGGGCGGGGGAGTCGAGGTCGCGAACCTCGACCTCAACGCCGTGGTCGCGCCGATGACCGCCTACACGACGACGCACACGGTCACCGTTACTGGGGGCAACCTCGACATCGACCTCTCGGCGAGCGTCAACCAGCCGAAGATCTCGGCGATCGAGGTCGTGCCGGCACCCTGAGCCCGGGCGCCCGGCCGGGAACCCCGACCCGGCCGGGCGCCCGACCATCCCGCCGGGATGCCCTGGCCCTGTAGGGCAGGGTTCGGGGGAGGGTCCGCACGGTGGGCCTGCTGTGGTGACGGGGCCGGGGATCGACCGTGTGGTCGGTCCTCTGGAGGGCAGGGTTCGGGGGAGGATCCGCACGGTGGGCCCGCCGAGAGGCACGGAGGCGCGGAGGCCTCTCGCGGAACGAGGGGCGTCAGAGCACGGCGGCGGGCTTGAGCACGACGCCGGCGAGCACCAGCTCCTCGCGAGCCCGCCGGCCCTGCTCCTCGTCCACGGGCACCGTCAGATCGGACACGACCGTCACGTCGAGCCCGAGCCGCCGCGCGTCGAGCGCCGTCTGCTTCACGCAGTGCGACTCAGCGATCCCGACCACCTCGACCGACGTGACCCCCGACTCGGCGAGCAGCTCCGCGAGCGGCCGACCGGCGTCGTCGACCCCCTCGAAACCCGAGTACGCGGCGGCGTACGCGCCCTTCTTCACGCTGACGTCGGGGGCGAGGTCGGCGAGCGCCGGGTGCAGCTCCGCCTCGGCCGTGCCGGCGACGCCGTGCGGCGGCCACGTGTCGACGAAGTCCGGCGTCTCCGAGAAGTGCTCACCGGGGTCGACGTGCCAGTCCTGCGTGGTCGCGACGACGCCGTACCGCTCGCGGTGCGTGCGGGCGAAGGTGGCGATGCGCTCGGCGACGGCGTTCCCGCCCTCGACGGCGAGCGCCCCGCCCTCGCAGAACGTCGGCTGCACGTCGACCACGAGCAGGGCGCGATGCGTGGCCGCTGTCATGCCGCCACGGTACGCCGAGGCGCGGACCGCTGCCGCGCACGCCCCGCGGCGCGAGTACCGTGCACCCGCATGGAGTTCCGGCGCATCGAGGGGCTGCCGCCCTACGTCTTCACGATCATCGACAGCCTGAAGCTCGAGGCGCGTCGAGCCGGCCGCGACGTGGTCGACCTCGGCTTCGGCAACCCCGACCTCCCGAGCCCGGAGATCGCCGTCGAGAAGCTCGCCGAGGCCGCGCACAACACGCGCAACCACCGGTACTCCTCCTCGCGCGGGATCCCCAAGCTGCGCGAGGCCGTCGCGTCCCTGTACCTGCGTCGGTTCGGCGTCGTGCTCGATCCGGGCACCCAGGTCATCTCCACGATCGGGGCGAAGGAGGGCTTCAGCCACCTCATGTGGGTGCTGCTGCAGTCCGGCGACGCGGCCATCGTGCCGACGCCGAGCTACCCGATCCACATCTGGGGTCCCTACTTCGCCGGGGCGGACGCGCGCCAGGTGCCGATCGGGGACGGCGACGACGGCGCCGGGTACGTCGACCGCGTCATGGAGGCCTGGGACTACGGCTGGCCGAAGCCGCGCGTCGTCGTCCTCTCCTTCCCGCACAACCCGACGACGACGACCGTGGAGCTCGCCGACCTGCAGCGGCTCGTGGACTGGGCCCGGGAGCGGGACGTCGTGCTCGTGCACGACCTGGCCTACGCGGACATGTGCTTCGACGGCTGGACCCCGCCGTCGATCATGCAGTGCGAGGGCGGCGACGAGGTCGCCGTCGAGCTGTACTCGATGACGAAGTCGTTCTCGATGGCGGGCTGGCGGGTGGCGTTCATGGTGGGGCGCTCCGACGTCATCGCTGCGCTCGCCCAGCTGAAGAGCTACCTCGACTACGGCACCTTCCAGCCGATCCAGATCGCCGCGACGGTCACGCTCAACGAGGCGCAGGACTACCCGGCCGAGCTGAGCGCCGTGTACGAGTCGCGGCGCAACGCTCTCGTCGACGGCCTGGCGCGCATCGGGTGGGACATCCACCGCCCCCGCGGCACGATGTTCGCCTGGGCGCGCATCCCCGAGCCCTACCGCGACCTGGGCTCGATCGACTTCGCGCGGCTGCTCGTCAACGAGTGCGACGTCGCCGTCTCGCCCGGGGTCGGCTTCGGCCCCGGCGGCGACGGGCACGTCCGGTTCGCGCTCATCGAGAACGAGCAGCGGATCGGTCAGGCGGTGCGGCAGCTGCGGCGGGGACTCACGCGCCTCGATGCCTGAGCGCCGTCGACGTGCCCTAACCTCGCCATGACGGGGGCCGACCACGGCACGAACAGGCGGATGCGATGACTGAGAGGCGACCCTCGGCGGAGGCCGGGGCGCTGTACTACTGGGACTACCTGGGCCTCGACGCCCTGCTGAGCGCCCAGCAGCCCCGGAGCGACCTCGACGGCGAGCCGGCGCACGACGAGCTGCTCTTCATCGTCGTGCACCAGGCGTACGAGCTGTGGTTCAAGCAGATCCTCCACGAGCTCGACGAGGTGGTCGCCATCTTCAGCGCCGACGTCGTGCCGGCGAAGGAGATGGGCCGGGTGGTCGATCGCCTCCGCCGGGTCGTCGCGATCCAGCGGCTCCTGCTCGAGCAGCTCACCGTGCTGGAGACGATGACACCGCTGGACTTCCTGGACTTCCGCGACGCCCTCGTGCCGGCCTCCGGCTTCCAGAGCGTGCAGTTCCGGCTCATCGAGAACCGGCTCGGGCTGGACGCGGCACGCCGGCTGCAGATCCACGGCGCGCCCTACACGGCGGTGCTCTCTGCGGAGCACGCGGCACTGCTCGCGGACTCCGAGGCTGCGCCGTCCCTGCGCACGTGCGTGGATCGCTGGCTCTCCCGCACCCCGTACCTGCGGTTCGGGACGTTCGACTTCTGGTCCTCCTACGCCGGGTCGGTCGAGGCGATGCTGGACGGCGAGCGTGCCACGGTCCGGCAGCTGGCGAGCCTCACCGACGCGGGCCGCGCCGAGCAGCTCGAGGCGCTGGACCGGACCGCCGACGAGTTCGCCACGCTGTTCGACGCCGAGCGGTACGAGGAGCTGCGGAGCCGGGGGCAGCGGCACCTGTCGCAGGACGCCTTCCTCGCGGCGCTGCTCCTCAGCCTGTACCGGGACGAGCCGCTGTTCCAGCTGCCGTTCCGCCTGCTCACCGCCCTGGTCGAGATCGACGAGGGCTTCACGACGTGGCGGCAGCGGCACGCCCTCATGGTGCACCGGATGATCGGGGGTCGGACCGGCACCGGCGGGACGTCGGGGCACGCGTACCTGGCGGCGGCCGCGCGGCGGCACCGCGTCTTCGGTGACCTGTTCGACCTGCCGACGTTCCTCCTGCCCCGCTCCGCGCTGCCCGCGCTGCCCGACGCCGTCGCGCACCAGCTGCGATTCGCGAGCGAGGCGGGATGACGGGCGGCGCGGCGGCGCTCAAGGCCCACTTCGGGCGCGCCCTCGCGTCCGACGATCGGCTGCACGTCGCGGCGCACAGCCACCATCCGTGGCCCGACGTCACCCGCGACGCGCACCTGGCGGCCTGGGACCTGGCGGCCGCGCAGCTGGACGACAAGTGGGACACGATCCTGCGCACCGTGGTCCCGGAGGCGCAGGGGCACGTGGCGCGCAGGCTGGGCCTGCGCGACCCCGCCACCGTGGCGTTCGCCCCGAACACCCACGAGCTGCTCGTCCGCATCACCTCGGCCCTTCCGCGCCCGTTCCGCGTGCTCACGACGGACGCGGAGTTCCACAGCGCCGCGCGACAGCTCGCGCGGTGGGAGGAGGCCGGCGTCGCGCACGTGGACCGCGTCCCGGCCGAGTCCTTCGCGACGTTCCCGGAGCGGTTCGTCGCCGCCATGCGCCCGGAGCACGGCCTGGTGCTCGTCAGCCACGTGTTCTTCGACTCCGGGTACGTGGTGCCCGACCTCGCCCAGCTCGTGGACGCGGTGCCGAGCCCGGACGCGCTCGTCGTCGTCGACGGGTACCACGCGTTCATGGCCGTGCCCACCGACCTCGGCGCGATCGCCTCCCGCGCCTTCTACCTCGCCGGCGGGTACAAGTACGCGATGGCCGGCGAGGGGGCGTGCTTCGCCCACGCGCCCGCCGGGTACGCGACCCGGCCGGTGGACACCGGGTGGTTCGCGGCGTTCGGCGCCCTGGCCGACGCCGGGGACGGGCGGGTCGGGTACCCGGCCGACGCCGGTCGGCTCGCCGGCTCGACCACCGACCCGTCCGGGCTGTTCCGGTTCAACGCGGTGCAGCGCTGGCTGGACGGGCTCGGCGTCGACGTGCCGGCGATCCATGCCCACGTCGGCGCGCTCCAGACGAGGCTCCTCGCGGCGCTCGACGCCGAGCCGCTCGCCGCCCTGCCGGTCACGAGCCTCGTCCCGGGGCGCCAGGTGCCCGATCGCGGCCACTTCCTCACGTTCCGCACCGACCGCGCGCCCGAGGTGGAGGCGGCGCTGGCGGCGCGCGGCGTCGTCGCCGACCGGCGCGGGGAACGGCTGCGCCTCGGGTTCGGCGTGTATCACGACGACGACGACGTCGACCGGCTCGCCGCCGAGCTCGCCATCGTCGCGCGGCACGCGTAGGCAGCGCCGGGAACAACCGCGGTCGGCCGGGCGTTGGTGCTTCCTGCCGCCCGCCGTACAACGTACGAAATGAGGTTCCGTGCGCCCCGAGCACACCACGACCACCCGCGCCGTCGCCGAGGAGCAGTCGTTCCTGGACCGCGCCGCCGACCGCCACCGGCAGCTGCTGATCCGCCTCGACGGCGAGCTGACCCACGCCTCGTCGCGTGATGCGACGGAGCGAGCTCGCCACGCCGTGCTGCGCAGGCGCCGGGCCGAGCTCGCCGGCGGCGAGCGCGGACTCGTGTTCGGCCGGCTCGACGGGCTCGACGGGACCTCGCGCCGCATCGGCCGGGTCGGGCTGCCGGGCGTGGACGACGACGAGCCGCTCGTCGTCGACTGGCGCGCCCCCGCGGCGCACGCGTTCTACACCGCCACTCCGCTCGACCCGCAGGGACTCACCCGCCGCCGGCACATCCGCACCGAGGGTGCTCGCGTGGTCGCGGTCGACGACGAGGAGCTCGCCGGTGCGGCAGGCGCCGACGGCGGCGACCTCGTGGGCGAGGGTGCGCTGCTCGCCGCGCTCGACGAGCGGCGCACGGGACGGATGGGGACCGCCGTCGCCACCCTCCAGCGGGAGCAGGACGCGATCGTGCGGGCGGGCGCGGAGGGCCCGCTCGTCGTCCAGGGAGGACCCGGCACCGGCAAGACGGTGGTCGCGCTGCACCGGGTCGCCTACCTGCTGTTCACGCAGCCCCAGCTCGCCGAGCGCGGTGTCCTCGTGCTCGGGCCGTCCCGGCGGTTCCTCGACTACATCGGGCAGGTGCTTCCGGCGCTCGGGGAGACCGCCGTCGTGTCCGCGACCTGCGAGACCCTGCTCGCCGGCGTCCGGGTCGAGCGCGCGGAGTCCCGGGAGCTCGCCGAGATCAAGGGTCGGGCCGTGTGGCAGGGCGCGCTGACGGCGTACGTCGAGCAGCTCGTGCCCGAGGCCGGTGACCTCTCGCTGACGTTCGACGGCGAGACGTACGTCCTCCCGGAGGCCCAGATCGGTGCGGCGCTGCGTGCCGCCCGCAGCGGAGGGCAGCCGTATCACGCCGCGCGCCGGCACGTCGTCGAGACGGTGCTCGGCCTGCTCGCCGACGCCGTCGCCGACCGGAGTGCGCAGCTGCTCGCTCAGGCGGAGGAGGGGTTCGAGGACGTGCTGGGCCGGCTGGATGCCCAGCTCGCCCGCGCCGACGACCGCGGCGCACGCAGCGGCGTGACGGGGTCGGAGGTCGACGGCGTGATGTCGGACGACGACGTCGACGAGCTGCGCGAGCGCCTGGGCGAGGACCGCGCCGTCGCGGCGGCCCTGGCGGTGTGGTGGCCGACGCTGGACGCCGGTCGCACGCTCGCCCGGTTCCTGCACGACGAGGCCCTGCTCGGCGAGCTCGTCCGCGGCCTCAGCGACGCGGAGCGGCGCGCCGTCGCGGCGGAGCCCGGTGGCTGGTCCGCCGGGGACGTCGCGCTGCTCGACGCCGTCGCTGACCTGCTCGGGGACGTGGCGGAGCCGGACGAGCAGGGCGAGTTCCTGGCGGACACCGCCGCCGCGCGCCGCGACTGGGCGTACGGCCACGTCGTCGTCGACGAGGCCCAGGAGCTGTCCGCGATGCAGTGGCACATGGTCCTGCGCCGCTGCCCGACCCGGTCGATCACCGCCGTGGGCGACATCGACCAGGCCGAGGCGCCGCACCGGCACACCACCTGGGTCGAGGCCGTGGCGGTGCTCGGCGAGCGGTGCCGGCGCGCCGACCTCACGATCTGCTACCGCACCCCGCGCGAGGTGATGGCGCTCGTCGAGCCGGTGCTGCGTGCCGCCGGCAGCGCCACCGCGCCGCCGCGGGCCGTCCGGTCCTCCGGGCGGGAGCCGTGGCAGGTCCAGGCGCGTGAGGATGCGCTGGTCGACGTCGTCGCGGCGCGGGCGGGCGAGCTCGCCGAGCGGTACGCCGGCGGGCGCGTGGGCGTCGTCGCACCGGCGTCCCGGGCCTTGGAGCTGCGCCGCGCCCTCGACGGCGTCCCGGTGCTCACGGCTCTCGAGGCGAAGGGGCTGGAGTGGGACGCCGCGCTCGTCGTCGACCCGGACGGCATCGCCGCGCAGCCGCGGGGGTGGAACGGCCTCTACGTCGCCCTGACGCGCTGCACGCAGGAGCTCGGGCAGGTCGTGGTGCGCTGAGCGGGCGGTGGTGCGGCAGGCTGGACGCGTGAGCGACGGGGGATGGCAGCGGGTCGACGCCGGCGACGGCGTCCTGCTGCGGCGGGTGCGCGCCGCCGACGCCCCCGGTGTGCTCGCCGTGCACGGCGATCCGCGGGTGTACGCGCTCGACCCCCACGAGACGCACCGCGACCTCGCCCACTCGCGACGGTTCCTCGAGCCGATGCTCCGGCACTGGGCGCGTCACGGGTTCGGGTACTGGGCGGTGCTCGTCCCGCTGGACTGGTGGCCGGACGGGGTTCCCGGGACCAGGGCCGAGGAGGCGCCGGACGACGGGACGAGGGTGCACGCCGGTCTCGGCGGCCTGCAGCACTACCTGATGGCCGGCGAGCAGGTGCTCAACGTGTACGTGCGGTTCGCGCCGGCCACGCAGGGCCGCGGCCTCGCCAGGCGGGTGATCAACACGGCGGTACGGATGGCGCCGACGGTCGCACCCGGTCTCGACCTCGTGGTGCGGACCCGGCCGGCGAACGCGGCGACCCGTCGCGTGGCGGAGCGCGCCGGCTTCGTGGACGAGGGTCTCGAGCCGGGCACGACCGACATGGCCCTGCTGCGCCTGTCGGCACCCGTCGTCGATCCGGCCGGGTAGCGGGATGAGCCTCCAGATCACTCCGGCGAGCGCCGACGACGTCCCCGCGATGGCCGACCTCGCCGAGCGGCGTCGAGCGCGGTACGCGACCTACCAGCCGCGGTTCTGGAACCCGGCGCCCGACGCCCGCGAGCGGCACGAGCCGTTCCTGGCGTCGCTCGTGGCGGCCGACGACGGCGCGATCGTCCGCGTGGCTCGGCGCGGCCAGGAGGTGGCCGGGTTCGCGGTGGGGACCCTCGTGCCGCCACCGCCGGTGTACGCGCCGGGCGGTCCGGCGTGCCTCGTGGACGACTTCGCTGTCGCTGACGACGGGGAGTGGCCGACGGTGGGCGTGGACCTGCTGCGAGCGGTGACAACCGAGGCGCGGGCGCGCGGGGCCGTGCAGGTCGTGGTCGTGACGGCGCACCTGGACGAGCCGCGACGCGAGGCGCTGAGGGCGGCGGGCCTCACGCTGGGGTCCGAGTGGTGGGTCGGCGCCCTCTGACGCCTCGCCCGCCGAGCCGCAGGAGGCGCGGAGCGGCGACCCGATGCGGGCAGCACCGTCATGGGAGAGCCTGGGGCATGGGTGGTGCGCGGCTCGTCGACGTGCGGCGTGACCGGCGCGGACGCGCCGGGGCCTTCGGCAGGCGACGCCGCGCCGTCGTCAGCTCCGCCCTGATCGCCGTCGCGCTCACCGCGTGCGGCCCCCTCGCGCCCGGCCCGGGCGGCGACCCGGTGACCCCGGAGGCCACGACGTCGCAAGCAGAGCCGCCGTCGACCACTGCCGAGGCGCCGCCGCCCGTGGGCGACGTCGGCACGCCCGTCGACGTCGTCACCGGCCTCGACGCCCCGTGGGGAGTCGCGCTCCTGCCCGGCGGCGACGCCCTCGTCACGCTGCGCGACGAGGCCCGCGTGGTGCGCCTCGCTGCCGACGGCACCATGACCCGCCTCGACGCCGGCGGCCCGGACGGCACGGTCCCCGGCGTCGCCCCGCGCAGCGAGGCCGGCCTCCTCGGGATCGCCGTCGCCCCCGACGATCCGACCGACGTCTTCCTCTACCTCACGGCCACCGACGAGAACCGGGTCGTGCGCGCCCGGCTCGACGGCGACGCTCTCACCGACCTCACCACGATCGTCGACGGCATCCCGGCCGACTCGACCCACAACGGCGGCCGCCTCGCGTTCGGCCCGGACGGCTTCCTGTACGTCACCACCGGCGACGCGCAGATCCGCCCGAACGCGCAGGACCTCGACTCCCTCGGCGGCAAGATCCTGCGCGTCACGCACGACGGCGCCGCCGCGCCGGGCAACCCGTTCGACACCCGCGTGTGGAGCTACGGGCATCGCAACGTCCAGGGCATCGGGTGGACCGACGGCGGCGTCATGTACGCCAGCGAGTTCGGCCAGAACGCGCTCGACGAGGTGAACCGCATCGAGCCCGGCGGCAACTACGGCTGGCCCGAGGTCGAGGGCGGCGGGGGCACCGACCGAGGATTCGTCGACCCGGTGGTGACGTGGCCGACGTCCGACGCCTCACCGAGCGGTCTCGCCGTCACCGCCCACGGGGTGTGGGTCGCCGCGCTGCGTGGCGAACGCCTGTGGTTCCTTCCCTTCACGGGGGCCGACGACGACGGCGTGGGTCCGCCGCGGGAGCTCCTCACCTCGGAGCTGGGTCGGCTCCGGCACGTGCTGGCCGTCGACCCCGACACGCTCTGGCTCGTCACGAACAACACGGACGGCCGCGGCGACCCGCGCGCCGGGGACGACCGGATCGCCGCCGTCGACCTCGGGCCTTGAGCGCGATCGCGTCACGGCGCCCCGAGGATCGGTGCCGCTGGCGCCCACGCGACCTCGACCACGTCCGTGAGGTCGTCCGGCCCCGCCACGATGGCCAGCGCTCCCTCGCGTGTGCTGACGAACGCGGCACACCCGTCGACCCGGGCGACGGCGCGCCGCTGCGGCGAGTCGCCGACGTCGAGCTCCGCGCCCTCGGCGAGCTCCCACGCATGGTCGACGACGGTGCCGCTCACCGCGTTGAGCAGCGTCTCGCCGGCGCGGCGCGTCAGGGCGTCGGCAAGGTGCTGCCGGAGCAGGAACACGACTCCGATCCGGTGCGCAGCGACGGCGAACATCGTCTCCACGGCGATGACGCCGGGCACGAGCATCGCCTCGTAGCAGCGCCGCACGCCGAGCGTCTCCTGCTGCTCCACGCCGTCGACGACGTCGGGCCCGAGGAACGAGTCCTCGAGGAGGTTGAGGACGAGCCAGTCGGGCCCGGCGAGATGTGCCGCGGGAACGGTGAACCGCGCGCAGAGGTCCTGCACGCGGCGCCGGTCGTCGTCGGCGTCCGCTCCGGATCTGGCCTGCACCCTCGCCTCCGGCCGGGCCGTCGCGGCACGCCGACGTGCCGCGGGTGCCGACCATCATCCCGTGCGACGCGCCGTCACGAAAGGGCATGCTTGCTCCTCCGACCGCGTCGCGGCAGAGCCCCCGAACCAGCTAGGCTCCTCTCTAACCTGGTGTGCAAGTAACGAAGCGAAGGATTTCTGTGGCTCTCATCGCGCGTCTCGTCAGCGGAGCTCGCGCCAGCTGGCTCGTCATCGTCGCCGGACTGCTGCTGACCGGGGCGGTGTTCGCTCTCACCCCGGCGTCGGAGTCAGAGGCGTACCCCGAGTCCGGACTCCCGGAGGACGTGGAGTCCGCCCGGGTAGCCGAGCTTCTCGAAGGCTTCCCGTCAGCCGAGACGACCGTCGCCGTCGTCGTCTACTCGAGCGACGACCCCCCTCGACGAGGGCCTCCTGGTCGACCGCGCTGCCGCCCTCGCCGACCTCTCGACGACGCCCCAGGCTGTCGTCCCGCAGCCGTCCGAGGACTCCACGGCCGCGCTCGTCGCCGTCCCGCTCGAGGCCGCGGCCGTGGAGGAGGACCTCTCCGGGACAGCGGACGAGCTCCGGACGACGGCCTCGGACGGCGTTCCGGAGGGTGTCGACGTCTACCTCACGGGTGCCGTCGGATTCCAGGACGACATCACGAACGCCTTCGCCGGAGCTGACGTCCGCCTGCTCGTCATCACCGCGAGCATCGTGGCCCTGCTCCTCATCGTCACCTACCGCAGCCCGGTCCTCTGGCTCGTGCCGCTCGCCGTCGTCGGGACCGCCGACGGCATCGCGCGCGTCGGCGCCGTCGCCGCGGCAGAGGCGCTCGGGTTCATTGTGGACGCCTCGATCGGCGGGATCCTCTCGGTGCTGGTCTTCGGGGCAGGCACGAACTACGCGCTCCTGCTCGTCGCGCGCTACCGCGAGGAGCTGCACCGCACCGACGACCGCTTCGAGGCCATGGGGGTCGCCGTCCGGCGCGCCGGGCCGGCGATCCTGGCGAGCGGGAGCACCGTCATCCTCAGCCTGCTCGCCCTGATGCTGGCGGACCTCGGGGGGACGAGGGCGCTGGGCGTCACCTGCGCGATCGGCATCGCGGTCGCCATGCTCTTCGCCCTCACCGTGCTCCCGGCGGCGCTCGTCGTGTGCGGGCGCGGGCTGTTCTGGCCGTTCGTCCCCCGGGTCGTCGACGGCGCCGACGAGAAGGGCGGCGTGTGGGACCGCATCGCACGGTCCGTCGCGCGCCGGCCCGCGCTCGTGGCCACGGTCGCCGGACTCGGAGTGGCGGTCCTGGGTCTTGGCCTCGTCGGGTCGAGCGTCGGGCTGTCGCAGACGCAGCAGCTCGTCGGCGACCCGGAGTCCGTGCAGGGCCAGGAGGTCATCGAGGAGAACTTCTCGCCCGGCACGACGTCTCGCACGACGGTTCTCGCACCCGACGCCGCGGCCGACGACGCCCTCGCCGTCGCCGAGTCCGTTCCCGGCGTCATCGACCCAGCTCCCGGAGAGAGTGCCGACGGGTGGACGCAGATCACGCTCGCCGTCGACGCCGCACCCCAGAGCGACGAGGCGTTCGCGGTGATCACCGACCTGCGCGAGGCCTATGCAGGGGCGCCGGAGCCGACGTCGGACTCTCTCGTCGGCGGTCCCGACGCCACGGCGCTCGACACGACGACGACGGCGGAGCGCGACCAGCGCACCGTGATCCCGGTGATCTTCGGCATCGTCTTCCTGATCCTCGTGGTGCTCCTGCGCGCGCTCGTCGCGCCGGTGCTGCTCATCGCGACGGTGCTGCTCACGTACGTCGGGAGCATGGGCCTGGGGAGCCTCGTGTTCCGGTACGTCCTGGACATCCCGGCGTTCGACACGACAGTCGTGCTCTACGCGTTCCTGTTCCTCGTGGCGCTCGGGGTGGACTACAACATCTTCCTCGTCACGCGGGCGCGCGAGGAGGCGCGCGCGAGCGGCACGCGGGAGGGCATGATCCGCGCGGTGAGCTCCACCGGTGGCGTGATCACGAGCGCCGGAATCCTGCTCGCCGCCGTGTTCGCCGTCCTGGGCGTGCTGCCCGTGATCGCGCTGCTGCAGATCGGGATCATCGTGTGCGTCGGCGTGCTGCTCGACACGCTCGTGGTCCGCACGCTGCTCGTCCCGGCCCTGGCCGGGGTTCTCGGCGAGCGGTTCTGGTGGCCGGGCCGGGTCGGCGAGCGCGGGTCTGGGCGGGAGGGACGCGTGGGAGCCCACGCGATGGCCGAGGGCTCAGCGGGTCGGTGACGAAGGCGGCTGTGCGCCGTGCTGGTCCGGACCCGCGTCGGGTGCGTCCGCGGTCGTCGGGGGATCGTCGCCGCTGAGGTCGCGCAGGAACCGGACGACCGTCTCCCGCTCGTCGGGAGTGAGGCGTGCCGCGGCCTCGAACCGCCGGGCGTGGGTGCGCCCGACCGTGTCGCGGACCTGTTCGTGCGTGCTCTGCGTGATGGTGACGACGAGCGCGCGCCGGTCGGTCGGGTGCGGGCCCCGCTCCACGTGGCCGGCGGCCGAGAGGCGGTCCAGCAGCTTCGTGGTCGCCGCCGACGAGATGTTGAGGTGCTCGGCCAGCATCCCGGGCGTCACGGCGATGCCCTGGTTCTTCGCGGCGACGAGGAAGCGCAGGGCGCGCATGTCCGTCTCGCCGAGCTTCATGTGGTCACGCGAGGCGAGGCTGATCCGCTGCTCGGTCTCCCGCCAGCCGCGGATCGCCGTCAGCACGCGGACGACCTGGGTGATCTCGGCCTCGTCCATCCCGGCATGGCTCACGACCTCCTGCCCTGGGTCGATCACACGCGGATCGAGCAGGGCGGAGGGAGGGATGTCGTCGCGGCGGCCGTCAGCCATGTCGGTAGCGTAGCCAGTCGGCTAAATGCATACTTGTCTACTAACTCGCTCAGTTAGATAGATGGGATGCCACGTGGCCACAGACGACGACGTCGTCCTCCTCGACGCGACCGGCGCACCCTCGGGGTCGGCTCCTCGGAGCGCGGTGCACGGTGCGGCGACCCCGCTCCATCTGGCCTTCTCGTGCCACGTCCAGGACGCC
This sequence comes from Beutenbergia cavernae DSM 12333, assembly GCF_000023105.1. Taxonomy (NCBI): domain Bacteria; kingdom Bacillati; phylum Actinomycetota; class Actinomycetes; order Micrococcales; family Beutenbergiaceae; genus Beutenbergia; species Beutenbergia cavernae. The sequence goes on from NC_012669.1 coordinate 1,101,368, forward strand.
GCGGGGCGCGTGCTCGTGACCCGGCGCGCGCTGGGCAAGCGGACGTGGCCCGGCGTCTGGACCAACGCCGTCTGCGGGCACCCCCGTCCGGGTGAGCGCGTGGGCGACGCGGTGGTCCGGCGCGCCCGTGAGGAGCTCGGGGCGCATCTCGGGGGCCTACGACTCGTGCTGCCGGAGTTCCGCTATCGCGCGGTGGACGCCTCCGGCGTGGTCGAGAACGAGGTCTGCCCGGTGTACGTCGCACGGCTCGAGGGCGACCTGCGCCCGGACCCCGCCGAGGTGATGGAGGTGACCTGGGCCGAGCCCACGGAGCTCGGCGAGGCGATCCGGCTCGCGCCGTGGGCGTTCAGCCCGTGGCTCGTGCTCCAGGCGCGGGAGCTGGAGCTCCTGGGCGGGAGGGTCGACGTCGGCGCGTCGGCGGGTGGTCGCTCGTGACGGCGGCGGCGCCCTCGTTGACCGGGTCGGTGGATCTCGCGGCGGTCGAGGCTCACCTGGACGGTGCCCTCGCCGAGCGGGCGGCGCTGACGTCCGACGGCGGCGCAGCGGTCGGGAGCTGGTGGCGTGCCGTGCGCGAGGCCTGTCGCGGCGGGAAGCGCGTGCGCCCTGCGCTGGTGCTCGCGGCGTTCCACGGGCTGCGCGACGACGCCGGCCCCGGTCACGAGGAGGGCGATCCCGACGGCGGCGCGGCGGTGCAGGTGGCCGCCGCGTTCGAGCTCCTGCACGCGGCGTTCCTCCTGCACGACGACGTCATCGACGGTGATCTCGTCCGCCGGGGCCGACCGAATCTCATCGCCGAGCTCGCCGAGGCCGCGCACACGGACGGCGTCGGGTCGTCTCCCGCGCACGAGTGGGGGACGGCGGCGGCCGTGCTCGCCGGCGACGTCCTCATCCACGCCGCGCTCCATGCCGTCGCGACGGCCGACGTCCCGGCCGAGCCGCGTCGTGAGCTGCTCGAGCTCGTCGACAGGTGCCTCGTGCGGACGGTGGCCGGCGAGGTGGCCGACGTCGCCTACGCCGCGCGCGTCGAGGTTCCCCGGCTGCCCGACGTCCTGCGGATGACGAGCTGGAAGACGGCCGCCTACTCGTGCGAGGCGCCGCTCGTGGCGGGGGCGATCCTCGCCGGGGCGGCCCCGGGCGCGCGGGCGGCGCTCGCCGACGTCGGTCGAGCCGTCGGCGCCGCCTACCAGCTGCGCGACGACGTGCTGGGCACGTTCGGGGACGAGCTGGTGACGGGCAAGAGCACCTCGAGCGACCTTCGCGGCGGCAAGGTCACCGCCCTCGTCGCCTACGCGCGCCACACCGACCACGCGGCCGAGCTGGACGCCCTGCTGGCCCTTCCGGCACCGGGCGCCGCCGAGATCGAGGCGATGCGCACGGTCCTCGTGCGCAGCGGGGCGCTGGACCTCGTGGAACAGCTCATCGACGACCTGCTGCGGTCCGCGCTGGAGGCGCTCGCCGGGGCGGAGCTGCCCCCCGAGCTGCGGGAGTACCTCGGCTCCGTCGCGCGGACGGCCGCGGCGCCGCAGCGCTAGCCGGACGCGCACCCTGGGCGCCGCCCGGCTGCGAAGCGGGATCGTGGCGCTCACTAGACTCGGGCCCCGTGAGCCACATCCTCTCCGCTGTCGCCTGGCCGTACACGAACGGCCCGCGGCACATCGGTCACGTCGCCGGGTTCGGCGTTCCCTCCGACGTCTTCAGCCGGTACATGCGGATGGCGGGCCACGACGTGCTCATGGTGTCGGGCACCGACGAGCACGGGACGCCGATCCTCGTGCTCGCCGAGCAGGAGGGGGTGACGCCGCAGGAGCTCACGGACCGTTACAACCGGGTCATCGTCGACGACCTCGCGAACCTGGGCCTGTCCTACGACCTGTTCACCCGGACGACGACGCGCAACCACTACGCCGTCGTGCAGGAGATGTTCCGCACGGTCCACAAGAACGGCTACATGGTCGAGCAGACCACGATGGGCGCCATCTCGCCGTCGACCGGGCGCACGCTCCCGGACCGGTACATCGAGGGCACGTGTCCGATCTGCGGCTACGACGGCGCTCGCGGCGACCAGTGCGACAACTGCGGCAACCAGCTCGACGCCGTCGACCTCATCAACCCACGGAGCCGGATCAACGGCGAGAAGCCGACGTTCATCGAGACGCAGCACTTCTTCCTCGACCTGCCCGCCCTCGCTGACGCGCTCGGTGCGTGGTTGCGCACCCGCACGCACTGGCGCCCGAACGTCCTCAACTTCTCGCTGAACCTCCTCGACGACCTCCGTCCCCGGGCCATGACCCGCGACATCGACTGGGGCATCCCGGTCCCGCTCCCGGGCTGGGAGGACAACCCCGCCAAGCGGCTGTACGTGTGGTTCGACGCCGTCATCGGCTACCTCTCGGCGAGCATCGAGTGGGCGCGCCGCCAGGAGCTCGCCGCCGGCGGCGCTGGCACGCCGGACGCCGAGGCGTGGCGTGCGTGGTGGAACCCAACGCCCGGGCTCGACCAGCAGTCGTACTACTTCATGGGCAAGGACAACATCACGTTCCACTCGCAGATCTGGCCGGCGGAGCTCCTCGGCTACGCGGGGAAGGGCAGCCGCGGCGGCGAGCCCGGCATCTACGGGGAGCTGAACCTCCCGACCGAGGTGGTCTCCAGCGAGTTCCTGACGACGGAGGGCAAGCAGTTCTCGACGTCGCGCGGCGTCGTCGTCTACGTGCGGGACATGCTCGCCCGCTACCAGCCCGACGCCCTGCGCTACTTCATCGCCGTCGCCGGCCCGGAGAGCTCCGACTCCGACTTCACCTGGTCGGAGTTCAAGCGACGCACGAACGACGAGCTCGTCGCCGGCTGGGGCAACCTCGTCAACCGGACCGCGACGATGGTCCACAAGAACTTCGGTGCCGTCCCCGAGCCGGGGGAGCGCCTCGCCGTCGACGAGGCGGTGCTGGCGACGACGCGCGCCGGCTTCGCGCAGGTCGGCCGGCTCCTCGAGACGCAACGGCAGCGGGCCGCCGTCACCGAGGCGATGCGGGTCGTCGGCGAGGTCAACAAGTACGTCTCGGAGACCGAGCCGTGGAAGCTGAAGACCGACCGCGACCGGCTCGCCACCGTGCTGCACACCGCCACGCAGGCCGTGGCGGACTGCAACGTGCTCCTCGCCCCGTTCCTGCCGCACGCCGCGCAGGAGATCCACTCCGCGCTCGGCGGCACGGGAACGCTCGCGCCGCAGCCGCGCGTGGACGAGGTGACGGATCTCGACGACGCGAGCCGCAGCTACCCGATCATCACGGGGGACTACGTGCGGGGCGAGACGCTCGCTCCCTGGGAGAGCGCCGCCGTCGTGGCCGGGACCCCGATCGAGAAGCCTTCGCCGGTCTTCACGAAGCTCGACGACGCGATCGTCGAGGAGGAGCTCGAGCGGATGCGCGCCGGCGCCGCCGAGCGGGCGTGAGGACCGCGTGACGTCGTCGTGAGCACGAGACCGCGCGAGCGCGGCTGGCCGCCCGCGCCCGGGCCGCTGCGGGTGGCCGTCGTGGACAACCACACGCACCTCGACGCGATCGCCGGCGTGCTCCCGGCGGGGGAGGCGGCGCCGTCCGTCGCGGACGAGCTCGCCCGCGCGGCGGCCGTCGGCGTCGACGCCCTGGTCCAGATCGGGTGCGACCTCGACGCCGCGCCGTGGTCGGTCGACGTCGCGCGCGCGCACCGGGCCGTCGTCGCCGGCGTCGCGATCCACCCGAACGAGGCGGTGCTGCACGCGGGCGTCCGCGAGGTGGCACCCGACGGGCTGGAACCCGACCCGCAGCCGCGCCACGAGGTCGGCCTGGACGAGGCGATCGCCCGGATCGCCGACCTCGCACGGGACGCGCGGGTGCGGGTCGTGGGCGAGACAGGGCTGGACTTCTTCCGCGCCGGTGACGCGGGCCGCGCCGCGCAACGGGAGTCGTTCCGCGCGCACATCGCTCTCGCGAAGGAGCTCGGCCTGCCCCTGCAGATCCACGACCGCGACGCGCACCAGGACGTGCTCGACGTGCTGGACGCCGACGGCGCCCCGGACGTCACCGTCTTCCACTGCTTCTCCGGCGACGCCGCGTTCGCGCGGGTCTGCGCGGAGCGGGGCTGGTACCTCTCGTTCGCCGGGCCGGTCACGTTCCGGGCGAACGACGCCCTGCGCGACGCCGTCGCGAGCGTGCCGCTGCGCCAGATCCTCGTCGAGACGGATGCGCCGTTCCTCACACCGCACCCGTACCGCGGACGTCCGAACGCCCCCTACCTGCTGCCGCACACCGTGCGGATGATCGCGCAGGTCAGGCGGGAGGAGGCGGACGACGTCGCGGCGGCCGTGGCGGCGACCTCCGCCCGGCTGTACGGCCCGTGGTGAGCGCGCGGGACGCCGTCGACGTTTCCGCTGAGGTCACGGATCGGTTACGGTCGAGGCTCCGTGGGTCGATCGACCCGCGTGGGAGACGGATGGAGCGCCGGTGACGTCAGGGATCGAGCGGGACGAGGCCGTGTTCGACGACGGCGCCGCCACCGCCGATCCGGGCCGGCGCCTGACCCGGCGCCAGCGGCGCGAGCAGACAGCGGCCCGCGGCCGGCGTCGTGTGCGCCACGCGGTCAACGGGGCCGTCGTCCTCGCGCTCGTCGGGGGCACGGGTGCCTTCGCGCTCGTCCAGGACGACGTCGCGCCCGAGGACGTCACGTCCGCGCTGTTCGCGGCGGACGACGTCCCCGCCGACGCCGCCGCCCTCACCCACCTCTCGCCGTGGGCCTCTCGTGGTGACGAGCGCCCCGACCTCGAGGCCGGCGAAGGCGTCGCTCTGACGATCGTCGCCGACGGCGAGACCCTCGAGCTGCGCACGGCGGCGGACACCGTCGGCGAGGCGCTCGCACAGGCGGGCATCGTCGTCGGCTGGGAGGACGAGGTCTCCGTCGAGCTGGCGTCCGCCCCCGTCGACGGCGGCGAGGTGCGGGTGGTCCGCGTCACGTACGAGTCGGTGACGGCCGAGGAGGCGACGGCGTTCGAGACCGAGGAGCGTGAGGACTCGGGTCTCGCGAGCGGGAACCGCGAGGTCGTGCAGGAGGGGGCCGACGGGCTCGCCCGCACCACCTACCGCGTGCGCTACGTCGACGGCGTCGAGGAGAGCCGCGAGATCCAGGTCCAGGCCACGCTCACCGAGCCCGTCACGGAGATCGTGCGGGTCGGCACGGGCAGCAGCGGCTCCGGCGGGACGACGTCGCCCCCGGTGGTCTACGACGGCACGGACCCGCGCGCGATCGCCCTCGAGATGGTCGCCGCGCGTGGCTGGAGCGACGCCGAGTTCCAGTGCCTCGACGCCCTGTGGACGCGCGAGAGCAACTGGAACCCGTACGCCCAGAACCCGAGCTCCGGCGCGTACGGCATCCCGCAGTCGCTGCCCGGCTCGAAGATGGCCACGGCCGGCGCCGACTGGCAGACCAACCCGGCGACCCAGATCACGTGGGGCCTGAACTACATCGCCGGCAGGTACGGCACGCCGTGCGGGGCCTGGGGTCACTCGGAGTCCGTCGGCTGGTACTGACGGGCCGCATACCTCGCCGCATCGCCGGCGGTCAAGACGGCTCGCCTGGACCATAGGTCACGAATCGGTTACAGTCGTCGGCGGCCCGTGGGCCACGTGGTTCGACGACCGGGGGGTGCCCGGCCGCCGGACCAGCATCAGCCGGATCGATGTCGGTGTGCCGCAGGGTATGTGCCCGTTGCGGTGAAGGGGCTGCCACCGCTCGTGCCCGGGCCCCGCGACGTCTGGACGACTGTGACGACACCCCGCGACAACGACCTGCCCGAACCCGACGCCCCTGACGCAGGCGGCGACATCCCGGCGATTCCCGAGAACACCGACGCGCGCCCGCTCGGCCAGCTGAGCCTCTTCGCGGCGCCCGGCGCCGCAGACGGCGCCGCCCCCACCTTCGACGCCCCCGTGGCGAGCGAGCCCGCCCCGGCCACCGGCCTCGGTGGCGCGTGGCAGCGCGCCCGGGCGCGCTTCCCGCGGCTGGCGACGCCGCTGGTCGCCTCGGTGGCCGCGTTCGTGCTCGTCGGCGGCGCCGGCGCAGCCGTCGCGGCGACGTCGCACAAGACCGTCGACCTCGACGTCGACGGCGAGCAGGTGGCGATCTCGACGTTCGCCGGCTCCGTCGAAGGTCTCCTCGAGCAGCAGGGGATCGAGCTCGGGGAGCACGACCTCGTCGAGCCCGCCCTCGACGTCGCCCTGGCCTCGGGCGACGAGATCGTCGTGCGGCACGCGCAGCAGGTCGCCGTCGTCGTCGACGGCGAGGAGCAGAGCGTCTGGACCACGGCGCTCGACGCCGGCGAGGCGGTCGCCGACCTGGCCGGGTCCGGGCGCGACGTCACGATGGTGGCGTCCCGAGCGGGCACCCGCGCCGAGCTCGACCTGCCGCTGGTCGTCGACGGTCGCGTCGTCATCTCCGTCGACGGCGAGGTGCAGGAGGTGCTGGTGCGCGGCGCCGCCACGGTGCACGACGTCCTCGAGCAGGCGGGCGTCGAGCTCCGTCGCGCCGACACGGTCGAGGTCGGGGCACGCGAGGACGGCACGCCGCTCGTCACGATCGCGCGGGTGGACGTCACGCGGCGCGTGACCACGGAGGCGATCCCGTTCTCCTCGAGCGAGGTCTCCAGCGACGACTACTACGAGGGCACCTCCCGGGTGACCACCGAGGGCGTGGACGGCGCGATCGAGCGCCGCTACACCGTGACGACGATCGACGGCGTCGAGGTCTCGGCGGAGCTGACGCTCGAGTTCGTGAGCCAGCGGCCCGTCGACGAGGTCGTGACGGTCGGCACGGCCGCCCGCCCGGCGCCCCAGCCCTCGACTCCCGCACCCGCTCCTGGCGGCGGGGGTGGCGGCGGTGGTGGCGGTGGCGGCACCGTCCCGGTCGGCGACGTCTGGGCCGCTCTCGCGCAGTGCGAGTCCGGCGGCAACCCCGCGACGAACACCGGCAACGGCTACTACGGCCTGTACCAGTTCTCGCTGGGCACGTGGCAGTCGGTGGGCGGCTCCGGCCTCCCGTCGGACGCCTCTGCCGAGGAGCAGACGATGCGCGCCCAGATCCTCCAGCAGCGCTCCGGCTGGGGCCAGTGGCCGGCCTGCGCACGCAAGCTGGGGCTGCTCTGAGCCTGAGCTGAGCCGGCCGTCACCGGCCGAGTCCGAGATCGCCCGAGGCCCTACGCTCGTCGGGTGAGTGAGGACGAGCAGCACGACGGCGCCCGGTCGCCCGACGAGGTCGGGCGGCCGGGCGTCGCCGTACCCGACGTGAGACTGCTGGGCCCGTCGGACGTGCGAGCGCTCGCCGCCGGTCTCGGGATCCGTCCCACGAAGACGCTCGGCCAGAACTTCGTGACGGACGCCGGAACGGTGCGGCGCATCGTCCGGGCGGCAGGGGTGACGGCGGGCGACGTCGTGGTCGAGGTCGGGCCCGGCCTCGGCTCCCTCACTCTCGGGCTGCTCGAGGCGGGCGCCACGGTGGTCGCTGTGGAGATCGACCCCGTGCTCGCGGGTGCGCTGCCCGGCACGATCGCCGAGCACGCGCCGGACGTCGCGGACCGCCTCACGGTGATCACCGCCGACGCGCTCGACGTCACCGAGCTGCCCGGTCGCCCCAGCGCGATGGTCGCGAACCTCCCGTACAACGTCGCGGTGCCGGTGCTGCTGACGATGCTCGAACGGTTCCCCGAGCTCGCCCGGGTGCTCGTCATGGTCCAGGCCGAGGTCGCTGACCGGCTCGTTGCCCCGCCCGGCTCACGGACGTACGGGGTGCCGTCGGTGAAGGCTGCCTGGTACGCGGCGGCCGCGCGGGCCGGGAGCATCGGCCGCACCGTCTTCTGGCCGGTGCCCAACGTCGACTCCGCGCTCGTCCGGCTCGAACGGCGTCCGGCGCCGGCGCCCGAGGACCTGCGCGCGGAGGTGTTCGGATGCGTGGATGCCGCGTTCGCGCAGCGCCGCAAGACGCTGCGGGCGGCGCTCGCCGGCTGGGCCGGTTCGCCGTCCGACGCGGAGTCGATCCTGCGCGCGGCGGGCGTCGACCCCACGCTGCGCGGCGAGCGGCTCGACGTCGAGGCGTTCGCGCGCGTCGCCAGCGTCCGCGCCGGGCTCCGGGCAGGCGGCGTTCCCACCGAGCGGGCCGGGGACTCCTCTGGCACGGTGGCCCCGTGAGCGCCGCGCCCGACTCCGCGCCGCGGGTCCACGTGCGCGCGCCGGGAAAGATCAACCTCGTCCTGCGGTGCGGCGCGCCCGGTGAGGACGGCTACCACCGCCTTGCGACGGTGTTCCAGGCGGTCTCGCTCTACGAGGACGTCGTCGCCGAGCTCGCTGACGACGTGACGGTGACGGTCACGGGGCGGCAGGCCGACGTCGTCCCCACCGACGGGGAGAACCTCGCCGTGCGGGCGGCTCGTCTCCTCGCCGACTCGACCGGGACGGCAGAGGGCGTGCGGCTGCACGTCACGAAGAACGTGCCGGTCTCCGGCGGGATGGGCGGAGGGTCGGCCGACGCGGCCGCGACCCTCCTCGCGTGCGACCTGCTGTGGGGGACGGGCCTGGCGCGCGACGAGCTCGCGGAGCTGGCCGCCGAGCTGGGCGCCGACGTGCCGTTCGCGCTCACCGGGCAGACGGCGGTCGGCACCGGCCGTGGCGACGTGCTCGCGCCGGCGCTGGCCCGGGGGACGCACCACTGGGTGCTCGCGACGCAGTCGTGGGGCCTGCCGACCCCCGAGGTCTACGCCCGGTTCGACGAGCTGCGGCCGGACCCCGCGCCGCCGCGGCTCGAGGACGGGCTCATGGCGGCCCTCGTGGGTGGGTCGAGCGCCGACCTGGCCGACTACGTCGCGAACGACCTCGCCGACGCCGCCGTCGCGCTGCGCCCGGAGCTCGCCGGCGTCCTCGATGCCTTCGACGCCGCGGGCGCCCTCGCCCGCACGGTCTCCGGGTCGGGCCCGACGGTGTTCGGGCTCGCCGCCGACCTCGCCGATGCGCAGGACGTCGCCGCGTCCGTCCGGGACGCCGGCGTGGCGGACGACGTCCTCCTCGTCACGGGGCCGGTCAGCGGTGCCCGCGCGCTGGAGTCGATGCGCGGCGTCTGACGCGGCACGCGCGGGGCATGCCCGCGGCGGGTCAGCCCAGCAGCTCGGCGAGCTCGAGCCAGCGGGCCTCGAGCTGGTCGACCTCCGCGGTCGTCTCCCGCAGCCGCTCCGTGAGCGCCGTCAGGCCCGCGAAGTCGGTGGGGTCGTGGGCGGCCATCTCGGCGTGCAACGACGCGGTCCGCTCGGCGTGGGCGGCGAGCCGGCGCTCCAGCGCGGCCAGCTCCTTGCGGGCGGCGCGCTCCTCGGCCCCGCCGAGCGCCGGTGCCTGCGTGGGCGCGGCAGGGTCGGGCGCGGACGCGGCGGGCGCCGGCACCGGGGTGGCCGACGGCGCGGGTCGGGCGCTGTCGCCCATCGCGCCTCCCGCGCGGCGCAGGTCGAGGTACTCGTCCACGCCGCCGGGCAGGTGCCGCACGGCCCCACCGAGCACGGCGTACTGCGTGTCGGTCGCCCGTTCCAGCAGGTACCGGTCGTGCGAGACCACGAGCAGCGTCCCCGCCCAGCCGTCGAGGAGGTCCTCCATCGCGGCGAGCATGTCGGTGTCCATGTCGTTCGTCGGCTCGTCGAGCACCAGCACGTTCGGCTCGGCGAGCAGCACGAGCAGCAGCTGCAGCCGACGGCGCTGACCGCCGGACAGGTCGCGCACGGGTGTCGCGAGGTGCGCGTTCGTGAACCCCAGGCTCTCGAGCAGCTGCCCGGGCGTGAGCTCGGCGCCTCCCGCCGTCGTGTACGTGGTGCGGTACGGGGCGACGACGTCGCTCACGCGCTCCGACTCGTGCGCGGAGAGCTCCTGCAGGTCCTGGCTCAGGTGGGCGACGCGCACGGTGACGCCCCGCTTCACGCGGCCCGACGTCGGCTCCGCGGCGCCGGTGACGAGCGCCAGCAGCGTCGACTTCCCCGCACCGTTCGGGCCGAGGATCCCGATCCGGTCTCCCGGCCCGAGGTGCCAGGTGACGTCCGTCAGGACGGGGGTGCCGGCCGTGCCGGGCTCGGCGGGGTAGGCGAACGACACGTCGCGGAGCTCGACGACGTCCCGTCCGAGCCGAGCCGTGGCCATCCGGGTGAGGCTCACGCTGTCGCGCGGCGGCGGCTCGTCGGCGATGAGCCGGTTCGCTGCCTCGATCCGGAACTTCGGCTTCGCCGTGCGCGCGGGGGCTCCGCGGCGCAGCCACGCCAGCTCCTTGCGCATGAGGTTCGCGCGCCGCGACTCGGCAGCGGCGGCGATGCGGTCGCGCTCGACCCGCTGCAGCACGTACGCGGCGTACCCGCCCTCGAACGGCTCGACGACGCCGTCGTGCACCTCCCACGTCGTGGTGCTGACCTCGTCGAGGAACCAGCGGTCGTGCGTGACGACGACGAGCGCTCCGGACGCTCCCGGCCAGCGGGAGCGCAGGTGCGTCGCGAGCCAGGTGATCCCCTCGAGGTCGAGGTGGTTCGTGGGCTCGTCCAGGAACAGCACGTCGTGCTCGCCGACCAGCAGGGCGGCCAGCGCGACCCGGCGGCGCTGCCCGCCGGAGAGGTCCCGGACGCGCTGGTCCCACGGGATGTCCGAGGCGAGGCCCGCGAGGACGTCCCGGATGCGGGCGTCGCCCGCCCACGTGTGCTCGGGGGCGTCGCCCACGATGGTACCCGCGACGGTGGCGTCCTCCTCGAGCGAGTCCGTCTGGTCGAGGATGCCCACGCGGGTGCCGCGGCGCCGCGTGACGCGGCCCGAGTCCGGGGTCAACGTGCCGGCCAGCAGCGCCATCAACGTGGACTTGCCGTCGCCGTTGCGGCCGACCACCCCCACCCGCATGCCGTCGGTGAGGCCGAGCGTGACGCCGTCGAGCACCACACGGTTGGGGTACGCGAGACGGAGCGCCTCGGCGCCGAGCAGGTGGGCCACGTGCCGACAGCCTAGGCGAGATGGGGAGAGGTCCCCGCCGCCCGGCTCGGCCCGCTCAGCGGTGCGGGGCCTGGGCCGTCAGCGCACGCGCGACGGCGGCGGTGGCGCCGTCGATCGCCCGGTAGGCGCGCGTGTACGCCGCCTCGCCGCGGCCGATCGGGTCCTCGATGTCGTCCTGGTCCGCGCGCGCCGGCGTCCCCCGGTGGGCGGCCGCCAGGGCGATCAGCTCGCGGGGGTCACCGGGCGCGTGCGGCCGGCGGCCGGCGGCTCCGAGCGCCCGCGCCAGCTCCGGCAGGGTGAACGTTCGCCGGACGGCGGACGGCACGAGTCGGAGCACCTCGCGCCGGTGCTCCCGGGTCATCGTGACGACGACGTCGTGAGCCTGCACGAGCTCGGCCGTGAGCTGTCGGCTGCGGTGGCCCGCGTGCGGGACCCCCGCCTCGGCCAGCCGGCGCACCATCGCCCCCTCCATCGGGACGCCGACCTCCGCGCGCGTCCCGGCGCTGGAGACGTCGAACTGCGCGGGAAGGCGATCCGCGAGCAGGAACTGCGCCGTCGGCGACCGGCCGATGTTCCCGGTGCAGACGACGAGGATGCGGACCGGGACCACGTCGCTCGTCACGACCCACCCCGGCCGGCGTCGGCGTCCAGGGCGGCGAGCGCGGCGCGGTGCTCCCGCGCCAGCTCGACGTAGTGCGCGGCGTTCGCGGTGAGGTAGCGGCGCTCGTCGTCGGTGACCTCGCGCCGGACCTTCGCCGGCACGCCGGCGACCAGCGACCCCGGCGGGACCTCGGTCCCGGCGACGACGAGCGCACCCGCGGCGACCAGCGAGCCGGCGCCGATCACGGCGTCGTTCATCACCGTCGCGCTCATGCCGATGAGGCACCCGTCCTCGACGGTGCATCCGTGGAGGACGGCGCGGTGCCCGACGGTCACGTCCGTCCCGACGAGCGTGGGGTGGCCGGCGTCGACGTGGACGACGACGCCGTCCTGGAGGTTCGTGCGGGCACCGATCGTGATCGCGTCGGAGTCCCCGCGCAGCACGGCGCCGTAGAAGACGCCGACGTCGTCGCCCAGCGTCACGTCGCCCGCCACGGTCGCGGACGGCGCGAGCCAGGCGGTCGCGGCGACGCGCGGTGCGCGCGGGCCGATCGGCAGCACGAGCGTCACGAGGGGTGTCCTTCCGGTCGGGTCGCGGCAGGTGCGTCGAACGGCCGCAGGACGGCGCGCAGCATCTCGGCGAGCGAGTCGCGCTCCCCGGCGCTCAGCCCGGCGAGCAGAGCCCGCTCCCGGTCGAGGAGCCCGGCCATCGCGGCGTCGACGCGCTCCTTGCCGTCGGACGTCAGGCTGACGAGCACGATGCGGCGGTCGTCGTCCGAGCTCCGCCGCGCGACGAGACGGCGGGCGCTCATGCGGTCGATGCGGTTCGTCATGGTCCCGGACGAGACGAGCGTCTCGGCGATGAGCCGCCCTGGCGTCAGCTCGTACGGCGCCCCCGCGCGGCGCAGCGCCGAGAGCACGTCGAACTCCCACAGCTCGAGGTCGTGCGCCTCGAAGGCGCGACGCCGCGCCCGGTCGAGGTGCCGAGCCAGGCGGTGCACCCGGGAGAAGATCCGCAGCGGCTCGACGTCGAGGTCGGGCCGCTCGGCCTCCCAGGCGTCGACGATCCGGTCGACCTCGTCGGGCGCCGCGTCTGGCCGATCCATGAGGTGAGATTAACTGACATCTCGACGTCGAGACTCTCGACGGCGGCGCATCACCAGCGGCGCACCCGCCAGATCGCCAGCAGCACGAACGTCAGCGCGAGAAGCCAGAACAGCCCTGCCTCGACGAGCTGGAACTCCCAGAAGCGGCTCCCCGGCTGGTACGTCACGCCCTGCCGCAGGCCTTCCGCGGCGAGCACCGACGGATCGTCGACGCCACCGCCGAACAGCTCGTACTCCGCCGAGTCGTCGAGCCTGGCACCGCCTGAGTCGACGAGGAAGGTGTCGAGCACCCAGTTGTCGCCGTCGAGGATGCCCTGCGTGACCTCGCCCTCGCCGACCACGGGGTCGATCGTCGTGACCGGAGTCCGGTACCGGGGTCGCAGCGCGTACTCGGCGAACAGGCGAACCGAGAGGAACACGACGAGCGTGGCCACCATCGCCGGGACCGTCCGTCGGATGACAGCGCCGGCGAGGATGCCCGTCGCGACCGCGAGCACGAAGTATCCCGACAGCACGGGAGCCGCATAGTTGAACCGCTCGACGCTGAACGACGACGCGCCGAGCGGCCGCCACCACCAGCTCAGCAGCGCGCTGAGCAGCAGGGCCGCCGCCGTCGTCGCCACCAGGATCAGGCCGAGCTTGACGATCGCCCAGCGCGTCCGCGGCACCGCCTGGGTCCACGCGACCTGCCAGGTCCCGTGCTCGTACTCACGCGCGAGGATCGGCGCTCCGATGAGGACGCCCACGAGGACGGGGAGGAGATTGAGCTGACCGGCCAGCTGCTCGGGGACCCCGGCGAACCGAGCGCCGAAGCTCTCGACGACCGCGCTGCAGTCGGACGTCGGCGGCGGCGTCCGGCACGCGGCGACTCTCTCCTGCACGTAGGCCCGGTGCATCGGGATCCCCGTGAGGAGTGCGACGCCGGTCAGCACGAGCAGGACGCCCGCGAGCCCCATCGCCTCGCCGCGATGCTGCCGCCAGGTGAACCAGATCATGACACCAGCTCCTGGATCTCCGATCCGGGCGACGCCGCACGTCTCAGGTAGGCCAGGGCGAGCTCCTCGAGCCCCACGGGATGGGACTCCCAGCCGAGGAGGTCGACCCCGTCGTCGGTGCGCACGACGGCGTCGGATCGACGGTCTCCCGTGGTCACGTGGATGACGCCCGGCATGGAGTCGACGAGGGCGCCCGGGGGGCCGCTCAGCAGACGGTGCGTGGCGAGAAGGCCGTCGATCTCGCCGGCGACCTGGACGTGCCCGGCGGCCAGCAGGATCAGGTAGTCGCAGACGCGTTCGAGCTCCGCCAGGACGTGGGACGACAGCAGCACGGTGACGTCGTGCTCGGCCACCGAACCCATCAGCGTCTGCATGAAGGCCTGGCGGGCCAGCGGATCGAGGCTGGCGACGGGTTCGTCGAGGATCAGGAGCCGAGGGCGTTTCGCGAGTGCGAGCGTGAGGGCGACCTGGGCACGCTGACCGCCGGAGAGCGCGCCGGCGCGCTGTTCGAGCGGGATGCCGAGACGCCGCAGCCGGTCCTCGGCAAACCCCTGGTCCCACCGCAGGTTGAGCTCGTCCCCCATCCGGAGCAGCTCCCGCACGCGGAATCGTCGGTACAGCGGGTGCTCCTGCGCGACGAAGCCGATCTCGGCGAGCGTCGCCGGAGACGACCCGTCCGCCGGTGCCCCGAGGACGTGGAGCTCGCCGACGGTCGGTCGCAGCAGTCCCGCGATGATCCGCAGCAGGGTGGTCTTCCCTGCGCCGTTCGGGCCGACCAGCGCGATGACGCGACCCGTCGGAAGGTCGAGGTCGCAGTCGCGCAACGCCCACGCGGACCGGTACCGCTTACCGAGGCCGGCGGTCCAGAGGACCGACTCGTTCACCGGTGCACCTCCCTGCTCATGCCACACCCTCCTGGGCAAGGTCTCGGTTGGTCGTCGCCAGCAGCGCCAGGATCGCCTCGTCGTCCAGGCCGGCGGCGTGGGCCTCCCGGAGCCAGCTCTGCAGACCGCGGCGCAGCGACGCGTACGTCGCGGGCGGCACGGCCTCCGGCGGTGCGCCGACGACGAACGTGCCGATCCCCGGGCGGGAACGGACCAGCCCTTCCTGCTCGAGCTGCCGGTACGCCTTCGAGACGGTGTTGGGGTTGATCGCGAGCTGCTCGACGACCTCGCGGATCAGCGGCACCTGGTCGCCCTGCCGGAGCTCGCCCAGGAGCAAGGCGTGCCGGATCTGGTGCACCAGCTGCAGGTAGGGCGGCACTCCCGAACGCGGGTCGAGGCGGAACACGAACACGGCAACCTCCAGAGACGTTCCACTAAGAAGATAGTACAAGTCGGCCCGCGTCGGAAGGGGCTGGCGAGCGAAGGAGCCCAGGGCGCCGAGGTAGAGCCTGACCTCAGTCCCGGCGGGCGGCGGCGGCCTTGCCGCGCGGGGTCAGCTGGGGATCCGCCTCGAGCCCGTGCAGGCCGTTCCACGCGAGGTTGACGAGGTGGGCGGCGACCACCGACTTGTCCGGGGTCCGCGCCTCGAGCCACCACTGGCCCGTCAGCGCGATCATGCCCACGAGCATCTGCGCGTACATCGGCGCTGTCGCAGGATCGAACCCGCGCCGGTCGAACTGGTCCGCCAGGAGGTGCTCGACCTGCGTCGCCACGTCGCCGATGAGCGAGGAGAACGTACCGGTCGCCTGCGCCACCGGCGAGTCGCGCACGAGGATCCGGAAGCCGTCGGTGTTCTGCTCGATGTAGTCGAGGAGCGCGAGCGTCGTCGCCTCCACGATCACCTTCGGGTGCCGCTCCGGCTCGAGGGAGCCCGTGAGCATGCCCGTGAGGCGTTCGACCTCGCGGTCGACGATGACCGCGTACATCCCCTCCTTGCCGCCGAAGTGCTCGTAGACCACAGGCTTCGAGACCTGGGCTCGTGCGGCGATCTCCTCGACGCTCGTGCCGTCGAACCCCTTGGCGGCGAACAGGGCCCGCCCGACGTCGAGCAGCTGGGCACGCCGCTCGCGGCCCGTCATGCGGGCGCGGGACGTGCTGCGCGCCCGGGCACGACGTGCGGTCGGCGCCCCGGATGCGGCACCGCCGACGCCCGTCTGCGCCGCGTCGTCCTCGCCGTCCGCCTGCTGGGTCACCCGACCATCATGCCGTGCGGCAGACTTGACGATCGGCGCACGTCGCCGGTCCGCCCTGGTGTAACGGCAGCACGCCGGCCTTTGGAGCCGTGAGGACTGGGTTCGAATCCCGGGGGCGGAGCCCATGGTGTGCCGGGGGATTCCTGAGGTGACCTTGCGCTGACACCCACCGATTCCTGAAGGTCCGGGCCTCACGATTCTCGTCGGCGCCCATCGGCGCCGATCGGGAACCGCGCGATCGCGCAACGGGGCCAAGGGGAACACCATGACGACAGTGCTCGACGCTGCCACCACGGCGGAGCGTCTCTTCGGGTCCGAGCTGGACCGGTTCACGTTCGGCAGCTCGGAGATCGTCATCGAGCCGAGCCGGACGACGACGACGATCGGGTGCGTCATCCCCGCCTACAACGAGGCCGGGACGATCAAGCGCGTGCTCAAGGCACTCCTGGCCCAGACCCGGCTTCCCGACGTCATCCACGTCATCGTGAACAACACGACGGACAAGACGTTCAAGATCGCGCGCCGGTTCGCCGGCGAGCACTCCGTCACGCGGCGCGGCACCCAGCAGACGACGCGGGTGTTCGTGCACGACCTCGGCCGCGTGCCGGACAAGAAGGTCGGCGCGCTCAACTATGGGTTCCGCCTGGTGCGCGGCGCCGACTACCTGCTGGGCGTCGACGGCGACACGGTCCTCGCGAAGGACGCCGTCGCCCGGCTCGAGGAGGAGATGACCGCCGACCCGCGGATCGGCGGGATCTCGGCCGTGTACACGGTCGACAACACGCGTGCACCGGGTCCGGTCGCCTCGTTCCTGCTGACCGGGCAGCGTGCGCAGTTCGCGGCGTTCAACCTGCACAACATGGTCCGCGGCCGGAACATGGCCGTGCTCGGCGGGCAGGCGAGCCTGTTCCGGATGGCCGCGCTCGAGCACGTCATGGTCGCCAACCACCAAGGGACGCCGTGGGTGAGCGACTCCGAGGTCGAGGACTCGCTCCTCAGCCTCCAGATCAAGAACCTCGGGTACTCGACGAAGATCAGCGCGACGGCGCGCGCCGAGGTCGGCGGCATGGAGACGCTGCGGGCTCTCGACGGCCAGCAGGTGAAGTGGAACTACGGCGCGATCGACCTCATGTGGCCCGGCCAGCGGGGCGACACCCGCGGGCAGCCGTTCCACCCGAACCTGCGCGTGCGGTGGCTCGAGAACGTCTCGATGCTCGTCAACGTGCTCACGCGGCTGGCGTTCGTGCTGCTGCTCGCCGGGTCGCTGAGCATCGACGCCTGGGTGTTCTCTCCCGTGTGGCTCGTGCCCCCGCTCGCGTCCGTCGCGCTCAACCTCCGCACCGCGCTGTCGATGCGGCGGCCGAACTGGCGCGACGTGCTGTTCGCCCTCACGCTCGTCCCGGCCGAGGTGTACATGTGGATCCAGGTGGGGCACTTCGTCCGGGCCTGGGCGAAGTTCCTCTCCGCGGCGCGCACCGACAACTGGGCCGCGCAGGCACGCGCCGAGGGCGGGCGCGGCTGGGGGCACCTCGCGCCGTACGCGACGGGGGCCTTCGTGCTCGTCGCCGTGGTGTGGTTGTGGACGACGCTGCCGGTCGGCGTGCAGTCGACGGTGCTCGGCCTCGGCTGGCCGGTGCTCGGACTGGTCACCGTGCTCCAGGTCCTGGTGATGGTGCGGCGTCTCGTGCGGCGGCAGTACGGCTTCCGGGCGTAGGCGGCGGCGAGCGCCGACGACGGCGTCACCGCGCGACGGGGCGAGAGGGCGCCGTCGGCGTCGGTACAGTAGAGCGTGCTCGGCGCGAGCCGGAGCCAGTCTCGAAGCCAGGGAGCCCTCAGTGAGCCATCCCCGTCCTGCCGCCGCCGTCGTCCTCGCCGCCGGCGAGGGCACCCGGATGCGGTCGTCAGTCCCGAAGATGCTGCACGAGATCGGCGGTCGATCCCTCGTCGGGCACGCGCTCACCGCAGCGCAGGGCATCGCGCCCGAGCGCATCGCCGTGGTGGTCCGGCACGGGCGGGACGCCGTCGCCGCGCACGTCACCCAGCTCGACCCGAGCGTGCTCGTGGTCGACCAGGACGAGATCCCGGGCACGGGTCGAGCCGTGCAGTGCGCGCTCGCCGACCTGGACGCCGCTGCCCAGGCGCAGCTCGCCCGGAGCGGGAGCCCCGCCCAGGACGGCAAGGTGACGGGCGCCGTCGTCGTCCTCGCCGGCGACGTCCCGCTGCTCGACGCCGCCACGCTCGACCAGCTGCTCGAGGCGCACCACGCCGACGGCAACGCCGTGACGGTGCTGACCACGCACGTTCCGGATCCCACCGGGTACGGGCGGATCCTGCGCGAGGAGGGCACCGGCGACGTGCTCGGCATCGTGGAGGAGGCCGACGCGGACGCCGACCAGCGCGCCCTCGACGAGATCAACACCGCCGTGTACGTGTTCGACGCCACGGCGCTGCGCGACGCGCTGCGCACGCTGGACGGCGACGACGCCCGCCGGAACGCGCAAGGCGAGGTCTACCTGACCGACGTGCTGGCCCTCGCGCGGGACGCGGGTGGCCTGGTGCGCGCCGTCGCGACGGAGGACACCCCGAGCGTCGAAGGCGTGAACGACCGCACGCAGCTCGCCGCGCTCGGCGCGGAGCTGAACCGGCGCATCCTCGACGGCTGGATGCGTGAGGGCGTCACGGTCGTCGACCCGGCCACGACGTGGGTCGACGTCGACGTCGAGCTCTCCCGCGACGTCACGCTGCTGCCGGGGGTGCAGCTGCGGGGCACGACGCGCGTGGCCGAGGGCGCCACGATCGGACCCGACACCACGCTGCTCGACGTCGAGGTCGGCGAGGGCGCCACAGTCGTACGGACGCACGGCTCCGAGGCGCGGATCGGCGCCGGCGCGAAGGTCGGCCCGTTCGCGTACCTGCGCCCGGGCACGCACCTGGGGGAGCACGGGAAGATCGGGACGTTCGTCGAGACCAAGAACGCGGAGATCGCCGACGGCGCGAAGGTGCCTCACCTCACCTACGTGGGCGACGCGACGATCGGCGCGGGCTCGAACATCGGGGCCGGCGTCGTGTTCGCGAACTACGACGGCGTCGCCAAGCACCGCACCGACGTCGGCGAGCACTCGTTCGTCGGCAGCGACTCGGTGCTCGTCGCGCCGATCCGGCTGGCGGACGGCACGTACGTCGCGGCGGGCTCGACGATCACGCGCGACGTCGGACCCGGTGAGCTCGCCGTCGCTCGCGGCATCCAGCGCAACGTCGCCGGCTGGGTGCAGCGCCGGCGCGCCGGGTCGCGGTCCGCGGAGGCGGCACAGGCGGCGCTCGAGACCGAGGACCGGTCGGACCTGTCGCCGCAGGCTCGCGCCGAGCTGGCGCGCCTGGCCAAGGAGAAGGAGTCCGGTGCCTGAGACCCTGTCCGCGCCCGCAGCTTCGCGCCCGGACACAGGGCACCGAACCACCGCCCCTGAGGAGACCTTCCGCGCATGACCGGTATCACGACCTACGGCGAGAAGCGGCTGGTGCTGATCTCGGGCCGCGCACACCCCGAGCTCGCGGCGAACGTGGCTTCCGAGCTCGACGTCGAGATCGTGCCGACCACCGCGTACGACTTCGCGAACGGTGAGGTCTACGTCCGCTTCGCGGAGAGCGTCCGCGGCGCCGACGCGTTCGTGCTGCAGAGCCACACGGCGCCGATCAACCAGTGGATCATGGAGCAGCTCATCATGGTGGACGCGCTCAAGCGCGCCTCCGTCAAGCAGATCACCGCGATCCTCCCGTTCTACGGGTATGCCCGGCAGGACAAGAAGCACCGGGGCCGCGAGCCGATCTCCGCGCGGCTCGTCGCCGACCTGTTCAAGACGGCGGGCGCCGACCGGCTCATGTCGGTGGACCTTCACGCGGCGCAGACGCAGGGCTTCTTCGACGGCCCGGTCGACCACCTGTGGGCGATGCCGATCCTCGTGGACTACGTGCGCGGCCGGGTGAACACCGAGAACGTCACCGTCGTGTCGCCCGACGCCGGCCGCATCCGCGTCGCCGAGCAGTGGGCGGCGAAGCTCGGCGGCGGACCGCTCGCGTTCGTGCACAAGACGCGCGACATCCACCGGCCGAACCAGGCGGTCGCGAACCGCGTCGTCGGCGAGGTCGAGGGCCGCGACTGCGTGCTGGTCGACGACCTCATCGACACCGGGGGCACGATCGCGGAGGCGGTGCGCGTCCTGCTGCACCAGGGCGCGAACTCGGTGATCGTGGCCGCGACGCACGGCGTGCTCTCCGACCCGGCGTCCCAGCGGCTCGCCGAGTGCGGTGCGAGCGAGGTCGTCGTCACGGACACGCTGCCGATCCCGCCCGAGAAGCGGTTCGCCCAGCTCAAGGTGCTCTCGATCGCGCCGCTGCTAGCGCGGGCGATCCGCGAGGTGTTCGACGACGGGTCGGTCACCTCGCTGTTCGACGGCAACGCCTGACCGGTCGGATCGGTCGGCGCTCTCAGTCGTCGAGGAGGGCCGACGGCGTGAGCGTCACCGCGAACGGCTCCTCGAGCGCGAGCGTATCGTCGCCGGTGGCGTGGCCGGTCTCACGATAGGCGTCGCCGTCGAGGGTCCAGGCCTGGACCTCGGGCACGTCCGGGTCGACGACCCAGTAGTGCCGGCACCCGGCGCGGGCGAGTCGGTCGCGCTTGAGGATGAGGTCGATGCTGCGCGTGGACGGCGAGAGGATCTCGACGGCGAGCAGCGGCGCCGTCGGGAGGTTGCGCTCCGTGAAGGCGTCTCTCGGCGCGACCAGAAGGTCGGGCTGAAGCACGGTGTCGTCGGCAAGCACCACGTCCGTTGGAGCGAGGAGGACCTTCAGATGCGAGGGAACTGCAGCTCGCAGGGCGAGGTGCACGCCACCGACGACGTCCTGGTGACGGATCCGCGGCGCCGGCGTCACGATGAGCGTCCCGTCGATGAGCTCATACCGATGCCCGTCGTCGGGCATGCGTTCGAGATCCGCGGCGGTCAGCGGCCGGCCGCGGGGGAGTCCCAGCACGTCCGGACTCTTCGCCGTGCTCACGGCACTCATCGTAGGCACCTTCCGTCGTGGGCTCCATGGTGGAAGGTTCACCGGTGCACGGCTTCGCTGCTCGCGGCCTGTGGAAGGGAACGGCGTCCGGGGGTACGTGACCGCTGTGGGGACAATTCGTCGTCGCGGCCCATCGGGTAGACTCCACCGGTTGCCTCGGCGAGGGACGTCGTACGGCTGGTACGTAGACGGACGTCCGTGATCGACGCGGTGGTGCTCGTGCGCCATCCGCCCGATGTCCCGCGCCGAGGACCATCGCGTCCAACGTCACGTCAGCTCCTGGAGGATCAGTGCCCGAGTCCATCACCGCCACGCGCCGCACCGAGTTCGGCAAGGGCGCCGCCCGCCGGTTGCGCCGGGCGAACCAGATCCCGGCCGTCCTGTACGGCCACGGCACCGACCCGGTGCACCTGTCCCTGCCGTGGCACGAGACGTTCCTAGCGCTCAAGGGCAGCGCCAACGCCCTGCTGGAGCTGTCGTTCGACGACGCCTCGGAGCTCGCACTCGCCAAGGA
This sequence comes from Beutenbergia cavernae DSM 12333, assembly GCF_000023105.1. Taxonomy (NCBI): domain Bacteria; kingdom Bacillati; phylum Actinomycetota; class Actinomycetes; order Micrococcales; family Beutenbergiaceae; genus Beutenbergia; species Beutenbergia cavernae. Next base: position 1,122,790 of record NC_012669.1, read on the forward strand.
CGTCCAGCGCGACCCGGTCAAGGGCCGCATCGAGCACCTCGACCTGCTGCTGGTGCGCCGCGGTGAGCGCGTGACCGTCGAGGTGCCGATCCACGTCGTCGGCGAGTCCGCGCCCGGCACGATCCACACGGTCGACATGCAGACGCTCACGGTGCACGCCGAGGCGACCCACCTGCCCGAGCAGATCACCGTCGACGTCGAGGGCCTCGAGGACGGCACCGTCGTGCGCGTGTCCGACCTCGTGCTCCCGTCCGGCACCGACACGGACGTCGACGGCGAGGTTCCCGTCGTCGCGATCTCGACGCCGCGCGCGAGCGCCGACGACATCGCGGCCGACGAGGCCGCGGCCGAGGCCGGCGCCGAGGCGGGCGCCACGGCCGAGGGCGAGGACGAGGGCGCCGAGGCGTCCGACGAGGACTGATCCGACCACCGGCGCCCGCGTGCTCTGCGCGCGGGCGCCGTCGTCTTCCCGGGAGGGGACATGAGCACGTCGCCGTGGCTCGTCGTCGGCATCGGCAACCCCGGGCCCCAGTACGCGGGGAACCGCCACAACGCCGGTGCGATGGCCGCCGACGTCCTCGCGAGCCGGATCGGGTCGGCGTTCACCACGCACAAGGCGAGGGCCGCCGTCGTCGACGGCCGGCTCGGCACGCTCCCCGGCGGGGTCCCCGGCCCGCGGGTGATCGTCGCGAAGCCAGCGACGTACGTGAACCTCTCCGGCGGGCCGGTCGCCGCGCTGTCGACGTTCTACGACATCCCGGCCGAGCGGCTGCTCGTCGTCTACGACGAGCTCGACCTCCCCGCCCACACGCTCCGGCTCAAGCTCGGTGGCGGGGAGGGCGGGCACAACGGCCTGCGCTCGATCTCCGCGGCCCTCGGGACGCGCGACTACGTGCGCCTGCGCATCGGCATCGGGCGCCCGCCCGGTCGGCAGGACCCTGCGGACTTCGTGCTGCGTGACTTCTCGGCCGCCGAACGGGTCGAGCTGGGCGTCACGCTCGAGCAGGCCGCCGACGCCGTCGAGGACGTCGTCGTGCACGGGCACCTCGCGGCGCAGGGCCGGCTGCACACGTCCGTCTAGGGCCGCAAGGGGCGTGTAAGCGGGGCGCGCTAGCCTGCCGCCCCATGAGCGCGACGCCGCACGGACCGGCACCTCAGCAGCCCACGCCCTATGGCCCGACGCCGCCCGGCGGCGCCGCCGCGTACCCGGAGCCTCCCGCCGCGACCGCGTGGCAGGCGTCGCCCGCCGTCGGCGCTACGCCCGGGCGGCCGTGGGACGCCGAGGCGCCGTACCGGCCGCTCCTCGGCTGGGTCCTGCTGGTTCCGGCCGTCGTCCTCCTCGTGTGGCAGCTGGCCATCCCGACGCTGCGCACGCAGGCCCTCGCGACCCAGGACGTCCAGATGGTCCCCCTCGGCGGGTCCCAGGGCGAGTTCGTCGGGCTCGACAACTACGTCGAGGTGCTGGCGCTCACCGGGCTCGGGCCCTGGTTCGGGGCCGTCGTGATGGGGGTTCTCCCCACGCTGGTCGGCCTCGGCATCGGCGTCGTCGTGGGCCTGGCGCAGGCGCGGACCGGGGCGAGCGCCGGCCGCCTCGCGTACGTGCTGCTCGGCGTCTCGCTCGCGTTCGTGGCCCCGCTCAGCGCCGCCCTCGCGTACCTCGGCCCGGCCGGCCTGATCGGCCGGGTCGGCGGGGGGTCGTCGTTGGGGCTCGGCCCGGCGATCGTCGTGGCGCTGCTGGTCTGGTTCGTGCTGCCCGCGGTGCTCGCCGCCGTCGTCACGTCCGCGAGCCTGCGCGGCGACGGCGTCGGCGGCACCCAGCTCGTCGTGCTCGGGATCGTCACGCTCCTCGGCGGCGTCGCCTGGGGCGCGCAGTCCTTCGTCGTGCCGTTCCTGGCGAACGCGGAGACGCCGGCCTTCGTCGCGTACCGGACGGGATTCATCATGGCCGACCTCGGGCTTGGGGCGGCCGCGTCCGCGATGATCGGCGCGATCGCCACCGTGTGCGGCGTCGTCGCGATGATCGTGCTCGTCGCGTCCCGGCTGCGGCTCGAGATCGCGCCCGAGGTCGCCGGCGCGGACGGTGCTGCGGGGTACGACGGCGTCACCGCCGGCGCCGCGCCCACCCCCCAGCGTTCCGGCGTGGCGGGTGCGGTCGCGGCCGGGGCGCTCCTGCTCGTCGCCGTCGTCGTCGCGCTCCCGTGGCTGACACAGCTCGGCAACACGGCCGGCGGGCAACCCGCCTCGGCAGTGACCACCTGGCTGCCCTCCGCCCTCGGTGGCGTCCTCGCCCTCGGCGTCGCCGGGCTCGCCGGCGCCGGGATCGGCTACCTCCGACCGCTCGGGCGGGGCAGCGAGTGGCTGCTGCTCGTGTTCTCGCCGGGGCTGTTCTTCGGGTTCGCGCCGGTGATGACCGTGGCGTTCCTCGACGCGCGCGACCTCGAGATGCTCGGCACGTTCTGGAGCCTCGTGCCGACGATCCTCGTGGTGCCGTTCGTCGTGCTCGCGACGTACGTCGGCGCTGCTGTGCGACGTGCGGGCAGCGGCGCCGCTCGCGCGCTCGTCCGTCCGGTCGGGGCCGTGGCGCTGGCCGCCCTGACGACGTTCGTCTGGCTCTCCGTCCAGTCGTTGCTGCGTGACCTCATCATGACGGTCCCGCCGAACCTGCCGCCGGCGTCCGTCGTCGTCCTGCAGGGGATGTTCGAGGCACGGGGCTCGCTGCCGCTGGGCCTCCTCACGCCACTCCCGGTGCTGGTGGTCGTCGCCGGACTGCTCGGCGTCGCGTTCGCCGGCCTCACCCGGTGGCGCGTGGTCCGCGCGCGCTGAAACCCACCCAGGGTGACCCCTGGGCGGGCAGGGGTGATTTGCCGTCGCTCATGGGTGAACTCCCGCCGTCACCCTGTCCCGCCGTCGATCCGCGTAGTTCCATCGATCCAGGTGCTCGCGTTCGACGCGAGCCGACTCGGCACGGACCACGTGCCGGGACACCGGTCGCGGCGAACGGGGAGGCCGATGTCGGAGGTCATGGGGCGGGGCCAACGCGTCGTCGGATACGTGCCGGGCGGATTCGACATGCTCCACGTCGGGCATCTCAACATCCTGCGGGCCGCCCGCGAGCGCTGCGACCGCCTGATCGTCGGCGTCGCGCTGGACTCGTCGCTCGTCGCGATGAAGGGCCGGCCACCGGTCGTCCCGCACCACGAGCGCATGGAGCTCGTCGCCAGCCTGCGGTTCGTCGACGACGTCGTCAGCGACTACGCGCAGGACAAGCGCGTGGCGTGGCGCCACCACCCGTTCGACGTCCTGTTCAAGGGCGACGACTGGAAGGGCACCCCCAAGGGGGACCGGCTCGAGGCGGAGATGGCAGAGGTCGGCGCGCGCGTCGTCTACCTGCCGTACACACCGTCGACGTCGTCGACGATGCTGCGCGACTTCCTCACCGCCGGCATCGCCGCGGAGGCCGCGGCTCGCTGAGCCGCGGACTGAGACATGGTCGAGAACACCACCCCGCCCTCCGCCGTCGTCGTCGTGAGCTTCGGCTCGAGCGCGCTGCTCGAGGCGAACCTCGGCCCGCTCGAGGCGGCGGCGGGCAGGCCCGACGTCGTCGTCGTCGACAACTTCTCCGGAGCCGCCGAGCGGGCCACCATCACCCGGCTCGCCGCCGAGCGGGGCTGGGAGCTCGTGGCGCCGGAGCGCAACCTCGGGTTCGGGGACGGCGTCAACCTCGGCGCCGAGCGCGCGTTCGCCCGCGGCGCCGAGGTCGTGTGCGTGCTCAACCCGGACGCGCGGCTGAGCGCCGACGGCTTCGACCGTCTCGTGCGGGCGGCCCATGACGCACCGCGCGCGCTGGTCGCCCCACGCATGGTCGACGGCGAGGGGCGGGTCTCGTTCGAGGGTGCGGAGGTGCGGCTCCACGACGGGACGACGACGCGGGCCGACGTCACGACCGCCCGGCACCCGTGGCTGTCGGGGGCGTGCCTGGCGTTCGGCCGGGAGGCCTGGGATCTCGTCGGCGGGTTCAGCAGCGAGTACTTCCTCTACTGGGAGGACGTCGACCTGTCGTGGCGGATGCGCGAGGCCGGGGGAGAGCTGCGGTTCCTCGGCGACGTGACGGCCGTCCATGACGTCGGCGGGACCCAGAACCGGTCCCGGTGGTCGACCCGGTCGACCACGTACGTCTACTTCAACTGCCGGAACCGGCTCGTGTTCGCGGCGCACCACCTGGAACCCCGGGCGGGTCGCACATGGCTGCGCCGCAGCCCGCGGTACGCACGCGACGTGCTGCTGCGCGGCGGGAGCCGGCTCGCGCTGCTGTCGCCGCGCGCCGTCTGGGCGGCGGTGTCCGGGACGCTCTCCGGAGCGCAGGTCCTCGTCCGAGGGGCGCGGCATGCCTGAGACGACGCTGCCCGCGACCCCCGCCGCGCCTCTCGCCCGCTCGTTCGGCGGGGCGGTCCGCCAGCTCCGCGACGCCCAGAAGAGCAACCGCGGCGCGGCCGGCTACTCGCGCTGGGTCAACCGCCCGCTCGGCCGCGTGCTCGCCGCGGCCGCGTTCACGCTCGGCCTGACGCCGAACGCCGTGACGGCGCTCAGCGCCGTCGCGACGTTCTCCGGGATCGCCGTCATCGCCCTGGTGCCACCGTCCGTCGTCGCCGGGATCGGCGCCGCGGCCCTGCTCGTGCTCGGGTACGCGCTCGACTCCGCCGACGGCCAGCTCGCGCGCCTCACGCGCACCGGATCGGTGACGGGCGAGTGGCTCGACCACGTCGTCGACTCCGTGAAGATCGCCTCGATCCATCTCGCCGTCCTGATCTCCTGGGCGCGCTTCGTCGACCTGCCGGACGAGCGGTTCCTGCTCGCGCCGATCGCGTTCGCGATCGAGGCCAACGTCTTCTTCTTCACGATCATCCTCACCGAGCAGATGCGCCGCGCCGCAGGCGGCCCGAGCTCCCAGGTGGCCGCGGGCGGTGCCGCGCCGGTGGGCCGTTCCCTGCTCGTGCTGCCGACGGACTACGGCCTGCTGTGCCTCGTGGTGGCGCTGTCCGGCGCGTCGATGGTGTTCGTGGGCGTGTACACGGCCCTCGCCGCGCTCAACTGGCTCTACCTGGGGGCGGCGCTGGTCCGCTGGTACCGCGAGGTCCGCACGATGGGACGAGGCGTGGGAGGCGCGACATGAGGATCGCCATGATCGGGACCAGGGGCGTGCCGGCGCGCTACGGCGGGTTCGAGACGTGCGTCGAGGAGGTGGGGCGCCGGCTGGCGGACGCCGGGCACGACGTCGTCGTCTACTGCCGGGGTACCGACGGTTCCGACGCCGGGCCGCGTCACCTGGGCATGCGGCGCGTGGTGCTGCCCGCCGTCCGGCACCGGACGCTGGAGACGCTCAGCCACTCCGGGCTCTCGGTGGCCCATCTCGTCGGGCACCGCACGGACGTCGCGCTGGTGTTCAACGCCGCGAACGCGCCGTGGCTGCCCGTCGTGCGGGCGGCCGGCATCCCGGTGGCCACGCACGTCGACGGCCTCGAGTGGAAGCGCGCGAAGTGGGGTGGCGCCGGGCGCCGGTACTACCGGTGGGCCGAGCGCCGGGCCGTGGCGTGGTCCCACGCGCTCATCGCCGACGCCCAGGGGATCGCCGACTACTACCGCGACGAGCACGACGCCGCGACCCACCTCATCGCGTACGGCGCGCCACGCCTGCAGGGGGTCGGCACGGGCCGGCTCGCCGAGCTCGACCTCGAGGACGGGTCGTACCACCTCGTCGTCGCCCGCTTCGAGCCGGAGAACCACGTGCTCGAGATCGTCCGCGGCTACGTGCGCAGCGACGCGACCCGGCCGCTCGTCGTCGTCGGGTCGGCCCCGTACGCACACGCGTACGTCCAGCAGGTGCGGGCCGCCGCCGATCCGCGCGTCCGGCTCCTCGGCGGCGTCTGGGACCAGGATCTGCTCGACCAGCTCTACGCCGGGGCGTACACCTATCTCCACGGCCACAGCGTCGGCGGCACGAACCCGTCGCTGCTGCGGGCGATCGGCGCGGGCACCGCGACCATCGCGTACGACGTCGGCTTCAACCGTGAGGTGCTCGGCGACGCCGGCCGCTACTTCACCGGGCCGGCGGACCTCGCGGAGCGGCTGCACGCCGCCGAGGCCGACCCGCAGGGGACGCGGCGGCGGGCGACGGCGCTCGCCGTGCGCGCCGGCGACTACGACTGGGACCGTGTCGCGGCGCAGTACGAGGACCTGTGCCGCGAGCTGGCCGGGAAGGGCGCGAGCGTGCCCCGGCCGTCGCGGCAGCGTGTGGTGGAGGTGTCACGATGACCGGTTCGCACACCCCGGAGGCCCCGGTCCGGGGTCATCGCCTGCGCTGGATCGTGCTGATCGCGCTCGTGGTCCTGCTCGGCACCGTGATCGTGGTGCGTGGCCTCGACGGTCGTTCCGGCACCGCCGGCGCCGAGGGGAGCCCGACGTCGACGGCCGGTGAGGAGGGCACGGAGACCCCGTCCGCGGACCCGACGCAGGACGGGACGCCGGATGCGGCCGACCCGGCCGACCCGGCCTCGCCGGAACCCGCCGACGAGCCGACGCCCGAGGAGGTGGACGGCCGAGCCGTCATGCCGCCCGCCGAGGTCGACGCCGCCGTGACGCCGGCCGGCTCCGCGCTCGTGGTCCGGCTCGAGAACCCGGTCGCTGTCACCGCGTCCGACCCGATCCCCGGCCAGCTCGGCGGGCCGGCCGTGCAGTTCGACGTCGTCGTCGTCAACGAGGGCGACGACGAGCTGCCGCTGGACTTCGCCGTCGTCAACGTGGCGTACGGCGCCGAGAGCGCGCCCGCGTCCGACGTCGCGACCGGCGAGACGACGCCGTTGGGCGGCAGCCTCGAGGCCGGTGAGACGGCGCGGGGGACGTACGTGTTCCTCGTGCCCGACGACCAGCGGCAGGACGTGCGGGTGAGTGTCGACATCGACGTCGGCACGCCCATCGCGGTCTTCGCGGGAGCGATGCCGACGGCGTGAGCGCACCCCCGCTCACCCCACCAGATTCACCCCTGGACGAGCAGCCTTTCACCCCTCTGGCACCTGCCTGCACCGGGCGCCCGTCCCTAGTGTCGGGACCGGGGCCAGGGGACACCCGTACCACCCGAGGAGCCGAGGAACGATGAAGCACTCCACACGCCGGAGCAGCGTGCTGGCGATGGCCGCCGCGCTCGCGACAGCCGTGACGGCGTTCGTCGTCGCGCCCGCGGCCCAGGCGGCTCCGCCGTTCGACGACCTGCCCGAGACCGTCAGCGCCGACGCCCTCGCCGCCCCGCAGATGAACGGCGTCGTGTGGCGGCAGGTGGTGGCCGGCTCGACGGTGTTCGCGGTCGGCGAGTTCACCCGGGCGCGCCCGTACGGCTCGGCCGCCGGCCAGAACGAGGTCGTGCGCTCCCACGTCCTCGCCTACAACATCGACACCGGCGCCATGACGTCGTTCGCCCCCACGATCAACGCGCAGGTGATGGACGCCGCTGTCTCGCCCGACGGCAACACGCTCTACCTGGTGGGCCAGTTCACGCAGGTCAACGGGCAGTCGCGCTACCGGATCGCGGCGTTCGACGTCGCCTCGGGAGCCCTGCTGCCGTTCCGGCCGGTCGTCAACACGCGCATCACGTCGGTCACCGCGACGAGCTCGACCGTCTACTTCGGCGGCCCGTTCACCACGGTCAACGGGCAGCAGCGCACGCGGGTGGCCGCCGTCAACGCCGGCACCGGCACCACGAACACGCCCCTGTCGGCGTCGATCCCGGACGGCGACGTCCGCGGCGTCGCGCTCGCGCCCGACGGGAACGCGCTGGTGATCGCCGGCAGCTTCACGAGCGTCAACGGCTCCAACAACCCCGGCTACGGGCTGGCCCGCCTCGCGACGTCGAACGGTGCCTCGCTCTCCTTCCCGGTCAACGCCATCGTGCGCAACGCCACCGTGAACGCGGCGATCTACTCGCTGAAGTCCGACGAGAACGGCGTGTACGGCACCGGCTACGACTACTACGGTCCCGGGAACCTCGAAGGCTCGTTCCACGCGGACTGGGAGGGCAACCTCGAGTGGATCGACGGGTGCATGGGCGACACGTACGACGTGTGGCCCGACGGCGACGTCGTGTACCAGGCGTCCCACAAGCACAACTGCTCCCAGATCGGCGGCTTCCCGCAGGAGCAGCCGTGGACGTACCACAACGCCACAGCGATGACGAACTACGCGACGGGGACGAACGTCGGCGGGCTGCAGCCGGGCCAGCCGGCTCCGAAGATGCTGGCGTTCAAGCCGGAGTTCCAGGGCGGCACGTACACGCCGTCCCGCCAGGCGGTCTGGACCGTCACGGGGAACGACGACTACATCCTGTACGCCGGTGAGTTCGTCCGGGTCAACGGCGTGCTCCAGCAGGGCCTCACCCGGTTCGCGCGGCGCGACGTCGCCCCGAACGACCAGGGCCCGCGCATCCGCGACGCGGCCACGAACCCGACCGTCGCCGCCGTGCCGTTCGCCGGGCTGCGGGTCTCCTGGACCGCCAACTGGGACCGCGACGACGACCACCTGCGCTACCAGGTCTACCGGAACGACATGAACACGCTCGTGTACGACCAGGTGCTCCGCGCCGACTACTGGTCGCTGCCCACGTTCGGCTTCATCGACTCCGACCTGGCCCAGGGTCAGAGCGCTCAGTACCGGCTCCGCACCACGGACCCGTCGGGCAACTCGACGATCTCCGCCTGGGTGTCGGGCACCGCGGGGACCGTGGGCACGTCGACGACCTACTCCGAGGAGGTCCGGGCGGACGCGCCGGCCCACTACTGGCCGCTCGGCGAGCCCAGCGGCACGCGCGCCTACGACTGGGGCGGTGGCGCTGACCTCACGCTGACGTCGCAGGTCGCCCGCAACGTCGAGGGTGCGATCACCGGCGACGCCGGGTCGCGGTTCACCGGATCGACGAACTCGTACGGCTCCACGACGGCACGCGAGGGCGGGCCTCAGGAGTTCTCCGTCGAGGCGTGGTTCCGCCGGACGGGTTCCGGCGGCGGGAAGATCGTCGGCTTCGGCAGCTCCTCGTCCGGGAACAGCTCGAACTACGACCGCCACATCTACATGGACGCCGGCGGCCGCGTGATCTTCGGTGTCTACCCGGGCACGGAACGGACGATCAGCACGAGCGGCGCGTACAACGACGGCGAGTGGCACCACGTCGTCGGCACGCTCAGCCCGACGGGCATGCGGTTCTACCTCGACGGCGAGCTCGTCGGGGAGCGGACCGACACGACGTCGGCCCAGCCGTACACGGGGTACTGGCGCGTCGGCGGCGACTCCACGTGGTCGGGGAACCGGTACTTCAACGGGTCCATCGACGAGGTCGCCGTGTACTCGCGAGCTCTCGACGCCGCGACCGTGGCGCACCACTACACGGTCGGCAGCACGGGCGTGGTGCCGAACCAGGCGCCGACCGCGTCGTTCACGGCCGGCGTCACGGGCCTCGGGGTCTCCGTCGACGCGTCCGCGTCGTCCGACCCGGACGGCTCGATCGCGTCGTACGCCTGGACGTTCGGTGACGGGCAGAGCGGGACGGGGGCGACGGCGTCGCACACGTATGCGGCCGCCGGCACCTACACGGTCACGCTGACGGTGACGGACGACGACGGCGCGCCCGCGTCGACGACCCGGCAGGTCACGGTGACGGCGCCGCCCCCGAACGTCGCACCGACCGCCTCCTTCACGTCGTCCGCGACGCACCTGGCCGCGTCGTTCAACGCCTCGGCGTCGTCCGACCCGGACGGCACGATCGCCGCGTACGCGTGGGACTTCGATGACGGGCAGACCGGGACCGGCGCGACGCCGTCGCACACGTACGCGGCCGCCGGCACCTACACGGTGACGCTGACGGTGACGGACGACGACGGCGCGACCGACTCGGTCAGCGGCGACGTCACGGTGACGGCGCCCCCGGCGAACGCGCCGATCGCGATCGACACGTTCGGCCGCACGCAGGCGAACGGGTGGGGCACGGCCACGACGGGCGGCGCGTGGACGCCGACCGCGGGCACGGCTGCTCGGTTCCTCACGGACGGCGACCGAGGGGTGCAGGTCCTGCACGCCCCGGGTGCCACCACCGGGATCCAGCTCGCGGGCGTGAGCCAGACGAACGTCGAGGTCCGGGCGACGCTCTCCGCGGACGTGGTCCCGACGGGCGGCGGCGCGTACCTCATGGTCACCGGACGGCGGGTCGGCACGGCCGAGTACACGGCTCGCCTCCACGTGCAGGCGAGCGGCGCGGTGGCGGTCCACCTGCTGCGGGCCGGGACACCGGTCGTCGGCGGGGTGGTGCCCGGCCTGAGCTTCGCGGGCGGTGACGAGATCAACGTCGCGTTCCAGGTCGTCGGCACGTCACCGACCCAGCTGAGGGTGCGCGTCTGGGAGGGCGGCACGCCCGAACCGGCCGGATGGACGTACTCGACCACGGACTCCACCGCGAGCCTGCAGGCCGCGGGCAGCATCGGCTTCGGCGCCTACCTCAGCGGGTCGGCGACGAACGCGCCGGTGCGGGTCTCCGTGGACGACCTCGACGCGAGCCCGGTCCAGTGACCACGGCGCAGCGGACGAGGCTCCGGGTCTCGATCTGCACCCTCACGTTCCGGCGAGCCGAGGACCTGCGGCGGGCCCTGCCGATGCTCGTCGAGCAGGCCCGGAGCGTGGCGCACGACGTCGAGGTGCTCGTCATCGACAACGACACGGCGGCGAGCGCCGTCGACGTCGTCCTCGAGGACGGGTCGGGGCTCGTGCGGTACGTCCACGAGCCCAGGCCCGGCATCGCGGCGGCGCGCAACCGCGCGCTGGCGGAGACGCTCGGACGCGACCTCGTCGTCTTCATCGACGACGACGAGCGCCCCGTGCAGGACTGGCTCGCCCAGCTCCTGGCGACGTACCTGCGCACGCGACCGGCCGGCGTCGTCGGCCCGGTGGTGTCGGAGTTCGACGAGGCGCCGGAGCCGTGGATCGTGGACGGGCAGTTCTTCACCCGGCTGCGCCACCCCACCGGGACCCGCGTCGCCGTCGCCGCGACGAACAACCTGCTGCTCGACCGCGCGTTCCTCGCCCGGCACGGCCTCACCTTCGACGAGCGGTTCGGCCTCAGCGGTGGGTCGGACTCGCTGCTCACCCGGCGGCTGACGCAGGCCGGTGGCGTGCTCGTCTGGTGCGACGAGGCCGGTGTCGTCGACGTCGTCCCCGCAGCCCGGGCGACCCGCTCGTGGGTGATGCGGCGCGCGTTCCGGATGGGCAACACGGCCACGCGCGTCGAGCTCGAGGTCGCCGCGCGTCCGGCCGGTCGCGCGGCGGGTCGCGTCCGCATGGCGACCCGCGGGGCGGTGCGCATCGCCGGCGGGGCCGCCCGGGCCGCCGTCGGCGCCGTCACCGTGTCGCGCGGGCGCCGTGCCCGCGGCTGGCGCACCGTGGCGCGCGGGGCCGGGATGCTCGCCGGGACCACCGGCTACGTCTACCACGAGTACCGCCGCGCCTAGCGGGCTGCTTCCGCCCTCGCTCAGAGCGTGCGCCGCCCGGCGAGGCGGTCCCGGGTGCGCCGCAGCAGCGTGCGCGCGCGGTGCGGCAAGTCCCGTACCTGCTGGCGCCGGGCCTGCGCAGCGTGCGACGCGCGCATCCGCGCCAGGACGGCTTCGCCGTCGGCCCGGTCGTCGACCAGCCCGCGCTCGGCCCAGTAGTCGGCCAGCACGGCGACGGCCCCGCCGTCCAGCACCGGGACGGCGTTGCGGTGCACGGAGAAGTACGGCAGATCCCCCTCCCGAGCGCGGCGCACGGTGTCGGCGACGCCGGACGACGACGCCGTCCGGGGCCAGACGACCGGGCACGCGGCGGCGCTCGCGTCCACATGAGCGGCGACGGTGCCGTCCCGGCGGATCAGCCACCCCGCGTACAGGAAATACTCGGTGAGGTCGTTGGCCAGGAACTCCGCGGCGAATGTCCGGCCGGAACGCTCCGCCAGGTCGGCCATGAGCTCCCGGACGAGCCCGGTCTCGAGGACGTACGGCGTCGTCGTCGCCGTGAAGTGGTCGACGTACCGCCCGGGATCGAGCTCCAGGTATCGCAGCACGTGCTCGAGCGACGGGCGCAACGGGTGGTCGGCGAACGAGTACGCGGGCACGCGCGCCCGCCCGTCGGGTGCGACGTAGAAGGAGGCGTCCGGCGGGGCGACGAGGTGGTTCTTCGCGTCGAGGGTCACGTAGTGCGGGGTGCGCACCAGGTGCGCCGCCGCGAGCTTGAGCACCTGCTGCGACCGCCAGCCGGTCGCCCCCGGGATGTGAGCGATCTCACGCGGGCGCAGGATCCGGACGGCGGGAGCGTGGGGTCCGTACGCCTCGTGCAGTCGATCGCGGGTCGGGGACGTCAGGCCGCGGGCGGTGTTGTCGAGCACGAGCACCTCGGCCAGCGACGCCGACGACGCGTGTCGCGCCAACGATCGCGCCTGGAGCGCGAGCAGCTCGACCTCGGCCTCGAACACCGGCGTGACGTAGGTGATCGCTGCCATCGTCCTCCCTCGAGCTCCCGGCGGATCAGCCCATTCTCCGGCCGGCTCCTGGCCCAGCCGGACCACGTGCGCCGATCCTATGGGCGACGTCGTCGGCACGGCCGAGGGCGCGGCGGCGGGTGGGCGGCGGCACGGACAACGCACTCCTCGGGCCCGTCCGCAGCACATCGGAGCCGGCGACGAGGGCTGCGACACCCGTCGTGACCTGATCGTGACCTTTGTGTTAGTGTCGCGCCCGTCCTCGGCTCCCCAGCGAGACGAGGACTGTCAGCCATCGGGGCTCGTCATCTCTTGTCTGCCAAGGAGCACCCGTATGGCACGTCTCCCGCACCTGTCCACCAGCCTCCGGGCGCTGTCCGTCGGCGTCGTCGCCGGGTTCGCGCTCGCCGCAGTGGGCTTCCAGGTCGCCGCGTACGCGGACGACGGCGGGCTGTTCGCGCCGGCCGAGACGACGCGTGTGCTGCCCGGGACTGACGTCGCAGCGGCGTCCTCGGTCGGGATCGACCTCGGGGAGGTCCCCGAGGGCGCGAGCGAGGCGTGGCTCCAGGTCACGGCACGGCCCTCGGACGGCGCCGGCGAGCTCCGGCTGTGCGGCGACGGTGCGACGTGCGCCGACCCAGCGGTCGTGGCCACGTCGCCCGACCGGACGGCGGCGGACCTCGTCCGTGTCCCGGTCGGTGACGACCTGACGCTCTCGGCGACGTCCGCGACGCGGGTGTACGCCGATCTGGTCGGCTTCACCGTGGGCCCGGGCGCGGACGACGGCGCGAGCTTCGTCTCCCAGGTGCCGACGAGGGCCGCCGAGGGCCTGGAGCTCGGGGAACGGTCCTCGGCGGTCGTGCCGCTGGAGGGCGTGCCGGCAGGGAGCGTCGCCGCAGCCGTGACGCTCACCGTCTCCGACGCGGCCGCTCCCACCTACGTGGCGCTGTGCGCCGCCGGCGGCGAGGACTCGACGTGCTCGCGGACGTCGGCGATCAGCGTGGACGACGCCGAGGAGCGGACGGTCTCGACGATCGTGCCCGTCGACTCCTCGGGCGAGGTCCTCGTGTACAACAACGGCGGCGCGGCGCGCGTCGACCTCGACGTCACCGGCTGGTTCGTCCCCGGGACGGACGGCGCGACGTACGTCCCGAGCAGTGCGCGCGCGCAGGGGACGGCCACCGTGTGGGCCCCGCGGACGTTCGACCTCGACGTCCCCGAGGGCACCACCGCCGCCCTGGCGCAGGTCACCCTGTCCGGCGCCTGGCGTCCCGCCCAGCTCGCCGCCTGCCCGGGCGACGCCATCCAGGGAGCGTGCGCGGACAGCCGCGTCGCGTCGACGCACGCGACACCGGGCCGCGGGGCGACGACGACAGCCGTGCTGCCCGTGGACGACCAGGGGCGCGTCACGGTCCAGGCGCACGACGCGAGCGTCCGGGTGCGGATCGACGTGCTCGCCGTCTTCGCCGGAGGTCCCGTGACCCCAGCGCCCGAGCCGACCCCGACACCCGAGCCGACCCCGACGCCGAAGCCGACCCCGACGCCGGAACCCAGCCCGGAGCCCACGCCGGCCCCGGAGCCGACTCCGACACCGGAACCGAGCCCGGAGCCCACCCCCGAGCCCACGCCGGAGCCGACCCCGGAGCCCACGCCGGAGCCGACGCCCACGCCGTCGCCGGAGCCGCCGGCCGGCGGGCAGCCCGGTCCGTCGAACACGGGCGTCCCTGCCGGTACCCAGCTCCAGGTCCACCAGGGTGACCTCACGGTCACGCAGCCCGGCACCGTCATCGACGGGCTGGACGTCCGGGGGATCGTGCGGGTCAGGGCAGCCGACGTCACGATCCGGAACTCGATCGTGCGCGGCAACGGTGCGATCACGTTCTCGACGGGCCTCGTGCACAACTACTCGACGGGCCTGGAGATCATCGACACCGAGATCGCGGCAGACGTGCGCACGTCGTCGGTGAACGGCGTGATGGGGTCGAACATGACACTGACGCGCGTCGACATCCACAACGTCGTCGACCAGGTCCACGTGTACGGCGCCGGGAACGTCGTGGTCCGCGACTCGTGGCTGCACGACAACTTCCACGACGAGGACGACCCGAACTGGGGCGGCGGGCCGAGCCACGACGACAACGTCCAGATCGTCTCCGGTCGCGGGATCCGCGTGACCGGGAACACGCTCGAGGGCGCGTACAACGCCGGCGTGCAGGTGACGCAGGACGGCGGGCGGGTCTCCGACGTCGTCGTGAGCGGCAACTGGGCGAGCGACGGCGGCTGCACGATCAACCTCGCCGAGAGCGGCGTGGGGGCGCTGACCGGGATCTCGGTCACCGACAACGTGTTCGGTACCGGCCAGCGCGTGCCCGGCTGCGCGATCGTGCGTCCCGCGAGCTCCCCGGTGACGCTCGACGGCAACACGTGGGCCGCGAGCGGCGAGGAGGTCGTGGCGAAGCGCGGCTGAGCGCGGGCCCGACCGCCGGCGCGCCTACGATTCCCGTATGCGCCCCCGCGGTCCCGCCGAGGCCGACGTGCCACCGGCAGCCCGCCGCGTCGTCGTCGCCCACCCGTCACCCGACGTGTACGGGTCCGACCGTCAGCTGCTGGAGACCGTCGGCGCGCTGGTGGACGCCGCCTGGGACGTCGACGTGTACCTGCCGCACGCGGGACCCCTGTGCCGGCTCCTGGTGCAGCGCGGCGCCCGGGTGCGCGTGCACGCGTTCCCCGTCCTGCGCAAGGCACTCCTGCGACCCGCCGCCCTGGTGCGGCACCTCCGCGAGACGGCGAGTGCCGCCCTCGCCCTGCGGCGGCACCTGCGCTCCGACCCGCCGGCGCTCGTGCTCGTCAACACGATCACGATCCCGGTGTGGCTCGCCGGGGCGCGCCTCGCCCGGGTGCCGGCCCTCGTCCACGTGCACGAGGCGGAGGACTCCGGGAACCGCCTGATGCGGGTGGCGCTGGCGGCGCCCAACGTGCTCGCCCGCGCGGTGATCGCCAACTCCCGCGCCGCGGCGGCGGCTCTCGGCGTCGTCCCGGGCCTCGGCGCGCGGACCGAGGTGATCCACAACGGCGTCCCCGGCCCTCCCGACGGAGCTGCTCCCGCCCGTGACCGCGACACCGGCGACCCGCTCGAGCTGGTCGTCGTCGGGCGCCTCTCGCCGCGCAAGGGCATCGACGTCGCGCTCGAGGCCGCCGCGCTGCTCCGGGCACGCGGCGTGGACGCCCGGCTCCGCGTGTGCGGCTCCGTGTTCCCCGGCTACGAGTGGTACGAGGACGAGCTCCGTGCGCGGGCCGCGCGCGACGACCTCGCGGGGGCCGTCGCGCTCGCCGGGTACGTCCACCCGACGTGGCCGGCCCTCGCGGACGCCGACGTCGTGCTCGTCCCGTCCCGCGTGGAGCCATTCGGGAACACAGCAGTCGAGGCCATGCACGCGCGCCGACCGGTCGTAGCCTCCGGCGTGCAGGGGCTGCGCGAGGTGGTGACCGACGGCGTCACCGGGCTGCTGGTGGAGCCGGACGACGCGGTGTCCCTCGCTGATGCCGTGGAGCTGCTCGCCCAGGACCCCCCGCTCGCGCACCGGCTCGCGCGCGCGGCCGCCGACGACGCCGCGCGTCGCTTCTCGGTGGCGACCTACGCGGACCGCGTCGTCGACGCCGTGCGGCGGGCAGCGTCCCGCTGAGCGGAGGTGACCGGTCGGCCCGCGGCCCGGGGACCTTGCGTCACGTCCGGATCCCACGCCGGCCCCTCGCGGGGCAGCATCGTGAGGCCGAGCGCCAGCACGATCAGGGGCGCCGTGCCGTAGATCGGCCCGAAGAGCATGTTCCAGAGCATCGTGCACGTCGCGAACACGGCGATCCCGCTGGCGGTGCCGGAGGCCAGCCGGACGACGAGGGCGCGCAGCGCGATGCCGATGATGAGCAGTGCCAGGGCGATGCCGGGGATCCCGAACTGCGCCCAGAGGTCGCCCACGACGGAGTGCAGGCGGATCGTGCCGCCGAACATGTACTCCTCGACGTAGCCGTTGTCCGGCTGGTAGTTGATCGACCACATCCCCGACTTCGCGACGAGGATGTCGCCGAGCGTCGGCAGCGTCCCCGCCCCGAAGCCCCACGGCCGGTGCAGGAACAGCGCCCACGTCGCCGCCATCTCCGGGCGGCCGCCGACGATGATCGAGCCGCTCGTCGTCGCCTGCGCGATCGACCGCTCCTGCGCCTCGGCGCCGAGATACCCGAGGAGGAGCAGCCGCGACCCGACGGCGTAGAGGACGGCGGCGGAGGCGACGACGACGAGCGCGATCGCGGCGGCGCGGCCGCGGACCGACGAACGCAGGCCGGGCCGTGCCCACACCGCCTGCGCTGCGACGAGGAACGCCGAGAGCAGGTAGATGGCGAACGCCGAGCGGGAGTCGAACGCGATGCTGACCCCGGCGAGCGCGAGGAGGACGACGACCTCCCATGCCCGCCGGCCGGACCGGTTCACGACCGAGAGCAGCAGCACCGACAGGGGAACGGCGATCCCGAACTTCCAGGGGTTCTCCGCCGTGCGGGGGTCGTTCTTGAGCACGAGCTCGACGAGGAGGCCGGCACCGTACGCGAGCCCGATGAGCCTCTCGCTGACCACCGTCCGTGACCACAGCAACGCTCCGACCCCGCACACGATCCCGACGAGGAGCATCGTGTTGGCCACGAGGTTGGGCCGCGAGACGGGATGCGTGGCCTGCGCGAACGCCGTGAGCCACACCCCGGACACGCCGCATGCCAGGCCCACCACGGCGAGCAGTCGGGCGCCCACGAAGCGCTTCAGCGTCGGGACCCAGACGGGGGCCAGTGCGACGCTGAGGACCTGGCCTACCGTCACGCTCATCGCGACGACGAACCGGCTCGCGATCGCGGCGGGCACCCCGACCGCGAGGACCCAGGACAACGCCTGCGCCCCCGGCCGCGCCGCTGGCGCCGTCGTCGTCGGGGGCGCGGCGGTGCGAGTCGCCGTCGAGGTCACGGCACCCCGGCCGCGTGCCCGGCCGGGTGCCCGACCGCCTCCGGCTCTCGCTGGGGGCGCACGAGGCGCTCGGGCAGAAACCCGCGCCGCGTGGTCGCCGGTCCGTAGTAGCCGAGCCCGTCGCTGTGCCCGACGCCGACCACGACGACGCCGAGCGCCACGGCGTCGACGGCCGCGAGGTTCGACAGGCTCTGCTGGAGCTGGTGCCGCGTGGTCGCGCGGCTGTTGACGACGACGAGTGCGCCGTCGGCGTGCCGCGCCATGATCGCGGGATCCGCGACCGGGAGCGACGGCGGGGCGTCGATGACGACGTAGTCGTACCGGGCCCGCGCATCCGCGAGAACCTCGACCATCGCCTCCGAGTCGATGAGCTGGCTGGGGTTCGGCGGCGCCTCTCCGGAGGCCAGGACGTCGAGGTTCGGCACCCCGAAGCTCTGGATGACCTCGTCCATCGTCGCCTGGCCGATGAGCACGGTGGTGAGCCCGACGGCGTCGACGATCCCCGTCTGCGCCGCCACGCTGGGGCGCCGGAGGTCCGCGTCGATGAGCAGGACGCGCTCGTTCGTCTCGGCGAGCGCGAGTGCGAGGTTGAGGGCGGTCGTGCTCTTGCCCTCGCGCGCCATGGACGACGTCACGACGATGCTCTTGACGTGCTGGCCGGCGTCGAGGAACTGCAGGTTCGTGCGCAGCTTGCGGTACGCCTCGGCGCCGGTGCTGAGCGGCTCGTCGGAGACCACCATCGGTCCGCGCGCGCCGCGGCGGATCCGCGGGATCGTGCCGAGCACGGGTGTGTCGGTGACGCGAGCGATGTCGTCGGCCCGGCGCAGGCGCGTGTCGAGCACGGCGCGGGCGAGCGCCAGCACGAGGCCGACGGCCGCGCCGATCGCGAACCACGTGGCGACGGTGAGCCGCGTGTTCGGCGAGAACGGGTAGCCGGGCGGCGTCGCCGGGGTGACCGTCTCGAGCCGGACGGCCTGTGCGCCCTCGGCGGTCTGAGGGGACAGGCGCGCGACGGTCGTCGCGAGGTTCGCGGCCACGGAGTTCGAGATCGCCGCGGCCTCCTCGGCGTCGTCGCTCACCGACGTGATCTCGATGACGTAGGAGTTCAGGGGGATGTCGGCGGTCACGGAGCCCGCGAGCAGGCGGGGCGTGGTCTCCAGCCCGAGATCGTCGATGACGAGGTCGAGGACGGCGGGGGTGCGGGCGAGCAGCGCGTAGGACTGGATGAGGTTCTGGGTGTACGTGGTGCCCTGCACGAGCTCGCCCACGTTCTCCGCGGCGGAGAGGGTCACGTACACGCTGGAGCTCGACCGGTAGAGCGGCACGCTCGTCGTTGCCTGGTAGAAGCCGAAGGCCCCGAACAGCGCGGCGAGCAGGGCGATGACGTACCACCGCTTGCGCAGGGCGTCGAGATACTCGACGGGTTCCATGCACCAGGCCCTTCTCGGTCGTGGATACCGGGTGGGCCGGCGACACGTGGCGCAGGGCCTTCCCCGAAGGTCGTCCTCGATGGTAGGCAGCGGGACCCGGCCGGCGGACGCCTGGACGGGGGTGAAATCCCGGGCTTCCGGGGTGATTCCCCGCTGTTCGTCCGTCTCGGTCTTCTCGCGGGCGCCGGCCGGACCCATGATCGTCTCCACGACGGCGGAAAGGGATTCGGGGACGATGACGCACGCCACGCGGGCGCGCACGGACGACGGCCGGGGAGCCGGCCCGCCCGGCGGGTCGCTGCGCACGCGTGCGGCCCGTGGGGCGCTCGTGACGCTCGCGGCACAGGCCCTGCGCATCGTCCTGCAGCTGGCCGGCGTCGTCCTGCTCGCACGGCTCCTGCTCCCGTCCGACTACGGACTCGTGGCGATGGTGATGGCGCTCATCGGCGTCGCCGAGATCTTCCGCGACCTCGGCCTGTCGTCGGCGGCCGTGCAGGCCGAGCACCTCAGCCGGGCGCAGCGCGACAACCTGTTCTGGGTCAACACCGCCGCGGGTGGTGTGCTGGCCCTCCTCGTGGTCGCCGTCGCCCCGCTCATCGCGCGGTGGTACGCGGAGCCCGAGCTGGTGGACCTGGCGAGAGCGCTCGCGCCCGTCTTCCTCCTGAACGGGCTCGCCACGCAGTTCCGGGCCGACCTCACCCGGCGGATGCGGTTCTCGCGGATCGCGACGGCCGACGTCCTGGCCCCGTGCCTCGCGCTCGGCGCCGCCATCGCCGTCGCCGCGGCGGGCGGCGGCTACTGGGCGCTCGTCACCCAGCAGCTGACGACGGCGGTCGTGCTGCTCGTGGTGCTCGCCGTCTCCGCGCGGTGGTGGCCGCGCTGGTACACGCGGGACGCCCCGATGCGCGAGCTGCTGTCGTACGGCTGGCACCTCGCCGGTTCGCAGCTCATCGGGTACGTCGCCCGGAACATCGACTCCGTGACGATCGGGACGCGGTTCGGCGCCACCCCGCTCGGCTTGTACAACCGCGCGTTCCAGCTGCTCATGACGCCGCTCGCGCAGCTGCGCAACCCGACGGTGACCGTGGCGTTGCCCGTGCTCTCGCGCATCCGGGAGTCCCGGTCCGAGACGGACGCGTTCGTCCGCCGGGGGCAGCTCGCGCTCGGCCTCACGCTCGTGGCGGGCCTCGGCGTCGTCGCCGGGGCGGCGGCGCCGCTGACCGCCATCATGCTCGGACCGGCGTGGGAGGCCGCCGAGCCGTACCTGCGGCTGCTCGCCGCGGCGGGGGCCTTCCAGACGCTGGCCTACGTCGGGTACTGGGTGTACCTGGCGCACGGACTCACCAAGGAGCTGCTGCGGTACTCGATCGTGAGCGCGGCGCTGACGGTGACGTGCGTGCTCGTCGGGAGCATCGGCGGTCCGGTGGGTGTGGCCTGGGGCTTCCTGGCGGCGACGGCGCTCGAGTGGCCGATCTCGTTCTGGTGGCTCTCGCGCAAGGCGAACGTGTCCGTGCGGCCGCTCGTGATCGGCGCCCTGCGCATCGTCGCGCTCGCGGCGGTGCTCGGCGTGGCCGCGTGGGCGGCGTGCACGCTCGTCGGGCCGTCGGCGCCGTGGGTCCAGCTCGCGGCAGCGGTCGGAGCGGCGGGTGTCGTGTACGTCGTGGCGCTCGCGCTGCCGTCCTACCGGCGGGACGTGCGCGACGTCGTGGCCGTCGTGCGCGCGGGCCTGGCGGCCCGGCAGAGCCGTGCGCCGGAACCGGTGGGAGCGAGCGATGGGTGAGCTCGACGTGCGCGACACTCGCGCGAGCGTGGCGATCGCGATCCTCACGTTCCGTCGACCCGACGCGCTGGCCCCTCTGGTCGAGGCGGTGCGGGCGCAGACCTCCGGGCTGAGGCACCCGGCCCGGGTCGTCGTCGTCGACAACGACCCGGGTGCCTCCGCCCGCGCCGTCGTCGCCCGCCTAGGCGGGCCGGACCTGACCTACGTCCACGAGCCCCGGCCCGGCATCGCCGCGGCGCGCAACGCCGCGCTCGACGCGGCCGCCGCCGACCGGGTCCTCGTGTTCATCGACGACGACGAGCTGCCCGAGCCGCGCTGGCTGGCGCGGCTGCTCGAGGCGTGGCGGGACTGGCCGTGCGACGCGGTGAGCGCGCCGACGGTCAAGGTGCTCCCCGACGACGCCGAGGGCTGGGTGGTGGCGTCGCGGTTCTTCGCGCGGGCCCACCGGGCGACGGGCGTGCGGGTGGAGGGCGCGGCGGCGGGCAACCTGCTGCTTGACCTCGACGCCGTGCGCTCCCGCGGCGTGCGCTTCGACGAGCGGTTCGGGCTCACCGGCGGCGAGGACAGCCTCTTCTCGCGGCAGCTCACCGCGCGCGGCGGGGTCATCCGATGGCGCGACGACGCCGTGACCAGCGAGCCGGTGGTGCCCGAGCGCGCCACGCGCTCGTGGGTGCTGCGCCGGGAGCGGCGGACGGGCAGCACGTGGAGCCGGGTGCACCTCGTGCTCGCCGCCGGGGCCGGGGCGCGTGTGCGAGTCGGCGCGCGCCTGGCCATGACGGCGGCAGTCCTGGTGGTGCGGGGTGTGGCCCGCGTGCTGCTCGGCGCTCTCACGCGGGACCTCGGCAGGCGCGCTCACGGGCAGCGCGAGCTCGCGCGTGCCGCGGGTGTGCTGACCGGGCTGGTCGGCGGGCACGTCGAGGAGTACGCGCGGGCCGAGCCGGTCGCGCTCGCGGTCAGGGCCTGAGGTCGAGGCCCGAGTCCGAGCCTGAGGTCAGGGCCGCCCGAGCGCGCGGTAGGTCCACCCCGCGCCCCGCCACCGCGCCGGGTCGAGGACGTTGCGCCCGTCGACCATGCGACGTCCGTGCACCACCGCGCCCAGGTCGTCGGGGTCGAGCTCGCGGAACTCGCGCCACTCCGTGAGGAGGAGCACGACGTCGGCGTCCCGGCACGCCTCGAGCGCGTTGGTCGTGTACCTCAGCTCGGGGCGCACCGCCGCGGCGTTCGCCGTCGCCTGCGGGTCGGCGACGACGACGTGCGCCCCGCGGGCCGCCAGCGTCGCCGCCACGTCGAGCGCGGGAGAGTCCCGCACGTCGTCGCTCTCCGGCTTGAACGCGGCCCCGAGCACGCCGATCGTGCGCCCGGCGACGCTCCCGCCGCAGACCTCCTCGGTCACCTCGACCATGCGCGCACGCCGGCGGAGGTTGATCGCGTCCACCTCGCGCAGGAACGCCACGGCGTTCTCCGCTCCCAGCTCGTCGGCCCGGGCGACGAACGCCCGGATGTCCTTCGGCAGGCAGCCGCCGCCGAAGCCCAGTCCGGCGCCGAGGAACCGCCGGCCGATCCGCTCGTCGTGGCCGATGGCGTCGGCGAGCGCGACGACGTCGCCGCCCGCCGTCTCGCACAGCTCGGCCATGGCGTTGATGAACGAGATCTTCGTGGCGAGGAACGAGTTGGCCGCGACCTTGACGAGCTCGGCCGTCGCGAAGTCGGTGACGATCCGCGGCGTGCCGGCGGCGAGGACCGACGCGTACACCGCGTCGAGCGCCTCCGTCGCGGCGGGTGCGGCCCCGTCGACGCCGTACACCACGCGGTCGGGGGACAGCGTGTCGCCGACGGCGAACCCCTCGCGCAGGAACTCGGGGTTCCAGACGAGGTGCGCGCCCGGCACGGCCTCGGCGAGCTCCGCCGCGAGCCGAGCCGCCGTCCCGACCGGCACCGTCGACTTGCCCACGACGACGTCGCCGGGCGCGACGATCTCGTGGAGCGCCGTGAACGCGGCGTCGACGAACGTGAGGTCGGCCCCGGGTCCGTCCGGGCGCTGTGGGGTGCCCACGCACACGAAGTGGACGGCGGCGCCCTTCGCCTCCCGCAGGTTGGTGCTGAACGTGAGAGCGCCGCGCTCGACGCCGGACCTCAGCAGCTCGGGCAGCCCCGGTTCGTAGAACGGTGGCAGCCCTGCCGCGAGCGACGCGACGCGCGACGCGTCGACGTCGACGCCGACGACCTCGTGGCCGAGCGACGCCATCGCCGCGGCGTGCACGGCTCCCAGGTAGCCGCAGCCGATCACGGAAATCTTCACTCTCGCCTCCTGACGGACGACTCGACGATAGGAGCGCGCGTGCGCCCGGTGGGCGGGTGACCCCGGAGTTCACCCCTGGCCCCGGGCATTTCACCCCGCCCCGCGCTTGGCCTGCCCGCGCCACGTCGCGACCCTGGTGGGACGGGCCGGACCCGTCGTCGCCGACGACGGCCGACCATCCGCGGGGAGGACGAGATGACCGAGCAGGACCGGGCGCGCGGGGCCGCGCCGGAGGTCACGATCGTCGTGCCCACGTTCAACGAGGCGCCGAACGTCGCGCTCCTCGTGCAGCGGGTGACAGCGGCGGTGCGCGGCATCGACGCCGAGGTCGTGTTCGTGGACGACTCGACCGACGCCACGCCCGACGTCGTCCGCGCCGTGGCGGCGACGTCGTCGATCCCCGTCCGGCTCATCCACCGGGACGCGCCCGTGGGCGGGCTCGGGGGCGCCGTCGTGGAGGGCATCGCCTCCTCCGGGGCGCGCTGGTGCGTCGTCATGGACGGCGACCTGCAGCACCCGCCGGAGCTCGTGCCCGAGCTCGTCGAGAGGGCACGCGAGGGGGGAGCCGACGTCGTCGTCGCCTCCCGCTACGTGGGCGACGGCAGCAGCGAAGGCCTCTCGAACGTCGTCCGCCAGGCCGTCTCCTCGGTGTCGACGGCCGTGACGCGAGCCATGTTCCCGGTCCGCCTGCGGGACTGCTCCGACCCGATGACCGGCTTCTTCCTCGTCCGCCGCGAGGCGATCGACCTCGCGGCGCTGGAGCCTCGGGGATTCAAGATCCTGCTCGAGATCCTCGCCCGGCACCGGCTCGCCGTCGCGGAGGTGCCGTTCGTGTTCGGCGAGCGGCACGCGGGGGAGTCGAAGGCGTCGCTCGCCCAGGGCACCCGGTTCCTGCACCAGCTGGCGGCGCTGCGGTTCGGCCGCATGTCGCGCTTCGCCGTGATCGGCGGCATCGGGGCCGTGGTCAACATCGCGATCGTCGCGCTGATGACGTGGCTCGGCGCCGGGTACCTCCTGGCGGCGATCGTCGCGGCGGAGACGACGATCGTCGGGAACTTCCTGCTCCAGGAGCGGTTCGTCTTCGCCGACCTGCGGCACGAGGGCAAGCGCGGCTGGCAGAGGTTCGCGCAGTCGTTCACGTTCAACAACGTCGAGACGGCGCTGCGCCTGCCGGTCATGGCCCTGCTCGTGGAGACGATGCACGTGGCGGCTGTCCTCGCCACCGCCATCACGCTGCTCGTCGCGTTCGTCGTCCGGTTCACGTTCCACTCGCGGGTCGTGTACCGGCCCCGCGCCAGCACGCGGCGCGCCCGGCTCGAGGCGCCGGCCGCGCCGGCCACGTCGGCCACGTCGGCCACGTCGCAGCCGGCGGCGGCCGAGCCGGCCCGCCCGCGCACCGTCCCCGCCGACGCGCGCTGACGACCACCGGAGGCACGCGTGGGGCAGGAGTGGCAGATGGTCACCACCCGTGACCGGGTCGACGCGCCGGCGCGCGCGGTGCCGCCGAGCGCGCTCGTGCGGTTCGCCCCGCTCCTCGCGGGCCTGGCGGCGACGGCGCTCGCCGCCGCGCGCTCGTTCGTGCCGTCGCCCTGGACGGACGAGGTCGTCACGCTGACGCTGCTGCGCCGCCCGCTGGGCGACCTGCTCGCGATGCTCGGCGACGTCGACGCGGTCCACGGCCTCTACTACGTCGTGCTCCGCGCCTGGGCGGTGCTGGCCGGCGACGGGATCGTGGCCGCCCGGATGCTCAGCGCGCTCGCGATCGGCGTGGCGGCCGCCGGCGTCGTCGTGCTCGCCCGTGCGCTGGGTGCCCCCGCCGCGGCGCCGTGGGCCGGAGCCGTCTTCGTGGCGCTGCCCGTGACGACGTGGGTCGGGTCGGAGGCCCGGTCGACGGCGCTCGTCGCGGCCGGGGCGGTCTGGGCCGGCGTCGCCCTGGTGCGCGCCATCGAGCGCGGCGGCTGGTGGTGGCTCGGCTACGCGGCGCTCATGACGGTGACGGTCGGGCTGTTCGTCCAGGCGTCGCTGCTGTTCCTGGCGCACGGGCTCGCCGTGCTGTGGGCGGGTGGCGCCTCGCGCCGGCTGCTGGCGTGGGCGGCGTCCGCGGCCGGCGTCGCCGTGGTGCTCGCACCGTTCGTGCTCCTCGTCCTCGGCCAGCGCGGGCAGGTGAGCTGGCTGACGCGCCCGGAGCCCGTGTGGGTCGCGCGGCGCATCGTCGCGCTCTGGTTCGGCGGATCGCCGGTGGTGGCGCTCGTCGTCGTCGGCCTCGCCGTGCTGGCCGTCGTGGCCGCGTGGCGCGCCGGCGGAGCGCGGACGACGGCGCTCGTGCGCCTGACGCTCCCGTGGCTGCTCGTGCCCGGCGCCGTGCTGGTGGCCGTCAGCTGGGTGCTCGAGCCGATGTTCCACCCCCGCTACCTCGTCCACTGCTGCGCGGCGATGGCGCTGCTCGCCGGCGCGGGCCTCGCCGCGATCGGCCGGAGGACGTGGCGGATCGTCGTCGCCGCCGTCCTCGGCGTGGCGTGCGCCGTGGCGATCGCCGTCACGAGCGGGCCGTACGCGCGCGACCTCGCCGACTGGCGCAGCGCCGCCGACGTGGTGGCGGAGCGCGCGGAGCCCTCCGACGTCGTCCTGTTCGCCCCCGACCGGGTGAGCGACGAGCGCGGTCCGCGGCGCGCGATGGACGCCTTCCCCGGCGCGTTCGACGACCTCGACGACCCGGGCTCGCTGCCCGGCGACGGCGACGGGCACCCGATCTGGGACGGCGGTCTGCCCGTCGAGGACGTCCCCGCGTCCGACCTCGAGGGCGAGGACCGGGTGTGGCTCCTCGTGGGGATGCGCGAGTATCCCGCCGAGAGCGCTGGCGCGCTGGACGCCCTGGAGGCCGAGGGGTACGACGGCGAGCTGATCTGGTCGGGGCCGTCGACCGAGGTCTACCTCTTCAGCCGCGATGGCTGAACCGGGGGCCGCGAGGAGCGAGGACTCCGACAGCGAGGAACGAGCGCAGGAGGATCGCGACCGACCGGCGAGGAGCGAGGACTCCGACAGCGAGGAACGAGCGCAGGAGGATCGCGACCGACCGGCGAGGAGCGAGGACTCCGACAGCGAGGAACGAGCGCAGGAGGATCGCGACCGACCGGCGGGGGGCGGGGCGCCGGCGCGCCTGCACGCGCTCGACGGCCTGCGCGGCCTCGCCGCCCTCGTCGTCGCCGTGCATCACGTCCTGCTGACGATCCCCGCGCTCGCGCTCGCCTACCTCGGGCTCGACGGGGCCGTCAGCCCCGAGGCGGGGACGGCGGCGTGGTGGCTGTTCCGGACGCCCGCGCGCGTGGTCTGGGCCGGGCCGGAGGCGGTGTTCGTGTTCTTCGCCCTGAGCGGGTTCGTGCTGACGATCCTCGCCGAGCGGCGGTCCGGCGCCGGGCGCTGGGTGGGCGCCTACGCGGCCCAGCGGTTCGTCCGCCTGTACGTCCCGGTCTGGGGAGCGGTGGTGCTCGCCGTGCTGCTGGCGCTCGTGGTGCCGCGGGTCGTGACGTCCGGCAACCCGTGGCTCGCCGCGCACGAGGGGGCGGGGCCGGGCGCCGTCGTCCGCGACTTCACGCTCGTGGTCGAGACGTCCTCGCTCAACACCGCGCTGTGGTCCCTGCGCTGGGAGGTCTGGTTCTCGGCGCTCCTCCCGGTGGCGTGGTGGGCGTTGCGGCGTCTCCCGGTCCGGGGGCACGCGCTCGCCTGGGTGTCGGCGATGATCGCGTTGTCCGCGGCCGGCCGGCTCGATGCCGTGACCTCGGTGCTGCCGGCGTCGGCGCTGTCGGGCGGTTTCCTCGTGTTCCTGCCGATCTTCGGGATCGGGATGGTGCTGGCCCGCGACCGGGTCGCCGTCGCCCGCCTGGGTGATCGGCTCGCGACGACGAGGATCCGGTGGGCCTGGCCCGTCGTCGTCGCCCTGGCGATCCTCGCGCTCGTCTCGCCGACCTACCTCGGCGCGCGCGTGCCGGGGTCGGTGGCGGACGCCGCGACGCATGCCGCGTCGCTCGTCGGTGTGACGGTGCTCCTCGTCGCGGCGCTCGAGTGGCGGGCGTTCGCCGCGCTCCTGGAGCGCCCGGCGCTGCAGTGGCTGGGCGTGCGGTCGTTCAGCCTGTATCTCGTGCACGAGCCGATCGTCGTCGCCGCGGCGCTCGCGCTCGGGATCGGCGCGTGGGGCCACCTGCCGGTGATGGCCGCGACCGTGGTGGTCGCGGTGATCGTGGCGGCGCTCTTCTACCGGTTCCTCGAGGCACCCTCGATCCGGCTCTCCCACCAGGCTCGGCGCCTCGTCGAGGGCGCCGGGAAGCGCGGTCGGAGGGTCGACGAGGCGAACCTGCCAGCGGTTCGCTGAGCGCGAACCCGCCCTCCTGCGGGAACATCGGGCGCGTCCCTGTGCTTCCCCAGGCAGGGGTCGACGACGGGTGGCGTGAGCATGAGCGAGTGGATGACGTATCGATCCCTGTCGCGCGACCGGAGCGTGACGAGGCAGAAGCTCGCGCCCGGCACCGTGCGCCGCATCCTGCGCTACGCACGGCCGTACCGCTTCCTCGTGGCCGGGTTCCTCGTGCTCGTCGTCCTCGGCGCCCTGCTCATCGTCGCGACGCCGCTGCTGCTGCAGCGGATCGTCGACGACGGCGTGGCCCAGGGGAACCGCGGCCTGGTGATCGGGCTCGCCGGCGCCGTCGCCGTCGTCGCCCTCCTCGAGGCGGGGCTCGGCGTCCTGCAACGCTGGCTCTCCGTGCGCATCGGGGAGGGGCTGATCTTCGACCTGCGCACCGACGTCTTCGCCCACGTGCAGCGACAGTCGGTCCAGTTCTTCACCCGCACGCAGACCGGGTCGCTGGTGACCCGCCTGAACTCCGACGTGATCGGGGCGCAGCAGGCGTTCACGTCGACGCTCTCGGGCGTCGTCTCGAACCTCATCTCGGTGGTTGTGGTGCTCGTCACGATGTTCACGCTGTCGTGGCAGATCACGCTGCTCTCCCTCGTCGTCGTCCCGTTCCTGCTGCTGCCCGCGCGGCGCGTCGGGCGCCGGCTCGCCGGTCTGACCCGTGAGGGGATGCAGCTCAACGCCGAGCTCGGCAACCGGATGACGGAGCGCTTCAACGTCGCGGGCGCCATGCTCGTCAAGCTGTTCGGCTCGCCGGACCGCGAGGACGCCGAGTACGCGGACCGCGCGGGCCGGGTACGGGACATCGGCGTCCGGACGGCGATGAGCAGCCGCGTGTTCTTCGCGGCGCTGGGCGCGATGGCCGCGCTCGCGACGGCGGCCGTCTACGGCGTCGGCGGCGTGCTCGCGATCGCCGGTTCGCTGACCATCGGCGCGCTCGTCGCGTTCGCGGGGCTGCTCGGGCGCCTGTACGGTCCGGTCGCGTCGCTGAGCAACGTGCAGGTCGACGTCATGACGGCGCTCGTCTCGTTCGAGCGGGTCTTCGAGGTGCTGGACCTCCAACCGGCGATCGAGGACCGTCCGGACGCCGTCGACCTCCCCGACGGGCCGCTGCGGGTGGAGCTGGCGGACGTCCGGTTCGCCTACCCGTCGGCGGCGACGGCGTCCCTCGCCTCGCTCGAGGCGCCCGGGGACGCCGACGACGGCGCCGCGCCCGTCGCGCCGTCGTCGTGGGGTGCCGAGGGGGAGGCGGAGATCCTGCACGGGGTCTCGCTCGCCGTCGACCCGGGCCACGTCCTGGCGCTCGTCGGACCGTCGGGCGCCGGGAAGACGACCATCGCGAACCTCGTGGTGCGCCTGAACGACCCGACGTCCGGCGTCGTGCGCATCGGCGGTCACGACCTGCGCGACGTGCGGCAGGGCGCCGTCCACGAGGCCGTCGGCATGGTCACGCAGGACGCGCACATGTTCCACGACACCGTGCGCGCGAACCTGGCGTACGCGCGGCCGGACGCGTCCGAGGCCCAGATGTGGGACGCGCTGCGGGGAGCCCACGTGGACGACGTCGTCACGCGCCTGCCGCAGGGGCTCGAGACGGTCGTGGGGGAGCGGGGTCACCGCCTGTCCGGCGGCGAGAAGCAGCGGCTCGCGATCGCGCGACTGCTGCTCCGCGCCCCTCGGGTGGTCGTGCTCGACGAGGCGACGGCGCACCTGGACTCCGAGTCGGAGGCGGCCGTCCAGCGCGCCCTCGACGCGGCGATGACGGGGCGGACGTCGATCGTCATCGCGCACCGGCTCTCCACGGTGCGGCGCGCGGACGAGATCGTCGTCGTCGACGCGGGGGTCGTCGTCGAGCGCGGGACGCACGCGGAGCTGCTGGCGGCGCGCGGCCTGTACGCGGAGCTGTACGCGACGCAGTTCGCCGGGGCCGACGTCGCGCCCGCGGGCGCCGGCGGCGCGACGCCGACCGACTGAGGGGTCATCACCCGCACGATCCACCGGCGTCGCGGCCTCGCCTCTGCCACGATGGCCGCGACACGACGCGGTGCGGCGGAGGTGGATCATGCGGGAGTCCTGGTGGTGGCGGGCCGGTGGCCTCGTCACGATCGCCGTTCTCGCGCTCGCGGTCCTGGGTCTCGTCGTCGGCATCTTCGTGATGACGGCCCTCGGCCAGAGGCTCGACGCCACGGCTCAGGAGTGGACCGATGGCGCCGGGTGGACCGACAACGCGGCGCTCGAGCTCTGGCGCTCGTATCTCGCCGTCCCGATCGGTGGGTTCGCCGCGCTCGCCGCGCTGACCCTGTTCGTGCGCGCGCGGCGGTGGTGGCAGCTCGTGGCCATGGCGCTCGTCGTCGGCACGGTGATGCTCGCAGCCACACTCCTCCGGGACCGTCTCGACCGCCCGTGGCACGGCCATCCCCCGCTGGAGCAGACGTTGCCGGGTGCGGCGATCGCGTTCGTCGCCGCCGCCGCGTTCGCGCTGGTGGTGGCCGTGCCGCCCGCCTGGCGGTCCGTGGCGGCGGTGAGCTCGACCGGCGTCGTCGCCCTCACGGGCCTCGCGATCACCGCGGGCGGCGAGCGCGTCAGCGACGGCGTCGCCGCGCTGCTGGTCGTGGCCGTGCCGGGGACGATCGCGCTGGCCGTCCTCCGGGCGCTGCCGCCGGAGACCTCGCGGCGCCGCACGCGGTTCGCGGACGGGCCGTGGCTGCTGGCGTGGCTCGCCGCGACGTTCGCCGGCCTCGCACTCATCGGGACGGGCCTCGTCGGCACGGGGATGACCGACATCGCGGAGGGCATGGCTCCGCCGGTCGCCGCTGGGGCCGGGTTCTCCGCCTTCCTCTCGATCGCGTGCCTGCTGTTCACGACGGCGGATCTCGGGTCCCGCGCGCTCCCGCCGCGGGAGGGCGGTCACGACCGCGCGAGGTAGACCCAGGCGTGCCCGCCCCCGGCGAGCGGGGCGCTGATGCGCCGGTAGTCGGCGGACTCGTACGCGTCCGCCGCCTCGAGCTCGGAGGCCGTGAGCTCGAGCACGGTGCCGGCGACGCGGTCGGCGTCGTCACCCGTGGCGACGAGCACCGGGTGCACGGCTGCCCCGCTGACGGCGACGACGGCCGGGTCAGTGATCCTCAGCCGGCCGAGCCGGAACCCGACGACGGCGTCCTCGCAGCCGTCCAGCGTCCGGCCGAACGTCGCGAGCTGCACCGCCGGGTCGCGCAGCGTGCCGTACGAGAAGACGGGCTCGGGCGCGGGGACGGCGGACGCGTGAGGCATCACGTGACGCAGTATCCCGCGGCCCCGGGTGGTGCCACGGGACCGCCACGAGGGGGCGATGTCGGCGCGCGGACGTATGCTGGACGACGCTCCCCACCACCCGCCTCCGGCCAGTGGTGGGCCCGTCGTGCTGCCCGCGCGCCGTCCCCGCCGTCTCGAACCCGCCGCCCCCACCCCGCGAAGGACGCATGAAACTCACCGGACTCCTACCCGTCCTGGGCTCGGACGCGGCCGTCGCGCGCCTCGTCGAGGAGCTGCCCGCCCGCGGATCGCTCGACGCGATCGCGTCGGCCGGCGTGCGGCCCGCCCTGCTCGCGCAGCTGCTCGGTGCGGATCACCCGCGGCCGCTCGTCGTCGTCACGGCAACGGGCCGCGAGGCCGACGAGCTGGCGGCGGCGCTGCGCTGCTACGTGCCGGACGACGACGTCGCCGTGCTCCCCGCGTGGGAGACGCTGCCGCACGAGCGCCTCAGCCCGCGCAGCGACACCGTGGCGCGGCGCCTCGCCGTCCTGCGCCGGCTCGCGCACCCGGCCACCGGTGCCGACGCGCAGCCGCACACGGGCCCGATCCGCGCGCTCGTGCTGCCGGTGCGCGCCATGCTGCAGCCGGTCGTGACCGGTCTCGGGGACCTCGAACCGGTGAGCGTCCAGGTGGGCGAGACCGTCGACCTCGAGGACCTCGCGGCGAGGCTGACGGCGGCGGCGTACACGCGCACCGACATGGTGGAGCGGCGCGGCGACTTCGCCGTCCGCGGCGGCATCCTCGACGTCTTCCCGCCCACGGAGGACCACCCCCTGCGGCTCGACTTCTGGGGCGATGAGGTCGAGGAGATCCGCTGGTTCGCCGTCGCCGACCAGCGCAGCCTCGAGATCGCGCCCGGCGGGCTGTGGGCTCCGCCCTGCCGCGAGCTGCTCCTCACACCCGAGGTGCGAGCGCGG
The DNA here is from genome assembly GCF_000023105.1 of Beutenbergia cavernae DSM 12333. NCBI lineage: Bacteria > Bacillati > Actinomycetota > Actinomycetes > Micrococcales > Beutenbergiaceae > Beutenbergia > Beutenbergia cavernae. The sequence continues at coordinate 1,154,449 of NC_012669.1, forward strand.
GCGCTGGAGCTGCGCGCGCAGCTGCCGGGCGCCGTCGACATGCTCGAGAAGATGTCCGAGGGCATCGCCGTGGAGGGGATGGAGTCGCTGGCCCCGGCGCTCGTGGACGGCATGGAGCAGGTGCTCGAGCTCGTGCCCGACGACGCCCTGCTCGTCCTCGCCGACCCGGAGCGCGTGCGCCGGCGCGCGCACGACCTCGTCGCCACGACCGAGGAGTTCCTGGCGGCGGCGTGGACCTCCGCGGCCGCCGGTGGCGCGACGCCGCTCGACCTGTCGGCGGCGAGCTTCGCCACGATCGCCGATGCGCGCGACGTCGCCCTGCGCCGCGGCCTCGGCTGGTGGACGCTCACCCCGTTCACGGCCGACGCCGAGCTCGCCGACTTCATGGAGGAGGACGCCGACGGCGGCGGCTCGACCACCGTCGTCACGATCCCCACCCGCGACGTCGAGGGCTACCACGGCGAGATCTCCCGCGCCGTCGCGGACCTCCAGGGGCTCACGCACGACGGCTGGCGCCTCGTGCTCACCACCGAGGGCGCCGGCCCGGCGCGCCGCATGGTGGAGCAGCTGCTCGCCGCGGACGTCCCGGCCCGCCTGGAACCCGACGTCGAGGACGAGCCCGAGACGGGCGTCGTCCACGTGACGACGGCGGTCATCGGCAAGGGCTTCGTGGCGCCGGAGCTGCGCCTCGCCCTGTTCTCCGAGGCCGACCTCACCGGTCGCGCCGGCACGTCCACGAAAGACATGCGCGCGCTCGCTCCGAAGCGGCGCAACGTCGTCGACCCGCTCGCGCTGCGAACCGGCGACCACGTGGTGCACGAGCAGCACGGCGTCGGGCGGTTCGTGGAGCTCGTGCAGCGCTCCATCGGGTCGGGTCCCGCCGCGGCGACCCGCGAGTACCTCGTCATCGAGTACGCGGCCTCGAAGCGGGGCCAGCCCGGCGACCGGCTCTACGTGCCGACCGACGCGCTCGACCAGGTCACGAAGTACACCGGCGGGGAGTCGCCGTCGCTCAACAAGATGGGCGGCTCCGACTGGGCGAAGACGAAGGGCCGCGCCCGCAAGGCGGTCCGGGAGATCGCCGGCGAGCTCATCCGCCTGTACTCGGCGCGGATGGCGACGCAGGGCTTCGCGTTCTCCCCGGACACGCCGTGGCAGCGCGAGCTCGAGGACGCGTTCCCGCACATCGAGACGCCGGACCAGGTCGTCACGATCGACGAGGTGAAGGCGGACATGGAGAAGTCGGTCCCGATGGACCGCCTCGTGTGCGGCGACGTCGGCTACGGCAAGACGGAGATCGCGATCCGTGCGGCGTTCAAGGCCGTCCAGGACGGCAAGCAGGTGGCCGTGCTCGTGCCCACCACGCTGCTCGTGCAGCAGCACTTCGAGACGTTCTCCGAGCGGTACGCCGGGTTCCCGGTGACGGTGAAGGCGCTGTCCCGGTTCCAGACCGACGCCGAGGCGACGGCGGTGCGCGAGGGGGTGCAGGACGGCTCGGTCGACGTCGTCATCGGTACCCACCGGCTCCTCACCGGCGAGGTGCGGTTCAAGGACCTGGGGCTCGTCGTCGTCGACGAGGAGCAGCGGTTCGGCGTCGAGCACAAGGAGACGCTCAAGCAGCTGCGGACGAACGTGGACGTGCTCGCGATGAGCGCGACGCCGATCCCGCGGACGCTCGAGATGGCGGTGACGGGCATCCGGGAGATGTCCACGCTGGCGACGCCGCCCGAGGAGCGCCATCCGGTGCTCACGTTCGTCGGGGCGTACGAGGAGAAGCAGATCGCCGCGGCGATCCGGCGGGAGCTGCTCCGCGAGGGGCAGGTGTTCTACGTCCACAACCGGGTGGAGTCGATCGAGCGGGCGGCCGCCCGGCTGCAGGAGCTCGTGCCCGAGGCGAGGATCGCCGTCGCCCACGGGAAGATGAACGAGCACCAGCTCGAGCGCGTCATCGTCGACTTCTGGGAGAAGCGGTTCGACGTGCTGGTGTGCACCACGATCATCGAGACCGGCCTCGACATCTCGAACGCGAACACGCTCATCCTCGAGCGGGCCGACGTGCTGGGGCTCTCGCAGCTGCACCAGCTCCGGGGCCGGGTCGGGCGCGGCCGGGAGCGTGCCTACTCGTACTTCCTGTACCCGCCGGAGAAGCCGCTCACGGAGACCGCGCACGACCGGCTCGCGACCATCGCCGCCAACACCGACCTGGGCTCCGGCATGCAGGTGGCGCTCAAGGACCTCGAGATCCGGGGTGCCGGCAACCTGCTCGGTGGCGAGCAGTCGGGTCACATCGCCGGGGTCGGCTTCGACCTCTACGTGCGGATGGTGTCCGAGGCCGTGGCGCGGTTCCGCGGCGAGGAGACGGAAGACATCACGGACGTCACGATCGAGCTGCCGATCGACGCCCACGTCCCGCACGACTACATCGCGCACGAGCGTCTGCGGCTCGAGGCGTACGCGAAGGTCGCCGCCGCCCGTGACGAGACGGCGATCGCGGCGGTGCGCGACGAGCTGGCCGACCGCTACGGACCGGTTCCCGAACCGGTGGAGCGGCTGTTCGCCGTCGCCGCCCTGCGGGCCAAGGCGCGCGCGCACGGACTCACGGACGTCACCGTGCAGGGGCAGTTCGTGCGGTTCGCCCCGGTGGAGCTCCCGGAGTCCGCACAGCTGCGCCTCAAGCGGCTGTACCCGCGATCGGTGCTCAAGCCGGGCGTGCGCACGATCCTCGTGCCGCGGCCGACGACGGCGCTGATCGGCGGGCAGCCGCTGCGGGACTCCGAGCTGCTCACGTGGGTGAGCGAGGTCATCGACGCGATCCTCGGCGGGTCGGTCGAGGCGGCGGCAGCGCTCGCGACGGCGTCGCGCGGCTGAGGGCGCTCACGGATCACCCCGCGACGGGGCCGATCTCACCCGGCGGCCCACTTCCTGGCGCGCGAGCGGCGGTCTAGCGTCGGATCGTCGGGGCCGAGCGAGGAGTCCGCCCATGCCGCGACGTCGCAGTCCCGTCCTCCTCGCCGGCGCGCTCGCCGCGGCGGCCGCGCTCGCCGTCGCCCCTCTCGCGCTCCCCGCGCACGCCGCGGGGCAGCCGCCGGCGACGCCGGTGCTCGTCTCGCCCGCGGACGGCGCGAGCGGCGTCGCCACGTCCGGTCCGCTCGCGGTGCGCGCGAGCGACCCCGAGGGTGACGCGCTCGACGTCACGTTCCACGCGCGCGAGCGGGGTGCCCCGGGCGGCGAGGACTTCACGCTGCTCGTCATCCCCGACACGCAGAACTACGTGAGCAACGCCGCGTACCGCGCCACGATGGGCCAGCAGACCCAGTGGATCGTCGAGCAGCGTGACGCGCTCGACGTCGCCCTCGTGGCCCACCTGGGCGACATCGTCGGGCTCGACGACCACGAGGGCCAGTTCCAGTTCGCCTCGCAGTACCTGCGCACGCTGGACGACGCGGGTGTGCCGAACACCGTGCTGCCGGGCAACCACGACATGGACGTCGCGACCGGCGAGGCGCCGCTGTACCACCAGTACTTCCCGGTCAGCCGGTACGCCGGCGCCTCGTGGAACTCGCCGGCCGTGCGGTACGGCGGGTACTACGGCCAGAGCCAGTTCGGGCCGGACCCGGCGAACCGGCAGAACATGAACAGCTACGTGCTCCTGACCGCCGGCGGGATGGACCTCGTGGTCCTCAACCTCGAGTTCAACGCACCCGACGACGTGCTGGCCTGGGCCGACCGGGTGCTGGCCGCCCACCCGCAGCGCCGCGCGATCCTCGTGACGCACAACTTCATCAACGAGGACGGCGAGTTCGGGCGATCCGTGACGAGGCCGGGCGGGAACTTTCCCGAGGACATGTGGAACGAGCTCGTCCGGACGAACTGCAGCATCTTCCTCGTGCTCAACGGCCACAACAGCGACGCGACCCGCGCCGAGGCCCGCCGGACGATGACCAACAGCTGCGGGCGGCCGGTGCACATGGCCCTGAGCGACTACCAGGACCGCCCGAACGGCGGTGACGGGTGGTTGCGCTACTACCGGTTCCGCCCCTCCGCCGACGTGATCGAGGCCGTCACCTACTCGCCGAAGTTCGGCCAGTTCGAGACCGACGCCGACAGCGCGTTCACGTTCCCGTACGACATGCCGTCGCCACCGACGGCGTTCGCCGAGCTGGGGACGGTCCCGGTCGCCTCCGGAGGCACGGCCACCCTGCCGACCACCGCCCTCGAACCCGGCACGGAGTACGAGTGGTTCGTACGGGCCGGCGACGGGACGTCCACCGTCCAGAGCCCGACGTGGACGTTCCGCACGGCCGAGGCCGTCGCCCCGATCGCTGCCGACGCGTTCGGACGCACGAGCACGGCGGGCTGGGGCACCGCTGACGTCGGGGGAGCATGGAGCGTCAGCGGGAGCGCCGCGCGGTACACGGTGCAGGGCGGCGCGGGTCACATCGCGATCCCGGTCGGCTGGACCCAGAACGCGACGCTCGGTGCCGTCTCGGCGACGAGCACGGACACCACGGCCCGGCTCGCGCTGGGCGCGCTCCCGACCGGGACCACGTACCTCTGCCTGGCCGGGCGGCGCGTCGGGAACGCCGACTACTCTGCACGGCTCCGGATCGCCCCCACCGGCGCCGTCGCGCTCTCCCTCACCCGCTCGGGGACGGTGCTGGCGAACGGGACGATCCCCGCGCTCACGCTCGGAGGGGGCCAGCAGGTCAACGTCCGCGTCCAGGTCGAGGGGACGTCGCCGACGACGATCCGCGCGCGCGTGTGGCCGATCGGCGCGGCCGAGCCGACCGCGTGGCAGGTGACCGCCACGGACTCGACGGCAGCCCTCCAGGCCGTGGGCGCCGTCGGCCTCATCGGCTACCTCAGCTCGTCCGCGACCGGCGGGCCGCTGGACCTCGTGGTCGACGACGTCGCTGTCCGGTCCGTCGGCGCGCCGCCGCCGCCGCCGCCTCCGCCTCCGCCTCCGCCTCCGCCTCCGCCGCCTCCGCCTCCGCCTCCGCCTCCGCCTCCGCCGCCGCCGCCTCCGCCTCCGGACGTGCTGGCCGCCGACGCGTTCGACCGGACGGTCGCCGCCGGCTGGGGCAGCGCGCCGACGGGCGGAGCGTGGACCCACGCCGGGAGCGCGTCGAGGTACGCCGCGAGCGCCGGCGCCGGCATCCACCGCATGGGACCGGGCGTCACGACGACGTCGACGCTGCGTGCCGTGTCCGCGACGTCGACCGACACCACGCTCGAGCTGAGCCTGTCGGCCGTGCCGAACGGGCCGGTGCATCTCGTGGTCGCCGGCCGCCGGGTCGATGCCCAGGAGTACGCAGCGCGCGTGCGCACCGCCGCGGACGGGAGCCTGGCGCTCCATCTCATGCGTTCGTCGACGGCGATCGGCGGCGGAACCGTGCCGGGCCTGCGGATCGGCGCGGGGGACGTGCTGCACGTGCGCGTCCAGGTGCAGGGGACCGCCCCGACGACCGTGCGGGCTCGGGTGTGGGCAGCCGGCACCGCCGAGCCGACGACGTGGACCGCCGCCGCGACCGACTCGACGGCCGCGCTCCAGCGCACCGGCGCCGTCGGCGTCACCGCGTACCTGAGCTCGTCGACGACGTCCGGTGCGATCGAGGTGCGGTGGGACGACCTGGAGGTGCGGACGGTGCCGTGACTCGGGCCTCCGGGCTCCCCCTAGGATGGTCGCGCTGGTCCCTCGGCCTGCCGGCCGACGCCCTGGAGGAGGTTCATCGGTGAGGTCTCAGGCTCGTTCGGTACGCACGCTCGGCATCGTGGCCGTCGCGCTCACGCTCGGCTCCGCCGTCGTCGGGTGCGCCCAGCGACCCGGAACAGCGGCCACCGTGGACGACTGGCGGATCACCGAGTCCTACCTCGCCGACACCGTGCGCGAGATCGCCCCGCTCTCCGCGGAGCCGCCGACGGCGCAGGGCACCCTGTCGTCGCTCATCAGCGCGCCGAGCTACCTCGAGGTGGCCGAGGACAACGGGGCCGGGGTCTCCACCCAGGAGGCGGAGACGTTCCTCGCGTCGATCGCCGAGCAGGTGGGGATCGACCCCGACACCGAGTTCGCCGACGGCGTCGTGCTGATCGCGCAGGTCCAGGTCGCCCAGGGGAAGCTGCAGCAGTCGGGCGCGCTGGACGCCGCCGAGCAGATCACGGAGCGCGTGACCGAGGCGGACGTGGCCCTCAACCCGCGGTACGGCGAGTGGACGGACGGCCAGATCCAGCCGACCGTCTTCCCGTGGCTCATCACGCCGGAGGCCGACTCCGAGACCGACGCCCCCGAGCCCAGCTGACGCCGTGAGCGGAGCCCGGGAACCGCAGCTCGTCCTCGTCCGGCACGGGGAGACGGAGTGGAGCGCCGCCGGGAAGCACACCGGGCGCACCGACCTCCCGCTGACACCGGCGGGCGAGGGGCACGCGCGTCTCGCCGCGCGCGCGATCGCGGGTCGCACCTTCGGACTCGTCCTCGCGAGCCCGCTGCAGCGGTCCCGCCGCACGGCCGAGCTGCTCGGCTTCCCGGACGCCGTCGTCGACGAGGACGTGGCGGAGTGGGACTACGGACCGGCCGAGGGGCGCACGTCCGCGGAGATCTCCGCCGAGCTGGGCCGGCGCTGGACGGTGTTCGGTGACGGCGTCGGCTCGCTGCCGGTGCCCGCCGACGGGCCGGGGGCGCACGCCGGACCGGGGGAGACTCTCGACGACGTCGCGCGGCGAGCGGCCGCCGTCGTCGCCCGCGTGGAGCCGGTGCTGGACGCCGGCCAGGACGTGCTGGTCGTCGGGCACGGCCACCTCCTGCGGGTGCTCGCGGCGGTCTGGGTCGAGGCCGATCCGGCGTTCGGGTCTCGGCTCGAGCTCGCCACGGCGGCCGTGTGCCTCCTCGGGTACGGGCACGAGCTGCGCACGATCGAGGGGTGGAACGTCGGCGCCCCGGAGGGCGCGCGGTGAACGCCCGCGCGACCGATTCCGAGCGGGCCGCCGCGGCATTCGCCGAGCTCGTCGTCACGATGGACCGGCTCCGCTCGCCGGGCGGGTGCCCGTGGGACGCCGAGCAGACCCACGCCTCGCTCGCGCCGTACGCGATCGAGGAGGCGTACGAGGTGGCGGAAGCCGCCGAGTCGGGCGCGGGCGCCGCCCTGCGCGAGGAGCTCGGAGACCTCCTGTTCCAGCCGGTGTTCCAGGCGCGCATCGCCCAGGAGGGCGACGACCCGTGGGACATCGCCGACGTCGTCGAGGGTCTCGTCGCGAAGCTGCGGTTCCGCCACCCGCACGTGTTCGGGCGTGACGGGGACGACGACGACGCGGAGCCCGCTGTCGATGCGGCGGCGGTCCGCGGGATGTGGGACGAGCTCAAGGCGGCCGAGCACGAGGCGAAGGGGAACGGTCGGCGCGGCGTGCTCGACGGGATCCCGGCGTCGCTGCCCGCCCTCGCGCGCGCTCAGAAGGTGATGAGCCGGGCGCGGAAGGCGGGGTACGCCGTCGGCCCCGATCCCGACGCCCCTGCTGACGACCTGACGGCGGAGATCGGTGCCGACGTGCTCGCCGTCGTCGCTCGAGCGGCGGCGCTGGGCGTCGACGCGGAGGCGGCGCTGCGCGGGCAGGTCCGCGCCGTGGAGCGCCAGGTGCTCGAGGCCGAGGCCGCCGCCGGGGGCTGACCCGACCAGGACCTCGCACCTCGCATCCGCGGCCGACGAGGGCCGCACCCGCTGCGCCGGCTGGACGCCCGGCGGTGCGAGGTCGGACGTCCGGCTAGGCTGAGGCACGGGCGCTGCGCCCGAACTCCCGACGCTGGGCGCCCCGGATCGGTCGTCCGATCCTCACAGACCTACGTCGAAGGAGCACCTGTGGCCATCATCGAGGCCGTCGGAGCACGCGAGATCCTGGACTCGCGCGGTAACCCCACCATCGAGGTCGAGGTCGCGCTCGACGACGGGACGACGGCGCGCGCCGGCGTCCCGTCGGGCGCGTCCACCGGCGCGTTCGAGGCGGTCGAGCGCCGCGACGGTGACAAGACCCGGTACGGCGGCAAGGGCGTCGAGGACGCCGTGCACACCGTGATCGACACGATCGCCCCCGAGGTGCTCGGCTTCGACGCCAGCGAGCAGCGGCTGCTCGACACGACACTCATCGACCTGGACGGCTCGTCGAACAAGGGCAAGCTCGGCGCGAACGCGATCCTCGGCGTCTCGCTCGCCGTGGCGCGCGCGGCCGCTGACAGCGCCGACCTGCCGCTCTTCCGGTACGTGGGCGGCCCGAACGCCCACCTGCTGCCGGTGCCGATGATGAACATCCTCAACGGCGGCTCGCACGCGGACTCCAACGTCGACGTGCAGGAGTTCATGGTGGCGCCGATCGGCGCGCCGTCGTTCCGTGAGGCGCTGCGCCGGGGCGCCGAGGTGTACCACGCGCTGAAGTCCGTGCTCAAGGAGCGCGGCCTCGCCACCGGCCTCGGCGACGAGGGCGGGTTCGCCCCGAACCTCCCGAGCAACCGCGACGCCCTCGACCTCATCCTCGTGGCTGTCGAGAAGGCCGGGTACTCCGCCGGCACCGACGTGGCGCTCGCGCTGGACGTCGCCTCCACGGAGTTCTTCTCCGACGGCGCCTACCAGTTCGAGGGCCGGCCGCACACGCCGGAGGAGATGGTCGCGTACTACACGCAGCTCATCGCGGACTACCCGATGGTCTCGATCGAGGACCCGCTGAGCGAGGACGAGTGGGACTCCTGGGCGCACCTCGTGTCCGAGACGGGCGACCGGGTCCAGATCGTCGGCGACGACCTGTTCGTCACGAACCCGGAGCGCCTCGCCAAGGGCATCGAGCTCAAGGCGGCGAACTCGCTGCTCGTCAAGGTCAACCAGATCGGCACGCTGACCGAGACGCTCGACGCCGTGACCCTCGCCCAGCGGTCGGGCTTCACCGCGATGGTGTCGCACCGCTCGGGCGAGACCGAGGACACGACGATCGCCGACCTGTCGGTCGCCGTCAACGCCGGGCAGATCAAGACCGGGGCGCCGGCGCGCGGCGAGCGGATCAACAAGTACAACCAGCTGCTGCGCATCGAGGACGAGCTGGGCGACGCCGCTGTGTACGCGGGCCGCACGGCGTTCCCGCGACTGCAGGGCTGAGCTTCACCCGCCACGGCCACGGCCGCGTCCCCGCCCGGGGCGCGGCCGTCGTCGTCCGTCCCACGCGTCGCCCTCGCGACTCGCGACCGGCGGCTACCCGGATCCGGCGCCGTCGTGAGCGACGATGACGGCATGAGTGCCCGCCGTCCGACCGCCCCGCGCGGCAGCTCCGCGCGCCCGGCGACGGCGGGCCAGGGCGCCCGTCCGGTGTCCCAGACCGGCGGTCGCGCCCGCACGTCGCCGGCTCGGCCGCGAGCAGCGCGCCGCGCCCCAGCCGCAGCTCCGGCCCCGGCCGCCACCGAGACGCCGGTCGCCCGTGCGCCGCGCGAGGCGACCCCGCCGGCGAGCCCGGACCGCGCGCCCCGAGAGCCGCGCCACGTGACGCTCCGCGCGCTCGTGCTGTTCGTCGTCGCGCTCGTGGCGTTCATCGTGCTGATGCCGACCCTGCGCGCGTACGTCGCGCAGCAGGAGCAGCTGCGTGACGTGAACGCCCAGCTCGCCGATGCGCAGGCGCGCACGGAGTCGCTGCAGGCGGAGTACGACCGGTGGCAGGACCCGACGTACGTCCAGTCGCAGGCGCGCGAGCGGTTCCACATGGTGATGCCGGGCGAGACGATGTACCGCGTGCTCGACCCGGAGACGGTGACCGGGGAGGACCCCATCGGCGACGTGACCGAGGAGGCGGCGCAGGAGGACGGCGCACTGGTGCCCGATCCCGATCGCGCACCCTGGTACGTGACCGTCTGGGACTCGGTGCAGGTGGCCGGCGGCGCTGGTTCGACCGACTGACCGCCTCGGCACCGGCACGTCGTGCGATCGGGCCGGACGGCGTCATCGTCGTCCTGAGGGACACTGGGCGCGTGGAGGATTCGACTCAGGAGCCGTCGGGCGCCGCGGCCCACCGCGACCGGCCCGGCCGGTCGGCGGGTACCCCGGCACCGAGGCACGCCGCCAGCGGCCGCCACGCCGGGCGCATCAGCGGCACGGGGATCCCGAGCGCCGTCGGCAGCAACACCGTCGACGACGTCGACCTCGCGGTGGTCGCGGAGCAGCTGGGCCGAGGTCCCCGCGGAGTCGTCGGGATCGCGGCCCGGTGCGTGTGCGGCCGGCCGACGGTCGTCCGCACGGCACCGCGGCTCGAGGACGGCACGCCGTTCCCCACGACGTACTACCTCACGCACCCGCGGGCGGTCGCGGCGATCTCGACGCTCGAGGCGGGCGGCGTCATGGCGGAGATGACGCGCCGCCTCGCCGAGGATCCTGACCTCGCCGCCGCCCATCGGGCCGCCCATGAGGACTACCTGCGCCGCCGCGCGGAGCTCGGCGACGTGCCGGAGATCGCGAACATCTCCGCCGGGGGGATGCCCGCGCGGGTGAAGTGCCTGCACGTGCTCGCGGCGCACGCCCTCGCCGTCGGCCCGGGCGTCAACGTGCTCGGCGACGAGACGCTCGCCCTGATCGAGCCGGAGTGGCGTCCCACGCGCTGCACCTGCTGAGGCGCTCGTCCGATCGCGGCCGCGGGGCCTGTCTCAGTCCGGAAGCAGCGGCACGGACAGCCCCTGATCGCGCCCCAGCAGCACGGCGCGGGTGAGCGAGTTGCTGCCGAACCTGTCGTGGACGCCGTCGAGCGCGACGTCGAGCGCGCCCCCGACGGCGTGCACGCCCGGGGTGTCGAACGGCAGGGGAGGCTGGGTCACGTCGTCGTCGTCGAGGTTCGCCACGGAGATCCCGACGAGCGTCAGCCCTCGCTCCCCGACCAGCGGCGCCACCGACGCCAGCAGCATCCGCACCGCCGCGAGCACCTCCGCGGTGCTCGCGGTCGCGTGCGGGAACGTGTGCGACCGCGTGGCGCGCGTGTAGTCGGTGAAGCGCAGCCGCAGCACGACGGTGCGGCCGACGCGGTGCGCCGTCCGCATGCGCCGCGTCACCCGGTCGACGATCGCGCAGACCGTCGCGTCGACGCTCTCGGACGTGTGCGGTCCCCGACCGATCGCCCGCTGGGACCCGATCGACCCGCGCCGCCGGCCGACCACCACCCGCTCCGGGGAGCGCGCGTGGGACAGGGCGTGCAGCACGCGGCCCTGGGCGCGCCCCAGCACGGAGACCAGGATGCCCTCGGGCAGGGACGCGACCTCGCCGACGGTGAAGATCCCGTACGAGCGCAGCTTCTCGGCCGTGATGGCGCCGACGCCCCACAGCTTGTCCACCGCGAGCGGGTGCAGGAACGCCAGCTCGCCGTCGGGCGCGACCTCCAGCAGGCCGTCGGGCTTCGCGACGCCGCTCGCGACCTTCGCGAGGAACTTCGTGCGTGCGACGCCGACGGTGATCGGCAGCCCCACCTCCTCGCGCACGCGGCGGCGCAGCCGCTCCGCGATCTCTACCGGCGGTCCGTCGATGCGGTGCAGGCCGGCGACGTCGAGGAACGCCTCGTCGATCGAGATGCCCTCGACCATCGGCGTCGTGTCGCGGAACACGTCGAACACGGCCTTCGACGCCTCCGAGTACGCGGACATCCGCGGCGGGACGACGATCGCCTGAGGGCAGAGGGCGAGCGCCTGCCGGCCGCCCATCGCCGTCGCGACGCCGAGCCGCTTGGCCTCGTAGCTCGCCGCGAGGACGACGCCGCCCCCGACGATCACCGGCCGGCCGCGCAGCCGGGGGTCGTCGCGCTGCTCGACGGAGGCGTAGAACGCGTCGAGGTCGGCATGGAGGATGGACGCCGTGACCACGAACACATGTTCGCCCCGGGCGCCGACATCCGGCCACCGCGGCGGGAGCCGGCGCGCGCCTCCTAGGGTGGGCGCGTGACTCGTGTGGCCGCCATCGACTGCGGGACCAACTCCATCCGCCTCCTCGTCGCCGACGTCGCCGGACGGGACGACGGCAGCCCGCGTCTCGTGGAGGTGGCGCGCGAGATGGAGGTCGTGCGCCTCGGGCAGGGGGTCGACCGGACCGGCGAGCTCGCCCCGGAGGCGCTCGCGCGGACGCTCGCCGCGACGCGACGGTACGCGGCGATCTGCGCGGACGCCGGAGTGGACCGCGTGCGGTTCGTGGCGACGTCGGCCACCCGCGACGCGCGCAACCGGGCCGAGTTCGTCGAGGGCGTGCGGGCAGCGATCGGCGTCGAGCCGGAGGTCGTCAGCGGCGCCGAGGAGGCGGCGCTGTCGTTCGCCGGCGCCGCGAGCGCGCTGGTCCCGGGCGAGGGACCGGCGCTCGTCGTCGACCTCGGCGGCGGATCCACCGAGCTCGTGCTGGGGGCGACGTCCGCCGGCGCGCCGTCGTCGATCTCCCTCGACGTCGGGTCCGTCCGCCTGACCGAGCGCCACCTCGTGAGCGATCCCCCGACGCAGGCCGAGATCGACGCCGCCGCCTCGGACGTGCGGGCAGCGCTCGACGACGCCGCCGCCGTCGTGCCCCTCGGTGAGACCGGCACGCTGATCGGCGTCGCCGGCTCGATCACCACCGTCGCCGCGCACGCGATGCGCCTCGAGGCGTACGACCGCACGCGGATCGACGGCGCCCGCATCCCCGTCGGCATCGTGCTCGCGGCGTGTCAGGACCTCCTGGCGATGACGCGCGAGGAGCGCGCCGCGCTGCCGTACATGCACCCCGGCCGGGTCGACGTCATCGGTGCCGGCGCGCTCGTCTGGTTCGAGATCGTGACCCGGGTGCACGCCGCGGTCGCGGCTCGCGGGGGACAGCTGCGGGACGTCGTCACGAGCGAGCACGACATCCTCGACGGGATCGCGCTCAGCCTCGCCTGACGACGGCTCCCGACGCCCGGTGCGTGACGTCTCCCGCTCCGCCTCGGCGTGTCGCGAGAGGGATCACGCACTCGGCGGTCGGCTGTGGAGGGGCGGGGCGGCGGCGCCGATCGTCAGCCGCGACCGTCAGCCGCAGTCCGCGGCTCCCGCCGAGCGCGCGAGTCCGAGCGCCGCCTCGATCAGAGCCTGCCCCTGCGCGAGGTCGGCGTCGTTGTGGTCGGCGCCCGGCACCACGCTCACGGTGACGTCGAGCCCGGCCGAGCCCGCGACGTCGGCCACCTCCCGTGACTGGGCCGGCGGCACGATGTGGTCGGCGTCGCCGTAGACGACCGCCAGCGGTGCGTCGACGCGGACGACGGCGCCCCGCACGTCGAACCGGTCGCGCAGCAGCCAGCCGACGGGCACGCCGTAGGCCGCCCTCCCGGCGTCGGCGAGCGACGTGAACGGGGAGCGCAGCAGCAGACCGTCGGGGGGCTCGCCGGCCGCGAGATCGGTGGCGACGGCGGCGCCGAGACTCTCGCCGACGTACAGGAGGCTGCCGGTGGTGCCGTCGCGCAGGTGGGCGAGCGCGGCCCGCGCGTCGCGCCGCAGCCCGGACTCGGACGGCGAGCCGGGGTTGCCGCCGTAGCCGCGGTACTCCACGAGCAGCACGCCCATCCCGCGCTCTGCGAGCGCGCGCACGAGGCCGGCGCGGTCGGCCCGGTTCCCGCCGTTGCCGGGCAGCACGAGCGCCGTGACCCCGCAGGCCGGGTCGGCCGGCACCTCCCACGCGGTGAGCTCGAGCCCGTCGGACGTGTGCAGGAGGACGTCACGAGCGCCGTCGACGACGTCGGACGACGCCGGCGGCGGCGTCGTCCGGTCGGGCAGGAAGACGAGCGACCGCTGGAAGACCCAGGCCGCGCCGATCGCCAGGGCGAGGACGCCGACCACCACCGCGACCGCCGTCGTCATCCCTCGCCGCCTGCGACCCACACCTCAGCGTGCGGCGTGGCCGCCGCGCTCACAACCTCAGCCCGGACCGCCCTCGACCGGCTCGGCCACGATCTCCACCTCGAACCCGCCGTCGTTCTCGAGGTAGCAGGCGTAGTGGTCGGGCCCGCCCGCGTACGGGTAGCGGTCGGTGAACAGGAGGCGCCACCCGTGGTTCGGAGCCTCGCGGCAGAGCGCGTCGACCTCGGCGCGGGTGCCGCCCCAGAACGCGAGGTGGTTGAGGCCCGGGAGCTGCCGGTCGTGGACGCCGGGGCGCCGGTCGGGTCCGGCCTCGACCACCACGTAGGCGTCGCCGAGCCGCCAGCTGGCGCCGTCGGCCCACGTGTCGTAGGCGCTGTATCCGAGGCGTCCCAGCAGCCACCCCCACGATGCCGTGGCCTCCGGGAGGTCCTCCACCCATAGCTCCACGTGGTGGATCGCCCCTGTGCGCACGCCGCTGATTGTGGCAGCGAGGCGGGAAACGCGCGACACGCCGACCCTCCGGTGGTGCGATCCGCGCACTACTCCGCATGGCGCGCTAGTGTGCGTGACGAGACGGAGTGCCGCAGGGGGCACGCCGTCCAGCGGTCGGGTGGGAGCGGGGAGGGTCCTCTTCCACCCGACCGGACACCGGCAGATCGAGCGAGGACTCCGGAGCGAGGGACGAGCGGAGCATCGCGACCGAGGACATCGCACGGGAAGGACGCGCATGGACACCACCCAGCTGCTGAAAGGGGTGCTCGACCTGGCCGTGCTGGCCGTGGTCGAGCGGGAGGACTCGTACGGGTACGACGTCGTGCGTCGGCTCCGGTCGGCGGGCCTCGCCGAGGTGGGGGACGCCTCGGTGTACGGCACGCTCCGGCGTCTGTACGCCGCCGGGGCGCTCACGAGCTACGTGGTGCCGTCCGACTCCGGGCCGCACCGCAAGTACTACGGCGTGACGGCGCAGGGCCGTGCCGCCCTCGACGCGCAGACCAAGCAGTGGCACGAGTTCGCCGTGACGATGACCGACCTTCTCGACCTGGCGGAGGCCTCCTGATGTCCACGATCGCTCGCCTCGACGGCGTCGCCGCGTACGCCGCGGCCGTCCGTGACCACCTCCGCGCGCTCGACGCGGAGACGCTCGACGACCTCACCGGCGGACTCGAGGCCGACCTCGCCGACGCCCTCGCGGACCACCTCGCCGAGGAGGGGGCCGACGCCACGGCGGTGTCCGACGCCGACATCCACGACCTGACGGCGCGATTCGGCCCCGCCGTCGCGTACGCCGAGGAGCTGCGCGCCGCGGCCGGGATCGAGCTGCCCGACGCCGAGCCGCGCCGCTCGCGACGCCGGTTGCGTGAGGTCCTGACCGATGCGGGCCGGGGCGTGCGCGACGACGTCACCGCGTTCGCCGACCGGCACCGCTGGTTCGCCGCGACGCTCGACCTGCTCGTCGCCCTGCGGCCCGTCTGGTGGGTGGCTCGGGGCTGGGTGCTGTTCTGCCTCGCGCAGGCGACGCTGCTCGGCACCGTGACCGTGGGCGTCCCCCGACGGTTCGTCGACTGGGTCGTGTTCGTGGGCCTCGTCGTCGTGAGCACGCAGTGGGGGCGGGGGCGGTTCGCGCAGGGCCGTGCGTGGCGCAAGCTCGCGCTCGTGGCGAGCGGCGTGATCGCCGTGGCGTTCCCGTTCGTGCTCCAGAGCGCGTTCGGCAGCTCGTACGGCGGCTCCTACGAGCGGGCCTACGGGGACGGATACAACCAAGGCATGAGCGACGCCACGAACCCGGGGGCGCAGGATCCGGACGGCCCGGTCGGCGTCGTCGGTTCGGACGTGACGAACCTGTTCGTGTACGGCCCGGACGGCGAGCCGGTCGACGGCGCGCAGATCGTCGACCAGGACGGACGGCCGCTTGTCCTCATGGACCCGATCTTCGGCGGACCGTTCACCGAGGACCTGCTCCCGGACTACCTGCACAACGGGGTCCGTATCCCGGTCGGACTCGTCGACCCCGACGTGCCCTTGAACGTCTTCCCGTATCGCGTGATCGACCCCGACGACGTGAGCTGGGCGCAGGACGAGCCGCGGCTCGACCCGGACGTCGCGATCGAGCCACGCTGGCCCGCGGGGTCGCTGTTCCCGGTGCCGGGCTTCGACGTGACGGCCGAGGTCGACGGCGGCGCTCCCGCGACTGACGACGGCGGCGCTCCCGTGGACGAGGGCGGCGCTCCGGTCGAGCCCACTCCGGGCGCCACCGAGTCCGCGGACGATCTCTGACGCCGCCCCTGCCGCCGAGTCAGACCCCAGCGGTCGAGTCAGACCCTCGCGAGGGTCTGACTCGACCGCTGGGGTCTGACTCGGCGAGCCGGGAGGCCCGGATACGGTGACGTGGTGAGCGACGCACCCGAGGAGCAGCGACCCGAGTCACCCGGCGAGGCCCGCGCCCGCGCGGCGATCGAGGCGAGCGGCGTCGAGCACGTGATCGTCCGGCACGGCCCGGCCCGCTCCCTGGCGGAGGCGGCAGCCGCCCGGGGTGTCGCGCCGTCGTCGCTCATCAAGACGATGGTCGTGCGGCGCGGCGAGGGCGACTACCTCTTCGTGCTCGTGCCCGGCGACCGCACGATCTCCTGGCCCAAGCTGCGCGCCCTGCTCGGCGTGAGTCGCCTCTCGATGCCGGATGCCGCCACGGCCCTCGACGTCACGGGCTTCGAGCGCGGCACCATCACGCCGTTCGGCGCGACGCACGCGTGGCCGGTCGTGGCGGACGAACGCGTGCACGGCGTGGTGTCCATCGGCGCCGGCGGGCACGGCGTCGGCATCCGCCTGGACGGTGCCGCGCTGACGACGGCGCTCGCCGCGCAGGTCGCGGACGTCACCGAGCCCGAGGCGTAGGTCCGGGTGGACGGCACGTCGTCGTCGGCCCGGAGCCTGCCGCACCCGGTCACCGGCGCGGTGTTCGCGTCGCCGGTCCCGCCGGGCGCCGGTTGGCCGGACGACGTCGCGACGGCGCGCACCCCCCGCGCGCGGGACGCGGCCGCCGTCGAGCGCCTCGCCGCGACCTCCCGCACGCTGACGCAGCTCGACGCGCGCTCCAGCGTGTGCCGCGCCTGCCCGCGACTCGTCGCGTGGCGGGAGGACGTCGCGCACACGAAGCGGCGCGCGTTCGCCGCCGAGCCGTACTGGGGTCGGCCCGCACCTGGGCTCGGGGACCCCGCCGCACACCTCGTGATCGTCGGCCTCGCCCCGGCGGCGCACGGCGCCAACCGCACCGGCCGCCTGTTCACGGGCGACCGCTC
The DNA here is from genome assembly GCF_000023105.1 of Beutenbergia cavernae DSM 12333. Classification (NCBI taxonomy): domain Bacteria; kingdom Bacillati; phylum Actinomycetota; class Actinomycetes; order Micrococcales; family Beutenbergiaceae; genus Beutenbergia; species Beutenbergia cavernae. The sequence goes on from NC_012669.1 coordinate 1,171,582, forward strand.
CGGCGACTGGATCGTCGCCGCCCTGCACCGGGCCGGATACGCCAACCAGCCCACCACCGAGGCCGCCGGCGACGGACTCGAGCTGCGCGGTGCGCGGATCGTGGCAGCCGTGCGCTGCGCCCCGCCGGACAACGCCCCGACCCCGGACGAGCGCGCGACGTGCGCCGGCTGGCTGCGTCGCGAGCTCCAGCTCCTCGCGCCCACGACGACGGCGCTCCTCGCCCTCGGGCAGGTGGCGTGGCAGGCCACGTTCGCCGCCCTCAAGGACCTCGGCTGGTCGGTGCCGAGGCCGCGCCCGGCGTTCGGGCACGGCGCCCGCGCGTCGGTGCGGGCGCCGGACGGGCGCGAGGTGCTCGTCGTCGCGAGCTACCACGTGTCGCAGCAGAACACGTTCACGGGGCGGCTCACGGAGGCCATGCTCGACGACGTCCTCGCTGTGTGCAGAGCCACAGGCCCCGGCTGGGCCGACGCCGAAACCCGGTCCTAGCATGGATGCATGAGCTCTTCCATCGCTCCGACGCACGTCGCCGCCCGGCCCCGCAAGGCACCGCGCGTGCTCATCCTCGGTGGCGGGTACGTCGGCCTGTACACGGCGATGCAGCTGCGCAAGCGGATGGGCCGGCGGGACGCGGCGATCGTCGTCGTCGACCCCCGCTCCTACATGACGTACCAGCCGTTCCTCCCCGAGGCCGCGGCGGGCTCGCTCGAGCCGCGGCACGTCGTCGCCCCCCACCGCCGCGAGCTGCGCGGCACCACGGTGCTCACCGGCCGGGTCACCGCCGTCCGGCACGCCGAGAAGACGGCGCAGGTCACCCCGATCGAGGGCGAGTCCTACTGGGTCCGCTACGACCACCTCGTGGTGGCGCTCGGCGCCGTCGCCCGCACGCTGCCGATCCCGGGCCTCGCCGACGTCGGCATCGGGTTCAAGCAGATCGAGGAAGCGATCGCGCTCCGCAACCAGGTGCTCAACAAGATGGACGTGGCGGCGTCGACCTGGGATCCCGAGGCCCGACGGCGGATGCTCACCTTCACGTTCGTGGGCGGCGGTTTCGCGGGGATCGAGGCGCTCGCCGAGGTCGAGGACATGGCGCGGGCCGCGTGCAAGGACTTCGACTCGATCGACCCGGAGGACCTGCGGTTCGTCCTCGTGGAGGCGTCGCCGCGCATCCTGCCCGAGCTGGGCGAGGAGCTCGGTGGGTACGCGCTCGAGCAGCTGCGCGCCCGAGGCATCGACATCAAGCTGTCCACGTTCCTCAACTCGTGCGAGGCGGGCCACGTCAAGCTCTCCACGGGTGAGGAGTTCTTCTCCGACACGATCGTCTGGACGGCCGGGGTCAAGGCCAACCCCGTGCTGCAGCAGACCGACCTGCCGCTCGACGAGGTCGGTCGCGTGCGCGCGAACGCGAACCTGCAAGTGGTCGACGCCGACGGGGTCGTCGTCGACGGCGCGTGGGCGGCGGGCGACTGCGCGGCGGTCCCGGACCTGGCGCGCGGCGAGGGTCAGTTCTGCGCCCCGACGGCGCAGCACGCCGTCCGGCAGGCGAAGCACCTCGGCGAGAACCTGGCTCTCGCGCTCCGCGGCGAGGAGCCGCTCGAGTACCGGCACGCCAACCTCGGCACCGTGGCGACGCTCGGGCTCGGCAAGGGGGTCGCCCAGATCATGGGCGTGAAGTTCCGTGGCCCGGTGGCGTGGTTCTTCCACCGGACCTACCACATGTGGGCGATGCCGACCTTCAACCGAAAGGTGCGCATCGTCCTGGACTGGACCACCGCGCTGCTCTTCCACCGCGAGCTCGTGGCGCTCGGGTCGCTGCAGTCGCCGCGGGCGGAGTTCATCGCCGCGTCGGCACCGCCCCGGCCGCACGAGGCTCTGCCCACGCCGCCGCAGGCACGCGCGACGCGCTGAGGTCCGCGCTCAGCCGGCCGCCGGCGCACGGCCTCCGACGGCGCGCACGAGGTCGCCGATCTCGGGAACGTCGGGCGTCTCGGCGACGACGGCGAACGTCTCGCCCGCACGCCCGTATAGCCCCGCGCGGGGCGGGATCCCCGGCTCGCGGTGGTGGTCGATGACGAGGAGATGGCCGCCGTCGACGAGGGAGGCGTGCAGGGCCTCGAGGGCGCGGCGGATGTCGTCGTCGCCGAAGTACAGGCGCCGGAGCAGGTTGGCCACCCGGACGACGTCGACGGGTGGGGCGAGCGGCGCGAACACGTCGTGCTGGCGGTACGTCACGCGCGGGTCGCCGGCGACGACGGCGAGCGTCTCCGGGTTCAGGAGCGTCACCGTGCGTCGCGGCGCACGGCGCGCTCGCCGGATGACCGGCCCGTACAGGGCGCGGACCGCCCGGGACTGGCCCGGCCACGCGAGCAGGCGCCGCCCGACGACGAGCACGCACTCGCCGTCGTCGTCGGTGAAGACGATGTGCCGCCGCGTGCGCGCCCACCGGAGCTCGAGGTAGCGGTCGGTGATGGTGAAGGAGGCGAACTCGCCCGCGCGCTCGATGAGGTCGACGGACGTCGAGCCGTCCGACGCCCCCACGTCCACCAGGTGCGCTCCGGTCGTGTCGACGTGCTCGAGCAGCATCGCGTCCGCGAACGCGTGACGGTCGTCGCGCGTGATCTTGTACGTGCCGCCCACGTGGATCGCGTCCATCGCCCGCCGGAAGCTCGCGGCGTCGCAGTCCGGGCGGACGATCACGCTCGGGTCGTGCCAGAAAAACCGGTCCGCACGTCGCTCGAGCCACGCCGGCCAGGCACCCCGCAGGGGACGGATCGGTGCTCTCATCTCAGCATCGTCGCGTGATGCCACCGAGGCGGCGACCGCCCCGAGGGTGAACTTGGGCGGCCGCGGGGGTGAGCGCGGCCGTAGGCTCGCTGTGCCCCCGTAGCCCAATCGGCAGAGGCAGCCGACTTAAACTCGGCGCAGTGCGGGTTCGAGTCCCGCCGGGGGCACCTCTCGTCGTCGTGCGGTCCGCACCCGGGCGCCTCCCTGCCGCGCCGCACCAGCGCTGAGGCTGTCGCCGCCGCAGCCCTGTCGGGACCACCGCCGCTGCCCTCAAGGAGCGCCGCGGCCGCCCTCATGGGACCGCCGCCACCGGCGCTGACGTGCAGCAACGCGCGCACCACAGCTGCCTCGACGAGGTACTTGCGCGTCAGCTACTCAGTGCTACTATCTACCGGTAGCTAGCACTGCTGAGTAGAGGGGAGGTGGAGTCCGATGGGCAAGCAGCTGACGGAGATGCTCAAGGGCACGCTCGAGGGCATCGTCCTCGCGATCCTGTCCGTGCGGTCTGCGTACGGGTACGAGATCACGGCGTGGTTGCGGGAGCAGGGATTCTCCGACATCGCGGAAGGCACCGTGTACGCGCTGCTCGTGCGGATCGAGCAGAAGGGCTTCGTCGACGTGGAGAAAGTTCCCTCCGAGAAGGGACCCCCGCGCAAGGTGTACGCGCTCAACGCGCAGGGGCGGGAGCAGCTCGCCGAGTTCTGGAGCACGTGGAGCTTCCTCGCCCAGCGCCTGGAGCAGCTTCACGACACCGAGACCAGCCAGCAAGGAGACAACCGATGACGAAGTGGTACGAGACCCTCACGGGGTCGCTCGAGCAGAAGAGGCAGTACAAGCAGGCCAAGGCGCGCATGGACGGCCTCCCGGCGCCGTACGCCGCCGCCGCCAACGCCGTCCAGCGGTACCTCATGTACTCGGGCGACGTCACCGACGGCGACACCACCGTGCAGATGATCGTCGACCTGGCAGATCTGTGGGAGCGCGCCGCGCTGGACGGAACACCTGTCCGCGCGATCGTCGGCGACGACCCGGTCGAGTTCACCGAGACGTTCGCCCGGGCCTACGACGCCAAGCGGTGGATCGACAAGGAACGCGCTCGCCTGAACAAGGCGATCGACGACGCAGAACGAGAGGAGCAGAAGTGAGTACCGAAGCAGCCATCCGGGTGCAGGGAATCGAGAAGGCGTACGGGGAGCTCTCCGTGCTACGGGGCGTGGACTTCGACGTCGCGCGGGGCAGCATCTTCGCCCTGCTGGGGTCGAACGGCGCGGGCAAGACCACGCTCGTGCGCATCCTGTCCACGCTGCTCAAGGCGGACGCCGGGGCGGCGAGCGTGCACGGGTTCGACGTCGCCTCGCAGGCCGGCGACGTGCGCGAGTCCATCAGCCTGACGGGCCAGTTCGCGGCCGTCGACGAGGTGCTCACCGGGCGGGAGAACCTCGTGCTGATCGCGAAGCTGCGGCACCTGAAGAACCCGGGCGCGATCGCCGACGACCTGCTCGGCCGCTTCTCGCTGACCGACGCCGGGAGCCGCCCGGCGTCGACGTACTCCGGTGGCATGCGGCGTCGGCTCGACATCGCGATGAGCCTGATCGGCAACCCGCCGATCATCTTCCTCGACGAGCCGACGACGGGTCTGGACCCGCAGGCGCGCATCGACGTCTGGCAGACCGTGAAGCAGCTCGCCCACGGCGGCACCACGGTGCTGCTCACCACGCAGTACCTCGACGAGGCCGAGCAGCTCGCCGACCGCATCGCGATCCTCCACCGGGGCACGATCATCCAGAACGGCACGCTGGCGGAGCTCAAGGCGCTGCTCCCGGCCGCGAAGGTCGAGTACGTCGAGAAGCAGCCGACCCTCGAAGAGGTCTTCCTCACCCTCGTCGGCGAGACCGGCGAGACGGACACGACCGCCGGCACGGACGCCGCTGCAGCGGCAGGAAAGGAATCCCGATGACCACGCACGTCCTGGCCGACACCCGCGTCCTCACCGGCCGCTCGCTGACGCACATCGTCCGCAGCCCCGACACGATCATCACCACTGCTGTCACGCCGATCGCGCTGATGCTGATCTTCGTCTACGTGTTCGGCGGCGCCATCGACACGGGGTCCGGCGGTTCGTACATCAACTACATGCTGCCCGGCATCCTGCTCATCACCATCGCGTCGGGGATCGCCTACACGTCGTACCGGCTGTTCCTCGACCTGCAGGGCGGCATCGTCGACCGGTTCCAGTCGATGCCGATCGCCAGATCGAGCGTGCTCTGGGCGCACGTGCTCACGTCCCTGGTGGCGAACCTCGTCTCGATCGCCATCGTCATCGGCGTCGCGCTGCTCATGGGATTCCGCACCGGGGCGTCGGTGGTGGCCTGGCTCGCCGTCGCCGGGATCCTCGCCCTGTTCACCCTCGCACTGACGTGGGTCGCCGTGATCGCCGGGCTCTCGGCGAAGACCGTCGACGGCGCGAGCGCGTTCAGCTACCCGCTGATCTTCCTGCCGTTCATCAGCTCGGCGTTCGTGCCGACCGACACGATGCCCGGCCCGGTCGCCTGGTTCGCCGAGAACCAGCCGGTGACGTCGATCGTCAACACCATCCGGGCGCTGTTCGCCCAGGAACCCGTCGGCAACGACATCTGGATCGCCCTGGCCTGGCTGGTCGGGATCCTCGTCGTGGCCTACGTCTTCGCGGTCCGCATCTACCGCCGCAAGATCTCGTAGGGAGCGACCGAGACGTCGCCATCGGGCGCGGCAGGTGACCAGAACGGTCACCTGCCGCGCCCGATGTCGTCGCGTCTCGGCGCAGCGCGTGAGGAAGCCCGTTTCGAGTGCGGGCGGTACATGACCATCCCGGAGAACAGGCCCGAGATCCGATACGACCCAGACCTGCTGCGCGTGTGGTGCCTCGGTTCGGACGAGCAGTGGCACCTCACCTGGGACGGGAGCGCGTACCTCGTGGTCGCGCGCTGGGTGACGGCGGGTGCCATCGGCCTCGGCAGTGCCCTGGCGCTGTGACGATGGCTGGTGATCTCGCGGCTTCATCGCCTGGACCGCGCCTGACGCTCGGGCGCCCTCCGTTGGGCACGCCGGGGGATCTCTGGTTGTCTGCTGGCGTGGACGCCACCGACGGCGAGATCGAGCGCACGGCCTGGGTGCTCCACCTCGACCTCGACCAGTTCATCGCCGCGGTGGAGGTGCTGCGCCGGCCCGAGCTCGCCGGGAAGCCGGTCGTCGTCGGCGGGTCGGGAGACCCGACACAGCGGCGGCAGGTCGTCGCGACGGCGTCCTACGAGGCGCGAGAGTTCGGCGTGCACTCCGGCATGCCGCTCACCGTGGCGCACCGGCGTTGCCCCGATGCCGTGTTCCTGCCGTCCGACCACGCCGCGTACGACGAGGCGTCGCTGCACGTCTGGGCGACCGTGCGCACGTTCCCGGTCCTCGTGGAGGAGCTCGGCTGGGACGAGGGGTTCATCGGTGCACGAACTGCCGACCCGGAGGCTCTGGCTCGCGCGGTCCAGGCGGCGGTGCTCGAGGCGACCGGACTGCACTGCTCGATCGGGGTCGGGGACAGCCGCCTGCGCGCGAAGACGGCCACGGGCTTCGCGAAGCCGCGCGGCGTGCACCGGCTGACTGCCGAGACGTGGATGCCGGTGATGGGTCAGCGGCCGACGCGCGACCTGTGGGGCGTGGGCCCGCGCATCTCGGAGCGACTCGCGGGGCTCGGGATCCGTACGGTCGCGGATCTCGCGGCGGCCGACGAAGCCGCTCTCGTCGCCGAGTTCGGGCCCACGAACGGGCCGTACGTGCTCGACCTCGGCCGCGGCGGCAGCGACGCCCGCGTCGCGAGCGGGCCGCCGCCGCGGATGGGGCGCAGCCGGGAGGTGACGTTCCCGATCGACCTGACGGACGCCGTCGACGTCCTCGGGCACGTGCTCGAGATGGCGCGGGAACTGACGACGGCGACGCTCGCCGACTCGCGTCTCGTCGCCAGGGTCGCGGTGAAGGTGCGCGAGGCGCCGTTCTTCACGTCGACCAAGATCGCGAAGGTCCTCCCGGGGCCGACGGCGGAGGTGGCGGTCGTGGAGGAGACGGCGGCCCGGGTGCTCGAACGCTTCGGCGAGCTGCGGCCGGTGCGGCTGCTCGGCGTCCGCGTGGAGTACGACCGGCCCGCCTGACGTGACGGCGTCAGGTCAGCTGGGACGTCGCGCCGAGCTCGTGGGCGACGTCGGCGAGCGTCCCGGCGAACGACTCCCTGGTCCGCGCGGCGAAGCCCACGAAGAACCCGTTCGCGAGGCCGACGCCCCAGCGCGCGCGGTTCGCCACGTTCCGCACGCGGTGCTCGACGAGCGTGCCGTCGGGATGCGTGCTCACCGTCCACTCGCCGCGATACCACCAGCCGCCCTGGATCGCGAGGTGGTCGGCGGCAAGCTCGACCGTGGACCGGTGCCCCGGGGTGTCCTCGACGACGAACGTGCCCTCCGGGTGGGGACCGCCGGGCAGCAGCGACGCGACGAGGGCGTCCCGGACGCGGTCCGGCGGTGCGGTCACGACGCCCGACACCTCGGTGATCATGCGGGCCACTCGACGTCCCTCCCGTGCGGGGCGACGGCGTGATCGCCGTCGTCCGCATGCGATCCTGCCACTCGCGTCCGCTGGCGCGTGCTGCGGTCCGGTGCGTCGCTGGCAGCTGATCCGTGTGTCAGTGCCTCCGGGTCACCGGTGTCGGAGGCGTCTGGCAGCGTCCGGGCATGACACAGCAGACGAAGATCGACCGGGTGCTCGAGGAGTTCCTCGACGCCCAGTCACGGGGCCGCTCGCCGGCCACCGGCGAACGGTACGCGCGGGTGATCGCGCAGCTGCGGGAGTTCCTCGACGTCGTCGAGGTGGACGCGATGCTCGGCACGGATCCCGGCACGATGCTGCGCGCCGAGCGGGAGTTCGGAGCCTCCGGTGCGTTCGCCAGGGTGTTCGATCCTGCCGAGCTCGCCGTGTGCCTGCGCGCGTTCCTCGCACCCGAGTGGCGGCTCGAGCCGCGGGCGCTGTGGGTCACGCAGGTCAGCCTGGTCGGCCGGTTCGTCACCTGGCTCCGCCGGCACGGCTGGATCGACATGCGTGTGTGGGCGTGCGCCGTGTGGGACGTCGAGGCGGAGGTCGTGCGGCAGCGCGAGCTCATCCGCGCGGTCGCGGCACAGGGCGGGCGGTCCGCCACCGGTGCTCCGGGTCCGTGACGGAGCCAGTGGCGTGGCCGGGCCTCAGCCGACGTGGCTCGCTGCCCTGGCCCCGAGCGCGGCGAACCCGTCCCGCCAGGTGGGGTGGTCGAGGCGGAACCCGAGCTCGCGGAGGCGGGCGTTGCTCACCGCGCGGCCCGGCGGGACGTCGTCGGGCGCCGGTGGCGGCGGGAGGCCGACGGCGGAGGCGAACGCCGCCCATCCACTCGCCGAGCGGCGCGGGATCGTCGTCGACGACGTTGACGACGCCGGCCGGCCAGTCGAGAGCGGCTGCGGCGGCGCGTGCGGCGTCGGCGACGTGGACGAAGCTCGTGATCGCGGAGCGACGGTCGGCGAGCCGGCCGCCGCGGGCGTCCTCGACGGCCGCGCCGTCGACGTCGAACCAGGTGCCCGGCCCGTACACCAGCCCGTACCGCAGCACGACGCCGAGCGGGACCTCGGCCACCGCGGTCTCGAGGGCGCCGACACCTGAGGAGTCCGTCGACACCGGTTCGTCCTCGCCGGCCCGCCCGGGCCCGGGCAGGTACGTCCAGGCGACGCTCTGCGCCACGACCCGCTCGACTCCGTGGGCCGCCGCGGCGTCGACGATCGCGCGGGTGGCGAGGGTCCGCAGGCGCGCGTTCGCGGTGTAGTCCCGCGCGCCCAGGTCCGTGAGCTGGTGCACGATCGCGTCCGGCGCGGCTTCCGCGACGGCCGCTTCGACGTCGTCCGCCCGACGAGCGTCGGCGACGACGGCGCCGAGTCCGGTCTCGCGCCACGCCTGCGCCGTCCGCTCGGACCGCGTCGCGCCCGTCACGCTGTGCCCGGCGGCGACGAGCCGGGGGAGCAGCTGCCGGCCGATCGCGCCGCTGCCGCCGAACACCAGGATCCGCACGCCCACCATCCTGCCGCACCGGCTCGACACGCGGACGCAAGGGCCGCCGTCGTCGTCGCCGGGACCTGAGTTCGTACGCTGGCGCCATGGCTTCCACCATCCCGGCCGGCTTCGCCGACCTGCTCGAGCGTCCCCTGTTCGCCCACCTCGCGACCGTCCACCCGGACGGGTCGCCGCAGAGCAGCGTCATGTGGTTCGTCTGGGAGGGCGACGTCATCCGCTTCACGCACACGTCCCGGCGGCAGAAGTACCGGAACGTCGCGCACGAGCCGCGCGTCGCGCTCTCGATCGTCGACCCGGACGACACCGGCCGCTACCTGGAGATCCGCGGTCAGGTGATCTCCGTGGAGCCCGACGACGCGGAGGCGTCCTTCTACCGTTCCCTCCAGGAGCGCTACGGCGACGTCTACCCGATCACCGACGCCGACGTCCGCGTGGTGATCACCGTGCTGCCCGAGTACGCCCGCGGACGCGGCGAGGGCGACACCTCCTCCGTCGTGTCCTGACCGCTGACGCCGGCGACGCCGGGCGGGCCACCACGCCCGTCCGGGTCGTCGTCGGCGCCCGGTGCCAGGATGAGCCGGTGAACGTCGTGGTGGCCGAGGGGGACGACGAGGTCGTGCACCTCGAGGTCGTCGGCGAAGGGGACGACGATGGCCCCGCCGCGGGGACGGCGGCCCGCACGGTGTCGCGCGACGACTGGCCGGGCGAGGTCGCGCGGACGGAGGCTGCGGCGCACCTCGACGGCGGCCACGTGCGCTGGGTGTGGGACGACACGTCCCGCTGGTACCCAGAACTGCTCCGGGCCGGGGTGCGGGTCGAGCGGTGCCACGACCTGCGGCTCGCCCACACGATCCTGCGGCGCTCCACCTCCTCGGCGTCCTCCGATCTCGCGCGGGCCGACCCGGGCCCGTGGGACGTCGCCCCGGAGGTGGGCGAGGGCGCCGAGGAGGCGTCGCCGTCGTCCACGCCGAGTCTCTTCGAGCAGTGGGAGGCGCCGCCGCCACGGCCGGAACGCCCGGATCCTCTGGCGGAGCTGGCGCTGCAGGAGGCGGCGCTGCGGTCCGCAGGAGACGACGCCGGCCGGCTCCGTCTTCTCATCGCCGCCGAGTCGAGCGGCGCACTCGTGGCCTCGGAGCTGCAGCACGACGGGCTCCCGTTCCGGGTCGACGTGCACGACGCGACCCTCACCCGCATGCTCGGCCCACGCCCCGCACGGGTGGGGCAGCGGCCGGCGCTGCTCGAGGCCCTCGCCGCCCAGGTCCGCGACGCGCTCGACGTCCCCACGCTCAACCCGGACTCCCAGCCGGACCTGCTGCGCGCGCTCCGCCGGAGCGGGCTCGACGTGACCTCGACCAGCAAGTGGGAGCTGCAACGCTCCGAGCATCCCGCGGTCGCGCCCCTCCTGGAGTACAAGAAGCTGTACCGCCTGCTCTCCGCGAACGGATGGGCGTGGATGGACCAGTGGGTGACGGACGGGAGGTTCCGCGCCGAGTGGGTGCCCGGCGGCGTCGTCACCGGGCGCTGGGCCACCCGCGGTGGCGGCGCGTTGCAGCTGCCGAAGGGGATCAGGTCGGCGGTGCGTGCCGACGACGGCTGGCTGCTCGTCATCGCGGACGCGGCGCAGCTCGAGCCGCGGATCCTCGCCGCGATGTCCGGCGACGACGCGATGGTCGCCGCCGGCGCTCGGGGCGACCTGTACGCCGGGCTGGTGGAGGCCGGCGTCGTCGACACGCGTGCGCACGCCAAGGTCGCCATGCTGGCCGCGCTGTACGGCGCGACCACCGGCCAGGCGGCGATGCTCGTGCCGCGGCTCGCCCGGGCGTACCCGCGCGCGGTCGGGCTGGTCGACGCGGCGGCCCGGGTGGGGGAGAACGGCGGCGTCGTCAGCACGTGGCTCGGGCGCTCGTCCGTGCCGCCCGGGGAGGCGTGGCACGCGGCGCAGTCGGCGGCCTCGGCCCCGGACGCCACGCCCGACGACGAGCGCCGCGCCCGGTCGCGCGCCCGCGACTGGGGCCGGTTCACCCGCAACTTCGTGGTGCAGGGGACCGCCGCGGAGTGGGCGCTGTGCTGGATGGCGGCGCTGCGCCGCCGGCTGGCGTCGCTCGAGGGCGACGCCGGCGTCCCGCGCCTCGCGTTCTTCCTGCACGACGAGCTCATCGTCCACACGCCGGGGGCCGTGGCCGACGACGTCGCCGCGGCGGTGCGCGACGCCGGCCGCGAGGCGTCGCGGCTGCTGTTCGGGCCAGGCGCGCCGGAGGTGCCCCTCGACGTGGTCGTCGCCGAGGACTACGGGGAGGGCGGGGACGCCGACGCCCTTCCCGTCATCGACGACGAGTAGCCGCCGCGGCGCGGGGGAGACCGGGTCTGGGCCGGGAGACGCTGACGGACGGGCTGGGAGCGGCGGCCGCTGCCCGGCCCTACGCTGGCCGGATGGATGCCGACGAGCGCTTGGCCGTGTTCCTGGACTACGAGAACCTCGCGCTCGGTGCGCGCGAGCACCTCGGGGGGATGGCGTTCGACTTCGGGCCGATCGCCGACGCTCTCGCTGTGCGAGGACGCGTGGTCGTGCGGCGCGCGTACGCGGACTGGTCGTACTTCGACGACGACCGGCGCGCCCTCACCCGGCACCAGGTCGAGCTCATCGAGATGCCGCAGCGCATGGGCGCGTCGCGGAAGAACGCCGCCGACATCAAGATGGTCGTGGACGCGATCGAGATGGCGTTCGAGCGGGAGTACATCTCGACGTTCGTCATGTGTACAGGGGACAGCGACTTCTCGCCGCTCGTGCACAAGCTCCGCGAGCTGAACAAGCGCGTGATCGGGGTCGGCGTCGAGAACTCCACGTCCCGGCTGCTGCCGCCGGCCTGCGACGAGTTCTTGTTCTACGACCGGCTCGAGGGTGTCGACGTCCCGGACGAGCCGGCACCGACCACGCGTCGCGGCTCGGGCCGCCGGGCGGCGGCGGCGCCGGCCCCTGCCGAGCCGGCGCCCGGCGCGGGGCAGCCGGTCGTCGTCGACCCGGCCACGGCCACGGATCAGGAGGCGCCGGACGCCGCGGCCGCGCGCCAGGACGCCGACGGCGCGGAGCCCGCCGAGGAGCAGCCCGAGCTCGCGGTGCGGATCGCCCAGACGTTGAGCGACCTCGAGGCCTCGGCCGGCGGCACGGTCACGGCGTCACTGCTCAAGCGGACGCTGCTGCGCAAGGACCCGACGTTCAGCGAGGCCGACTACGGCTACCGCGCGTTCGGGGAGCTGCTGCGCCATCTCGCCGACGACGGCGTCGTCGAGCTGTCCGCCGGCCCGGCCGCCGGCGACCCGCAGATCGCGCTGCCCGAGCAGGGCGACCGCGCCGAGGCGTTCGCCCTGGTGCGGTCGGTGGTCGCCGAGGCGGGCGGCCGGGCGGCCCTGTCCGGCCTCAAGAACAAGCTGCGCAAGGCGCGCCCCGCGTTCAGCGAGAAGTCGCTCGGCTTCCGCGGGTTCCTGCAGTTCTGCAAGGCGGCACAGGAGGCCGGCGTCGTCGCCCTCGCATGGGACGACGACGCCGACGACTACCTCGTCACCGTGTGAGCCTCGCGCTCCCGCGGCGACGTGGCTGAGCCCGCCACGACCGCCTCGGGGCGCAGGTCCAGGCGGCGCAGCGTCTGGGCGTTGAGCGCCACGATCACCGTCGAGGCCGACATGAGCAGCGCCCCGGCCGCCATCGGCATCACGAACCCCCACGGTGCGAGCACGCCCGCCGCGAGGGGGACGGCGACGATGTTGTAGCCCGCCGCCCACCACAGGTTCTGCTTCATCTTGCGGTAGGACGCCCGGGACAGGTCGACGACGGAGAGCACGCTCCGCGGGTCGTCGCTGGCCAGCACGACGCCGGCGCTCGCGATCGCGACGTCGGTCCCGGCGCCGATCGCGAGCCCCACGTCGGCCTGGGCGAGCGCCGGGGCGTCGTTGACGCCGTCGCCGACCATCGCGACGGTGCGGCCCCCGGCCTGCAGTCGCCCGACCTCCGCGCCCTTGTCCTGCGGCTTGACGCCGGCCAGGACCCGGTCGATGCCGAGCTCCGCCGCGACCGCCTTCGCCACGGGCTCCGCGTCCCCGGTGATCATCGCCACCTCGATGCCGCGCGCGTGCAGGGCGTCCACGGCCTCGCGGGCCTGCGGCCGGACGGCGTCGGCCAGAGCCAGTGCGCCGATGACGACGCCGTCCGCCAGCACGTGCAGGACCGTCGCCCCCGCCCACTCGTGCGTCCCGTCGAGCGGCGCCGCGCCGTGCGCCTCCAGCAGGGCCGGACCACCCACGGCGACCCGGACGCCGTCGACCTCCGCCTCGACGCCGACACCGGACGTGGACGTGAAGTCGCGAGACGCCGGGAGGTCGAGTCCGCGCTCCTGCGCACTCCGCACGATGGCGGCGGCGAGCGGGTGCTCGCTGTCCGCCTCGGCGGCGGCAGCTCGGGCCAGCACGTCGTCCTCCGTGCCGAGCGCGGCCAGCACGTGGGTCACGGCCGGTCGCCCCTCGGTGAGCGTGCCGGTCTTGTCGAACAGGACGACGTCGACGGTGCGCATGCGCTCGAGCGCCAGCCGGTCCGTGACGAGGATCCCGGCCTTGGCCGCGCGCTCGGTGGAGATCGCGACGACCAGCGGGATCGCCAGGCCGAGCGCGTGGGGGCAGGCGATGACGAGCACGGTGATGAGCCGGATGAGGCCGGCGTCCGGTTCCCCGATCGCCGACCAGACGGCGATCGTGATCGCGGCGGCGCCCAGGGCGTACCAGAACAGCCAGGCGGCCGCCCGGTCCGCGAGCCGCTGGGCCCGGGACGTGGACGCCTGCGCCTCGGCCACGAGGCGCGAGATCCCCGCGAGCGCCGTGTCCTCGCCGACGGCGTCGACCCGCACCCGCAGGCCGGAGTCCGTCGCGACCGTCCCGGCCACGACGCGGTCGCCGACGCCGCGCCGCACCGGCACCGACTCCCCGGTGATCATCGACTCGTCGAGGTGCGCGGCGCCGTCGGTCACCTCGCCGTCGGCGGGCACGCGCCCACCGGGACGGACGACGACGACGTCGCCCACCCCGAGCGCGGCCGGTGCCACCGTCTCGACGCCGCCGTCCGCGGTGACCCGCTCGGCCTCGTCGGGCAGGAGCGCCGCCAGCTGGTCGAGCGCCGACGACGACGCCGCGAGCGACCGCATCTCGATCCAGTGCCCGAGCAGCATGATGACGACGAGCAGCGCGAGCTCCCACCAGGCGTCGAGGTCCATGGGGAGCAGGCCGAGCGTGGCCCCCCACGAGGAGAAGAACGCCACAGTGATCGCGAGCGCGATGAGCAGCATCATCCCCGGCTTGCGGGCGCGCAACTCATCGACGGCGCCGCTCAGGAAGGGCCGGCCGCCCCAGACGTACACGAGCGTGCCGAGCACGGGGGACACCCAGCGGACCCAGGTGGCGTCGGGCAGGTGGTAGCCGAGCAGATCGGCGAACATCGGGCTGAAGGCCACGACCGGGACCGCGACCGCGAGCATGACCCAGAACAGGGTGCGGAACTGCGCGACGTGGCCCGCATGGCCGCCGTGACCGGCGTGTCCTGCGTGGCCCGCGTGGCCCTCGTGTCCTGCGTGGCCCGCGTGGCCGCCGTGACCCGCGTGTCCTGCATGGACCTCGTGCCCCGCGTGCGCGCTCGGCTCGACTCCGACGTCGTGCGACACCTCGCCCGCGTGCTCGGCGTGCGACCCGTGGTCGGGTTCGGCGGTCGTCGGCATGCGGTGGGAGTCGTGGCCGTGCGGCGTGCTCATCGTGGCTCCAGATCGTCGCGACGAGGCGGCGTGCCCGCCCGTCGACCTGGCCAACTCTATACCCCCTAGGGGTATTCCGCCGGAGCGGGTGGCGGAGATGCCCGCGTCCGTGCTCCTCACGCGCCGAGCGCACCACCCGCGCGGCGAGGGCGGGGCCTCCGCCGTCGTTCTCGAGGTGCCAATCGGAAGGGTCATGGACGGCGATGACGACGACGTGCGGCTCGGGATCGTGCTCGTCACGTCCCACGAGATAGCGCACATGCTCCTGACCCTCGGAGACCTTGCGGCCGTACACGAAGATGGCCATCCCGCGGCACCGTGGGACGAGGGCTGTGCTGCAGCTTTCGCTCGTGCTCACGCGTAGAAGCTCACGTGCTCCGGCCAGCTGCCGGAGTCGACCCACAGGCGGCGAGCCTTCCCGTGAATCGCCTGCTCGTCGATGTTCAGGTCCGGACCGGACCCCTCGCTGGAGGCCGACCGACCGTCCGGACCGATGGCGAGCACGGAGACGTTCGGGTGATCCGGTGACGACACCCGGTACCGCACGCCTTGCGGATCCTCGGAGATCTTGTCGCCGTACACGATCCGGGCCATCAGGATCCTTCCCTCATCCGGGCTGAGTGCCAGTCCGCGATGGAGTTCGCGTGCTCGTGCGCTTCAAGATACGTCGCGCCCGGGTGGTCACGAACGTAGGCCGATTCGGCGATCTCGTGGCGCAGCAGCAGGTGGTCGGTCGGTGTGCCCTCGCCGTTCCGAAGTCGGTAGAAGGCCTCCGCCTGCGGGGAGTCAGGATCGAACCGTCCGGTGGTGATCGGCTCGACGCTCCCGTCCGGGAACGTTCGGCCACCCAGGAGGTGCTCGTCGCGGAAGACGTGGTCGAGCGCGCGGCGAATGTCGGCTGGGTCCATGTCGGGGTTCGCTCGTGCGAGGTCGTCGGCAAAGTTCGGGTCGGCTCGGATGTCGTCGTACGCGCGTTCCGCCCACTCGTCCGGGAGCTCGCCACGCCGTCGCCCAGGACCGTAGCTGCCTCCCGCGAAGTGGCCAGGCACGTCGCGGGTGCCCGGCGCACCCGGGGTGCGGGGCTGGTTGCTGCGGAGGTTCCGGGCGAGGCCGCTGATCGCCTCCTTGAGCGTGTCGACGAGACCGCGCAACGACGACGCCGACCGGATGACCGCCGTCACGGAACCGCCGACGCGAGCCGCGAGCGACGACACCCGCGTCGTCACCTGGCCGATCACCCACGGCGTCCCGAGTCCGACGGTGAACACGATCTGCGCCGCCCACGAGATCGCCGCGCCGACCAGCTCGGCGATCGCGTCGCGCACCATGTCGTGCACGATCTGCACGACCATCCCGCACTTCTCGATCGCTGCTGCGACTCCCGCGGACGAGCCGCTCAGCCCCTTCAGGTGCGCGGCGACGTCGTCGGCGTATCGCGCGTACGCCTCCACGCCCTGACCCGTCATCGCCTCGAGGTCCGAGCGGACCACCTGCCGGAGGTCCTCCGACGCCGTCCCCAGGTGCCCCGCGACGTTCGTCCAGGTGGCGGCGAAGCCGGCGACGGCGTTCGCGTCGCCCGTCAGGTCGTTGAGCCACCCCTTGAGCGGCTCGACGTGCTCCATGAGCCAGCCGAGACCGGCGGCGATGAGCTGCCCGAGCGGGTCCATGACCGCCGCTGCGGTGTCCAGCGCGGTCGACAGCCCAGCGAGCCCGACGTCGAGCCAGCTGCCGCTCTCCAGCGACGTCGACAGGTCGGCGAGCGACTCGATGAGCATCGTGCCGCCGAGGGCCGAGGACTCGGTGGGCCCTGCGACCAGCGCGTTCTCGCTCACGGCAGCGCCGCCCGGAGGCGGTCGAGCCGACCCTGCTCGCCCTCGTCCGCAGCTGCGTAGTCGGCGGCCATGTCACGAACGCCCTGGGCCATCGCCGTCAGCGTCTCGCCCGCCGCCGCGATCGCGTCCTCGGTCTCGGCCTCGGACTGAAGGACGATCGGCGGGAGGAAGGCGCACAGCACGCCGAACGATCCGTCGCTCAGGTCCACCTGCCCCGCCGCGTCCGCTGCGAGGTCGACGGCGTCCCGCACCGCCTCGAGGCGCCCCGCGTGCGCGGTCAGCACCTCCGTCGAGACCTCGAAGCCTGCCCCCGTGCCCATCCCCGTCCCCCGTTCCGCTTCCCTGTGTGGGATCAGCGCATGCGCTGATCGAGCTCGTCCTGCAGCTGGCGGCTCACGGCCGAGCCAGCGCCGAACGCGTCGTCCATGATCGCGACCGCCTGGCGCGACGCGTCCTGCATCGCCGCGCGCACGGTGCGCACGATGAGCGTCGAGAGCGCGTCGGCGCGCAGGCGCGTCGCGGCGTCGCTCAGCTCGAGGTCGCGCAGCAGGCCGGTCGGGTCGACCTGGGCGACGACCTCACCGCGTTCGCTCCGGGCGACCCCCCGCACCTCGTCGATCTTGGCGCGGACCTCCTGGGCGGCCGAGGCGCGCTCCTGCGCCGCGGCGATGTCTGCCTCGACCCTGGCCAGGGCCTCGTCCGGGTCGTAGAACGCGCTCATGGGCATCGACGGTATGACAGTCGGGGCGGCATGCGCCAGGCGGCCGCCCGGCGTGCTGGCTCAGAGGTCGAGCGCCAGCGTGTCGGAGTCCCCGCTGCGCCCGACCGACGTGAACCCGAGCTGCTCGTACAGCGCCCGGGCGCGGTTGCCGTCCTCCACGGACAGGCTGACCCGGCCGATCCCCAGCTCCCGCGCGCGGGCCAGCAACGCCGTCAGCAGCGCGCGGCCGATGCCCCGGCCCCGGAACCCCGGGACGATGGCGATCGTCACCTCCGGGACGTCGTCGGCCACGTAGCCGTATCCCGGGTCCGCCGACGTGAACTGGCGCAGCCAGGCCGCCCCGACCGGGATCTGCAGCCCGGCCGGCCCGCCGAGGTCGACGGCGACGAGCCCGAAGTCGCCCGGCCTGCCCCAGCCGGTGACGTAGTGCGCGATCTCGGGCTTCGCGAGGGCCTGCTTGCGGTTCATCCGGTCGCCCGACCAGTTCACCGACTCGAGCAGCATGTCGACGAGGAAGTCGGCATCGGACGGCGCGACCTCGCGCACCGCGATCTGCGGCGGGCTGTCGCTCATCGCGTGCCTCCTCCCTGCCTCGACGAGCTCGTCGGCTCGTGATTCCCGTCGGAGCAGGCTACCCGGGTCGCACGAGTCCCGTCTCGTAGGCCAGCACCACGGCCTGCACGCGGTCCCGCAGGCCCAGCTTCGCGAGCACGCGGCCGACGTGCGTCTTGACCGTCGCCTCGCTGACCACGAACCGGTCGGCGATCTCGAGGTTCGACAGCCCTTCCGCGACGGCGACGAGCACCTCGAGCTCGCGCGGCGTCAGCTCCGCGAGCCGCGGGTCGCTGGCCGAGGTGTCCCGGTCGCCGCCCTGCGGCAGGTACTCGCCGAACAGCTCGAGCATCCGCCGGGTGATCCGCGGCGAGACGACGGCGTCCCCGCTCGCCACCGTCCGGATCGCGTCCACGAGATCCGCGGGCCGCGTGTCCTTGAGGAGGAAGCCGCTCGCGCCGGCCCGCAGGCCGGAGAACGCGTACTCGTCGAGGTCGAACGTCGTGAGGATGAGCACGCGGACCGCGGGCATCGCGGCCACGATGCTCGCCGTGGCCTCGATGCCGTTGCGTACGGGCATCCGCACGTCCATGAGCACGACGTCCGGGTGGAGCGAGCGCGCCATCTGCTCCGCGACCACGCCGTCGGCGGCCTCACCGACGACCTCGATGTCCGTCTCCGCCTCCAGCACGAGCCGGAACCCGGTGCGCAGGAGCGCCTGGTCGTCGACGAGCAGCACACGGATCACACCTCATCCTCCCGCCACGGCAGCAGCGCGCGCACCTGCCAGCCGGACAGGGTCGGCCCGGCCTCGATCGAGCCGCCGAACACGGCCACCCGCTCACGCATGCCGATGAGCCCCTTCCCGGAGCCCTGGCGTCCCTCGCCGGGGATCGACCCACCGCCGTTGGAGACACGGACGACGACGCCGTCGGGCGTCGTCGCGACAGCCGCCTCGATCCACGGGGCGAGCGGCGCGTACCGCAGCACGTTGGTCAACGCCTCCTGGAGGATGCGGTAGACGGCGAGCCGGAGGCCGGCGTCCGCGGGGAGCGCCACGCCGGACGTGGTGAGGTGGACCGGCAGCCCGGCCGCGCGGAAGCGGTCGACGAGCTCCCCGATCCCCTCGGTCGGCTGCGGTTCGAGCATGGCGCCGGTGGCCTCGTCGTCCCGGAGCGCGCCGAGCACGCGTCGCATGTCGCCGAGGGCGGAGCGCCCGGTCTCGGCGACGTCGTCCATCGCCGTGCGCGCCCGGTCGGGGCTCTTCTCGAGGATCGCCTGGGCGCCGTCGGCCAGTGTGATCATCACGGAGAGGGAGTGGGCGACGACGTCGTGCATCTCGCGCGCGATCCTCGCCCGCTCGGCGGCGACGGCGAGCTGCTCGCGCTGGTCGCGCTCGAGCGCCAGCTGGTTGGCGCGGTCGATGAGAGCACCGATGTGCAGGCGCCGGTTGCGGACGCCGATGCCGATGGCCAGGGCGATGACCGCCCAGAGGACGATCGCCGTGACGCTCGTGACGCGGAACACGTCCCAGTCGGTCGGGTCGGGGGAGGCGGCGGCGACCGCCTCGAGGTTCGTCGGCGCGTCGACGAGCACCTGGGTGGTGCCCAGGGTGGCGACGCTCGCGCCGAGCGCCAGCCAGGCCACGTGCGCCGGTCGCGAGGCGGCGACGGCGTACACCCCGAGCGCGACGGCGAGCTCGAAGCCGGCGGTCTGCGACATCGCGACCGTCGTGACGACACCGAGGACCGTGACGACGGCGAGCGTCGCGAGGGGACGTCGACGCCGGAACCACAGAGCCGCCGTCGCGAGCACCGAGGCGATCGCGCCGACGACGACGCCGCGGGGAGTCCCCTCCGGCACCAGGACGACGGTGAGGAACGAGGGGATCCCGAACCACGCCATGACCAGGAGGTCCATCGCCACGGGGTGACGGACGAAGTAGCGCCGGACCGGGCCGAGCCGTCGCGCGTTGAGCTCGGTGAACTCCGGCGCCGAGGACGAGGACACGTTCGCTCCTCCCGACGCTCCTGACGACGACGAGCCGGGGGCCGGCGTCGGCCCTCTCGCGCCGGCGGCCGGCGCGTCCGAGGGCGCACGCGAGAACGGCGACGCCGGCGGTTCCCCCGCCGGCGTCGCCCCCTCGGTGTGCTGCGGAACGTCGATCAGACGTCCCTCCTCCGCAGCAGCACGCACGCAGCGGCAAAGATCGCCGCGACGTAGGCACCCAGCAGGCCGATGCCCTGCCAGGGGGTCAGAGGCGGCTCGCCGCCGGGCGGTTCGCCTTCGATCGCACTCATCCCGCCGTCGATCGCCATGATGCGCTCGCCTGCCGCCGAGGGCAGGTAGGGAGCGAGGTTCGCCACCCACTCGAGGTTCATGCTCGCGATGCTCACCACGATCGGGATGAGCAGGACGATGCCGAGCACGGCGGCGATGGCCCCGGCGGAGTTGCGCAGCAGGGCGCCGATCCCGAACGCGAGCAGGGCGATCGCCATGACGTACAGACCGGCACCGAGGAACACGCGCCAGGTCTCGGAGTCGCCGAGGTCCGCCTGCATGTCGTACTGCGACAGGATCGGCAGGGTCACCAGGTACGACGCGAAGACGCCCACGCTCGCGGTGACGAACGTGACGATGGCGAGCACGACACCCTTCGCGAACAGCGCGGGGAGCCGCTTCGGAACGGCCGTCATCGTCGACCGGATCATGCCGGTCGTGTACTCGCCGGTGATGATGAGCGCTCCGAGGACCGCCACCGTGATCTGCCCGGCGAGGTACCCGAACGTCGCGACGGTGACACCGAACCCGCTGAGGTCGGCGCCCTCGGAGCTCTCCGCGATGAACGACGCGCCGCTGGCCATCATCAGCGCGAACAGGACCATCCCGACGACGGTCAGGCCGAGCGTCCAGTACGTCGAGCGCAGCGTGAAGAACTTGATCCACTCGGACTTCATCACGTGGGGGAACGAGACGCGGCCGGCGCCGCTGACGGGCGCACCGGCGTGGCGGCCCACCTCGGTGGCGGCGCCGTTGGTGATCGCGGTCATGCCTGCGCTCCTTCCGTTGCGTGCGACGCGTGGGGTGACCCGGACGCGGAGTGGAACTCGACGTCGTCGGCGGTGAGGGTCATGAACGCCTCCTCGAGCGAGGCCCGGACGGGCGTGAGCTCGTGCAGCACGAGACCCTCGCGCGCGGCGACCTCACCGACCTGGGCTGCCTCGAGCCCGCGCACGGCGAGGTGCCCCGGCTCGATGACGGTGATGGCGACGTCCTCGCCGGCGAGGCGCTCCGCGAGCTGCGCCGCCTGCGGCGAGCGGACGGTGACGGACGTGCCGGACGTGCGGTCGATGACCTCCTGCACGGGCCCGGACGTGATGATCCTGCCCCGGCCGATGACGATGAGCTGGTCGGCGGTGATCGCCATCTCGCTCATGAGGTGCGACGACAGGAAGACCGTGCGTCCCTCGTCCGCCAGGTACCGGACCATCGTGCGGACCCACTTGACGCCCTCGGGGTCGAGGCCGTTCACCGGCTCGTCGAGGATGAGCGTGCGGGGGTCGCCGAGCATGGCCACGGCGATGCCGAGTCGCTGGCCCATGCCGAGCGAGAAGCCGCCGACGCGCTTCTTCGCCACCGCGGCGAGGCCGGTCATCTCGATGACCTCGTCGACGCGCTTGCCGGGCAGACCGTGG
Source organism: Beutenbergia cavernae DSM 12333 (assembly GCF_000023105.1). Classification (NCBI taxonomy): domain Bacteria; kingdom Bacillati; phylum Actinomycetota; class Actinomycetes; order Micrococcales; family Beutenbergiaceae; genus Beutenbergia; species Beutenbergia cavernae. Next base: position 1,193,052 of record NC_012669.1, read on the forward strand.
GTGGCGGCGAGGGCGCGCAGGTGGTTGCGGGCGTTGCGGCCGGTGTGGACCGCCTTCGCCTCGAGCAGCGAGCCGACCTCGTGCATCGGCGCGTGATGCTGGGCGTACGGCTTGCCGTTGACCTCGACGTGCCCGGCGGTGGGGCGGTCGAGACCGACGATCATCCGCATCGTCGTCGACTTCCCGGCGCCGTTCGGGCCGAGGAAGCCGGTCACCTGGCCCGGCTCGACGCGGAACGAGACGTGGTCCACCGCGAGCTTGGTGCCGTACCTCTTCGTGAGGCCTTCAGCCTCGATCATGAGCAGCTCCTTCGTGGGGTCCGGGCGGACTCACCCGGCTGCGCTCCACGCTAGGCCGCGCACCGGCGCGCCGCCGCTCGCGATGGGTGGATCTTCGGCTCGGGAGACGTCGGTCGAAGGAGTGACGACGTCATCCTCCAGGCGGACTCCCTCGGCCTCGAGCCTCAGGGGTCCGCGGGAGGCCCTCACACGCGCACCGGCCGGCGGGAACACGGGGACGGCGTCGGTCGTTCCTCGGATACGGCACACGCATGAGCCATGCCCGGTCGCCGCTCGCCGCATAGGATGGGCGCAGCGGTCCGGCGCAGTCCCAGGCGATCGGCCGGCCAAGAGCATCCACCCGCCGCGACCAGGAGGCAGCGCGTGAGCAACCCGTACTTCAACAACGATCCGTTCTTCGGGGACGGCAAGGGCCAGCAGCGGCGCGGAGGCCAGCCGGGTGCGTACCCGGGTGCCGCCGGGCAGCAGGGCTACCCGGGCGTGCCGCAGGCCGGGCAGTCGGCGGCCGGTGCGACCGGCACGATGGCGCCGGCATACGACCTGGAGCAGGCGTACAACATGCCGGCCGCGGGTCCCGCGCAGACCGGCCGCATGACGTATGACGACGTCATCATCCGCACGGGTTCGCTGCTCGGGATCATCGTCGTCACCGGTGCGCTCGCGTGGTTCGGCCCGCAGGCGCTCGGCGCCCCGCAGCTCGTCTGGCCGCTCATGCTCGTCGGTGCGATCGGCGGCCTCGTGCTCGGCCTGGTGAACTCGTTCAAGCGCGAGCCGTCGCCGGCGCTCATCGTCGGGTATGCCGCCCTCGAGGGTCTGTTCCTCGGCGGCATCTCCGGCATCTTCGAGACGATGTACCCCGGGATCGTCGTGCAGGCGGTGCTTGCGACGTTCGCCACGTTCGGCGCGACGCTCCTGCTGTTCCGGAGCGGCAAGATCCGGGTCACGCCCAAGTTCCAGCGGATCGTGCTCGTGGCGCTCGTGGGGTACGCGTTCTTCTCGCTGATCAACCTCGGCCTCATGCTGTTCGGCGTCATGGACGGCTGGGGGATGCGCGAGGGCCCGATCGGCATCCTCATCGGCGTCGCCGCGGTCATCCTCGCCGCGGCCTGCCTCGTGATCGACTTCGACGCGATCAAGCGCGGCATCGAGCGCGGCGCACCGGCCAAGTACGCCTGGGCGGCCGCGTTCGGCCTCACCGTCACGCTCGTCTGGATGTACCTCGAGTTCCTGCGGCTCCTGGCGATCCTCCGCGGCGACTGAGCCACGGCGCGACGCGCGCTGCACGACAGCGACGGCGGCCCTCACCCTCGGTGGTGAGGGCCGCCGTCGTCGTTCCCTCGAGAGGTCGCGTCGCAAGGGCGGGGCGTGACCCACCGACGCGTCCTACCCTGGGCCGATGAGATACGCCGCACACATCAGCGAGCTCGTGGGATCCACGCCGCTCGTGCGCCTGTCGTCCGTGACCGACGGACTGAGCGCAGTCGTCCTCGCCAAGATCGAGTACCTCAACCCCGGTGGGTCGATCAAGGACCGCATCGCCGCCCGCATCATCGACGCCGCCGAGGCGGAGGGAAAGCTGCGTCCGGGCGGCACGATCGTCGAACCCACGTCGGGCAACACCGGCGTCGGCCTCGCGCTCATCGCCCAGCAGCGCGGCTACCGCTGCATCTTCGTCTGCCCGGACAAGGTCGCGCAGGACAAGCGCGACGTCCTCACGGCCTACGGGGCGCAGGTGGTGGTGACCCCCACCGCCGTCCCGCCGGACCACCCGGACTCCTACTACTCCGTGTCCGACCGGCTCGCGTCGGAGATCGACGGCGCGTTCAAACCCGACCAGTACTCGAACCCGAACGGGCCGGCGAGCCACTACGCCTCCACCGGCCCCGAGATCTGGGCCGACACCGACGGGCGCGTCACGCACCTCGTCGCCGGCATCGGGACGGGCGGCACGATCACGGGCACCGGTCGCTACCTGCACGACGCGTCAGCCGACCGGGAGAGCGGCCCGGTGCGGGTCGTGGGTGTCGACCCGGACGGGTCCGTGTACTCCGGCGGCAGCGGACGGCCGTACCTCGTGGAGGGCGTGGGCGAGGACTTCTGGCCGGGCGCGTACGACCCGGCGGTGCCGGACGAGGTGCTCGCCGTGACGGACGCCGACTCGTTCGAGATGACCCGGCGCCTCGCCCGCGAGGAGGGCCTGCTCGTCGGCGGGTCGAGCGGGATGGCCGCGGTCGCGGCTCTGCGCGTGGCGCGCCGGCTCGAGGAGGAGGACCCGGCTGCCGCAGCCGACGCCGTCGTCGTCGTGATCCTGCCCGACGGCGGGCGCGGCTACCTCTCGAAGGTGTTCAACGACGCGTGGATGCGCTCGTACGGGTTCCTCGACGCCGGCGAGGGTGCGACGGCAGCCGACGTGCTGCGCACCAAGTCGGGGGAGCTGCCGGCGCTCGTGCACACGCACCCGGGCGAGACGGTGCGGGACGCCGTCGAGATCCTCCACGAGTACGGCGTCTCGCAGATGCCGGTGGTCGGTGCGGAGCCGCCGGTCGTCGTCGGCGAGGTCGCCGGCTCGGTCAGCGAGCGCGACCTGCTCGACGCCGTCTTCGCCGGCCAGGCGTCGCTCGCCGACCGCGTCGAGGCGCACATGGGCCCGCCGCTGCCGTACATCGGGGCGGGGGAGAGCGTCGTCGCCGTCCAGAAGGCGCTCGTGGACTCCGACGCTCTCGTGGTCACCGACGACGGCCGCCCGATCGGGGTGCTGACGCGCGCGGACCTGCTCGGGTACCTGGCCCGCTGAGGGCGTCGCGCGCCGAGTGCGTGAGCTCTCGCGGCGTCGGCGGCGTGTCGGCGGGAGGGATCACGCACTCGGCGGCGGATGGCTAGCCTGACGACCATGACCCACCACGACGCCGGCGACGCGACCGAGGCCCCCGACTGGTCGAAGCACGGACCGGCCACCCGGGCGATCCACGCCGGCTCCGAACCGGACGCGGCCACGGGCGCCGTCGTCCCGCCCGTGTACCTGACGTCGACGTACAAGCAGGACGGCGTCGGCGGACTGCGCGGCGGGTACGAGTACTCGCGCTCCGCGAACCCCACGAGGACCGCGCTCGAGACGGCGCTCGCCGCCGCCGAGCTCGGCGAGCGGGCGTTCGCGTTCGCGTCCGGCCTGGCGGCGGAGGACGTGCTGCTCCGGTCGGTGCTCGCGCCCGGCGACCACCTCGTCATCCCCGACGACGCCTACGGCGGCACGTACCGCCTGATCGCGCGCGTGCTCGCGCCCTGGGGGATCGAGCACACGGCCGTCGACACGACGTCGCCAGCGGCGGTCGCAGCCGCGGTGCGACCGACGACCCGCGCGATCTGGGTCGAGACGCCGTCGAACCCGCTGCTGGGGATCTCACCCCTGACCCTGCTCGCCGGGATCGCGCGCGACGCCGACGCGCTCCTCGTCGTCGACAACACGTTCGCCAGTCCCGCGCTGCAGCTCCCGCTGACGCTGGGCGCCGACGCCGTCGTCCACTCGACCACGAAGTACATCGGGGGGCACTCCGACGTCGTGGGTGGCGCGCTCGTGCTGCGTGAAGGCGTCCGCCTGCCGGGCGGGAACCCGGGTCCGACCGGCTCCGGCTCGCTCCTCGACGCCGTGGCGTTCCACCAGAACGCCGCAGGCGCCGTCGCCGGCCCGTTCGACGCGTGGCTCACGCTCCGCGGGCTGAAGACGCTCGGCGTGCGCATGGCCCAGCACAGCCGGAACGCCGCGGCCGTGGCCGAGTTCCTCGCCGCGCATCCCGTCGTCGAGCACGTGATCTACCCGGGACTGCCGGACCACCCCGGCCACGACGTCGCGGCCACCCAGATGAGCGGGTTCGGCGGGATGGTCAGCATGCGGGTCGGGTCCGAGGCGCGGGCGCTCGAGGTGTGCGACAGGACCCGCGTGTTCACGCTCGGGGAGTCGCTGGGCGGCGTGGAGTCGCTCATCGAGCACCCCGCGCGGATGACGCACGCGTCGGTCGCCGGGTCGGCGCTCGAGGTGCCGGCGGACCTCGTGCGGCTGTCCGTGGGCATCGAGGACGTCGCCGACCTGCTGGCGGACCTCGAGCGCGCCCTGGCCTGAGGCGACTCTCCCGCCGAGCGCAGCCTGCGGTGCCCGGGTCAGGCTGTCCGCTGTCCGACCTCGACCAGCCGGTCGAGGCAGTCGTTCCAGCCCTGCGCGTGATTCGCGGCGTCCTCCTCGGACGTGAACCGCTCGTGGAGGACGACGACATCCGTCCCGCCGTCGGCGGCGGCGAACGTGACGGTCACGAGGGTCTCGTCGTCCTCGCCGTCCCAACGCCAGGTCAGGACGAGCCGATGCGGCTCCTCGAGCGCGACGACGTCGCCGCTCACGGCCATGCCGCGGGCTGTCGACTCGACGCGGTAGGTGCCGCCGACGCGCAGGTCGACCCGCGCCGTCGTCCCGAACGACGGCGGCCAGAACCAGGCGGCGAGCTCGTCGGCGTCGGTCCACGCTCGCCACACGCGGGCGGGCGCGGCGGCGACGTGTCGGGTGAGCCTCACGGTGGTGGGTGCCTCGGTCACGGGTTCTCCTCCAGGTAGTCCTCGAGCGAGTCGAGGCGGTCGGCCCAGAACCGGCGGTAGCCGTCCATCCACTCCGCGGCGGGGCGCAGCGCGCCGGCGCGCAGTGTGCAGTGGCGGCTGCGGCCGACCTTGCGGGTGGTGATCAGGCCGGTCCGTTCCAGGACGGCGAGGTGCTTCGCCATCGCGGGGAGCGTGGCGCCGAGCGGCGCCGCGAGCTCGGTCACGGTGGCTGGGCCGGCGCGCAGGTGAGCGAGCATGGCGCGCCGGGTGGGGTCGGTGAGCGCCGCGAAGACCTCGTCGAGCGAGGGGTCCGCCTTCGAATACTTCACCATGTGGTTAAGTGTTGCCCTCCGCGCATGCAGGTGTCAAGGCGCCGAGCGCGGCACGGACGACGCTTCCCGCGGGCGCCGCGCATCCCTAGGATCGCGGCCGTGCCGTTCTTCGACATCGCCGCCGATGCCCTGCCCGACTACCGACCCGCTCTCGCGATCCCCGACGACCTCGACGCGTTCTGGGCGGCCACGCTCGCCGAGACCCGCGAGCACGACCTCGACGTCCGGGTCGAGCCCGTCGATGCCGGGCTCGAGCTCGTCGAGGCGTTCGACGTCACGTTCGCCGGGTTCGGGGGCCACCCGGTCAAGGCGTGGTACCTGCGGCCGCGCGGGGCGACGGCGCTGCCCGCCGTCGTCCAGTACGTCGGCTACGGGGGAGGGCGCGGGCTCCCGCACGAGCACCTGGCGTGGCCGAGCGCCGGGTACGCGTTCCTCGTCATGGACACGCGCGGGCAGGGGGCACGGTGGGGGACCGGTGGCGACACCCCGGACCCGGCCGGCACCGGCTCCTCGGTCCCCGGCTTCATGACGCGTGGCATCGACGACCCGGCGGACCACTACTACCGCCGCGTGTTCACGGACGGTGTGCGCGCCGTGGAGGCGGTCCGCACGCTCGACGGCGTCGACCCCGCCCGCGTCGCCGTCACCGGCGGCAGCCAGGGCGGCGGCATCTCGCTCGCCGTCGCCGGCCTCGTGCCGGACCTCGTGGCCGTCATGCCGGACGTGCCGTTCCTGTGCCACATGCGGCGGGCGATCACGATCACCGCCGCGCACCCGTACGGCGAGGTCGTCGCCTATCTCGCCGTGCACCGCGGACGCGAGGAGCAGGTGCTGCGCACGCTGTCCTACGTCGACGCGGCGCACCTCGCCACGCGTGCGAGCGCGCCGGCGCTGTTCTCCGTCGGGCTCATGGACACCATCTGCCCGCCGTCCACCGTGTACGCCGCGTTCAACGCGTACGGTCACCCCGCCGGCTCGCGCATCGACGTGTACCGGTACAACGAGCACGAGGGCGGTGGCGGGTTCCGCTGGCCCGAGCAGCGGGCCTGGCTCGCCGCCCTGCTCGGCTGAGTCAGGCAGCCCTGCTCGCGCCCGGACCTCAGGACGGCTGTGTGCGCCGGCCGAGCGTGAAGGCGAGGGCCGCCCCGAGCACGAGCAGCGCCGCGCTCACCATGAGCCCAGGGCCGGCGCTCGTCGCCGGCGGGACCAGCGAGAGCGCGGTGAGGACCGCCAGTCCCGACGCGCCGCCGACGTTCTGCGCGGTGGTGAGCAGCGCCGCCGTCGTCCCCCTCGCGGACGGCGGGGCGCCGTCGACGGCCCAGATCGACGCGGCCGGGTAGGCGAGCGCGAGGCCGACGCCGATGCCGGCCATCGCGGGCAGGACGACGGCGGTCGGCAGGCCCGGGGCGAGGCTCAGCGCCGCCAGGGCCGCGAGCACGGCGCCGATCCCCGCGGCGAGCGCGCGCGGCGCTCCCCACCGGCCGACGGCGCGAGCGCCGACGCGGGCGACCAGCGCGAACGCGAGCGGCTGCGGCAGGAGCAGGAGGCCGACGTCGAACGCGTCGAGGTCGCGACCGGTCTGCAGGGCCAGGCTGACCACGAACAGCGAGGCGAGAACGCCCGCGAACAGGGCGGCCAGGGAGACGCTCGCCGCGCGGACGGACGGGAGGCGAAGCAGCTCGGGCGGCACGAGACGGCGCCCCGGAGCGAGCGCGAGCGCGACGGCGCCGGCGAGGGCCG